>CAZSIM010000003.1:73305-393424 GCA_964607175.1 uncultured Fimbriimonadaceae bacterium
ATGAACCGCAAGAACAAAGGCTTCACCCTCGTCGAAATCATGATCGTGGTCCTGATCATCGGGATCCTGCTCGCGATCGCAATCCCCAACTTCATCAAGGCTCGGCAGAACAGCCGTCAGCAGACGATCATCGCCAACCTCAAGCAGATTGAGAATGCCAAAGAGCAGTGTGCCATGGATAAGGGCCTCAGCAACGGCGGCACAACTGGCTGTGCTCAGGCTGACCTGACCAACGCTACCAATGGCTACATGAAGTCTTGGCCCGCTGGACCAGTTTCTGGCACCTACGTTGTCAATGCCGTTGGCACCGCACCCACCTTCCAGAGCAAGTCCTCTGATCAGTGGGCTTCCGATGCTTCTGGCCTCTAGGCTGGCCTAAGCCTTATAGGGCAGGGTGGATCGGACGGCGAGTCTGGTCCACCTTCTTTTTATTCGGAAGCATGAAATCATTGAAGGAAGTTGGGCGGGAGCCTGAACTGACACATTGGATCTTCCTACAATGTAAAAAAGGAAGCCAGGCAAATCTGCAGACAAAGAGAATGACACTGATAGGGAACATCTCTATGAGAGCATTTCTGCTGAAAGCAGACTGTGATACAAGACTCAATCGCATCTGTGGGTTGGCTTTAGGGCACGAATTGTGCAGGGAAGATTCTTTATGAAAAGACGGCGCAGGAATAGTGGTCATCTGCTTGCAGAAGCAATGATGGCAATTTTGATGCTGGCCGTCTGCGCCTTGATTTTTAGTGCGACTCTGCCAGCTGCTCACAACAGTCGTGCCAAAGCTGACAACTACAATATTGCAACTTCACTTGCTTCAAAAATGCTTGAGGAAGTTAGGAATGTTGGCTACACCAATGCCGCTGCCATTCAGCTGGCTTCTTATGGCTTAATCGACAGCGCATCGCCGGTTGCCGCTAATACTTATAGTTTTACCAATGTTGATGTCGGAATATCTGACAGCCCTGGCAGCACGCTTCCTGCAGGAACAGGAAGGCTGGCTGTTGAACAGCTTGGAATTGATTTGAGGCAGGTGACCGCGACTGTGACCTGGACAGAAAAGGGGCGGACCAACACGGTCTCACTAGCCACTCTTCTGGCAAATGTTTGAGAAGAGCCATGAGAAACCTAGTCAAGCGAAGGACATTTGGCGGCTCTATGGTAGAGGTCTCTGTAGCTGCCGTTATCGGAACTATGGTTCTTGGCACTGCCTTGACTCTGTTTATTGCCGGAGCCGGTATGTGGGTAAGGGGCTCCGAAATGGTGGAAGCGGAATCGCAGAGCCGGCAGGCCATTCGCGTGATTTCTGATCAGCTTCGTCAGGCTATGGTCGTCGTGGTTGACAATAATGGTCAAGGCGTAACATATAGGCTGCCGACCAGAAATGCCACAACCGGAGTGTTTAATGTACCTGCAGTTTGGGATGGTGTAAACAGGAGAATGTATCACTCCAGCGGGAACATTATCCTGCAGGAAGATGCTTCAACTCGTGTGATCTGCCGCAATGTAGTTCTGCAGGATCCTGACAATGGCGGCGCGAACTACACAGTTTTTTCTGCTCCAGCAGTCGCTTTGATTCGAGAAGTTACTGTTCAGATTGTTACAAGAAGGACCAGGCAGGGGAGAAGCTACTTGGGACGAAAACGAGAAACAGTTTATTTGAGAAACATCCCCAAACTCACCCGCTAAAAGAGGAATCCTATGAAGTCATTTCGCAGCAAAAAGCGCAGGCAGAAGGGTTCTGCTTTGGTCACAACCTTTATGGTTATGGCTCTTTTGGCTTTGGGAGCCGTTGTCTACGTAGATTACGCCACCCAAACCATGAGGGAATCGAGAAGGAGCACTGAGGATGTGCGAACAACCAATCTCTGCGAGGCTGGTGTGCAGGCCATGCTGAGGGTGATCTGGAGAGAGTTCAAACAGGATCAACACTTTGAAGATCTCGATCCGGTTTTCAGCGGTGCTTCTGCAGCGGTGCCAAAAGGAAGTCGGGCTGATCAATTAGGGCCTGTCAATGGACGCTGGGTTTCGGGTGTTATTGGCTGGGTGCAGCAGGATGCCTACACGCGCCTGGTCACTATCCGCAGTGTTGGTTTTATCGACCACGATAACGACGGCGTACTGGATGAGGGTGAACCAAGAAAGACCATTGATGTAGCCTGTGTTTTCTCCCTTCTTCGCAGCCGAGTTTTTGACTATACGTATTTTGTCAACAACTATGGCTGGATGTACGGTTTTAATGAAAATACCCTTATCGTCAATGGCGATATGAGAGCCAATGGCAACTTTGACTTCACTGGGGGAACTCCTGTCGTTAATGGCACGGTTGTCGCAGCTGAAAACAACAAGCTTGACCCATCCGCTGCAGGGATCATTAATAGTCAGCCTGTAAAGTGGGATAATAACACATATTCAGCTAACCAAAGCGGAACAGCCGGAATGCCCTCACGCTGGAGGCAGGTCTATGCCTCTGGACGACACGGAGCTTTAGCTTCTACCGAGTTTGAAAAGTGGCGGGATCTGGTGTTTAACTCCAACGCTACGATTCAAAATGGCCGCCCCTTTGGCGCAACGTTGGAATCTTCAACCGGTGTGAGAGCCTGGAGCAAAACTTCAGGCAACGCCACTGCATCACAAACTCTGCTTGATCAGACACAGACTCAGGAACTGGTCATGCCTGATTTGAGCAATATTAGTCGGTATCAAACCATCAGCCAAAACTACCTTGACTCCAAAGCCACCTATGGCGATGGCACGGCGAATCCCAACTATGGACAAGGGGCAAAACTTGAGGTGTGGAACTCCAGCCTAAATCGCTATGAGCGACTGGATACTAACGGTGTCGTCAACGGTTCTGCAATCCTGGTGGGCACTGATGCAAGGCCGATTAGGATCACAGGTCCGGTAACGGTTTTACAGGATGTTGTTATCAAGGGCACTGTGCAGGGGCAGGGAACCCTTTACACTGGCCGCAATGTTCATGTAGTGGGTTCAATTAAATACAAGAATCCACCAAACTTTCAAGGCACCAATCCTCAAGCTGTAGAAAATGCTGCTGAGAAAGCTGACCTGCTTGCTTTGGCAGCTAGAGGTTCTGTGCTCATGGGCAACCCGGCCAGCTACAGTGATCCTTACCCTCTTTATTATATGAAGCCTCCCTTTACCAAGGGACGATACGATGACAATGGAAACTACATACCGCCTTTCAATGGAATGGAATTTGATGGCACGGGCCGCCGACGCTACCAAAGCGTGATTTCTGATTCCACGATGAACTCGCTGGCCGAAGGCGTCAATCAGATCGATGCGATCATGTACACCAATAACGTTGGCGGCGGTCTGATCGGCCAAGGAGGCCAGGGCGTTACGATCAATGGAACTCTGATCTCGAAAGATGAGGCGATGATTGTCCACTCACTGCCTTTAAGGCTTAATTACGATAACCGCATTAAAGAACGCTCCGCAACCAGCAAGCCTTTGATTGATATTGAACTGCCGCGTTCTCCTGGTCTTTTAAGGTCAACCTGGCAGGAATGGGGCTACAGCCGCCAGTCAAGCGCTGTTTCTGTTGGCGGAAGTGGAAACGGAGTTGGAACGGGAGGAGGATTGGGCCTTGGTTCACTGCCGATAATTGGACCTCTGCTCGACTGGCTGGGCTTGTGATAGGAGGCAGGAAGAAGACACTATGAAAAACAGAACATTTGCTGCTCGTTTTGTGACGGTCGTGTGCCTGTCATTCACCTGTATGACAGCCTTCAGCTTCGTTCCAGAAAAGCCGCCTGGGTTCACCCCTCAAGCCGAGCAGACTCAAGATCAGCTCGGCTCCCAGCAGGGGGTCAATGGCTCTGTCCCCGTTGTTGGCAGCGTGGAAATGTCTGACCGAAAGACAGCCAAAGAAGAGCCAGGCAGGACAGATGCCAAGGCTGCTTCTGCCTTGACGGTCATGGCAGATCCTCAGAAAGCCTTTGATACTTTGAGGCAGGTTGAAGTAGAGAAGCAGATGGCCGCGACTAAGCCAGTTCGGAATTTTATCTGGGCGGGTGTCGTCATTCTGCTTGGGCTAGGCCTTGCCTTCGTGCTCAAGTTTCTTGCCGATAGAAGCATGCCTCATCTCCCAGCTAAAAAAGGCGTTCGCTGGTAGACACGGCTGGCTGCAGCAGCCTCTACTCATGAGTTTTCTCTGAGTGAAGGCTTTTTGTGTTTAGGGCAGCTGCAGTACAGCAACGAGATTGGTTTTCTGTGCGTAGCTCACCATTGGTGCAGGTTTTAACTCGCTCATTCCGCCTGGTTTTTGGTCAGAAATCCCTTAGGCCCTATTTGTGGAGACCACTTGCTGTCTCTTTAGCGATCTACTTTTTGAGTGTTGCGATAACCACAGTCGTGCTTTCAGCGGCATTTGCAGCTTGGCTTGGACCCTGGGGCTATATGGCGGGAGCGGCTGCTTTGATTGCGGCTCTGTTCTTTAGCGGTCCGATCTTTCTTGCCCTTTCAAGCTTGGTCTCCTCATTTCACTGGGATCCTTTAGGTCGCAAAGTTGAGGAGCTGTGCGGGGCAGGGACTGAGTTTCCTGGCCTGACAAAAGGACAGATGGTGGTTGATACTTTTCTGAGGATCATTGCTGCTGTCGTCATTGTTGTCCCTGCAGTCATTTTTGCCTTTACACCTCTTATCTGGGTGGGGTGGATACTTTCAGGGCTGCTGGCTTTTAATGATTTCACTGGGGTGGCTTACCAGCGCCGGGGTGAAATAATGCCAGGAACGTTTTTTAAGGCTTTGAAGCAAAAGGGTGCGTTTGTTCTGCTCTTGGCCTGCATTGTGCTTTCCGCCCTGCCAGTCCTTATGCTTCTTCTGCACCCAGTTATGGCCTGCGCTGGCACTCTGCTGGTGAGTGGAGCAAAGCTTAATGAGCCTGGGCTGGCGTCATCAAAAGGGACTAAACCGCGGGCACGACAGTTTTAAAGATTGACCGAAACTTTTCTTCTGCTTTGAGAGAAGCTGCAATCGAAACGCCCAAAGCCAGGTCAAGTCCAGCTTCTTTTGATCGTCCCTCAAGACCTTTCAGCTTCATTCCTTCAGGCGGTATGAGTGACTCTAGGTTTGAGGCGTGAAACACCTTGCCCATGTTTTTCATACTGTCGTGCTGAGTCATCTGCCGACGGATGGCCAGGTGAGAGAGCCGCTCGGCTAAGGCTTTGAGCGGAACATCGGATCTTCGGACCTCTTTGAGTTCTTCGCTGACCCGCCGCTGCTCTTCTTTGCTTAAGATAGTCCAGCGGTCTGCAATTCTTTGAAGGCTGCCGATCTGTATCAGGGCACTCTGCTGAACAGAAGCCGATCCAGCATATTTGCCTATATCGGCCACGCGGATAATTTGAGCATGGGCAAGGCAGTACCCCAGTTCTGATCCTGAGTCTTTAGCTGCGACGGCTGCAATGTGAAGATTGTTGATCAGCAGCTGCCTTGCTTCACCGATCTGACCTTTTGAACCACTAGTGCCTTGGTCTTCTAAAGAGCCAGGCAGCACGTCGGTGAGGAGGCCGGAATCGTAACCTTTCAGCCAGAGATCGGCTGTCTTTGTCGTCAAAGTGGCAAAGTTTGGGCTCATAGGATCCACGCTGCTCAATACGTGGGCTGACCTAACGGGCTCTTGATAAGCGGTCAGAGCCAGATTCTCTTTGGGCGTATAGGATTCAAACTCCCACGTGCTCACCTGAGTGCGGCCAACTATGCCCATCACCCCAAGAAGCAGGACGGGGGCGCTGGCCATGAGGGACCACAGAACGACTCCTCCCCTCATAAATGAATTATTGGCATCTGTGAAGAATTTCCTTCAGTTTTTCTGCCTAGCCTTTTGGTCTGACTGTGAAAAGGGCCTGAAGTAGGACGGATGGAACATTATTTTAAGTTGTTTTGAGTCTGATATTAAAAATATTAAGGTTTAGTCCTGGTGTCATTAAAAATATTGAATACAATGTTCTTGTCGGAGTTCATGCTCATGTACTTGAATGCAGTCATCGGAACGGCGTCTCATTCCTCAGTTGATTTAGGAGTGAGCCTTTCTCATCGCGAGACAGAAGTCAGCCCTTTAACTAAGGAGCAGACTCTTGTTTTAGCTGCTCAGGCGGGCGATAAAGCCGCGAAGGAAGAAATCCTTCGCATGCATCGCGCCCAGGTGACTCACCACGCTCGACGAATGCTCAGAAATGCTGAGGATGTTGAAGACTCGGTGCAGGAGACCTTTGTGAAGGCATTTCGTGCGCTCAAGACCTTCGATTCAGCACGTCCCCTTGGCCCCTGGCTGATGAGGATCTGCACCAACTGCTGTGTTGACATTATTCGAAGCCGACGCAGCACGACAGAGAATATCGACGATCATGAATTCGCCTTGTCAGATGACAGGCTGGAAGTTGGGGTCGGAGCTGAAAACAGGCTGATGGTGGAGATGATTCGCGATGCGGTCTCGCGTCTGCCAGAACCTTACAGAGATGCGATCCTTCTGCGGCATGATCAGCACATGGATGTTGAAGAGATTGCCAGGGCCTTAAACAAACCCGAAGGCACAATTAAGAGCTGGCTCTTTAGAGCCAGAGCTCTCTTGAAAAAGGATCTCCTGCCTGCAATGGGCTAAAGACTCTCTTTCACGGGCAGGTACCCTGGGCCATGCTTGCTTCGGCTGGCATGGCCCTTCTTCTTGGCACGCTTCAGCAGCCAGAACGACAGAGGACCATCCTTCCCAACGGTGTCCGGCTTCAGGTCGAAGCAACTGCCCATTCTGATCGTGCGGCAGTGGCTATGGCTGTCTCTCTCGCGGGGTTAAGTCAAGATGACCTGCGGCACGGCAAGGTTCACCTTCTTGAGCATCTGGCGGCAAGAGGCCCCAAGCGTGATCTTGACCAAAAGCTTGAGGAGCAGGGAATGAGCCTGTCTGTTTGGACGACGCGAGAGGCTGTTATCTTTCGCATCACCTGCAGGCCGAGACAGGTTTCATTTGCTCTAGAAGGTCTTGCTTCATTGACTCAGCCACTACAGGTAACCGCAGAAGATATCGCTAAGGAAGCTTCGATAATGGAAGAAGAAAGAGCTCTATTGGAAGGGGTTCAGAAAATGGCTCGGGCGGCGTGGAGCAGAGTCTTTACAGCAGAAGCGATTGACCCTATGGGTTTTCCTGATTCAGCCGAAGTGAAGCCGGAGGCATTGGCTCTGCTGCACAGTCGGCTGTTTGAAGGCAGGGGAATTTCGATTGCCATTGCTGGCGGAGTTGAGCCAAGCGCGGTTGTGAACCGCGCCAAAGATAGTTTTTCACAGGTGTCGGCTGGTCAAGAAAGAGAAGTCCCTTTAAGAAGTGCTCAGTTTGCCCCCAGCCTTATCGTCGCTTCTGGCATGAGAGGCGCGGCAAGAGCGGCGCTTATTGAGGGCATTGATTCAACCTCGGGCCTGGCTATGGTGGGGGCGGCCTTGGCCTCATCAAGATGGCTGGGAGAGGCTTCACCCTTCTTTACTCCATCGCTTTGGAGGAGCCTCATCTATATCACTGCCCCAAGTCCGGAGGTTTTTAGGAAGCTGGATTCAATGACTTCAGCCGACAAGCAGGGCCTCTACTCTTTGGCAAAGGTGAGTCTTGACGGCTGGTTTGGCGGGTTCAAATCATCTCCAGAGAGTCTTGTGGCAGTCCAGGCTCCATTAGCCCTTCAGAATCCATCACTAACTTTGGATCGGCTGCAGGAGCTTGCTAAGGGCGTGACGCCGCAGCAGGTTGAGGCGGGGATAGATGCCTTTACCGCCGCCCGGGCGATCAGGCTGGAGTCAGGTCAATGACAAGTCTGCTAGCGGCTTTGGTTTTGGCGCAGACCGCGCCGCCTCTTACTCAGAACCCTGCCGTGGTTCTGGAAGCACCTCAGCCAGGATCGGGGCGGGTGGTGCTGCAGGCTCATTTTAGGATGCCTTTTGCACCAGGTTCTCGTGAGTCGGCGGCTTGGCGTGTTCTTATTGAGCTTTTAAAGGAAGGAACACTTGATTTCACCTCCTCTCAGATGATTGAACAAGGGGGAGGGGCGGGGTTCCGTTTCTATGCGGGACAGGATTTTCTCACCCTTCAGCTTTCAGGCTCTAAGGGGAGCCTTGATGCACAGGCGCAGATCATCGAATCTATGATGCTGAGGCCCAGGCTAAGAAGCGAGGAGATTCTAGCGAAATCGCTGCAGCTTAGCCGTGTGGGCACAGATCCCTTGATGACAGCCGCCAAACAGGAAGCTCCTGAATGGACAAGGCTGAGGGTAGAGCACGTTTTGGATCTGCAGAAGCAGGTGATGAGGCCAGAAAACCTTGCGTTAGTGGCAGGAGGAGACTTTGAGCCTGGTTCTGCCGATAAGATTCTGCTGCCCCGGTTTAGGGCAATGCCGCCTGCTCCGCGTAGGAGCCCCGTCAGATTTGATCCTCCTGCCCCACCGGCCAGAAGAATGGTCAGCGGCCTCCGCGCTGTCAAAGTTTCTGCTCCCTTAAAGAGCTCAAGTCTGGAGGAGGCCGCTCTTTCAATGATTCTTGTCGGAGCCTTAACCCAAGGGAAGGGAAGCAGCCTATATAAAAAGGTGAGGGAAGAAAAGGGTGAAGCCTATCAGGTCTCTGGCTCGCTTATGCCTGGCCTCGCCGGATGGCGGCTTGAGATGACCGTGATTCAAAGAGCGGAGCGTACATTAACGCCAGATCAAGTGACTGCCTTATTGATTGAGGACGTAAACTCATGGGGAGCTGTCGATCTGGCCAGGGCCAAAGCAATGACCTTGGCGGGGCTGACTCAAGAAACCTATGATGCTCTTCTTGCCGTGGGCGGTGAACGCATCAGGCCAGGGATTGAAACAGAAGCCTTTGTATTGGGTGCTGCCCAGGGCAGATTGAGGCTGAACGAACTGGAAGGTCAGATAGAAAGGGTTGACCTTGCTGGTCTTAAGGCAGCTGCTCTTGCTGCTCTTCAGTCGGCTGATGGGTCTTTGATGCTGCCGTAGTCTTCATTGAAGTCAGGGTCTTTGCGGCATAGCTTTAAGAAATCGCATTTTGGGCAGAGGTTTTTAACTTTTGGGATTATGGTTTCATAGTCGCGGGTTAGGATCTCGTCGCAGATTGACTTGAGGTCTTTTTCTAGCAGCGAAAGCTCTGACTCAGAAAGGCTGAAGGTTCCTTTTTCACCTGACCTTACGGCGATGATTGAAGCGCAGACTTTTCTATCGGGATGGTGTTTTTTAACCAAGAGCTGATAGACGCAGAGGGCTAGATCCTCGGCGGCTTCTTCGTTGGTGACGCCCGATCGTCCAGTTTTGTAGTCAAGTATCTCAAGGGTCCCGTCATCCCATTCATCAACTCTGTCCAGTCTTCCAACGAGGATAAAGTCTTCAATCGTGACTTTCAGGGTTTTTTCGACATAGAGAGTCTTTGCCGTGACTGGCGCTTTTTGAACCTGTTCTACATAGCTTGAGATAATCTCTTTGCCTTCGGCTAAAGCCTGGGTCATTTCTTCTGCATTGGCATACCCTGCGTCTATCCAGCTTTCTTCTAGGGCTGCTGCTGCTTCATCAAGCGTGGTGACTCCGGCATCACCAGAATCGTGGAAGCGTTGTAGAACCTTATGGAGCGATGTTCCAAAACTAAAGTAGCTTTTTGATCTTAAATAGATTCTGCCCCTGGGGTCAAGGTATGTCCAGCGGTACTTGATTGGACAAGCCAAGTAGGTGGTGATTTTTGAGGGACTCAGGCTCTTGGTGGAGGCCACAAGGTCATTTTATCCAGCTTTGGGGTTTGTAGTGGAGCTATCCTGAACATGTGAGGATGCGAGGAGTGTTTTGGCTGACCCTATCCTGCTTTTTTCTATCTGCCTGCAGTCTTGGGGCCGAGCCACCTATAGAGGCTGCTGAGCGGACAAGCCAGGTTTCTGGAAACAGGCTGAGAGTGATGACCTGGAACCTGGAGTGGCTTTCTGAAAGGACTCTGCCAGAAAGGACAAAGAGAATTCAGAAAATCTTGGAAGATGCCAAGCCAGATGCAGTCATGTTCCAGGAAATAGAAAGCCTGGCAGCCCTGCAGAGAGTTCTTCCGAGAGGCTGGCAGATTTGGATGGCAGACAGCGCCAGGGAAAACCAAGAGCTTGCCTTTGCAGCTGCGCCGGGAATCAAGTTTGCTGAAGCCAGCCTCGTCTTTACTTCTCCAGAGTTCGACAGCGCCTTTCCGGGGCGACGAGACGTGATCCGGGTTAAGGTCAGCAAGGAGGGAAGAGATGTTGTCCTATACGGTCTTCACTTGAAAAGCCGCGCCCCAGCGAGGTGGACCACCAACCCGCGCCGCACAGAGGCCGCCCAGCTGTTGATCAAGGAGATTCAGAGAAGGGGTGAGAAGAACTTCGCCATTTTGGGTGACTTTAACGATGCGCCAGGAGATGAAGGTCCGCAGCTTTTTGTAAAGGCCGGAATGGTGAACCTCACCGAACCTTTGTACAAGCAGGACTGGACGACCGCTGATCTGGAGAAGGTTGAATGGTGGAAGCATAGTGACGCGAGAATTCCTGGCGCCTTTGCAGAAAACGAAATGTGGAGGACGAGGGAGCATAACTTTAGGACAGATGTTAAAGTAAAAGCCATCCTTTTTGATCAGGTCATTGTCAGCCGCACCCTTAGCGGTTCAGCTGGGGTTCCTGTGATTGGAAAGCCTAAGGATGTTCTGGATGGCAGCTATCCTAGAGTTATTGACAGTCGGGTTGAGGTTGAGGGCACCAGAGCCAGCGACCATCTTCCTGTTTGGGTGGACTTGTAGCATGGGTTAAGCCTGTCTCTGTGGGAATCTGCAGCAGTCAAATGGGCTGAAACCCGTGAATTGGGCAGGAATCCAGAACCCAGGTCTAAAACAAAACTGATCCTTCGGGCGTCGTAATAGTGTGACTATCGCTCCTCTTTTGGCAGTCTTTGGCATGGCGACAGCTCAGAACTCTGAGGCCCTTTATATGCTGACGCCTTTAGCTGAAACAGGGGAAGTGGCTGTCACTCTGCAGGTTGGCAGCCCGAGGACCAGCTTTTCAGTTCCCAATTGGCGTGAAGGCGACTATCAGCTTTTTCAGTACTACAAGACAATCAAGGAGATCTCGTTCTATAAACGGGGTTTGAAGGTTGAGGCCAGATCTGACAATAAGGGAACCTGGCAGATACCCGCTGGAGCGGATGAAGTCAAATATGTCGCCATGCCTTCCGGTGGCAATTTTTCGCCAAACCTGAAAGTTGATGAAAATGAAATTTGGGTTTCAGGACCCGTTCTTGGCCGGTTTTCGGGCGAAACTGAGAAGAGTTTCAAAGTTCAAATCGAAGGGGGCCCCAGCCATAAGCTTTATGTAAACAAGGGCGGAAAGAAGGCCGAAGGGGTCTGGTCATTCAGCCAGCCAAGCTACGCCAAGCTGCTTGACAGTCCTTTTCTTTTTTCGGCGAAAGCAAAATCATCGAGCTTTACTGTCAGCGGATGTGAACACGAGTTTGTAGTTTTTGGCAGGAACGATTCTGTTAGTCCGAATCCTTTTATTGAGCCTACCGAGAAAATTGTCAAGGAGGCTCACGCCCTTTTTGGAGGGGCCCCCTACGATCGTTATGTGTTCTTTGGTGATGTCGGCGGAGGGTATGGAGGTCTGGAAAATCACGCCTCCTGCCGGCTTGGCCTATGGAGTCCTGCGCCTCAATCGGCTTTGAGCCTGATTTCGCACGAGTTTTTTCATACCTATAACGTTAAGGCGATTCGCCCAAAAAGTCTTGTGAACCCAAGCTTCATGACTCTGGCTGAGGTGAAGAGTCTTTGGTGGCTGGAAGGTGTTACCGATTATTACGCTGGGGTTCTGCTTGTGCGTGCAGGATTGTGGAGTCAGCAGAACTTTCTTGCTGACTTAAGCCGAACCATGTGGTCTTTAGAGCGTTCGACGGCGGCCAAAACGATTTCTGCCGAAGAGTCCTCGCTTAAGGTTTGGGAGGCAAAGGGCAGTCAAGGCTATGGCGGGCTGAGCTACTACACAAAAGGCAAGGGAATCGGCTTTCTGCTTGATCTTGCGATAAGGAAGGAAACCGGGGGTAAAGCCAGCCTAGATAACGTGATGAAAACCTTGTATGTAGAGTCACGAAACAAGGGTGAGGGCTACGATGAGGCAAGAATAAAGCAGCTGGTGATTGAAGCAGGGGGAGAAAAGCTGAGGCCGCTTTTTGAATCACTTGTTGAAAAACCAGAACCCATGCCCTGGGACGATCTTCTCACACCTTTTGGCTTAAAAAGGGAAGCTCAGGCCATTGTGTTGAACCGAGACGCTGACCAGCAGGCCCAGGAAAGATATAAATCTTGGCCTTTTTCACTCAGGTAACGAAACTTTTGGGGGGTGCCGTAAGTTTAGCTTTGTGGAGAAGACAGATGAAGAACAAGAATAAGATCCTTACCCTCTTTTCGGTATCGGCCCTGACTGCGGTTGTGTTGGCTGCCCCGATTTCAAGCGGTTTGAAGAATGGCGAATATGTTTCGCCCTTCCATCCACAGCATTTGAGCGGCCCTGACAAGGGAACTGACACCTGCCCACCCTGCAAGTACGGAAACCTCCCGGCTGTACAGGTGTGGCTGAACAACGAAGATCCCAAGACAGCACTAGAGATTACCAAAGCGGTCAACAGTGCGGTTAAAAAGAGCAAAACCAATTTGAAGGGTTTTGTCCTTCATGTCACCAAGGATAATGAAGCCAAAACAAAAGCCAAGTCAGCAGCTAAGGCCGCAGAAGCTGCAGGCTTGGTTCAGGTTGCTGTGGCAACAGTTGAACCCAGCAATGAGGCAATTGCCAACTATAAGATTAATCTCAAGCCTGAGATGAAAAACACAATTTTGGTTTACCGCAAGAGGCAGATTATCGCTTCTATGGTCAACCTTAAAGCCGGAACAGCCGATATGGCCAAACTTGAGAAAGCTCTGGCATCAACAGATAAGTAAAGGGAATCACTGCTTTCTCCAAGGGTCTCTGCCGAAAGGCAGGGGCCTTTTTGTTCTCTTAATGCCCCAGGGACCTACACAAGTGATATGCCGAAAAAGTGCTGATTCACGGGCGGTAGTCTTAGCGTGTTGGAGCTGCTGCTCCTAAAAAAAGAGGCTGATTGACCATGAGAATTGGAGTGCTGACGGCGGGAGGAGACTGCGCTGGGCTTAATGCTGTGATCGCTGGCGCGGTTAAGTACGGGTCCAGCTTGGGCTATGAGTTTGTCGGGTTTAAGAAGGGTTTTGAAGGGGTTCTTTCCCCGATGGATTTTGTGACCCTTACACCAGATTCAGTTAAAGGAATCAGCCATCTGGGCGGCAGTATTCTTGGTTCAACAAACAAAGGAAGATTCGGGGCCAAGAAGGGTGAGAACGAGGCGAATAGAATTCCAGAAGAGATTCTTAGCATGGCAAAACAGAATCTCGCATCCATCGGCGTGGATTATCTGATAGTCATAGGGGGCGACGGCAGCTTAAGCGGGGCTATGCAGCTTGCAGAAATCGGCGTTAAAGTGGTTGGAGTTCCTAAGACGATTGACAATGACTTGGGGGCAACAGACCAGACCTTTGGATTTTCCACCGCTTTGAGCGTCGCCGTCGAAGCAATGGATAGGGTTCACACCACCGCCACCAGTCACGAACGCATTATTTTTGTTGAGGTAATGGGCAGAAACACAGGCTGGATTGCTCTTAAGGCAGGACTTGCCGGTGGAGCTGATGTGATTCTGCTTCCTGAGTTTCCCTTCACTCTGGAAGCTCTTGTAGAGTTTTTGAGGGAACGCAAGGCAGGAGGCATGAGCTCTGCGATTGTTGTGGTGGCCGAAGGGGCAAAGCTTGGAGGCAAACTGGTCAGCGATGGAATCGTAGCCGGTGGAGAAGTCCATTATGGCGGCATCGCTCAAACCATCATGACGGCAGTTGAAAGGGCGGCACCAGGTGAGTTTGAAGGCAGAGCGACCATTCTTGGCCACATGCAGAGAGGAGGAACTCCTAATGCAAGAGATAGAAACCTGGCGCGGGCCTATGGAGTTGGGGCTGTTGATGCCATCTACCAGGGGCTGAGCTCGGTGATGGTCAGTCTTCGAGACAACCACATCATTCCTGTTGATCTGGCTGAGGCAGTGAGCAGGCTCAAGATCGTTCATCGAGGGACCCTTGAGTACCAGACTTCCTTGAAGCTCGGGATCTTTCTGCACGATGATGCCCAGATCATTCCTGGCTTGATGCCGGGCAGCGATTTAAAGGAAGGCGAGTAGAAAGAGCCTGTACCTTAAGGGATTACAATGGGAACAGAGAGGTGGGCCAAGGTGACTTCCACCTCTCTGCGATGGAGAATGTCGCCATCCAACCCGATGGCAAGCTCGGCCTCAGAGGTGATCTTAATGCTTTTTCCTTGAAAGGTAGAAATCGCCGGGTGCCCAAGATGGCTGCCAGAAAACACCTTGGGAAAGGTTTTGAGGAACTCGAACCGGCTGACTTCTTCGACTAGGATGACTTCAAGCAGTCCATCGTTTACTATCGAATGAGGTGAGATTTTCATCCCTCCTCCATAAGTTTGTGCATTGGCGACCGCACATAGCATCACTTTCTTTTCAACCCGAGTTCCATCAATTTCTAGTCTCAGAGGCAGAGCTTTATACGAAAACAGTGTGCTGACCACCCCAGCGATGTAGGCTGCTGTTCCTCTGAGATGTCTGAACCTCTTGTTGATTCTGTCGCCTACTTCGGCATCAAAACCACAAGAAAGAATGTTGACAAAGCGCCTGTCCTCCACAATCCCTGAGTCAATTATGGAAACTCTGCCGTTCTGAAGAAGCGAAACGGCATGGTCGAGTGAATGGATTCCAAGAGTTCTGACAAGATCGTTGCCAGTGCCAGCAGGAAGGCTGAGCACAGGGATATTAAGAGGAGCTGTCGCCTGGATGACTTCGCAGAGGGTGCCATCACCACCTGCCGCTGCCACCAGCACTGCGCCTTCTCGAACTGCTTTTTCAGCTTGGGCCGTGCCATCGCCCGCCCGCTCAGTTCGGTAGACACGGACATCGTTTTTCCAGCTGCTCTTGATTTTTGGCAGCAGGCTGACTAGGCTGGCTTCACTTTTGCCTCTCCCAGCTGCTGGGTTGATAATGATCGCTAAGGGGCCATTGGGCAGCTGAGACATCAAGCACTATTTTGCCTCGTCCGTCCTGGCTTTGGGGGAGCCAGAGCTAGAAAAGAAGATCGTCTTGATGATTTTGATGAATTCTTCGGTGGCCTCTTTGGAGTCACTCGGCCTTTCAGCAAACTGGCTATGAACCTCTCTAAACAAAAACCACCCATCAACCGTGGCCATCAGAACTCCTATATACATCACAGGATCTAAACCTTCGGGAATTTTGTACTTTTGAGGGTCTGCGGCAACTTTCGCAAAAAGGGCTTTTACAATATCACACTTGTCTTCGGGTATCGGGTTTCCATGTCCAAGAGTGGTCCAGGCATACATGCGGCTGATTTCAGGAATCTCGTGGTGGGCAAGAGCTCTGACCTTCATCAAATCCTCAAGGCCAATCTCTCCCTGCCCCTGCATAAACTGCTCCACGATTTCCATGGTGGGGCCGATCCTAAACTCGACAGACTGACGCCAAAGATCCTCTTTTGTTGGAAAGTGGTACATGACCAGGCTTTTGGTGACCCCAGCCCGCTTGGCAATGTCGGCGATTGATGCTCCGTTCATGCCAGACGCGGCGAAGAGTTCCACCGCTGCACTCAGGATGGCGTCCTTCGTCTCTGAAGGATTGATCTCAGGAGCTTGTGCCATGTCCTCATAGACGATTATGACTGACCGAACGGTCAGTCATAACGAGCTGGGCGGGTCTTTTGGAAAATATTCAGACCGCAGCCAAGTCTTTCAAACTGGGTTCAAGGTTCTTTGCCGTTGAAGAGTTCACCATGGTGTGACCCTTTTCGATGAAATAGTCAAACTCTTCGGGGAAGACCCTTATGGCGGCGGCGACCGGCCAGGCGGCTGCATCACCAAGACCACAGAAGCTTCTTCCATCAAGCTGCTTGGTTATCTCGACCAAGAGTTCTTTGTCACCTGGCTGGCCATTGCCTCTAACGATTCTTTCAAGAATCTGCCTCATCCATTTAGTGCCTTCTCGGCATGGGGTGCATTTTCCGCAGGATTCATTGGCGTAAAACATGGCTGTTCGCCAGATAAAGCTGACGATGCAGGTGTGTTCGTTAAGGAACATGCAGCCGCCAGACCCTACCATGGACTTAACTTCGCTCATTTCCTCGTAGCCGATGACTGCACGCATGGTGTCCTCAGCTGTTATGATGGGAACTGATGAACCGCCTGGCACGCAGGCTTTAAGAGCCCCGCCTTTCATTCCACCTGCCATCTCCAGCAGCTCGGCCATGGTGGTACCGAATTCAATTTCGTAGTTGCCTGGCTTGTTTACATGGCCGCTGACGGAAAAGATTTTTGTGCCGCGGCTGTTTTTGGTGGAGGCTCCTATTGTTGCGTACCACTCACCGCCATTTTTTAGGATGAAGGGCGCGCAGGCATAAGTTTCCACGTTGTTGATGATTGTGGGCTGGTCAAACAATCCGGCAACGGTTGGCAGGGGGGCATGGGGGAACTTGAGGCGGGGCATGCCTCGCTCTCCCATCAGGCTGCTCATCAGGGCAGATTCTTCGCCACATTCGTAGCTTCCTGCTCCCATGTGCAGATGAAGTTCAAAATCCCTGCCTGTTCCTAGAATGTTTTTGCCAAGAAAGCCCTTGGCATAGGCTTCGTCAAGAGCGTTTCTAAGACTGCGAGCGGCATCTATAAATTCTCCGCGAATGTAGATGTATCCCACGTCGGCCTGGGTAGCCATAGCCGCAATGGTCATTCCTTCAATCAAAAGGAATGGAACCGTCTCCATCAGCTGCTTGTCTTTAAAGGTTCCTGGCTCGCCTTCATCTGCGTTGCAGACGAGGTAATGAGTGGTCTTTTTCTCTTTTGCGATTCCGTTCCATTTGATCCAGGTAGGGAATCCCGCGCCGCCTCGTCCCCTTAGGCCGCTGGCCTTAATCTGGTCGATAATGGCCTGGCGCTCCATACCGATGGCTGCTTTGAGGCCCTCGTATCCACCTTTAGCCAGATACCCTTCAAGGGTTCTGTACTCGGGAAGATGCGAATGCTCCAAGAGAAGCTTGTACTCGGCCATTACTGCATTCTACTTTCAGTTGGGTATGAAAACTACGGTCTAGGGGAGCAATGGACCCTTGAAACCAAGGCTATTTGTTCCTGTCTGCTTCATAGGCAGCCAGGGCGTCGCGTTCTGGTTCACGTCTTGGGATGACTGGAATCTGTTTCCCGTTGTTATTGACTGTCGTAGGATCGACCGGCTTTTCCTGGAACGACTGCAGCACCAAAAAGATCACGATGGCGACAGCAAGCAGCGAGGCCGAAATCCAGAGAAGCTTTTCTTTCTGCTCATCCTGCTCGTTTTTAGCTTTTGATTTGCGTGCCATCTACTGCTCTCCAAAACTTTGTAGATATAAGGATGACATAAAATATATGAGGTGTGGAACAAGCGTTCCACACCTCATATTGGGTCTTAACCTGTGAACCTTATTGTCCCTGTTGAGAACTCTGGCCTTCAGTCCTTCGGGGAGGAACTTCCATTTCCTGCCCTTGGCCTTCATTCTCTTTGATGGGATCTTTTGGTTTTTCGCCACAGCCTGCAAGAGTCAAAAGACTCCCCAAGATGACTGTTCCGGCGCACAGTGTCAGCAGTTTTTTCATTGCTTAGCGATGGGGGTAGAAGTACTGGTAGTAGTCGCCAGCCGGGTCAGTCACGATGCGGACCATCTGAGCGATCTGCATTGGTTTGGCTGAAGTATCGGTCATGGTCGCAATCGAGAGACCGATTGTGACTGGACGGCCGAGCGCTCCGTTCTGACGGACTGCGTTGTGTCGGGCTCTAATGGTCAGGTCAGGTTCGCCATAGCATGCGCCAAGATCCCATGAGGCAGATTCGACCAGCATAACGGTTTCTGAAGGACGAGCTACTGAGGTAGTGCTCAAAGAGTTTTCAGGCGCGCCTGAAACGGTGCTGGCGTAGCAGCGGTCTCCAGAATCGTTGGTTGCAAAGGCACCGCCGACGCCATCAAAGAAGGCTGTCTGGCCGTTATAGGGGTTGCGCCAGCGACAGGCTGTGCTGCCAGGTCGGCAGGAAGCAAATCCGTCGAAGCCAGCATAGTAGGCTCTTGGGGTCAAGCCATAGCCGACAACAGGGCCACCCTGAGCGGGAGGAGTGCCTGCGGTGCCGAGAGGGCCAGAGTCTGCAGGTCTGTCGCTGCCTTTCTTATCGTAAGGCGTGCTGAGCAGACCCTGCCCAACCGGGGATACGAAGATTCCCAGGTTTTTGACATAAGGCTGCATGAACTTGACCCAGGTGATGTCGTAGTAGGTGGTCGCAGCAGCGTCCTGACCAGTCACCAAGGGCATAATGTCGTCGTAGTCGGTTGTGTAAATCGCAAAAGCAGTTCCGATCTGCTTCAGGTTGCTAAGGGACTGCGTTTTCTTGGCAGCCGCCTTTGCCTGTGCAAATACAGGGAAGAGAATCGCTGCCAAAATGGCGATGATTGCAATCACCACCAACAGCTCGATCAATGTGAAGGCTCGCTTCAGGCTCATCTTGTCACCCACAGTCAGCCGCCTAAGCGGCCAACGCTCCAATCGGACCTATGTTACCAAAGGTCACACCAGGTTTCTACCCTGACTGACAGAGATTTTACCGGGTGGACACATCAGAAGGCATCCCGAACAGCTTTCTCTGACCAAGTTTTCTGCCTTAATGTTCCCAGTAAAAGCACTTTGAACGGAAAGTTCGGATAAGTTCGCTTATTAAGATTTTTCTTCTGCCTTCAAATGCACCTTGACAATCTCATCGGCCATTTTTGTAACAGTAGAAGCAGACCTAAGCCTGAGATCAGCAAGAAGAGCATCCACAGATTCGGGGTTCATTGGTCCGTGATATTCGTCGCCGACCTGAAGCAGTGGCGCCCTATCGCAGGCATTAAGACATTCCACTTCGTGCAGAGTAAACACTCCGTCTTCGGTGGTCTCGCCAAAATCAACGCCCAGCTTTTCCTTAAGGTAATCGGCAATGCGGTAGGCACCGCAGACATGGCAGCTTAGGCAGGTGCAGACCTCGATCATGTGCTTTCCAACTTCATGTTGGGTGTTGTACATGGAGTAAAAAGTGGCAACGCCTTCAACCTCAACATAAGTTCGGCTGAGTCTAAATGCCACTTCTGCAATGGCGTCCGGGCTAAGGTAGCCGCCATACTCTCTTTGAGCAATCCAGAGCCCAGGCAGAATGCAGGCTTTTTCGGTTGGGTAGTGAGTTTTCAGTGCGTCCAGCTGCTTAATGGCCTCATCCGAGAAACGAAGGGTGAGTTCCTCCGGTCTAGGTGCCTTTGGCCTCGCGGCGCCAATCTGGATCAATTCGCTCACGAGGCCATTTAACCTCATCATTTCTGAAAGAGTCAGGGAAGGACCGACAGGTTATGCCGGAATCTTTGCCAAGGCCAGATTCACAGTGGAGAGCAGGCTGTCCAGAGGACGGACCCCGCTCCATGAATCAAGAACCAAGCTGCCTTTCATGACGACGAGAGTAGGGATTCCCTGAACGTTAAAAGCTTGAGCCAAAGCGGGCTCTTCATCTACGTTTAAGCTGAAGACTTTCACCTTTCCTGTAAGGCTTACTGAGGCTTCGTCGAGAATAGGCTTCATGGTGCGGCAGGGGCCACACCAAGGAGCCCAAAAGTCGATGAGGACGGGGAGATCTCCTTCGATCACTTCTGTCTTAAAGAGAGCCAGGTTTAGCGGCGTGACAAGAGAATGGTTTGTGCTCATGGCGTCTGTGTTCCTAATAGGCTAGAGTCAAAGAGAGAGGCTAAAGATTTATTGGCCATCTATGTTCAGGAGCCGCTTTGAGACGGATCGTGCCGGCATGAAATCTGGATCGATGCTGCGATAGGCATTTAAGGCTTCCCAGACAGCAATGACTGCGGCATGGGTGACGTTAAGAGACTGCATCATTCCGTAGAGAGGAATTGCTGCGCTTAAGTCGCAGGCTTCTTCAATCTCTTTGGGAACACCCGCTTTTTCTTCTCCAAGCACCAAGGTGCAGGGGAACTGCCAGGGAACCTGATGGATGGAGACTGAATCTTGGTTGAGAGTCAGCGCTACAACCTGTCGACCCTGACTTTTTGCCTGGCTGATGGCTTCGCTGGGGTTTTGGTACTGCCAATCCAGCCATTGCCCAGCTCCTCTGGCTCCGGCCATATCCATCACATCTTCTGGTTCTACTTCAAATTTAACAGATTCCAGCCTAAAGGCTTCGGCCAGTCGAATGATTCCACCCTGGTTCACCTGTTTTGCTAGAGCGCAGCAGACGAGGCTGATGGGAGCTCGGGGGAGAGAATGGAAATTGTCTCTCAGACCTGGGTCGGGAGCCTCATGGCCTGCCGCCTTGACGGCATCCAAAAAATCCTCGTTGTGTCTGATAGTTCTAAGTGGTTTACGCAGCTGCTTCAATATCCAGCATTCTTGACGACTAGCATCAGGGTCCCAAGGCCAAAGATGAGAACAAGCCCGCAAGGGAAGTGTGTGTGGGGTTCTAAAATCTATGATTCGTCAGGAGTTAAAAGTCATTCGGCTGATTGAGCCAGATATGTGCCAGTCATGCCGTTTTGGTGAACAGGCCATCGTGCGAAATGACGATGGTTCGATTCAGCCGGTCATCCGCTGCATTCGTTTGGACTGCGATAACTGGGACACCTCATATGTAGAGGATGTTGAAAGCGAAAGGGTAGAAACTGAATCTGATTGAATCAGGCTCATTTCTTTCTCATCCTTTGTCCCGATCTGTTGTGCAGGCCAGAGTCAAACTTTCAGCCATGATTCAGCGAATCGTTATTGCCACCCATAACTTGAAAAAAGGAAAGGAGATGATGACGATTTTAGGCGAAGCTTTGCCAGAGATTGAGCTTCTGACCCTTAACGACTTTGCGCTTCAACCAGAGCCAGAGGAAATCGGAACCACTTACGAAGAGAATTGTGCGATCAAAGTGCTTGATGCCGCAGGCCACACTGATGAGTGGTGCCTGGCCGATGATGCGGGTCTAGAAGTTGATGCTCTTCCGGGGGAACTGGGGGTTTACAGCAAGCGGTTTGCAGGGGAAGAGACCAGCTTTCCTGAAAAAATGAAGATCATTCTGGACCGAATGGAAGGTCTGCCTGAAGAAGAGAGAGGGGCTCAGTTCCGCTGCCTGGTCGGGCTGGCAGGGCCAGGGGGCAAGCCTCTGCATCTTTTTGAAGGTGTTTGTCGCGGCAGAATCAGCAGTGAGCCAAGCGGCAGGGGTGGCTTTGGTTATGACCCAATCTTCTTTCTGCCCGAACTGGGCTGCACCATGGCTGATTTGACAGCCGCGCAGAAACATGCGATCAGCCATAGGGGCAAGGTTTTGGCTAAGGTGATCGACTGGATAAAGGCTCACAACTCTGAGGCTGGGCAGGCCAGCTGATGAGAGATAGGTTTTTCTGCGTCCTCAACTTTTTATTGGAACTCAAAGCATAATTGGGGGGTGATCTCCCCCCAGGCCCCGAAGGTCGTCGTCTTCGACCTTGACGACACTCTCTGCGGCTATTGGCAGGCGGCTAAGCATGGACTGAAGCGAGCCTTTGAAGTTCACTCTGAGACAGGGAAATCCGCCGACGAAATGCTCGCTTTATGGGCAGATGAGTTCAGCGGTTTGGTTAAAGAACTGGGACAGCCTCGATGGTACGTTAAATACTGCCAGTCGGGAGAAACGACCCGCAGAGAACTGATGAAGAGGGTTCTTGCCCGGCTGGACATTCGTGATGCTCAGCTTGTGCAGGATATGAGCGATACCTACTACATTGAACGTCATGGAGCTCTGGAGCTTTTTCCTGAATCAATCGAAGTTCTAGACGCCCTAAAGGGAGGGTTTCGGCTGGCGATGATCACAAACGGACCCGCTGATATTCAGCGGCAGGAAATTGAGACCCTGCAGATTGGCCATTATTTCGACCCTATTTTGATTGAAGGAGAAATGGGAATGGGCAAGCCAAACCCCGAAGTGATGTCCAAGCTGGAGAAGCTGACCAGCGCAGAGGGCGGGGAGATTTTGATGGTGGGGAACAGCTTTGGCCATGATGTGAAGCCAGCTCAGGCAGCAGGCTGGAGGACGGCATGGATTCGCCGGTCCACTGACGTGGCTCCTTCTTCAAAAACTGGCCTTCCAGAAGAACTGCCGCCTGGAGCGATTCCTCCTGACTACACGATTGCAGACTTGAGAGAGCTGTACGCTGAAGGGGGACCGTGCGCGTAAGAAAAGCGGTACAGAAAGACAGCCCCGCTATTCAGGAACTGATAAAAGCCGCCTATATTGAGCATGGCTTTAGCTGGGAAGAAGAGGGCTACCATTCTGACCTCTATGATTTTGCTGAAACCTACTTAAGCGGAAGCGGAGGTTTTTGGGTGGCCGAATCAGGAGAGGGCAGGATCTTGGCGACGGCAGGACTCAGCGTTCACCTGGCCCTGCCGGGCGAAGATGGCGATCTGGTTGAAGATGAAGAGGGACTGCTGTTTTTTGCGGGGGCAGATTGTGAACTGGTCCGCATGTACGCCTGGCCTGAGGCAAGAGGCATTGGGGCCGGAAAGGCTCTTTTTGATGCTGTTGTGGCCGAGGCAAGAGCCCAGAACTGCCGCTTAATGCAGATATGGTCAGACAAGACTTTGGAGCGCGGCCACGCTTTTTACGAAAAGCGTGGCGCTGTTAAAAAAGGAGACCGCATTGATGCTAGTCCCGACAAGGCAGAGGAATGGGGTTTCCTTCTGCCGCTCGTTTGAGCTTTGTAGAACGACCTTAAGGAAGCAGGCATGAACTATTGGCTGATGAAGTCGGAACCAGACGTTTATTCGATAGATGATCTGGAAAAAGCAGGAGGTCCGGCGCTATGGGAAGGGTGCCGCAACTACACAGTCCGCAACTTTATGCGCGATCAAATGAAGCCAGGTGACCTGGCTTTTTTTCATCATTCCAATGCCAGCCCATCGGGCATCGTTGGCATCATGGAAGTTGCTAGAGAGGGCTATCCCGATCCCACCCAGTTTGATCCTGCAAGCGAATACTATGATCCCAAATCTGACCCAGCTAATCCGAGGTGGATGGCGGTTGACGTGAGGCATATTGAAACCTTTGGCAGAGTATTAACGTTGGAGGCCTTGAGGCAGATAGAGGGCTTGGAAGAGATGCTTGTGATTCGTCGTGGACAAAGGCTTAGCGTCATGCCAGTCACGCCGGCCGAGTGGGAAATTGTCTGTAGATCGGCTAGAGCCTAGATTTTTTCTTTTAAGGCAGGGCGTCTCCTGTCAGACTAGAATTTGAGTGAGTGAACCTTTATGAACCACCCGCAAAGCAGCGGACATCCTGGCACGATTTTTAGAGAGTCTGGTCTTTGGAACACGGCATTGTCTGCCTTGTGGTTCGCCAACAACTACAAGTGGTTTGTTCTGATGCTGGTCATTGTGCCAGGTCAGATTGCTGCCATGCCGGATGTTCCGTTCCACCTTAAAAACACATATTGGGGGTGGATATTTGCTGCTGGTGCAGTGTGGGCTTTTGTTGGACCTTCGTTGATGGGGGGCTGGAGCGACAGGCTTGGCCGCCGAAGGGTTTTTATGATAACTGGGTCGATTTTGACCCTTATCGCCCTCTTCATCATGGCGGGAGTCGAGAGGTTTTGGCTTCTTGCTGCAGGCTATTTGATGCTGCAGGTCAGTGATGATGTCATTCAGGGTGCCTATGCCAGTTTGATCCCGCAGATCGTTCCAAAAGATAAACAGGCTAGGGCAAGCGCCATTTTAGGCGCTCTAAACCTCTTTGCTCAAATCGCTACTGTGACTGCTGCCATGGTCCTGTCTGGGTTGGGAGGATTGAAGGCGCATCAGTGGGTTTATCTGGGGATTGGTCTTGTGCAGATAATCTGCCTCTGCTCTGTTCTTTGGGCCGTGAGAGAGCTAAGAGAGCCAATGCCCAAGCCTGCCCCGGATTTGAGACAGGAATCAAAAGCCGAAAAGACAGGCCTTCGGGGCTGGTTTTCTCCTTTAGCCGATCATGATTTTCGTACTGTATGGATCTCGCGGGTTCTTATCAACCTCGGATTCTTTATTGTTCAGCCTTATCTGCAGAGGTTTTTGGATGATGTTGTTGGAAAGCCCGAGGGCACAGAAAAGGTTTTCTCGTGGTTTGGGGTTTCGATTACAGGCACCATGATGGCCTTGATGCTTGTGCTTCTCAGTTTGAGTTTCAGCGGCGGCGTGGGTGCTTTGCTGAGTTCAAAAAGAATGGATAAGTGGGGTCTTAAGCGCACAATTCTTTTCTCTGGTCTTGTGCTTGCTCCGGTTCTTTTCTGCATCGCCTTTACGAAAGAGTATTCGCTTATGTGGGTGCTTGCCCTTGCTTTTGGGTTTGGTCAAGGAACCTTCATCAGCGCGGACTGGGCAATGGGGGCAGCGACTGTCCCTGACCCTGAATCGCTTGGCAAAGATATGGGAATCTGGTCGAGTGCGGTGGTTTTTGCTCAGGTTACGGCGGGGCTTTCTGGCGGCATCATCGACAGCCTCAATAGAGTAAACATGGGAATGGGCTACTCCGCTGCCTTTATTGTTTCTGGAACTGTGATGCTGATAGGAACTCAGTTTATTCGCAGAGTTCAGAAGGTGAAATAGGCTGGCTGCTTGTTCTGTGATGAGGTGTAAAGCCTCATCACAGAACAAGGTTCATCTAGGCTTTTGCAGCTTCAATCAGCATGATGTTGCCGACCGGACCGCCTGGGCCGGCAGAGACCATTTTAAGCCTGATGATATGGCTTCCTTTTGAGAAGTTGATAATCCCCATGTCAACTTTCTGCCAGTTTGACCAGCCTTTGGTATCAGGAATCTGGACTGCCTTAGTAACCGCTTTGCCGTTGATTTCCAGCTGAACCCTTCCACCTGGTCCCTCACAGGCGGCATCAATTGAAAATCTGAATCGGCTAGGGGACTTGACTTGAACCTTGTATTCAAGCCATTCACCAGGCTCTGTCCAGCCAATGCTGTACTTAGATTTAGGGCTGCCAGAGGTTCCGATATCTACGCCATCCATAGGCCGGTATTGACCGCCTGCATTGGCGGGATCTGTATCAAAATAGCGCCCGGGCAGGTAGTTGACAGCCAGGATGGTGCCGGGAAGCGTGACTACTGGCGCCTGTTTGAACTCCTGATACTTAGTGATTCTTCGCTTCTGCTTGGCCTCTATAGCGGCAGGATTGACCTTTAGTTTGCTGTCCTTATAGACTCTTACATAATCGACTTCCATTCTTTGCGGAAAGACGGTTGTCGCATCGGGGTATCCACCCCAATGACCTCCGACAGCCAGATTAAGAATCATATAAAAGCTGCCATCAAATGCCCATCTCATGGCTTTGGCGTCTTCTGGGGTTTTAGTGCCGTACACCTTGCCGTCAATCGTCCACTTAATGAAGTCAGGCGACCATTCCACCCCATAAACGTGAAAATTCCCAGCAAGCTCGGTGGGAGATTCGTGCTTGGCCTGCATTCCGTTTGCGCCTGAGTAGCCAGGACCGTGAAGAGTTCCGTAGAGAGTTTTGGTTTGGTGCCCCAAAAACTCCATGATGTCGATCTCGCCTCCACCTGGCCAGCCAAGCTTGTCGGTGGCATCACCCATCATCCAAAAGGCGGGCCAGATTCCTTGGCCACGAGGGAGCTTTATTCTGGCTTCAAAGCGGCCATAGGCCTGGCTGAACTTGCCTTTGGTGAGGAGTCTTGCCGAACTGTAGTCACGAGCAATGCCATCAGGGCCGGTAGTGGGTTCCTTTCTGGCTTCAATAACCAGGTTTCCCTTGCCGTCAAGAAAAGCGTTCTTGGGGCCATCCGTATAGCTTTGATGTTCGCTGTTGCCCCAGCCACCACCCCCAAGGTCTCGTCCCCATACTTTGGGGTCTGGGGCCTGCCCTGCTGGTCCATCGAACTCCTGCGAGAATGTTCTGACCCAAGCCGGCTTGTAGTTCGGGGCCGAGACCGGCTTTTTCTGAATCGTGGCCGTCAGGGCTAGTGCAGCTGCGAGCATTTGTTTACCCTAGCACGTTCGGTTGATGTTCGGCTAGGGGATGCTTTTAAGGCAGGGGGGAGATTAGTTCTCCGAAGGAGCCGTACATCCGCCGCCGCAGCAGGTGGAGGGAGTGCTGCAGGATTCCGGAGCAGATTTTTTGGAATAGTCGTTGATATGAAAGCCTGTGCCATTAAACATGACGGCAATGGGCTGAATAATTCGCTTGACCGTTCCCTGAGAACCACAATGGCAGTCTGTCAAGGGCGACTCGCTGATTCTTTGTTCCACTTCGAAAACATTCTCGCAGCTGGAGCACTCGTAAACGTAGGTCGGCATGATAGTTACAATTGAAGTCGTTTGACTCTCCTGCATTGTGGTCGGATTAGGTGGGCAAGAATCAACAGTCAGGCCTCCCGACCCGTTATGTGAAGGGGCTCTTTTGACGAGACATGATGAGGCATCTGTCATTTCCCTTGACACAGACCAGCTTTTCGTGCCTAACTAAAGAGCATTCTGAAGGGGAGTAGCCCCCGGCACCACCGGGGCAGGCTTCGTCAATACGTCGAATTCTCGACCGGAGTCCCGCACAATGGCAAGACCTTCTGCTGCGTTAGCAGTGGTTCTCCCTTGGGCCATTGCTTTTTGAAGCATGATGTCTGGCCTTCTTTCACGCTCTATTAGTGCTTCTACATTTGCCCTTTGCCTTTGGCTTTAGCAGGTGCGAGAAGTAAAGATGGCGTTTAGTTGGCTTCGAATAGGGGACTATAAAAATGAGGTTGATGCTGGCTAATGCCTGAACTTGCTGGTGTTCCAATTTGGATTTGGATCACATTTCTTGCCTTTGTGCTGGGAATGCTTGCCCTGGATCTTGGCGTTTTTCATAAGGATGCCCATGAAGTAAAGATCAAAGAAGCTCTAATTTGGAGCGGTATTTGGATCAGTCTTGCACTGCTCTTTAACGTGGGTCTTTACTTCTTTTGGGACAAAATTGATGCGGGAAGCAGCTATACACCTAAAGAAGCTGCTTTAGCCTTTTTGACGGGATACGTTGTAGAAAAAGCCCTGAGCGTAGACAATATTTTTGTCTTCCTGATGGTGTTCTCCTACTTCAATGTTCCGCAGAAGTATCAGCACCGCGTTTTGTTTTGGGGCATTATCGGCGCGCTTTTGCTGCGTGCCGGATTTATTGCAGCTGGGGCAGCGATTCTTAAAGAGTTTGCCTGGGCAGTTTTGGTTTTTGGCGGCTTTTTGATCTTTACCGGCATTAAAATGCTGACCACAAAGGACAAAAAGCTTGAGCCGGAAAAGAACCCTGCAATCGTTTTGTTTAGAAAAATGATGCCCGTGACCAAAGAATACGTTGGTCAGAAGTTCTTTACAAAAATTGATGGAAAACTTTGGGCAACGCCTTTGTTTGTGACTCTGCTTTTTGTTGAGTTCACTGACATTGTTTTTGCTGTTGATTCGATTCCTGCGATCTTTGCGATCACCAGAGATCCATTTATCATCTTTACTTCCAACGTTTTCGCGATTCTTGGCTTGCGAGCTCTGTTCTTTGCCTTGGCTGGCCTTATGGATCTTTTCCATTACTTGGGCACAGGCCTGGCAGCCATTCTTATGTTCGTTGGCGGCAAGATGGTTTACACCTACTACATGCACACCCTGGGTGGTCAGCCAGACTTTAAGTTTCCAATCGGCTTGAGCTTGGGCGTTATTTTGGGTGTCATCGTTTTGAGTGTCATCTTGAGTTTGATGAGGCCTAAGAAGCCAGAAGACGATCCACCCACACCTGCGCCACAAGCGTAGCGATGCGGAAATGGCAGGTGATGCGGGCATCCCTGCCATTTTTGTGCCTGAAGCAGCCCCATATCACCCGGACTTCAGTCCCGAGGTGAAGCAGGAAAGATAAGTCATGTACCTGCGGGAGTAATCTGCTATGCGGCGAGGCTGCATCGCCGGGTTTTTGAAAACATGAGCAAGAAGCTGAAAATCGGCTTGATCGGGGCGGGTGGAATCGCCCAGGGCGCCCATATTCCGGGCTACCTTTCTGTTGCGGACGACTGCGAAATTGTCGTCAGCTGCGACGTAAACGAAGAGACGGCAAACAAGGCCGCAGACAAGATTGCCGAAGGCGGCATGGCGCGACCAAAGGTGGTCACAAGCTACAAGGATGTTTTGTCTGACCCGGAAATTGACGCAGTCTCAATCACCACTCCCAACAAGTTTCACCATCTTCCGACAATAGAAGCTTTGGGTGCTGGAAAGCATGTTCTTTGTGAAAAGCCCTTGGCAATGAATGCCATTGAAGCTAAAGAAATGTGCGCTGCTGCCAGAGAAAGCGGCAAGATTCTGCAGGTTGCACTTCAGAACCGATTCACCGGCGCTGCCAGGTTTATGAAGCAGTACATCGACAGCGGAGCGATGGGAGACATTTACTATGCCCGCTCATGGGCTCTGCGACGCAGAGGCGTTCCTGCATGGGGAGTCTTTATTGATAAAGAGCTTCAGGGCGGCGGTCCCCTGATTGATATTGGCGTTCATATTCTGGATTTCACTCTCTACTTCATGGGGTATCCGAAGCCTGTGAGTGCAAGCGGCCAGACATGGGACATTCTTGGCAAGACTCCTGGCCTTGTCAATCCTTGGGGAGATTACGATCGAAGCAAGTTCACAGTCGAAGATTTTGCGACAGGTCAGATCCGATTCGACAACGGTGCGGTGATCTCGCTGGAATCCAGCTTTATGGGCAACCTTGATGGTGATCCCTTTAGATGCGATCTGTTTGGAACAAAGGCAGGCGCAACGGTCACTCCTTGGGGCAGCGATCCCATCCAGATCTACACAGAGGAAAATCAGCAGCTTTTTAACATGAAGCCTGTCAACATTCCTGATGTGAAGAGCGCCCATGTCGCTGAAGTCCAGGCCTTTATTGATGCGATCAAGAATGAAAAGCCTTCACCTGTTCCCGGAGAGAACGGCTTGATTTTGAATGCTATTTTCGACGCTCTCTACAAGAGTGCAGAGACGAAGAAAGAAGAAGCAATCGACATTTCCTTCTAGGCTTGCATCCTAAGGCAAGCGAGCCGAATACTGGCGAAAGAAAAGCCGTCCCTCAATGGGGGACGGCTTTCTTTTTTGCGGCCTGCTTCGTAGGATTGTGTCTTAGCAGGCTGCCTTTTTACTTGGCATGAGCTGGGGAAGTGGCTTCTGTCGCTGAGTTCTCAGGCGAGCTGCCAGCTTTTGCCGGGGCAGTCTCGGGGTTTCTTATCTTCTTTGCCTGGCGTTCAACATCCATCACAACTGCAAGCAGGGTAAGACCCACAACAAAGACAAGGCCGATCATTGTCATGGCGTGCTGCACATTTAGGCTGAGGCGGGTGCCGCGCCGCAGCATTTCGGCAAAGGCTATCACCATCTGTCCGCCATCCAATGGCGGGATTGGCAGAAGGTTCATGATGCCAAGCATGATGCTGAGAATCGCTGCCATCTGAACGATTCCTAAGAACCCTTGGTTTACGGCCATTTGAGACTGCTGAGCCATTGATATAGGGCCCCCGATGACTTCACCGGCTGTCTCAGGCTTCTTAAGCCTATCACCGACTATGCTGACCATGGCAAGAGGTGCTTTTAGAGCCATCACAAAAGCTTCGCCGGTAGGAATTGGCACAAGGTCTGGCTTAAGGGCCAGCCCAATTCGAGCTTGAATCCTTGTTTCGCCTGTTGCCTTGCCGGTTTCATCAATAAGAGGCAGCAGGTCGCTGGTGACTTTTGGAGTAACGGTGAAAGCCATCTCCTGTCCTTCACGCCGCACCTTCATTTCAATCTGCTTCGGCTTGGGTCCGGTTGGAGATTCTTCAAACTGGTCTCGGATGATGCTGACCATGTGGAAGAAGCCAGTAATGGCAGTGCCGTTGATGGAGTCAATCTCGTCTCCTGGCTTGATTCCTGCCTTGGCTGCTGGGTCGCCTTCGACAGCCATTTCAACGATTTTAGATCGGGTTAGGTCTGGCTTTCCAACGGCAAGGAAGCTGCCAAACAGCAGCACAACTCCGAAAAGAATGGAAAAGAGCGGTCCAGCGAAAAGAGTAAGAAATCTCTGCCATGCGGGCTTGGAATAAAAGCCCCCCTCAATGTTGACTTCGCTGCCGTCTTCCTTGGCATGCATGCCTTTAATGGCGGCAAAACCTCCAAGGGGCAGCAGAAGAAAAGCAAACTCAGTGCCTCTCTTATCCTTCCATGAAAGAAGGGGGCGAAAGTCAACGCGGACACGCCTATCTGTGAGGTCAACTTCCTCTCTGCCTAACTCGTTCTGTTCCTCTAAAGTCAGAGTTCTCCCCAGTTCAATTTGGCCTTCGCCCATAGGAGCATCTTCTGATTTCTGCATCACGGGGCGATAGTAGAGAAGCAGCACTCCGACAACAGCTGCCCCAAGAATCACTCCGAAGAAAAGGCTTGGGGTCACTCCGCGAAACTGTGTGCCGACTGCCAGAATCATCAAACCGCCGCACCACGACTGGGCCATCATTTTGAAGGCGGAACCAGATGGCAGATGGTAGAGGGCTTCCAGGCGTGAAGCCATCCAATAAGGCAGTGGAATAGCCAAGAGGAAGAACCCGGCAACTTCGAGCTGCCATAGGCCAGCCGCTCCGCCTCCGATTATCATTGTGATGGCGGCCAAGACAGCCCCTGCCACAAGCCAGCCTGAGACCAAGGGGTAAGCCAGGTAAGGGCGCAGGTTGGTTCGCCTTACACCACCCATCATTACGGCAAAGGTGTTAACCTCCATGCCAAACATGCGGGCGAAGAGAAAATGCCCCAGTTCATGAACAGCCACGAGCACTGTCAGGATAAGCAGCAGGGCTCCGGTAGTTCGTAGGATTCCCAAAAAGGATTCTAGCAGGTGCATTGGTTCTACTCGTTACGAATGAAAGGCTTGGTTTGCTTGGGGTCGTGCTTAGTTTTGCTGCCTAATCAAGCCTAATGCCTCACTTCTAGCCCAGGCATCGGCTGCGTAGACAGCCTCCAGGGTGGATTCTGTTTTAGCATGTCTGCTCATGACCTCTTCTACGACCTCGGCAATCTGAAGAAATCGGCACTGACCTCGTAAAAAGGCATTTGCTGCTTCCTCATTTGCCGCATTCATAACGCAGGGAAGGGTTCCTTCTTCGCGCATCGCATGGTAGGCAAGAGCAAGACAGCGGAAAGCAGTCGGGTCAGGCGAGAAGAACTCCAGCTTGGGAGTATTGAGGGGGTCCCAGTGCCGAATGGGGTTTGACGCCCTCTCTGGCCCCATCAGCGCGTATTGAATAGGAAGACGCATATCTGGCCACCCCATCTGGGCAAGAACGCTTCCATCCTGGAATCTGACCATTGAGTGAATGATGCTTTGCGGGTGAACCACAACCTCAATTTGATCTGCCGAAGCGCCAAACAGCCAATGGGCTTCGATGACTTCCAGCCCTTTATTCATTAGGGTTGCGGAATCAATCGTGATTTTTCCTCCCATCGCCCAGGTTGGATGCTTCAAGGCTTCTTCCACCGTGACTTCCGCAAGAGATTCCTTTGCTCTTCCATAGAAGGGGCCGCCGCTGGCCGTAAGGAACAGCTTTTCGATTTCCTCAAGCTGGCTTCCCTGAAGGCATTGGTGAATTGCTGAATGTTCGCTGTCGATTGGGCTGAGGCTCAAACCTTTGGCCTTAACCCGGTTCATCACTGTTCCGCCTGCCGAGACAAGAACCTCCTTGGAGGCAAGGGCTATGTCTTTGTCCGCTTCTATGGCGGCAAGGGTGGGCTCAAGGCCGATGACTCCGGCTACAGAAATCACAACAATGTCAACCTCTGGGAGGGTGGCGCAGTCGATTACAGATGTCATTCCACCTGGAATTCCGCTTTGACGGCCAGACTGTTCGCTCATGAGAGCGATATGCTTGACTCCGAATTCTGCTGCCTGCTGTTTTAGCAGATCGCCGCTGGTGCGGGCTGTGAGAGAAACGACCTGCAGCTTGTCTGGGTGCTGCCTAATCACGTCTAGGGTTTGTCGTCCGATGCTCCCGGTGCTTCCCAAGATCGCAATTTTCTTCACATGCCCATTGTATTCTTTTACAGCCTCATACAATGGAGCCTGTGCAGGAAAGGCTGGTTTTGGAGGACGATGAAGCGAGAAGCTTGGTCAAGGAATTTGGCCATCCGCTTTATGTCTTGGATGAAGCCATCTTTAGGTCTGCCATTAGGAGATACAAGACGGCATTTGAATCTGTTTGGCCCAGCTGCGAGCTGACTTTTGCCAGCAAAGCCAACTCAACCCTGGCTGTCTTGGCCATAGCCGCCCAGGAAGGATGCCGGATTGACTGTGCAAGCGAAGGGGAACTAAGGGCGGCAATGCTTGCCGGAGTTCCTACTCGTCGGATTCACCTGCATGGCAGCTGCAAAAGTCATAGTGAAATAGATTTTGCTTTGAAGGCTGGAGTCTCCCAGATTGTGGTGGACAACCAGGAAGAGCTTGAGTATCTTGCAGGACAAAATCTGCCTCTCCCTCAGCTGCTGTTAAGGCTGGCTCCAGGCGTTGACCCAGAGACAAACATAAAGATCGCTACGGGTCAAGGTGACACCAAATTTGGCTTCAGCATGTCTAGCGGGGCAGCGGAGAAGGCCGTCGATTACTGCCTAGAGCACAGCCTGCCACTGATTGGAGTTCACTGCCATGTGGGTTCGCAGCTCATGAATCCAGAAGCTCAGATCAACGGGGGAAGGATTCTGGCAAAATTTGCCGCGAGGATGTTGAGAGACAAGGGATGGAAGGCCGCAGTTATCAACACTGGGGGAGGAATGGGGGTTGCCTACAGGCCAGAAGACCAGCCCCTTTCAGTTGAAGAGTACTGCAGCCGCTTGGCAGGAGGCATAAGGGAAGAGCTGATGGGCACTGACCTTGATCCGCAGCTTGTCCAAGAACCTGGTCGATCTCTTATTGCGAGGGCAGGCCTGACGCTTTATCAAGTGGGAGTGGTTAAGGAGGCAGTTTTTGAAGAAGGAAGCCGCACCTTTGCCTCTGTTCACGGCGGATTGGCAGATAACCCGCGGCCAGCCTTGTATGGATCAACCTATCCCTTAAAGCATGTTGCCGCCCAGCCCCGAGAGACTGTGGAAGAGAGGGTCTTTACTATATCTGGCAGGCACTGTGAAACCGACCTTCTCTTTCAGGACGTAAAGTTGCCTGCAGACCTGCAGAAAGGAGACTTGATTCAGGTTTTGGTCACTGGTGCCTACAACATGACCATGTCCAGCCAATACAACCGTTACCCCCGGCCTAGAGCTGTTATAAGGAGACTTTCGGGGACGTGGGAAGTAGTCCAAGAGGCAGACTCGTGGCAGGAGATTTTCTCAAGAGAGTATCTTCCCCCTGACCTGCTGCCAAGCTTGGAATTGAGTTAGTGACAAGAGCCTATGGAATTTTTACAAAACCTCCTGCCCCTTTTTGCGCAAGGCGCAGGTGCTGATGCAAGTGCAAGGGTCATTCCAAGTCTCATCGTCATCTTCTTGGCGATTGGAATTCACGAGTACTGCCACGCAAAGTTTGCCGATATGGCTGGAGACCCAACTCCGCGGATTCATGGGCGGGTCACCCTAAACCTTTTTAATCACTTTGACCCTATTGGCGCTCTGTTCATTATCATGACTGTAATGACCGGGTTCGGAATTGGCTGGGGGCGGCCCGTTCCCATGGACCCCAGCCGCATGAGAAACCCGAAGTGGGATCACTTTGCGGCTGTTGCTGCTGGTCCTATCAGCAATCTGCTGCAGGCTGTGGTTTACGCAATAGTTTTTAAGCTGGTGATCGCGTCTTCAATGGCTCTTGATCCCTTTGTGGTCAACCTTATTTTTCTAGGCGTAACTATCAACCTTGCCCTCTTCTTCTTCAACCTAATTCCTATTGGCCCGCTTGATGGCATGTGGATTTTTGGGACTTTTCTTCCTGACAATGTGAGAGAGAAGTGGACCTACTGGAACTTGAGAACAGGCATGTATGTTTTCTTGGGCATTTTGATGATCGGATGGGTGCTGCCAGAGTTTTCGATTATCAGGCTGGTTATCGGCAACCCGACATGGTTTGTGGCTCGTCTGCTTGGGCTGCCTATATAAGTCAAGCCGCTTCAGTGCAGAAACTTTAGTACAGAAAACAGAAAGGCGGCCGTCAGTTTGACGGCCGCCTTTATTGATTATTAACGTGCTTTAGATCAGCTCGTAGCGGGTATTTCTGCGACGAGGTTCGTAGCCAGCATCAAGGATCAGTCTTTCAAACTCTTCGGCGCTTAAAATGAACTTATTGCCGGCAGCGCTGACAACATTTTCTTCGATCATTGTTGAACCAAAATCATTGGCTCCGTAGCGCAGGCCAAGCTGAGCGATCTTGGGACCTTGAGTAAGGATTGAGAGCTGAACATTGCTGAAGTTATCCAGGAAAATTCGGCTGACGGCCAGGGTGCGAAGATAATCGAACGCGCTCGATTTATTCGGAATGGGGAGGTCTGTATCCTCGGGCTGGAAGCTCCAGGTGACGAAGGCCCTGAAAGGCGAACACTCATCCTGCAGGTCGCGGATTCTGCCTAAGTGTTCAACTCTGTCCTCGATTGTTTCTACATGACCGAACATCATAGAGGCAGTGGATTTCATGCCCAAGCCAGAGGCCACTCTCATGCAGTTAAGCCACTCGTTGGTGGTGTCTTTATAGGGGGCGATAATCTTGCGGACCCTATCGACCAAAATCTCGCCTCCAGCCCCAGGAATTGAATGGTGGCCTACAGCTTTGAGCCTCTGAAGCGTTTCCTCCAAGGTCAGCTTGCTGATATGGGCAATGTAGATGATCTCTGCCGGACTCAGGGCATGGAGAATAACATTGGGATAGGCTTCTTTGATTTTGCTGAAAATCCGCTCAAAGTAGTCGATTTTAAGCTTGGGATTAAGGCCTCCCTGAAAAAGAATTTCAACTCCGCCTTTATCTACCGTATCTTGAACCTTTTCAAGAATCCCTTCATCTGAATGGGTGTAGCCTTCGTCATGACCCGGAGTGCGGTAGAAGGCACAGAACTTACAGCGAACCCAGCATACATTGGTGTAATTGAGAATTCGACCAATGATGTAGCTGACAACCTTGGGGTCAGATGTCTGCTCTCGGCGATAATTGGCCATCGCAGAAAGATCATTGAGGTTGGGGTGGCTGAACAAAAACACAGCATCCTCTGCGGTGATGCGCTGGTTTGAAAAAACCTTTTCAGCAATTGAATCCAGGGAAATCCCCGGCTGGAGGGTGCTGGCCATTCTTAAAGTCAATTTTACAAGGCGAAAGAGGCGAGATTTCACTGATTAGTGAAAACTCGCCTCTTGCCCTAAGAATCTTGAGTTTTGTTAGGACGAACGACCGCCGTAGGATGAGCTGCTTTCCCTTTGCGATTCAGGTCTGCTGCTTTCGTATCGTGGACGTTCTGGCCTGCGAAAGGAGGATTCACAGCAGGTGGGGGGTGTTACCTGGTGACAGAAGCCTTGGGAGACAGCACGCGACGAAGCGGTCTGTGACGTGTTTTCTTTCTCGGATGGGGAAGTCTGTTCGTATGGCGTCATTGCCGTGGACCTCGATACCAGATGGTACTTAGTTCCTATACGTTTGGCGCCTGCATAAGCTTCGGCAATTTTGTGATGGGACTGTGATTCTCTTGAGGACATTTGATCGAATAAGAGATGAATGACCAGCGAAACCAGCACGAGCGACATGGCGTGGCATCCCCTGCCAAGAGAAAGAGCCTGCATTTTGAGGGGTTCTGATGCTCTTGATTGGCTGCAGGGCCAGGTAAGCCAGGATCTGCGCGGCCTTGAGATAGGTGAGGTCCGCTATGCCGCCATGGCATCTGCTTCGGGACAGCTGGTTGACGTCAATGCTGTCGGGAGAACACTGCGCGGGATTGTTGTCACTGGTCAAAACCTTTCTGCTTTGGCGGACAGGCTGGAGCAGTTCGTGATAATGGAAGACATAGAGGCTGAATTTTTGGACGAGCAGATTTGGACCGTTCAAGGATCTCGCTCGCTCACGCTGCAGCAGAGCGATGCCTGTGACTTAGGAGGCCAGATTTGGCTGCGTCGAAAGCGCTCACTGGCTGGCGGGTGGGATGTTATCGGTGTTGAAGATGTCCGTCCTTTGATGCCGCAGAGCGACTTTGAGGCTGAAAGCATTGTGTCTGGGGTGCCCCTTTTGGGTGTTGACACAAACGAAAAAACATTGGTGTCAGAACTAGGCCAGGAGTTTTTGACTCAGCATGTCAGCTATACAAAGGGCTGCTACACAGGTCAGGAGATCATTCACCGGATTTACGCCAGGGGCAAGGTGAACAAGCTATGGGTCAAGCTGAAGCTGGAATCACCTGTTCCTGCCCTCGCTGCTGTGAGCATAGAAGGAAAAGAGGTTGGAACGATTCTGAGGTCTGGCGTGCATTCTGAGCTTGGTCCAGCTGCAAGGGCAATGGTTCGTAGAGAAGCTCTTGAGTCAGGCGGGACATTCTTAGTAGAAGGGGTAAAGGCAGTCTCTTTTTGAGTCTTACACTTGCCCTGGGCAGGGCGGTCATGGCCTGATCTGAGCTATCCTTAAGCGATGGTCAACGCCTTGCTTCTTGCCGGAGCGATTCTTACTCAGGCTCCTGCCGACCGGACCGTTGGAGGGCACTATCTTACGGTGCAGGCCTGGTCCTTTAATCGTTTTTCTGCCTTCGAGGCCATCGAAAAAGCGAGGCTGGCAGGCGCTCCCAATATTGAGATTTATCCCAATCAAAAGCTCTCCCCCACTGATTCAACCGGAGTTGGACCGGAGATGGGTGCCGAGAAGACGGCTCTGCTGAAGAAGAAGCTAATGGATACGGGAATCAAGGCTATGGCCTTTGGGGTCACCGGAATCTCTAGTCAGGAATCACAGGCTCGTCCCTTGTTTGTTTGGGCCAAGGAACTGGGCATCGAGGTGATTAACACAGAGAGCGTTGAAGCCATTGATGCCATAGAAAAGCTGGTTAAGGAGTTTGATATTAAGGTGGGATACCATAATCATCCGCGCCAGCCAAACAACCCCAACTACAAGGTCTGGGATCCAGCATTTATTTACGATCTGGTTAAGAACCGAGATAAGAGAATTGGAGCCTGTGCCGATACTGGCCATTGGGTGAGAACAGGAATAAAGCCTATTGATGCGCTTAAGACCTTAAAAGGCCGCATCGTAAGTTCGCATCTTAAGGATTTAAGCGTTTTTGCTGCCAACGGTCATGATGTTCCTTATGGCACAGGCGTTTCTGATATTAAGGCGATTCTTGCTCACTATAAGCAGATCGGCATGAAAGGGCCTGTAAGCATTGAGTATGAGCACAACTGGGACAACAATTTGGGGGAGATCGCTCAGTGTGTTGGCTATGTTCGTGGCCTTGGCCGATAGCTGCTAGGTTCGGGATTTTCTAACTTGGGAAAATCTAGTTGGGGAGTGCATATAGTCTGCGCTCCCCAATTTATTTGTATGACAGGACAGGGCGGGTTTGGTGGTTTAGGTCGAGACTGCAGGAAAATAAATGCGACTTAACCAGTTGTAGAAACATTGACTGGTTTAGCAGATGAACCCCATTTGAATTGCTAGACTGTTGCGAGCACAGGTTCCTGGAGCAAAACAAAAAGGTGTCATCCATTGTGTGGGTGACACCTTTTTACTTTAAGGGGTATCCCCTTCGCTCAACCGCTAGCCTGGATGTTGCGTTAGCAACGCTCAATCATCTTTGTAGACTAAAGTCTACAAAGATGATTGAGCGCGACTTCCCGAAGAGTTTGCCCGAGTTCCTGGAGCGGTTCGGCATCGACGAGCAGTGCCTGGACTACCTCTTCAGGCAGAAGTGGCCCGAGGGGTTCAAGTGCCACCTGTGCGGGCACTCCGAGGCCCACGCGCTCCCCACCAGGCTCATCTACGTTTGCTACGGGTGCCGCCATCACCATTCAATCACCTCCGACACCGCTTTCCACGGCACCCGCAATGTGGTTCCTGGCGCTGTACCTCATGGTGTCCAGCAAGCAAGGGCTCTCGGCCAAGGAGCTACAGCGCCAGCTAGGGCTCGGCTCGTACAAGACGGCCTGGACCTGGCTCCACAAGCTGCGACGCTGCATGGTGGACCCCGATCGCGCCCCGCTCGAAGGACTGGTCGAGGTGGACGAAAGCTATATCGGCGGCCCCAAGCCTGGTGTCCGAGGCCGAGGCGCACGTGGTGCTGCCAACGGTCCACCGCGTCTTCTCGCTCTTGAAACGGTGGCTGCTCGGCACCCACCAGGGCTCGGCGTCCAGGAAGCACCTCCAGCGGTACTTGAACGAGTTCGAGTTCAGGTTCAACCGCCGTACGAGCCACGCCCCCACATACCTGTTCCAGCGCCTGATGGAGGGCGTCGTACGGGACGGGCACTGCCCGTACCATGGGATCGTCGGACGGGTGAAGCACTAGAGGACTGCGCTGACGCCCTTGCTCCGCATCAAGGCGAGCAGCTTTAGCGCCGACCCCGTGGGCTTCTTGTCCCCCCGCTCCCACTGGAAGACCGTGCTCGCGGTGACATTGATGATCTTGGCGAGTACGGCCTGGCTGAGCCCCGCCTCGTCGCGCAGAGCCCTGATCTCTTCTGGGCCCATGGGAGGGGTGGGAGTGAGGCGCATTTCGTCGAAGCGGCGCATCGTCGCCTTGTCGGCCGTCCTGCTCTCGTGCAGGCGCGAGACGATCTTGTGAACGGTGAGGCGGGTGTCGCCGCCATTCACGGCGTCGACTTCGCTCATTCTCCTCCCTCACTTGCGCGATCCTCAAGCGGGATTGCGCGATCACTGCGTGATCGTTGCGCGATCTGCGCGTTCGCGACCTGGTATCGGGCAGCGGCACCCTTGCCACCCGCAGCCACGAACACGCCGCAGGCCACCAAGCCCGCGAGATCCGACGCGGCCGTTCTGGCGCTCACTCCCAATTCCTCACGGTAGATGGCGTTCGTCAAACTTCCTCTCGTCTGGGCCAGTCGGACCCCCTTGATCTGCCGATTGGACAGCCCTGTGGCCTTCAATCGCTCGTCTGTGTAGGGGTCCTTCGTGAACGTGACCCAGAACTCCCCGCTCCGAAGCTCGAAGTCGGGCTCGGGAAGACCGTGGGCCTCGCAAGCCTCGGCCATGCGCGTGGTGCCCGTGCCCCACCTCTCGACGATCCCGCTCAAGAAGAAACCGTCTGCGAGCCGCGGGTTCCTGAGCACCGATGGATGGGGGACCTTCCTCAGGTCCTCCAGCGTGATCCCCTCGGGGAGCGTCCCAGGGCTCGACACGATGAGCTTGTCGTCGTACACCCTCACCATCACCCGCCCTCCGTGCGTGTAGTCGCGGTGCAAGAGCGCGTTGGCGATCGCCTCTCTGAGCGCGGCGAGCGGGTATTCCCACACCTCCCGGCGCTCGAGCGACTCAAGCCCCCCCGCAGCGCCTGGATCGTTCGGGATCTCGTATCCGACCTGGAGCATGCCCCTGACCGCCGACATCGCCCCCTCGAACTGGTCGAAGAGGTTTCCCCTCACCGTCTTGTCGTCGGCGATGCCAGCGCCCGAGCCCTTGAAGCGCCCGACCTGGACGAAAGCCGTCGCCGAAAGCCTCTGGGCTGCGTCGCCCTTTCCGAACAGTAGCACCGCGGCGCGCGTCAGCCGCCCCTCAGCGTCCATCATCCCGAGATTGTGAAGGACGATGGTGTCGTCGTCCGTCTCCTTGATCGCCGAGAGCCTCTTGCGCGCACTCGACTTGAAGGCCAGCATCACCTCTCCGTCGAGCGAGTCGATCGAGAGGCCACTTGGAATACCATCCCAGTGCCCGCCCGTGCGTTCGAGCAGGAAGCGCGTCAGCTCCTCCGAGGGCACCTTGCGGGAGGTATTCCCGACGCGGCGCCAGTAGTGGCCGTCCAAGGACACGGGGGACGCCGCCTTGGCGACCACGATGGCCAGGACGGGCTTGCCCTGCAAGGTCTCCATCGTCATCGACGACGGGTGGATGCCGAGCTTGGACACGATCTGGTTCGAGATGGACTCCATCTTGCCCGCCGTGCCCGCGTCGGACCAGCCATTCGGCCCTACGGGGTCTCCATTGTCCTTGACGCCGATCCAGAGGACGCCGCCGCGCGTGTTCGACAGCGCGGCGAGTGCCTGCAGTCCGTTGTCCTGCCAGGACTCCTTACGCTCCTCGACCTCGGACTCCATCGTCGGCGCGATGTTCAGAGCGCTGGATACGATTTGACCCATGCCCCATTATACATCACTTAGTGATAGTGAAGTCCGACCTTTCTTGGCATACCAACAAGTCGCCGTTGAGCGAAGGAGATACCCCTTTTTGCTTTTTAACTGCCACTAAGCAATTCGACGTCGCGCTTCTTCGATGGCTGACCTGACATTCCAGTCTCTTTCCTCAAGAATCTCAAGGGCCTCATCCATCGGAATCTGGGTCAGCTGTACAACGATGCGTCCGCATCGTTCCTTCAGTTTTACATTGGTGGCCTTGACATCAACCATCAGGTTTTCTATAACCTTTCCGCTCAAAACCATGGCTGCTGTAGAAATCCGGTTGAGAACCAGCTTTTGTGATGTGCCCGCTTTCAGTCGAGTGGAACCAGTCAGCACTTCTGGTCCGGTATGCAGCAGGATTGGATGATCGACATGGTCGAAGATCGGGGCTCCTGGATTGTTGGCGATGCCGCAGGTCCAGAGGCCTTTTTGTCTGGCGTGGCGCATGGCGCCGATTACATAAGGGGTTCGGCCCGAGGCAGCCAGACCGATGGCAACATCGTCGGGGGTAAGCCGTAGGGCGTTCATTTCCTCAACTGGCGCAAGGGCATCGTCTTCAGCCCCTTCAATAGCTGCTGCATTGGCTGCCGACCCACCTGCGACCAAGGCAATGAACCGATTTGGCTCTATGCCAAAGGTAGGAGGCATTTCTGCGGCATCGGCAATGGCAACTCGTCCGGATGTTCCGGCTCCGACATAGAGGATTCGTCCGCCCTTTTGAAAAGCTTCTGCCACCTTGACGGCAGCTTCGGCAATATCAGCTTCGGCTTGAGAAAGGGCTTTTATAACAGCCTGTTCCTCCTCGTTCATCAAACGAACAACTTCCGTGGCGGACATCTTGTCCAATCCAATCGACCGAGGATTGCGGCTTTCGGTGGTCATGCTCGGGTTCCTTAGTTTTCGTTCAGGGCCCTGCGCGCAAGCTGGCAGGCGCCCCAAACAGGTTCTCGCTGAGGGAAAGAATAGCTGAATTGGCCGGGTGAGCTTGATTCATTCAGCAGGTTGACAAACCAAATCGGAAGTTCTGGGTCAGCTGACCAGAGGCCTCCCGTAAGGCACAAACTGATGGAATCCTTATTGATTCCGGCCTTGCCAAGGTGGAAGAAAATCAGTTCGGCAAGATTCATAAGGCTCTCGCCAGGAACATCAATTAAGGATCGGCCTTCTGCCTTCCAGGCGTTTAGTATGGGGGCAATAAGCCTGCAGACTTGAAAAGCGCGGTCTGGGGCTTTATAGAAGGCAGCCAGGATTTCATCTGTCTCTCTTGTTTCCCAGACTTCCTCAACTCGCTGCCATAGAGCCTCGGACCCAGAATCAGGATCTCTCAGCATCTCGGCTAAAACGGTCCGACAGATTGTGTAGACACTGCCTGGGTCTCCGCCCAGGAGAGGACCGCCACCGCTGGTTTTTATAAGATCGCCGAGAGGTGTCATGGAACAGATGAGAGTTCCTGTTCCAGCAATGATTAAGAGATCGGTTCCTTTGGGAGAGGATGAATAAGCGGCCGCGTAATCTGGAAAAGCAAGGGAAGGCGCTTTGGTCAGCTCACCCAGATAAGCTTGGGCTTCTGATATCGCTTGTGATCCGAGGAGCCCACTCAAGCATCCGGCGACTGCATCGACGCTTGGTGCGCCATCCAGCGCCTCGCGGCAATGACCATCAAGGACTGAAAAGGGTGTTTGAGACCAGTTTGCCGCGCCAGATGCCCCTGTGAAGAGCACTTCATCTGTTTCAGAATCCACGACCATGGCCCTCAAGGAAGAGCCGCCGCCGTCGAGGCCAAGAAGCTTAGCCATGGGCTTAGCCCGCCATGTGCCTGACATAGGCTTCGACGCCTTCCTCAACCGATCTGAATTTAACGTCACAACCAGTCGATCTCAGCTTTGTGAGGTCGGCCTGGGTGTAGTTTTGGTATTTGCCTTTAAGAGCTTCGGGAAAGGCGATGTATTCCAACTCTCCGCCGGAAACCATTTCTTCTCTGGTCAGCTTTGCTTCACCCTTAATGGAACGAAGTGTGTTGACCGTTGTTGTAGCGATGTCGTTGAAGGGCTGGGCTCGGCCTGTGCCGCAGTTGTAGATGCCGCTGGTTCCTTTGTGCTGCCAGAACCATATATTCGTGGCGACTACATCCTCAACATAGACAAAATCTCTCAGCTGGCCGCCATTTTCGTACCCTTCAATCCCTTCAAAGAGAGCTACTTTGCCTTCGGCTTTGAACTTATTGTAGTTATGAAAGGCAACCGAAGCCATGCGTCCTTTATGCGATTCGCCCGGTCCGTAGACATTAAAGTAGCGGAAGCCGACAATCTGGCTTTCGGTGGATGCAAGTCGGAGCCGAACGATTTGGTCGAAAAGCAGCTTGCTGTAGCCGTATACGTTTAAGGGCCCTTCGCATTCGGGCTCCTCTCTAAAGCCTTTTAGAGCTGGCCCGTAGGTGGCAGCGCTTGAAGCATAGATAAAGGGGGTTCGGTGAGCCTGGCACCAATCGAGCAGATTCAATGAGTAGCGGTAGTTGTTGGCCATCATATAGCGGCCATCGTGTTCCATTGTGTCGCTGCAGGCGCCTTGGTGAAACACAGCTTCAACCTCGCCAAAGGCACCGGCCACAAGCATTTCAAGGAATTCGGTTTTGTCGATATAGTCGCAGATCTCAAGGTCAACCAGGTTCTTAAACTTGTCTGCCTTGGCAAGATTGTCTACGGCGATGACATCTTTTCGACCGAGTCGATTGAGTCCTTTAACCAACTGACTTCCAATGAAGCCTGCCGCACCCGTCACGATGATCGCCATTTCAACTCATGAGTTTACTCGGCAGTGGGCATTGGACCCCATTTTTGGAACTTTAGGGCCAACTTGAAGACCATTATTAAAGGTAGAACGCAACGAGCCTCAATAATTCTGAGTAGCGAGTTTAATAGATTCTCAATAGAGGACGACGATGGCACAGACTCACCTCCATGAAATTCCAGCACGGGACCCCATTTCGGGCCAGAAGCTGGTTGTGACAGAACTGACAACGGAAGATGGCAGTGTTACGATCAAGGGCAGCTTTAAGGTGCCTGCCATTGCCAGACTTGATCAAAACCATCAAGATTTTCTCGATGTCTTTCTGAGAGCGAGAGGAGTTATCAGCACAGTTGAGAAAGAACTAGGGATCAGCTACCCGACGGTTCGTGCCAGACTCGATTCTCTTTTGGAAGCTCTTGAACTGAACCCCATCAAGCCCCGCGATAGAAGGCCAGAAGAAGCCGAGTTGAAAAGGTCTATTTTGGCTCAACTTGAAGAAGGGACCATTACCGCTGACGAAGCTAAGGCCAAACTGAAGGGAGCCGCACAGTGAAAGACGAAATTCGAAGAATTATGAATCTGGTTAAGGAGGGCAAGCTCTCTCCTGAGGATGCTGCTGAACTGGTTGAAGCTTTTCAGGACGGTGATGAGAACCTAAAGCAGGAAGAAAAGACGACTGCTTCGGAAACAGCTGCCGACCAAACGACTTCAACTGCTGGATCTGCCAAAACAGACAACCCGGTTTCGAGCTTTCTTGGCTTTGTAGAAGGTCTGGCCAAGGATGTCACAAAGGACATTGATTGGACCAAGGTCAATTCTCAGGTGAGAGAAGGGGTTACCAAGGGAGTAGAAGCCGTTAAAAAAGCTGCCGAAGAAGCGAAGCTTGGGCAGGGGATCGGCTTTCTTTTTGGGATTCATGAAAGCAAGGTGGTCAGTCTTCCTCTTTCTGTGCCAGAGGGGAAGATCCTGAAAATTGAGGCTTCCTCGGGTGCGGTCAGTCTCGTTGGATCTGCCGACCAGGGGCAGGTGCGGGTCCATGCCGGTTTTAAGGCAGTGAACCAAGAAGAAGCCAAAAGAAAGGCGGCCCTCTACACACCTGTTCTTGATGTCAGTGACCAATATGTTACTTTGAAGCTGCAGGAAGGTCCAGACAGTCAGATTGATGCCTCTATCAATGTGGCGCCCAATACACCTGTCGAGATCAAAAGCAGCTCTGGCCGAGTCGTTGTTAGAGATATGACTGCTTCGGTTAAGATTATTGCTCAGAGCGCAGGCTTTGAAGGCACTGGCCTTAAGGGGGCCGTCGAGGTCTCTCTTGCGTCTGGTTCCAGCCGTCTTGCTGATTGTGATGGCTCTTTTGTCACTTTAGAATCCAAGTCAGGCGACATGGATTTGAAGAGGGTTAAAGGCGTCATCACAGCTCGGTCATCTTCTGGTGACATTCATTTGGCTGAATGTGCCGTCAAGACTCTCAGCATCGATGTTGCTTCTGGAGAGGTTGAAGTCGATCTTATCCAGCCAGTGACAGGGTCAGTTTCGGTCCGGGCCGTCTCTGGCGACGTCAAGCTTTCAGTGCCGGATGGATGCGAGGCTCTTGTTAATCTGTCCACTCTTCAGGGAGAGATTATCATGGATATTGAGCTGGAAGATCATCAGGCAATAACAGGCAAGCTTACAGGAAGGCTGGGTTCTGGCACTGGACAGATAGATCTGAGCACTGTCAGCGGTGATGTGACCCTTGGCTTGAGAGATTCAGCTAGTGTGTCTTCAACTCCTAGCGAAGAAGGTGCCGCTTCATCCCAGCCAGAAGTGTGAGGGCCAAGATTTACAACCGTTCGGAAAAACCTGAGAAAGGGCAGTTTTTTGAGAGATTGAAAGCTGCCTTGGTTGATACTATCTCTGACATCATGAAATGGCTGTACGCGATTCTGTGGCGCTGGTAAAGCGGACGATGTGGAGTTAAGTCTGTAGTTTTTAAGACAAGGAGATGCCATGGGTTCATCTCCTTGTCTTATTTTTGTAGGTCTTCCAAGGAATCGCTAGGAGTTGGCATCTAACCCAGTAGAAGAGAGCTGAACCGCTCTCTTTGAACTCGAGCCAGTTATGGAAACAGGCCCCCGGCCAATTGCCTTCGATCTCTTCTTTGCCGAAAACGCTGCTCCGGCTTACCGGTTTGCCTTGAGGCTTTGTGGGAACTCGGAGGATGCCGAGGATCTGGCAGCCCAGGCTATGGCAAAGGCGTGGAAGGCAGAGTCAAAGTTTCGAAGCGCTGCTTCTCATAGGACATGGCTGTTTAAAATTATTTTGAATGAGTGGAGAATGGCCTGCAGAAAAGGGAAGGTCCGAGTGGCCCCCCTAGAAGCAGCTATGGAGGCAGCGGCAACGCTGGAACCTTTTGATCTCGACCTTGCAGAAGCAATTCGCAGACTGCCAGAACCTTTGATGACAGCTTTTCTACTTGTAAAGGGTGAAGGGCTGACACATAAAGAAGCAGGGAGCATCTTAGGAGCTCCGGAAGGAACAGTTTCTTATTGGGTGCATGAATCGGTTAAGCATCTGCGCAGCCAGTTGAAGCACTTGATGACTGACTTAAATCCTGAGACGACGCCAACACCTTTGCCACACACCTCAATGGCTGGGGAGGAAGAAAAATGAAATGTGAAGATGTGGAGAGGATGCTCTCACTGTACTTAAGTGATGAGCTGAAGACGGTTGAGAAGCGGTCTGTTCAGGAGCACTTGAACGAGTGTTTGGACTGCAGGGAATCTTTAGCTTTACACAGGCTGTCGAGTCGGGTTCTGTCAGGGCAGGGAACTGTTCCTGCTGGGCTGCATGCCAAGACACTTCAGCATCTTCAGCCAAAGCAGGCCCCAAGCTGGCTGACTCGAATTCTTGGAGATCCTAATATGAGAAAATTCGCTGCTGTATCCGCTGCTGCCGCCATCATCGCTGTCAGCTTCTTTGGCTTGGCCCCACAGATCGCTCAAGCCAGCACAGCAAAAGAAACCTTATCTGAAATGAATTTGGCCTTGGCTAAGGCTTCTGCCCGAGGGGAGATTGCTCTGAATGTCGAGTCCACAACCGAAGGAACAGTGACTGTTTCTGGGACGATGGATGGCAGGCCGCTTCCCACCACTTTTCCAGTTGAAACAAAGGTCACAAGGGATGGATCCGATTCTGTCTTGATTGAGATAACGATCAACTTTGAAGTGGCGGTTTATGAATCGGTTTCTTTTGGCAAGGATAAGAACACTTTGGAGCTTGTTCCTAATGGAGCATTGGATAAAAAGCTGATTGTTTCCCTTGACCCTAAAACTCGTCTGCCTTTGGCAGTTTCAAGCCGGGTGAAAACTGGTTCGGTCTGGAAGGAAACATCTCGAAATGTTTTTAAGCCAAGGTTATCTCAGGCCGCGGCAGCGGCAGTGGCTCCTACAGTGGCTAAGGCAGCGATAAAGATGAATCTGGGGCAGAAAGCAGTGGTCACGATTATTGCTTCGTGAGTGGCAGGGTGCTGCCTCGCATCCCGTATGGCTCTGCCAGATGCGAGAAGACTAAAAATCTAGTGGCTAATAACAAAACAGACGGGATGGGATCCCGTCTGTTTTGTTATATTGAGTTAGTTTCTATCTGGTCTGCTAGTCTTCGTCTTCATCACGCCGGCTGCTTCTCATATGAATAGCAATCGGAGTTCCTTCCAGCACTAGTTCCTTGCGGATCTGGTTTTCCAGATAACGCACATAAGAGAAGTGACTGAGGTCCGGGTCGTTGCAGAAAAGCACAAATGTTGGCGGACAGGCTTCTGCCTGAGTCGCGTAATAGATGCGAAGGTGTCTGCCTTTTCTTACAATAGGCTTATTAAAGGCTGCTTCCTGAATCAGCCTGTTCAACACCCCAGTTGTCACGCGGGAACGCCAGTTTTCAACAGAACGGAAGACGGCATTCATAATGCCTTCCATGCCTTTCTCGGCGAGGGCCGAAGAGAAGACAATCGGGGCATATTCCATCTGGGGGAGTTCGTGGCTAATCTTGCGGCGAAACTCTTTTTTGGTTGGGCTGGTTTGTCCAAGCTGACCATCCGGCGGTTCTTGGGTATCCCACTTATTAACCACGATCACCAAAGGCTTGCCCATTTCGTGGCTCATGTTAGCGACCCGCTTGTCGCCATCTGTCAGGCCTTCTTCGCCATCAACAACCAGAACGGCACATTCAGCCCTCTGCAGCGCCTTTTGGGCGCGAAGGACCATGTAGTACTCAATTGAGCCTTGAATCTTTCCTCGACGCCTAATTCCGGCTGTGTCAATAAGCCGAATCGCTCGGCCTTTATAGCTGACAACTGAGTCGATGGCATCACGGGTGGTGCCTGCAATGTTGGAAACGATAGACCGCTTTTCGCCAGCAAAGGCATTGAGCAGAGATGACTTGCCAACATTGGGCCGACCGATGATGGCAAGCCTCAGTTCATCGGCATTTTCCTCTTCAGCCTTGGATTTTGGCACCCCGTCGAGGGCGGCAGACATGAGCTCATTAATGCCCCTGCCATGCAGTGCTGAAACAGCATGAACATCGCCGAAGCCCAGCTTGGCGAATTCTTGAGCTTCTAAAACTTTGTAGTCAGAATCTGACTTGTTGGCGATAAGAAAGACTGGGATATCCAATCCCCTTAATCTCTTAGCCAAGTCCCAGTCAGGCGGCATGGGGCCCTGCTGCGTATCAACAACAAAAAAGATTGCGTCTGCTTCTGCAATTGCAACTTCTGCTTGAACGCGGATTTGATCGACAAGGGGGTCGGCATCTCCAAAGAGAATTCCACCCGTGTCAACAATTCTAAATCTGCGACCTTTGTGGTCAGATTCAGCGTAGAGACGATCGCGTGTAACGCCGGGCATATCTTCTACAACCGCAATTTTCTGACGAGCAATGCGGTTAAAGAGGGTGCTTTTGCCTACGTTGGGCCGACCCACGATCACCAAAGTGGGGAGCTTAAGTGCCATGGGAGTTTCGGCACTTTACCTAGTCCTTCATTTGGTACCTTGGGTTCACATGGTTCGCATGGCCCCCCTTGGGCTGGCTTTGTGCCTTCTTCCAACAATTTCCTCTGCCTTTGGGGGGTCATCCCTGGGTATTCAGCCTGTCAGCCAGCCTAGATGGACGGTTCATTCAGGCTTCGCCAGTTCTGTACGAATCTTGGGTTCACAAGATTCCCGTTCGGGCAGCTATCTAGGATTACAAGTTGGTGTGCCCATGCCTTCACGGCATCTTAAAAAGGGCGATACCAGCCTTGTTATCGAGGCTTATCACCTTTTTACTAAAGGAGGGGGCTTGTTTGAATACGGCCCTGACAGATCCTTTGCCTATGGCCTATTGGCTATGAGCAGGTGGAAGACAGGCGCTTCTACAAATGGCTCTACTTTTTTTGAGATTGGCTGGGGGCTGCAGGTGCAGGATACGACAAGCCACGATCTAGGATCACGAGTGAACTCGACCCCGACCCTTGGCTTTGGCTGGATGGGAAAGGGAGGGAAGACGAACCTGCAGATCACGGCCCGATTTATGCACATTAGCAATGCCGGCCTGATTCCTAGAAACTTGGGACAGAACCAAGTACAGATTCTTTTTGGCGTTCGGTTTTAAACTGGCTATGTCGGTTGCTTACGAGTTTATCAAGCAGTGCCCTCACACAGGGGCAAGACGAGGAAGGCTGCACACACCTCATGGGACAGTGGAGCTGCCTGCGTTTATGCCTGTTGGCACCCAGGGCACGGTCAAGGCTTTAGGAAGTGAAGACCTTGAGGCCATGGGTTATGAGCAGGTGCTGAGCAACACCTACCACCTGGCTCTGCGTCCGGGAGAGGGGCTTGTGCAGAACCAAGGTGGTCTGCATGACTTTATGAGCTGGCCAAAATCGATTCTCACCGATTCTGGCGGCTATCAGGTCATGAGCCTTTCTGACATGAACAAAGTATCGGATGAAGGGGTAGTTTTTAAGTCTCATCTTGATGGCAAAGAGATGCACCTGACCCCCGAAAGGTCAATAGAGATTCAGAAGGCTTTGGGTGTGGACATTTCCATGATGCTCGACCAGTGCCCTCCCTACCCCTGTTCGCGCGAAGAAGCGGCAGATGCTATGCGGCGCACCCATCTATGGGCTCCGAGGAACCTCGCTGCAGCGGGTGAAGATCAGGCCGTCTTTGGCATCGTTCAAGGGGGAGTTCATGAGGACCTGAGGAGGGAGTCAGCTGAGTTTATGTCTTCGCTTCCTTTTGCAGGCCTGGCAATTGGCGGAGTCAGTGTTGGCGAACCGACCGAGATGCAGTACCCTGTGGTCACCTTTACTGCACCACTGCTGCCTAAAAACAAGGCTCGGTATCTGATGGGAGTCGGCCATCCTCAAGATATCATTCACGCTGTTTCGGCAGGTGTTGATCTCTTTGATTGTGTTCTGCCGACACGGATGGCTAGACACAAGGTTCTGTATACGCTGCAGGGAAGGATCAACGCTTCAGGCGCAAAGTGGGCGGAGCACAAAGGGCCTCATGACCCGGACTCTGTTTTTCCTGCGACAGAGCGTTATTCGGCAGCCTATCTTCGTCACCTTTTTAAGGCTGGTGAGTTTCTTGCGCTCAGGCTGGCAAGCCTGCACAATCTCAGCTTTTACGCCCGAATGATGCGGGAGATTAGGGAGGCCATTGAAATGGAAACCTGGCCTGATCTGGTGAAGCGATACTCAGAGGCTTAAGACTGTCTGACAAACACAAAAGCTCCTTGGCCATACAGGCTGAGGAGCTTTTGTGTTTGTCAGATTGAAATATCAGCCAATAGCCATCGGCATAACCACACAGAAGTGATCGTCACCGTTTTCTGTGGGGCGAATAATGGCTGGACGTGAAGCCTCGGTCATTTCGGCTGTGACTCCCGCGCTGCCCATTGCCAGAAGAGCATCTTTAAGGTACTTGCCGTTGAAGGCGATTTCAAGGTCGCCATTGCGGCTGACAATGCTGATCTCTTCCTTGGTTTCTCCCTTGTCTTCGCTTCGGCTGGAGATGATGATGGTTTCGCCAAGCCCTCTAAAGCGGACACGGTTGGCTGAATCTTTAGCCATGATCATGGCGCGGTCAACGCACTTGACAAACTCATCTTTATCAACGAGCCAAGACCTTGTGAACTCAGCCGGGACGACCCTTTCCCAGTTTGGATAAGCGCCGCTGAGAAGCTGAGAAACAATCCTGCTGTCGCCAAGGTCAACCGAGAGCCTGATGTCATCAAAGGTGACGGTCAGCTGCTCATCTGAAGCAAGACCCAGCATTTTGATTGCCTTGAGTGCCTTGCTTGGCACAATGGCGGTGAGTGGGGAGCCTATGCCTTCGCGGCGAACACGATTGACGGCGAGCCTGTGGGTATCGGTGGCAACAAGAGTCAGCACCTGTCCGTCGTACTGAAAAAGGACTCCAGTCAAGGCGACTCGGCTTGAGTCTTCGCTGCAGGCAAATGCGACGCCATCAATTCCTTTAATCAGTTCGCCAAAGGGAAGTCGAAGTGAGTTGAGAGGATCAACCTTTGGCGGCTCAGGAAACTCTTCGGCGGGGAAGGCAAGCAGCTTCCATTCAGAAAGGCCGTGCTTGAGAACCATTGATGTGCCAATGAGTTCAAAAGTAACCTCGCCAGGTCCGAGCGCGTTGATAATGTCTGAAAAAAGCTTCTGCTGAACGCATACTGCTCCTTCGGATTCAACAACAGCGGGAGCCGAGGCTGCGCCCCACATTTCTCCGTCGCACCCAAGCAGATGCAGGGCGCCATCTTTCGCTTCGAGGCGAATAGAGGTAAGAACGGGCAGGGCTGCCCTTTGGCTTGATGCTGCTGCAGCAAGCGCCAGAGCGCTGTGCAGGTCGGGTCTTGCGACAGTGGCCTTCATTGAGTCTGCCTAAATTATGGTCTTTTAACCCTGCATAGGCAGGGGATACTGCAGGTACGAGGGGATTGAACGGGGCTGGTTTAACACAGCCTGCTGCTCGATCTTGCGGAGAATTCGTGCTTCGGTCTCTACTGTGTAGAGGGGAGCAGGGATTTCCTTAAGAGAATCGACAAGAAGAGTGAGGGTTTCCATTTCCTCAGCCAGTTCAGGATTTTCAAGCGCGGCGGCTTCCAGCTCGGCATTAAGCTCCGATGGCAGTTCCTTGCCGGCATACATATCAACCAGCTTTTCGTACAGGTCCTTTTTCATTTCATTTTCTCCAAAGAGCCGCCCAGTTTTTCACGCAGGGCTTTTCTGCCTCTATAGAGTCTGGATTTCAGTGCAGGAACACTGATAGCCAGAGTTTCGGCCGCTTCTTTGGCCGAGTTATCTTCTAAATCACACAGAATTAAAGGCTCACGGTATTCAAGCGGCAGCTCATTGAGCGCCTGTTGAATAGTCACCCTCAGAGCTGACTTTTCTTCTGTTCCAGTGTAATGAATATCGGGCGGAAGTTCCAGCAGGCTGTGCTGTCTCATCCGATCGATGCACAGGTTCCTCGCGATTCTAAAGAGCCATGTTCTAAAGGCCCCGTCTGCCTTTAGTTCATTTGCCCGCCTAAGAACCCTTAAAAAGGTTTCAGCGGTGGCGTCTTCTGCGTCGCTTCTATTCCCAAGCATCCGATAGGTATATCGGTATATCTTCTCGCCGTAGATCTGATAAAGCCCGCCCAAGGCGCTTGAATCACCTTCGGCAAGGGCTTTTAGAAAACGGCGTTCCGCTTGGGAATCGTCACGAGGACCCTTAGACATAAAAGACGGTAAACCCACGAAGAGTGGTGCAGGGAATCTACCTTAAAAGGGCCATCGAGAGCCGATGGTAGTCACAAACTTGCGGCTGGTCCCTTGGAAAGCAGGCGAAGAGAAGAATAGCAGAGCGAGCAGCCAACAAACCCGGTCTCCTGGCATTTCTGCTGGGTCCAGCCACAGTGGGGACAGGATTCGCCAGGACCCCTGTCAGAGGCGTGGAGTTCTTTGAGGAAAAGGTCAATCCCCCTCACCCTGACGGCGGAAGAGGCTTTATCCAAATTGATGGATGCTTCTCCGCGGCCAGGAATGGTGAGGGTGATTTTCATTAGAATGATGTGCCGTTTTGGGTTTCAGCTTTGTAGAGGTTCATCAAGCGGCGCGTGATGGGGCCAGGCTGACCTCCGTTGATTTTTTGGCCATCCAAAGTGACCATGGGTATGACTTCTGCCGCTGTGCCAGTAAGGAAGCATTCGTCAGCCGTGAGGAGCTCGTACCTTGTGTAGAAGCCTTCTACAACCTGAATCCCTTCTGCCCTAGCCAGTTCAATAACCGTATCTCTGGTGATTCCTTTTAGAATTCCACAGGATGGGTCCGGAGTGTAGATAACTTCCTTGCGGATGAAAAAGAGGTTGTCTCCTGTACATTCGGCCAGGGTTCCCTGGTGGTTAAGCATCAGGCCCTCGCCTGCACCGGCCCGGTTGGCTTCCTGCTTGGCCAGAATGTTGCTGGCATAGCGGCCAATGCATTTGATCCTTGGGTCAAGTGAATCGGCAGGGATAACCCGGTAGGAGCAAGTGATGACATCGAGGCCATTTTCGTAGGCTTCAGCGGGATAGAGGGCCAGGGTATTGACCATTATCATCACACTGGCTTCCTGCTTAATGTGCTTAGGATCAAGTCCTAAGCCAGTGCCGCGAGTCACGTTGAGTCGAATATAGCCATCTTTGATCTGGGCGGCGGCGCAGGTTTCAAGGAGGGCGGCCTTGACTCCCTCGCGGCCTTGGACAAGGTTGAAGCCCAAATATTGGCAGCCTTCAACCATGCGGTCCAAGTGTTCATCCAGCTTGAAAACCTTACCGTCGTAGATGCGGATTCCTTCAAAGAGGCCGTCACCGTAAAGGTAAGCATGGTCGGCAACGGTGACCTTTGCTTCTTCGAGTGGAGTCAGGGCTCCATCTAACCAGACGACTTTTGGCATGAGGCTTAGTTTACCGAGCGATTCAAGGCTGTGTAGGGGGACACCCCAAGGCTCTAGATATCAGTGTCATGAAACGCAGATGTGATCTTGAACCCTGTCCCGCGTAATTGGCCCGTCCTACGACTCGGGGGACTTTTCATGCGGGACGCTGGAACCAACGCCTGAGTCCTAAGTCATACTATTTGTTCGCCTTTTGAACGTAGAAAGGTGTAGAGAATTGCGGTAGAAATGGGCAAAAGTACATCACGGAAGATGAAGGTGCCAGGGGCAGCCATCCTGGGGGGTGTTTTCCTCCTTGCCGGTGGAGGGCTTGCCATGGGGGCATCTCAACATGTACCCACAGTTCAGCCCGGCACTGATCTGGCAGGCAGGGACCTGACTGGATTTACCAGAGAAGAGGCTGTTGCCGCTTTGGATAAGTGGTTTGAGGAAGCAAAAGCAAAGAAGCTTAAACTGACCTCTGATTATCTGGTGATTCAGCCTGCTGATGTCACACCTGGTTCGCTTGGAGCCAAGCTGGATATTGATGCAAGCTTGAAAAACCTAGTTCTCGAAGATTTTTGGGCTCACTACTCTAGAAGGATGATGAGCCGGACCACTGAGAATACAGATATCGGTCCTGTATTGATTTTTGACGATAAGAAGATTGAAGCCCTGGGCGACTTTATTGAGGAGAACATGAAGGCGGGAGCTCCCGCCAAGGTCGACTGGAGGGGAGGCAAGGTTGTCCGCACTTACGAGATCCCCGGCATGGAGCTTGATCTTCCTAAGCTGAGCGAAACAGTCTACAAAGCCTCTTTCACCGATGATGCGGTTGAGATTCCGATGGTGCTCGCTCCCAAAAAAGTGCCGGATCAGGATCTCGACAAAATTACCGAAGTGGCCGCATCGTTTTCGACTAACTTCAACAATGGTCAGGTGGATAGGTCAACAAATATTCGACTTGCCGCAGACATTATTGATGGCAGGATTTTGATGCCAGGCGAGTCGTTTTCATTCAACCGTTTTGTTGGCAGAAGAACCGCGAAGGGAGGCTTTAAGTCAGCGGGAGTTTTCGTTAATGGACGCAAAGAATATGACATCGGCGGGGGAATCTGCCAGGTAAGCACCACGCTTTACAATGCCGCTGTCTTTGCTGATCTCAAAATTAAAACACGGTCAAACCATTCCCGTCCTGTTCCTTATGTGCCCTTGGGACGAGATGCGGCTGTAAGCTATCCCAACCCTGACCTGGTTTTTGAAAACAACTACGATTTTCCGATTGCCCTCAGCGCATCTGTCGGGAAAGGAACGATAGAGTTCAGAATTCTTGGCCAAAAAGTGCCAGGAAAAGAGATTCGGATAACACAGGGTGGAGTCAGCACCGAAGCCAATGGTGTTAAGTACGTGCAGGACGACACCTTGGGCTACGGGGTTGAAAAGGTTATTGAGAGTGGATCATCTCGCCGAAGCGTAAACGCCTACAAAATCACCCTTCAGGATGGCGTTGAGGTGAAGAGAGAAACTCTTAACACCAGCTTCTACCGAGGCAGCCCAAGAATCATTGCGAGAAACACAAAGGCGGCGCCACCTGCAGCAAAGCCGCCTGTCGAAGCCCCTACGATTCCGGCAGTGACAGCCGGATCAGGGTCCACATCTTCCCCTGTTTCAACGGCTGCCCCAAGGCAGTAAGGTCTGCAAAAGGAAGGCCATCCTGTGGGGTAGGAGCGATCAGGTGGGTGATTCCGCCTTTGGCGATAATCTCCTTTCTCTCTTCATCTGAGGTTGAAGAGAGAAACAGCTTCTGGACGGCTGCTCTTCTTGCTTCGTAGTCCGGCGTTTCGCTCCAATGGCCGGCATAAGCGAACTTGCCTGCCAAGCCTGCGATCATCGGGTTTAGATCTGGTATTGCTGGGCTTAAAAAGCTGCCTTTTGATTCTGGATTTGTTCGAGGAATCCCGGGCGGAGCCGCCGCTGTCACCCTTCCTTGTTCTTTTGCCAGGAGATTTAGTGCTTCATTCGCCTCGGCATCAACCAATGGTGAGTGGACTGTCGTTGAGGAGACCTGCAGCTGAACCAGAGTCATTTCGCGCATCAGCCAAAGCAGGCTTGATGCGCTGACCAGCAGGCCTGCTGCGGTGCCGACTAGAATTCTGCGGCTGTGATCCCATTGTCTAAACCAAGCAACAGATTCCCAGCCCGCCAGGATTGCCCAGGGGAGAATCATGCCCATGGCGAGCTTTCTTTGAAAAAGGCCTGGGAAGTATATGGCGACCAGGCCAACCAAAGCCCATGACCACAGAAGAGCCTTGTTTTGATCTTCTTCCTCTAAAAAGTAAAGCAGCGCCAAAACAATGACAAAGCTGACTGCCCAAATAGGGGGCCCCATCCAAAAGCTATCTGGTGTTCTTCCAAAGCTGAAAAGAACGCCGCCTGCCAAAAGCCCAGCGATGCTGTAGACAGCTATCCGACCGTTTCCTTCCTTGCTGCTGCGCGACCACTTGAAGAAGAGGCAGAGGGCAGCCAAGGGAAAGATTCCTGCTAAAACTTGGCTGAAGAGGGGGGAATAGGTAAGGGTGGCTGCACGCGCTTGAAAGACCTTATCCTGCCCGAGGACATAAATGAACCAGGCTGCCGAAGGCAGTGCTCCTGCACCGATGAGGGCAGTGCGGAGAATCCATTGACCTGATGCCTTTTTGGATTTGATCTGGGTAACCAAGAAACCAACAAGCACCAAGGCGAGCAGCAGAACATCGTAGCTATGGATGTTCATCAAGATGAGAAAGGCGGCAGCGCCAACTGGCACAGACTTCCAGGAATCTTGAGCATCAAGAACAGCTTTGAGAATAACAAGAAAGAGGCAGAGGCTGGCCATAAAAAGGCCATTGGTCAGCATAGAGGGGAAGACAAAGGCCTCTGGCTGCCAGACATCAATAGGCAGCCATCCCCCTGTTAAAAACCTGATGGGAGAGCCGGAAAGGATCTCTCTGCCAAAGGGTGCCCAGGCCAGCGCGCCAAGTCCACCAGCAAAAACAGTGATCCCAAGGGCCGCTCGGCACTGCCATGATGACAAGTTGAGCCGAATGAGAAAACGGCCAAGGAGAAAAACAAACAGAAAGGAAAAGGCCACCCGGGCAAGAGTGAGGGCCGCCACAGGACCAGTGATTTTTGCCACCCATCCAAGCACCAAAAAGTAGAGATGAATGGTAAGACCTGGCTGAGCATCGACCGCAAAGAGGTTTTCAAACATGAACCTCCCCTGCATTGCCTGCTGAATCCAGGCAGCGTAAACCATCTGGTCGTCAAGCGCAGTCTGCTGCTGCAGATGCAGGGCTCCATCTGGCGTCGAGAACCAGCCTAAAAAGGCAGGCAGTGCCGCCAAGAGGGCTGCTGCAATGCCGAAAACCAGGCTGAACTTATCAACCTGGGATCGCCTGGTCTCTGGCGATTCCAAAGGCTCCTGCCACTCGCTTGGTGTCATTACTTTGTGCCAGGAACAGGCTTGCCCATGCTTTGGTAAATGCCTTCGATAAGGGCTTTACTTTTTGATGCCAGGGAGTTCTGGGGGTCTACTTTAAGAGCCTCATTGAACATGGCCAGCGCCTTGGGATACTTTTCCCCTGCAGGCAGTTTGGGGTCCAGCATTACTGTTTCAGCTTCTTTCGCCAGTTCCTGAGCCTTGGCTGCATCGGCTTCTGAAACTGCAGGGATTGACTCTGCATTTTCTGGTGCTGAATCATCAGTTTTTGAAGGGGCGTTTGTCGCGGCTGTTGATTCCGTTTTCTGTTCAGATGGAGAGCAGCCAATAAGTGCTCCCATGATCCCGGCCAAAAAGAGAAGGGCGATGCTGACTCGCTTCACCCTCATATTATGGACTCCAGACCCTGCTAGTGCCCACTAACCTTTATTCAATAGCCTTTCTTTTGCCCTTTGCCTGGCTGAAGTCAGGGTTTGCTCGAGGCTGTTGGCATATAAAGCTGCCTGCCTGCTGGAAACCTTAATGTTGTCCGGCATCTGCAGAATTTCAAGAAGCACCTGTCCTTCTTTGTTTGGGAGAAGAGCAGCTAGGTCGGTCGATCTCACATGACTCCCTATGCCTTCCAGCCTTTTCATTTCAGTTTCAGTCTGGGCGGCAAGGCACTTAAGAACAAAAACACGATCACTTGTTCCTGCCAGCTGGGCTGCTAAGGCGTCAATCATATCTCGGGCCCCTCTGACAGTAACTTTTTCTGGACGACGCAGGCCAAACCGAACAGCAAATGAGATAGATATGGTGATGAGAAGAATGATTGCTTGGTTTCTGGCAGCAGAAAACCAACTCCCTAAAGCTCCACCTAAACCCCCTTCGGTTTGATTGCCAAAAGAGGCTTCAGCGAAGACCACTTCTGAACCGGCAGGTGCCAGGCGACGCACGAGTTCCAGCACAAGGTCGGCGTTATTCTCGTCGGCGAGATGGCGATTGACGGCAATGATTCCGGAATCAAGCGAAATGACCACGCCTTTCCCCATTTTCTGAAGCCTGGCGACTGGCAGGCTGGATATGCCTTGATCATGCGAAAAGAGGGGCGCTGGCTGGCTGGGAACTACTTTCTCATCTGTTCCAGGAAGGGCTGCTTCCTGAACCATTTGGGGAGAATCTTCCATCGGAAACGGCGCCTTGATGGTGTACCTGTTGTTTTGAGAATTGACAGTCAGGTTCGAGGCAGTTCGGCTGGCTAAGTTGAAGTCCTGGGGGACCTGAATCTGCAGGAGCCTGCCGCCTTTTGCGGCATGGCGGGCAAGGGCCCTTTGAATGGGAGTTGCAGATTCCCCACCTACGATTTCTATAAACCCTTCTGGCTTATCTACTATGATCGGGGCGATGATGAGTTCGCTGCCCTTGGTAGGGAGGAGTGGCGACCTGTTAGCCGAAGTCTTGTAGCCGTCTTTTTCCAAGAGTCTTTCGAGAGCAGCCAGCCCACTGGGACCTGTGTGTGAAGATGATGGCCATGCGTCTATTTCTGTTTTGCTGAAAAGCAGCAGCATGGCGCAGAATCCCAGCAGACCGCCTAGGCCGATGGCAATATGAGGGGTTTTCATGCCGCGTCAGCCCGCCCCGCCAAGCGGGTCATGAGGTCTTTGTAGAAGGTTCTAAACCAATTCGTGTCTGGTCGTCCCTCGACAACCCTGCCGTACCATACAAGGTCGAACTTCTGTGTGGCTGTCCTAAACTCCCAGCCTTGCGGTCGGCTTTTGCTGGCGTGAACTCTTCTTAGGTGCTCCCAGTTTGTCTGCCCCCTCATAAAATCAGCCACATCATGTTCATCCAGACGGACGAGGCAGGCAAGGTAGAGACACCTTACAGCCTCTCTGTGCTCGCCTTTAGCTTCCAGTGAACTAGCGATCTCAAGCCATTCATCGGCTGATCTATCTGGTTCGTCATCATCCAGCAGGCCGCCGCCAGCTTTCTTAACTGCTTTGGGAGACTTACGCCATACCGAAATGGCATAGATTGCTCCGCCGAGAACAGCAATGATCAGTGTTCCTATGACGGCATAGATGACTCCCGTTCCGAAGCCTGTAGGGAGGCCTGCATTGAGATTCCTATCGTTTTGTTGAAACAAAGATTTAAGCCATCTTCCTAATACTTCACCAAGGTTTCTGAGAGAGTTTGAAAGCCAGTTTTTATCGCTCATAGAACCCGAATCGCGGAATTCTGGCGAAGAAAGGATCTTCTTTGCTTCATCTGATGGGACCGCCAAGTTTCCTTTTGGCTGGCCATTCATAACCTCAGATTTAGTGAGAATAGCTGGAATTGAGTCGCGCACCTGCCTGAAGCTCTCTTCTGAATTGAGCCTCTGCATCAGACTTTTGTAGTCAGAGTCGCTGAGGAGATTTTTGTGCTTCTCGACAGCGTTTTCCACTTGAGGAGCAGTTGCCGCTCGATCGAGGTCCGCTAGAAAATCTGCTTGGGGATCTGCGCAAGCAAGACAGACCGTCAATAGAAAGCTAATTGAGAAGAGCAGTCTGGCGGTCCGCATGTTTTATGTCCTCTGCAAGAGTCTGAATATCAAAGCCTTCTAGTTTTACTCGGCGGTCATAGTAAAGTGTCGTAATAACGCATCCCCAGTATGGAAGGATGATCCAGAGGGCCAGCCAAAAGGGAAACGCTTTAACGAGCCCAGTGATGATGGTGTGCGCCCAAGGGCCAGGACCAAGAGATGAGAGCACTTGACCTAAGTTGAGCAGACCGAAAACTGTGCTGACTCCGAGAGAGATGCTTAGGTAAAGCAGCAGAGAAATCGCTGCAAACATCAGGGTTGTGCTGGCGCCTGACATTTTGGTTTTATCAGCCTTCATCAGATCAGCGGCTCGTGAAATAGCCTTGCCGCCAGATAAGCCTTCGATCACCGCAATCACCGGAGCCAGAGCAGTACGGTGGATAACCATCGGCACGAAAAAGAGTGAAGCGAATACCCCAGCAAAACCCAAAAGCGACGGAATAGCAAAAGCCAAGCTTGATTCGCGTGACCAGGAATCTGAAAAGACCGAAAAGGCGAGAAGCAGAACTCCGCAAACAGGCAGCCATAGAGACTTTAGGATGACTGCGAACATGACTCCCGTCAGCTGGCCGACAGCTTGAGCCCCGGTGGAATCGGCTGTTTTGAAGTCTGGCTCTATACCCAGCATGCAGTCGCTTGCCACTTTTACTACTTGTCCGGCTGCGTTGGCAGCCCCAACAATAAAGAGAGGGCCTCCGACAAACAGAGTCAGTAACAAGGCGACAGTGGCTTCGGCAAACTGAGCGGCCTCGCTGGCTCCAGATGTGGTTCGCAGCAGATTAGTCTGGATGAAAGTGGTGCTGAAGGCGATAGCAGCCGCACAAAGCAGGGAGGGAGCAAACGTGCGAGGAAGGATGTAGAGCGCCACTTGGTGATAGATCTGGGTGCCTATATCCAGAATCTCAGAACTGGATAGGGGGCGCAGGTTGGCTCTGCGGTCTATCGACCTGACTCTTGGATGAACTGATTCGGGCGGCGAGGTGCTCATTACGCTCTAGCTGCTGACTATCCTAGGATACTACGCCGACAAGGCCTTCCCGTTTGGCCTAAAACGAGAATCGGCCCAAATTTATGAACGTCTTTGAATTGACGATGGCCAAAGCTTTGTTTTGGCCTCATCTTTATTACGAGGAAAGATTTTAGTGACTGCCATCGCTGTTGCCGCCGCCCTTGCCTTGGGACAATCTGGACCATCCATTCGCGATGTCTGGCAGGATGATCTTAAGGACTTTTCGTTTACTGCCCGTCGGGTCAGCGCCAATCAAAGAGAGCTGGCCAAAATCAACAAGGATTTTGGCAACGCCTATCGGTTCACCTCTACCGAGATTCAGTACCGCGAGCCCATGATGTTGAGGGGTGAATCAAAGGTGGAAGATCAGTCAATTATCTATATTCTCAATGGGGCGATTCGCCGATATCGAATACCCAGAGCTGGCATCAACACTCGTGAGGACTTGAGCAAAGCGCCGGGCAAACGTCAGACCACTTTGGATTTTGGCCTGATTACACCTTCATTGTTTAACAATCTTTTTGAAGCAAAGTTTGTTCGAAAAGATACTAGAACCGGTGATTTAGTTTATGATCTGACTTACTTGAAATCACTAAGTGATGATTCTCGGCACAGAGTATGGATTGATCCTACGAAGAAGTTTGTTACCAAGCGGGAATGGTACAGCCAGAATGATAACTTTAGGCTGATGGCAACTTTTCTTTACGAACAGCCTCAGGCCTTTGGCAAGGTGTACATTCCCACTAAGCTGACAGTGAATAACGCTGAAGGCAAGCAGGCTGGTGTTTCTTCATACACACAGATTCAGGTAAACAAAGGCTTGGCCGCCGCACTGTTTGAAGTGAAATAGGGAATAACGACCGTGTAAATCCCAGACTAGTGGCAGACAGCCTTAGTTTGGGATTTTTTGTTTCCGCCCGGAACATACACGCTTTAGCGTGACTTTGCGAAACAAGCTTAAGCGCAGTCTTAAGCTTGTTTCTGGTTGTGGCGACAGCTAAAAATGTGGCCGTCTTGAACGCTTTTCAAACCTCTGTTGGTCAGGTCGGAAAATGCCAATGGGAAGTCCACGTAGTTTGCTTAAAAAGGAATTTTCAGTGGTACAATAATTTTCAGCACGTGCTAAAACTCGATAATTCAGCTATATCTGGTGTGGAACTTGAGCAGAAGGCTCAAGAAACTCTCCGCCGAATTCTTGCAAGTATTCCTGGATCAAGAATTGAAGTTTTGAAGGAATCGCCCAATGGACAATGGAACTTTACTGTTCGAATAGAAACACCCCAGTGGGTTAATGAACTGTCCTGCGTTGCTAGGTCAAGAGCTTGGCCGAATGAGCTGCATGCCGTCGCACATCGCCTCAAAGCAGAGCCCCATTCAGATGCGTCTGGCCATCGGATTCCGGTTTTAGTCGCACCCTACATTTCCAAGCAGTCCGCTTCAATGTGTCTAGACCTCGGACTCTCGTGGGTGGACCTTGCCGGCAACTGTGAACTCAATCTGGAAGAAGCCTTCATCAAGATTCAAGGTGAGCCCAATCCATATCGTCTGGGCAGGGGCACGGCTTCTCTCTACAGTCCAAAATCGGCGAGCATAATCCAAGCGCTGCTTGTTGATGTACACCGAAGCTGGACCACAGAAGAACTGGCCGAAAGAGCTCATGTTAGCCTTGGGCAGGTGTCTAGTGTCAAGAAACTCCTTGAGGCAAACAGCTGGATTCGAGCGAGCTACGGAAAGACCAAGCTGCTGGAACCGGCGAAGGTTCTTTCCGATTGGAGCCAGAATTACAAACCCAAGCGAAGGGTCATCCGATTTTTCACTCTCGATTCTCCACACGAGTTCGAGGCAAAGGCTGCGGTCACACTTCCAGAATATGCTTTCACGGATTTTTCGGCGGCACAACGGTACGCTGCCTACACACGCCACCAAAGGGCTGGACTCTATGTATCACGATGGGAAGATGACTGGACCCGCGCTCTTGGGCTCAAACAGGGAGACGGTGCAGCCAACGTCACCATCTATGAGCAGAGCGAGCCGTTGATCTTCGCAGAAACGATAGCAGGCGTGCGATGTGCTTCCCCAATCCAGACCTATCTGGACCTTATAGTGCTCGCTGGACGGGGGCAGGATGCCGCATCGTACCTGCTGGAGACAGTGATCCAGCCGAGGTGGAGTTGAGCCGCGAAAACGCCACGCCAGCACTGATTACCGCGACAAGAGCTGCGCTCAGAGAGATTGCTGAGATCCTTGAACCCTATCTCAAAGCAGTTATTGCTGGCGGGACGGTTCCGTATCTGCTCATTCCTCAGGATAATGAGCCCCACGAAGGAACGGTTGATATAGATATTGTTCTCGACCTTAACCAGCCTGGAGCTGACCAGAGCCTCACCTTGCACGAGGTTCTTGAGAGACACCTCTTTCAGCAGGATCCGAAGAAGCCTTTTCGCTATACGAAGGGAGTCGCTGTCGAGAACGAGAATCACATCGTTCTCGTTGAGCTGCTAGGTGGGGGACAGCCGCCTCCTGGTGGCATGCGCACCATTCGCACAGAAGATGTCTATGTAAGCATCATCCAAGGTATGGAAGTGGCGCTCAACAGGCCTCTTAGCATCCAACTGCCAGACGATCCCCAGTTCAGGATCTCCGTTGCCTCAATTCCAGCTTTCTTCGCCATGAAAGCAGCAGCTTTGGAATCTCGCGAAGAACTCAAAAAGACAAAAGATGCCTATGACATTGTCTATTGTCTTCGAAACTTTGTAGGAGGAGTTAAAGCCATTGAAAATCAGTATCGCGAGGTCTTATCCAACCCACTCGTGATGTCTGGGCTTTATCTGCTCGGCGATCTGTTTGAATCAGTAGAGGCGATTGGCCCGGCTGCCTACGCCAGAAGAGCTGTTGATGAAGATGGGGCCAGCCTTCTTGCCCGCGAGGCATACGAACGAGTTCAAGAACTTCTTACTGCAATACTGGCTTAGCTTAAGCCAGTGGAAGAAAATGGCTGCCCCTGTTGGACTCGAACCAACGACCAGCTGATTAACAGTCAGCTGCTCTACCAACTGAGCTAAGGGGCAGCGCGAAGAAGATGATACCAGGAACTTTTGGCTTTTGGGACTCTGGGCTCAGTCGGGATAGCCTTGAACTTGTACAGAGCCAGCGGCTAAGGCAGTTTTTGTTATGAATAGAGGACTCTCATGGCTTCATCGGTTGTTGTAATGCCCATAAGTATCTTCTGGACTGCATCTGTCTGCAGTGTTCTCATGCCATTAGCCAGAGCCAGCCGCCTTATTCCGTGACTGGCCGATCGTTTTAGAATCTCGTCGCGAATTTCATCAGTCATCACGAGAAGCTCATGAACTCCTGTACGGCCTTTGTATCCAGACCCTTTACAGTGGTCGCAGCCTTTCCCTCTAAACAGGGTGATTTCACCATCAGTTTCTGCCCCTACATCATCCGGGAGTGGAAAGCCGCATCGGATGAGAGATTCGCGGGAAGAGGAATAGTGTTCTTTGCACTGGGGGCAGATTGTTCGCACCAGTCGCTGAGCTAAAACACCGATTATCGATGAGGAAATCAAAAAGGGTTCGACTTCCATATCAATCAAGCGGCTTGGGGCAGAGGCGGCATCGTTGGTGTGAAGGGTGCTGAAAACCAAGTGGCCGGTCAGAGCCGCTTCCATGGCGATGGTGGCTGTTTCTCTGTCCCGCATTTCACCAACCATAATCACGTCGGGGTCCTGCCTCAGCATGGCGCGAAGCCCAGCAGCAAAAGTCATGCCGGCTCTGACGTTGACATGGCATTGGTTTATGCCGTCCAGTTCGTATTCAACAGGGTCCTCGATGGTGATGATGTTCTTCATTCCATCGTTGGTCGCGTTGAGAAGGGAATAGAGCGTCGTCGATTTGCCTGACCCTGTTGGACCCGTCACCAGCATAATGCCGTAGCTGCGGCTTGCTAGATCCTCAAGTATCTTTAGGTTTTCTGGCAGAAAGCCAATTTTGCTGAGACCGACCGAGACTCCTCTGCGGTCAAGAACACGCATGACTATTTTTTCGCCATGCACAAGGGGAAGGGTAGAGACACGGAAATCGTATTCGTTTCCTCCTATGACAGCAGAGATTCGGGCATCCTGAGGAGCCCTCTTTTCTGCGATATCCATGTTGGCGATAATCTTAAATCGGCTGGTGAGAGGCGCAATGATCTTTTTGGGAAGAGTCATTACTTCGTGCATCACTCCGTCTATCCGATAGCGAATTGAGAGGTCATTTTTGCGTGGCTCGATATGGATATCACTGGCTTTATCCATAATGGCCTGGCTGAGAACCAAGCTTGCCATGCGAATGACAGGGGCTTCTTCACCAAGCTCCTTAAGCTTTTCTACTGTCAGCTCTTCTTCTTCTTTCTCAGGGGAAAGATCAAGATCGCCTTCAAAATCTTTAAGAACGCCTGCCAGGGCTTCATTGACGCTGTGGTCAGATTTGTAGTGCTCATGCAGCGACCTAATCAGGTCGTGTTCTATAGCAATGTGGGGCTCAATCTCCAGGCCAGTGTTCAACCGCAGCTCGTCTATAACAAAGACATCAAGCGGGTTGGCCATAGCGACCAGCAGAGCGCCGTGTTCAACTTTGATAGGGAAAACTTTGAACCTTTTGGCAAACTGGGGTGAGAGCCTCATCAAAGCATCGTCGGTGGGAGTGACATCAAGGGTGTCTACAAAGGGGATTCCCCAGATTTTGCCAAGACACCGGACCCGATCTTCCTCTGAGATCAAGCCCATCTCAACCAGCATCCGGGCTATGGGGGCAGTAGAACCTACCTCCAGCTGTTTATCCAACGCCAGTTGAAGCTGATCTGTTGTAATTAGCCCGGCATCAACAAAGATTTCCCCTGACAGCATTTCCCGAGCGGCTTATTCCACCAACAGCCGCGCCTCACACCTGTTAACCTTGGTGGATTTGCCACGGAAACTTAGGCTGCAAATGAAGGTTCATGGCTCTTGGCAGCCTAACTGCAAAGAGAGGCAAGCTTCACTCAGGTTCCTCGGTGCGCTTGGCATCATCCGCTGCTTTTCTTTGGCTGAGTTCATCAGCAGTCGGAAGTGGTTTAGAACAGCCTGAGGCAAATGAGCAGGCGAGAACCATGGCGGCCATAAGAAGGGCAAGATTTTTCATGGATTATTCTAGACTAACCGGTCAGTCAGTATGTTCAGCAATAACATGAAAACTTGTTCATGTTTCCACCTTTTTTTATTAAATTTGGCCGGCATTATCATTTCTTAACAAAACTGTGAAACAATGGTCTAGTCCATGCGACGAGCATTTACACTCATCGAACTTCTGGTCGTGATTGCCATCATTGCAATCTTGGCTGCCATTCTTTTCCCTGTGTTTGCCCAGGCTAAGGCTGCGGCTAAATCGACTGCAGCCCTGACTTATACCAAGCAGGTTGCTACCGCTTCTCATATTTATGCGGCAGACTATGATGACGGCACAGTGTTGACTGACCACGACTTTGCGGCGCCTTTTTGGCAGGAACTACTGATGCCCTATTCAAAGAACAGGGACATCTTTTGGGACCCTACCAAGACCGTAGCTAAAAACGACACCATTAATGGCTATCCTTGGGCTCAGGTGGCGACCTTGGCGATCAATGACTCTGGCTACGCCGGAACGTGGCAGACCAGCACTGGCACCTGTGCAGGCACAAGAACGACTTATGTTTATGGTCGAAAACTTTCCAGCATGGAAGACATCAGCAACCGCATTGCATTTGTTCCCAATACTTGGGGCGGCACTCAGGTGGGCTGGTATTACTTTAGAGCCTATCAGGCTAACTGGGTTGATGCGTCAGCGAGTCACAACGTCGGCACTTGGTCTTGGTACAACCACGTTTATGATGCTCGGCGAACTCATTCTGGACAAAACATTCCCTTCGCCAAAGCAGACAGCAGCGCTGGTCGGCTGAGAAAGGGTGACTTTGTTAGCTGGACTGAAGCTCCTGGCACTGCAGAATACTGTGCTTGGTACGAAACAAAGGGCGTCGGGAGATGGGGCGCTTTCTGGAACGGCAGCTGATATGACAAGCAGGCTTTTCATCTGTATCGCAGCAGCATTTGTGCTGGCTCTGGCTGTCGGATGCGGTGTTGATAAAGGCGAAATCTCTGGCAGCGATGGTCCTCCCGAAGGAGGTCCGCCCGCCAATTCGGCCCATCCTCCGGGATTGACCGATGCTGAGAAAAACGCGCCAGGCACAAGGTAATTCTTGTCATGATGTGCCCTCAGGAGTTTATTCTGAGGGCTTTTATTTTTTTGCAGAATTCAGCTAGAGTCTTTGGTTTCGGGCCCAGTTCGCAGGCTGCCTTCAGTAAAGCCAGGTCTAGGCCCGGGTGTCCTAGTCCTCTAGGCATGAGTCTGGCAGTCTCGGCTTAGCCATGCTATACTTATTTTCTGCACCTGCCCAGGTGGCGGAATTGGTAGACGCGCTAGTTTCAGGTACTAGTTCTCGCAAGGGAGTGAAGGTTCGAGTCCTTTCCTGGGCACCAAAAAATAACTACAGGCAAGTTAATGTCTGTAGTTATTTTGTTTTTGATGGCCCTCTCTTTAGCTTGATTCCCGAGATCCATAAGGTGTGAAGTGGCTGGAATCGAAGATGGCTCAGTGTATTGCATGCTGCAGAGTGAGATAACTAGATTTTTCTCAGGAATTGTTTTTTAGCAGACAAATGTGTGGCAATATCTAGGGTGTGATTCTGGAAATTCTAGATTCCTGGGATAGACAGGCGTGCATGGTGGGGAGCATTGCCGAGCTTGTCACCAATGAGAACCGTGCCGTAAGACCGAATGATGCCTGCATGTCACTTGACGCACAGCTTTGCCACATTCATGAGGTTCGGTATTGGTGGCTTGGAGCCGTTTCTAAAGAGCATCAGGCGCGGCTTGGTGACGTTTACCTTGAGGGTGAGGGGCATTCTAAGCCTATTGAAAGCCTCAATGAAATACGAGGCCAGCTTGAGATCAGTGCAAAGGCTGTGAGGGATGCAGCGGAGCTAGGGTTGGCAGCAGGAGGGAAGTTTGGACCTTATGATAATGCGCTGCTCTTTGTTCAACACATGGTATGGCATGAAGGCTATCATGTTGGGCAGATCTATGCCGCGCTGATTCAGGCCGGGGCGGCTCCTGATGAGATGTGGGAGGAGAAGCACATTTGGGAGCTATGGCGTGGCCCTGAGGAATGGTAAGACCCGAGCAGGCTTTACCTAAGCATCGAAGCGACAACTGCTATAGCACCAAAAGAGAGCACGCCTGTTCCAAGGATGATTCCAAACCATGCGCGGCCTTTTCCGGTTCGTTCGGGATGCTGTTTGATTCTGTGTAAAGCGAAGACTCCAAAGAGAATGGCAAATGGAGCGCCGATTATTACTAGTGAAAGAAGACCGAAATAGCCGGCGGCGACAGCAAAAGCATCGGCCCGCGCCGGAACCAGCATATCTATGACCCCATAGCTGCCTGCAGAACTCTGATTTGGGCGTGGGTAATGGACCTGCATCGGAGGGGGCGGACCAGACTCCAGAGGTGAAGCATCAAACAATCCAGGCAATGAGTCGGCTCTTATCAGGGTGTCTGCCGCATCATTTTTTAGCATGGTATCCGGAAGAATGGTCCCTTGTATAACCCACTGCTTGAGCACAGATATTGGTACGGGGCCTTTCATTGATCCATCTTTGGATGCCACCCAGTAGAGAATATGTTGTGTCATCTAGCAGCCTAGACTTGAGTGTGACAAAGACTGAAGACCATTAGCAATATGGCTCCTTTTTGCCATAAAAGCACTAAGGAGCCATCGGAAAAGAGCGGAGATTTACCAGCCTTGTTTCTTCTTTTTTGGCTTCTTAAATCCGCCTTCTCTCTCCAAAGGAATCTGATCGAAATCGGGTTTCGGACCTCGGTCTCTTCCGCGTGAATCCTCTCGATTTGGGCTGAAGGCTGGCTGGGCAAGCTGAACCTTAACCTGACGATTTCGGATTCGTGTATTGCTTAACACATCCACAACTCGGTGGCCTTCACTTTCCGGAACTTCAACAAAGGATGTTCTGTCCAGCACTTCAATCACGCCAATCTGCCTGCTTTCCAGGCCAGCTTCGTTGGCTATAGCGCCAACCAAGTCGCCAGGACGCAGTCCTTCCTGTCTGCCTATTCCAACAAAGATCCGCACCATTCCGGTTTCGGGCTGATCAAAGTCGGCGAAGGCATTTTCCTCCTGAATCTCTCTGGGTTCGCCCTGGTGCCTTTCTTTCCACAGCATCTGCAGGGCAGCTGCTGCGACTTCAAGGGCATCGAAATGCTGAGAAAGCTCGCCGGCAGCAGGGAGCATGGACTCATATTCGCCTGAGGTCAGGGTTTCGTGGATTGATTCTAGGAAGGCTTCGCGACGTCGGAAGGCGATATCAGCCAGGGTTGGAATTCGTGCTGGCTGAATCCGAGAGCCGATCATCCTCTCGATATTGGCAAGCTGTCTACGTTCACGGGCGTAGACCAAAGTGATCGCATCGCCTGTGCGGCCAGCGCGGCCTGTTCGTCCAATTCGGTGAATGTACTGCTCAACGTCATAAGGCACATCGTAGTTGATGACGTGGGTGACGTGGTCGATGTCTAGTCCGCGGGCGGCAACATCGGTGGCAATCAAGAGTTCGGCTTGGCCTTCTCGGAACCGCCGCAGTACGCGTTCTCGTTCCATCTGGTTCATGTCACCGTGGATGGGATCGGCGCTATAGCCGCGCAGCTGAAGAGAATCACTGAGTTCAGCCGTTTCCAGCCTTGTCCGGCAGAAAACGATAGTCGAGCCTGGAGTTTCCATATCCAGCACGCGAGCCAAGGCTTCCTGCTTCTTTCCAGGTGGAACTTCGTAGTAGGTTTGGTTGGTTGTTTCCAGCGTTCTTTGCTTGGCGACTATTTCAATCGTTTTAGGTTCCCGCAGAAACTTGCTGGTGATCTGCAGAACGCGGGGGGCCATAGTGGCTGAGAAAAAGGCAAGCTGTCGCGATTCTGGAAGTTCAGAAAGAATGGCCTCCATGTCTTCGGTAAAGCCAAGAGCCATCATTTCATCGGCTTCGTCCAGAACACTGAACGTCACATTCTCAAGGTTCAAAGAACCTCGGCGAAGATGGTCCAATACACGTCCTGGTGTTCCGACAACAACATGGGCGCCATTGCGAAGGGCTCTAAACTGCCTGTCGATCGGCTGTCCACCATAGACAGGCACGACTCGAATCCCAGCATATTTGGCGAAATCGTGGATTCCCTTGGCAACCTGTACGGCCAGTTCGCGGGTGGGGGCCAGAATCAAAGCCTGAGTAGCGTGAAGAGTGGGATCAATTTTTTCAAGAAGAGGGAGGCCGAAGGCTGCTGTCTTGCCTGTTCCTGTTTGAGCCAGCCCGATAAGGTCGCAGCCAGTCAGCAGAACAGGAATTGCGAGAGCCTGAATGGGCGTCGCTGTTTCAAATCCCAGGTCCGAAATTGCTTTGAGAGTATTTGGGTTGAGGCCAAGCTCTGAGAATCGAGTTTCCTCAACCACCGTTGGTTCTGGCTTAGGGGGGGCGCTAAACTTGGGCTTGTCGCCCTGCCAGGGGCCGCGTGGCTTATCTTTGTAAGGCTTAAAACCTGAGCCAGAAGGCTTCTTGACTTTGAAATCGGGTGAGAAGGCTGCTTTCTTTCTTTTTGGCGCAGCGTCGCCAGTGATCTTTTTCTTGGGCATGGTGCTCTTTGGTTGTTCTCCCACACGCGGAACCCATTTGCGTGCGTTTAGATGCGCCGTAACACTAGGCGATAATGACAACGCTTGGCCAATGAGCAGAAGGCAGAAAAATCCTCAACATTGCAGGATTTGGCCTATCCGAAAAAAGGAGGGTCGACCATGAAGCCGACCGTAACCTGGGCAGTCTAGCATGGCTTATGAAACGATCAATTCCATCTGCGCCAGAAGGCTTGCCTCAATATAGGTCTTTTAATTGATAGGGAAATTTAGACTGATGAAATGCAAATGCGGCACTTGGCTAAAATCACCTGATCGTGCTGACAATTTTGTTTGCCGCCGCAGGCTTTGCACAGCCCACTATCAAGGCTTCAGATTTAGAAGGAAGCTGGAAAGGGAGCCTGATTATCAATCGGCCCGACCGAGCAAAACCAACAGAAGTGGAAATGAGACTTAACATTGTGCCCTTAACGGGAGTTAAGGGCTATCACTACCAGCTTGTTTATCCTAAGCAGGCACCACGAAACTATAAGCTGCTGCCAGTTGATGAGGAAAAAGGACACTGGCAGATTGATGAGCAGAATGGAATTAAGCTGGATGCATTTTGGACAGGATCAGGCTTTACTTCATGCTTTTCTGTCGGAGGCAATCTGCTGATATCCAGTGAAAAGCTTGAGGGTAAGAGACTTATTTGGACCTGTGAAATTTTCGAAGAAAAAATTCTGGCGAATACAGGTGGGATAAATGGGGGGCCGGCGGTATTGACTCGGAGGCTTATTTCTACGCAAAAGGCAGAGATGACTAGAACTGCTGCAAAGATTGAGCCTTCAGCCAGGAGCTAGTCGTCCTTAGCTTCAGTTATGATCTCTGCGGCTTTGGCATCGGTGATTCTCGGTTCCGGCACTGCAGCCCCAAAGTGGACCTTGGCAGTCGGAGGAGACATCATGCTCTACCGAATAAACCCAAAGACAAACTGGCCGGGTGAGATAGCAGAAACCTTTAGGCGGGCAGATGTGGCCTACGCCAACTTGGAGATTCCCTTGACAACTGCATCGAAAGCTACGCCTTACAAGAGCGCTGCTGATGTGAAGGCAGGGAACCAGTTCATACTTAAAGCAGACCCTGGCCATATAACCCACCTTAAGAACATGGGTTTTGACCTTCTTTCATTGGCCAACAATCACGGCATGGATTACGGCTGGCCTGGACTTAAGCAGACAATGGATCTGCTTGATGGAGCAGGCATTAAACACTCTGGCGGGGGAGTCAACATGGCAGCATCTCAAGCCCCTGCTGTTTACAAGACAAAAAGCGGCTTTAGGGTTGGAATGATTTCTGCCTTGGCCTTCGTGGGCAGCGCGGGCCTGAATGCTTGTGGTCCAGCCAAGGAAAGTTCGCCAGGAATAGCTGTTTTTAGGTTTGAGGGCAGCCTGGGACCAAGAGCTAAGGCCGAGCTTCATCGGCGAATCTCGTCTGCCAAGCGCAGTTGTGATTTCCTTATAGTGGCTCCCCATTGGGGAATTGAAAAGCAAAATCGTCCTCGTGACTGGCAGTTTCAGCTGGGGCGCGCCTTGATCGATGCCGGGGCAGACGCTGTCCTTGGAGCTCATCCTCATGTTCTGCAGGGGAAGGAGCTTTATAAAGGCAAACCGATTCTCTACTCCACTGGCAACTTTATTTCGCCACGGCCCGCCGCTTCGGCGGTCTACACTCTTGCCTTCGAAGGAGCAAGGTTTAAGGGCTGGGAGTTCCGTCCCATGGCAAACCGCAGCGGAAGAATGGTTTGGTACTCGGCTGCCGAGGAAGCGAAGGAAAGAACACGGATTACTGCACTGGATCGGTTGATTCCGAAGCCAAGATCCTAGCCAGTTTTTCTTGTCATAGAATGATGCCGCTGTGTGTTTTTAAGGCGCAGGGTGCGGCGTTTGAGCTGTCATTTTCTCGGCAGGCTCAGCAAGAAAATCTTTTAGCGCCTGATGGCTGGGGTGACTTATGCTGTCAGGACGGCTTATGCTCCTGTGGTCAGTCCCAAACAGCAGTCGGGGCTGGCCAAAATAGCCTCCCTGAGAATCCATGCCAACCAGTGGCTGGGGGCGGATAAGGTGGCTGTCCAAGAGTCGAACCAGCTTGTAGCGCGGAGCAACAAGGTGGCTTTCTACAAACTCTGCACCTGTGATTCGGCCTTTGGATCCTGCTGCCAGGTCAGCAAAGTCCTGATGAAGTGCAGTCAGAGGAGGACTATCAGATTTGAGGGCAAGCACTTGGTGGTGTCCAGCTGCCTGTGCGATTCTTTCCAGCTTGACTGCCAGGCTTACGCCCTTTGCCGGAGTGCCAAAGGTGAGCAGGGTGATCTGTTTATCCTTGAAAAGATCCGGGCGGCGAACAAGCGCCTGGCGGGCCACCAAACCTCCCATTGAATGACAGATGAAAATGATGTGACTGGCACTTAATGCTGGGCGGTTTCCATTGATCTCTCGGGAAAGATCCTGGGCTAGTGAATCGGCACTGCTGAGCAGATCTGTTTCTCCAGAGAGGAGAGTTGAGTACCACTCAGCCAGAAAGATATCGCAGCTGGTGAACTGCGGATCATTAGCGACGAGTTCAATCCAGTCGGCTTCTTTGCTGCTCCAAGCTCTTTCTCCTTCGCTGAGCAGACCGTGAATAAAGACTAGAACCTTATCTGAGCCAGAGAATCTTTCCCAGCGAGAAGGCGGGGCATTGAATGTTTGATCCAGCTTTTTGGTTCCCCACCAAGCCAGGCGGCCAGCCCCAATCAAAAGGCCCTTAAGATTCACTAAGAGCCATTATGATTGATTCTTTCATGGTCAAGGAAGTGTCATTTTCTGTGGCTGGCTGTGCAGACTGTTTTAGTAGGCTGCTGTAAACCTTTCGCGGTGGTGACGGGAGTTTTGAGCTTCATCGGCAATGACTACGGCCAAATCTTCAACTGAGAGGATGCTGCGGTTCTCGTCGTTGAATAGAGGCTGATCTTTGCCAAGACGGTATTGCCCGGTTCGACCAGTTTGGATTCCTTGGTGCATTTCAATAGCAGGACTGAAAAATGCCCAATCAAGTTTTTCTTCAGATTTGAGCTCATTCAGGTAGTCGCGTGCAGCCGTGGCGCCGGGACGAATTTCGGCAGGGAACTCAGAGGAATCAATCACCTGGGAACCATTAGGAAGATAAAGGCTGCCCGCTCCGCCAATGACAATGAATCGAGAGATGCCTGCTCTTCTGACAGCCTGCTGGATTGACCGTGACCCACGCAGAAAGTCATCGTAGATGTTGGGATTGCTCCAGCCAGGATTGTAGGCACTGATCACTACATCAGCACCCTGCAGAGCATTTGTAAGAGAGTCTGTTTCGAAGACGTCGGCCGCTGTCCACTCAACATTTGGTTTCGTGTTGTCGCCGGGATTTCGTGAAATGGCTCTTACATAAACGCCACGCTGTGCCAGTTCGTTTACGATTGCTGTTCCGACAAAGCCTGTGGCACCGATTACTGCAGCTGTCATGTTTTTTGCTACGACTCTTCGGAGCCTCTCTTCAACGAGGCTAGGGAGTCTGGATTCATCCTTGAGCCTAAAGGCTGCCGCATCATGGCTGTCTATAGACTGGTTTAGGCAGGAAAAGCAGATGCCAGGCCGCTGACGGATAAAGGGGAAGCTTGGCTGACGATTCTGCGAAATTTAAGTTTTGGCTGGCTGGGCATTGGCCAGAATCTTTTCTGCAAGAATCCAGCCAAAGGGAAGCAGTGAGCAGACCAAAAGCAAAACTCCCTGTTTTAGGCTGACTTCCTTTACCTTCCAAAGCATAAAGGCCAGCACGCCATAGACCATGGTTAAGGTGCCATGAATTGGACCAAGGACGGTGACGAGCACCTCGTAATCTGCCAGCCGCTTTAGAGGCACGGCGACAAACAGCAGAAGCAGCAGGCTGATTCCTTCGCCTTTGGAGATGACCTTGAACTGCTCTCTCCAAGGTGATTCAGTGGAATCTACAGCTTCTGGCTGGGGTCTGCTCCATTTGACTGCCATATATAGAATCGGAATAATAGCAGCCGCGAGGGGAATCGACATCTTAACATCCTGCTGCAGGGGAAGATCGATGAAGCGGTGCAGCTGAGTGTTAAAGTAGGCGGCCCAGGCCAGCACTAAGGCGGTGGTTGTCAGCATCATGTGCTGGACATATCTTCTCTGTTCACCTGTGACTCCTAATGCTGCCATGCTGGTCAGCAGAATCCAGCCGGAGAAGATTGTGATAACCGAACTCTGCCTTCCTGAGAAAAGGTGAGGAACGGCAAGACAGGCGGCTAAGGCCGCTAAGGCAAGACAAGCGCTTACCCAAGGAGCCCATCCGCGAGTGGAGGAGAGGCTCTGCTTTGCCATGGCCCAGCCAGAGAGAGTGGCGCTTAGGCCGAAAAGGCTGAGAAAAAGCTGATAGAGGTGCCCAAAATACAGCCCCAGTAGGACACCGGTCAGACTTGTCAAACCCATTGAGATGACGAAGACGACCCCATAAACTCGGTGGCTTCGGCCACCTTTGGGGGTGAACCAAGGTGCCAGGCCAGCAAACATGGCCAAAAATCCGGCCATGATGTGAAAGTAAACAAGCCCAAGGGCAAGGGTATCTGGGTAGTTTTGGCTGAGCATTAAGCCTTCCACATTAACCTTGGGCACAGGCGGCACTTAAGAGCCGGGACTCAAAGGTATTTCGACTGCTGCCTGGCGTAGCTAGTGTTATGCAGACAGACAAGGTGGGAAAACATCAAATCAGTTCAGGGGCTCGCATTGGCCACATTCACCTAAAGGTTTCTGATCTCGAAAGAGCGGTCAGCTTTTATCAGAACGTCATTGGCTTCGATCTGACTCAACGGTATGGCAGAGGGGCAGCGTTTCTTTCTGCAGGCGGCTACCATCATCACATTGGGCTCAATGTTTGGGAGAGCAAGGGGGGGCAAGCTCCGGCGCAGGGCACAACTGGTCTTTATCACACTGCCATTCTTTATCCAACTCGGCCTGCCCTGGCTAACGCCCTGGCCAGCTTGGTTAGGCACAGCTGGCCGATTTCTGGCGCGAGCGATCATGGGGTGAGTGAAGCGATCTACCTCAATGATCCCGATGGAAATGGTCTTGAGCTTTATTGGGATAAGCCAGAGACAGAATGGCCAAGAAACGAAGAAGGAGGCATTGAAATGGTGTCTCTGCCCCTAGATCTCCAGGACCTGCTTTCTGAAGCAGATGACCTTATTTGAAGATGACTTTCGCCTTCGAATCCTCTACGTAATCGGTTTCTCGACCAGGCACCCACTTGCCATTTTGGAGGTACTCGGCAGTGACCTTGTACCCTCCTTTAGAAGTGATCTTGGAAGTGCTTCTTACCTGCGTGATGCCGTTGGCCGAGCCTTTTACCTCTTCGACGGCACTGAAGCCGCCTTCCTCAGTGGCGAGAAAACCCTCTGTTCGAAAACCTGCAGTAGTTAGATAAAAAAAGGCGACTTTCTTTTCTTCTGCATCCCAGTAGATAAGAGTTTCACCGCCGTAATCGCCGTTGTTGACGGAGTGCATGACTCGAACTGCCTTTCCATTCATAGCTCTTTCGTAGCGAGCCACGTCGATAACTGGCTTCTCTGGAGTTGAGTTTGAGAAGGTTCCTTTCCAGGTTTTGTTAAGAAAGGGACGGAAAACTTCCAGCTGTGGATCAAGTGAATCGGGGGCTGAAGACATGGCTAGGCCTGTGAGGAGCGAGGCAGAAAGCAGGGTAATGACCACGATTTGACATTGATACCTCAACGAAAAACTGCTTGCACTACGATTTTTAAGGCGTGCAGTGTCAGATTTCTAACACTGCACGCTTGGGGTGGAGTTTAGGGCAGGGTCTTCAGCTTTTCGGCAATTTGTAGACGGAGCTGGCCGTGTTCTTCTGCATCAAATTTGGGAGCTTTTTCCCAGTCGTGAAGCCAAACCGGCTGACGCACAAGCGGTTCATCTTCATCAGCGTAGCGTGGGATGATATGGGCGTGAAGAACAGGTTCGACATTTCCCAAAACCTCGTAATTGATTCGCTTGGCATCGGTGCAGGCCAAAACTGCATCGCCTAATCTGGCCATATCCCTCAGGTAGTCCTGTCGTGCTTCGCCTTTTAAGTCATTAAGACTGCTGACAACTGGGTCAGGAAGAAGCAGGCAGTAGCCAGGCGTAATTTGAGTTTCACCCAAAACTGCCCAGCCAGATTTCATCCTGGCAACCATCACAGACGAAGTCCCCAATTGGCATGCCTCTACGATTTCATGAATGGTTGCCATATCTGTCCTCAGAATACCAGTCGGATGCTGGTCTGCACATCGTTAGGGAAGGGGCTTGCGAGAAGAACCAGGAAGCGCTTTTGATGAGCTGAATCTATACACAACATAGCCAATTCCAGCAATCACAATCACAGGCAGCAGAAAGTTAATAATAGCAAGCATTTTTCCAAACAGCCATAGGCCAGCCACACAGGCCAAGACTCCCAAAATGATTTTAGTGGTGGTATTCATTTCACTCGCTGTTTGTATGGACGGTAAAGCCCAGTTCAGGTTGCTTTAATAGGGCTCATTTAGTTTTTCTGCTTCATCCTGCCTGTCTTTTTTTGGTCAGCGGTAACATGCAGTCAATGCTTTCTCTCGTCAGGGCCGCAGGCTCAGACCCTGATCTGTGGCTTACCCTCAACACTGGCCTTACGGCAGAGTGGCTTACGGCTTTTCTGCGCGATGAAGTGACAAGGAAGCGTGGAGTGAAGAAGGCTGTCATTGGCCTAAGCGGCGGAGTTGATTCTGCCGTCACCACTTATCTGGCAGCAAGAGCATTTGGTCCAGAAAATGTCCATGTTTTTCTTCTGCCTTACAAGGTTTCCTCTCAGGCAAGCCTCGATCATGCCCGATTGATTGTGGATGATCTTGGTCTGCCAAGCCGAGTTATTGAAATCACGCAGATGGTGGATGGCTATCTGTGTGGCTGGGAGGATGATGCTGATGGCACAAGAATTGGAAATGTGTGTGCCCGCAGCCGCGCTGTGATACTTTTCGATCAGGCTGCCAAACTGGGTGGACTGCCTTTGGGAACGGGCAATAAAACGGAAAGACTCTTTGGCTACTACACCTGGCACGCCGATGACTCCCCCCCCATCAACCCTTTAGGAGATCTGTACAAAACTCAGGTCTGGGCTTTGGCGAAAGAGCTGGGAGTGCCAGAAGTAGTTATTTCTAAGCCTCCCACAGCTGATTTAGTGCAGGGACAGACGGATGAAAAGGATTTTGGGATCAGCTATGCCAAAGCTGACCAGATTTTAAGCCGACATTTAGCAGGTCTCAGCCGCCAGAGAATCCATCTTGACGGCTTTAGCCATCAAGAGATTGACTTGGTGATTAGACGGGTAGCGCGGACTCATTGGAAAAGGCACATGTCTACCTCGGCCATGATCAGCAGCACGGCAATCAATGAGTTCTACTTAAGACCCGTAGATTATCTGGCTGTTTCTGCCTGATAACAGCAATTTTGCTTGAGGAATTTTTACCTGCTAGTGGCATGATTTACCAGGCAGAGACTGCATCTGCTAAATCGTTTTGGCGATAAGCTTGGTGTTTTTTGTAGTCTGGAGTTAAGGAAAAACTTTCTTATTAGCAATATGAAAAGGCGCGGATTCACACTGGTCGAAATCATGATCGTTGTTGCGATCATAGGAATACTCCTTGGGATTGCAATTCCAAGCTGGGTACAGGTGAGAAAGCAGGCTTGGGAAAAGGTCCGTTTACAAAACTGCGCTGTGATTGATAGGGCCAAGGAACAGTGGATTCAGGAGAAAGGAAAGAACGCCACAGATCTGCCATCAGCTGCTGATTTAGCGCCAGAATACATAGATCCATTTCCTACCGATCCTGCCGGTACTTACGAGATAAATGCAGGACACCAGCCTTGTTCATTTGTTCCTAACTAAAACGCCGCCTTTTTGCATTCCTCAAAAATTCATTGCTGATACCAAAATTGCTGACACCAACATTGGTGAAAAATGTGCCCCCCGCTATAACGGCGGGGGGCACATTTTCTTAGCCTTAAGCTTAACTTTCAATAAGCTCAGGTTTAGGGGGCTCGCCAATATCCTTACGATGGAAGATGATCGTGCCATCTGCATCCAAGTCGGCAAGAATCTCATCGCCCGGGATAAAGGTGCTTGAAAGCAGCTGTTCACTAAGAGGATCCTCGATAAAGCGCTGCACCGCTCTTCGCAGTGGCCTGGCGCCCATATTGGGATCGTAGCCCTTGTCGACGAGCAGGCTCTTGACTGCCTCGCTGAGTTCGACTGAGATGCCAAGCTCCTTGGCCTGCTCATTCACTCTCTTGAGGTAGATGTCAGCGATTTCAAGAATCTCATCCTTCATCAGGTGCTGGAAGACAATAACCTCATCCACGCGGTTGAGGAACTCAGGTCGGAAGGATTTCTTCATCTCTTCCAACATTCGAGTCTTCATGGCTTCATAGACCTTAGGATCGTTGGGATCCTGCTTGACTTCGCGGAATCCAAGACCCTTGTCCAGTTCGATCGGTCTTACTCCGACGTTGCTGGTCATGATGATGATAGTGTTGCGGAAATCGACATAGCGTCCCTGAGAGTCGGTCAAATGACCATCTTCCATCACCTGCAGAAGCAGGTTGAAAACCTCAGGATGAGCCTTTTCGATTTCGTCAAGAAGCACAACACAGTAAGGGTTGCGTCGGACCTGTTCAGTAAGCTGACCACCTTCGTCGTAACCGACGTATCCGGGGGGGGCTCCTACCAGTCTTGAGACGGCGAACCGTTCCATGTATTCGCTCATGTCAATGCGGACAATAGCGCTCTCTTTTTCGTAAAGGTACTCGGCAAGGGTCTTGGCAAGCTCCGTTTTTCCGACACCCGTAGGGCCAAGGAAGATGAAGCTGGCGATGGGCCGCTTGGGATCCTTAAGTCCGCTTCTGGCACGGCGGATGGCTCGTGCCACAGCGCTGACTGCATCCTTCTGTCCGATCAGCCTCTTGTGCAGGTCATCTTCCATTCTTAGCAGCTTGTCCTGCTCTGTCTGAACGAGACGCTTGACAGGAATTCCAGTCCAGCTCTGTACGATTGAGGCGATTTCGTCCTCGCCGACGACTGGTTCTGGCTTGGGAGTTGTCACCCATTCCTCTTCTCGAAGAGTGATGGATTCTTCCAACGCTTCAACGGCCGATTCGGTTTCGTTGCATTTTTCGCTGCCTTCTTCGTGCCTTCGCAGGTGGTCCAGCTCAGACTTCATTCGGTTGAGCTTGACCTTGTCCTCACGGACATCTTGAGGGGGGAGGCTGAGCTGAAGTCGAACACGGCTGGCCGCTTCGTCAATCAGGTCAATCGCCTTGTCTGGCAGGGTGCGGTCGGTGATGTAGCGCAGAGAAAGCTGTACGGCAGCCTTCACCGCATCGTCGGTGATTTCAACGTTATGGTGGGCTTCGTACCTTTCTCTCAGGCCTTTAAGAATGTCGATAGCTTCTTCTTCGTTTGGCTCTCGCACATTCACTTTCTGGAAGCGTCGTTCAAGGGCCGCATCCTTTTCAATGTACTTGCGGAACTCGTCCTGAGTTGTGGCGCCGATGCACTGCAGCTCGCCACGAGCCAAGGCTGGCTTCATGATGTTGCTGGCATCGATTGCGCCTTCGGCGGCACCAGCTCCAACAAGGGTATGAAGCTCGTCGACGAAGAGAATGACTTCGCCTTCGGCGCGTCGAATCTCTTCCATCACCTTCTTCATCCTCTCTTCAAATTCGCCGCGGTATTTGGTGCCGGCCACGAGTCCTGCCAGATCAAGGGCGACAAGCCTTTTATCTTTGAGGAGGTCGGGAATATCGCCGCTGACGATTCTGAGTGCTAGGCCTTCGGCGATGGCGGTTTTGCCAACGCCAGGGTCGCCGACCAGAACTGGGTTGTTCTTTGTGCGGCGGGTAAGAATCTGCATAACCCGTTCGATCTCAGAAGATCGGCCAACCACCGGATCAAGCTTGCCTTCACGGGCCAGCTCAGTCAGGTCGCGGCCAAACTCATCTAGGGTCTGGGTGCGGGTTGTGCCTTTGGGTTCGCCTCGCCTTTCAGATTGGGGCGCGCCACCCTTGCTGGGGGCTGCCTCGTTGTCCTGCAGGGCCATGACTTCACGGCGGGCACGGTCCAGCTCAATTCCGAGCTTCATTAAAACGCGGCCAGCAAGCCCGTCTCCTTCTCGGATCAGACCAAGAAGAAGGTGTTCTGTGCCGATGTAGTTGTTGTTTAGGTTCCTTGCCTCATCGTAGGCAAGGTCAATAACCCTTTTGGCTCTGGGGGTCAGGGTCATTTCCTGGCTGGGTCGAGAATCGCTCTTGGGGAGCTGTTTCTCAACTTCTGAGCGGATTTTGCTGAGGCTGACACCCAAGCGCTCTAAGACGCGGGCGGCGACGCTGTCGCTCTCTCGTACAAGCCCAAGGAGCAGGTGTTCGGTGCTGACGTAGCCCTCACCGAACCTCTGCGCCTCTTCCTGGGCGTAGAAGACGACCTTTCTCGCCCTTTCGGTAAATCTTTGCCACATAGTGTTGCTTCTCGGCTGGCTGCCAGGTCGGAGCCCAGTGATCAGTATATGCCAAGAGACTTGCCATCATTGGCTTGGTCCCCGGTGTGGCCGATACAAGGGGCTTTTGGATTGGCTCTCTGTAGAACTTAACGTTCAGCAGGGCCGATCTGGTTCCTTTCTGACTTACCCTTCCGTGTCTATGTTGTATGACGATTGTCTGCCTTGACTTGTCTCGACAAATGGGTCTAATTCATCGGTGCTGTCAAAAAACATGAGCCCGTGAGGCTAATGTCTGAAATGATGCTTTCTGTCGTTATGAGCCCTAATCTGTCTGCATCCTTCGACAGCTCACCTTTCTTGATGTGAGGACGATGCTTTGTCTGGCTTTTGGGCGGCAGGCAGGGCTTGGCTGAGTAGAACCCGGAATACTTGGCGAAGAAGTGTAGTTTGCTAAGCTAAACTAAGAAGATGCAGGCGTCGGCAAAGGTTGGGGGATTGGTGCTTCTCTTTGCAGCAATGGGCGTTGGAGTGATGGCTCTGCTTGGCAGAGGCATTTTTGAACAGAAGACAGCCAGCTACAAAATCGTATTCGCCGATGCAGGCGGCCTCTCTGAAGGCAGTCGTGTGACTCTTTCGGGCGTGTTGGTAGGCCGTGTAGAGAAGATCAGTCTGGAAAATCCGGGCCGGGCCGTGGCATTGATTGCGGTTGATGAAAAAGTCTCAATCCCAGGCGGGTCAGAGGCTGTCCTGCCTGCAAGCTTTATCTCTATTGGAGATCTAGAAGTGCGGCTGCAGCCAGGGCAGGGTGGTCCTTTGGCTCCGGGTGCAGAGATTCCGGGACGGGTTACCTCGCCGCTGGAAACTTTTATGCCTGATTCGAGCAAAACTATTGCCAGGCTCGACGAAACCTTGGCTTCATTGAATCGCCTGCTGAACGATCAGGAGTTAAAAGGAGCTGTGACAGGACTAGCTTCCTCTGGTCAAAAGGCGCTTGACGCAGGCACTCAAACCGCCGTATCTGTGGGCAGACTCGTAAACCGCATGGATGGCGTTGTGGCGCAGAGTCAGGGCGAGTTCAAAACGATTTTGGCTTCCACCAAACGAACCATGGGTGAGGTTGAAAGTCTGGTGGGTGAGTTCAGTCGCATCGCCAAGAAAGGTGATCTGGAAAAAGAGACTTTGTCGCTCTTGTCTCAGCTAAAATCGGCTGCGGAAGAAGGGAACAAGCTTGTTGCCGAAATGAACAAGCTGGCGAGCGATCCTGAACTGCAGGCGTCAATGAGGTCCACTCTGGCCAACGCCAACACAATGAGCGAGAGCGGGACGAAGATTGCCAAGAATTTTGAGGAGATTTCTGCGACAGGCATTGAGGCTTCTAAAAATGTCAATGAGCTGATGAAGAAGGCAAATACCTTGGCTGACGAGATGGGTGGTCTGCTGGAGCAGTTTAAGAAGACAATTGGCGGTGTTAAAGGCAGTGCGGCCAGCTTGAGCCAGATTGAATTTGAAGGGGATATTTCCTCTGGATCAGCCTCTGGAACAATCAGAACCGACCTTAACGCAATAGTCCCGATAGGCAGGGAAAAACTAAGGTTCGGGCTCTTTGATGCCTTTGAATCTAACCGCTTTAACCTGCAGCTTCAAAGACCTATCGCCGAAGGTCTCGATTTACGGTATGGGGTCTATGCGAGCAAGCCCGGAGTCGGGGTAGATTATCGTCTTGCGCCGAGCTGGATGCTGCGGGGCGACCTGTTTGGGCTGAATGATCCTCGCCTAGACCTTCGCCTACGCTATGATTTCAGCGGAAACCTTTACGGTTGGGTAGGACTCGACAGGGCTCTATCGAACAGCGTCCCAGTAGTGGGAGTTGGAATCCGCCGCTGAAGTTCCGGCCAAGGGGTGTCGACTCATGAAAGTGATTCTTAAGCAGACCCTGCCCAAGGTGGGCAAGGAGGGGACGGTGGTTAACGTGAAGGACGGGTTTGCCCGCAACTTCCTTTTTCCCCAGGGTCTGGCCATTTACGCCGACCGCACCCAGATTAAAGCTCTGGAAACCAGGATGGCCCGATTGGCCGTCAAGATGGCTGACACCAAGGCTGATGCCGAAGTTCAGGCTGCCAAGCTGAAGGGCCAGAGAGTTGTCATCGCCGCTAAGTCTGGCGAAGCCAACAAGCTTTTTGGCGCTATTACCAATGCCGATGTCGCTGTGGCCATTAAGGAGCAGTACGGCATTGACGTGGACAAGAGGGCTGTTGCCATGCTTTCCGCCATCAAGAGAGTTGGACAGACCCGAATTGATGTTGACCTTCATCGACAGGTGGACTGCCACATGTTTGTGATCGTTTACGATCCTGAGAAGGGCATGCCCGAAGAACTGCAGCCACAGGCTGAAGTGGTTGAAGAAGCCACTGAGGCGGTTGAAGCCGCTGTTGAAGAATAAGCAGGCAGCTGTTTGAGAATCTCTGTATGGAGCTGGTTCTATTGAATCAGCTCCATATTTTTTGCCCAAGCGGTTAGTTCAGGCTGCTTCAGGTTTGTGAAGTTAACGGTCACGCCTCCTCTCTTGAGAGGAATGACCCTAGTGAGAGAAGGCGTGTTTGGATGCTGATAGATGCGTTAACCAGCGGATGGGATCGGCTTTATCGACTTAAAGACTGCCTCGTGCATTTGTGCGTAGGCAGTGCCAAGAGGTGTTCTCATCTGCAGAGCCCAGCATTTCTGTCCCTCAGTCAAGAGAATGACCTGAATCTTGAGGGGGCCAGAAGGGGAATCGGCCGTGGCAAATATGCGCCGTCCGCTTAAGCTGCCCAGCTTGACCTGCTCAACATCAGGGCTGATATTCTTAAAGCCTTCCTTCTCCAGGCTGGTTCCGTAGGCTCCAACCCAGCCGCCTAGATCCAGCGCCTGAGATGGCTTGATTTGAAAAAAGGAGAGGGCAATATCAATTCCTTCCTCACGGCCAGCCCATTCATTGATTGAAGCAAAGATCGATTCTGTGCCAGGCACATTTGGACGGCTGCGAGGAATCAATGCGATAGGTGATTTTAGGCTTAGATGCGCTCCAGCCAATGTGATCGGCTTCTCTGGAAGAGGGCGCGGCTGAGGCGGAGGCTGAATTTGGGCATTGAGCGTTCCCCAGGTGGAGTAAAGCCCCTCCTGCTCTGGCGCGGCACTGATGGCGACTGACTCCTGCAGACCTTGCAGCGTCTCCTCATCAAGAGTTCCAGTATCGGGCTTTAGATCAACCTGCCAGGATTCATTGCCTGATTTGGCTCGAGAAACGGCCCGGGTGACTCCCTTAGTGTCCTGTACCATAAGGATGCTTCCCATGTGTCCCCCAAGAGTGGCGGGCTGGAGAGTGAAACCTTTCTGAAGGCCAAACTGGCGTCTTGCGAGGAGATCAAGCGATGCTTCTGGAGCAAAGTGAGGTGACTTCCACCTTTCATAGGAAACAGTTGCGGTGATTCCCATGCCCCTGCTGACCCAGACAAACCGCTCAACAGATTGCGGTGTGGCAGGATCAGGTCCGACTTGTGAAAGGACAGGCTCTGCCGGAAGATAAAGTGACAGACCAGCCTCCTGCAGCTCTCGCATTTCCCATCCCTGGGGCGAGAATGCAGCGCAGGCTAATCCAAAAGCCGCGTACATCATGTGTTAATGACGTTGTGCTTTAGGGCAAAGGCTCAAGACTCTTCATGGCCAGGTCTAGAACCTCGTCAGGTCCTAATCCCTGTAGGCGCAGGGTCCTTATAGCCAGCGAGTTGACGTGTTTGGCGAGCCGAACGCCCTTTTCGTCTACAGCAAGTCTGTGGTGACGGTATAGAGGGGAAGGGAGAGAGAGGACCTTCTGCAGAAGGCAGTGAAGATGGCAGGCTGAAAGCAGGTCTCTGCCCCGAGTGACGAGGTCCACGCCCTGAAAAGCATCATCTACGACAACCGCAAGATGATAGCTGCAGCCTCCCTCTCGCCTGGCAAGAATGGGGTCGCCGAACAAAGAAGGGATGACCTCGAATGTGCCCTGTTCCTTGTCAGAGAAAGTTAAGGGGCCTGCCTGAGTGCCAGCTTTATGAGCATCGAGCCGCAGAGTATGGGGTTCCCCTGCCTCTTTTCTCTCTTTGGCTTCTGATGGGTCGAGGCTTCGGCAGGTGCCAGGATAAAGCAGTCCTTCTGGTCCGTGCGGAGCGCTGCCAATCCTGCGAATCTCTTCTGTGATTTCTTTGCGGCTGCAGAAACAGGGGTAGAGAAGCCCCTTTTCATTAAGGGTTATTACCGCCGCTTTGTAGGCCGGACTTCGAGTTGATTGGCAGAGAGGGGGCAGAGAAGGATGGATTCTCAGCCAGGCCAAGTCTTCCACCAGCCATTCGGCAAATTCTGGCCGACACCTTTCGGCATCAAGGTCTTCGATTCTTATCAGAAAGCTGCCGCCTTCGGCCCATTCGCGGCTCTGCCATGCGCTAAAGGCATGACCCAAATGAAGCAGGCCGGTAGGAGAAGGAGCGAATCGTGTGACTGGCATGTGAACTAGGTGATAGAGAATCAGCTATTTTACTGAGATGGGGCATCCGCTTCATATAACGTGAGCAGGTGCCAGCACGGTCACCGCCTTGGCCACGTCTTGCGAAGCTCGCGCAGCGAGTAGCGGAGGCCTATAAAGGCGACCAAGGTGCAGAGTAGGCCGAGAAGGATGAGCAGAGAGCCCATCCGAGCCGCACTCGCACCTGTCGACGGCTCGATTCCCATCGCAGGGAATCCGAAAAGTTGGCCGCCAAACACCGCCCAACATCCCTGAACCAGGAACGCCATCGCCGCCTGGGCGGGAAGGATAAGGCTAAGAGCAGGACCAAGCTGACGAAGAACTGCTTCCACTCTTCGCGTCGAGGGGGCACGCTGCATTCTACACTGGGGTCATGGCTGTGTTAGGCCTTGCCCGCCGACGTACGTCAGGAATGCGCTCGTCGAGCCGCACTCGCAACTGAACCCCTCAGGCCACTTCTGGCGCACCAGGTACTCGATGCAGGCTTCTTCGGTGCCGAACCGCTCTAGGAACTCGGGCAGGCTCTTGGGGAAGTCGCGCTTGATTGTAATAGTAGACAATACAGCACTATTTTATGGCCATCCAGACTCAACGTTGAGCAAAGCGGATACCCCATTTATCGAGTATCGGCTGAAAATGCTTTCTGTACTGCAGAGATCTTTAAGGCTTGAGCAAGGCTCCAGATATTGTGCTTCCATTCGGCAGGCGTCAGAACTACTGCTTCTTCTTCAAAAATGGTTTTGATTCCTGCAGTCCAGGCTGCCCAGATGAGTTCTGTTTTGTTGAAGCCAAAAAAGAGCAGCAAGGAACCCAGCCATGCTTCATCTCGTGCAGCTTACTTGACCACCAGGGTGTTGGATGCAGAATGTCCTGAGTTAAAGAACATGTGGCCTAACTTCTAGGAACCAGGGCAAAACTTGGGAGTCTGAATAGGTGTGAAGCGAGTTTCACCAAACATGAAGTGGGTGTGGGTTTTCGCGGCAGGGTGCCTGACCGCTGCGATTCTGCCTAAGCTGACTTGGAGCGAAAAGGTCAGTCAGCCTCTTCCGTCTCTTTTTGGAGAAATTCAGACCATGGGCGAGCTGAGGACCGCAAAGGTGGAAGCCTCACGGGTGGTCAAGCTTCAATCGTCATTGGAAGCGCCTGGAGCCTTATCACTGGTTGCGGGTCTGCCGCAGGCTCTGAAAATGGCATCAACCAGCGAGGCTGGCGTGCAGGTTTCAGGCCAGATCGAAGCAGGAGTTGATTTGGCACAGGCAGAGTTCACCAAGACTCCAGAGGGAGTCAAGGTGGTTCTTCCCAAGGCAACTCTTACCCAGGGGCGAACCAATACTCAGCTGCTTTGGTCGAGAGAGTCTTGGCTTAACAGAGATAAGGGCTTGGCTTTGCGGGCCTCTGAGCAGGGCAAAGAAGAACTGATGAAGTCAGCGGGAACAGTTCGGCTTCTGCAGTCAGCGGAGCGCCAGGCAGAAGCTGCGGTCCGAAAGCTCTTAATGGAAGCTGGAGCCAAGGAAGTTGTCTTTAGCTGGAAGACTGCTTCTCGCTCCATGTAACTTCGGCTCCCTGGTAGTCCTGGTAGTCGATGATCTCATAGAGTTCGGCTCTCGTTCTCATTTTTTCTATCCAATCGGCTTGAGTGCCGGCTGCAAGCAGGTCAACGTAGAAGTCCTGTATTGACTTCAGCATAACCCTCATGGCTGATACAGGGTAGATGACCATCTGATAGCCCAACTCTTCAAACTTTGTGGCTGAGATAAGGGGAGTGCGGCCGAACTCGGTCATATTGGCGAGGAGAGGGACTTCTACTTTGGATCGGAACTCAGCAAACTCTTCTTCTGAACTTAACCCTTCGGGAAAAATGGCGTCAGCCCCCGCTTGAATGTAGGCTTTGGCTCGCTCAACAGCTGAGTCAAGTCCTTCGACTCCACGGGCGTCAGTTCGAGCAATGATGAGAAAGCTGGGGTCCTTTTTTGCCGAGACAGCGGCACGGATTTTCTCTTCCATGGCGTCTCGGGTTATCAGTGCCTTGCCGTCAAGATGGCCGCATCTTTTGGGCATCACTTGGTCTTCCAGGTGAATCCCGGCCAGACCTGCCCGCTCCATTTCTATGATCGTTCTAACGACGTTCCAGCTTTCTCCAAATCCTGTATCCGCATCGCAGATCATAGGAATAGGGGCAGCCTGACATGATCTGGCTGCGATTTCTGCCATTTCGTTTAAAGTCATCAAGCCAATATCTGGGGCGCCAAGGTGGCAGTTGGTCATGGCCCCTCCGCTTAGGTATGCGGCCTTTGCGCCGCTTTCATAAGCGGTCAGAGCGCTAAGCGCATTAAATGCACCTGGCATGACCACGATGCCCTCTGTCATCTGCTGGCGCAGCAGGGCTCCTGGGGACTTGAGGGGAGGACGGATCATGTCCTAGAATCTACCTTGAGGTCTTAGGGCTAGGTGTGGATTAGCCTCATTAGGCGGCACGGGATTCAAGACCGTTGCGGATAAGGGCCTCCATAGCCGCCGCAGAAATCGGCTTGGAGTAAAGGAAGCCTTGGGCAGCGTGGCAGCCCAGATCACCAAGCCGCAGCACCTGTTCAGGAGTCTCTACACCTTCTGCCACGACCTTGAAGCCCATGGCCCGACAGAGTGTGATAATGGCCATGATGATGGCGGTGGGAGCCTGCTCGATTCCCAGCATTGTGACAAAAGAGCGGTCAATTTTGACTGTATCGATGGGCAGTCTCTGGAGGTAGCTGAGAGAGGAATATCCCGTTCCGAAGTCGTCGATGGCGAGCCCGACCCCAAGAGCCTTCAAGGCCTTAAGCTGCTCTATAACCCTTTCGTAGTCGCGGACGGCCAGGCTTTCGGTGATTTCAAGATGCAGGCCAGCGGGGTCCAACTGATGAAAGTCGAGGGCGAGTCTAACTGCGTCAATAAGGTCGCTTTCAAGCAGCTGCCTCAAGCTGAGATTGACATTGACTTGGAAGTTGGGATCAAGTCTTCTTCTCCAGTCGGCCGCGGCTCGGCAGGCGTCATCAAGCACGCTTGCACCCAAGGGAATAATCAGGCCAGTGTCCTCGGCTATTGGAATGAACTTGGCGGGGGAGACGAACCCAAGTGTAGGCGAATTCCATCTGGCCAAGGTTTCAGCCCCAGTAATTCTGCCAGAGGTCAGGTCCACAATTGGCTGGAAAAGCACTGAAATTTCGTGGTCCATAATTGCCGAACGGAGGCCGGATTCCAGCTTGATCCTTTCGACAATCTTCTCGCTCATAGAATCGTCAAAGGTAGAGTAGTTAGCCTTTCCGTTTGCTTTGGCTTCGTACATTGCCGTGTCGGCGCTTCGGAGAAGCTCGCTGACCTTGGCCCCTTTCTTTCTGCTGACGCACAGCCCGACAGAAGCGGTGGCGAAAACATCCCTGCCAAAAATCCTTACCGGTTCGGCAAGGGCTTCGATGATTGACGAGGCCACTTTATGTGCGTCTTCAGAGTCATTTAGCACAGGCAGAAGAACACTAAACTCATCGCCGCCCATCCTTGCAACAATGTCTCCTGGCCTGGCGCAGAGGGTAATTCTATTGGCGACTTCGATAAGCAGCAGATCACCAAAATCGTGCCCCATCGAATCGTTGACATACTTAAAGTTGTCGAGGTCGATAAACATGACCCCTACCATCCCATCTTCAATGGTCAGGCAGTTTTCAAGCCTTTCCTGGAAGAGAGTGCGGTTTACCAAGCCAGTCAATGGATCATAAAATGCCTGGTGTTGAATGCGTTCGTGCAGCTCTCTTGACTCTGTTACATCCTTGATAAAGACATGGACTGCATGCACAGTTGCGTCTCTGTCGCGGGCAGGCAGCAGCACAAGCTGAAGCCATGTAAGACTGCCGTCTCTGGCAACAGATTCCAGCTCTAGATCAACTCTGTCTTGACTCCTAAGAACGATAAGAGCGCGGTGCAGTTCATCTTGGCTTGCCCCTGGGAGAAAATCGAAAAGAGATCGCCCCACCAGGTTTTCACATCTGAAAATTCTTCCCGTCTGGGGGTTGGCTTCCAAGAACTCGCCGTCTTGGTTTAGCCTGCATATGCCGTCCAAGGCGTTCTGCAGCACAGCGTTTGTTTCAACAAGCTGCAGGGTTCGGTCTATCACCTGACGCTCTAGATTGTCATTAGTCACCGCCAAGGATTTGCGCTGCTCCTCAAGTTCGGTGGTGTAATCAGCGATTGTCGAGAGCATTTTGGTCATGGCATGACCAAGCTCGCTGATTTCATCTGATCCAGTTGTTGAGATATAGCCTTGACCAGACTGGAGGTTTACCTGGCCGACTTCTTCTGTCAGCAGATTGAGCCGCTTTAGGATCAGCTGTCTCAGCAGGCTGTGGAGAATGAGTGTGAAGACTGCGGCAAACCCAAGAAGGACCGATAGAAGGGAACTAAGGGTCTGGCTGCCTTTTAAAGCGATCCCTCTGGGAGTGATGAGACGGAGCCTGCCAATGTTCTCTCCACCAATGCCTCTCAATGATCCAAGTACTGCTAGGTTGTCCTTATCTACAGCATAGACAGGGATTGTCTCTGTTGGCTGGATGTCCTGCGGTCGGCGTGGCTCTATTGAAAGGTTTCCGCTTTCTCGCATCAGAGACCTTACTGTCTCACGGTCTAGATAACGGAGAAAAACCAGCCACCCAGCTCTCGGCTCCATCTTGCCGGTTGGAGTAATGGGCCTGGCAGTGATTGCTGCAACGGCACCTTGATGCCAGATCAAACCAGACTGCGGCTCTGCTTGAATCGAGTCTTTAATACCCAATGACTGCCACACAGCAGCAGCATCTGGTTCATCAACTGTTTCGATTCTCTTGATAGTTTGAAGACCGGCTGCTTCTCCCTCTAGATCATAGATAGAAATGAGATCCACTTTCATGGATTCCAAATCCTTCTTTAGCAGATTAGTCTCTAGAAATCGTGTGTTTCGAGTTCGGGCGAAGTTGAAGGCGTCGTTCCATTGAGACCAATCAATGGATTTTTCGTGCAGGCTTTGAACCTGATTCTGTATGGCTGCCTTCGCTTCCAGCCAATCCTCCCGGGCTTCCGTGGCTTCTACTTCGCTGAAGGCTTCCTTCAGAACCCAGTGTGAACCAGCGTAAGTACCCAGGCTGACCATGGCAAACAAACCCGCCACGTTTATCAGAATCCTACGACTCAGCTTCATGCTGACTTCAGGAACATCTAGTTCCCTTTGCAATCATCGGAAGGAAGATGCGGCAATCATCAGCTCTTTTCGTAAATACCCAGATGAATAAATAAAAAATTCACTCATGGACGCTGCCTTTAGCAGCTATAGGAGTGTGAGCTTATGATTTGCAGGCGTGAAAATCTGCGGTTTGTGTCTTTTGATAAAAAGTGTATCGTAAACTATCAGTCGTCTCCTTCACTATAAAGTGTAGGAGACGACTGATGGTTGTTGAGCTGTCTGTTGATGTGAGGTGCTTAGGCTGCTTTTTTGCGCTTCAGCAGATAGCCTGCGACTGCGGAGCCAATCAGAATCAAGCCAGCGGGCTCGGGGACTGGAGCAGAACCTGCGAAGCAGTTGTCGCCACAGTGGAGTTCGTTGGAGTTGTAGTTGACCCAGCTGCCAGCAACCATTGTTCCTTGAATGTTGCCAGTCTGCTGAGTGACTGTGGCGCCCATAGCCAGCATTGAGCCAGTGAAGGTGCGGTTTAGGGTGATGCTGCTTACATCCTTAAAGTTGAAGAGAACCTTGCTGGCGTCGCTGGTGTTGGTGCTCCAAGACCAGTTGACGTGGCCAGAACCCAGAACGTCGATAAGAACAGTTTCGCTGCCCTGGTTTTTAAGGTTGAAGACGGCGTTCTGGGCGCTGTTCAACATAGCAGCATCCAGCTTTAGAACCTTTCGGTTGTCTGCATCGGCAGCAATGGTGGAAAGGTCGACTTCAAGCACGTTTGGCCACGCAGGACCACCGCCAACAACGGCTGTTCCAGAAAGGGATCTGATCGCGTTGGTTTGAGCGAGGGAGTAGGCTGCCTGGCTGGTGAAGATTGAAGAATCGACTGTATTGCTGCCCGCCTGTTTGCCGCCGTTGACATTGGTGATGGTGCCGCCTGCATACATGGTGCCGCCATTCATGTTGAATGGGTTGTTAGATGCAAAGCTGCCGCCTATGTGGGCGGTTCCGGAATTGTTCAGGCTTCCGCCGTTGGTAAAGTTGACTCCAGAGTTGGCATAAAGGCCAATTTTGTTGAAAATGTCAAGGGTGGCTGGTTCGTTTCTCTGAAGAAAATCGTAGCCGCTGCCAGTGATCTGGCCTCCAACTGCGACTGCGCCATCGGCGTGGCCGCCGTAAAGCTGCGCAGAGCCAAAGACAAAGGCGTTAAAATCGTTTGCTGTGCCCATGCCTTGGGCAAATGTAGGAACTGCAGCCGCAATGAGAGAGAGGAAAATGAAAGAGCGAAGAGACTTCATACTGTGACCCAATAGATGGCCATATAATATGACCTGCACTTCATCCCGCAATGTTCAAGCCAAAAAGCTATCTGGGGCCAAAAACGGCTTCAGATTCTATAAGGAATGGGGCTGACAGAGCTTTTGTAGGAGTTCGGCCCTATCTAGTCATCATGGCGCGGACTTGGTCATGGCTAATGCGGGCTGACTCAAGTGGAGGCTTGTCAAACATTTCCTGTTCAATCAGCATCCACTCACAGCCGGCAGCCATGGCGATATCAACCACTTGCTGTACAGGAACTATCCCACTTCCCACTTCAACATCCACCGGATCGGGGGTTTTAACCATGTCTTTGAGATGCAGATAAGGAGTGCGGTCAAGCATTTTTTTGTAGAGGGCGACAGGGTCTTGGCCTGCATGAAAGGCCCAATAGATATCAATCTCAAACCCAACTGCCTTGTCAGTTTCGTTAAAGAGCACGTCCATTCCCGTCGTGCCGTCACCGAGATCGCTGAATTCGAAGCCGTGGATATGATAAAGGTATTGGAATCCTGCTTTTTGGCAGGCTTCACCGATCTTCTGTTTACGGGCCGCAATTTCCATCCAATCGGCAAGGTTCTGACGCTCCTCTTCAAGAATCCAGGGGCAGAGGACAGTTCGGCATCCGAGTGCAGAAGTCGATTCAAGAATCTGGTCCAGCCGAGACTCAAAATCCGCCATCATGGTCATGCCTCCGGCGTAGGCTAGGTTCTTCTCAGCCAGAAGATCTGCAAGCTGCTTCAGCTGATCTCCTTCGTAGATTCCGCCTTCGATGCCTTCGTAGCCCATATCGGCCAGACTGCGGATTGTGCCAAAAAAGTCATTCTGCAGCTCATCGAGGACTGTGTAAAGCTGAATTCCAAACCCCGGGGGCTTATGCTTCATGTTTGTGGCTCCTTCGCCAAAAAGATTTTACACACCTAATGAGATTTATGCGAACTGCATCGAAAGTGGCCTGCCATCATAGCCTGGGCGGGGGACGTAGAGTTCTGTCTGCCAGCCGCGCTGATTCAGAAGATCAGCCATTGCCTTCATCCCAGGCTGTTCAGTGGCATAGTGTCCAGCTTCAATGAGGCAGAAGCCAGATTCAGCAGCTTCAAGAGCATCAGACTGCCTGACTTCACCTGTAATCAAGATCTGAGACTTACTCTTTGCTTCGGGCCAGAACGCTCCCCCCGAGCCGCCAACCAGGGCGACGTTTTGGACACTTTTCTCAGGCCGGCCATAGATTCTGAGGGGTGACTCTATGCTTGTCTGCACCTGGTGGCAGAAGGATTCAAAGTCGATAGGCTCGTTAGCCTCGGCAATGACGCCTAGCCTGCCGATGGTTTCTGTCTGGCATAAAATCCAGTCGAAGGCTGGTTCCTCGTAAGGATGGACGGCTCGGACTGCAGATTCAACCCGTGACCTTAGCCGTGATGGCAGAACCATTTCCAGCCTGATTTCACTTTCTCTAGAAAGAAAGCCAGCTTCACCAGCTGATGGGTCAGAGCCAGGGAGGGGAAGAAATGTGCCTTGTCCGGGCCAGGAAAATGAACACTGATCATAGTGCCCAATCTCGCCTGCGCCAGCGTGAGAAGCGGCATCAATAATAACATCAAGGCAGTCTGGCGGCAGGGTGATGGCCATTTTAAGCCGATCCTCCGCAGCCCCGGGCCCAAAACGGTCGATTACTTTGAGACCGAGCTGAGCTGCAAGAGAGTCGTTTACACCCCCTTCTGCTGCATCCCAGTTGGTATGGCAGGCAGCTGCCGCAATTCCCGCTTCGACACATTTAAGCAGCAGTTTGAGGCGTGATTTTGAAGCTTGGTCGGAATCTTGTGTATCGGCAAGCGATTTGATCGGGTCCCAAATGAGTGGGTGGTGGGTGACCCAAGCCTGACAGCCACTGTCAATGGCGTGCGCCAAGGCGCCGGGGCTGGCATCTAGGCTGACAAGGACCTTGTGAATCTCTTGGGAACCTCGTCCTGTCATGGCTCCAACCCTATCCCAGCTTTGAGCAAGGTGAAAAGGGGCAATGATGTTTAACTCACTGAGCAGGTCGTTGAAGGTCATGAGATTTGGCTTCCTGTCGGTTTGCTCAGTGTGACCGCCTTTAGGCTGGCCTGTTAAGCCCACAGAGGCGCAGGAGCCAAAACGGATCCTGCGCCTATAGATGTGTTTGAGGTCAGTCTTTTGCCCAGAACATATCACCGGCTGGTTCTGAGATCACAGCCTCTCGAAGAACGCTGACTGCCTTTCTCAGGCCTTCGATGGGTGACATGAGGCCATCTTCATGCTCGATAGAAAGAACATAGTCGTAGCCAACCATTCGCAGGTTGCTGACAAAATCCTTCCACCAGGCAAGGTCGTGTCCGTAGCCTACGCTGCGAAAGACCCAGCTTCGGTTAAGAATGTCGCCATAGCTCTTTGTATCGAGGTTGCCGTTTCGTCCGCTGTTATAGGGGTCAATGCGAGTGTCTTTTGCATGGACGTGGAAGAGGGCGCCTTCAGCTCCCAGTTCTCTCACGGCCATGATTGGATCGATGCCCTGCCACCAGAGATGGCTGGGATCGAAGTTGGCTCCAATCCATTCACCATTGGCTCCGACTCCGTTTCTAAGCTTCAAAAGTGTATCGTTGCTGTAGCAGACAAAGCCTGGGTGCATTTCGATGCAGAACTTCACTTTGTGCTCGGCAAGGTAGGCAGCCTGGTCCGACCAGTAGGGAAGGACTACGCTTTTCCACTGCCACTCAAGAATATCGCGGAATTCGTCTGGCCAGGCACAGGTCACCCAGTTAGGGTTTACAGCCTTGGGGCCATCTCCCGGGCAGCCGCTGAATCCATTAACTGTGGGCACTCCAAGCAGGCTTGCCAGCTTGACTGCGTTGCGAAATGCCTTATGGTGATCTTCTGCAATAGCCTTGTTGGGGTGAATGGGGTTGCCGTGAACGCTGATGGCGCTGAGGGTGAGGCCCCGCCTTTCCAAATTCTTCATAAGGTTGCTGCGGGCAGCAACGCTATTGATCAGGTCTTCGACGTGAATATGGCCTGTGCCTGGGTAGGCGCCGCCGCCCAGTTCGACGGCTTCGATGCCTTCTGCCTGAACGATGTCAAGAGCTTCATCCAGAGTTTTGTCTCCAAATAGAGCGGTGAAAATCCCGATCTTCATGCTGCCAGGTTTACCCCTTTGTGGCAGGTCTGTGTCTGCCAATGGGACGGAGGGAATCTAGGATTTACCGTATTGATTTGCTGTTTTTTCGCCAGGCAGGGGAACAGTTATGAAGCTAGGATTTTTTCCATCTCAGACAGATCCTCATGCATAGCCCAATCGCAAGGGGTTCCATGCCAGATTTTATCTTTGATTGACCTGTCGGCCCCATGCTGCAGCAGATTCTTTACTGTCTGTATTGAGCCTGATAGCACAGCTTGGTGAAGCGGGGTTGAGTGTGCATGAAAACCAGCAGGGCAGAAGCTGTTAGGTTTTGCGCCTCCTTCAATGAGGCCCGATACTGCGGGCGCTTGCCCCCACACAGCGGCAACAGCTAACGCCTTTTGAAGGTCATCTTCGGGCTTGATTTCATCTGCATCAATAGGTTCTCCTAAGGCCGCACGTACAGGCAGAGATTTTGCAGCTCCAAGCCTTAGGAGCAGAAAAAGGGCCTCTGGCATTTTATGGCTTAGTGCCGCATCAATTCCCGATTCTGCCTTTGCTCCTGCTTGAACAAGTGCTGTAATGAGGCGCATCATCTGGCCAGATTCGGACAGCGAACTGCTTGAGGCTGCCAAAGCCAGTGTTTCATCCAGCGCCTCGCCTTTTGCGCCCATCCCGACTAGAACATCAAGGCAGTCCACTACTTCCGGTGGAACCCTTTCGACCCTTACTGGATTGTTTGGGAGGTAGTGAACAAGGGTTGGTTCGGCAAAATAGGCTTCTCGTGGTGGCACTTCTTCCGGTGCCGTCTTGCCGATAAGCCAAGGATATGCCCGTAGGTGAGCCAAGAGCTCGTAGGCTTCTCCTGCATCTATCAAACCCACTGCATGCCAAAAAGCTGCTTCATTCGTAGTCATTTTGATTAGGCTTTACTGACTGGCTTGAGGCCGGAATAACCCTTCTGCTGCTGTAGTTTTATGGTACGCGGGCAGGTGGGACAGGCAAAGCTAAGGCATTATGGATATTGATTTTGGTTCTTTAACAGATTTTGGGGCTGTTTAGCTATGTTGATTCGGAATCATGTGGAAAGGGAGAGCAAGGCAAGCATGAGGCCCTTATCCATTTTTACAGACATAGCTTACGCGTCTGCAGAGTAAAAAAAGCCACCTTCTTGTAGGAAGGTGGCTTATGCAATGTAAAGGCAGTGGATTTACTCGACAACAACCATGTAGGGGCTGCTGGGATAGTTGGCTCCGCCGTAGCTATGTGCTCTTGAAGCATCGCCATTCATCCTTGAGGATGAGAACCACTTGGCATGTGAGTCAGCAAATCCGTAGTTGGCACCCTTGCGGAAAGGATGAATCTTCTCATTGACAGGATCTGGCTTGCCGTGGCTAGGCGAGAACCCTGTGGTACACGGCCACCCAAACTTATTGTTCTGAGTAACGCGAGGGTAAGCGACCATATAGCCAGGGATGAGGAATGCAGTGTTGGCAGGATCAGCTACATTAGCAAACCCGGTGCAGCTGGCCCAGGGCGCTCCTGAAGTATCACACGTTCCACCTGCCTGGACATTAGCAGCGGTCGGCTGAATAGGGAAGCCTCCGAACAAAACGGTGCCCCACCAGTCCCAATAGTCGTAGCGGATCCAGTTGATCACAGCGTAGTTGCTGACAACTTTGGCTCCGGCAATTGCTGTGCAGTCTCCCGCACCGATAAGGCTGTTCTTTTCAGACTGCCCACCTGGATCCATGAAGATCTGGGTGTTCTTCGCATAGGGATGGATAACTTCCATCCAGGTTGTCCATTCACCATCGCCGCGGTTCTGCCACAGCTCAGTAAAGGTGTTGTCATCGTAGTCGCCGTTGTAGATCATGACTGAAGTCATGATCTGCTTGACATTGCTGAGGCTGGAAGTCTGCTTGGCGGCAGTTTTTGCCTGAGCAAAAACTGGGAAGAGAATGGCGGCCAGAATCGCAATAATCGCGATGACGACCAAAAGTTCAATCAAAGTAAAAGCGCGCTTAAAATACATGATTAAATGTGTTGTGTTGAAGAAGCCATAAACTAATCTTGCAGATGCTCAGATTAGTTTGTGGGCGGGGGAGGTGGTGCGCCAGGCCCTGTTGAGGGAGCTGAACTTGAGGCAGCGCCAGTAGCCGGGTTGCCCGGAGTCAGTCCACCTTCAGCTGGTGAAGGGGCTGGCACTGGATCTTTGATCGGCTCTTCGGCAGCTGGTCCGCAGGCAGCAAGCATGGTGCCGACGGAAACAAGAGCCGCAATAAGCCCAATAGTCTTAGTGACTTTCATATGATCTGAAATCATCCTCGATCGGAGATCACGACTGAAGATGTGCTGAAGTTTGACCCTATTTCTAGGGTTTTTGTTCGATAGGAATTTATGGCTAGTTCTTTTGGCCTAGTGAATATGGGGTGTAGAGTAAGTATATGCGGGATTCCTGCAATTTACCAGAGACCTCAATTTTTCATCGTTCACTTGCCTATAGAATTTTGCTTTCATGATGTGCCCGCACTTAAGAGTTATATATCTTGGACATGGTCCCTAAAAATTGCTTATATTGAAATAGAAGATGGGCTAGAGGCAATGCCGATCAATTTAACTAAGAGTAAATCGCAAATCTGTGCAGGTGCATTCTGACCAGTGAACTGCCTTTGCCAGCCTAGACCAGAAACTTCGCTGTAAAGAGCTTTCTAGTCTAGATTTATGTTCCAATGAGGGTATCCCAAGCCTGCAGTCTTCAACTGCATCAGGAAGAGTAAAAAAAGACTGCCGTATTGTAGGATTAGTGGCTTGAACTCAAACTCTTTATTGTTTCGCCTAGAAAGGTCTTTGCATCTCCAAACAACATAAGTGTTTTATCCATGTAGTAGAGGTCATTGTCAATTCCGGCAAATCCGCTGGACATCGACCGCTTGATGACCATGACTGTTCTTGCCTTGTCACAGTCGATGATGGGCATTCCGTAGATGGGCGAGGACTCATCAGTTCGGGCGACAGGGTTGGTGACATCGTTCGCACCAATGACTAGAGCAACATCCACTTGCCCCATTTCAGGATTGATCTCTTCCATCTCAATCAGCTTGTCGTAGGGAATATCTGCCTCGGCGAGCAGCACGTTCATGTGGCCAGGCATACGGCCAGCGACAGGATGGATGGCAAAGTAAACATCAACACCTTTCTTTGTTAATAGATCGTAGAGTTCTCTAACTTTGTGCTGAGCCTGGCTGACAGCCATGCCATAGCCTGGGATGATAACAACCTTCTGGGCTGCTTCGAGAATGGCACCAGCTTCTTCAGGACCAGCGCTTCGATATGGCCTCTGTTCAGTTTTGCCCTTGACCGTTTGAACCTGGCCAAAAGCTCCAAACAGGACGTTGGTGAAGCTGCGGTTCATGGCTTTGCACATGATGATGCTGAGAATCAATCCGCTTGCACCATCAAGAGCGCCTGCAATAATCAGCAGTGGGTTGCCAAGCACAAACCCCATGGCACTGGCGGCTAGACCAGCATAAGAGTTGAGCAGGCTGATAACTGTCGGCATGTCGGCCCCGCCAATGGGAATGACCAGAAGAACGCCAAAAATCAATCCTACGATACAGAGGGTGATGTAGAGTGCTGGCTGGGTGGGATCGATGCCGAGAAGTACAGCACAGGTGAGCCCAAGTGCCAAAAGAATGAAAGTGACAGCATTTTGACCCTTATAGGTAAGGGGGCTAGTTGGCAGCTTTTCAGCCAGCTTGCCAAAGGCAATAAGTGATCCTGTAAATGTCACAAAGCCGAGCAGCACCTCAAAGGAGATTACGCTCATTCGGAAGGGTTCAAGAAGGCTGTGAGCGTGTTCCAGTTTAAAGGCCGACCTAGCTGCTTCGTCGGTCAGACTCTTTAGCTGCTCCATAAGGGGCAGGCCAAGGAAATACTTTGCTGTGCCGACCAATCCAACGGCCAAGCCGCCGAAGGCGTGTGATGCTGCAGTCCTTTCCGGAACCGCCGTCATGGGAACAAGCGAGATAGGGTAGCCAATGGCGGCTCCGATGGCCAGGCAGATGACGATGCCAAGATAGTTGACATTTCCCCCTCCTGCCGCCAGAGAGACAACTGCGCCAAAAACAGCCAGGCCCATGCCGACTTCTCCTGCTATTACGCTCTTTTTTGCAGTGATTGGCTTGTTCATCCACTGCAGTGAAAGGATGAAGAGACCTGCAGAAACAAGGTAGGCGATATCGACAACCGCTTGACCCCCTAGGTTCACTTCGCCGCTGCCGACAGCAGCTATTAAGAAAGCGGGAAGGATGAAAAGATGGGCCGCCCCGCCAGCAGGCTTGGGGTCCCTGGTCTTAAACATCTTCAGCATCCTATCGGTGATAAGGAAGCCTGAAACGACGTTGATTGTCGAGGCTACAACTGCCGCTCCTCCCAGCAGAGTCGAGAGGGTTGATTCTGCTCTCCCTAAGATCACCAAGCTGGCGACCAGGGAAATGGCCGAAATGGCATTGGTAAGTGACATAAGGGGCGTGTGCAGCAGGGGCGACACACGCTTGATGATCTCAAGGCCCAAAAAGGTAGAGAGGACAAAAATGAACAGCTGAGCGGTCAGGCTGTCAATCACTTCAGCAGCTCCTTAACTTTTGCGTGGATAACTGTGCCGCCTTCTGTCAAAAGGGTCTCAGTCACAATAGGATCTTCTTTGTTAATAGATAAGGACTTATCTTTAACTATGTTGAGAACAAAGCTGGCGACATTTTTGGCAAAGACTGCACTGGCATGAAAAGCTAGTGTTGATGGAATGTTGAGAGGCCCGAGAAGAGTGGCTCCGCCTGAATGAACGCTTTTGCCAGGGACCGTGCCTTCAACATTGCCGCCTCTTTCTGCAGCGAGATCCACCACAACGGCTCCATGTTTCATTTTCTTAACCATAGGCTGAGTGATGAGAATTGGAGCTTTGCGCCCTGGGACAGCAGCCGTTGTGATAATCAAGTCCATTTCGGCCATGGCGTCGCCCAGCAGTTCCTGCTGCTTGGCGTAGAAGTCAGCACTCTGTTCCTTGGCGTAGCCTCCTTCACCTTCTTCTGCCTTTAAATCAAGTTCTAAGAACTTTGCGCCAAGGCTTTCTATCTGGGTTTTGACTTCTGGCCTTACATCGTAGCCAGTCACAAGGGCACCAAGTCTCTTTGCCGTAGCGATGGCCTGCAGGCCAGCGACACCTGCCCCAAGAATCATCACCTTGGCGGGGGGGATCGTTCCTGCCGCTGTGGTCATCATGGGCAGAATTCTGTTCATATTGTCTGCTCCTAGCAGAACAGCTTTGTATCCGGCAAGGCTTGCCTGGCTGCTTAACACATCCATGGCTTGTGCGCGGGTGATGCGCGGAATCAGCTCAAGACTGAAGAGCTTGGCGCCGCTGGCGGCAGCTGTTTGAACCTGCTTTGGCTGTGCAAGGGGATCCATCATTGCCACAACACATTGATCTGTGGCAAAGGCGGGTGATTCGCCCTCGCTGGCCCCGAACAGGCGGACTCCAGTCACAACTTCGCATGCCAGAGCTTGTTCACGGTTGACAATGTGGCCGCCTGCAGCATGGTATAGCGGGTCAGGATAGCCAGCCTGTTCCCCAGCTTTGGTTTCAATAAAAATCTCAAATCCTGCCTTGATCAAAGATGCTAAGACGGCAGGGGTAAGGGCCACTCGGTTTTCACCTGGGTGGGTTTCCTTGAGTACAGATAACTTCATGAGTCCACACTAACGCTCTTTTAGAATGTCTTTCATCTTGAGCTGCTCCTTAAGAAGAACTCAAGATGAAGGACAGGAGGTAACGACTCTGTTACGCGATACTTATCCCTTCAAGCCAGTGACAGCTATGCCCTGAATGAAAAGTTTTTGGGTGAAAAAGAACAAAATGATGACGGGAGCAACAACGATAGATGATGCAGCCATCAAGAGGTTCCACTGTGTCCCGCCGTGCTGACTTTGGTAAGCCTGCAGACCAAGACTCAAAGTAAACATGTGCTGATCGTTAAGGTAGATCATGGGACCGAGAAAGTCGTTTATACTGCCCATGAAGCTGAAGAGCGCAACAACAGCAAGAGCAGGAATTGACAGAGGAATGATCAAGCGGGTGAAGATTCCCCACTCGCTGCATCCGTCGATTTTTGCAGCTTCGCTCAGCTCAAAAGGAATCGACTTAAAAAACTGGCTCAGCAGATAGATGTTGAAGGCTGCTCCAAACCATGCGGGGACCCACAGAGGGCGAAATGTGCCAATCCAACCGAGTTCTTTAAAGAGCTGAAAGATGGGAACCATCAGCACAGGGAAGGGCACCATCATGGTGGCTAGTGTCAAGGTGAATGCGACCTGCCTGCCAGGCCACCTCAGCCTAGAAAAGGAGTAGGCAACGATAGAATTGCTTAGCACTGTTCCAGAAACGATGAGGGCAGCCAAAACAAATGTGTTCAGGCCGTAAACCAAAAAGGGAATGTAGCCAAGATTCTCTGAATTGTAGGAAAAGGCTTTCCAAAAGTTGTCCCACTCAAACTTTGATGGAATCCAGACAATAGGGTTGGCTAGAGTTTCCGGGTTGGGTTTGATCGCTGTTGTCAGCATCCATACCAAGGGGAAAATAAACAGCACTGCCAAGGCGATCAGCGCCACATGAATCATGGTCACCTGGACTAGGTTGGTTCTGTTAAGTGATGCAGGTCGGCTGGACATGATTATGTGGAGTAATGAACCTTAGATTCTGAAAGGCGAAGGAAGAGCATGGTCAAGACAAAGATGATGATAAACATCACCCAGCCCATGGCTGCAGCGTATCCCATTCTTTGGTAAAGAAAAGCATTATCAAAAAGATACATCGAGTAGAAGTAAGTTGCTCTCTCTGGCCTTCCCCCTGGGAACATGATGTAGGGAACTGTAAAGACCTGAAAGCTGCCGATGATTCCCATGACCACGTTGAATTGAATGACTGGCGAGATCATTGGAAGAGTAACGTGCCAGGTTTTTGAAAGAGGATTGGCGCCGTCAAGATCGGCGGCTTCGTAAAGCGCCTGGGGCACATTCTGCAGACCAGCCAGATAAATAACTACCGCGTTGCCTACACCCCATAACCCCATGAGAACGATTGCAGGCTTTGACCACTCGGGTGAGTTCATCCAGTCTGGTGGAGAGGCCACACCAATAAACTTTAGGGCTTCGTTGAGCACGCCGCCGTCACCCCTAAAAAGAAAGAGCCACAGCATGGCGAGGCTGACAGGCTGAACAATTGAGGGGATGAAAAAGATTGTTCGATAAAGAGCCATGCCTTTGACTCCTGTGTTGAGCAGAAGGGCCAGGAGGATGGCAAATGCCGTGCCGATAGGAATCGACATGGCAGCAAAAACAAAGGTGTTGGACAGAGTCTTCCAAAAAACCTCATCCTGAAAAAGCTCTGAGTAGTTGGATAATCCTATCCAAATAGGCTTGCGAAGCACAGAAAAATCTGTGAAGCTGTAATAAAGCGACGACAGCAGGGGCCAAGCCAAAAAGAGGCTGAAGCCTATGATCCAAGGCAGGGCAAAGAGAAGACCACTTTTCGTTTCTTCAGATTTTATTCGGCTCATTGCGCTGCCTCTTCTCGTTTGTGTCTTAAGCTGATCTCCCTATCAAGCTTTGGCTGGATTCTCTGCTTTACATATCTCAATGCAGTGCCAGGATCCTCGCCTCGGTTGATTTTATCAAAGGCATTTTCAAGTTCAGCTGCATATTCCGGCCAAATGCCGAGCATGGGCGGAGCCTTTGCATTTTTACTGAATGCCAGGCTGTGGAATAGCTTGATGTAGGGGTTTTTATGTTTCTGCCAAAACTCGTCACTAACTTTGACGAGCGGAGTGTGTTTGCCCTGCCCCAAGCAGAGCATTTCCATGCCTTTTTGGCTTTGCACAAACTTGATAAAAGCCCAGGCACCTTCAACGTTTTTAGCGCCTCGGGGGATTGTGAGAATGTCCTGCTCAGTATAGGATGAGTTGGCTAAGTCAGGCCTGTCTGCTGGGTGGGGGAATGGGGCAGCTGCCCACTTAAGCTGGCCTTCTTTGGTGTAATCCTGAATAAAGTTAGCCATCCACACACCCTGCAGCACAGATGAGACCTTTCCACTGATAAAGGCATTGTCTGGCGAGGAAAAAGCGCCAAATCCCCCCCTGAAGTCGCTGACCGCCTGAAAGCCAAACTTGTCAGAATAGGTTTTGGTCCAGGCAAAGGCTCTAATGTTTTCTGGTGAATCACAGGTTATCTGTGCCGTTTCAGGATCCCACAGCTGGCCCCCAAAAATAACGCCAAACTGGGCGCGCCACCAGCCTGGTTCTGCTGGCAGAAAACCGGCTCGGGTGATGGTTTTTCTCTGTCCTTCAGTTTTAACAACAGAAATCTTATCCACCATTTGGTCAAGCTCCTCAATGGTTTTTGGGGGCTTGTTGGGGTCAAGTCCAGCTTCTCGCCAATGGTCAAGATTATAGTGGAGGGCAGTTGACGCGGGAGTTGATGGCATGCACCAGGTCATTCCGTTCATGCTGCACCCCTCCCAATAGACAGGAATATAGTCTTCCTTCTTTATTCCGTCTCGCTCAATTAGGTCGTCAAGCGGACGCACCGCGTTTGATGCGACGTACTGGGCTACGTTTGACCCAAAAAGGCCGGCAACGTCGGGTGGAACAGCTCCTGCCGTGGCCAGCATCGTTTTGTTTTGTATCGCCGTGACCGTCAGCATTTTGACTCTGTACTTAGTCTGGCTGGCGTTAAAGGCCTCGACGACCTTTCTCATGGCTTCGCCCTCAGAACCTGTCCATTTTTCCCAATAGATAACGGTTTCTCTATTAGGTTCTTCGCTGGGCAGAACTAGAACTTCACTAATGGCGAACGAGCCGACCACAGCGGCAGCTAACGCGCCATATCCAATTTTATGAACAAGATTCATTGACGAATAGCAGGATTACTTTACCTGCCAAATTGTCTGATTTAATCTGTTCAGTTATGTGAGGTTTTAGTTCTCGGATAGGTCAGCAAGGGCTCTTAGGATGTCGCGGACCAATCCAGGCTGGGTGATAGATCGGGCGTAATCCTTGATCGAAACGCCTTTGGAAAGTCCAAGATTAACCGATGTAAGAAGCGAATCTAGGAGAATCTTGTTCATTGCCGTCAGCTGGTGAGTGGTGACGGCTGCCTCAATTGGTCCTGATTCAGTTCTTCGGAAGGCATGAAGGACAATCTCAATGCCCTGTGAAGAAATGTTGAGGGATTTTGACCAAAAGGTTGGCTGGATATGGGCCGAAGGGGCAGCTGCTTCCAAGCCGGAATCCAGTAGAGACTCTTCGCGAAGGCTGCCAAGACTTGGAGATGCGCCCGCTTGAGATTCGGCTTTTTTATCTCTGTTCACAAACACGAAATCTGAGCTGTCCACCGCCGTTTTTGAGATCACGGCAGCTGCAGCTGGTTCATCCATGCTGATGTCGTGGTCGGGGCCAGCTTCAGGATCTTTTTCCTCTCTTGGTGCCACAAAGGCTATGGCTGCGGCTGTGCCAGCAGCCGCTAACGCTGCGGCTTGTGGCAGCATCGATTCGCTTTGTGTTGACCCGGCATCAGCGTCACTTTCTACTTCCGTAATGAGACTGACTGAATCTTGGATTTCAGGTTCTGTTTCTAGAGGCTTTTCAGCTTCGTTAGCTGATACTTCATTTACAGCATCCTCATCAGAATGGATGTCATCGAGAACAGAGTCTGTCTCAGATTGTGTTTCTGGTGCGACTGTAGATTCTGGTGTGACGGCAATGCCAAGGGCCTCACAAGTAGTCTCTTCAAGTTCAGGCAAAGGAGGCGGAACCAGAGAGGGAACTGGTTCGGAAACAATGTTCTCAATCTCGTCAGCTAGGGCTCCTGCTGATTCTTCGGCCTGCTCATCATCGCTTTCTAGCAGGGCATCCTCTTCGGGGGCAGGATCTTGGTGCAAAGATTTTCGATGCTCAGATTCAGTGTCTAGAATCTGCTCAATAAGAGGCCGATCTATGTTTGACTCAGTAAGAGAGGCAGGTTCAGCCGTGGAGGCTGAACCGTGAACATAGGGAAGAGCTCCCGTCAGACCGAACCTTTGAGCTGCTGACATGACAGAAGCTCGGAACTCATCTGGAATTCCTTCGGGAAGAATGATTCTGTGCTGAAGAACCCCAGCGACAAATGGAGCCACTGCCGCGCCCATCATGACCTGGGCGTTAGGGTGAAAAGACCAGGAGCCAAGGGCGGTTTTAAGCGAAGGAGCCTTGGCTTCTGGAACGCCTGCTTCCAGAATGCTGCCTCCGGTGCTGATGGCAGTGAGCACCGCGCCACGCTGTGATTCGGCCAAGCCCATGGCTTTTAGGCTGGAACGCATTTCGGGGCGGGCCGCAAGGTCTGGAACCTGAAGGCTCGGGATAGCTTCGGCTAGGCGGGAAATAGGGTCCAGCCATGTCTCGGCTTCGAGTATGGCTTGGGGCGCAGTGGGATAAGCTCCAAGAACTCCATGAGAAGTGACGGCAGAAACCGCTTCGTTGAGAATGTCCTGAGTCTGCAGCGCCCACCTGCCTGAATCTGTTCCGGGTTGGGTCACCTGCCCAGTGGGGGGAAGTTCAGCAACCTTGGCTTTGGCGTGGCTTAATCCTGCCAAGACAATATCGCTTTCGGCCCGCTGAACTAAGTCGCTGCATCTTTCTGCGAGGCGGGCAGAGGCAAGCGCCGCTTCTCCTAGGATCATCGCCGACACACAGCCTAGAATTCCTACCGCACGCGATGAATCGTAGGGAATTCCGGCAACAAGAAGAAACCCCGCACCATTGGTCCATCCGAGAGAGAATGATCCTGGTGAATCAGCTTTTTTTGCCTGTCCTGCGGCAGCAATCATCAGGCAGCGCCCTGCCTGCCTAAGACCGGCTAAATCGAAACGCTGGGTGACTGGTTCACAGAAGTGGTGAAGATTAAGAACTCCAACCCACATGCCAGATTCTTCAGCGGCCCATCCCATTCCACGGGCTAGAATCCAAGCCAGTTCATCGGCCAGAACTTCTGATTCATGGCCTTGGAGCAGACCCTGTTCCTCAGCATCTGATGCAAATGATTTTGCCTTCTGAGTAAGAAACTCGCTTGATGTGGCATCCCCAATGCCGCGTGTCAGTTGTGATAAACCGCCAGGAGCCCATGATGAGGGCACCCTGACAGATCTCCCTTCGATCATTCTTTCTTCGAAGGGGGCAAGAGCAAGGGGATCCCTGCCAGCTCGTGTGAAATGGCGGCTTAGAATAGCCCCAGTCTCCAATCCGTTGGCATCAAGTGGGGTGCTCATGTCAGTTCTTACGTCGCTCTGGTGCAAGTAACCTGCCAAGCCCTGGTTCCGACGGTTTTTGGGTCGAAACCAAAGCTTTTTACTTGGAGCTTCTGGCACGTAGGTAAATCCTCGGCTGAAATGGCTGAATCCTGATGGTCTGGGGCCCTTTTTGAACCAGAAGTTTAAGAAAAATACGACTGCTTAGGGTGCGGCAGACGTATCTTTCGAAACTTCGGCTACAGCAAGTCCTGTTTCACTCCACTGTTTTTCGTCTATCACGCTGGGGGCGCCCATAAGTGGGTCAAGTCCGCTTCCGGTTTTGGGAAAAGCAATGACCTCCCTAATATTCTCATCATCGGTCAGCAGCATGACCATGCGGTCAATACCGGGGGCTATTCCGCCATGAGGGGGCGGACCATAGCTGAAGGCTTCCAGCAGATGACCAAACCTTTCCTGGGTTGCTGCTTCATCGAAGCCAAGAAGCTGGAACATTCTTGCCTGAATATGTGGCTGATGAATTCTAATGCTTCCGCTTGCCAGTTCCGAGCCGTTGCAGACTAGGTCATAACAGTCTGCCCTGACTGCGGCTGGGTCAGTATCCAGCTTGTCAAAGTCTGCAGTCTTGGGGCTGGTGAAAGGATGGTGCATAGCCACATAGCGGCCTGCTTCTTCATCCCATTCCAACAGAGGAAAGTCGAGCACCCAGGCAAAGGCGAATCTGCGGGGATCGCGCAGTCCGCAGTTTTGTCCAATCTGCAGCCTCAGACGGCCAAGAGCATTAGCGACAGGGCCAGCTTGGTCTGCTGCAAAACACAGCAGATCGCCTGGCTCGGCATTGCCAGCCTCCAACAGAAAGGCAATATCTTCTGGCTGAAGAAACTTGGCAAATGAAGACTTAACCCTTCTGCCATCAGGCAGTGTGACTGCGCCTTCTGCTTCAACGCCATCGGCCAGCAGGGCCATTGTCGCAAGACCCTTGGGTCCGAAAGATTTGACGAGTTCTTCCAGTTCAGAAACCTGCTTTCGGCTTAGGTTGGCACCGCCTGGATATCTTAATCCTCGAATTACGCCGCCAGCTGCGGCGGTGTTCTTAAAGACACCAAACTCAGTGCCACCGGCTGTTGAAGTAACGTCAAAAATCTCCAGGTCAAAACGCAGGTCGGGCTTGTCGCTGCCATATCGCAGAAGGGCTTCGTCGTAGGTCATGCGTGGAAAGGCGTCAAGGGGTTCCTTATCCAGCTTGAACTCCTCAATAATGCCGTTCAGAGCCTCAATCATCATCCCTTCGGTCAGGTTGAGAATATCTTCCTGAGTCACGAAAGAAAGCTCCATATCGAGCTGGGTGAACTCGGGCTGACGGTCAGCTCTTTGAGCTTCGTCCCTAAAGCACTTGGCGATTTGGTAATACCGCTCGATGCCGCTGACCATAAGCAGCTGCTTGTACTGCTGGGGGGATTGAGGCAGGGCATAGAAAAGGCCCGGTTTCAGCCTGTAAGGCACAAGGTAGTCGCGTGCGCCTTCAGGAGTTGACTTGGTGAAAAGCGGAGTCTCAACTTCCAAAAAGCCCCTTTGGTCCAAGTAGCTTCTTAGTCTGCGAATGAGGCCGGACCTGATGGCTAGCTTTTGGTACATCACGGGGCGGCGAAGGTCTAGATAACGGTGCTTGACCCTTAGCTCTTCGTTGACTTTAAGCATCTGAGCTTCATCGCTCATTTGGAAGGGAAGAACCTGGGCCGGTGAAAGAACTTCAAAACTATCAACGACCAAATCAACATCGCCTGTTGGCAGTTTTGGGTTTCTGTCTTTTTCTTCTCTGGCCTGGACCCTGCCTGTAACGCTGATGCAGGTTTCTGGCTTGATTTCTGCCAATCCGGTGAACTTTTCTGGATCGAAAAAGAGCTGAATCAGGCCAGTACGGTCGCGCAGATCAATGAAGTAGAGCCCTCCTAAATCGCGAATTCGGTGCGCCCAGCCATTCAGAGTCAAGGTCTGATCAAGGTGGCTGATGCGGGGTTCACCGCAGGTATGCGTGCGCTGGGGGAAGCTCATGGCGGAGCCGTAAGGATACCTACGCGCTGACAGACCGGGAAGGGTCGGACTTGATCAGTTTTCCTCCCCGGTTTTGCCCCTATAAACCATTGTCAGCAGCTGTGCGAAAAAGCTACATCGCTTGAGTGCTGACAGCACGAGTGACTTCTTCCGGAGTCGTGATTCCTTGAAGCACCTTGCTCTTGCCATCTTCGAGCATTGAAACAAAACCTTGATCTTTGGCGATGTTCAGCATCTCTTCAAAAGAGGCGCGTCGGGTGATGGCGGCCTTCATGGCTCTGTCTCCCATGATGATTTCATAGATTCCCACTCGTCCGCGGTAGCCGGTTCCGTTGTTGGTGGGGCCGGGCTTTCCTTTCACCAGTCTCGCACCAGGGATATCTTCTGCCGTTATGCCAATCTCTTCAAGCTCTTCACGCTTATAGGGGAAGGGTTCTGCCGCCTGCTGATCGATTCGGCGGACAAGCCTTTGAGCCATGATAGCAGTGACAACACCGCCAACCAGGTAGGGCTCGGCTCCCATATCCATCATTCTGCCGATGGCTTCTATCGAGTTGTTTGTGTGGAGGGTTGCCAGCACCAAGTGGCCTGTGAGTGATGCCTGAATAGCAATGGCGAGCGATTCTGGGTCGCGGATTTCACCGACCATCATTACGTCGGGGTCCTGTCGTAGAAAGCTGCGCATCACCCGCGGGAAGCCCATTTTTTCTGTCACCTGAACCTGGGCGATTGAGTGTTCGAACTCGTATTCAATGGGGTCTTCTACCGTGACTATGTTTCTGGTTTTTGAATCAAGTCGGTTGAGCGAAGCGTAGAGGCTGGATGTTTTACCGGAACCAGTTGGACCGGTGACTAGAATCATTCCATAAGGGACCTGAATGGCTTTTTCCCACTTGTCCCTTACGTTTTCTGGCATTCCCAAAGATTCCAGATCGACCTTCATCGAGCCAGGGTCGAGAAGCCTCATGACAAACTTTTCGCCGTTGAGACAAGGCACACAGGAAGCACGAGCAGAGAGTCTGCGCCCGTTGTATTCCATGTCAATGCGGCCGTCTTGAGGTTCGCGGTTTTCGTCGATCCTCATTCCTGCTGAAAGCTTCAGTCGTGCTAAAACGTTCATAGCCTGCTCGGGGGGGAGCATGCCGTTTTCTGTGAGAATGCCGTCCTGACGGAACCTGATCCGCAGCTGGTCACGCTCTGGCTGAAGGTGAATGTCACTTGCTTTGGCATCCAGGGCCTGCATCATGATGTTGTCGACGATGCCGACGGTAAGGGACATTTCGTTGCCCCCCATCTCTCTAATGTTGCCCTGCTCTCGCAGTACCAATCTAAACTTCTTGGCTGCTCCCCAGTTGCCCGTTTCTGGAGTCATGTTGCCGCCCAGTGACATGGATTCAATAATAGCTCAGCTTAGGGCTTGTTAGCCTGATCTGCAGAAATTATGGCTTTCACATCTCAGTCCTCTGCCCAGAGAGGGTCCGCCGCAGGACCTTGAATACCCTTGTGGTGTAAGGTGAAGGGAGAGTGGCAACTGAAGCTGGTACCGGACCTGTCATCAAGGTGATTTCGCTCAACCTGAGAACTGCGACTGCGCTGGACGATGGAGAACAGCATTGGGAGAAGCGAAAGGATTTTGTCTGCCAGTGGATTTTAGAGCAGAAGCCTGCAATTCTGGGATGCCAGGAGGCGACAGACCGGCAGCTGCTTGACTTGAGGACAGGAACTGGGATGCCCTATGTGGGGCAGACTCGCGAACCTTTGGATTTAGGAACAGAAGCGAATCCGGTTTTTTGGGATCCTGAACTCTTTGAGCTGCTGAGGACAGAGACATTTTGGCTTTCAAAGACTTTAGCTAAGCCAGGAAGCAAGCTTCCCGAATCGTCCCTTCCACGAGTTTGGACGGCGGCTGAGTTCTGGTCTGAGGGCACAGACAGGCTTATTTTTGCTTCAACTCATTGGGATCATCTTTCAGCTGAAGCCAGGCTTGCCAGTGGGATCATTCAGCAGGACCCACAAAGGATTCTATACAGGAACCCAGGGGAGCATGAAACAGATGTGCCTTCACTTTTAGTTGGCGACTTTAACGAATCGCCGTCCGACCCTGGCCGGCAGGCGATGCTCGGCCGAGGCTGGCGGTGCCTGTGGGACAGGGAGGAGAGTGGAGTTCTGCCTCCTTCAACCTTTCATGGATTTACAGGTGAAGTCATGTCTTCTATTGATGGGATCTACATGACAAGCCACTGGCAGGTGGTGAAAGTCGAAGTCCCCGAGGTGAAATCATCCGACTGGCTTTGGCTTAGCGACCATCATCCGGTTGTCGCGTGGCTGAAGCTAAACAGAGTTTGATGCGTGGGTTTTCACCTCTGGATTTTTGATTTCTACAGACTGAAAGGCTGCTAAGCGATAGTCCTACAGATAGGCTTCTTCACCTTCTCTTAACATTTATTTGGCCTGGCAGGAGTTAATCTTGCCAGCATGCCTGAGAAAGAGCCGCCACAAACTCCTCACTACGAGCCAGATTGGGAGATCCGGTCGAATGAAGGGAAGGGAGACTCTTTTTACGAGGTGGTGGATGCCCGCCTGAATCGCCGAGACCTGATGAAAGCTGGTTTTGCTGGCCTTTTGGGTTCTGCCGCTGCCAGGTTTGGTTTTGGTGCATCACTTTTGCCGGAAGAAGCAGGAAGTGCCTCCACAGAAGCCGCTGCAGCATCTGTCACCCTTGATTTTAAGCCAATCGCAAGCTCTACTTTCGACAAGATTATTGTTCCTGAAGACTATCGATCCGAGGTGGTTGTTTCTTGGGGAGACCCTATTAAGCCAGGGGTGAGGCCGCATAAAGATGGAGAGATTTCTGAGAAGAATCAGGCAGACCAATACGGCTACAACGTCGATTTCCTGGGTTATCTCCCTTTGCCCTTTGGTTCAAAGAATTCAAAGCGTGGACTGCTGGTTTCCAACCATGAATATGTGAATCCTGAAATGATGTTCCCTGACTATAAGGCAGGGGAAACAACCAAGCCTCAGGTTGACATGATGAAAGCCAGCGTCGGCATGGCAGTGATTGAAGTCGAACAGGACAAGAACGGATCTTGGGGACTTAGGATCGAGAGCCCCTTTAATAGAAGAGTCACTGCAGAAACTGTCCATGAAATAACTGGTCCAGCCAGGGGCCATGACTGGATGAAGACGTCCTTTTCGCCAGATGGAACTCAGGTGCGGGGAACCATGAGCAACTGTGCCGCAGGCAAGACTCCTTGGGGCACAGTCTTAAGCGGTGAGGAGAATTTTCAGGATCTTTTTGCCAATGCAGATTCAATAACAGACCCTGAAGTTAAGAAGGCTGCTGATCGCTATGGTCTGATGAAAAAAGAAAGCGAGTATCGCTGGGAGGCAGGTGATCCTCGCTTCGATATTTCTCAGGAACCAAACGAGAATCACCTTTTTGGCTGGGTGGTTGAGATTGATCCCTACGACCCGGCTTGGACCCCCAAAAAGCGAACCGCTCTTGGCCGGTTCCGCCACGAAGCTGCCACCACCTTTGTTTCCAAGCAGGGCAAGGTGGTTATGTACTCGGGCTGTGATTCTAGGTTTGAGTACGTTTACAAGTTTGTTGCTTCTAAGCCCTACAGCACCAAAGATCGTCTCGCCAATAGGGATCTGATGGATGAAGGCGTGCTCTACGTGGCTCGGTATAGCCCCGATGGAACTGGAATCTGGCTGCCTCTTGTGCAGGGTCAGGGACCCCTAACCCCAGAGAATGGCTTTCATAACCAGGGCGATGTGGTTATAAGGGCTCGCATGGCTGCCGACCTTTTGGGAGCTACAAAAATGGATCGTCCCGAAGATATTGAGGTCAACCCAGTCAATAAAAAGGTCTATGTTGTCTGCACCAACAATACGGATAGAGGCATGGATGGGAAGCCTGGTGCAGACAATGCCAACCCTCGATCTGAAAACAAGCATGGCCATATTGTTGAGATGACTGAAGAAGACGACGATCACAGTTCATTAAACTTTAGGTGGGAGCTCTTCTTGGTTTGTGGCGATCCAGAAGATTCTTCGACTTACTTTGCTGGGTTTGACAAAAGCCAGGTTGCGCCGATTTCATGCCCTGATAACATCACTTTTGATCTTGATGGCTGCCTGTGGATCAGCACAGACGGCCAGCCGAAGACTATTGCCATTCACGACGGCGTTTATGCTGTTGCGGTCGCTGGCCCCGAAAGAGGGAAAGTGATGCAGTTTATGAGCAGCGTTAAGGGAGCTGAGGTTTGTGGACCTGAGTTCACACCCGACAACAAAACTCTCTTCCTGGCTATTCAGCACCCTGGTGAAGGATCAACTTTTGAGAAGCCTTCCACATCCTGGCCAAACCACTCTGGCTGTCCGCGTCCATCTGTTGTGGCGGTCACCCACGTAAAGGGCAGAAGAATTGGCAGGAAGTGAATCTGTCTTGGAAGAGTCATTCGGAGAGTCCAGAGGGGGCCTTTCTCAGGCTCCTCTCTGTCAAAAATTTGTTGAGCCTAACCGGCTGATCTGTCCCGATGAAGTCAACTCCGTTCTCCAGCATTGATTCCCATAGTTTTTCATTTTCTGGAGTCGCCCAAAAACGAACCTTTCGTTTAAGAGAGTGGGCTTTGGCCGTATAAGTCTGCAGCCTCTGCGCTTCGTCTGGCTTGAATGTGGTGATTCCGATATTTGTAAAGTGGGAACGCCAGTTTTCACTGATCATGAAGATAGGGCCAGATTGAACTTCAAGGTCAGAAGCTCTGCCATCAAGCCAGGTGATGGTTCGAGTGTCTTCAAAGATGAGGCTTCGAGGGCGGTCGCCGCTGACAACTATTCGCACTGGGCCGCGGCCATAAGCCGAAAAGAGGTCTGGATATCTGAGTGCCTGGGTTCGCAGGGTCTTCCATGCTTCTGCTCCGTCTGCCTTGATATCCACCAATAAGATGACCTGCTGACCTCGCTTAAAAAGCCATCCCTTGTTGGCCTTGACTGCAGATCGCATGGGGTCAAGATAGAGGTTTTTTAGGGTGCGTTCTGGCTTTATGTCTTCGCGGTCGTGGGCGATCATCAGTTCGCCATTTTCCAAAAAGACATCAGCCTCATAGCTGGCGAAGCCGTTTTCGTAGGCAAGATGAAAGGGGCGAGCCTGCTCGTAGTCGTTGTGAGAATGTGCTTGAGGATGAAAAGCTGTTGGCTGAACAGCCAGGGAAGCCAGGGCTAAAGTGATCATGATGGCTTACTGTTTTGGTGCGATCAAGTAGATTTTTTGCCGTCCTTGATTCCTGTAAGGACGAGGCCGATTAAGGCCAAGCCTCCTAGACTCAATGGCGCCAACGCTGGAGGGCCATCGCCTCTGCTGCGCCCAGAAGTCGGCATCCCAACCAGCTTCTTAAGGGAGTCGGGATGGTCTTCCAAATGCAGGTACATGCCGACTCCGCTAACCGGGATCCCCAAGAAAAAAATGATGGCCAAAGGCCAAGCTGGCCTCTGTTTTATTCCCAGGGCGATAAAGCAGGCCACTGCGGCAATGACGCCGTAAACGATTGGGGACCATGCCAAGGGGTGCTCTTCAAGCGCATGGCGGTGCATGTAGCGAACCTCAAGAGCTGTGGTTAAAAATCCTCCTCCAAGAATCAGGAGGATGAGCTTTTCCTTAAGGTCCTTCATTGGTGTTATTTACAGACGCAGCAAGTGAAAGGTTGGGAGTACCCTTCTGCCACTTGGTACACTAGTAGCTATCCCATGCTGAGCTTCTACGGCCTCGTCCAGCGGCTAAATGACTACTGGTCAAAGCAGGGCTGTTCAATTCTTCAGCCCTACGATACTGAGGTCGGGGCAGGAACCATGCACCCCGCCACAATCCTTGGCAGCTTGGGTCCTGATGCCTGGAATGTCGCCTATGTTCAGCCCAGCCGCCGCCCGGCTGATGGACGCTACACCCTAAACCCAATGCGAAGCCAGAGGTACTACCAGTATCAGGTAGTTCTCAAGCCCTCGCCAGAAAACGTGGTGGATCTTTACTTGGGTTCTCTTAACGCCATTGGATTTGATGTAAGCCGCGATGATATTCGCCTGGTTGAGGATGACTGGGAGAGCCCTTCGGTTGGGGCCAGCGGAGTCGGCTGGGAGATTTGGCTGAACGGAACCGAAATCAGTCAGTTCACTTTTTTCCAGCAGATGGGGGGAATTGAGTGCAGTCCCGTCTGTGCTGAGCTCACATACGGTCCAGAAAGGCTTGTGCTGATGCTGACTGAACAGGACAGTTTTTGGGACGGCTTGATGTGGGATGAGAAGACCACCTATAAGCGAGTTGACTGGCAGCAGGAAATGCAGAACTGCCTTTACAACTTTGAAGTCGCTTCTATCGACTCCTTATTCAATCTCTTCGAAATCTATGAATCTGAGTCAAAGAGAGTGATAGAGACTGCTGTTCAGTGGAACCATGAGCAGGGAATTCTTGTTCTCGGTCAAAAACCCGAGGATGAGGAAAGGTCAGCGCCTCTGCCTGAAGCATTGGTTTTCCCCGCATTGGACTTGGCCTTAAAGTGCAGTCATGTTTTTAACCTTCTGGATGCCCGTGGCGCCGTTTCTCCCAGCCAAAGAGCCAACTACATCACCCGCATCCGCGCCAGGGTGAGAGCAGTCTGTCTGGCTTATCTTGGCCAAAAAGAAAAAGCAGGGAAAAAGCAGAAGGCAGGCTGATGCCAATCAACCGCTACAACCGAGAAGGAATCCCCCGAGCTGATCTTCTTTTGGCTTTAAGAGCGCCAAAGATTGTGCGGACGGCGGTTGAAACGGATACTTGTCTGCTCTGCTGCGCCAAAAGGGTAAATGAAGCGGGCATGTGCCAAATGTGCATGCCTTTGGTTTCTGATGAAGAGCTGAAGGTTATAGAGCGGTGGATGACCGGGGTTGGCCCCTAATGTGGGGATGGCTGTTTCTTGGCCTGCTCCTCGGCATTTTTTTCACTCTTTTGGTCCGCAGAATCGCTTATGGGAATAGAAGACCAGACCACATTACTATTGCCGAGTATTGGGTTTATGCTTCAGAACCTCGTCTGCCTAAAACAGAAGACTTGATGATGCGGATGGTGAGCGAAAACCCTCACAACAAGCCGGGCCGAGTTCCTATTGGCGCAAGAGAAGGCATGCTTTTTACAGATTTGAGACTGCATGCTGCCGCTGTTCTTAAAAGCAAGAACCCCCAATCCTTTCGGCCAGATCTGTTTTCTGCGAGCACCATACCCAGCGCGGAAATTTTGGAAAGGCTTTCTGAATGTCCGGGCTTTATCAAGTGCCGCTACATGAGCGAGGCTCCGCTTAAAGATCAAAGACACCTTCAGTTTCTGCCCCACATGGCAGATGCAGTCTCTGATTTATGCGGCGGCCTTGTTGTTTACGACCCCATATCTGAAGAGCTTTATGTAAAGGAAGCGTTCACCCAGAAGGTGGCTGATGGCAGGAATCTTGAAAATCCCTTGTTTCACCTGAGAGTCATTTGGCAGAAGGCTGAAGATGGCTGGCAGGCTGCCACAAAAGGACTCCTGAAGGTTGGGCGGCCTGAATGGGTTTCTGCTCTTCAAGATCAAGACCAGGAAGTGCTGGTTCTTGGACTTTTTACCAAGGCAGCCCATCAGGTTTTTAGAAAGCCAGAAACTCTGTGGCCTTTGGAGTTCGAGGAGTTCGGCGATGCCTTTGTGCTCAGCTTTACGGGTGAGTGGCAGCAGGGCAGACAGGTGATATCTGTCACCCGCAAGAGGATGACTTGAAGAAGGTACGTTTGATTCCCTGTCTTGATGTTAGAGATGGAAGGGTAGTCAAGGGCACTCAGTTTCTCAACATTCGAGATGTTGGAGATCCTGTTGAACTGGGACGCCGCTACAGTGAAGAAGGCGCAGATGAACTGGTTTTTTTAGATATCACCGCAAGCCATGAAAGGCGCCTGACTGCGGCAGAAATGGCGGCAGCTGTGGCGAAGCAGGTCTTCATTCCTTTTGCCGTTGGCGGAGGGATTAGTTCGGTCGAGCAGATAAGAGACATTCTCAAGGCTGGCGCGGACAAGGTTAGTCTGAACACTGCCGCTATTAAGAACCCTGACCTTATTCGTCAAGGTGCAGAGATGTTTGGAAGTCAATGTATTATCGTGGCGATCGACGCAAAGAGGCTTGCGTCGGGTTCGTGGGGAGTCACCACTCATGGTGGCAGAAACTTTACAGAACTGGACGCGGTTGAATGGGCTAGGGAAGCCGTAAGGCTTGGCGCTGGTGAAATCCTTTTGACATCTATGGACCAAGATGGAGCTCGGACTGGCTACGATCTTGAGCTGACTCGGTCCATAGCAGAAGCAGTTTCTGTACCAGTCATCGCTTCGGGCGGAGTGGGAACCGCTCAGCACCTGATCGATGGAGTCACAAAAGGGAAGGCTGATGCTGTGCTCCTCGCCGGAATTCTCCACGACGGACTGGCCACGATTGGGAACCTTAAATCTGAAATGTCAGCTGCAGGCGTGCCTGTGAGAATCACGAACTAAGAGGTAATTTCTCATTGTCATGGACAGGGGAGTTCAGCCTTGGTTTACCGATGCCAAGCTTGGAATTTTTATTCACTGGGGAATCTATTCTAGAGGTGACTGGTCTGAGAGCTGGGCGTTTTTTAACGGCGAAGTTGACTATGACGAGTATATGGCTCAGGCAGAGGATTTCACAGCTGCGAACTATGACCCTGATGCATGGGCGAAGCTCTTTGCTGAAGCGGGAGCCAAGTACGCTGTCTTGACTGCCAAGCATCATGATGGCTTTGCCTTGTGGGACACAAAGGTTAGTTCGTGGAATGCTCTTGAGTCATCGCCTGCTGGCCGCGACCTTATTGGCCCTTATGTTGAAGCTTTAAGGCGGCATGGCCTTAAAGTGGGCATCTACTTTAGCCACCTGGATTGGTCGCACCCCGATTACGCCACGGTTCTTCCGGCAGGAGCTCAGCCTCACGATCACGGAAACCGACACAGCAGCAAGTTTGCCTATCCTCAGAATGGCGAAGACCCTGCGGCTTGGAAGAGGTTTTTGGAGTTTCACCGAGCGCAGTTAAAGGAGCTTTGTGAAAAGTATCAGCCAGATCTTCTTTGGTTTGATGGCGACTGGGAAAGGGATCCGGAACAATGGGGTTTTGAACAGCTTCAGAAAGATTTGAAGTCCTGGGTTCCGGGTGTGATTCTCAACAGCCGCATGGGGGGATACGGAGACTACGGCACCCCAGAACAGGCCATCCCTGTCAGCCAGCCCAAGGGACCGTGGGAGTTCTGCGTAACCATGAACGATTCGTGGGGCTACGTTAAGAAGGATGAAAACCACAAGTCAGTGGCGCAGTGTGTGCGAATGCTGGCTGAATGTGCAGGAATGGGAGGCAATCTTCTGCTGGATATTGGTCCGAAGAATGATGGCTCAATAACCGAGGTTCAAACAGAAACTCTTATTAAGCTGGGCCGCTGGCTTGCCAAGCACGGTGAGGCTGTTTATGGCGCTAAAGCGGGGCTTCCTCCTGGCTTGTTCTACGGCCCAACAACTCTTTCTGAAGATAGGAGGAGGCTTTATCTGATTACCTTTGATCACCCAGTAAATGGCTTGGCGGTCAAGGGGCTTCTTACCAAGGTGGCATCGGCGAGAGTAGTTGGTGGAGGCGAGGTAAGCCATAAAAGCATCGGAGGGGCTCCCTGGGCCAAGCTGCCAGGAATTTTATATCTGGATGTCCCCAAAGATCAGCTTGACTCAGAAGCGACAGTCATCTGCCTTGAGTTTGATGAACCCCTTGAGATTTATACAGGTTATGGCGATGCAGTCACCTTCAACGAGTAGGGCATGATTGAGATTCCTGAAGCTGTGAATCTTGCCAGACAGCTGAATGAAGTTTTGGTGGGCAGAAGAGTCATCGGAGCCACCGCAGGCTCATCGCCTCACGGTTTTGCCTGGTACAGCGGCGATCCTGCCAGCTACTCAGCTCGCCTGCTTGATAAAGAAGTCCATGGGGCTGAACGTCGAGGCGGACACATATGGATTGCCTTCACCGACGAGACATCCTTGATCTTGGCAGAGGGGCCAGTGATTCGATATTGGAATTCTGATCAAAAGCCGCCATTGAAGCACCAGCTGCTTCTGCTGCTGGATGATGGGGCTAGGCTGACGGTTACGGTCAGGATGTACGCTTTTATTTTTCTTCATGACGGTATGACAGAGCTGAACCCTTATCTTGATAAGGCCGTGACTGGTCCTGATCCGCTTTCAGATGCTTTTGATTTTCAAGAGTTTGTGAGAATTCTTGAAACTGATGCGACGCCCAAAATGACCTTGAAGGGTCTGCTTGCTGCCCAGCAGAGATTTCCTGGGTTAGGCAACGGCGTTCTGCACGATATTCTGTTAAACGCCAGGCTTCATCCAAAGCGAAAAGCTGCAGATTTGATGGACGATGAGAAAGCAGACCTGTTTAACTCTCTCAAGACAACCTTGAGTGAAATGACTCAGCTGGGGGGCAGAGACATAGAAAAAGGCATCTATGGCAGCCCCGGAGGCTATGCCACTAAGTTAGGGAAAAAGGCAGTGGTGCAAGGCTGCCCCGACTGCGGCAGCCATGTCATAAAGGAAACCTTTTTGGGAGGATCAATCTACTTCTGCCCTTCATGCCAAGGCATGGCATAGCTATTCGATTTCAAGAGTCTTAAATCGCCGCTCAACATCAGAAATTTCGGATGAAAGGGTGTGGTATGCCCACTGCACCCTAGCCTGGACTCCTTCTGCCTGCCGTCTTTCTGAGTCGTTTTCTGGGAAATTGTCCGGTCGGATTTTTTCACTCAGCGTTATAAAGGCTTTGTGAATCTCAGCGAACCCTGCTTCGGGGGCTACGCCAAGAATCTTTCTGGCTTCGGACTTGAGGTCTCGTGGTTCAATCTGTACCGGAGCAGGGCCAACATTGTGGTCAGACCAAGCGGCATCTTCAGCCGTCATGCCTGGCTTCAAAAACTTTTCCAGCTCATCCCGCGCCAAACGGACTTGTCCGCTGTCTTCAAGCTTTTGGATTCGAGCCTTTACGTCGCCGAATACAGCGTTGGCCCAGTTCATTGCGCGATCGAATTCGTTCATGGCTTGAGGTTAATGAAGTCTTGTGCTTCCTCTGCACTAGACCAAAGTGAGTGTAGACGATTAAGGCTGGCTCTCAGGCTGTCCTCGTCAGAGTCATAGGTGTCTGTAAGAGCAGCCTGCTCCAGTTTTGCTCTTATCAGACTAAGTTCGGCGGCGGCAGCTTCAATTTTTGCATCTAGGTCGCGGCTTTGCTGTCCGGCATCCTTTGCCATAGAAAGCTCGCTCTGCTTCGCTTGAAGTGACGATTCAAGGCCTGTTTTTTCTGCGCCTTGAGCCCTGTCGAGCCTGGCAGTGAGTTCCTGAACCTGATGGTGCAGTCGGCCCTGGGCGATGGATGCCTGCCTCAGTTTCGATGATCGTTCTGCCAAGCTGGCTGAACCTGATTTCATCGTCTCGATCTCTGCCAGAAGATCCATTGCCAGACCTTGAACGACTGGATGGTGCGGGTGGCTTTTGATAAGGGCCTTGACCTTCTGCTCCTCTTGATCGAAGGTACGGAGAAGACTACGAGACCTTGTATCCATGCCCTGTGGATTTTCTTCCTTAGTTTTTAGTCCGGCTCTGGCCAGGGCAAAGGCAAAACCTCCGAGCCCCAAAAACACAATGCCGGCTATCAAGATCAATTCGATGGCGGTAGCTCCCAAACCTGCTCCTTTTTCTATTATGGCTGCTGCTACAGTTTGATTCGCAAAGTCAGGGCAGCTTCTCTAAAGCCATGCTTGTCGAATCGGATTAGTGGCCGCATCGAGGTTTTCATATCGACAGGGATCGTGGCGGCAGCCCCTAAAACGCCATCTTTATTGGTCCAGTCGTGACTGTAGATCGCCTCAAGGCTATATGGAAGCAGGGGCAGGGGGATAAAGGCCTTGACTTGACTGTAGCTTCTGTCGCCAGATGTGGGAGCCTGGGCGTCTTTCAGCACCAAATGCTCGGCTTCCAGCTTAAAAGAGGCAAAGTTGATTGTGGAGTCCAGCCCGTAGGCAAGCCTCCAGCCACCGCCTTTTAGCTCAGCCTGCCCTGGGCTTCGAAAAGGCAGCAGGCTTGTGCCCTGAACAGCCAAGTGGTCGCCAGCAGCGAGGCTGATTCCAAGCTGTGGTCGACCAATACGGGCAGAAAAACCTCGTGGACGGGCGACTCCGGAATCAAAAACCGCGGCTTCTGCAGGAATGCCGTCAAAGACCAGCTGAGTATTGAAGCTGATGCCCGGCACAGATTCGCGGTAAAGCGATTTGACTCCGAAGGGAACATACTGTTTTCCCAAAAGCCATTCGTCATTTAGACTGATCCATGCCTCATCTAGCTGGTCAGGGTCGCCTGGCACCCTCTGCATTCTCTGGGTGACTTTGATGCGCGCACCGTTTTCTAAAGCAAAACGGATTCCCACAATGGATGGCCTGCCTTCAGGATCAAGCCATCGGACAACGATGTCCTCCTTGTCTCTTAAGCTCAGGGTTGGCCTTAGATCAGTAAAGACCGCCACATCTGGAAGCTGAGCAAGGCCAAGCGATGACACAGCCAGAGCTGCCAGTGAAAGGCCGAATCTCATTTCTTATGTGCTAGACGTTTCAAAGCCTCTTCGCGTGGCAGAGTCTCCTGCGTCCCGTCTGAAAGCCTCTTTATTGAAACTGTATTGTCAGCAGTCTCAGATTCTCCCAGGATCAGGACCTGTTCAGCTTCCAGGCGGTCAGCCTGCTTTATCTGCTGCTTCATGCCTCTCATATCAGAATCCAGGATGACGATTCTTCCTGCGGCTCTTAGTTCTCTGGCTAAGGCCCGCACCTGAGGCGCATAACTGGCCGACTGTCCAGCGACAACCAAAGGCGCATTTGGAGCAGGCAATGGGGCTTCGCTTTCTTTCAAGGCAAGAAGAAGCCTTTCGACACCCATCCCAAACCCAACGCTTGGGGTCTCTGGTCCTCCGATTTCGCTTATCAGCTTGTCGTACCTGCCACCGCCACAGAGGCTGGATTGAGCACCGATCTTTGTTGATTGAACTTCAAAGACCGTGTCTGTGTAGTAATCCAATCCCCGAACCAGTCGAGGATCAAGCAGATAGTTGACACCTGCTTCGTCAAGCATTGCGATGAGTTCGTCTCGGTGCTGTTTTGAAGCATCTTCAAGGTGCTGGGTCACCAACGGAGCTTCCTCCATGAGTGCCTGAACCTTAGGGTCTTTGGAATCGAAGAGTCGGAGGGGATTTTTTTCTACCTTGGCCCGCTCTTCCGCATCCAGGTCAGTCAGCCAGGTTCCCAGGTACTCCAACAGAGCGCTGCGAAACCGCTCGCGTGTTTCTGTCCTGCCGATGGAGTTGAGCAGCACCCGGTTCTCGCCGAGTCCGAGGCGAGAAAGGATTCGGCAGACAACTTCAATGACTTCGGCATCGGCGCCTGGACCAGCGCCTCCAATCAATTCGAGGCCAAGCTGATGGTGCTGACGCATTCTGCCCGCCTGGGGCCTTTCGTAGCGAAAGTTTTGAATGAAATACCAAAGACGAAGCTGACCGCTGCCAGGCAGAAGCCTGTTTTCGATCACGGCCCGCATGACCGGGGCTGTACCTTCTGGACGCAGGGTGATGGATCGGCCTCCCTTGTCCAAAAAAGTGTACATCTGCTTGGTCACAACCTCGCTGGTGTCGCCGCTGGTTCTTTCAAACAGGGCCGTTTCTTCGAACATAGGTGTTCGAATTTCGCGGTATCCATGCAGTTCAGCTTCCTCTTGAAAAACTTTTTGGACGTGCTGCCATAGGCCGATCTGGTCGGGCAGCTGATCGCTGGTTCCACGAGGTGCGCTGTATTTCTCTTTGCTCACGTTAATCTCCCATGCAGGGCTTTTTCTTTCATCACGCTTAATGCCGCTGGCGGCAGGCTGTTGGGTCCCCCGACTAGATAGGCCGTTAAAAGGGCTTTAGCAACCTGTTCCAAACTTTCCATTCTGTGGCACGCATCTGTAAGGGAAGACCCCAAAGCAAGGGCGCCATGGTGGCTGAGAAGAAAGGTTTTATGATTGTGAATGAAAGGATGAATAGTGGCTGGGAGTTCGTCTGTGCCAGGCATTCCAAAATTGCACAAGGCGACAGGTCCGAGAATGAAACCTGCTTCTGGCATCACATCATCAGGAATTCCTTTGCCGGCCAGGGTCAGCCCTGTCGCTGTTGGGGGATGGGCATGGACTACCGCCTGGCAGTCGGCTCTTTCTCTATAGCTCAGCAGATGAATTCTCATCTCGCTTGATGGCTTTCCTTCGCCCTCAATCATCTCTCCGTTTAAGGCGATGGTGACAATCTGATCGGGAGTCATTTCGCCTTTGCACAGGCCAGAAGGGGTGCATAGGAGCATTTCTGAGTTGAGACGGCAGGATATGTTGCCCTCGCAGCCGCCAATAAGTCCACGATCATAGAGCGTCCTTCCCACTTCGCAGATCTGCTTTTTAAGTTCAGCCGCTCTCGTCATTTCAGTCAGGAGTATAGCGATGGTCTGAAGCTGAACTGAGTTAAGGCCCATGCCAAGAAAAGGCAGAATTCGAGGCCAGCTTTAAGACTGATAGGGCTGCTTCAACCTGAATATTTACCGAAACTGGAGCGTGCCTGGCAGGCATCAAGAGTTTTTGTGTGATGAAAACCAGTCTGTTAAGGTAGTTTAGTTTCATGGAGCGTCGAATGCTGCTCCTGGCGCTTGCCGCTGTCTGCACCACGACAGCCTGGAGCCAGGTGACAGACCCAGCACCCAAGGTCGTTTTTGGAGCAAGATCCTTGGCCCTTAGTCCAGATGGAACCCGTCTGGCTTTTTCATGGAGGGGCGATCTTTGGACTGCTCCGGCAGAGGGCGGATCGGCACAGCAGATCACAAGTCATGTTGAGCTGGAAGATAATCCAGTCTTCTCGCCTGACGGTCAATGGATTGCTTTTACCAGCAACAGATACGGATCAAATGATCTTTATGTTGTGCCTATTGGGGGTGGAACTGCCACCCGAATCACTTACCATCCGGCTGGTGAATCGCTGGGCGGCTGGACTCCAGATTCGAAAAGGCTTGTTTTTACATCAAATCGTGAAGGAATGGAGAACGGAATCTATTCCATTGATATCAGGACGCTGGATCTTCGTCTGCTGGTGAGAGATCACCGATCTATTGGAAACCCAGTGGTCAGTCCAGATGGGAAAGAACTGCTATATACGAGGTATGGCTTTCCTGCATCACGACCAAGGTATCAGGGTTCCGGCGCGCTGCAGCTGGTAAAGATGGACCTGAGTTCTGGTGAAAGAAAGAGCTACAGAAACAACGGGTTCCAGCACATTTGGGCTCAGTACACATCCGGCGGCCAGATCGCGACCGTGACAGCAGTCGAGGTGACTCCCAGCTCTTCACCAATGGGTAAAAGCATCGGCCGGGTTTCTGATAACGAAAAGAGAACACCCAATATCTATCTCCTTGACGGCAATGGACGTGAGCGGCGGCTGACGAACCTGGTTGGTGGTTCCGTGAGATATCTGGCAGCAGCGAGAAGCGCCGACCTTATGGCCTTTGAAAAGGAAGGGGAAATCTTTACGATGACCTCGACAGCTGCTCCGAAGCAGATTAAGGTGACGGCAACCGTCGATGACAGGGTTAATAACGAAGAGTTTCAGGTTCTGACCGATGGTGTTGCACAGGCTGCCCTTACAGCCGACAACAAGACTCTTATCATTAACGCTGCCAACGATATATGGAGCCTGCCTGTTGAGCAGGGAAGCCGGCCAAATGCCCGTGATGCAGCCCAGCTGACCAATTGGGCTGGTCTGGATGGTTCACCCCTTCCAACACCAGATGGAAAGGCTGTGTTCTTTATCAGTGATAGAGATGGCGCCCAGAGGCTTTACCGCATGGTTCTTGCCGACAAGAGTGTCGCCGCTGTCACTATGAAAGACCGCGACGTTCTTGAACTAAACTTGACTCCCGATAAAAAGCACGTCAGCTTCTGGATGGCAGGTGAAGGCGGGGGACTCTATAAAGTTTCTGTTGATGGCGGCACTCCGGAAAAGATTTTTGATCTGGTTCGTCCCATGAGGTTTGAGAGCGACACCTCTTTCTCCTGGTCGCCGGATGGCCGGTGGGTTGCTTACTGCTTAAGAAAACCCACTACGAGCGTCAACATTTATCTCTTTGATACGACGACCAAGACCCATACAAACGTGACCCGTTTGGCTGGTTCGCATGAATCTCCTGCCTTCTCTGCAGATGGAAAGTATCTTTACTTCTCCGGTGATAGGGGCGGCCCCAACAGCATTTTTGTTCTTCCATTAACTGCTGAGGCTGCAAGGACCGATGACGAAGACTTAAAGTACGAGAAGCCGAAGGAGACGCCAAAGGTTGAGATTGATCTCGATCAGATCCACACACGAGTAAGGTCATTGAATGCCGGGCAGGCTTCAGGAATCCGATCAGACTTTGAAACAGGACGCCTTATTTTTTGGAGAGGTGGTCAGATTTGGATTGTCGACTACGATGGTCAAAATGCACGGCCAATCACTTCGGGCGGCTTTATCAGCAGCTATGCCTGGAGCCTTGATGGAAACAGATTAGCCATTGTTCGTGATGGACTCCCTGGTGTTTTGAACCTGAGGGGACAGGCCTTCCCGGTGGCATCCGTTGGCCTAAGAGCTGAGCGGACAAGAGACATTAGGGCCGAAAGATCAGCAGCCTTTTCTCAGTTCTGGAGGGAGTACAACCGGACTTTCTATGACCCTAACTTCCACGGTCGAGACTGGCTTGCCATCCGCAAAAGGTATGAGCCATTTTTGGATTCGGTGGGTCATAGAAATGAATTTGCCACGGTTCTTAACCAGATGGTTGGCGAGCTTGAGGCAAGCCACGCCGAAGTTGGGGCAGCAGGCGGCGGTGTCGCCCCTGTGCAGGTTGGCCATTTGGGCTTGACCTTTGATTACTCGTGGCGGGGTCAAGGAATCAAAGTTGAGGATGTTCCGAACCGAACTCCTGGCTCGTTTAAGCAGACTCGTATTGGCAAAGGAGAGTACATTTTGTCCATCAACGGCAGGGATGTCACCCTGACCGAGAATCTGTGGAAGGACGTATTGGCTGGTCAGCAGGGAAGAGATGTGACCCTTTTGGTGAACTCATCTCCCACTAAAGCTGGCGCAAGGATAGTCCGCATTAAGGCTCTTTCTGCTGGCGACTGGAGAAACCTCCTCTACCGAAACAGGATTGATGAAAGACGGAAATACGTTGAGGAGAAATCCGGCGGAGCCTTGACCTACCTTGAGATTCCAGGAATGGGCGGCGCTCAGCTGAGGAATTTCAACTACGAAGCTTGGGAACTGATTCAGGGCCGCAAGGGAGCAATTATTGACGTGAGAAATAATGGTGGCGGGAACATCAGCACATCACTGATGGATCTGATTGAGCGTCGTCCCCATGGATACACACAGCTTCGAGATGCCCCTGTCGAAACCTCACCCGATCGATCGTTCAGTGATGATCTTAAGCTTGCTGTGATGATCAGTGAAACCTCTTTTAGCGATGCTGAGCTTTATCCAGGAGGAATGAAGTCTCGTGGCTTCGCGACCTTGGTTGGAATGCCAACGCCTGGCTATGTGATCGGCACCTACGGACTTCCACTGCTCGATGGCACTTCGGCACGAATGCCAGCTTGGGCATGGTTCCGGTTGAACGGGGAAAACACAGAGAATAACGGCGTTCAGCCTGATGTCAAGGTGGATTGGTCGGTGGAAGATTATCTCAGAGGTGTGGATCCTCAGCTCGATAAGGCTATTGAGGTCTTGATGAGCCGCATCAAAAAGTAGTCCCACTGCATCTGCTTAATGTTCTGGCAGCCTTTTTATTAAAAGGCTGCCAGGCTTATTTTTACCGGTAAAGATCAGCCATATATGTCTTGGAAATGGGGGCTGCAGATACCTGGGGCACTGCTGCCTGACCGGTAGACTTGAACCATGGCAGAGCGAGGCAGATGGGGCAGCAGTTTAGCCTCAGCTAACCTCGGTTTGGCCTTTGTCGTCCTTACTTGGGGGTTCAATTTTGTCTGCGTAAAGCTTGCCTTTCAGGAATGGACTCCTCCTGCTTTAATGCTGGCCCGCTACCTGCTTCAGCTTCCTTTCTTTGCTGGTCTTCTGCTGGCTGCCGGCTGTGGGTTTTCTGCGCCTAAAAGGCTATGGCCTAGAATTCTCCTTTCTGGCTGCCTGGCGAGCGGCGTTTACATGGTCCTCTTTATGGAGGCCATGCAGCGCATGGGTTCGGCTCAGGGAGCAGTCACCATGGCCACGACTCCTCTTTTTATTGCTCTTCTTAGCGCATTGACAGGCGGAGACAAGCTGACCAGAAACTGGACTATCGGCACCTTTCTCGCCTTTACGGGAGTGGTCTTTTCAAACCTAGATGGGCTGATGGCGCCGGGAGGGAACTCAACATGGTTTGGATTTATCCTCATGCTGGCGGCGGCTGTTGTTTGGGCGGTAGGCGTAATTGTCATCCGACCCGTTATCGCCGAACTTGGATCGGTAAAGGGAATGGCCTTGAGCATGCCAGGGGCCATGATAGTTCTGCTGCCTTACGGAATCTGGTCTTTGGTCAAGACTCCTTTTGCCAGCTTCAGCTTCAATGGCTGGTGGACCTTAGCTTATCTAGTGATCGTCGCTGGGGCTCTAGCCTTTATGTTCTACTATCACGCCATCGAACAGCTTGGTCCAGCTAAAGCTACTGTCACACAGTACCTTATCCCTCCTACTGCGGCTGTTTTTGCCTGGCTGATTTTTGCGAATGAGTTTAAAGCCTTTCAGTGGATCGGCCTCGTCCTAGCCTTGGCGGGGGTCTTTGTGGCCCAACGGCGCGAGGCGAGTCCGCTTGAGGGGACAATAGAGGTGTGAAGGTCGGGATTGTAGGCGCTGGCGGAATGGGCAATGTTCATGCCCTTAAATACAGCCTCATGCCAGACGTGGAAATCCATGTTTTTGACATCAGCAAACATAAGCTGGAAGCTTTTTCCCGCCGTCACGAGATTAAGTCTCACACCAAGCTGGAGAGCCTTCTTTCAACTGTCGACGCACTAGATGTCTGCACCCCGACAGACACCCATGCCAGCATTGCCATCCCAGCTTTGGAAAGAGGGATCAGCACATTGGTTGAAAAGCCCATTGCCGGCACTATGGAAGACTGCCAGGGGATGATAAATGCAGCCAAAAAGGGGGGAGCCGCTTTAATGCCCGCCCAAGTTGTCAGGTTCTTCCCAGAACATCGCAAGGCGCACGACCTTATTGCCTCTGGATCGATTGGAAGGGTGGCCAGTGTTCGGTTAAGAAGAGGAGGCCGGGCGCCTCAGGGCCAGGATGGCTGGTTTCTTGATCCAGGTCGATCGGGCGGCGTTCTGCTGGACCTGGCTGTGCATGAGTTTGACTGGCTGTGTTGGACGCTTGGTCCGGTGGTAGAGGTGATGTCACGATCGGTCACCCTGGGTCCCCGCATTGAAGGGGCAGACTTTGTCGGAGATTATGCCCTTACAACTTTGACCCACGCCAGCGGCTGCATCAGCCATGTAGAGAGCACATGGATGGACCCCAGCGGATTCCGCACGACCATTGAAGCTGCGGGGAGCGAGGGAGTGATTGAGTTTGATTCACGTCAGAACCCCTCATTGCGGGTGCATCTTCAGGATTCCCCCAGCAGACCCGAGAACCTGATGGATCCCCTGGATGACCCCTATTATCTTCAGCTGAGATCGTTTGTTGATGCTGTGACAGGCAAAGCTGGCTATCCCGTGAGTGCAGATGAAGGAGCTGCCGCTGTGAAGATCGCCTTGGCTGCCATTGAAAGCGCTCGGCTGTGTCAGCCAGTTCGGATTGGTTAAGGAACCTGAATGAGGCATCGGCTTGTGGCCCAAAGCAGCTGCATAAGACCACAAGCCGGTTGATTTTGTGAACTATGCCTTTAAAGCCTGGTCAAGATCCTGAATGAGGTCCTTAACGTTTTCCAGCCCAATTGATAAGCGAATGAAATCGGGCGTTACTCCTGCGGCTTCTTGTTCTTCTGGTGTCAGCTGCTGATGTGTGGTGCTGGCAGGGTGAATGACCAGCGACTTTGCATCTCCCACATTTGCCAGCAGCGAAAAGAGCTTTAGGCTGTCGATAAACTTGACGGCTGATTCGTAGCCTCCTTTGACTCCGAAGCCAAGAATCGCCCCAAAGAGGCCACGGGTGTGATACTTTCTAGCCCGGTCGTGATCCTTATGACCAGGCAGGCCAGGATAGCTGACCCACTTAACATGAGGATGTGTCAGCAGCCATTCAGCGATCTCCTTTGTATTTTGACTGTGTCTTTCAGCTCTCAAATGCAGGGTTTCGATTCCTTGAAGAATAAGAAAGGAGTTAAAGGGTGAGATGGCTTGACCTTGATCTCTAAGCCCCTGCAGTCTGGCTTTAAGACCAAAGGAAACATTTCCCAAGCCTGGAAAGTCCCCAAATGTCTGCCAGTGCTGAAGTCCATGGTAGCTGGGGTCTGGATCTGTGAAGTTGGTGTGTCGTCCCTGTCCCCAGTCAAAATTGCCTCCATCTACTGCAGCTCCTCCTACAGAAGTGCCATGTCCGCCAAGAAATTTGGTCAGGCTGTGAACGACAACAGCCGCACCGAAATCGAAAGGTCGGACGAGATAAGGGGTCGGGAGAGTGTTGTCGATGACAAGGGGTATCCCTTCTTTTCTTCCTAACGTGGCGACTTCTTCGATGGGGAATGTATCAAGCTTGGGGTTGCCGACTGATTCAGCGTAATAGGCTTTAGTTTTTTCGTTTGTCGCTTTTAGAAAGTTCTCAGGATCAGAGGGATCGACAAAGTGAACTTTGATTCCGAGTTTGGGCAGGGTGTAGTGAAGAAGGTTGTAGGTTCCGCCGTAGAGACTGCTGCTTGCCACAATTTCATCTCCCGCTTCGGCAATAGTTGTGAGCGCAAGGGTTTCTGCGGCTTGTCCGCTGGCTGCAGCAACGGCATGAGTGCCTCCTTCTAGAGCGGCGATTCTGGCTTCAAGCACCGCTGTAGTCGGGTTCATTAATCGGGTGTAGATGTTGCCGAATTCCTGAAGGCCAAACAGTCGTGCGGCGTGGCTTGTGTCATCAAAAATATAGCTTGTGGTTTGGTAAATGGGCACTGCTCGGCTTTTGGTTGCAGGGTCGCCATCGTGACCGGCATGGAGGGCCAGTGTTTCGAAAGAGTAGGGTAGAGAAGAATCACTCATGAATCTGACCAAATTGTAAGCGAAATATCTGAAGTCTGCTGCCGCTAAAATTGAATCTTTAAACTGGAATGGCTGGTTCATTTAGCTTTTTTAAAATGTTTGTTAGGCAATCGGCAATATTTGGGCATACAAGCTTGTGCAGGCGGCAGGAAAATCTTTCGCCGATTCACTTTTTATTGGCGACGGATTTGGGCCTACGAGGAGGCAATCGCTTGTACAAGTCGCTGTATGTCTTTTTGTATAAAATTATTAGTTTTTGTTTAACCTTTATATGAAATCTTGAGTGGTCAGTATCTTCTCGTGTCTTTAGGCAGGCATCCAGTATCGTGGTGAGGCGATAGGCTGGTGACTTGGCTTCAGCGATTCTGGCAAGTGATGCTTCAATGGTTCTGAAAGCTTTCCGGCTCAGGTTTTGCTAAAGGTTCGCCGACTGTAATGCGGCATAAAACAGTGGTGAAAAGTTTTTCCCCACTGTGTCGTGGCGGACTTGTTGAACTCATGAAGACGCGGAACCTGATGAGCCTGTTACGCAGTCTTCGCCAGAGCTCTTGAAAGAGGCAGATACGTATCAGAATGGGGATTTAACAGCCGCCATTCGTTCCTGCATCCTTTTTAGACCTATATTCTTTTCGTTAAAGTGGCTGTTTTTTTCGAATCTATTGGCTTTTTGGCAGTTTGCCACTCAATAGTAGGTGGAATAAAAGCTGTTGATGTGTAATACTTTGCTGCTGGTCGGAGAATGCTCTGGCCAAGGAGCACCATGTCACGTCGTGCATTTACTCTCATTGAACTCCTTGTTGTGATTGCGATCATCGCAATTCTCGCTGCGATTTTGTTCCCCGTTTTTGCTCAGGCCAAGATGGCGGCAAAGAAAACTGCTGACATCACACAGATGAAGCAGATCTCAACAGCCGTGCAGATTTATCTGGGTGACTATGATGATCTCTTCCCCATGCTTCGCAACGGAATTACCGACTGGGGCTGCGCTAACAACACCTATGGTTCCGCTGGCGGCGGTCCTGGCCTTCAGTGCCACCAGGTCAACGCAACTCACGTCATGCTGAAGCCTTACATCAAGAACACTCAGATTTGGAAGTCTCCCGTTGACTCCATGCCAAGATGTGATGATGCTTCGACAGGTTTTGGCGGAGCAGGAACTCAGGGCGCGCTCAGCTACGTAATGACTCGGTATGCTCCTTCTTTGGGCGCAACCTTGAACTACGGAATTGCAGGCTGGGGAAGCGGCACCGCTATTCCTACCGACCCATCTTCACTTTCTTCGTCCGCTGTCGGCAATGTTTCTGGCACCATTGCCCTGGTTCCCAGCTTCATCAGCTGGAGCTACTTTACTGGTTTTGGTCAGCACAGAGCTGATCCTCGAGAGTACGCCTTCGATCCTTCAACTGGCTTTACGACAGGCCTGCCAACTTGGCCAAACGTTACCCGACTTGCTGCTTGGTGTGGCAACGACACCATGTCGATGGGTGCATATGGCAATGTCAGTGTTTTTGGAATGGCCGACAGCAGCGCCAAGGCGATAAACAGAGGCCAAACCATGGACGCTCGATGGAGAACCGACCTGGCTGGTGCTGTTGCCAACTTTTCCAAGAACATGTTCCATTACGACGAACGATATAAGAGCTGATGAACGAGAACCTCAAGAAAGGCCTGGTTATTGCCGCGGCTGTTTTGGCAGTCATTGTAGCTGCGGCAGTGGGCTTCATGACTCTTGGCGGAGGAGACACAATGAACGTTGTTTCGGATTCCGGGCCTCCTCCTGAAGGGTGGAAGTCAATGAAGCAGTTAGAGATGGAACGTCAGAATTCAAATGCTGGTGGAACTGGCGTTGAAGGTTCTGGCGCTGCACCTGGAGAAGGGCTTCCTGGCGGTGCTTCGCTTGATGGTTCGTAAGTCGAAGGTGACTCAGTGAGCAGGGTGCATGGATGTAAGTGTCCATGCACCTTTTTTGTTTGATCTTAAGGACTAGGTTAGGGTAAGCAGGCTCTTCGACAGGGGTAGCCTTTAGCTCTCCATGGCCCTCAACAAGCAGACCTTGAAAGACGTGCAGGTGGCTGGCCGTAAAGCCCTTGTCCGGTGCGATTTTAACGTGCCCTTAGAAAACGGGGTGATTACAGACGACCGTCGCATTGTGGAGGCTCTGCCCACAATCAAGCACCTTCTTTCTGGCGGCGCATCGGTGATTCTTTGCTCTCATATGGGGCGGCCCAAAGGAAAAGTGAATTCAGAGTTCACTTTGGCCCCCGTTGCTGCCAGGCTCAGCGAGCTGCTGGGACAGCCAGTTCCCCTGTTGAATGACTGCGTTGGTCCAGAAGTTTTTGCTGCATGCGCCAATTTGAAGAGCGGTGAAGTTGTTCTGCTCGAGAATCTGAGATTCCATAAAGAAGAAGAGGAGAACGAGCCGGAATTCACGAAGCAGCTGGCTTCATTGGGTGACCTGTTTGTAAATGATGCATTTGGCACAGCTCACAGGGCTCACGCCAGCACTGCCGGAGTCGCGGCTTATCTTCCTGCTGTGGCAGGCTATCTGATTGAAAAAGAAATCACCTTTCTTGGACAGGCAGTAGAGAACCCAAAACGTCCTTTTGTGGCAATTTTGGGTGGTTCTAAGGTCAAGGATAAGATTCGCGTTATCGATAGTCTGCTTCCCAAGGTAGATACCCTCATCATTGGCGGCGGCATGGCCTACACCTTTATCAAATCACAAGGACATGAAATCGGTTCTTCTCTGCTTGATGAAACAAGCCTTGATTACGCCAAAAACCTCATGGCGACAGAAAGCAAACTCTCTCTGCCTGTCGATTTTGTCGTGACACCCGAGTTCAAGCCAGATGGTCCGACCGAGACAGTGGCTTTCGATCAGATTCCCGCAGACCAGATGGGCTTGGATATTGGGCCTGCATCGAGGGCCGCGTTTACCCAGATTATTAAGGGAGCAGGAACGGTTTTATGGAATGGTCCGGTTGGCGTCTTTGAGTTCGATGCTTTTGCCGCAGGCACCAAAGCAGTAGCAGAGGCAATGGCAGAATCCGATGCGGTCACAATTGTCGGCGGCGGTGATTCTGCAGCGGCTGTTGAGAAATTTGATCTTGCAGACAAAATGACTCATGTGTCAACCGGAGGCGGGGCAAGTCTTGAGTTCCTTGAAGGCATTGAACTTCCGGGCATTGCGGCTTTGCTGGACAAATAGCAGGGAAGGCGCCTCAACCAAACTCGCAGTCTTGACGTAAGGAGGAAGGATCATGAATCGATCCTTCCTCCTTTGTGTTTTGGCCTTTGCAGTTCTGGCTTTGGTCGGAGGCTGCAAATCTGCGGCAGAAGCTGCTGAATCTCATGATGAGTATGGCAAGGCTCTGGCGCAGATCCAATCAGATACAGGTGAAGCCTTAAAGGAGTTCAGCCAGAAAATGGGAGCTTCGGTAGGAATGAAGGAAGGCGCTAAGCTGCGGGATGAGGCAAGAGCAGCCTTTAAGCAGGATATGGAGACAGCCAAAACTCAGCTCAAGGCGCTTGAGCCTCCCCTGCAGGCAATGGGGGATCATTTGAAGGCAATGGGGATCCTGGAGGGGGCAGAAAAAATTGCACTTGAAGTTTCCAAGAACACAAAGATTTTTACAGCAGAATCTCTGCGAGTTCTATCGCGAGAAATGGATAAGGCGGCAGGTGAACTTGGCCGCCTTGCTGATGACGTACCTAAAAAGTAGGTTCTGAACTTTAGGCTTAGCCGTAAATAGCGTAGCTGTTCCAATCTGGCATAAGGGTGAGGTGCAGCGAAACCAGCTGCCCCACATGATAGCAGTCATGAAGCACTAGGTAGTCAAAAGCGTGCTTTACCTGTTCATCAGAAGCGTTGGGAATGGCGGCAGCGCACTTGGCTCTTTCTTCTCGCCAGACTGTCAGAATAGTCTCGGCTGAAGTGTCTTCTGGTGTGTAGGAGCCCCAGCTGTGTTCCTCACCCGTTAAGGATTTTTGAAATGCCAGACAGCATTCGGTCAGGTGGATGACCTGCTCTCGGGCTGACATTGTATGCTCATTGATTCGGAAATCCCATTGGTCAGCTGGCCAGTCTTTCAGCGAACCTTCAATCTGGCCTGCTGATGAGTTCATGAGTTCCACCGCGACTTCGTTTGCTGTCATAGCATAAAAACCCTACCTCTGCCCCAGAACAAATGTCTACTGAAACGAATTTGATTGAGACCTTTATTGAGGCCTATAGCAATGGAGCTTTTTTGATGGGGAGCGGAAGAACTTATGGCTTCTACAGGGTTGAGCAGAGGGCCTTGATTCCGATAGAAGGAATAAGGGTTTCCCGTTCGTTTGCCAGACATCTTCGTAAAAGGCTGACTGTTTTCACCTTTAATCAGGATTTTGCCGGAGTTATGGCTGCCTGTCGAGAAAAGCGTGATGGGCAGTGGATCCTGCCGGAGTTTTTTCCTCTTTACCTAGAGCTTCAGCGTCGTGGTTATGCCCATTCATGTGAGGCCTGGCGGGAAGGGCGTTTGGTGGGGGGAGTGTACGGGATAGCTCTCGGAAGCTGTTTCTTTGGCGAATCTATGTTCACCCGTGAAAAGGAAGGAGGCAAGGAAGCCTTGTGGGCAATGGTTCATCATTGCCGATCTTTGGGCTTCACCTTGTTTGACAGCCAGTACATCAACGAACATACCGCCAGCCTTGGCGCTTACGAAATGCCGGAAGAGGAGTTTTTAGAGCTTCTTCAGGCTGCTCTGACTAAGGAGCCCGTTTGGTCAAACGAACTGGCATTCGATCTAGAATCAGCAATAGAAGCGGCGCGTTAGGGAAGTGGTGGAACGCCGCCTTGAGCAAGAAAGATCGGCATGACTTTAGCTTTCATAGAGCCGGACTGCACCATAGGGGCTTGCGCAGCCGCAGACCAGGCCATTTCATCTGAGCTGGTGGCAGCGATTCCGAAAAACCCGCCTGCTGCATCTTCATCAAGTGAACCCGCAAAGATAAAGGGGCAGCTGTCTTTGGCGTAAAAGTCGATCTGCTTAGTCAAGACTCGGGACCAGGCAGTGGAAGCAGGCTTCTCTGCCTCATCTTGAGACATTAACACCAAGCGCCAGCTATCCATTTTTGATGGAGGCTTTGATGAATAGTCTCCCCGCAGGGGGTGGAATCGGTGCACCTTAATCACCATGTTTTTCTCGGTGATGTAAGGGTCGGCATGGAACTCATTTTCAATCTGAGCTTTGTCTGTGCCAGAAAGAAGAATGATTCCCCGCATATCTGACCGTGGCTGCATGGTGGGGCCAACCAGAAAGACTCTCTTCTCCTTATCCAGTCTGCGGAAATTCTCTATATGAGCCGCCTGCCGCTGTTCTGCCTCAGCCTGTGGAACAGCGGCAGGGCCTGTCATTAAAAAGACCATCCACAAGGTGGGCGAAGGAGCCTGAGCTGCCACGAGAGCGAGGAACATTAAACAGAGCTTCCTTTTACAGCATCTTCGTAAAAGAGTTTAAGAGTCTTGGCAATGTTCACCGCATGGTCGCTGACATGTTCTAGGGCATGGAAAATCTCACTGACCCTAAAATGCTGTCTTTTCTCTTCTGGTTCTTCCACCATCTTTTCCAAAATGGCCCGCCTCGAAGCTTTGTAGGCGTTGTCAACCAATTGGTCAGATCGTATCAGCTTGTCCGCCGTTTCAGCATCGTATTCAGCAAAAAGAGAAATAGCCGTTCTGAAGTTGAATCGTGTCTGGCGGTCCATTTCGGCCAGAAGCTCCTTCAAGTCGTCAGGAAAGGGCATGGTCAGTTTGGATGACCGTCGAGACAGCTTGTACGCATCGTCGCCAGCTCTTTCGATTTCACCCAGGATGACGAGGGTGGAAGTCAGAAAAAGCAGATCGTGGGCGACAGGGCTGATTGTGACCGCGAGCTCGACGATCTTTTGAGTTGCACTTCGTTCTGATTGATCTAGGTCTGCTTCTAAAAGAGTGACTTCTTCGTGGAGCGTAGCTGATTCTGAGAAGATCGACTGAACAGCCATTTCGACCATATCATGTGCCTGGGTGCCCATTCGCACCGTGTCGGCACGAATCTCAGCAATTGCCTCATCCAGGGACTGTCGATTCATCTTAACATTATTGACGTTTTCTCAGGCCCTTGAGGTGCTCAGGGTCTGTAAACCTTCCTTAACATGGGGCCACTCGTCTATCAAGACGGAGTAATAGGATGTATCGCGCCAAGAACCATCAGGCATTTTTGTGTTTTGGCGAAGAGTCCCCTCGTAGAGTGCCCCAATTTTTTCAATCGCGCCTCTGCTTCTGAGATTTAGCGCATGAGCTTTAAACTGCACTCTGTTAAGGCTCATCGTCTCAAAAGCACAGGTCATGAGGGCCAGCTTTACACTGGGGTTAACCCAGGTTCCTCTTTTTTCTTTAATCACAAGGGTATGGCCAATCTCAATCCCCAAATTCTGAGGCTGGTAGTCCATCAGTGAGGTTAAGCAGACTAGCCTTCCTTCGCCATCTCTGGCAGCTATCAGCCAGATTCCCTTTTCTGTGCAGCAGTCGGTGTGGTTCTGCCAGCCTGTTGAATCTGACGTGACAGGGCGGATAGGAAAGTAGTGGTAATCGTCTTCTTGAAACTCTGCAGCGATATCTGAAAAATCACCTGCCTCAATCCAGCTTAGTTTCAAGCCCAAAGGACTCTCGGGAAGAATCAGACCCTTAGGGACAGGCTGATAAGGCATGGTCAGAGTCTATAATGGCATTCATGAGTGATTTGGCCCAGAAAACAGAGCAGCTTGCCGAGCTGGTTGAGGAATTTGGGCTTGATTCTGCCTCTTGGAAGGGAGACGGCTGGAAAGTGACCTTGGGTGAAGCAAAGCCTGCTTCTGGTCCTGTGGCTGTCTCTGCAGCAGTACCTGGCTCAGAGCCTGTTAGGAGGCCAAAGAAGGAACGCAAAGCTTCTGCGCCAGAGGCCGTGAAGGGCAACCCCATTACAAGCCCAATGATGGGCATTTTCTACGGATCTCCCAGCCCCGGCTCGCCTGCCTACGTTACACCAGGAAGCAGTGTGACGACGGGAGATGTGGTGTGCCTTATTGAAGCAATGAAGGTTTTTAACGAGATCACCAGTCCCTATACAGGCAAGGTGATTAAAGTTTTGGCAGAAAGCGGTCAGCTTGTTCAGCCCGGAGACGTCCTTGTCCTTGTCGAATAGCGAAGTTGGAATTGGCCTTCTTGGCCTTGGCACAGTCGGTGGCGGAGTCGTTAAGATTCTGCAGGAACGAGAAGATCAAATCGCCGGCTTGCTTGGCGTTCGTCTTGCAGTAAAAAAGGCTGGTGTTCGGTCTATAAACTCAGATCGTCCGCTTGATGTTTCTCTGCAGACGACGGATGTTGATTCGGTCGTTCATTCACCTGAAGTTGATATTTTTGTTGAAGTTATGGGCGGAGAGCATTTGGCTCTTGACCTTATCCAGGCTGCTCTGTTTGCCGGAAAGCCAGTTGTCACCGCCAACAAGCTTGTTTTGGCAAAACACTGGAACCGCTTGATGGCAGCCGCTGAATCTACCGGTGTGCCCCTCTGTTTTGAAGCTGCTGTCGCGGGAGGGATTCCGATAATTCGCACAATGAAAGCTCATTTGGGGGCCGCCAAGGTGACGCGGATAGAAGGAATATTGAACGGCACAACCAACTACATGCTGACTGCCATGAAGGCTGGGGCCAGCTACGGACAGATTTTGGCAGAGGCTCAGAAGCTGGGCTATGCTGAAGCTGATCCGAGCAGCGATGTAGATGGCTGGGATGCTCTCTATAAAATCGCCATCCTTAGTGCTCTGGCCTGCGGGACAATGCCGAACCTAGATTCAATAGCCAGAGAAGGGATTGCTCATCTCACTCAGGAAGATTTTGAATCGGCGGCAAGAGATGGACAGACAATAAAGCTGGTGGCCCGTGCCGACTTTTCTGGAACAGAGCCGGTTGTCTCAGTGCAGCCACGACGCCTGTCTGCAGACCATCCCCTGGCAGGAGTGGATGGAGTCATGAACGCTGTCTTGGTGGAATCAGTCGAAACTGGCCCTCTTTTTCTTTCTGGGGCAGGAGCGGGCGGCGGTCCGACCGCGGCTTCAGTCGTGGCTGGGATTCTGGAAGCTGCTTCGTGGCTTCCTAAATCCGAACTCTAATTCTTGGCAGTCGCCGGGGGCGTCCCTCTGAGGATTTCAACCCACGAGCTTCGCCTGCCAGGATCATAATAGAGGTTCTTCGGAGAGCCGATGTAGCTCAGGGGTAGAGCAGCTGTTTCGTAAACAGCAGGTCGCAGGTTCGAATCCCGTCATCGGCTCCAAATGTTCTGCTGGTCCTTAGCAGATTCGTATTTTTCCTGGCTATGCTAAAGGCGCAAGCCATCTTTTTTTCAGTTATCTGCTGATCAGCAGCCTGGTTCTGGCTGCAATGAACCTCAAATTCGGCTTAAAGCAAAGCCTGTCTGAAGACTGTGTGAAAAAGCTGTCATCTTTGGCTGATTTTCGTGTATCGTGAACGCTTCATGCGTTTGTTTGCTGCTGCCGTGGCTACGCTGCCTTTTATGGCATGGGCTCAGTCCACGGATTTTGCCATTGTCGGAGTGACAGTCAAGGTCGGAGATGGGAGTCAGGTTGAGAATGCCCTCGTTATAGTCAAAGGCGGAAAGATCGCCTCAGTTGCTTCAGGAGGACAGGCGCCAGCAGGCATGGCGACTGTCAAGGGTGCAGGGAAGTACCTATATCCTGGCTTCATCGATGCCTACTCGACAAGACTGACTAAAACTGCCCCAGAACCGAGTCTAGATGGCCGACCTGATGCCACAACACAGGCTTCTCCTACGATGTGGGCAGGGAACCTAAAAGGCATTTTTGGAGGATTTTCTGCTTCAGAAAATCTAGATTTCGACAGAGACAACAGCTCGTTTGAGAATGGAATCACGACTGTTCTTTTGGCCCCCAACAAGGGATCTATTCGGGGAGCTGCCGCTTTAGTCAACCTGCTTCCTGCGGCAGAAAAAGACCGTGTATTGAACCCGGTAGTTGGTTTTGGCCTTAGTTATAGGGCAGGAGCAGGGTCTGGTTATCCATCCAATATTCTTGGAGTTATCGCCCTGATGAGGCAGACTTTGGCTGATGCTAAGTCTACGGCTGATGGAGCTGAGTTTGGAGCGCCGCCAGCTGCCCTGGCAGGCCTGAAAAGTCTTTCGCCTTTGGTGACTGGTTTAAAGCCAGGCATTTTTGAAAGCAACTTTGACCGCGAAATCGAAAGATCGGCTCGTTTGGCGGAAGAGTTCGGTTTTAGGTTTATGGTGGCCGGCGGGCGGGATGCCTACAAGACAGCCCCTTTTCTCAAGCTGAAGGGAGTTCCAGTTCTTCTCCAGGTCGATTATCTAGACCAGCCAGTTGTGACGCCAGATGCAGAATCAGTGCCGCCCGCTGACCGTCAGCCTCTGGAATACAAGCAGGAAAGGCTGGCCCGCTGGCAGGATCAGATTAAGGGTTCCCAGGTTTTGGCATCCGAAGGGGTTGATTTCGCCTTCAGCACAGGAAGTCAGCCGAGTCAATATCTTAAAAACATTAGAAGGCTTATCAGCCAGGGCCTCTCTCCAGAGGCAGCTCTCAAGGCTATGACAGTCACACCCGCCAAGATTTTTGGAGTCTCGGACAAGATTGGCTCGATTCAGCCAGATAAGCTGGCTAATCTCGTTCTTATGAGTGGTCCATTTGAAAAGGATTCCAGTGTTATTGAATCACTCTGGATTTCAGGGAAATCGGTTCTTGCAGAAAAGGAGGCAGGCAGGTGAGGTCTTTGAAGCTGATTTCGATTCTTGCCTTTATGGCCTGCAGCCTGGTTCAGGCGCAGCAGTTTCCTTATGAAATTGAAGAGCACCGAAAACCCAAAACTGTGACCAATGGCTCGGCCCTTATTAAAGGGGGGCGAGTGATGACTGCCACAAAGGGAACCTTTGAAAACACTGATATTCTAGTTGAAAATGGCAAGATCACCAAAATCGGAAGGAATCTTCCCGTTCCCGCTGGCGTGACGGTCATTGATGCCAGAGGCAAGGTTGTTGTCCCGGGAATCATTGACGGCCACTCTCACCGGGGCTCTGACGGCACCAACGAAGGGGCCGAGAGCATTACTGCGGAGGTGAGGATTGGTGACGTGGTGAACATGTCTGGACTTAACGTCTGGACGGCTTTAGCCAGCGGCCATACATCGGCAGTCACTCTGCATGGCTCGGCCAACGCGGTTGGAGGCCAGAGCATGGTACTGAAGTACAAGTACGGCAGACCAACCTACGAAGCTCCAGTAAAAGATGCTCCAAGGCAGATTAAGTTTGCCTTGGGTGAGAACGTGACCAGAAAGTCATCCAGTACCACGACACGATTTCCCAATACTCGAATGGGGCAGGAAGCCGTCTATCGTCGGGGCTTTACTGATGCAAGGGCCTACCTAAAGGCGTGGGAAGACTACAAGTCTGGGAAAACCAAGGTTCCGCCTCGTCGTGATCTGAGGCTGGAAACTCTTGGGGATATTCTGCAGAAGAAGATCTGGGTTCAATGTCACAGCTACCGAAGCGATGAGATGCTGATGATGGTGAGGCTGAGCGAGGAGTTTGGCTTTAAGATTGGGGCCATGCAGCACGCTTTGGAAGCCTACAAAATCGCTCCAGAACTTGCAAAGTCTGGGGTTGGTGTCAGCATCTTTGTTGACAACTGGAGCTTTAAGCAGGAAGGCTACGACTCAATTCCTTGGAACGCCTGGATCTGCCGGCAGGCAGGGGTTAATGTTTCGATTAATACTGATGGATTAAGCGGCACATCGGCTCTAAACATTGATGCAGCCAAGACAATTCGGTTTGGAGGCTTTACTGAAGAAGAGGCCCTTCAGACTGTCACCATCAATACTGCCAAGCAGCTTGGAATTGACAGTCGGACAGGGAGCTTGGAAATCGGCAAAGATGCTGATATCGCTATTTGGAGCGGCACTCCGATGAGTGTTTACTCCAAGTGCGAGATGACAATGATTGAGGGCGACGTTTACTTTGAAAGGCGCGATGCCTTTGGAGTCGACTCGTCTTCTATTATCAAGACGCACCTGGATCGAAAGGCCAATCAATGGGAAGGGACATCGCTTCCTCGCCGATCAAATATCTACGCTATTACAGGGGCAACCGTCCACACGGTCAGCGGAGATTCAATCTCCAATGGAACGGTGATTATTGAAAACGGCCGCATTAAAGCCGTTGGACGCAGCCTTTCAGTTCCCAGCGGAGCTTCTGTTATCAATGCCCGTGGACAGCATGTCTATCCGGGATTTTTTGATGGCAATACATCGCTAGGTTTAATGGAGATTAGTCCGATTCCGGTTATGGTCGACAACCGAGAGATGGGCAGCTTCAACCCAGAGCTTGATTCACTAACCAACCTATGGGTGGAAAGCGCTCATTTTGGGCCAGCAAGGTTCAACGGCGTGACCAATGCTTTTTCTGCTCCGACGGGAGGCACGATTTCTGGCCAGGGATCAGTGATTCACACAGACGGCTACACGACCGAGGACTTCGGTGTTTCGCGCCGTGCAGGTTTGATTGTTAACTTTTCGGCCGGCGGCGGGAGAATGAGCTTCGATTTATGTGATGAAATCACCTATGAAGATTTTCTTGGCGGCGGTGACATCGACCATTCGGGCCATAGCCACGGCGCGCTCAAAAAAGGCGATGAACACTTAACACTGCAGCAGTACGAAGAGTTCTTTGAGTTCCTCGGGGGCAAAGTTCAGGGTTCTTCAGCTCAGGGCACTCAAGTCAATCAGGCAGTGGAGACACTATTTGATGAAGCCATTGCCTATCGGCGAGGGCAAAGAGTGAACCCAGACCAGGCGGTAAACCTTAAGTACGAGGCCATGCTGCCTTACATTCTTGGACAGAAAGTGGTGGTGCTGAGCGCCAGATCAGCATCTGCGATCAGGTCTGCCGTTGCTTTTGCTCAAAAATATCGACTCAAGGCTGTCTTAAGCGGAGCTAACGAGGCATGGAAGGAAACTGAGCTGTTGAAATCCAGTGGAATTCCAGTCCTTATTCCTGCCGCTGGTCGAAGCACTCTTAGCGCCAACAACGTTGACAACCCTTGGGATCCCTACGATACGCCTTATGTAAGGCCTGGCCTTTTGGCAAAAGCCGGAGTCAAGTTTGCCTTTCAGAGCGGTGAAGGCAGCGAGGTGATGATGCTTCCTGTTCGTGTCGGTCAAAGCTGTGCTTATGGCTTATCTCATAAAGATGCGATTCGAGCCTTGACTCTCAGCGCGGCTGAAATTTTTGGCGTGGCGAATGATCTCGGTTCGATCGAGGCAGGAAAAATCGCCAACCTGATCATTACAGATGGAGATCCTCTTGATGTCTCTTCGACTATGCGCTATGTTTTTATCAAAGGACAGCCGCGTCCTTTGACCAGCAAGCATACGATGCTAAGGGATAAGTACAGCGCAAGAAAGTAGCTGGCTGCTGTTCGACGCCTGGCCCCAGACTCTTTTTCATCGAAAGGGTCTGGGGTTTTTTGTGTGAGTGAGAGGCGTCTTTCTGTGTTCACCGTATCACCTGGAATCTGCCCTTGGCTTTAGCTGCTGTGAATATGTCATCTTGTTAAGGTGAGCATCGTCGCCGCCAGTCTCCTGGCTGTCACTCTAGGAGTCAGTCAGTCTTCCTCTCTTAAAATGACCGGCTGGATGGTTTTTTGGAATCCAAACAGTCTGGCAGGGTTTGAGCAGCACGCCAGCCGAATTGATGAAGTCAAGCCCGAATGGATTCGCATGGATGCCGAAGGCATGCCTGTCAAGCGAGAGATTGACCCTGCCGCACAGAAAAGGTTCTTCGAGACTGCCAAAAAGCACAAGGTGACTACCTTGGCTATGATAAGCAACTACGCCAATGAGGCGGGTGGATTCGAAGCGACCAGGGTGCAGAAAATGCTTAAAACCAAGGATTCTCGGGCAAAGCATATCAACGCTTTGACCAAGATCCTTAAGACAGATGGATTTGATGGGGTCGATCTTGACATCGAGAGTTTGAAGGCTTCTGATCGTGACAGCTACACACTCTATGTAGAAGAACTGGGCAGGGTTTTGAAGCGGGAAAAACTGCTGATGACTGTCACAGTGCATCCCAAGGAATCCGAACCCGGCACATGGGATGGCCCTCAGGCGCAGGATTGGGCGAAGCTGGGCAAAGCCGCCGATGTCTTTAAAGTGATGTGCTACGACAATAGCTGGAGCACCAGCCCTCCCGGACCTATCGCTCCGACGGACTGGGTGGAGAGGGTAATGACATTTGCCAAGTCTGTGATTCCGGCGAAGAAGCTAGATATGGGGGTATCTGCCTATGGCTACGACTGGTCGGTAAAGCCAACCGCCAGCACCACATGGAACGATTGGAAGGACAAAGACAAGGACGCCACCGACTGCCCCAAAAGCGGGGAAAGGATTCTTGGCGACAGATACTTTTCTGGCGCAGCAGCATTTGAGCAGAAAAAGAAGCTGGCTCAGAAGCTAGGCATCAGAGGCCTGGCGATTTGGTACTTCGGCAGCGAGGACCCTGGTATCTGGGACAAATAGCCTTAATTGCAGATACGGTTGACCGCTTCACTTGCGCTGGATTTCTAAAGGGGTTAGCATGGCAGATGTCATGCAGCCCCTTCGCGTTGGCATCGTTGGCATCGGAAACATCAGCGGCATTTACCTTAAAAATCTTTCAGCCTTTGAAGAGACAGAAATTGTCTCTGTGGCTGACCTTGATGTCAGTCGAGCTGAAAAGGCTGCCTCAGAGCATGGCATTGCCAAGGCTGTTACGCCTGATGAGCTATTGGCTGACCCGGAAGTTGAGCTTGTTCTCAACCTTACTGTTCCAAAAGCTCACTACTCAGTCAACAAGGCCGCTCTCGAAGCGGGGAGACACGTTTACGCCGAAAAGCCTTTCTGTTCCAAGAGAGCTGAAGCTCTTGAGCTGGCCGAACTCGCGAAAAAGAATGGCCTCCTATTGGGGGGTGCGCCAGATACCTTTCTTGGCGGTGCCCATCAGGAGGCAAGAAAGCTAATTGAGGAGGGTGCTATTGGCAGGGTTATTGGTGGTCATGCAGCCATGATGTGTCGCGGCCATGAAAGCTGGCACCCCTCCCCAGAGTTTTATTACGAGGCTGGCGGCGGACCCATGCTGGATATGGGGCCTTACTATGTGACCGCACTGGTGAACATGCTTGGCCCGGTAAAGACCCTTGCCGCCCTGACCACAAGAAGTTTTGCCGAACGGACAATAACCAGCGAACCAAAGAAGGGCAAGGTGGTGCCTGTTGAAGCCTATACCCACTACACAGCCATCCTTCAATTTGCCTCCGGTGCTCTCGTCGAAGTCACTCAGAGTTTTGATGTTGCAGCTCATCAGATGCCGCCCATCATGCTCTACGGAGAGCTGGGCAGCATGTCCGTTCCGGACCCTAATGGGTTCGGAGGAGACTTGAAAACTTCGACAGGCGGAGAATGGGAGTCACGCGATGTCACGGGATTTTTGGAAAATGGACGGGGTCTTGGCGTAAGAGATATGGCCTATGCTATTCGTCAGGGAAGTCCTCATCGGGCCTCTGGCGATCTCTGTCTCCACGTTCTTGACATCATGGAGGCCTGTGTCGAATCTAGTGAGACAGGAAGGCATATTGAGCTGACGACAAGCGTAGAACGCCCCCGGCTTGCCGCAGTTTAGTCAGGCATCGACTTACAAATCTGTTGAGTCACACCTTATCTGATCCGCAGTTTTTGATCAGGACGACAAACAGAATGTGTGCAGCCTGGGGCATACTCCTGGCTGCATGCTCAAAGTCGAGTGGAAGGGCGAAGTGCTTCATTTGGAGCTGAACCGTCCCGAGGTCCGAAACGCCTTCAACGATCTGCTTATTGCTGAACTTCACAAGGAAGTTTTGGCCGCAGAGGGGCGTGCCAGAGTCATTCTGATTACAGGAGCAGGAAAAGCCTTCTGTGCTGGCGGCGATCTCAACTGGATGAAGTCAACAGCAGGCAACTCTCTGGAGGAGAATGAAGCAGATGCCTTTAAACTGGCTTCTTTGCTCAGGTCGTTGGCAGATTCATCCGCCGTAGTCATTGCCGGAGTGCAGGGATCAGTTTTTGGGGGAGGATGCGGACTCGTGGCAGCGGCTGACTACACCTTGTCAGCAGATAATGCACAGTTCTGTTTTTCTGAGGTTAAGCTTGGCCTGGTTCCAGCGGTCATATCGCCTCATGTGATCTGCAAAATTGGTCAGGGGCAGACTCGCGCTCTCTTTACGACGGCGCTGGTTTTCGGTGCTGATCGAGCTGAAAAGATTGGCCTTGTTCAGGAAGTTGTGAGCATCGATGCCCTTCCTGCCAGGCTTTGGGAACTGGCCGGAATGATCCTTAAAAACGGTCCCGAGGCAGTTTATATGGCAAAGCAGGTGGCAATGAGCAGGCCAATGACGGATGAGGAATCATCCCAGCTTCTTGCCAAACGTCGAGCATCTGACGAAGGGCAGGAAGGGATGGCAGCCTTTCTGCAGAAGCGGCCCGCAGCCTGGGTGAAGGAACTGGAATGAGAATCAATCGACTTCTGATAGCCAACCGAGGCGAAATCGCCTTAAGAATCATCCGCACCTGTCGAGAGATGGGGATCAAGTCTCTAGCTGTCTACAGCGATGCAGATTCTAAGGCGAGGCATGTGCGTGAAGCAGACGAAAGTTATCGATTGGGCCCGGCAGAAGCTTCGGCGAGCTATCTCAATCAGCAGGCGCTTATAGAAGCCGCAAAGGAGATGAAGGCAGATGCCGTTCATCCTGGGTACGGTTTTTTAAGCGAGAGAGCTGAGTTTGCCGAGTCGGCCGCCGCTGCTGGCTTGATCTATGTTGGCCCCCCGCCATCGGCGACCCGTGCTTTGGGCTCCAAGATAGAAGCAAAACAGATTGCTCAGAAGGCATCAGTTCCTCTCGTTCCTGGCTTCTTTTCGTCTAACGCCACGGATGATCAGCTGGAAGAAGCGGCGGCGAGCATGGGATTCCCTGTGCTTCTAAAAGCCTCCGCAGGTGGAGGCGGCAGAGGCATGAGAGTTGTCCGTCAAGCAGAAGACTTTCGACGGGAGCTTAAGATGGCCCGGGAAGAGGCAGTCAAAGCCTTTGGCGAGGGCTCGATGATGGTAGAGAAGCTCATTTCTTCTCCGCGCCATATTGAGATTCAGGTTTTAGCTGACAGCCATGGAAATGTCGCCTGTCTTTTCGATCGAGAGTGCAGTCTGCAGCGGCGTCATCAAAAGGTGATTGAGGAAGCTCCATCACCAATGATGACCGAGGCCTTGTGGCTGAGGATGAGGGAAGCCTGCATCAGCCTGGTTAAGGCCGCTGGCTATGTTGGGGCTGGCACAGTCGAGTTCATAACGGACCAGGCCGCTGCTGACTTTTATTTTCTTGAGGTTAATGCAAGACTGCAGGTAGAGCACCCTGTGACAGAAATGATCACGGGACTCGATCTTGTTCGTCAGCAGATTTTGATTGCAGAAGGTGCCGCCCTTAACCTTTCACCTGACCTTATGGAGGGGAAGAGGTCTGCCATCAATGGTCATTCGATTGAAGCTCGAATCATAGCCGAAGATCCTGCAAGAGGATTTATGCCTTCAGTCGGGCGTCTGCATGGCTGGGCAGAACCTCAGGGACCGGGCATCCGCTTTGATGGTGGATTTCAGGCTGGCGATGAGATAAGCCAGTATTACGATTCCCTGATGGGGAAGCTGATTATTCATGGCTCGACGAGAGAAGAGGCTCGTCTGCGCCTGATGACCGCCTTGGAAGACACTCATATACTGGGTGTCAAAACGAATATCTCTTTTCTGCATCGGCTTGCCGGTTCGGCTGCGTTTAACACGGCTGAATTTCATACGAAATGGCTGGATGATGAAGGTCAGGTTCTTTTGCAGGAGCCAGAAGAACTCCCTGAAGAGCTTTTCTCACTTGTCGAGGCTGCGAAGGGAACCGCTGCCCAAGGTGCTATAGATCAGAAGATGACTTTAACCCCGGCATGGGAAAAAGCAGATGGCTTTAGGCTATTTAGGTAGATGATGGCCAGCTGCGCTGTTAAAGAATCATTTCCTTTTATCTCCTAGTGAAGCTTGCAATCGCTGAAAACAAGCCCTATACTGTATAGGGTATTGAGATGAAGTCTACGCAAGACCGAATCGCTCATCTGCTGAGGCGGTATGGCTATGGAGCCAGTGCAAAAGAGCTGAGCATCTACCTGCCCTTGGGCGAGGCAGGAACACTGGAAAGGCTTCTTAACTTTGATGAGCCTAAAGAGACTCACCCACTTCGCTTTATTTGGCCTTACAACAAAGAAGAAGAGGTGCAGCCAGGCACATGGCGATTTAAGCCTTGGTGGATCAGCCAGATGATGACGACTGAGGCTCCGCTTCGCGAAAGACTCAGCATTTTTTGGCACGATCATTTTGCCGTAAGCGACAACAAGGTTGAAGACGGCCTGATGATGCTTGACTACATTCAGGCCTTGAGAAAAAACCCTGGAGGCAAGTTTAAGGATGTCCTTAAAGCTGCAGTTACGACACCAGCATTTCTAAAATATCTCGATGTGCGAATGACATCAAAGGCCCGCCCGAACGAGAATTTTGCCAGGGAAGTTCTGGAACTTTATACGGTGGGCATCGGTCACTACTCCGAACAGGATATTAAGGAGTGTTCCCGGGCTCTGACAGGGTGGAGCTGGCTGAGTGTTTATTACGAAATGCCCGGCAGCATCATGGACAAGATGAGGAACATCGCCGAACATGGTGAGGTTTATCATGCATTTGCCTATCTGCCAAATCAGCATGACGAAGGAGAAAAAACTATTCTTGGCCGAAAAGCTTCATGCAATGGCTTTGAGCTCTTGGATAGGCTTTCTGTTCATCCACAGACCGCCAAGCACATCTGCAGAAAGTTATGGGAACACTTTGTCTACGAAGATCCTGATGACAAGCTGATCGAAAGGCTGGCGAAGTCTTTTACCAAATCTGATGGCTCGGTAAAGAACATTTTAAGAACCATGGCAGAGCAGCCAGAGTTTTGGAGCGACAAGGCGATTGGCAGCCGCGTGAAGAGCCCCTTTGACCTTGTCGCTGGAATTTTTCGAGCGATGGGGCAGCAGGAGATCTTTAGGAAAGACCTTGAGCCTGCAATAGCGTGGAACGTCCCTGTGCCTCAAAAGGCTTTGGAGAGCTTTGCTGCCATGGGTTACATCATGACTCAGATGGGTTTTGATATCTGCTATCCAGATGATGTCGATGGCTGGGAGTGGGGCAGGGGCTGGCTGTCTCCCAACAACATGCCCAACCGCACTAAGTTTGCGGGAATTATGACCTTTGAACAGGTCGATAAAGACAAGTGGCTGGCCAGCGAAGGCATGAAGCCAACCCTTGACGCGTTAAAGCCGCATCAGCAGGCCGACGTTGATGTCTTTACTCAAAAGTTCTGTGAGTTTTTTGATGTCGATCTTCATGGAGAATCGGCACAGGCTTTAAGAAATCTTTTTGAGAAAAGAAATTATAAGCATGTAAGCGAAAGGGACACTCACTTGGCATGGGTTGTGACACAAGGCATCACGCTCATCTGTGCGACACCAGCCTATTCAAGCCACTAGCTGGCATCATTCGCAGCAAGTAAATCGGCCTTGGCAGGAACTTAGGATCCTATGCCAAGGCCGATTGAGTTTAGGCCGGTGTGGGCTGGGGCGGTGGAGGCGGTTCTTTCAAAAGGGCCTTGAGAACGGGCGGCGCAATCACTGATGTAAGCAGCGACATCCCGACGATAACCGCGTAGATTGTGGGAGGGAAAACTCCTGCCTGCTGACCTAAACCAGCAATAATCACCCCTACTTCACCTCGGGGAACCATGCCTGTCCCGACAATAAGGGCCTCTTTTTTGCCAAGCGACAATGCGCCTAGTCCACAACCTACCAGCTTGCCGATGACGGCCAAGACTGTGACAATGAGGACCATGGAGAACACATTCACATCAGCCAGCAGCCGGACATCAACATGGGCGCCAGTCACCACAAAAAAGAAGGGAACGATGATGGCAGACACCCTTGCAAAATCATGTTCTAGCTCTTTTCTATGGGGTGTTTCGGCTAAAACCATCCCAGCTAAAAAGGCGCCAATAATGGCTGCCAGTCCGAACTGAGCCGAGCCAAGCGCTAGAAGCAGACAGATGGCAAAGGAAATTGTCAGGGGGCTTTCGTTGTCTATGGGAGCATCAAGCAGCTTGGGGCTCTTTTTCATCACGTAGGTGCCAAGCAGAGCAACAACGACGATAAAGGCCAGCGCTCCTCCCAGCACAGACAGCAGGCTTGTGATATTGATGCCAGTTTCGGTCTGCAGAGCAGTGACAACAACCAGCAGCAGCATGGCCAGCACGTCGTCGATGACAGCTGCGCCTAGAATGATTTTTGATGAGGTGCGATCAAGAACGCCTAGCTCTTGAAGCACCTTGGCCGTGATTCCAGCCGAGGTAGCCACAAATGCGGCTGCCACAAACATGGCTTTAGGCGTGGCAAAACCGGAATAGACTGCCCATCCAGCGCCGAGCACAAAGGGCACAGCTACACCCAATATTCCTACGACAAGGGATGTTTTGCCAACCCTCTTCAAGTCAGCCAGCTTGGTTTCCAGTCCAACCGAAAAGAGGAGCAGAATCGCCCCCAGTTCTGATAAAAGGTTAAGGGGGTCGCTGACCTTAAGCCATCCAAACACAGATGGACCAACCAGAACACCAGCGATGATCTGGCCGACAACTGCTGGCATTTTAAGCCTTTGGGCTGCCTCGCCTCCGGCAAGCGCTGCGACAAAGGCGATTAAAAGGCCGCCAAGAATCTCGGTGCCGTGTCCGGCCATAACCTAAAATCCCTCCGGACAGGCCAAGAAAGCGGCGAGGTCTGAAGATTGTGATTGAAGAGAAGTGGAATGGGGGAAAAGCTGGGCTAGATTAGTGGCTTGCATTCACGGAATAACATCCCAAATGCTGAAATGCATTTGGCTCCTTTTGATGGCAGGCTCCTCCCTACAGCGTTTAACATGCTGTAGTTGAATTTTACCTGGGAGCCACGCCAAGGCTTATATCAGTCCTTGTAAGGGTCCTTGGTGTCAGCTCCGGCCATGGCGACTCCAATGGGCTTCAGGGTGTGAAGGACCTTAATGGTGTTTCTGTGGTGATCCAGCACTTCTGGAAGCCTCTTGTAGCGCTGGGGAGCCTCGTCCACTCCAGCGCCTTTAAGAACAACCCCAGCCTCTTGGACCCATTTCAACATGGCACGTTCGGTTACCCGCCCTGAAACACCCTTCTTTTTGTTCCCTATCGCTGCCCTTCTGCTCATTACTCGGCCAGCACCATGAACAGTTGATCTCAGCGTCAAGGCCCCTTCGGGATGCTCCACTCCTTCAATGATTACGGCATTTTCACCCATAGAGCCGCCGACAAATCCTTTCTGACCAGGGAAGGCAGGGGTGGCGCCTTTTCTGACTACCCAGAAGTCTTCGCCATCGTGATTTTCCCTCCAGCAGAAGTTATGGTGGTTATGAACCTCTTCTACAATGTTCCCCTTTAGAATTTTGGCCACCTTGGCACAGACCCAATCCCGGCCCGCATAGGCGTAGCGTCCGGCCAGCTCCATGGCTTTTTGGTACTCCTCACCTGCATCCGATCTATCGTAGAGCAAAGCAATTCCATCTTCAAACATGCCTTTCGCCTGGGCAGTTTCAATGTATTCAGTGGCTATCGTGTGGCCAAGTCCTCGCGAGCCAAAATGGACTCCAACCCAGACACGATCCAGCTCGTCGATAAAGATATCGACATAGTGGTTTCCAGACCCCACAGTTCCTATCTGTGCTGCAGCTTTCTGCTTCATTCGCTTAAGAACCGGAATCTCTTTCCAAATTGGATCGTCAAAGATTTCATGGTCCACTATATCGTCGTTGCTGCGACCTACACCGAAGGAGATTTTCTTGAAAATTTCATCCATCAAAACATGGATTTTCTGCCTGACTTTGAGCGCAGGCACATCAAGCCTCACAGCTTTGTTGCCGCAGGCAATATCGTAGCCAACACCGCTGGGTGAAAGATGATTTTTGTAAGCGACGACTCCGCCGATAGGGACGCCAAACCCGAGGTGGTGATCTGCCATCAAGGCTGTTTTTTCGGCTCGCTTTTGAGCATTCTTTATTTGTTCCAGTGCTCCTTCATCAAGAGGATCACCGAAAATCGGTATTCCATCAATTATTTTCATGGCGGGCGATGATACACTTTTACAGGAAAAGGGTTTGGGATCGATGACTGATTACGAAAGGCAGGTTTTTATCCTAAACAGGCTGGGATTTGGGGCTGGTGCTGTCGATCGCAAAGCCTTGATGAAGAGTTCCTGGGTTGATCTGCGCGAAGCTCTGCTGGCAGAACTCAAAGATGCCGATACATTCTCTCCTTTTCCTTTTTTGAAGCAGGATACGGGTGAACCTGCCGTCAGATTTGCCAATCTTCGTGATTGGTGGATATCAGAAATGGTCTGCAGTCCTCATGTTCTGCGCGAAAGAATGGTTATTTTTTGGCACGATCATTTTGCCGTTGATGTGAGGAGCACAAGTCCGCAGATTCAGATGCTTCAGTATCTTTCTGCCTTAAGAAAAGACCCATTAGGCAGCTTTGAGGAAAACCTAAAACGCATGACTCGTGATCCTGCTTTTATGAAGTTTCTTAATATTCAGGATCTTACAAAGAGGAAGCCGAACGAGAATTTTGGCCGCGAGTTGTTGGAGCTTTATACGTTAGGCATTGGCAATTATTCGGAAGCTGATATCAAAGGGGCTTCACGAGCCTTAACTGGCTGGGGCATGTTTGATAACTGGCGTCGGTCAAAGCTGCCAGAGATGGATCGGCTTAAAATGCTGGCAGAAGACAAGTACGAATGGACTGGATTTGTTTTTCGGCCAGACCAGCATGATGATGGAGACAAGACAATTTTGGGCCAGACAAGAAAGTGGGGAGGCAGCGAGCTTCTTGACTATTTGGCTCAGCACCCTCAAACAGCCCGCTACATTACGGGCAAGCTTTTCTTTCATTTTGTTGGGCGTCAGCCGACTGAATCTGAGAACAACATTCTTGCCAAGGAGTTTCAGAGGTCTGGCACACAGATCCGGCCAGTTATCAGAAAGATGACAGAACTGCCAGGCTTCTGGGAGCCTGGCACAGAGGGAATGAAAACTCCTGCTGAGTTTGTAGTTGGAATTAACCGAAGCGCAGGATTAGGCGAATTTATCAGAAATGAAATGGGAGAGGGCAAGAACTGGAAAGCTCTGCCGGCTAAGAGGACTCGCACTGCCACAAGAGGCATGGCCAGTCAGATGAATAGAATGGGAATGGACCTTCTAGCGCCTTTTGATGTCAGCGGCTTTCCTAAAGGCAGCCAGTGGATCAACACTTCAAATGCTGTTGTCAGGCGGTCTGTTAGGCCTCAGCTGCTTGATGAAAGAAGGGACAACAGAAGCTACCCTGGCCCTGGTTATCTGACAACCGCAGAATCCTTGATGCTAAAGCTTAAAGATGGCAAGGAGCCTTTTATTGAAGAGTTCTGCGTTAGGTACGGAGCCGAAAAAAATGGCAGTGCCTATCAGGCTTTAGTTTCTCAAAACTTTGTGTTAAGACCTAACTCAAACATCAATCAAGTCTGCCGATGGCTTGATAGAGCTTGGGGGGCATTGTGTGCTTCACCAGACTTTCAAATGAGGTGAGATCAAGGAGGCTAAACCTCTAGACTTCCGGGCAGAATGTCATGCCCAACATAAAAGTGATGTGAATGGGTGGCGTGACGGACCCAGTAAAGGCCGACGGGAACACCTTTCAAGAGCCAGGAGACAAGCGCGCGAGATTCTTCTGCCGGCATTGGCTCTTGGTCAAGACGACAGATCATGAGGTGAAGAAGATCATCTTCTCCTTCAAACTGGTACCGCCAGGGGCCAACAGTGCCGCCAAAGTCGTTGGCTTCTAAACCCACATTCAGCAGGGCATAGTCGCTGGGAGTTTGAGGAGAGCCATCCCAATCGGGGAGGAGAATCCTTTCGCTTGTCTCGACAGTGTTTAGAATCCGCCTCAGAACAGCTTTTCGCTGATCAGCTTCGGGCTGAGTCGTAGAAAAGACACTGGGAGACTCGTGCATGGCTTGTTCTATCTCTTTCAACCATAGCCTGGCTGGGCCGTAATGAGTCGTTTTTAGTGAGCAGTGAAGCTGACAGAGTCAGCAAAAAATGTGCCGGGTCGAAGAAAAAGCTGGCGGAGCGGGTGGGATTCGAACCCACGATAGGTTGCCCTATACACGATTTCCAATCGTGCTCCTTCGACCACTCGGACACCACTCCGCGTGAACCATTATTGTAGCAGAAGCCGATGGATGTCTGGCTGGGGCCCGCTGTCCTATGGGCCAAGCTGACCTAAAGGATTCATTTGAAAGTGAGCCTTCGTCTTATGGGTAATGCTGCACCAGGTCCGCAGGATGATAGAGGAAAGGGAAAGTCAGAGCCTTTCTCCTTACGCCTGCCTTAGTTCAGAATCCCAGGGAAGAGTGATTCCTACAGAGCCTGACCCTGTCAGGACCTGCTTCCAGCGGGACAGAGACAGGGTTCTACATTCAAAACCTTTTAGACGGCTGAAGCACAAAACCCAGGTTTTTGCAAACCCTCTAGGGGATCACTACCGAACCAGGCTGACACACAGTCTTGAAGTAGCTCAAATCTCGAGGACTATAGGCCGCGCCTTACGGCTCAACGAGGATCTTATTGAAGCCATAGCTTTGGCTCATGATGTTGGACATCCACCATTTGGTCATGCGGGCGAAGATGCTTTGAATAGGGTGCTGACAGAATTGGCCGGAACCCTTCCAGATCTTCCACAAGGTTTTAGGCACTACGAGCAGTCTTTGAGGATAGTTGATGATTTGGCAAAGCTGAATCTTTCTGAAGAGGTCCGTGCCGGCATTGGGGGACACAGCAAGGGAAAGAAGGATCTTTCCGCGCATGATGGACAGGCGGTTTCGACTTTAGAAGCTGCTGTTGTAAGGATAAGCGACCGAATCGCCTATCTCAACCACGATTTGGATGATGCCATACGCAGCGGGATGATTCCCGGAGTGCCGAAGCAGTTCGATCACATGGGGGCCGACCATGGCGACAGGGTGGGCCGCATGGTGATTGATGTGATTGAGCAGAGCCTCGATCAGCCAGCCATCAGGGTTTCTGATTCCATGCTTGGCAGCTTAAATGAGCTTAAGGATTGGCTCTTTGAAAACGTTTATGAGATGTATCCTCAGGTTTATCCTGAGATTCCGAAGGCGAAAAGACTGGTCCGAGAGCTCTTTCTCTCTTTTCTGGCCGGAGAGCCCATGCCAGATGGCTACGAAGGGCCCCAGGGAGTGTTGGACTATGTTGCAGGAATGACTGACAGGTTTGCTGTGGCTAAGTACGAAGAAATTTTTGTGCCACGCAGCTTTGTTGTGCAGCTCGAAAGGGTTCCCTAAAAATATCTGCCTGTCCGCAGTAGCCGGACAGGCAGAATAAAGAGCGCTAAGCCCAGCCAGAGTTCTTGGCAGCCTGGTCAAGATCCTTGATCAGGTCGTCTGGGTGTTCAAGTCCGCAATAGAGCCTGACAATCTGGGTTGTTCCTGGTCTCAGCAGGCTGGTGTAGGGCATGGTGACGGCAAGGCTTTCGTGCCCTCCCCAACTCACGCCAATCTGAAAGAGCTTTAGAGACTCTAGAAAAGCGATAGCTTTGGCCTGATCCTGGTCGGTGGGAATAAAGGAAAAGAGGCCAGTCCAACCAGACATCTGCTTGTCCCTCAGGTCCTTTTGAGGAAAGTCATCAAAGCCTACGTGGATGGTTTCCTTAGTCCATGGCTGGGCCCGAACCCAGGCTGCCACCGTGTCGGCCGTTTCGGCAACAGCTTTCAGCTTGATTGGAAGGGTGCGGAGCCCGCGGAGAATCTGCCATGCGCCAAAGGGGTGAATGCTGGCGCCGAGCAGGGAGACTTCATCGACCATCAGCTTCTGCATTCTCTCTTCATTGCAGCAGAGGGCTCCTGCGACAACATCGCTGTGACCGCCAAGATACTTTGTGGCACTGTGGCAGATGATGTCGATGCCAAATTTGGCAGGCTGCTGAAGCCAGGGGCTTGCGTAGGAGTTGTCGATCATAGTCGCGATACCGCGGGGTTTGGCCCAGCTGGCAATAGCTTCAAGATCTTGGAGAAGGAAAGTGACTGAAGAGGGCGATTCCAGCAGCAGCATAGTGGTGTTATCCTGCGCGGCTGCCATGATTTCACCTAAATCTGAGCCTGAAACATAGCTGTGGGTAACGCCGAATCTGGGAAGCCAGCTGGCGAGAAAGTTTTTGGTAGGCCCGTAAATGGTGTCAACCGCAATAATGTGGTCGCCCGTTTTAATGCAGCTGAGAATTGCGGCAGAAATGGCCGCCATGCCGCTTGAAAACAGCTTGCAGTAGTCTGTGCCTTCCATTGCGGCAATCTTCTGCTCGGCCATTCTCACCGTTGGGTTGTTGATTCTTGTGTAAGCGCAGGAGCTTTTGAGCAGGTCGGTATTGCTCTCGTTCCAGTCCTCAACTGATTCAAACACAAAGGTGGATGTCAGGTGAATCGGTGGTGCCACCGAGCCATGTGTTTTCTCTTCTTCGCCTAAGTGTTGAAGCAGTGTCTCCATCTGCCACTCTGCATCTGGGGAGTGCATTTTGCGAGTGTATCATTCACCTGCAGCGGCCCGCCTGACAAGCAGCCTGCTAGGACCCACCATCTTGGCCGAAGGTCACAAAGAGGGGAGGTGCCTCCGCTTTCGATGGTCTTCCGTGTCATCCTAAAAGATTGGTCATGCCCAAAACTGACTCCATCTTCCCCGATCCGGACAAACTCAACCACATGGAGTATGGCAAGTTCGTTTTAACGAATCTTGCTGCAAGGAGGGCGAAACAGATTCGCGACGGAGCTCCACCTCTTGTTCGAATCGAGTCAAACCATCCTCTTTCCATTGCCTTGGCAGAAATCGCTGCCGGCAAAATTAAGCCAGTGCTTGGCAGTCTTGAACAGGCCGGTACTGAAATTGACGAATACGCTGCTCTTGATACCACCATTGATACAGAAGGTCTGCTGCTTCCAGGTATGGAAGACGATGATCTGGCTGTGCTTGGCCTCGACGACGACCTTGATCTAGAGCTGGAAAGCGACGAAGAGCCCTCTCTCGACGATGATTCCGATGGAGTCAGCAGCATCAGCGACCTGCTGGAAGATGATCTTCCAACAGGCGGTGGGGGTGACGAGGCTGTTGAGGTTTCCTTGGATGACTTGGCCAGCGATGAAGAGGCGGCCGCTGAAGAGCCTTCTGAAGACGGCCTTTAAGATAAGCCAAGATGGCGTCATCAGATCCATACGCAGTTCTTGGAGTTTCTAGGTCAGCCTCGCCTGACGAAATTAAGTCGGCTTATAGAAAGCTGGCTCGCCGGTATCACCCAGATGTCAATCCGGGTGATGCTTCGGCAGAAGAGAAGTTTAAGGAAGTCAGCGAGGCTTACCAGATCCTCAATGATCCTGACCGCAAAGCACGGTTTGATCAATATGGGGTTACCGACGACCAGCCGACAGGCGGGCCGGGAGGCGACTTCTTTGGTGGCGGTGGCGGCAATGTCTCTGATATCTTCGATGCCTTCTTTGGAGGAATGGGAGGAGGAGGCAGAGCCCGCCGAGCTGGCGTACGCGATGGGGATGATGTCAGGGCAGAAGCCTTCATCAACATGGTTGATGTTTTAACCGGAACAGAAGCTTCGGTAACCTACCGACGAGCTGTCCGCTGTCGGACTTGTGGCGCAACGGGAGCCAAGCCAGGAACCAGCCCCAAAAAATGCGGCACCTGTGCAGGCACTGGTCAGGTTACAAGAATCCAGCAGACGTTTATTGGCAGCATGAGGACAACAACGGCTTGTCCTACTTGTCAAGGCAATGGCGAAACTATTGATGATCCCTGCGGAACATGTCGTGGCCGCAGGCTAGAGGCCGTTGAAGAGACCGTAAAAGTTACCGTTCCTACCGGCGTTGATTCCGGCATGACTCTCCGTGTAGGCGGAAAGGGAAGTGAAGGACTGGGCGGAGGCACCCCTGGGGACCTCTATGTTGTCATTTCAGTTCATGAGGACCCTCGTTTTATCCGCGAAGACACAACCCTCTATCACCAGACTGCCTTGAGCATCGCTCAGGCTTCTCTTGGCGACAGAATCGAAATTGACTCTTTGGATGGTCCCCTGGAGATTGAGATTCCTGCTGGAACTCAGCCAGGCGAGCAGTTTAGAATGAAAGCATACGGCCTGCCCAGGCTGCAAGGTTCTGCCCGTGGCGACCTTATTGTTCAGGTTACGGTGCGGATTCCGAAGAAGCTTTCTGATGGTCAGGTTAAGCTCCTTCGGGAGTTTGCAGAACTGAGCGATGAGCCTCAGCCGAAAGGCGAGGATGGGGGCTTTTTTGGCAAGCTCTTTAAAGGTAAGAAATGAAGGTCTGGACTCAAGTCACAGCGCATCTAAATGAGCAGCCCGATGATTGGGCTTCGTGGATCGTGGTGTTTGAACGTCACGGTTTTCCCGGGACCCTTCAGGTGGATTTTCCTCCTTCTCTCAGCACTTATGCGGGCCCAGGACAAGAAGCGGAAGTAGAAGCGCTCATCGCAGAGTTAAAGACTTTGGGAGTTGAAATTGAACTTTCCGAAGTTGAGGAAGAAGATTGGTCCGAGGCGTGGAAGCAGTACTTTAAGCCGCGCAAGGTCGGAAAGCATTGGCTGGTCTGTCCTACTTGGGAGACAGCCGAACTCGAACCTGGAGACCGCCTTCTTTATTTAGATCCGGGTCAGGCCTTTGGCACAGGAGACCATCCTACTACTCGGGGATGTCTTGAGTTGATGGAAGACATCGATTTTGCCGGCAAGTCAGTGGCGGATATTGGGAGTGGCAGCGGAATTCTTTCCATGGCCGCTCATATTCTAGGGGCAGCTTCAGTTCAGGGAGTTGATGTCGAAGCACCGGCCATCAACGCTTCTATTGAAAATGCTGAAAGACTGGGCATGCCGCTAAGGTTTTACCAAGGTCTTGGCTTTGCGCCCTTGGGAGAAGATTCGACTTTTGATGTTGTGTTGAGCAACATTATTTCGGCTGCCTTGATTCAGCTGGCACCTGAGGCTTCAAAAAGAGTCAAGCCGGGTGGAGCCTGGCTGACATCTGGCGTCATCGTTTCAAATTGGCCTGATGTTTTGGCGGCGGCTGTCGCCGAAGGCTTTACACTTCAAAATCATATTGAGGAAGATGGATGGATCAGCGCCCGCTTCCTCCGATAAGAGCTCTGCCTCGATGTTTTATCTTGGGGCTGCCTGATCCTGCTCCTGAGGTTTTTGACCTTCCTTCTGAGGAAAAGGACAAGTTTCGCAAGGTTTTGAGGCTCGGCACAGGAGATCCTATCGCTGTTGTCACAGGCGATGGACGGCTGCTGGTATGCGAGCTTGATGGAGTCAGTGCTGTCGTCAAGCAGACGATCCGACCAGAAACTGAACCGAAGCTTCACCTAACCTTTGGACTTGCTCTGCCCCGTCCAGAAAAGCTGGAAGAATCTATCAGGATGGCGACGGAGATTGGTGTCTCCAGCTTCCTTGTTTTTCCAACAGATCGAAGCGTTGTTCGATGGGACGAGAACAAGAGAGAGAATCGTCTTAAAAGGCTGAGAACCATTGCCAGAGAGGCCGCAGAGGTCAGCTATCGAATGCACCTGCCGACGGTGGCTTTTCATAGCAGTATGAGCAAGGTTTTAGAACTTCACCCCGAGGCATACGCCATGAGTGAAAGGGAAACAGCGGTTTTAGGGGTTCCTCAGGGATTAAAGGAACTGACTCTCTTGATCGGTCCAGAGGGAGGATGGTCTCCCAAGGAAGTGGAGATGTTTAAGGGGAGAGAAGTGACCATGGGACCTCGTGTGATGAGAGTTGATACTGCAGTTGCCGCTGCCGCCGCTCTGGCTCTTCTGGGTCCATATCAGGGCAGAGTGTAGACTTCGCTCGTGCTTAGAGTGGATGGCCGAAGGCCAGATGAATTGAGGCCAGTTACTATGGAACGGGGCGTTGCCAAGTTCGCTGAAGGCTCCTGCTTGATCAAAATGGGAGACACCCATATGCTGGTCACAGCCACGGTGGATGAAGGAGTGCCGAGGTTTATGAAAGGGAGCGGACAAGGATGGGTAACCGCAGAATATTCCATGCTGCCCCGCTCAGGCAGGCAGCGAAACCAAAGGGATGCCAACCGAGGACCGAACGGAAGGAGCCTGGAAATTCAAAGGCTGATTGGAAGGTGTCTGAGGAGCGTGGTGGATATGAAGGCTCTAGGCGAGCGGACCATCACCCTTGACTGCGATGCAATCATGGCAGATGGTGGAACTAGAACGGCTTCTATCACAGCCGCTTACGTAGCTCTGCAGGATGCAGTCACCTATATGCTTGGCCGCAGAATGATTAAGACAAATCCTCTGCAGGATCATCTTGCCGCCATCAGTGTGGGCATTGTCGGCACGAATGAACTGCTCGATCTCTGCTACGAAGAAGATTCCAGAGCTGCCACTGACATGAATATTGTCATGACTGGCAGCGGCAAGTTTGTTGAGATTCAAGGGACGGCAGAAGGTGATCCTTTCTCTGGCGAAAACCTGCTTAGCATGTTGAAGTTAGGGCATAAAGGAATTAAGGAACTGATTGAGCTGCAGAAGCAGACGCTCAGCCAGCCTCTGCCATAAGGATGCTTTCGTAGAGAGTCATCTGATAAGATTTATCAGATGGAGTTTCGACCTTATTTTGAGGAGACAGAATCCTACGAGGCAGTTGGCTACACGTGGCGGGGTTCTGATAGTTCTCAGATTCCTCCCTTGTGGGGGCATTTTGATGACAGGTTAGGAAGGCTTGTAGATAAATCTCCAAGCCTTTTGACTTTTGGCATCTGCAAAGATATGGATGATGCGGGCGTCTTCAGCTACATGGTTGGCATCATGAAGGGGCCTGAGATGAATGTTCTCGAAGGTCTTGAAGTTTGGGAGGTTCCGGGCGGAAGGTGGGCAGTTTTCTCGACACAGCTTTCAAACATTCATGCCTGTTTTGACTACATCATGAGCACTTGGATCAAGGAGTCTGGTGTTGTGATGAGAGAGGGGCCCATGGTTGAGCGTTATCCGGCTGGATTTAACGGCCAACCGCACGAATATCTTGAAGTTTTGGCGCCAATTAGTTAGCTGGCTTCTGTTTGGCGGCAGGCTTTTTGCCTGTTCCGGCTTGAGCAGACTTGGTCGATTTTCCGGGGGGAGAGGTTTTATTGCCTTTCTCTCCTTTTTCTGCATTTCTTGCTTCTTGAGGGGCAGGCTTTGGATCAGGCCTCAGCTGTGAAGATGACTGAGGTCTGGCAGCCATGATGAGCTGACGAAGCACTGAGTTTTCGGCGATTGATGTGTCTTGACCAATCTCCCAGGCATAAATGCCACCAAAGTTCATTTCCCTTGCGAGTGAAATTTTGTTCTTTAAAGTATCCAGGCCATTAAAGAAATAGCCGTTGGCTTCATCGACCTCAGGTTTTGGATTGAACTGCCTTATGATCTCCGCGTAGCCCAAGGCCTGGTTCCAATCGGCAATCTTTCTGCCGAAAAGGGGAACACCTAGGTGGATTTTCCAGGCAGGAGCACCTTTTTTCAGCATAAACTCTGAGTCACGCTTGGCCTGTTCGAATGTTGAGTGCCTTCCTTCGTTGTCATAAGAAAGAAGGTGGATTCGATCAACATCCCTCCAAACCGTTTTAGGGAGTTCAAGCCAGCTGGGAACGGTGGTGCTGACAAACTTCTTTTTGGGTTCAAAGTGGGCTTTTGCTTCTGATATCAGCAGGGCATAATCCGCTTGTTCTTGGGCGGTTTTGGGGTGCTCCCAATCAAAGTCAACTCCATCAAAGCCTTCTTTATCAGTGAAAAAAGACAGTTCGGAGATAAAGTTTTTTCTGAATTCTGGGTTTGAGGCAGTAGCGGCAAACCCAGAGCTGCGTCCCCATCCGCCGACTGTCAGCCACAGACGGAACCTTTGTGATGCTTTAGCGCGCTTAATGTTGTTGAGCGCGGTGCTGGAAAGGTTGTTCAGGTCAACTTCACCCTTTGCTGTTGGCTGGACAGAAAAGACAATGAGGTCGGTAAGCCCCTCGGACCTTGCTGGGGTGAATTGAGGAAAACGCCACGAAGGCAGCACACCAGCAACATTAAGGGCACGCACAGCCGATTCACCGCGCGGCAGCTCGCTGGCTGGGCGCTGAGGGACCAAGAGGGTCCATGTGAGGACGGCAGACAAAATCATCCTTGAACTCCAGACGGATTTAGCACCCTAAACGGTGCAAATGAAGACATCCATGCCTTCTATGCACCATTGTATCAGGTTCCGGTAACTTCGACGAAGAAGTCCTTAAATAGTTTCCAGGACCGTCGGTCTGCTTCGGCATTGTAATCCCTTCCACCGGGCTTGGTGAATGAGTGAGCTGTCAGGTTGAAGACCACGATTTCACTTTGCAGTTTTGCGTCTCGACATTCATCCATAAAGGCATTGAACTGGTCGCGGGGCACAGCTGGGTCATTGGCTGCATGAAAGACGAGAACACGTCCCTTCACTGATCCTTCTTTCGCGGGCAGAGGAGTGGAAAGGCCGCCATGGAATGAAACTGCCCCAACTAGGTTTGTGCCGGTTCTTGCCAGTTCCAGGGCGGCAGCTCCGCCAAAGCAGTAGCCCATGATGATGACCTTGGTCGGGTCCACTGAATCAATCTTGATCCCCGCATCGTAGGCTGCTTGAAGTCGGCCTCTAAAGAGGGCGCGGTCTGCATAAAACCGCCCAGCAAACTGACCGTTCTCGGCCGTTGTTTTTGGACGGCTGTCCCTGCCGTAGACATCAACTGCCAGGGCTACGGCATTCAGCTCCGAAGAGGTCTGCCTTGCACGGCTGATTTCGTAGGCATCAATGCCGTCCCAGTCATGGACGATGAGCACCAAGGGGCGCTTTTCTGTCGATTGGGGTTCAACCAAATGCCCCTGCATTGTCTCAGAGCCATGTTTGTACTCAAACGGACCATCCGATGCGAGTTCACTGGCAGGCAGGCCGATAAGGAGTGATGTTAAAAGCAGAGTCGTCATTGTGTCGGTTCCAAGGCTTGCATCTGGCTTTGCTTGTCAACAGGCTGTATTGCCAGCACCACCCTTAATATATCTAGAGGCCGTGGCGCCCCAAAGTTCCAAATGGCAGCACATTACTGAAGAAAGGCTTAACGAAAATGATTGTTCAAATAGGCTGAGGCGAGAAGTGATGAATGCTTGGCTGGGCATTTCCAGGAGATTTTGAAGTCGATTTTTCGGATATGCTTGCAGGCAGTCTAATGTCTACAACCTCAAACCGACTTGTCAGCACCGATGATCTGAAGAGGCTGAAATGGAGATGCATTGGTCCCGCCCTCATGTCTGGTCGGGTTTCATGCCTTGCCTTTGAGCCAAACAACTCAAAGTGCTTTTACGCTGGATTTGCCTCAGGCGGCTTGTGGCGGACAGACAATAGAGGCATCACCTTCACTCCGCTTTTTGATGATCAGGTGACTTCCAGCATCGGAAGCGTTCAATCCTGCGATGCAGGGTCTGATTGGGCTGGATGGAGCAAGGAAGAGAAGAAAGAGAAGTCTAAAAAGGAGCTTGAAAAGGCAGGAAAAGGCAAGATTGTATGGGTGGGTACTGGCGAGGGCAATGGACGCAACTCATCTTCTTGGGGCAATGGTGTTTACAGAAGCACAGATAGAGGTGCTTCGTGGACCAGCTGTGGGCTTGAAGAGACACATGATATTCCGAGCCTGGCTGTTCATCCCACGAACCCAGATGTCTGCTATGCCGCTGCCTTAGGTCACCTATGGGGTGAAAACCCGGAAAGGGGTCTGTATAAGACTGAAGATGGCGGCAAAACATGGAAGCCAGTTCTTCAGGTCGATGCTCAGACTGGCTGTGTGCAGGTAATGCTTGACCCTAAAAACCCTGAGACAGTCTATGCTGCCTTGTACGCCCGCAGACGCTGGGCATGGGGTTTTGAAGGGATCTCTGAAAAAGGTGGCTTGTTTAAAAGCACCGATGGTGGAGCCACTTGGACAAAGCTGACCAGGGGGCTGCCAGTCAGAACGGGACGAATTGGTTTTGATATTTTTCCCGGAGACAGCAGAATTATCATTGCCACTGTTCAAAGCGACGAGGGAGGCACGATTTCGATTCGAGATGATAGAAGCAAATCTGGCGGAGTTTTTCGCAGTGAAGATGGTGGAGAAACCTGGACTCGGTTGAGCCACAGAACACCGCGAGCCTTCTATTTTTCGACTATCAAGTTCGATCCCAAAGACCATCAGAGAATCTATCAGCTTGGCTGGTATGTGGAAGTGAGTGATGATGGAGGCAGGACATTTAGAACTGGCTTTGGAATGAAGATGCATGTGGATATGCACGCTTTTCTTATTGATCCTGATGACACGGATTTGGTGATCAACGGCAGTGATGGAGGTGTGTATCAGAGCTTTGACCGAGGAAAATCCTGGCAGTTCTTAAACACTATGGCGGTTGGACAGTTTTATAACATTGCCCTAGACAACAGCGACCCTTATAGGGTCATGGGCGGCCTGCAGGATAATGGGTCTTGGATGGGCATCAGCAGCGGAACCAAGGTGGCCGATAAAGATGACGGCGATGATACAAAGACTGGTATTACCAACGCTGACTGGCATCACATTTTAGGCGGTGATGGCTTTCACGTCGATTTTGATAGGGAAGACCACAATATTGTTTATGCCGAGTGGCAGGGGGGCAACCTATGTCAGATCAACCTTAAGACAGGACTTAGAACAAGGCTGACTCCAGAACCAATGGAAGGACAAAGAAGATTTAGGTTTAACTGGAACAGTCCGTTTTTTGTTTCATATCATGATCCTAAAACGATTTACTTGGCCGGAAATCACGTTTTTAAGGCATCTACAAGAGGAGGCACCTGGCAGAGAATCAGCGGCGACTTGACTCGTGACGATAAAGTGAAGGCTGACACCACAGGGTCTGCTGCTGAGATCTATGGAACCCTTGTTGCCTTGGCTGAATCTGAAGTCAAGAGGGGTGTTTTGTGGGCAGGATCAGATGATGGGCTGATTCATGTCACTCAAGATGGCGGCAGCACTTGGACGAATGTCACGCCTGAAGATCTGATTAAAGAGCGTTATGTCAGCCGCATCGAGGCGAGCCATAGTGAGGCAGGCACCAGCTATGCCTCGATTGATGGTCACAGATCAGACGATATGGACCCTTGTATTTTGATGACAAAAGATTTTGGGAAGTCGTGGATTGATGTCACCTCTGATCTTCCGAAGGGTTGGAGCGTTAAGGTGGTTAGAGAGGACAGATGGAACCCAGATGTTCTTTACGCAGGCACTGAGAATGCTGTGTACATGTCTGTGAATCGGGGTGAATCATGGATAAAGATAAATGCGAAATCTCTGCCAACAACACCGGTTGATGATATTCAGCAGCATCCTTTGACGAGAGACCTTGTTCTTGGCACTCATGGCCGCAGCATATGGGTTTTAGATGACGCCAGCATGATGGCTTCATTAGGAGGGGCTGCAGATTCTGAATTTCATGTTTTTGATATTCTGCCTGCAAAACCACGTTATTTCTTGAACTACGGCGGTCTATGGACTGACCAGGTTTTTAGAGCAGAAAACCGTCCTGCTGGTGCAGTTATCAATTACTGGCTAAAGGATTACTCAGGTGATGATGTTAAGATTTCTATTGAAAATGATAAGGGGTTAGAAACAGCAGTGTTAAGCGGACCTGGTCATAAAGGTTTGAATCGAGTGGTGTGGAATCTTCAGCCCAAGCCAGAACAGACTTTGCCAGATGATGGCAGGGATACAATGTTTCAGCCATTTATGGTTTCTGCAGGAACCTATAAGGTGAAGCTCAGCTGCGGAAAGCAGAAGTTTGAAAAGACCTTGACAGTGCTGCCTATGGAAAGTTAGGCGGTTTTGGTTGGAAGCTGCTTAGGACGCTTTTTTGTTCTAAGCAGCCTGCTTAAGCAGAATGATCCGAAGCAGAGAACCCCTGTTGCCGCGCCAAGGATTACGGCAGATCGCAGTGCACCTTTTACATGTTGAGCAATTTCTCGGTGAGCTTCACCTGCAAAAGTTTGATTCGCAGCTGCAGATTCTGCTTCATACTGCTTCTTAAGGTAGGCCGGGAGGAGGGGCACTGAAGAATCAGCTTTCTCAGTGGTAATAACCAAGTAGGCCGTATCTTTAGTAGGACCTTGTGCAAGACTAAGGACCCTGCCTGTATCTGGAGACCTGTAGAGGGTTGATCCTTTAACCTCATGAGGCACTGAGATAACCGGAGCAACCTTTGCCTCAATAGGAAAGTACTGCGTTAAGAGGCTGACAAGACCAAGAACTGTCACCCAGCCAGTAAAGTTGGTCAGCCGGCCAAATGTGAGGGCATAACCTTTTTGGTCTCCGTGTGCAGCTGTTATAACAGCTGCAAGGCCAAAGACTGCGGAGACGTATTTAGTAATTAACGTGAACTCCAAGCTATAGTTGGATAAGGTGTAGAAACCGGCTCCTACCAAGCCTAAACAGATAGCTATAACACTTAGCCTGCGTCCAGATGAATGGATTGATGTATAGGGCTTGGCAATATCGACTGTTCGCCCCATTGCGGCAATAGCTGCCGCTTCTGCTTCTGCTTCGCTTAAGCCCATATCCAGCAGATGCTGGCGTCGTTCTTCGATATGAAGCTCAAGCTCCTGACGGATCAAAATTGATTCGTCAGGAGTAACTAGATCCCTCAGTTCGACGGCAAGTTCACTGAGGAACTGGTCATTGAGGGATTTGCTCATCAGCCTTTCTGCTTATCGGTAGAGTTAGTCTGCTGATTTGCAATGTTCAGCAGACGGTCCATAAGATCAACAAAGCTGGTCCATTCTTTTCGGCGTGACTCAAGTCTGGATGCTCCTTCGTCGGTCAGATTGTAAATTCTTCTGGCTGGACGGCCTGGATCTGTCCAAACCCATTCACCTGCAATGCAGTTGTCATTTTCAAGCTTGCGAAGAGCAGGGTAGAGGCGTCCTTCACCGACTGAAAGCAGCTCGGGGTCAAGGGCATTGAGACGCTGACAGATTTCATATCCGTGCGCGGACCCTGCCTTGAGACTGGCAAGAATAAGAGTCTCCAAATCACTTCGAAAAGCCATGTTGGTATGATACATCATAGCAAAAGGTAATTGGTCAATGTCCTGGGCGATTATCATGTGGAAGTTCTGGTTTTCCGCTGGAGACTTGCACTTAACCAGCCTTTAAGCAGGCTTTACTTCAAAGACCGTACAATTTAGCTTATGCGTTCTGGACTTTTGCCTTGTTTTGCAGCAGTGGTTGTTGCCGTCGCATGTTCAGCTGATTCTTCCGCTGAAAAAGTAGATAAGAAAACTGAGCCGGTTGGGATCGCTATTTTGGATTATCACGCTCAACACTGTGAAAAGTGTCATGGAGTTGAGGGCGAGCTGCACACTTTAGGGTGGACAAAGTTTAAGACAGAAGATGAGTTAGCGGACGTCCTCTTTGAAATGGTCACCTCCTACTCTGGGCAGCCTAGAATGATTCCTTTAGTGGAACAGGCGTTTGCGTCGATGCACCGAGCCAATGGACGACAGGAACCATGGGGAAGTCTTATTGAGATAAAGGGCGGAACCCTGATTTTTGAGTCGGTAAAAGATGCTTCCTTTGAGGCAAAGCTGGAGGGCAGGAACCTTGCCGCTTCTAAAGTTGAAGAAGAAGTGAAGGGGCTTTCAAAGAAGATGCTTAGGTGGAAAGTTGTTCTTCCCCCTAAATCAGACTGGCGCAAAGTCCAGGTAACGCTGAGTCAGGGGACAGAGGCTAAAGAGAAAAAAGTTACTTGGAAACTGCAGGATTCTTCATTTTCACATTGGAATAAACTGCCAGACCCTGCTGCAGGCAAGTGAAAAACAAGAACTGAAAGCCCAGCATCGGCGCAAAAAAAGAACCAGCGATTTAGTCGCTGGTTCTTTTTGATTTGCCTGCCGAAGCTACTTTGCTGCAATTTTAGCAGCGGGCCTGCCTAACAAAGACGCCAGGTCGAAGGCGCTGGATGAAGACCCTCCGCCTCCTAGAGTTTCCATGGCGTTCAGGGCGCGGCCTGCTCTGTCTTTCAGTTCAGCGTAGTGAAGCTTGGTGGATTCATCGACTGGCTTTACTTTGCCAAGGGCATCGTGAAGTTCTTTAAGCTGAGCCCAGGCATAAAGGTTGATGTCCGAGCGTCCGCTTGTCTGCTTGACACCCATGTCAATAACTTTATCCAGATAAGCTCTGTGAAGCTGACGACGAAGGGGCGAGACTTCTCCATTTGTCCAAAGTTCGCTCCATACTGCTGTGCCCATCTTTTCAAAGACTTCCTTGACGGTCAGGGGTTTTTCACCAGGAGCAGACTTCCAATCAAAGTTCATGATTCTAGAGAGGCTGCTGCGACTGAAGGCGACATTAAGAGCAGACAGCTGCACAGCTGAAATCTGGTCCATCACCGCATAGTCATCAAAGGAAGCCAAGATGGCTTCAGTGAATCCTGCTTTGGGATTCTGCTGGAACATCCGGTAGTAGTTTTTGGGGAAGTTGAACACCTTCTCATCAAAAACTCCCTTAACGATCATATCCAAGGCGCGTCTCTGGTCATTTCCTGAGACAGGATTGAAAGGCAGGCCTGCACCGGGATCACCTCTTTTGGCGAAAGTGCGGCGAACGCCACCGAGATAGCGGGAGGCATTGCCAACCGATGCAGAGTAGAGTCCAAGGAGTCCATTAAAGGCTCTTGTGAACTCATAGTAGCTTTCGCCTGTTACTGGCTTTCTGTCACCAAGAGACATCAGCAGCTTGTGGGCCAGCTTCGATTCAGCTTCGTAGTATGCCAAGGGGTCAGCACTCATATCAAAGCGGGCTGTGAATGGGTCAAGTCCATCGGCCTGTTCATCAGACTGGTAACCAAGTCCCCACCTGGCTCCGAGAGAAGCAATTGGCGCAAGCACCTTGGCTTCGTCTTCTGGCTTGGTCATGCCGGTAGGCAGGTATCCATAGCGGATTGCCCAGTAATCGTAGTCACCCAGGCCCTTTCCAAAAAAGGGCACGTTGGGTCGTCCGAGAGCTTGGCTGTTGAATGGAACGTAATCCATGACCGATGCAGCAGTGTTGTGCTTCTGCACCAAAACAGGATCAGCCAACTCAGCCATAGTCAGCTGTCCGCTGGCAACAAAGTTATGCCTTAGGCCCAGAATGTGACCCATTTCGTGCTGGACGACTGAGTAAAGGTATTCATCCTCAAACTGGGCAATACGGGTCTGAGCCATGGCACCTTCTTTTGCCATGATGGCCATAGCGCCCATCGCTGCTCTAGAGGCGGCTGCCTTTTGGAGATCGCATTTGGCGCAGGAATGAACTTCTTCTTTACGGGCATGTGCCTCGCCGTTTTCGAGGGCATCCAGCTTCAGCCTAGTGGCTTTGAAGGCATCGGCGGGTGACATGGTATTCCATTCGCCTTGGATGGCTCTGAGAAAGTTGGCATCAACAGTAATGCTGGCGTTCAATATCTCGCCAGTGATAGGGTTGACTCTGGCATTGGCAACGGCATAGGCATCGCCGGGAGAGGCGACAAAGCGGATGACGTTGTAGCGCATATCAGCATGGTCAAACTCAGCCTTATCGGGGATTTGTTTGACAACGACTGCATTCTTAAATCCAACCCGCTCAAAAGCTTTGTTCCAGCTTAAGATAGCTTCAGTGACAGGCTTGCGGTACTTTTCAGGAAAGCCGTTATCCACCCAGAAGGTGATGGGAGTGACCGGTTCTGAGAGATCGGCCTTGGGGTCCTTTTTAATCAAGTTCCAGCGGATAATGTTCTGAACAACCTGGTCTCGCTGCTCTGGCCGGCTCCAATCACGGTAGGCAGTCTGGAAGTATCCAACTCTGCTGTCGGCTCTTCGTACCTGGTAGCCATTGTCTTTTGGCAGGGCGAAAAGATTGTAGACAACCTGGATAGAGAGACCACGTGGATCAGCAGTCGCTGGGAAGCTGGAGCCAAGGACTTCTTCAAATCCTCTTGCTGTACCGCGGCCAGTAAAGTTAAACGAAACCTCAGAGTAAAGGTTTGTAGGAAAAACTTTAATGGTCTTGATGTAAGATTTTTCCCGGTCCGGGCTAAATCCGCCGCCACCGCCGCCAAAAAGAGAGGCAAGTCCGCCGCCGCCCTGTACTTTTTCAGAAAGCTGCGAAATGTTTCCAAGGAAGAACTGTGAAATGTCGATCAGCAGCGAATCCCGATCGGGCTGCCTGCCTTCGATGTCGAAAGACTCAATGTAGGAATCTGAGAAGGAACGCTGGAGAACCCTTTCCATCTCGGCCGAGCCAGGAGCCTGCCAGGAGTAGTTGGGAACCTTGAGGAAGACTTTTTTACTCGGGGTTTCTTCAAAAGTAAAGACAAGATCGTTAACAGGATCTCCAGCATTAATCTGGCTGGAATTCCCGGTGGAAGCGGTGGTCTGGAGGATAAAAAGCTGACCAAGCTGGCTCTTTTTAATCTCAAGGAAATGTCTTGTTCTTGTCTCTTCTACTTTTCGGTAAAGAGTAAAGAGTCCCTCAAACTTTTCCCACCCCTTGGTTTTGACATCAATAGAGTTTTTGTCTTCTTCTGGCTTAGGTTCGGCAGGCTTGGAGTCATCTGATTTAGGTTCGGCTGGTTTTGAGTCAGCGGGCTGAGCTGGAGCAGCAGCACCAAACAAGCTGCCTGAGGTCTTGGCGCCTGAGCTTGTCAGGGTCGCGACAATCTCTTCGTCAGATCCGAAGTTAAAGGGAACCTGCTCAAAGCTGTTTTCTGTCTTTATTACATCTCCCGATGACAGTTCAACCCAATGAGTGCCTCGTCCCTTGATTCCCTTCGAATCGGTTTCGGCGTAGGTGAACTCAATTTTGGCTGCCTTGTCACTGCCAATGGTCTCAAAGGCTGCTAGCTTAAACTGAGAAGTGCCTTCCAGTGTGCCCCAGTCTTTGTTTGGCGCGTGCTTATGGCTCCATGTACTGCCGACTCCGACAGCTTCTTGGGCAAAGATAATCGAGTTGGCCTGACTAAGGCGTGCGTTCAGCGAATCAGATTCATCTTCTTCATCGCTGCTGGTTTTCTTTTCCTTTGTAGCGGTGGTTATGCCTCTGGCATTCAGAGTGTAGATAGTGCCGCTGCCTTTGCTGTCATCCTCTTCGTCTGGCAGATCTTCTCCGTTGATTCGCACTTTTTGCGTGAGAACCGTCATATCAAATTCTACAGAGCCATCTGGGTTGACTTTAGTCACCTTGGTCTGGCTTGTTTCTTCTGAGCTTAACTTAAGGGTTTCACCTTGAAAGTTAACAGCAAAATCAGCCTTGCTGGAGTAATTTGCAGACTTGCCAACCTCGCCTTTGACTCTTAATGTGACTTTATCTTGAGCCTGAGCTAAGGCAGATGAGGCTATCAACGCCATAAGGACGAGAAGTGGTGCCGCCTTGCGCTGGCGATGAGGCTGGAACAGCCGGGACATGGGTGAAATGATGGCAGAATTTTTGCCTGATCTCAGGCCAGGTGCGGAGTAATTTTTCAGCATAATCTCAGCCTCAATCCCAGTGGATTTCAGCATCTCCATTTAAGGATTGAATGTAGTTCAGCTGTCCGTCGTGATAGCTCAGGTGAATCAGCACCATTGATGCCAGCTTGAATCTAGTCGTTTCTGATGTTCCGATTGTTAATGGGGCCAGAAGTTCTGCCTCATCAATCTGCCTTAGGGCCGCAATAACCTCCGCAGTTGATTCGGCGGCTGCCTGAGCAAGTGACACCTGACTGATGCAGTCAGGTGGGGCGACAGCCCAGCTTTCAAATGGCCAGGGACCAGGATCATCGCCTCTTAGCCTCGCGGCGACACGTTTATTTACAACTGCGACTTCGTAAGAGAAGTCGGCTCCCTTTCTTGCTGCGCCGCCCATGGGGGCTTTCAGCTGCTTGTCAGTTAAGTTCTCCAGATCTTTGACATAGTCTTTGCCTGCGCTCTCAATCAGCTCAATCAGACTTTCTTTAAAGGAAGCCATACGAAGTTGATTACTTAGATTTTCACTTGTTTGTTACAGTGTGATGACAAATACTTGAATCTCACTGAGCGAGAAGAGGGGCGCTCCTGCAGGAGGGTCCAGCATGACCTTAACTTTTCTGCCTTTCTGGCTGCCGCGAAGCCGAATATGGCAGGAATCCTTGTGCCAGCGGTGGATTCTATCCTGCAGAGGCGAATGCCACATTCCCACCATCTCTTCGTCAATAAAGACACGGGCTCTTTGCAGTCCATGAAAAGCGTCGTAGAGGCGTTGAATAACCAGAATTTCAGCAGATACAGGGAGATCTACAAACCACGCAGCCCGGTTTAGTTGGCAGATGACTGGGGCGGTGTGCAGTTTTCCGCGTCCGGTGGTTGAGGAAAGCACTTCTACCTGGCTGGCTCTTTCTGCCTTAAAGCCATATAACGCAGCAGATTGGATATCGGAAGGTGTGAAGCGGGCAATTTCAACCAGGCTGGCTTCAATCTGAATGTATTCAAGCTCATGGTCTGATGTAAAACCATTCCAGAATGGGAGAATCTGGGGGCCATAGTTTTTCAACACATGAACTGGCCTCTCATCTGAGTTAAGTTCTATCACACAGTTTTCTGCTTTTACCCATCCTTGACCAGCCGCTCTATCAGCTTTCTTGTCGAATGACAAGCTGGAGTCCGGGAGGCTGCGGGCAGCGCACCAGCCCCACTGATTATCGGCTGAGCCGCTGCAGGTGAGGTGGTCAGAAAATTCCTTGAGGATCAAGTCGATCGGAAGCCTGCCACAGGCTCCCCAGTGCCAGGCCCCCTCAAGATCACAGACAATCTCTTCTCCTAAGCTGGAGCGATAGATTCTTTGGGCAGGAAACCCAAGAGCACATTCAAGATTTGGCAGAGGGTTTTCCATAAGGAGGGCAGGCAAGAATACCGAAGATAGTCATAGCATGAGCTTTGGCGCTCCTTCGACACCCACTACCCCTAGACTGCTGATTCAAAGGCGTCATCCAAGCGAGTTTAAAGTGTGTCCTGTCTGCCGGATGCTGAATGTCAAGGAAAACAAGACCTGCTGCAGCTGTTCGTGGCATGGCAAGTTTGAAAACGAGAGTCATACCGTACAGCTAAGGATGTGGCAGCTGGTGAGCGATAGTGATGAGCTGCAGATCCTTCTGCTTAAAGAGCTTCGAGTGACACCCTGGGAAAGATTTGTCCACAGGGTCCGCTGTCTCTTTAGAAGACGGCTTGACCTCAGGGCCTGAGGCTTAACCCTCCTGCACTCCCGGGCCAGCTTAAGTGGTGGCGGCATAATCAGGGAGAGAATTCCTCCAATGGCAGCCACTCACGATGCAGTCCTTGATGCCCTGAAGGTAGTTCAGGACCCTGACCTCCACAGAGATATTGTCTCGCTTGGATTTATTAAAGACCTGGATATTCAATCGGGTGCTGTTTCGTTCAAGATCGAGTTAACAACCCCTGCCTGCCCGGTTAAAGAAGAGCTTGAAGCTCAAGCCTACGAGGTGGTCCGAGCTGTTCCAGGCGTTACAGATGTGGCAATCGAAATGACAGCAAGGGTGAGAACCCGAGATGCTCAGACAGAGGATCTGCTGCCTAATGTAAAGCAGATTATTGCAGTTGCCAGCGGCAAGGGAGGGGTAGGCAAAAGCACTGTCACTGTCAATCTCGCGGCTGCTCTGGCAAGAACGGGCGCCAAGGTTGGACTGCTTGATGCCGATATTTACGGACCTTCGATTCCTTTAATGATGGGATGCAGCGGTGAACGCCCCATGACCCGCGAAAGCAAGATTATGCCGATTGAAAGGTTTGGTGTAAAGATGATGTCTATCGGGTTCCTGCTGGAAGAAGGTCAGGCTGTGCTTTGGCGTGGACCTATGGTGGCCGGGACGGTTAAGCAGCTTTTATCCGATGTCAATTGGGGCAGTCTTGACTATTTGATTGTTGACCTGCCTCCAGGAACTGGCGATGCTCCTATGTCTTTGGCGCAGCTGGTGCCCTTGACAGGTGTCGTTTTAATCACGACTCCCCATAACGTTGCCGCGAACATTGCCGGCAAAGCTGCAGGACTGTTTAAGAGGCTGAACAGCCCGATTTTGGGAGTCATTGAGAACATGGCCACGATGATTTGCCCCTGCTGTGGCGAGGAAGTGCCAGTTTTTAAGGGCATGAGAGGCGAGGAACTGGCGGCTCAGTTGGGCACCCCCTATTTAGGTTCAATTCCAATGGACCCCATGGTCAGCGAAGCTGCTGACCGAGGCGTTCCTTCCTTGATTGCCTACCCAGAAAGGCCTCAGGCTGAATCGATTGTCAAGATTGCCGGAAGGCTGGCCGCTCAGGCTTCAATACGAGAGGTGACCCAGACTCAAACGTCAGAGGCTTCGTTTAAGCCCATTTGATTTGGGCTGTAGAAAGGTTAAAGCCTGCTGATTTCGGGCAGGCTTGCGCCACGCTTAGGTTTTCCCGTTTTTTGTGGGAGCCAGTCAGCTTGCGGGATGCAGGTTCAAATTGTTGAGATGTTGGCTGCTGCCTCCCCTTGACCAGCCTGGATTCAGCGATAAGCCGTGATGCCTGTGAAATGACCTCCAGGCGTGGATAAGCATTGCTGCCAATCACTTTGACTGAATGGGCTTGAGTAGCCTTTGTGTTGGGTGAGTGAGAGACTGCCAGATATTCTGCTGAAGATTGGCTGCTTCCTTCTATGCTGAGAAAGCTCACCTGACCATCTCTGCCGACGGAGGCAAAGGGAAGATCATCCTTCTCAGACTTAAATGCACCGAAAGCCTCGTAGATGAGCTCTTCACTCAATCTCGTCAATATTGTTGTTGATTCAGCATTAAAGAAAATGGCTGTATTGCTTTCAGTACCGTCGAGGGTGAAGTTTTCGAGGGATGATTCTGTCAGCCCGCCTAGAAACCATAATGCTATGGCCGCTCCTGCAAAAAAAGCAAGTAACCGGTCAACAAACTGACTTCCCTCTAAAGAGGCTTTGCTGTAAGCAGCCAAAAGAACTCCCCCGAAATTTCACCAGGAATGGTGACAGGATCAGGTTTTACGGAAGGAGGTATGGATCAAAAAACGTGCCAAAGTTATCCACAAATAAGCCGCTGGAGTAAACCATAGTGGCTGTCAGGTATTCCCCGTAAGTGTGCTGGCAGATGTTGATGCCAGTTGCGGAAGAACCTATTTATAACAGAGTGAGTTTATGCCCTGTCCCGCAGGTTGGCGGCGACAGGGCTTTTTTTTTAGGAAGACTTTTTCTCTGCAGCTGGCACAGGAGGCCGGTAAAGTCCTGGAGCCCTTGATTTTTGTGGCTGAAAAGTACGGCCTGTGCCCTTGACTCTCTGCTCCAAACCGCTGATTCTCTTGTCTGTATCAGGATGGGTAGAAGCCCATTCGCCAGGCCCCTTTTTGCCGCCAGCTCCTTCCTTCAAGACCTTGAAAACGTCGACCATGCCCTGGGGATTGAATCCAGTGGCAACAGCCAAGTCGAAGCCGACTCGGTCAGCTTCATTTTCATGTTTTCTCGAGTAGGGAAGTCCGACCAAAAAGGCGTCAGCAAGTCCGGCCACATCATACGCGGTGCTGCCTGCCTTGAAAATTGAAAGCAGAACGACAATGCCCAGCTGTCTTTTGGTCTGGTCGGCGTATGCGCTGGCCCAGTGCTGGTTTCTTACATGAATAATTTCATGGGCAAGAATTCCAGCAACTTGGTCTTCTGTCTGAAGTCGGTCCAGCAGGCCAGTATGGAAGTAAATGGGTCCGCCGGGCACAGCAAATGCGTTGAGTTCCTTGTTCTCAATGACATTAAAGCTGTATTCGAATGGCCGATTTTTGCGTTCAGCCTCAGGAATTTTCGCCACCAAAGCATTGCCAAGACGCCTGATTTCCAGCACTCTCGGGTCGTTGTCGGGGAGAATTTTTTCCTCTTTTGCCAGCTGATCTTTCAGCTTTTTACCCAACGCAATTTGATCTTTTATGGAAGGTCTAAAAGGATCTGCCTGTACTGCCGTGGCAGCCAAAAGGGTCAATCCGATCAGAGTTCCACTCAGCTGCTTCTTCATTTTGATTTTGACGCTGTTCGGCAGATATACGTTCCGGGGGAACCAGGCACAAGGTTTGCCAGTGGTCTGCTGGCACTGGGCAGCGCAGATCCACCTCATATCGGGTTCACACAGCAAGGGTGTATTGAGCTTAACCTTTGCTGTCCAGCTGAAAGGATTTTCTCCTTCAGCAGCATAGAGCTCTCATGTCTCGTTCTGCACCCTGATGCGAAGGTACAGTTAGTCTCAATGATGACAGCCGAGGCGGGAGAGAGGATTCTTAGCGAAGTCCGCAAAGTGGTAATCGGACAAGACTCGGCACAAGAACTCGTACTCGCCTCTATCTTGGCGGACGGACACGTTTTGCTGGAAGGTGTTCCGGGATTGGCAAAGACCCTTCTGGTGCGTGTGATGGCTAAGGTTCTGGGACTGGACTTTAAGAGAGTTCAGTTTACGCCTGACCTTATGCCAAGCGACGTTTTAGGCACCAACATTTTTGACCAGAGAACTGCTGATTTCACACTAAAACAGGGGCCGATTTTCACATCTATTCTGCTGGCGGATGAGATTAACAGAACTCCACCAAAAACTCAGGCTGCCCTTCTGGAAGCTATGGAAGAAAGGCAGGTCACGATAGACGGCAGAAGCCTGGCTCTGCCATATCCTTTTCTCGTTTTTGCCACTCAAAACCCTGTTGAGTTTGAAGGCACTTATCCTCTGCCAGAAGCACAGCAGGATAGGTTCCTGCTTAAAGTTGTTTTAGGGTATCCGCAGGATTCTGAAGAGATTCAGGTGCTGCAGAACTATCATCAAGGCTTTAGGAGCCAGAATCTTGAACTTGCCGATTTGAAGGCTGTGAGTTCAGAAGCTGAGTTGAGGGCGATTAGGGAAGAGGTTAAGTCTGTTTCTATTGAAGATAGGATGTTCCAATACATTTACGATATTGTCGCGGGAACGAGGAAGCATCCTGAGATTCTTGTGGGAGCATCGCCTCGCGCCGGGCTGGCCCTGGTCAGCTGCAGCCAGGCAATCGCTGCCCTAAGAGGCAGGAATTTTGTGATTCCGGATGACATAAAGGACTTGGCTTTGCCTGTGCTCCGCCATAGAATTCTCCTGCGGCCAGAAGCAGAAATTGAAGGTCAAACCGTGGATTCTGTAGTCAGAGGGCTGGTTGAGACCCAGGTTGTTCCCCGGTAAAGCCGGACAATCTACACCTGAGTGAGAGTCCTCTTTGTAACCAGGCAGCGGAAGGGAGCGATTGCATCGGTCTGCCAGACCTTGGCAGATGCGCTGGATGAGTTTAATGTTGAGGTCGTCGTCGACGAAGTCTCTTCGTGGATGCCAGACAAAACTGGCTGGCTGGTTGATAGAGGGGTTACCAAAAAACTTAATGAAGCCGTGAGGGGCTTTGATCTTGTTCACGCATGGGGATACCGTCCTGCTTGGGCCTGCAGCGAAGCCTTTTATGTAAGGCGTCCTTGGGTCTACACTCAGCTTGATCCTCCTAGGACAACCAACCCACAGCTTATCGACCGTTTGAATGCGGCCCGTCAAGGATTTGTTTCTTGTCGACAGATAAAAGAAGCGCTTGTAAAGGCAGAAACGCTTCATGTAAGGGTGATGGATGCGCCAGTGGCAGAACCGCCTAAATTCAGCCGTCTGGATGAGAGAAGGCGGCTTGGCTTGGACCCGGATGCGCCCATGCTGCTGGCTGCAGGGGCTTGGGGAGCCGAAGGCGGCCTGCAGGACGCCATTGAGGCTCTGGGGCAGCTGATTCCTATAATTCCAAACATCACACTCGTTCTGGCGAACCTTACCGGCAGCAAAAGCGAGGTCGAGGCAGCCTGCGGCATAGCTCCCGATAGAATAAAGATTGTTGGCGAGCAGCCCAGCCTTCTTCCTTGGGCAGCCGCCAGTGATCTGGTCATCATCCCCAAGCGTAGAGGGGGAATCAGCATAACGGCATTAGAGGCCATGAGCATGGAGGTGCCGGTTATAGTTCGTCGTGGGACAGGCACAGATGAGATTGCTGTCGATGGGCTATCTGCCTTTTACTACTCAGAAGAGGATTCACTCTCAACAAGAATCGAGTCCATTTTGGCCAACCGGGTTACCTGTGAAGCCGTCGGGCGATCTGGCCGGACAAGAGTTGAGGATAGTCATTCTGCTTCTGAAATTGCCGGCCTGCTTGCCAGCCGCTACAAACAGATTCTTGATCGCTGATCTTTAGGTTCAAACTTGATCGACGGCGGTATCATCCAGCCCATGTCCGCCGTCGCCTTCCTCCTGGCAGCCAGCATAAACCTTCAGGCTGGCTTCTATGAGATTCAGCCTTCTATTACCAGCCACTCGGTGCAGTCACGCTTGGGGAGAGTTGATTACGACAGCCACGCCGCACAGCTTGTGCTGCGCAGCGCAGAAGGCGAGCCGGAGGTGCGGATGTTTTATGTGGCTTACAGCAAAAAGGGATCTGATTACAAGTCACGTCCGGTTACCTTCTGCTTTAACGGTGGTCCCGGCAGCGCAACAATTTGGCTGCATATGGGCGGCCTTGGCCCCCGGATGGCTCCGCTGAATGATGATGGAACCATGCCGCGCCCTCCTTTTCATACCATCGAGAATCCAGATACTTGGCTGGACTTTACTGACTTAGTTTTTGTGGATGCGCCAGCCACAGGTTTTAGCAGACTTTTAAAACCAGACCTGCGTAGCAAATATTTTGGAGTCCGTCAGGATATTGCCGCGTTTACTCAGTTTACAAAAAGCTGGCTTACCGAGCATAAAAGATGGAATTCTCCTTTATTTTTAGCAGGAGAGAGCTATGGCGGAATTAGAGGTTCTGGCTTAAGCAAAAGTCTTTTTGATGCAGGAGTGGCAGTTAATGGCTTTATCAGCATATCGGGCACCAACAATTACATGACTCTTCGCGGCCTTAGGGGCAACGATTCCACATTTATTGGCTTTCTTCCTTCTTTGGCGGCGACAGCTTGGTATCACGGAAAGCTGGATAAGAGGTTTAAGACAGTTGAAGCGGTTGTTAAGGAAGCTACTGAATGGGTTGAAAACGAGTATGTTTCGATCTTGGCAAAGGGCGATTCTTTGCCTGCTAAAGAAAAGGAAAGAGCTGCCGCAAAATTGGCTGAATATACCGGCCTTAGCAGGGAGTACTGCTTAGGTGCGAACCTTAAGATTTCTGAAGGCGCTTTTTTCAAAGAGCTTCTTCGCGAAAAGCGCTTAACAGTTGGACGTTTGGATTCTAGAATTGTCGGTAAAGAAGAGTTTGCCGTTGGACAGCAGAGAATCAGCGATCCAAGCAATGATGCGATCACTTCTCCCTATCTCTCATCATTAAGGGATTATCTTCAAAAAGACCTTGGAGTGAAGACTGAGATGGACTACAACGTTTTTGGAAGCGTTCATCCTTGGACTAATCCAGAGGGGTCCTTCGCTGAAACAGGTTCTGACCTTAGGGCTGTTTTAGCTGCCAACAAGCATTTTAGAGTGCTTTATGCTTCTGGCTATTACGATTTGGCCTGCCCCTTTTATGCGACGATTTTTACTGTGAATCACATGGGGCTTGATGATGAAACTAGGAAGCAGATTTCCTACACTTTTTATCCTTCTGGCCATATGATGTACATTGAAAAAGGTTCTAGAAAGAAGCTTGCTGATGATGTTAGGAGCTTTGTGGTCAAGGCACTGGCAGGTTCTTAACAGGCAGCAGGATGACCAAGAGGGAAACAAAGATAGTTTTTTTTGGCCTGCTTGGCTGGACTCTGTTTTTGGCTCTTGGCATTACATGGCTTGCATTTGGCGGGCTTGGACCAGGCCTCTATTCATTAGGCAGGGCATCCACGCCCCCACGCCCCAAGCAGACAGAGCTATCGAAGCCTGCTCAGCAGGCGATTGCCAAATATTGGAAAAGAGGTGGAAAGTATGTTTGGGGCAGCAATGACTGTTCTATCTTTGTTCTTGATTACCTAAAAGCGAGGGGTGCGCCAGTTTCTTTCCGCATGACTACGCACTCTATGAGCCAGCCTAACCAGATGGCGCCATTAGGCTATGTTCCAGGTCAGCCATCTGATGCAAAGGAATTCATTTTTGTTGCTCGTTATCTTAACGAAAGTCGACAGTGGCGTGGACATACAGGCGTAGGATTTTTCTACAAAAACCATCGATGGTATGTTCATAACGCGGCTAATCCAGGCGGATTAGTTATTGAAGATGAGCAGACTTTTTCTGAGAGAATGAAGGCTGTAGGAATCTCGCTGGATGCAATGGTTTATTACCCAATGCCTGGATAAGTTGTTGACGCTTAAGGATAAAGATCACTTAGCAAGTTTATGTAGTTTGAGGGCTGGAATTTCAGCAATCATCGCAAGAGCTCCTGCTGCTTTATAGATAGCTTGGCCTGCTAGAATGGCATTGCACTAAAAAAGCGGCCACCCTTATAGGGTGGCCGCTTTTGAACCTCGAAACGGGGCTTCTTACTTGTCGCTGACGCCCTTGCCGAGAGCGGCCTGAGCAGCGGCAAGCCGCGCGATGGGCACTCGGAAGGGTGAGCAGCTCACATAATCTAGACCGATCTTGTGGCAGAACTTGACGGAGTCAGGCTCGCCACCGTGCTCGCCGCAGATTCCCAGCTTGATGTTGGGGCGGACCTTCTTGGCCTTTTCGATAGCGATCTCCATCAACAGGCCGACGCCAGTCTGATCGATAGAATCGAATGGATCTCCAGGAAGGATCTTGTTGGCAACGTAGGGCTTGAGGAACTTGTCCGAGTCGTCTCGGCTGAAGCCGAAGGTCATCTGGGTCAAGTCGTTGGTGCCAAAGCTGAAGAACTCAGCTTCAACAGCAATCTCATCAGCGGTCAAGGCGCCACGAGGAACCTCGATCATTGTTCCAAAGCTGTAGGGAATTTCGACTCCCTGTTCTTCAACCACCTTCTTGGCTGTAGCTTCAAGGCTGGCCTTAACAGTCTTCAACTCGTTGACATGGCCAACAAGTGGAATCATGATCTCGGGGACAGCTTTGCCGCCAGCCTTGATGACCTGAGCTGCGCCTTCCAAGATGGCGCGGGTCTGCATTTCTACAATCTCAGGATAGACAATGCTCAGGCGGCAGCCTCGCATTCCCATCATGGGGTTGATTTCGTGCATTTCCTTGATCTTGGAGAGCATTGCCTCTTCTGAAGCTGAGTTTTCACCCTTGGCCTTCAGGGTCGCCACCTTTTCAATCTGCTCTTCGAGTGAAGGAAGGAACTCATGAAGAGGTGGGTCGATGAGACGGATGGTTGCAGGTCGGCCATCCAAGGCTTCGAAGATTCCTCTGAAGTCTTCTCTCTGGAACTCAAGCAGCTTGCTGAGGCCAGCAACGCGGGATTCCACGTTGTCAATGTCGAGGATCATATCGACGACGACGGGACGACGCTCGCCTTCGAAGAACATGTGCTCAGTTCTTGTCAGGCCGATTCCTTCAGCGCCAAGGCTGATAGCTTTTTGAGTGTCGGCGGGTGTATCGGCGTTGGTTCGGACCTTAAGGGTGCGGAACTCGTCAGCCCAGCCAAGGAATTCTCCAAACTCGCCAGTCAGCTTGGCGGCTTCGACCGGAACCTTTCCGGAGATGACTTCGCCCAAGGTGCCGTTGAGTGAGATCCAATCGCCTTCCTTGATGACAGTATCGCCAACGACGAAGGAATCAGGGCCAACCTTGATTTCAGAACATCCAGCAACTGTTGGGATTCCGAATCCGCGGGCAACGAGAGCAGCGTGAGAAGTCATGCCGCCTCTTTCGGTAAGAACGCCCTGAGCTGCAAGCATGCCGCCAAGGTCATCGGGGCTGGTATCAGCTCGAACGAGGATGACGTTCTGGTTCAATCCGCCCTTTCCGAGTTCGACTGCGCGCTTGGCATCAAAGACGGCAATGCCAGTGGCAGCACCAGGACCAGCGGGAAGTCCGCGGGCTATGACGTTGTACTTGGCACCGGCCTGAATAACGGGGAGAAGACACTGGTTGAGCAGATCGGGAGCGACGCGGGCAAGGGCTTCCTGCTTTGTCACAAGACCTTCGTGGACATGATCGACGGCAATCTTGATTGCTGCCGGACCTGTTCTCTTGCCGGACCGGCACTGAAGAATAAAGAAGACACCCTTTTCAATGGTGAATTCAATATCCTGCATATCTTTGTAGTGCTTTTCAAGCAGTTCACAGGTTTCGACAAACTGCTTGTAAACAGTGGGATTCTGTTCGGCCAGCAGGTCTGTGCTCAAGGGGGTGCGAACGCCAGCAACAACGTCCTCGCCCTGAGCATTCATCAGGTACTCGCCAAAGACATGGTTTTCGCCTGTGCTGGGGTTGCGGGTAAAGGCAACACCTGTGCCGCAGTCATCGCCCATGTTGCCAAAGACCATGGCCTGAATGTTGACGGCCGTACCGATTGAGTCGTCGATCTTTTCTCTTCGTCGGTAGATGATGGCTCGCTCGTTGTTCCAGGATCGGAAAACGGCTTCGACTGAAGCTTCGAGCTGGACGATGGGGTCCTGTGGGAAGTCGATTCCTGCGACCTTTTTGAGATGTGCTTTGTAAGTATCGCAGAGCTGCTTGAGGCTCTCTGCACCAACTTCCAGGTCATCGCTGACGCCCAGGCTGGCCTTCAGCTCTCTGAAAAGATGCTCGAATCCGTGCTTGCTGATTTCGTGGTTTCCGTCGCTGAAGGCAACATCAGAAAGCATCATGATGAGGCGGCGATAGCTGTCGTAGACGAATCGGGCGTCTGCGCCGCTGGAAACCAAAGCTTCAGCGACTTCATCGTTAAGGCCAAGGTTGAGAACTGTGTCCATCATGCCAGGCATGGAGAACTTGGCGCCTGATCGGACTGAGAGCAGCAGAGGGTTGTTCTTGTCGCCAAGAGTCTTGCCCAGCTGCTTTTCAACGTCGGCCAAGGCAGCCTTCATTTCATCCAGCAGTCCAGCCGGGAGCTGCTTGCCCGATTCGTAATATTCGGTGCAGACCTCGGTAGTGATGGTGAATCCAGGGGGGACTGGAAGTCCAATATTCGTCATCTCGCAAAGGTTTGCGCCTTTGCCGCCGAGCAGATCGCGCATGGTGGCGTTGCCGTCGCGGAACAGATAAACTCTCTTCATAAAGCACCGCAGGCAGCCGGATTGCCCCGGCTGGCTTCTTGCTCCTTCAATAGAACCGTGACATCGTCGGCGCGGTGAGAAGGAATTGCGAAATCAGAATACCCCTGGCCCCTTCCGCCTAAAGTCAGGGTCCCGCTCACTTAAACTTGACTTAGAAATCTTTGTTTATAGCCAGGTTAAGCCGTCTATTCAAAGGCCTTGTGTGCGGCAGGTCAGACGGGTCTTTAGCCTTTGAATCCGACCCTGCAGGTTTGGAAAAATAGCTTCACAATAAGTCTCTTCATGCAGCCGCCTCGACTTGCAATAAAGCTCGCCCAGAAGCTGCTTGGGGCAGAGGCTGATGACTTTTTAACCGGTCTCTATGGTGAAAGAGAATACGCCCCCTCGCTGCTCTGGACTAAAACACGTCCCGAATCCAATCCTTTTATTCTTGCTCCCAAGCCTGCCTGGGTGCCAGAGTTTATAGACTTTAGCGCGCCAGGGCAGAGGCCAGGCCAATCAGAGCTGCAGGAGAAGGGTGACCTTTATGTTCTCGATCCCTCGTCTGTCGCCGAGGCTTCTGTTCTGCAGGCGATCACTTTAGCTGGTCATAAGTCTCCATCTGCTATTTTGGATGTCTGTTCAGCACCCGGAGGCAAGGGGATTTTTTCGTGGCGTCTGTTCAAGCCTCAGCTGCTGGCTGCCAATGATGCTTTAAGAAAGCGCTTGGGAATGCTTAACTTTAATCTGGTTAGGTGTGGAGTAACGCCCTGCATCATGACTTCCTGCGATCCTCAAGGCCTGTCGGATCCTTTAGAGGGGCAGTTTGATCTTGTTATTGTTGATGCGCCGTGCAGTGGACAATCTATGGCTGCGAAGGGCAAAGAAGCCGGAGGAGGCTTTCACCCAGCTACAGTCAACCAAAACTCAAACAGGCAGAAAAGGATCCTTGGCCATTCGGCCAGAACAGTCAAGCCAGGCGGCTTTTTAGCCTATATGACCTGCACCTATAGTCCGGAGGAGAATGAAGACGTGATTCGCTGGCTGAGAAGGAAAATGCCCGAGTTTGTGCCGGTTGATCTGCCTCATATGAGTGATATGCAGAGTCATTTGGCAGATTTTCCCTGCATTAGGGTTTGGCCCCACAAGGGGCCAGGAGCCGGAGGGTTTTCCTGTCTTCTTCAGAGACAGGGCGGGGAAGAGTTTGAGCTGAACCTCGATTGGCTTAAAGCCAGATCGCTGGGGCCAAAAGGCGGCAGTTCTGATTTAGTCGGTGTCGAATCGGTAGACGCTGAGGATGAGGCCGACTGAGGTCAGGCACATCCAAAGCGCAGTGCCGCCGTAGCTCATAAAGGGCAGCCATAAGCCAACCACTGGCGACAGCCCAATGTTCATGCCTATATTGACAATGACATGAAAGGCAAGAACTGTTACTAAGCCAGTCACCAGCAGGCGTCCGTATAGATTTCTGGACTTGATTCCTGTCCACCAGCCTTTTAGCAGAAAGGCGGTAAAAACCCCAAGCATCAACACCGAGCCCAAAAATCCGCCCTCTTCTCCCACAACGGTAAAGATAAAGTCGTTCTGCTGAAGAGGAATAAACCCTTTGGTCTTCTGCTCACCACGGCTGAGCCCAGCACCCATGATTTGGCCGCTGCCTATGGCAGTGACGGCCTGGATCTGCTGATAGGCATTGCCCTTGGGGTCTGGAGCCATTTTGGCTGTTACCCGGCCCCTCATGTACTCAAGCTGCTCTGGCAGCTTCGGACTGAAAAAAGCTGCGACCAAAGTGGCAGCAATCAAGAGGGCAGAAACTAGAGGGAACTTCCAGGGAATTCCAGCGGCTAAGCCAACAGCAAGCCAGATCATGATGATGCTCATGGTTGCCCCGAGGTGAGGCTGCATCATGAGCAGAACCAAGACAGGAAGAATCAGTCCAAACGACTTGAGAAACAGCTGAAGCTGGCTGACTTCCTCCTCTCTATCCGAAAAAAAAGCTGCCAGGCATATTGCCATGAAAATCTTGCTGACCTCGCTTGGCTGCAGGTCAATAACGCCGAGATCAATCCATCTTTGAGCGCCAAGCTGTTCCTTGCCTATAAAGAGAACAAAAACAAGAAGAAAAAGATTGGCAAAATAAAGAAGCCCCCATCGCTTCTTCCAGAAATCGGGCTGGACAAAAGTGAATCCAGCCATGATTCCAACGCCAATGACAGCAAAAACAGCCTGCTTTGGAAAGAACTTCCAACTGCTTCGACTGGCATCAAGACTGTAAAGACTAAGCAGGCCGGCAGCTGTCAAAAGCAATGCCAGGACAACAAATATCCAGTCGATTTTTTTTCCCGGACCATAGGCAGGGCGGGCTTGAGTGATCATGATTCACTATCGTTTGAGCCTACTGGCTGGCGTGTGGAACTCTGAGCAAAATCACGTTTGATAATGCCTTGTTCGCCTGTCAGCCAAAACGAAAGCTTTCGTCGGCTGATTGAACCGCCAGGATCCTGCATGGAAAGGTCGACATCTACTCTTACACTTTTATATGGTCCGCCAGGAAGGTTAAGTGTTTCGCTGCTGCTTTCAATATCAGCAGAGGCTTTAAAGGTTTTGCCGGCCAGCTTCATTGTGCCAGCCCAAGTCCAGCTGCCCGGCACCTCAAATGGCTGGGCCATTAGCGGGATTGCTGGCGCAAATGTTTCCGCATCTGTCCCGACAAACCTAAGTGAAGAGGCATCTGAAAGATAGATTTCCTGTTCGTAAGGATGGTCTGCAATCAGAGAGATAAGCTTAAAGCCGCCTTCCGTCTGTTCTGTCTTTACTGTCACTGGCACTGGGGTTCCCAGCAGGACAATTTCTCCTTTTTCGTAAGGGACTTTGTTAAAGCCATCCGGGGCCATTACAATGGTCTTCTGTGGCGGCTGTCCGCCCTCGCCAGTGGAGGTCTGACACGATGCGCCGACAAGTGGCAGCAGGCATAGAATTACCAGAATTTGAAGGAGGGAAGTTCTGGGCAGCTTCATGAATCTCCTTTCTTTGCAGGCTGATAGTCAACTAGCTTTCTTGTGCGTTTCAGCTTCTTCTTTCCTACCTCTTCTACCATTTCAACCAGCCCCAGTCCTTCGGCGTAGGTGCTGGTCTGAACTGTCACCATGCCAGCCACATCGCTTGCTAAAGTAACGACAATCGTCTCTCGGCGCTTTCCAAAAAGATTTGTCTGTTTGCCTGGCTTGGTTTCGCCTGAGAGAGTCATCGGTTCTGGGCTGCCATTGGGGACAGGCAGGGCACCCGACCAAGCAAAGCTCTTTGCGGAATCTGAGACCACCAAAATTGGATAGGCTTCTGGCAGTGCGCCCGTGGGGTCAACACCCGCTACAAGCACTTTGTCAGCATCTAGCGTGTAATAGACTTTTCCTAGGCTTTGCCTGCCTTGAAAAAGAGTGTCCACTGGGTAGGCGGACTTGCCATTCATTTCTACAGGCGTTTCAACAACATCAGTAAAGAGTTTTTTGGCGCCATCTGCAGATTCTTCATAGATATAGCGGTCGCCCGGATTTAATGGGAAGAACCGGGCGGCCGATGCCTCCGCCTGACCGACAGCTGCTGTAAGGAGGAGGACTGATGAGATCATGGTGTGCCTTGTGAAGCCTCGGATGTTCCTGCTTTGACAAGCTCTACTGTGGATTTGTTGTTGACTCCACCTTCGAGCTTTACTTCCAGGGTCATTTTTACGTGGCCTAACCCTTTGACGTACCAGGTCTTGCTGCTGACTGCATTGCTGGTAGTTTTTTCTCCTTCTGTGATGTTGATCTTGCCGGTAGAAACGATAAGAAGGGCATCAAACTCTCCTCCTTTTGTCTGCACCTTTTCAATTCTTTCTGCTTTGTTGGTTAGATCGAAGTTGAACTTCTTGCCGTCAGTGGCGGCAACATCAAAAGTGCTCTTCCAGCTTGATCCTGTCTTTACATCCGCCGGCATAAGCAGGCCAGGTTTTGCCAGAGCGCCAGAGGGCATGGCTGTTTGGTAGATTCCATCTGGCCTTAGTTCAAACTCTTCATCGCCTAGCTGGGCTAAGCCGCCTGTTCTGACAAACTGAAACTTGGCCGCCTTGTCGTCGCCGGCAAGGTAGGAAAGGGTCTGGGTGCCCTCAGCGGGAGGGGCGCCTTCCATTCGAGTGAGTTCGTAGGTAAAGGGCTCAAGTCTGCCAAACCCCATCCACTGGTAGGCTTCGTGCTTAAGATTTGCCGAGACTTCCTTTGGCACTTCCTTGCCACTCTCTGTTTTTGTGCCTCCTTCACCAGGCTTTGGCTCGGTGGCGCTGGGGCCAGGGCAGCCGAAGAGGGCGATAAGTGATGCCAAGGCGATTACTGTTGAGGTTTTTTTCATATTTCTGCTGCCTTTAGTGTAAGTCTTTCTTATTTTGATCTCAGAACCCATTTTGTTTCCCGCTTCAGTCCCTTTGCAGTGATGGTTTCGATAACCTTGATTATTCCTTTGCGGGGTGTCCACCACACTTTTCTCGTGGCAAGGCAGTCAAGGCCATTTGAGCTGAACTTCTGGCTAGAAGCCATAACGTGGCTGATAAACTCTTGGCTTCCTATTTGCAGCTTTTCGGGACCAAGGTAAGAGCTCTCTGAACTGAAGCTTCCAAAAGTTCCATCTGGCCGAAGTCCGGTAAAGCCTCCTTGGGGGTTAGGCTGATCCTGCGAAAGTGTGACTGGCAGGCAGGGTGAAACGGCTTTTCCATCAACTTCCTTAAGGCATGTAGATGGCGATAGTGAATAGACCTCGGTGACTGTCTTGCCTAGTTCATCCTTCTTTAATAAACGAAGCTCAGCACCAAATTTCTCCCATTTCCATTCTTCGTTGTGGTCAAGCTCAAGAGTTTCGTTATTCAGGTTCTCCACAAGGGTCATGTGCATTAAGAGCGAAGTCCCTGGTTTGGGCAGGAGAACTGGCAGGCTGTCAGCTGTGATCGGCAAAAACTCAGCTGTTGGGCTGGTTTCTGTCAGCAGCCTTGGCTCGGTGGGTCTGCATGCCATCATGCTTCCGAGAAGAGCTGATCCGATCAGCACACTGGCATGGAGCTTCATTTCTTCTTGAGTGAGTTGATTTTTTCTGCGGAGCTTTCAGCCAAAGGACGATCCGGCATTTGAGTGATTTTGATTTCTGACTCTGCGAGTTCAGTGGTTATCCTTGGTGCCGCAACGGCAACTCCATCGACAACAAACATAAGCTGAAACCCAGATTTCACTTTGTCCTGTGAATACTTCCAAAGCCTTTTCCTGCCTTCGTCAGTCATTTTCAGGGTTAGGTCTGTCAGCTCATCACGGTTGTTGCCTGCTTTATAGCTGCGTGTAGATGCCGATAAAAAGTGTTCTGTGTTGGCAAGCACCATTGCCGAACCAACAATTCGTTCTGGCTTCGAAGCAAGATCCTGCTTGCGATTTGGAGAGATGCGTGAACGGAGAGCATTGGCGACAGAATTTTCTTGGATGGGAGTTTCAGCACCTTTGGTCAAGTAGGCGTTCAGCATTTGATCTTGTGTAAGGTTGAATCGCTCGTTCAGCTCTTTTTCAACAACACCTGCAAGTCTGCTTTTGTAAGGCTGTCTTACCAAGGCTTGAACTGTGACCATGCTGTCTCCGGTAAGGACTTTGATCGGCACTTTGGTGACGATGCTGATGCCGCTGTAGATGCGCGAGGGGCTGAACGAATCAATAGGAGCGCCATCTAGCGTGCATTGAAGGTCAATCTCTAGTTTTCGCCGTAGAACGGGGTCGCCATCAAGAGCTTTAACCAAGTCTTCTTCCTGCCACTGGTATTCACTGACGGGATCATCAGGCCCGTTCAGCTCGTTCATGCGTTCAATAAGATAGCCTGCATCTTTGGGATCAGTGTTCAGACTTCCTAGAAGCTCGCGCACTGGAATGCGTCGCAGGTTTTGGGCATTCTGAACATCGCCTCCACCAAAGCCGCCGCGTCCATCCTCAGTTTCTTCCACCTCGCCAAGCTGGGCAATTCGATTGGCAACAATAACTCGGAAGCCTTTTCCGGGCTGAATTGCTACCAGATTGACCTCTTTGGCCTTTGTGGGAGTTAGTTCAAAGTTTCTTAGACTCAGCCAGCTGTAGGTTCTCATTCCAAGCGTGATCAATCCCAGCACTGCCAACGCAGTAAGGATGAACTTCCATGATCCGTTGATTTTCACTAAATGTCGGCCTCTATTCTCTTAACTCATCTGGCAGTCAGCTCGTGCCAGCTAGACCAGCTTCATGGCCTCACGAACCATTTCCATTGTGGATGCGGCGAAGACTCTTGCCTCCTCTGCTCCCTGGTTTAGAATTTCTATGATTGTCGCATCATCAAGCTGCTTTCTTCTTTCCCTCATAGGACGAAGAAACTCGTTGATTGCCTCAGTCAGTTCCTTTTTGTTCTGCATGCAGCCACGGATTCCTTCGCGGTCTTCATTCCACTGCAGTTCCCAGTCGGGTGAGTAAATTTTAAGGAACTGGCATACAGCGCATCCTTCCGGAATACCAGGGTCGGTCTTTTTCTGCTTGGATGGTGTTGTAAAGGCCTTCTTGACCCTTGCCGCTGTCTCGTCTTCTGAATCAGAAAGATAGATGCAGTTATCGTATGATTTGGACATCTTGCGGAGAACGCCATTCTCATCTGCATCAAGACCAGGGAGCTTGGAGCGAGACTCATCTTTGTCAATGATCGAAGCGAACTCAGGGAAAACCTCGCCATAACGGGCGTTGAATGCTCTGGCAATTTCTCGGCCAATCTCAAGGTGCGGAGCCTGATCTTTTCCAACTGGAACTCCGTCGGGTCGATAAAGAAGAATATCTGCTGCCTGAAGGACTGGGTAGCCGAGAAGACCAAACGAAACCATCTCCTGTCCCCCTACATCCTTAGTCATATCTTTGTAGGTGGGGTTCCGCTCCAGCTTGCCGACGCCTGTTATCATGCCAAGCAGCAGCGAGAGTTCAGCGTGCTCTTTAACGTGACTCTGAACGAAAATGGATGTTTTGGCCGGATCAAGTCCTGCGGCAACGAAGTCCTTCGCGACTTCTCGCGCATTGTACGCGACGTCAATCCTGTCTTCAGCCGTTGTTAAAACGTGCCAGTCAGCCACCATCGAGTAGACCTTGCACCCTTCATTCTGCAGCTTGACCCACTGCCGAAGAGCGCCTTCGTAGTTCCCGATGTGCAGGCGAGGGTTGGTCGCCCTCATGCCGCTAAGAATTCGGCGAGGCTGGCTCATGACGAATGAGTGTGGCCTTGAGCGGCGCTATTTAGCTGGGACGGCAGGGACAGAACTGCCTGTCAGCTTCCATTCTGCCTTAAGAGGACGGCCAGGGCTATCCAGAACAAAGGTTAAGGCCCCTGAAGCAGAGGAAGTTTCTAGGTCAGCTTCCGCTGCCCACCAATCTCGATGGTAGTCGCCGAGAGGTGGAAGGCTCCACTTTTGCCCATGAATGGAAAAGGGAGTTGAATTCCACCAATGAGCCCCTTCAATCAGTTTTCTTTCTCGGCTTTCAAGACTCAAGAACTTTTTCTGTCTGCGATAAAGAAGCCTTCCATTTAGCCTCATGGCTGTTTCGGTAAAGTCGAGCCTGCTGACTTCAGGGGCAGAGTCGCTTCCGACACCAAGGACGGCTCTTCGAGGGTAGGCGGTCCGGCAGAAGATAATCACGACCCTGCCTTGAAGTTCCCCTGCTATTGTTTTCCAACGAGCTTGAACTTCAGCTTCACCCCATCCTTCAACCACACGGCCAAACCCAAGCCATCTGGCAGCCCCTCGCGGGGTAAGAAGAACGGCCCATTCACTTCGCACATGGCTTCCTCCTGTAGACCAGGTGGAGAGAACCCTTGTTTCAGGTTCAAGAACATCGTTCCACCCCGCCTGCTTTTTTAGCTTTAGAATCCTTGGTAATGGCAGGTCTGGCTGAACGCCCGAACGGGCTAAACGGATGCCTTCAATCTGCCAGGCAGGAGGCGGCTGGCTGGGCCAATGCAGGGTCGCACTGTTTGTGCTCAAGGCGGCTGCAGTGATAAGAAGACCGTTCACTAGTAAAGTTATCGGCTGTTCGAGGTGAGTTCCTCTTTTGGACGGACCGGTATCTGAGCTGCCCCCCAGGCTTCAAGTATGCCGTCTCGGCACCTGATCCCCTCAACCTTCACCGCTCCTGCCAGTCCCAAGTCTGCGTTGAGGTCCACTACGGGGTTAAGGAGGTCGAGCAGGGTTTTAGCGGCGAAGGGGTCTGCCCTTTGCCAATTGAAGTAAATCTTGGCTTGGTGGAGTTCCAGTTGATTGCCATCTGGGGAATGAAGCTTTGCAATGACAGCAAAGTCGCTTTTGACGATGAGGAACTCGCCATAGCCTTCGACCCAAACGACATCCTGCTTGACCTGAACCTTGCACCGCTTGATTTCTGGATATTTGCGGATAATCCAGGCGGCAAGAGCATCTTCATGAATCCTGACTCGGCCAGTTCCTGTGCCAGACTGGCTCAGCCGAATTCGACCATGGTTCAACACTTCGTTAAGGTCAAATCGAGAGGAGGGGATTTCTGCCGAAAGCTCCGCTATATGGAGGCCCTTGAGGGTCAGGTTTTTTAGCTTGAGGCTAAGCAGATCAAGGCGTCCTGCTTTTGATCTTTCCGGCTCAGTCCAGAGGGGAAGCTCATCGAGGCTGAACATTTCAGCATGAATTGATGCGGATTTAACGTGTCCCCAGTTTAGGTGTGGCTGAACATCAACTGAGATTTGGCGGTCGCTGCCCTGAAGTCTTGCACTGATATCTGCAGCTGCCCTTTTTTCCTGCCTTGATATTTCGGCATCAGCTAACCCTGCACCAGCAGCAAATATAAGGAAGGGAATGAGCATTAGGGGGTGGAGTCAATTTCCTTTAGGACTTCGGTGAGAGCCGCTAAAGATACCGGCGATAAGTCGCCCATAGGAGGCCGTGGAGACCCCAGGTCAAGATCAGAAAGCCGAACGACTGCCTTGGCAATACGAGCAGAACCATGGGCTTTAAACATGGGGGCCAGGCGCATCTTCCACTTTATCCAAGAAGCTGCGGCTTTTCTCAGTCTGTTGGCTCCTAAAACTGAAGCTGGATGGACCAGGGCCCCATCAATCAAGGCTTCGCAGAGATCTTGATTTCTTGAAAGATTCAGGGGGCCAAGGCCTCCCGCCTCAAGTCTTCGGAGCTTTAGTGAACCAGAAACACCCTGTTCGGAATAGAAAGCCAAGGGGATTTCTATATACCTGTTTAGAACCGAACTGAAGGAATCGATTTCCTTTTCAGTTAAGGGTGGATAAGGCGCGGGGGCAATGATGACTCCGCTGGCCCCATGTCTTTGTGCGCTTTGAGCGAGGTCTAGGGCAGCAGCTGTTGTCCAGGCCGTGCAGTGGACATAAACAGGCAGTCCCCGAGCCTCTCTGACAGCCCATTCAACGGTGGACTTTCTTTCGCTGAGCGATAAGCTCCACCACTCGCCAGTGTCAGATCCGACAATAAACCCATTAGCGCCACGATCTACGTGCCATCTCATGGCTCTAGTGAAACGGACTTCACTAGCCTGGGTGCCGTCATCCGTATAGGGGGTGATCAGGGGAACGAGGATCGGGTGCTGACCGATCATATCTATTTCATCGGGACGTTTTAGCTTATCCTACAGTCTCAAAACTTTACTGAACATGAAAGACTATGCCAGGGCCTGCCTGGCCCATAAAGGTGATCTGGCCATTTCGAACAGCATCTGCCAGAAGCCATCGCCACTTAAGGTTGGGATCAGACTCCATTTGCTGTCTCTCGTCAGGGGTATATGGCTCGCCTTCAATTAGACCCATCGCTTCATAAAACCTCTGTTTAGCATCTGGAGGAAGAAACAGAGGAGAAAGGTAAATGTGAGTGATTCCAAGACTTTTTAGGCTTGTCACATAATCGGAGCCAGACTGGCTGGCTTCGTGCTGGATTAGGGTTGAGTGGCCTGGGTTTGCCCAAATATAGTTCCGGTCTAGAAGAAAGCCGAAGACCTCATCGTAGAGGGCGATTCTTGTGCCTTCATTTGGCACCATTTGATGAAGAGTTGGCACTGCTTTGGCGAAAGCCACCATAGATCCACGCCACTCTTCTAGTTCAACTCGCCCCATGACAACAGGAAGCTGGGCTGATGTTGCAAAGAGGTAAAGAAGTGTCAAAGTCGCCACTGCCTGCAAGGTGTAGGCCGCTTTAATAAATGTGCCTTCTTTAATTCTCCCGGCCAAAGATGCTGCCGCTATGATTCCGGGAAGGGTGAAGACAGCAAGATAGCGGCTCTGCTGACTCAGGATAAACCAGGTTATAAGGCCAAGCGCTGCAAACCCGAGCATGGCCTTTTCTCTTGGTGATGCTTTGCCAGTGGCGGCGAGAAAAGCCAGGGCCACAATTGATGCAAAACCGACTGCACCGCTAGGAAATCCTCCCCCAGCAGTTTGGTTCGGGTTGACATACCTTCCTGGCTGGTAGGCCAAGCCTAAAACTGCATAGCCAATGTTTTGAGGTGATTTGCCGACGCCGAAAGTTGCCTGTTCTTCTGCGTAGATATCTGCCCGCCATGTGTTCCACTCTTTGCCGCCGAGAATTGAGTAGAAGAAGGGATAGACAGGATTGCCCATAAGAACCGTAGTTCGAATCAGCCAGGGACTGGCAAGAAGCAGACCGCCAAAAACCAGGGCTGCTGCCAGTTTTGTTCCTTGAGCCAGGTTCTTTTTAATCAGGCTGCCGATTAGAACCGTCCCAACCAAGGCTGCCATTACCTGCAGGCCTGTAAACTTGCATCCAAGGCAGAAGCCCAAAAAGAGAACCGGAACAATGAGGGAGACGGGCTCCTCAGCTTCATTCGGCCAAAGCAGCTGGCAGACATAGGCGACAGCGAAAAGCGCATAAAGCCCATGAATTCCATCGATATAGGCAGTGCCGCTTTCCCAAGCAAGGACAGGGATGCCCCAGACGCCAATAAGGCCAGTCCAACCTGCTTCGGGGCTGGACCATCTTCGCAGGAGTCCAAATGCGCCTAGTCCGCCGAGCAGAGAAGCTGCCAGCATAAAGGCTTTGGCTCCTGATTCACCGCCCCACTGAAGGCCAAGAATGAAAAGATTGTCTGCACCAAAGGGAAAGTTAGAGTGGTGCATCGCCTGGATTTGGGTGATTCTGCCCGCCTCTATCCACATCTTGGGAACGGCAAGGTGGTAGGCCAAAGAATCCCAGTCCAGCGACGTGGAAGGGGCCAGAACGCCAATAAGGGCCTGAAGGGCAAGCAGCAGAGTGAGCCCAAGGCAGAGCAGGCCCCATGGCCCTTGTCTGTTGATTTTCCAATCTTGGTCTTTAAAGCCCCAAGCCGCTCCGGCTAAGGCCGCTGCGGGCAGAACAAAGGCTGCCAAACCCAAACCGCCCGGAAACATGCCGAAGAAGAAAAGGAGGAGTCCTGTAGCTCCGAGGCCGATGAGTCCAGAGATGCCTAGACGTTCGGCAGGGTCTAAACCGACGAGCCATTTTGAGGCTGCCTTCTGAACTGCCAGAGCGGCAGCCAGAGAGTAAGCAAGCACAGCCAGGACCCCGAGCATGAGTGCCATGGTACCGCCCCGGTATGATTCCTACTGGCTTGAATAGGGTCTGGCGAATCTATAAAACCTTTTTCCTCTCTTCTCTGCAGAGAGAGATGGAATTTCGTGCCAACTTCATCGCCAAGCTGCTTCAAAACGGCACCTGGATTTTCTTCTATATCCTTATTGTTTTGGTTATTTTCAGCCAGACTCAAGAGATTGCTGGGTGGAATAGAGAAAGAGTTTTTGTACTTATTTCAACTATCAGCCTTGTCACCAGCATTCACTCTGCTTTGTTCTTTTCATGCTTCGAGATTCCTGAACAGATAAGGAAAGGCACGTTAGATTTTGTGATCACCAAGCCTGTTGACGCCATGTATTGGGTGAGCGTCCGGCGCTTTAACATCACCAGCTTTGGCACCATAACTGCCTCTCTTATCATGCTGGGCGTGGGCTTGTCTCAGGCAGGAATGGTCCCCCGATGGGATTCGTGGGGTGCCTACATTCTCTTGGGAGTTTTTTCCTTGGTTATGGTTTACAGCCTTGGGATGATTTTGATGACCACCTCGATTTACTTTATTCGGGTGGACAACCTTTGGGTTCTGGCCGAGACAATGATTGAAACAGCCAGGTATCCGGTTGACATCTATCGCAGCACAATTCCCATGCTCTTTACTCTCTACATACCCTTGGGGCTCCTTGCTTCTGTGCCGGCAAGGACGCTGTTTGATGGTCCTAATTGGCTGCTTGTCGGGGCTGCTGGCCTATGGGCCCTTGTGTTCTTTGCCGCAGCAAGGTGGTTTTGGATTTTTAGTCTCGCCCGCTACACAAGTTCATCATCATAGGATTTCCTGCCTGAAGTGGTGGAAAAATAGTGCCAAAAGAGTAGACGCGCGTCTGTTTTTGTGACTATAATTCCTGACATGAAGTACCAGGAGTACATCAAAGGCGCTGCTGCTCAGCAGGTCAAAGATTTTTTCAACGCTGTCAAGAAAGTTCCTGCAGACAAGGTGGAATGGAAGCCGCTCGATCTTGGTCGAAGCGTATTGAGCCAGTGTCAGGAGATTGCCATGAGCTTTTCCTGGTCTACCGACATGCTGCAGGGCAAGGCTGAGTTCAGCGAGGAAGCCATGGCTGCCGATCAGGCAGTTATGGATCAGTGGAAGTCAGTTGAGGAATGTGAAAAGCAGACTTTGGAAAGGCTTGCTGCCTGGCAGGAGTTTGTCACCACCTATCCAGACGAAAAACTGACCGAGACCCTGTGGCTTCCTTTTGATGGAGGACGTGATTTTACGATGAGAGAGATCATGGAGTATCCACGCTGGAACGCCGGTTACCATGAGGGCCAGGTCAACTACATTCAGACCCTTTACGGGGATAACAGCTTTTAGCAGGCTGTTTTCTGGGGGCTTCACGGCAGCCCCCAGAAACTTAGTTTTGTCAGCAATATCTTAGCCAGCAGCAGCTTAGTCAGCTAGATCCACGTTGGCAACTTTGATTCCCTCTGTTTCCTTCAAAGGCACGAAAAGAAGTGTGAGAAGGCAGGGAATAGTAAAGAAGAGAACGATCGCGAAGGTGACATTGAAGTCAACTGATGCCATTAAGGCTCCGCCAAGAGTTCCTGCGGCTGCAATGAGAAAGGCTCCCATTCCTGTCGCAATGGCATAGTGAGCTGTCGTAAAGGCAGGATGCCTTTGGGCAATCGCCTGAAGACAGATGATGTAGCCTGCAAATCCAAACCCATAGCCAAACTGGTCAAAAAACATGACCAGGGACATTGCTGAGGGGTTCTGCATGACTGTCACCTGCGTGGCCAAAAGGTAAAGAAGGTTGGGCACGTTCATGGCTGCGGCTAGAATCCAAAAGCTTTTTCGGATGCCGATTTTTGAAATGAAATAGCCGCCTATGATTCCGCCCAGGACGATGCCAATGACGCCCCAGGTTCCGTTGACGATGCCTACCTGTTCAACAGTAAAGCCAAGTCCCTGAGTGGGGTCGGTGGGGCCGTCGCGTTTGTCTTGGAGGAAAAGTGGAACGACGGAGCCAAGCATGGCTTCGCCAAAACGGTAAAACATGACGAAGAGCAGAATCTTCCAAACATCTTTTTGGCCAAAAAATGTTCCGAATGCGGCACCCATGTTCGTATCTTTGAGCTTGGCCAGAGCAGCGCGTCCAAAGAGGCCAGCCATGACAAATCCCAGAAGAGTGTTGATCCAGTGAACTGTGATGGGATTCACCTGCTCTTGAACCTTTATGAAAAAGAGGTAGTGATCCATAGGGCTGGCGAGGTTCCACTTGGAAAAGAGTGGGAAAACGAGGCTGATTCCGTGCCCCACAAGGCCAAAGAAGAAAGCCAGTCCAAAGTAAAGCCAGCTGAATGCGGCTATGACCAAAGCCGCCCGAATGAGATCCAGTTTTTTTTCGGCAGGTGCAGACTGTCTTAGTTCGTCCTCTGGCGGCTTGGGCAGATACCAGAGATTGATCAAAGCTCCTAAGCCGTAGACAAGGGCCAGCATTCCCAGAGCGGCGAGCCATGAATGTTCTTTTCCAAAACTGAACCTTTCGTGCAGAACGCCAGCCAGGGTGACGACTCCGCCCGTTGCGAAGAGCCTTCCCAGCCTGAAAAGAGTCGACTGCCACCCTACGAAGGCTGCCTGCTGTTCTCGTTTGGTTGCCAAAAGATAGAAGCCATCTGTGGCGATATCGCATGTGGCGCTAAAGACTGCGGTCACGGCGAGGACGGCGAGGGTGATTCCAAAAAAGTTTGGAGTCTGCAGGGCAAATGCGGCGGCAATAATCAGTCCCGCAATTCCTATCTGCATCCAGTTGATCCAGCGGCGCTTGGTGCCGTTGAGCTCAACAATGGGGCCCCACAGCAGCTTAAATGACCAGGGGAGAGCGATAAGTGCTGTCCAGGCCGCTATCTGCTGGTTTTCAACTCCAAGATCCTTGAAGATCGTTTTGCTTACGTCTTGAACGAGAAAGACGGGAATCGCCTGGAGAAAATAGAGGGGGATGATGTAGGAAAAAGGATGAGGCCGCTTTTCTGCGCCAGCCTGGATCATGTCAGCTATTGTGACCTGTCCCGTCAATGATTGCTTTAGGATTCATTCCAGCCAGGGCGGAAGCAGATCTGCCGCTCTGGCTGGATACTTACAGCCTATGATATTGTCATTCAGTGATAGGGCTTGATTCAAAAATCTTGAGGTCTGTTGGAGATTCCACCAAATGCTCCATTTTTGCTTTGAAGTCAAGAAATGCGGCCTGCTCGAAGTGAGTGTGAAGGTGGGCAAGGGAAGTCCACTCTTCCACAAAAACCAGCTGGCTTGGAGTGCGCGGAGACTGGAAAAAGTCATAGACTTCACAGCCATCTTCAAGGATTGATGCGGCGCGGACGATTTCGCAGGCTGCGATTCCTTCTGCGATCTTGTCTGATTTTAGGCTGACATAGGCTGTCAATACGACCATCTGCTAAGTTTACTAATCTGACCTGTTTTCCGCTTAGGGTGTCGTGCCGCCACAAATAAAGTCGGTCTTCGATGATTACCGAAGACCGACTTAAGTGCTATGAATCAGAAACTCTAGTGAGGAGAGGGGGTGATTGTAAAGCCTTGTGAAGAGAGCTCCTGTCCAATATGGCGCAGCTTCTTCATTGCTCTAAGCTCAATCTGGCGAACTCTTTCGCGTGTGACGTTGAGGGCAGCGCCTACTTCTTCCAAAGTGCGGGCACGACCGTCGTCCAAGCCAAAGCGCAGTCGAACTACGTCTCTTTCTCGGCTGGTCAATCTACCCAAAATACCGTCAATCTCTTCACGGCGAATCAGGCTCCAGGTGACATCGCCCGGGGTGGGCATGTTGCTCGATGGAATAAAGTCGCCAATAGAAGAGTTATCCTTTTCGCCTACCGGAGTTTCGAGTGAGAGGGGCTCAACAGCTACCCTCAGCATTTCCTGAACTCTATCAGGAGACATTCCGACTCTTTCTGCCACCTCTTCAGGGGTAGGTTCGCGGTGGAATTCCTGCTGAAGTGCGTTGGCTGTCTTCATCACTTTGTTGATGAGTTCAGCGACATAAACAGGGATTCGAACTGTGCGGCCCTGGTTGATGATGGCTCGGGCGATAGCTCGGCGAATCCACCAGGTGGCGTAGGTGGAGAAACGGAAGCCCTTTCTCCAGTCAAATTTTTCAACGGCTCGAATCAAACCGAGGTTTCCTTCCTGAATCAGATCAGCGAGGGGGATGCCGCGAGCGTTGTACTTTTTGGCGATTGAAACGACCAGCCTCAGGTTGCTTTCAATAAGCTGCTGTTTGGCCTGAGTGCCAATCTTCATCACATCCTTGCGGTCAAAGTCGGTCCACTCAAAATCCTTTGAGAGGTTCATCAGTTCAGCAACCTTGTTCCACTTGCCAGTTTCGGCAAGATCCTTGGCCTGAACCTTCTTTGCCAAGTCTTCTTCTTGGGCAGGGGTTAAAAGGTGGGCGCGGCGGGTCTGCCGCATCCACATTTCTAGCTCTTCTGTATCGGTATGTTCAGGTTGAGCTTCTTCTTCCTCTTCCTCAAGATCCAGCAGCTCCTCTTCATTAGGTTCGCTGTCATCGAGGACCATATGCTTGGCGGCGTCGATGAAAGCATGGCGGTTGTGGGTTCGGACCGTAATGGCCTTTCCACGCTTCGCCTTGGGCTGCTGACCGTTTTCGGCCGAGATCGTTACTTCATCCATTCTTTCCTGCCGATCCTGAGATGCCTGGGGGGCCAATTGCATGATAAACGCAAATTCCTATGACGTATGGTTCTGTGATTAAGGTTTAGCCTTAGGTCATTCAGAACCCGCCATTAATTCGGGGTTTGGCTAAAGCCATACCTTTTCTACGACGCTCTTTAGGTGAAATCTCAAGAGCTGCCAGATGAAAGGTTAGACAAGGCCCGTGCCATTTGTCTAAGACGCCGCGAAAAGGCACTTGGCAGCACATTTTGCCTAGGACTATCCAAGAGACCTGATCTGCTCTACGACTTTTGGCAGCAGACGAGCCAGTTCCTCTGTCGCTTCTAGGGTGTTGAACCTGCCAAATGAGAGACGGGCTGCGCCCTTGATGAGTTCACCTGGCAGACCAAGGGCCCTAAGAACGTGGCTTGGTTCGGTTGATTGACTGCTGCAGGCTGCTCCGCTGGATATCCCAAATCCTAGGTTGTCAAGCTCCACAACTAGGGATTCAGCATGGATTCCGGCAAAGCAGGCGCAGAGAATATAGGGGCTCTGGACCATGCCGTTTCCTTCGCCTGCGATGATTCTGCTGTCGGAGATTTTGCTGATTGATTCGGTAAGTATCTGCCGCAGCAATAGCGCTTTGTCCCAGTCTGCCTCCATCTCATCGAGGGCTATTTTGGCAGAAGCGCCCATGCCCACAATTCCCGGCACATTCAGGGTGCCGCCACGGAGTCCGCCTTCCTGCCCTCCACCACGCAGAAAAGGATGCTCAAGATAGGTCGTTCTCATGTGCAGAACACCCACCCCTTTTGGTCCATGAAACTTATGTCCAGAAAAGGTGCCAAGGTCGTAGGCGTGTTCGTGCAGATGCAGTTTTCCTGCAGCCTGAGTGACATCCCGATGAATGACTCTCGCACCCGTTTCTGATTCTAGGCCCGCCTGAAACCATGCCCCAGCATTGACAAAGGCGCCAGTTTCATTGTTCACAAGCATGGCGCTGAGCAGGTCGAACCTGCTGCTGGGAGGGGCGAGATTCCAGCCCAGTGCTTCGGCTTGTGGCCAGGCATTAAACAGTGCTGGTTCTCGTATCGATGAATGTTCGAAAGGCGAGATGACTGCTTTATCGAATGATGAAAGCACCCAGCTGTTGGCTTCAGTGGCTCCAGAAGTGAAGACTATTTCGCTGGGGTCAAGAGCATCAACAAGTTCGGCAATAGATTCACGGGCTTCTTCCACAGCCAGCCTCGCTCTACGGCCCCATTGATGGATCGACGAGGCATTGCCATAGCCTTCTCCCAGCCAAAAAAGCATCTCCTCTCGAACGCGGGGGTCGAGAGGAGTGGATGCGGCGTTATCGAAGTATCTGGCGGCTTGTTCCAGCCTTATTCTCCTTGGTTCTTACTCAGAGCATCGATCTAAGAAGCTCGGGAATATCCCTAATAGCGTCAGCAACCTTGGCGCCAGCCCCGTTGAGGGCGTTCACCTTGCTTTCTGGGGTGCCAAGCCCGCCAGAAATGATTGCTCCTGCATGGCCCATCCGCTTTCCGGGAGGGGCGGTGCGGCCTGAAATAAAGGCGACAACAGGCTTCGTCATTCGCTTGATGACTTCAGCCCCTGCTTCTTCATCTGTGCCCCCAATTTCGCCAATCATAACGACGGCATCGGTTTCGGGGTCGTTCTCAAACATTTCAAGAACCTCGGCAAAGCGGGTGCCGATCACAGGGTCTCCGCCGATTCCGACACATGTGGATTGTCCGAGACCAGCATTGGTGAGTTCAAAAGCTGATTCGTAAGTCAGGGTGCCAGACCGGCTGACCATTCCAATGCGGCCAGGTGAAAAGATATGGCCTGGCATGATCCCCATTTTGCAGGCGCCTGGGGTGATGATTCCGGCACAGTTGCCGCCGAGAAGCCTTGTCGTGCCTTTTTCGTTCAGTTTGTTGACGACTCTGACCATATCATTGATCGGAACGCCTTCTGTAATCAAGGTGACGAAGGGGATTCCGGCATCAGCTGCTTCCAATACAGAGTCTGGCGCAAAGGGAGCGGGGACGAAAACAATTGCGGCATTGGCGCCTGTTTTTTCTACAGCCTCGGCCATGGTGTCAAAAACCGGAGCGCCGTGAACAATCTGGCCGCCTCGACCCGGGGTGACACCAGCAACAATTTTGGTGCCGTAATCAACCATCTGGCCTGTGTGGAAACCGCCTTCTTTGCCAGTGATGCCTGCCACCACAACCTTTGTGTTTGAATCAACGAGAACTGCCATAGACTGCCCGGTTGAGAATACCAAGGGATGAAGGTGTACAATGGGGCAGGCGGACAAGCCGCCTCCCGACCCGTGGAAAGGGCAGAGCCCACTTGGACAAAAAATCAAGACATCCAGCCTCTTCTTTGGCTGTCTGAAAGCGGGTCTCAGGCGCAAACGGAGAAGAGGAAAATGAATAACTCTGAAAATCTGAACTTGGATTCCGCAAAATCGCGGGCCAAGACTCTGCTCAAATCCCTTAGGAAGGGTGAATCTCAATCCATCGACCTGGCAGCATCTTTGGGAATCGACCCAAAGACAGCAAAGCTGGCAGATGCCCTGCACATGACAGCGGTCAGCCTTGGAGCTTCTTCGTGGCCCGCGCTTAAAAGCCAAATTGAACTGGCTGAAGCCCTGAAGATCGGTTTAGATGGCTTGGTCCGGCAGCTGATTGAAGATGATCAGCAGCCGGCAGCTGCAGCGGCTAAATCTGTGCTAGGCGAGGCGAAAAACAGCTTTGCATTTGCCTGTGCTGTGCACGATGTCAAGGCTATTTCTGCTCATCTTGAGGCTGGCGCTGATGTCAACGCAAAACTGCCTGTTATTGGTCTAGAACCTATTTTGGTTGTCACGCGTTCTAAGTGGCCGGGCGCGAAGGCGGCCCAAGCGGCAAAGCTGCTTATTGATGCAGGGGCAGATTTGAAGGCGAAATGGTTTCACGGCGGCTGGCCTACCTCGCCCTTGACGGCTCTTTACGCTGCTTCTGGCATAAGGCGAGACCCTGAGCTGACTCTTCTGCTGCTGAAATCTGGCATTGATCCCAATGACAATGAGTCTGTCTACCATTCAACTGAGACGCCAGATACGACCATTTTGAGGATGCTCTTGGAAAATGGCGCAGCAGCGACTAAAACCAATGCTCTTAATCACCAGCTGGATACAGATCGACTTGAAGGGCTGCAGCTGCTTCTAAAAGCAGGCGCTGATCCTAATGAAGATGGCTATGCGCCTTCGCTTCATTGGGCTATCAAGCGTGGGAGGTCTCGTAAAATCCTTGAAACCCTTATCGAAGCGGGGGCGGACATATCAAGAGAGTTTCATGGCGCATCCCCAAACACCCTAGCGATTCTTTCAGGCCACATGGAAGCGGCTGAGCTGCTGGCGGAGATGGGGGGCTCTATATCAAAAGCGGCCCAGGCGATGCTGGATTTACGCGCAGGCAAGAACCCGCCTAAACTCAATGCTTCTGATCTGAATTCAGCCGAGATTGAATGTCTTTCCTTTGCTGCCGCCCATGGGGAAACCGAAAGGGTGAAAGAGCTAGTTCAGTTGGGGTGGCCGCTTGAAGACACAAGCTATCACGATGGAACGCCTCTGCATTGGGCATGCTGGCATGGCTGGTTCGAAACTGCAATGGTTCTGGTAGAGGCTGGCAGCGATTTGACTATCAAAGACCCACGCTTTCAGGCTCAACCACTTGGTTGGACCTGTCACGGTTCGGTTCACTGCAGCCCGAGAAAAGCCGATTATCCCATCTTGGCAGAGGGGCTTCTTAAAGCCGGCGCTCCGCTGATCGAGCCAACCAGTGATCTTGCTGCCCGGGCAGATGTCCTTAAGGTTATAAAAGCCTGGTGGAAGAAGGGACAGGAGTCAGCCTGAGACTCTGCAAAGGCAGTGATACAATGAAGCTCTTATGAGCAAACCGCCCCAAGGAGTCCGATACGGCGAAGTGGATCGGGAGACCAAGGAAACCAAGATTCAAATCGTGCTGGATTTGGACTCGGGGCGGAAAGTTGATGTCGCAACTGGCATCGGTTTTTTTGACCACATGCTCACTCTTTTCGCTTATCATTCGGGGATTGGTTTGGGAGTTACTGCCGAAGGCGATTACGGCGTAGATGACCACCATACGGTTGAGGATGTTGGAATCTGCCTAGGGATCGCGCTCAAAAAAGCTCTGCACGAAACTGGGGGCATTGAAAGGTACGGCCAATGGCTTCTGCCAATGGATGAAGCCTTGGTTTTGGTGGCCTTGGATATCAGCGGCAGGGGAGTTTTAGGTTTTGATGTTGAGTGGAAGAGGGAAAAGTTGGGCTCCTTGGCCACAGAAAATGTAAGGGAGTTTTTAAGGGCTTTCACCTCGCAGGCCGGGGTGACGCTGCATGTCAAAAAACTAGCTGGTGAAAACGATCACCATGTATGCGAAGCCATTTTTAAGGGGCTGGGGCGAGCCCTTAAAATGGCGATAGAACCAAATGGTCAGCCGGATGCAAACTCGACAAAGGGTGTTATTGGCTGATGATTCTGCTTCCTGCCATTGACATCATCGGTGGAAGAACAGTCCGACTTACTGAAGGTGATTACAGCCAGGAAAAGGGTTATGACATGACTCCGGTCGAGGCCGCCATCAGTTTTGAGGAAGCTGGTGCGGAGTGGATCCATCTGGTCGATCTGGAAGGGGCAAAGGCTGGACACCCCGTAAATACTGCGGCATTGAAGGAAGTTCGCCATAACGTAAAGGCAAAGCTGGAAGTAGGGGGCGGAATCCGTTCGCTGGAATCTGCGCTTCAGCTCATAGATTTAGGGATAGATCGCGTTGTTATTGGCAGCAGGGCAATTGAGGACCCTAAGGCGGCAGTCTTGATGATTCAGAGGCTGGGTGCCAAGGCTGCGATAGGCTTGGACCTGCGTGATGGAAGACCCGCCATTCACGGCTGGACCAAGGTCGCTGATTTTGATGGACTGGCTTTGGCCAAGCAGCTGGAGTCAGAGGGAGCTGGATGTTTTATTGTCACTGATATCGCAACAGATGGCCGCCTCTCTGGTCCCAATCTCGCTTTAATGACCCTTTTCGCCCAGGAGCTTAAGGCAGAAGTCATCGCCAGCGGGGGTGTCGCGGAACTTAAAGATTTAGCCGATCTGGCGAAAACCGGTGCTGCTGGCGTTATTGTTGGCAAGGCTTTTTATGAGGGCAGATTTACAGCACTAGAGGCTGTTAATCTGCTTGCCTCACAAAACTTTGTGACATCTGGCTCATTGAGAGCATCCACTTCTTGTGAAAATAGGTAGGCAAAGGTAACTCATGTCGCCACCAGAATTTTTTCTGTTCCTCGCTGCTCTAGTGCTGGCCTCTGCTGTTGTCATTGTGGCCATAGCCACATCTCATCAGCGCAGGATGGCCGAACTCAAACTGACAAAGGTTAAGGAGCTTGCTGGGAGCGAGGAGCTTGAACGGCTGAAGCACGAGGTTGCCGAACTAAAAAATCTTGTGTACCACCAGGCGCTGGAGGCTGACTCTATGCGTCAGTTAGTTAGGAATCAGGAATCTCGTTACTCGGCAGCGACAAGAGATGATTTAATCATTGGCCGCGATTAAGATAAGGATGCTTTTAGCAATGGAACAGGTCACATCACTTTTTGCCCTTCAGACAGTTTTTCATCCTGCTGTCCTTGTTTTTATGATTCCCATCGTTGCCATTGTGCTCGGTGTGGGAGCTGGCATTATTAAGTCAATGCAGGATCACCAAATGAAGATGGCTGAGCTGATGCACAAGAACAGAGGCTCAGATCCGGCTCTTTTGGCGGAAATCCAGCGCCTGCGCTTTGAATTGGATGAACTGAGAGACAGGGTGAATCAGGCTGCCTTGGCCAGCGACGATCTGAATCGGACGAATCTTTCTTCTCCTCCCAGCGTCCCTGAAGAGATTCGAACGCAGGCTGCAGATCACAGGCCAGGTTAACATAAGGTCAAGAAGTCTGAATTATTTTAAGAATCTTGCCTGAATCGATTTGCAGTGTGCTTTAATTTCGTTGTGCAGCATGAAAGTGCTGTGCACCAGATAGATACGAGGTCCCCTGAACTAGACTTTATTTCGGGAATGGTCCTTTACACTTGCGCCCAGGCCCCTTTTTGGTGGCAAAATAGTAGGTCTCCCCTGGGGCGCGAATGCGGACTATCCAGCCTTCTTACAAGCGCATTGGACGGGAAATTCCTGTTCCAAATCTTATTGAGCTTCAGCTCAATAGCTACAAGTGGTTCCTCGATGAGGGGCTGCCTGAGCTTTTCAGAACTTTCTCTCCCATCTGGGATTTCACCCAGACGAACTACATCGAATTTGTGGATTACCTTTTGGGCGATCCCAAGCACCCCATTAAGGAGTGCCGCGACCGAGATCTAACCTACGAAGCCCCAATCAAGGCTGTCGTTAGGTTTGGTGGAAAGGAGAGGGAAGTTATCGAGTCTGAGGTCTACCTCGGCGATCTTCCTTTGATGACCGAGAAAGGCACATTTATCATCAATGGCCGAGAAAGGGTCATTGTTTCTCAGCTTTCACGTTCGCCGGGACTCTACTTTGAAGAGGACGTGGACACCTCTATGCAGATGATCGTGCGGGCACGAATCATCCCCATGGAAGGTCCATGGCTTGAGATTGAGAATGACGCCAACAAGGTTGTCTCCACTCAGATCAGCCAGACCAAGAAGCTGCCAATCACCCAGTTGATCAAGGCGCTGCATGGTTTTGAAAAGGGGCGCGACAGGCAGACACAGCTTGTCAGCAAATCGCTTCACAAAAAGCTGGCCGAACCTCTTTCAGATCCGGACACTGGCGAAGTCATTCTCGACAAGGGAATTATTTTGACTGGCCGCGTAATGGCTGGGTTGACTGAAGAACAGAAAGGTTTTGAAGCTCTGGTCGAATCGCCTTTAGGCAACAATGAGGAAATGCTTTGGTGGCTGGGTGAAGAATCCAGCCTTCGCAAGCTGACCGAAGAAGAAGAAACCAAGCTTGCCGAGGGCAAGGGCACCGATGATCAGCGAACACAGCTGATGAAGGCGGCTCTTTCGGCAGAAAACCTTCTTGGCACTCGTCCGCTGGATGACGTCAAGGAAGGCGGCAAGGTTATTCTAAAGGCGCTTGAGCGCATTGACGAAGAGCATGCCAAGAAGATTGCAGAGCTTGGTCTTGAGACCATTGAGCTGCTGGTTCTTCCTGAACACATTGAACTGACTTTGGCTGCGGATAAAACCGCCAGCACAAGGGAAGCCATTCTCGATATTTACAAGAGAATGCGGCCAGGTGAAGCGGCAGTTGAAGACGCCGCTCGTCAGCTGGTGTTCAGTCTGTTCTTTGACCTGAAGAGATACGATTTTGGCAAGGTGGGTCGAAGGTTTATCAACCAAAGACTTGGGCTTAACGTGCCTTTGGATATCCGCAACCTGACCAGCGATGACCTGGCTGGTGCGATTAAGGAGATGACTCCTTATCTTTCCAAGGAAGCCGAGCACGATGACATTGACGACCTGCGAAACAAGAGGGTCCGAAGTGTTGGCGAGCTTCTTCAAAGCCAGCTGCGACTTGGCTTCGTCCGAATGGAGAAGGTTGCCCGCGAAAGAATGACCTCAGCAGATCAGGATAACCTGCTGCCTTCAATTATTCTTAGCGTCAAGCCTGTGAGTGCGAGCATTAAGAGCTTCTTTAGCTCCAACCAGCTCAGCACCTTTATGGACCAGACGAACCCCTTGAGCGAACTGACCAACAAGCGAAGGCTTTCCAGCCTTGGCCCAGGTGGTCTGCAGAGAACCAGCGCCAAGCTGGAAGTCCGCGACGTTCACCGTTCTCACTACGGAAGAATCTGTCCGATTGAGACGCCAGAAGGTCCCAACATCGGTCTTATCAGCCAGCTCACTACCTACGCTCGCATCGACCAGTTCGGCTTCATCATGACGCCGTTTAGAAAGGTTGTTGATGGACGAGTGACGGATGAGCTCATCAACTTGACTGCACAGGAGGACTTCCATATGAGAATCGCTCCTGCTGACACCAAGATTGATGAAAACGGTTTGATCGTCAACGAAAGAATCGTTGTGCGATGCCCTGGTGGTGATAGAGAGTTTGGCGGCGCAAGCTACCCGACCGTTCCCCGCACCAAGGTAGACATGATGGACGTTTCACCCGTCCAGATCATCTCTGTTGCCACTTCGTTGATTCCATTCCTTGAAAACGACGACGCCAACCGAGCTCTGATGGGTGCGAACATGCAGAGACAGGCAGTGCCTTGTCTCCGCAGTGAAGCTCCCGTTGTTGGCACAGGCCACGAGGTTCGTGCTGCTGTTGACTCTGGCGCTGCCATTGTCTGCAGACGCAAAGGCGTGGTGACTCTTGTCACACCAGATGTCATCAAGGTTCGGGCAGATGAGGACGGCATCGAGGATTCTTATTCTCTGATGCACCTTTACCAGTCAAATAAATCGACCTGCTTTACTCACAGGCCGGTGGTTGACCTTGGTCAAAAAGTTCTCGAAGGCGGCACCCTCGCCGACGGCCCCAACTGTGACGATGGCAGGCTTGCTCTTGGCAAGAACCTGACTGTTGCTTTTATGCCATGGGGTGGATACAACTATGAAGACGCCATCATTCTCAGCGAAAGGCTGGTGAAGGACGACGTTTTCACTTCGATTCATATTGAAAGGCATGAATCTGAAGCTGTTGATACCAAGCTTGGTCCCGAAGAGATCACACGCGACATTCCTAATGTCGGCGAAGAAGCTTTGAAGGATCTTGACGAGAACGGAATCATTCGCATTGGCGCCGAAGTCAGGCCAGAAGACATTCTGGTTGGCAAGGTCGCTCCTAAGGGGCAGACCGAAATGACAGCCGAAGAAAGGCTGATTATTGCCATTTTCGGTAAGAAGGCTGAAGAGACACGAGACGTTTCACTTAGGCTTCCACACGGCGAAAAGGGAACTATCGTTGACGTTAAGGTTTACAGCAGATATAAGTATCTTTCTCCTTCTATCAACTACGTTTACAAGGAGTCGAAGAAGAGAGAGCGCCTGATCTGCGACAGAACCGAAGAACCGCTGCTTCAGATTGCTGGCGATGAACTGCCTGCTGGAACGAATATGACCGTGCAGGTCTACATCGCCCAGAAGCGCAAGATCATGGTGGGCGACAAGATGGCCGGACGCCACGGAAACAAGGGTGTCATCAGCCGAATCCTCCCTGTTGAGGATATGCCGATGCTCATGGACGGAACCCCAGTGGATATCGTCTTGAACCCTCTTGGTGTTCCCAGCCGAATGAACATCGGTCAGATTCTGGAAACTCACCTCGGTTTTGCCGGCAAGGAACTGGGCGTTCGTTACGTCTGCCCAGCCTTTGAAGGAGCCACTGAGAGAGAGATTCTGGATGAAATGCAGAGAATGGCTGACAGTCTGCGTCGCAAGATGCTTAAGGCTTACTGCCATAACGATCTTGGTCTGAAAATCAAGTTCGCTGCCGATCAGTCAGTTCCAGATATGTTCTCTGCCTTTGAAGCTGAGCTTCGAAGACTGGATCAGGAAAGCCTGGAGAGAATCAGCCGAATTGTCGCTGCTCCTTCCACGAAGACTGCTGGTGAGCTTCTTCAGGAAGAGGCAGAAGACATCATTGCCGGTGAGCTTGTCGAGAGCCGAGGCCCTGCCTTTGCTGCTGCCGATGAGGTTTACGCTGGAATCTTGAGTCAAGTTGAAAAGCACGTTTTCAGACGCGCTGGAATTGACCCCAAGAGCTGCAAGTCGATTCTGCGCGATGGTCTTAACGGTGAGGAACTTCCGAACCCCATGACCGTTGGCACTATCTACATGCTTAAGCTTGAACACTTGGCTGACGAAAAGATTCACGCTCGTTCAATCGGACCATACTCGCTGGTTACTCAGCAGCCTTTGGGTGGTAAAGCCCAGTTTGGCGGCCAGAGATTCGGTGAAATGGAAGTCTGGGCCCTTGAAGCTTACGGCGCTGCCTACACGCTTCAGGAACTGCTCACCATCAAGTCAGACGACGTGATGGGTCGAGTAAAGGCCTATGAATCCATTGTTAAGGGAGAGGCCCTGACAGAGCCCGGAATTCCAGAATCCTTTAAGATTTTGGTTAACGAGCTTAGGAGCCTTTGTCTTAAGGTTTCGGTTGAAGACAAGCAGAACAAGGAACTCAGCCTTAAGGATCTAGATGAGCTGACTGGCAGCGATGACGTTCGTCTCGCTCGTTCAGTCGGTTTCTTCAACTAAGAGACTGTTCCAGAGTTTAGGCTCTTGAGTTAAGCTGTCCACTCCAAATTGGAGTGGACAGCTTTTATTTTCAATCCAGCAGATTTATTAACCTTTTCTTAATCTATATCGACGGCTTCTTTTGCCATGATTGGTCATGTCGAGTTCGCTTGTGCAGAGTTTCTGTCGCTCCTATATGGAGCTTCAGCGTGAGGGCATAGAAAATGGGGCCTTATATAGTGTTAAACTATCCTGTCCAAACTGGCTGGACTATTGGTTTAGGTACTGTCACCTACAGTGGTTTCAAATTGAGGCGTATGCAGATGGAAGCCTAGCCTATGAGACCTATCTGCCTTGGGTTGAGCAGCGGAAGCACGATTGGTCTGCTGGTTTTGCATCTATGAGGTCTTTGATTTCTCAAGTTCGTGAAGTGCAGAAAGATGAATATTTTGAGCGTGGATGGTTTGTAGATGGTCAGGCTTCACTTCATATAATGAGAGCAGGTGAGTCAAAGGAGTTTGATAATGCCTCCGATATCTTTCTTAACCAGCTGGCGCGCTTAGAAGATATGGAAGCAAATCTGGCATCCAAATACAGAAAAGCTAACCTAGATAGAACACAGGGCTTAACTTATCTCATGATCGCGGGCCTATCAACTGCTTTAGAACAAGAAAAGTTAGTGAGGCGCAAAGCTGGTGAAGTTTTGCGAGCTTTTGGGGAATGTGCTGCCTCTGCTGATTATGATATTGGCAATGCGGTGACAGAGACTATAAAAAGCCGAGAATTCTTATTGAATAAACAGGAGGCATATCGAGCTGGCTGGAGATCCTGCTGCCACTACAAAGTCTACATGGCTGGAACTATGGATCTGTTGTTCTTTGTAATGCTCTCTAATTCAGCAGGTGTATCGGAAGCACTTAGCGAGATTAAGGGGCGAGATGAACGGCTAAGTTAGCGCCCGCCGAATCCAGCTGACTGCCCGCCGCGTCCCATGCCAAATGCTGAGAAGGTTGGGAAGGCTTTAAGCCGCACATAGAAGCCGATCTGTTGGCCAGACCGGAAACCGCTTCTGTTATCAATAACTTCCAGCACAGCTTCTGAACAGTGCATGTCCCAGACTAGCTGGTAGTGCAGAGCCTGCAGCTGTTCGGTAAATCCGTTCCAGTCGGCTAGAACCGATGCGCCAAGGCGGCCCCAGCTGAGTCCCGACGCCAGAAGGCTGGCGTTGGAAATCTGTTTTCTTCTGCCGTCATAGCGAGTTCCTACCACGAATCTCGCTTTTTGGATCATAAAGTCAGCATCAAAGCTTGCAGAACCCCATAGCTGGCTAAAGGTATCGTAGAGCGCGCTGCTTCTCACTTTTGTTGTGCGGTTGGGTGTCCATTCACCACGCACATTAACCGACTGCCAGGGAACAAATCCCTTATCAGCTTGGAGAACATCGTAGCCGGTGCCAGCGTAAAGGGTTACATCTCGTAAAGGCACCAAACTGATGTCAACATTAAAGCCATCACTTTGGCCATATCGATCTATTGAAAGAGGGGTATAGCCTATGGTTTTTTGGTTTCTATAGCCAACATTTAATCGACTGGAGCCAAAGAGCTTTAGTGCTCCCTGAGCGTTCCAGCCTGTTAGATATTGTGCTGTGTCGTCACTGTAAAGTCCCTGCTCAAACCTGCCACCGTAGTTGATGGTTAGTGGACCTAGATTTCTTATGCCATTGGTGTCTGCTCCAAAACTCATACGGGTAAGGGGGCCGTCACGTCCTGGCTCGTACATTTCGCCTATTGAGGAAGTAAAGTTTACAGGAAGACTGCTGCCAGTTTTTTGTCCGAAAAGCTTGGATGTTGTGGACTTAAGTGTCAAAAGTGGAGTGCGGTCGCTGGAACTGGTGAAAGCCTGTCCCTTGACAGGAATTCCTCTTTGATACAGAAAATCTGCAGAGAGCTTGTTTAGGTCAGCGGCTGTGGTAAAGCGCAGATCAATTCGCTCTTGTTCATTAACAAAACCGCCGAATCCCCTTGACTCACTGGCGCTTAGCACAGCATCAAGGCTTGTGTCAAAAATTCCAAACCTCCTGGTGTCGCCAAGTATCCAAGTTTCGTTTTTGCTGCTGAATCCAGATGAACTGGAACTTGTCAGGTTGTATCCCAGTCGGCTGGTTCCTGAACCCCAAGGCACCACATACTGTGTTCTGCCGCTGAAGGAAGTCACAAGAGGGCTGGTTAGGTAGTTGCTTTCGTTGTACTGTCCACCTAAAGTCAGTTCGCCTCCTCCCAGCCCCATGCGATGATCGGCTGACAAAGTTTTGGCCGGAGAAGGACCGCTTAGAAAGTAGCCGTCAAGACGCCCTGCCATTCGGTTCGGAACATCGTATACCCATTCGGTTCCCAAGCCGATCCCTTTCTTTTCCATAAGGTCAACCCTATGGTTGAGGTAATCGTTGGCGCGCAGAGGAGTAGCGAGCCTGGTTTTTAGGTAATAGCCTTCATCCTGCGATTGTCCGAACTCTGGCACGTTTCGGGTGGAGGCATCATTAAGGGGGAGGACTAGAGTGGGGAGCCTGAGAACCGTTGCACCCAGGATATTTACTCTCACGTCGGTGAGCCTGGCGTACCGCTCTGGCACAATAAGAGTGGTGCCGGATTCAATATGATAGTGGGGGTGCTCAAGGTCGCAGGTAGTCAGGTGTCCGTGTCCTGTTCGTATTTCTCGGCCTGTTCCTCCGCCAGAATCCGATGTGACATAAAGACTGCCTCTAAACTCTCCGCCTATCTGCTCTTGGCTTAGCTTTGCCCTTGCCGAAAGGTATCTAAAAACCCTTCGTTTGGTGTCAACTTCAATCTCATTGCCTTGAACGTCAGCTCCTTCGCCAATGACTTTTGCATGTCCAGTAAGGACAAAAACCTCTGTGATCGTATCGCCAACAATCTCATCAGCGGAAAGGCTGTAGCCCCGGTAACGAATCTTTACTCCGCCTTTGGCTCGAATCTTTGTACCCTCGCGGCTGAACTCATCGGCTTCATCGAGACTGAATTCTTCTCTGGGGTCGCGGGCAGGAGGTGGCAGAACCTGAGTGGGGCCGCCGGGGTTTCCTGTCGGTGGATTAGCTCCATCGGCTGTTTTAGGTTTCAGTTCGCTGAGTGCTTTGCCTAAAGGGGCCCAGTCATGCACTGTCCCGAGTCCTGCCGACCCTGCAATAAAAGCCGCTGCTGCCAAGCTGCCTGTCAATCAAGCCTCCAGTACAAAATCAGACTCAATCCTAAGTACAAAATGTTCGGAAGCCAGGCGCTGGCAAGAGGGGTGAGCCAGCCGTTTTTGCCTATTATCTCTATGCAGATAACATAAACATTGTAGTAAAGGCCGACTAATAGCAGGCTGACTAGCAGACCGATGAAGGGCCCGCCACGAGAGGCTCTAAGGGCTGCAAGCGCCCCCATGAGGGCAAAAATAACACAGCTGGCTGGCACAGCATAGCGTGATTCAATTTCGACTCGGCTCTTAATGTCTCTTTGGCCGAGTGCTTCGTTCTGCCTGACTGCGGCATTAAGTTCTTCAAGACTAAGCTCAGTTGTGTCACGAGATTCTGTGAAGAATGTGCCGACCGAAATCGGCTCGACTATGCTCACGTCTTCAGATTTGAACTGAATAAGATTCTGTCCTCTCAGCCACCGAATTGTTGCGTTCGGAAAGCTCCAGGTGCCGCCAGTGTAGGATCCCTTTTTTGCCTGAGTCACTGTCACTTCGTCCGGCCCTAAAACCTCGAACAAAAAAGCTTCCTCCAATAGAATTGTGCCATCGCTTCTTCTTTCAAGGCGGCCTATTCTAACGTTATAACGACCGAGTTTAAAGGTTGTTTCTGGCTGAATTGTCGGCTGGGCTGAAATAAGCAGTACGTCTTGAGCGAGCTTTCGGTACCTTTCAGCGGCGCGAGGCTGCAGGTCTTCTGTGATCCAAAAGGTGAGTAGGCCAATCATGGCTCCCCAAAAGGCCACGGGCAGAAGAATCCGCTTAATCGAGGTTCCTGAAGCCCGCAGGGCTGTGATTTCGCTTTCTCTAGCCATGCGCCCGATGGCTAGGCTCGCTCCAATAGCCATGCCTACCGGCAGGGTGAGAATCAGCCATTTGGGCATCCTCAAAATGACCATCTGAGCGATGGCTGCCGGGGTGAGAACTGAGACATTAAGCTGTTTGAATAGAGCAATCAGTTCGTTGGCGGCAAACAAAAAGGCGATGATGATTGTGCCAGTGAGAAGTGGAACGAAGAGCTCTTTGCTTATATAACGGTCAAGGCGCCGCATGTTAAGCTGTATCCTGAGCAACCTTTACAAAGGCTCTTACAAGGGCATATCCCGCAGCGGCGACAAGAACAAGAATGAGGCCCAGCTTTAGGGGCACCGGCCAGCTGGATGATCCGATGACGGGAATGACGATTAGAACTGAGGTTCCGGCCACCCAAGCGCCAAGTATTTTAAACGTGAAAGAGTTTGGCTTCCAGCCCTTCTCAGCAATGGTTAAGTATTGGGGTTCGCCGCAATGGGGGCAGAAAGGAATGCCAGGCCCGTTGGCAAGACGGCAGGCAGGACACTTAGTTGGGCTGAACATGCCAGGCACAGGTGGAACAGTCTTCCATTCCCGATACATGCTGTGCTGGTCTGCGAAGTACTTGACATCGAGCTTCGGAAGAACCTCCTCTGCCATGACGATAGCAGGACCTCGCATCTTAAGCGAGTAGCAGGCGGCAGCCAGCTTGAAAATCGCCCCCGGATCACGTCGGCCCAGACCCAGTCTTTCGTAGGCTCTATCGAGTTCATCCAGCTTGGCTATATGGTTGAGCCTTAAATCAGCAGATGCTTTAAGGACCGGCCACATGCAGATCATGGCTACGATTCCTACTAGAAAAAGAGGGCCAAGATCTGGGCGAGGCGGGACAATGGTAAAAAAGCCCAGGATGATGGCGACAGTAATTGCAAGAGTTCCAAAAATGCCATCGACTTCGCCCATTATCATCCAGTTGATCATGGAGATTACCCAGATGGCTACGGGGATGACAGAGACACATCCAGCCAGAAATGTATAAGGGTTAGTCCGAATCTGGTCACCCAGCCGGGGAAGTGCCGTCGTGAGGCCCAGTTCCACCAGCTCCATCAAACCTGCTTTACCTCAGGCTTCGACTTGTCAGCCTTAGAATTAGGAACAATCTTAAAGATTGGTTCTTCACCCTTTATCAGCCGTTTGATATTTGGAAAGTGCTTGTAGTAGACATAGATTCCGATAATTCCGTAAGTGATAAGGAAAAAAGGAGTCTGTCTAAAGTAGAAGGCAAAAGCCATAACAGCAATGACAGCAATGAGGCTGGAAAGGCTGACAATACGGCACATCAGCATTGCGCCAATAAAAACAGCGAAACCTGACAGACCAACAAGAGGTGCGGTGCCCAAAAGTGCGCCCAGACCTGTTGCAATACCTTTGCCGCCTTTGAACCCGACAAAGGGGCTGAGCATATGTCCAGCTACAGCCAGCACGCCCCCGGCCACAGCGGCATCACCCGTTGAGAATATCCAGAAGGCGCCTGGGTAAAGCCAGCCACAGACGAGGGCAGCAATAGCGCCCTTGGCAACATCCAGCAGAAATGAGACGGTTCCCCAGCCAGGTCCCAGAATTCTCCAAACATTGGTCGCGCCTATGTTGCCGCTCCCCTCCTTGCGAATATCGACGCCTCGTGCCCGCCCGATCAAGAGACCAAAAGGAATGGAGCCGAGAAAAAAGGAGCCAACGAAGAGAAGCAGAAGAATCATGGACTAATCAAAGAAGACCAAACACGATCGAGAATGAGACGGATGTTAAGGGCAAGGCTGTTCGGAGCCATGCCATAGCTCTCAAGTGTATCTCCATTGATAGGCAATAGAGGTTCCTTCAATCCCGATAGAGCAAGTTTGAGCCTTTTCGAGTTCCATAAATGCCAGGCTTCCAGCATCAAATCTGACTCGCTTTGAGAGATAAGCCTGGATTCGAGCATCTGTTTTCTCAGATTCTCTAAAGACCGATCCTTTGGCTGCCAGCCTTTAGAGAGAGCAGTGAGGTGATGAATCCATACAAGATCATCCATTCCTCCTGGCCCTAGTTTGATGTCGAAAAAGCCGGATTTATTAACGGCCCGCTCTGTTTCTACTCTTCTTTTGATGCGTAGAAGGTCTTGGGCTTCTTCCGCAGACAAGGGGCGGGAAAGAACCAAGTCATCCAATAACTGAACAGATTCGTCACTTCCCGAAATCAGTCTTCTCCGGCTCAGAGCAATACGTTCCCAGGCCTCCATTCTGGTTTCTACATATCTTGCTAAAAAGTTTTTCTGTATAAAAATCGGTCCCTGTCTGCCTTCTGGCCTCAGCCTAAAATCTGTCTGGAGGGGGCTGCCCTGCTGCCTCATATCTGTCAGCCGTGCCATAAAAGCCCTGGCCTGCCGTTCGGCTTCTGTGCTGGGGCAGTCGGCGACCAAGACCAAGTCTGCATCAGAATCCCATCCCATCCACTTTTCTGCACAGGACCCCAAAGCTATAACGCTGAGATTCGGCGCAGTTTCTTTTTGAATCAGCCTCAGAGCCTCATCGACGTGACCAGACCAGTCGGCAAAAAAGGTGCCTCCTTCAGAAAGGACTTCTCTTGCTGCTGCCCTGAGTCGGCTGGCTTTTAGGATGGGGCCAGAAGCTGCCTTTAAGGGAAGAGGGGGCTCTGAAACTTCGCCACTGATGATCTGTTCAGTAATCCCTGCCTGGCTTTTAAGGTCCGCCATTAAAATGGGGCTCTGCTCGGCAATGACAGCAGCACGGGCGAATGACGACTCATTTTCTTCGATGGCAGCCCAAAGAGAGGCAGGGTCAGGGAGGGAATCGAGCCAGACAACAGCTTCTGTTGAGACCGCCCTAAGACGCACCTTTGAACTTGGCTCCTCGCCAAGTGTCAGCCCATCACCTAAAATCGAATCGTGCCAATGGCGAATCTTTTCCCTTGCAGCGGCAAGGCTTTGCAGTAGGGAATCGTAGCTGGGATAGCCGCACGAAAAGGCAAGAAGGCCTTGGCGGTGCTCTGAATCTGGAAGCTCATGTGTCTGTCGGTCGCCTTCCATTTGAAGGTGGTGTTCAATCTGTCTCAGCAGAAGCAGGCCATTGGCTAAGTCGTCTTTTGCCTGAGAGGAAATGAAGCCTTTGTCACACAGACTGGCTAAGATTGGAAGAGTTTCTTTAGCCTTAAGTTCGTCTGCCTGCCAGCCAAAAACCAGCTGCATCAGCTGGGCGGTGAACTCTACATCTCGTATTCCGCCGGCGGCACGCTTTATGTCGTTCGCAGGGCAGATGCCTTCAATTCGTCTGCGCATAGCGCGAATTTCTTGAACCTGCCAGTCAGCTCTGCCCTTGGCAAAACAGATTCTGTTTCGCATAGCTTCCCATCTCGCCTCAATCTCTGGCGGTCCGATAATCAGCCGCGAACGTATTAGCGCCAGATGCTCCCAGGCTTCTGCGTAGTTTTCCAGGTAGTTCTCTATAGTTCTAAACCGACTAACCAAGTCGCCGGATCTGCCGAAGGGGCGAAGCCTCATATCAACACGATATAGGCTTCCTCGGCCCATCGAGTCGCTGAGGGCCCTTATGTACTTGGCTGCAAAACGTCCGGCATGAATCAGTTCATCATCCGTGGTGCTGTCTGGCACCAGAAAAACAAGGTCAACATCAGAGGAGGTGTTTAGCTCTCTGCCCCCCAGCTTGCCCATGCCAACAACTGCCAGCTGGACAGGTGTTTGGATTCCCCGGTTTTGAGCGTAATCGCTCCAAGCCGCTTCGTGGGCCAGTGTTAGGCAGGCATCGGCACATTCGCTCAGCTGAAGCCAGACATCCTCAGGACCAGAAAAGCCACCGTATTCAAGGGCTCCAATGCGAACCAGAACTTCCTGCTTTAAGCAGCGGATTCGGTCGAGCTGGTGAGTGTAAGAAATGGCGTTCTTCAGCTGCCTTCGGCCAGATGCCTCCAGCTTTGATCGGGTAAGTGGGGCAGCCGCTTCGCTGGGGTCAAGCAGAACGAGCCCGTACTCAGGATTCTGCACCAGTATCCTGCCAATGTGAGAGGAAAGACCAAGAGTACGGATCAACATTCGCGCCGATTGAGGCACGGAATGAATGTGGTGGGCGGCAGCTCCTGGGCTGGCGAGGGCCCCCATCCAGGCCTCAATTCGAGCGGCGGCGCCCAGTGGATCAGGCAGGTCTTGAATTAAAGGGACGATGCTTTTAGACAGGCTGATTCCAGCCATGGAATCAAGCCGGTCAAAAGATGCCGCGAGGAGATCTGATTCCATGTCTAGATTGTATCTCTCAATCAAGGTGCAGATTCAGTGTTAAGCAGAACCTTTCCTGACTGTCATGGTTCTGGCAGTGGTGAATTCGTCCAGCACCCAGGGGATGCCTTCTCGACCGACTCCGCTGGCTTTGAGACCGCCGTATGGCAGATGATCGAATCTTAACGAGGGGACATCGTTTATCACGACTCCTTGGGTCTGCACCTTATTGAAAAATGTTTCTGCAGCACTATTTGAGCTTGTGTAAAGGGAAGCGTGGATTCCGAATCGCGACCTGTTGATTTTCTCCACTGCTTCATCGAGAGTGTGGAATTTATGCAGGCACAAAATCGGTGCAAAGGCTTCTTCGCGGTTTAGCAGGCAGTTTTGAGGGAGGTTTGAAATGAGGGTTGGAAGCAGGTTTCTGCCTTCGCCCTTGCCGCCCGCCAAAAGTTTTCCACCTTTCGCCAGCGCTTCGTGAATCCATTCCTTGGCCCTTGCTGCTTCCTTGTCTGATATCATTGGTCCACAGAGTGTCTCTGGCAGGGCTGGGTTTCCAAACTGAGCCTGTTTGACAAGCTCGGTTAGTTGGAGGGCGGCTCCATCATATATAGATTCGTGAATCAGGACGTGCTGAAGTGAGATGCAGACCTGCCCTGCGTAGGCAAAAGCGCTTGTCACAAGGTTCGGCAGGGATGACTGCCAATCGGAATCATCCATGAGCACAGCATGGGCATCTCCTCCCAGCTCAAGAATCACTGGCTTTTCCGGGAATGTTCGTTTTAAGTGCCAGCCAACTTTCTCAGATCCAGTGAAGCTCACTCCCTTTATCCGAGGATCTTTGATGGCTTTTTCGGCAAGAACAGGTTCGCATTGAATAAAGTTGACTACGCCTGAGGGACAGCCAGCCTCGTGAATCAGCCTTCCCAGCGCAAGGGAGCAGAGGGGAGAAAGAGGAGAGCCCTTGACGACACAGGTTGATCCGACCGCGATGAGGCCCGCTGTTTTATGAGCCGTGAGGAGAAAAGGCCAGTTGTAAGGAGTTATACAGAAGAAGGGACCGATAGACTGGCGCACAACCTTAGCCGATATGCCTGCGCTTCTGGGGTCATCTCCTCCATCCGTGTAAAAGTCTTCAGCCGAATCTGTCCAGCGAGCAGCAAGTTCAAAAACACGAATCGTTCTTGTCAGCTCGGCGAGAGCAAAAGTGATTGGCTTGCCAATTTCAAGCACCAAAAGTTCAGCCAGTTCATCTTTTCGCTCGGCTATAAGCACCGCGATTCGCCGCAGGAGCCTTCCTCTCTCTTCCAAGCTGGATATTCTCCAGATCGAAAAGGCATCATGCGCTGCCTCGACTGCTGCCCTTGTTTCTGGCCAGCCAGCCTCTGCGGATGTCCCAACGCTTCTGCCATCCCAAGGAGATCGAGAGAGGGCCTTGCCAATGCTTTGATCACAGGGGCCACCAAAAAAATGTCCTCCAATTAAAAGCTCCTGGTGCCTCATGCTCACATTGAACCCCCCCAGCATCTGTACAATGAGAGGAGTTCCTATGGACCAGAATCTGAGACGAAAGATTATCTGTGCACTTGATACAGGCAGCCTCGATGAAGCGCTTGCCACAGTTGCCAAGGTCAAGCATGTTTGTGGAGCTTTCAAAATCGGCCATGCCCTGACCATGCCCTACGGACTTGGCGTGCTGGATGCCTTGACTAAGGCAGGTGCCGAGAGGATTTTTCTTGATCTTAAGCTTCACGATATTCCCAACTCGGTTGCGATAGGGGTGAGAGAGGCTGCCAAAAGGGGCGTCTGGATGATGACTCTGCACCTTAGCGGTGGTCAGGCGATGCTGCAGGCTGCGGCTGAAGAAGCAGGCCAGTACGATGAATCCAGCCGACCTCTTCTTATGGGGGTATCTGTTCTGACCAGCTTGACTGAGAAGGATCTGCACGAAGACTTGGGGATTTCTAGGTCGCTTCCTGAGCACATGAGAGCCTTGAGCGTTATGGGAGTCGAAGCGGGTCTTGATGGAGTAGTCACTTCGGTTGAGGAATGTTCTCACCTGCGTGAATCTCTGCCACATGCCATTCTTCTTACACCCGGAATCAGGCCGATTGGGGGAGATCTGCAGGATCAGCAGAGAACAGGAGATGGCAGAGGAGCGCTGGCGGCTGGGGCGGATTATTTGGTTATTGGCCGGGCTTTGACATCGCGATCCAGCCCCGAAGAAGCACTTATTGAACTCGGATTGGATGTCTGAGCATCTGCACAGGACTCTTTTGGATTGGTACGACCAGCACAAAAGAGACCTTCCGTGGCGAACTAACCCCCCTGACCCCTATCGGGTTTGGGTAAGCGAGGTGATGCTTCAGCAGACGACCGTTGCGATGGCGAGGGGAAAGTATCTGGCTTGGATGACTCGTTTTCCAACTGTACAGCACCTCGCCCTCGCAGAAGAAAGAGAGGTGCTTGCCTATTGGCAGGGGCTGGGTTATTACTCCCGAGCAAAAAGGCTGCACGCCGCTTCGCGCATTGTTGCTGAACAGGGATTCCCTGGTGATTTTGCTGGGTGGATGGCTCTGCCAGGCCTGGGCAGGTATTCGGCGGGAGCAGTCTGCTCCATAGGTTTTGGCCTGCCTGTGCCACTGGTAGATGGCAATGTAGTTCGCGTTTATTCGAGGCTGATAGGGGATGATTCCCCTTACAGAGAGGCAGAAAAGAACGCATGGACTTGGGCTGAAAGCAGTCTGTGCAAAGACCGTCCAGGAGACTGGAATCAGGCCTTGATGGAGCTTGGCGCGGAAGTATGCAGCCCCCGCAGCCCAAGCTGTCTTCTCTGTCCATGGATGAGCTTTTGTGCCTCGGCTGGCAGTAATCCAGAAGCTCGTCCTCAGCCCAAGCCTAGAAAACAGCAGCTTCTGCTTAAAGAAGCAATGGTTATTCCTATCTTTGAAGGAAAGTTTGGCCTAAAACAGGTTCCAAGCGGTCAGTGGTGGGAGGGTTTATGGAGCTTTCCCCGTGCAAGGGGTGAGAAGGCTCTTGAGCAGCTGACTGGTGACCTGCAAGGGGCAGAATGCTGTTATGTCGGCAGGTTGGCTCATGTAGTGACTCATCACAAAATCACCCTGTCTGTTTATGTTTCGCACCTGATCTATGAGCCTTCTGGGTTTACATGGGTAGATTTTGCCGACATTAACAGCCTAGCCTACGCCCTGCCTTCACCTCACCTTAAGGCATTAAAAATGGCTGCTCAACAGTGGAAACTCTAGAGGCTAGCTGTCAAGGATGGGAATCAGCCGGGCATCGATGGCACGAGCGACCAGAAACCAGCAGAACTGAAAGGTAAGGCTGAGCATAACAATGAGCACGCAGATGCGGCAGATAGTCAAGCCGTAATCTCTTGCCCATTTTTCCTGGCTCCTAAAATGCGCCCAGGCAGCATCACGTCTTTTTTCAGGAACCCACTTCACCCAGTTTTGACGCAGAGATTTTATGGGGCCTCGCCTCATAAACCACATCAGGCTCCACCAGAGCCGACGAGCAAAGAAATCGGTAATTCCGCCCTGGTCCATCCTGATCCTTTTCTACGTTTCTGCCTGACAGAAACTAGACTAGGGGAAGACTGATTGGCTGAACTATCTGTCCCTCGGGGGTTGAGAACCAGAGGGCAAGCTTAGAACAGGGAACCTTGTTCCTCAACGCTTTAAGCCTGATCAGCGATTCTCCTGCAGTCACAAACTGAGCTGTGTATCTGTCTCGCCTCCGGGGGTCCACTTTGTGTTCATCGTGGTAGGCAAGCAGGCGCTCATTGTCCAAACTAAGGGTCAGACCAGGGCTGCCGGCTGCTGTGATTTTATAAGTGCCTGCGTGAGGAAATCGGAACCTCGCCGCCAAGAGAATCGCTCCTGGTCCCGCTTTAAACTCTGGCTCAAGGTCAAGCCAAACCGAATCTTGGTGCAGAGCTTCCCATTTCACCATCATTTCGCTTCGTCCGACATATGGCTTCTTAAGGTCCAGACCATTTTCGGCGGAGTATGTGGTGGTAAAGCCTGTGCCTTCATGGTTCACAAAGGGGCCAATCCACATCCATTGGGTAGTTGGAAGCACAGGAGTTCGGTGCTCGGCTGTGCCCACTTTGAGACGAATGAACTGCCTTTCGTGGAATCCGCCTTCGGGGGCAACGACAACCAATGGGAAATCCTGCTTTGCTCCCGGTGGCAGCCTGAAGGGGCTCATCCGGGTGGCGTACTTCCATCCCTCTGGCATCACCAGTTCTGGATGCAGCTGGGCTTCTTGGTCAGTCTGGTTAATGAAGCTGAGAACGAGACGGAGTGAAAAACCTGGCCCCAATATCGGAGCATCGAGATGGTTCCAAACAACTTCAATTCCGTTGGCTTCGCTAGAGGTAAAGCCATCGGTTTTGTTAAGAAGGCCAGAAACAAGGCCGCTTGGGGGCAAAAGAACCGTGTCCGGAAGGATGATAGGCTCTGGCTGGACATCGGGAAGTGATGGAACTGCAGCTTCGACAGTATCTGTCTGCTCCACTTCACTTAACCCTTCAGGCGCATCTTCTGCTGATTCATCAGGTGCGACTGGTTCTTCTATGTGAGGGGCAGCGGGCTGAGGAATCACTTCTGTCAGCCATTCGCGGCCATGTTCTGTCCATGCCTGATCAACGAGGTCGGCAAACTCAGAAAGTGAAACTTCGGTTTGAATGCCGCGAAGGGCATGTGATGTCACGTAATCTTCACCGAGAGGGCTGAGCCATTCTTTTGGAGTATCGCCATGGATTAAGGCGCTTATGGTGGCGGCCAAAGCTGCCGATTGATCGGACGCTCCTCCGCATCCCGCTGCCTGCAGAATGGGGCTGCCAAAACTGTCCGGACAGGCGATCAACCCAGCTGATGCCCAGGCAAAGGTATAGACCGCGCCGAATTCATCAGAAATCTCATTTCTGTTGATGAGAGCCAGTCTCAGTTCACGGGGCATTTCAGGATCGCCCGCCTTCCCCAAAATTAAAGGAAGAATTTTATGGAACTCTGACTGAATCGGCAGGGCTCTGACGGCTTCGGAAATCAGCTGTCTGGCTGTGATGCCTGGGCGGGCCGATGCCACTATCCACGCGGCGAGAGAGGGAAGCCATACCCCCTCATCACTGTGATCCAGACTGGCATCCATGGCAGCCCAATCGGCCGCTTCATCTGGTCTGCCATAAAAGGTCAGCCCCCAAAAAATCGCCCTAATGAATGCTGTAGAACCCTGCGAAAGGGGATTGTTGACCCGGCCCGAGAGGCTGGGGCTGAATCCCAAAGCCATATTTGAGAGGCCGAAGGCTGTTTCTTCGCTTAAATGTCCCCACTGACCAAAGAGGCTGCGGGCTAAAGCGCTTCTGCCTTTGCCTCCCTTAAGGTGGCTCAGCCACGCCCACCAGGCATCCAATCCAGGGTGAGGAGCCATTCTTAGGGGAATGGGGTCGTAAAAAGCGAGGCGGCGGAAGCCTATCCTGCCACGGTGCGGGGCACCGAGGGTGGCTCCGGCCAAGGCCGCAAGAACAGCGTGGCGAATTGGGGAAGACATCCGGGTTCATAATGTACCAGCGGTTGAGCTTTTGCTATGAACCCTCTGGATCAAGCAGTCTTTAGAGCCATTAATACCTGGCCGGATAGTCAGCAGGATTTCTGGCTCTTCTTAAGCAAAGGCATGAATCAAAGTGGGGTGAAGCTGGCCCTGATTCTGCTTTTGGCCGGGCTGCTCATCTATAAAAAAACCAGAGTAGGCGGCCTGACTGCAGGCACGGCTTGGATTCTTGCCAACGCTTGGACGGATCTCTTTAAGGCTGCCATTCCTTTTCAGCGTCCCTTGTACGACCTGCCGAGTGTTGTTGAACGCATTGGAGGAGGATCCCAAATGGGGACAGCCAGCGCTCATTCGGCAAACATGATGTGCGTCGCCATCTGCTTTGTCTGGTACTTCAGATGGTGGGGAAGCCCCTGGGTAATCCTAGCTGTTCTGGTAGGAATTTCTCGGGTTTACGTAGGAGCCCATTACCCTTCGCAGGTGATGCTGGGGTGGAGCGTGGGGGCCGTGACCGCCATCCTCGTATGTGGGACGGTCGATCACGGCCGCAGGCTTTGGAAGAAGAAGTTTAGCTCCCAGAATCAGGAGCAGGACCCTTCTCATCATCTCGTAGACGAGAATCTTCCTTCGTGACGGACTGTGGTTCCGAAAGATCAATGTTTCCTAGCGAATCTAGCGGCTGGCCATTGATTTTGAACAGCACGTTTTGAACTTCGGGGAATTGAGACAGGCTGGTGAGAATCCCTTTGATGATGATCTGCTCGTCTTCGGTTCCGTAGCCCGATCTAAAAGCGTCATTGAAGTTGAGGACGGCAGTAGTGCCTTCCATCTTCACATCAATAAGCTCCGCTTCTTTAGGAACAGCAGGAATCTTGTTGAGGTAGTCGTTGATAACCTGCACCTTGGCATCAGATCCGGCTGACGTTTTTCCCTCTTTTCGGTCAAAAGTCAAGTCGCCGTTGTCATACTTAGGAGTCAGTTCGGTAACGCTGGTCCCTGCCTTCTCTTTCCTCGCAAGATCTTCTGGGATCTGGCGTGGAGAGTTGAGGGCAAAGACAGTCAGGCCACCCAAAAGAGCCGCCGCTGCCACAATAAAAATGACAGGCTTGTTTTTACTTTTTGACATGTTCATTTAACTGCCCTCCGCTGCCAGTCTAACCAGAGCTTGAGCAATGGCTTTGGCAAGCTGCCTTTGGTAGGCCTCTGTGGTCAACACGGCTCTATCTTTGGTGTTGTTGATAAAACCCGTTTCGACCAAAACGCCTGGCATTCTTGTATTACGAAGTACAGCAAAACCGCTTTGATAGATGCGCTGATCTGACCAAGTCCCCATCGATTTCAGCTTTCCAAGTTCTTTGAACTCTTCTTCTATCGCTGTAGAGAGCAGAAGGCCCTGCGATTCTGTTTTGTGGTAGAAGGTTTTGCTTCCCGAAGCAGTATTTGCGACTGTATTCGAGTTGACGTGAATAGAGATAAAGAGGTCGGCGTTTGCCTCATTGGCGATTCGTGACCTATCTCCAAGAGAAACAAAAACATCTGTGGTACGAGTTTTGACGACCTTGGCTCCAAGCTTCGTCAGCTCCTCTGCTAGAAAGTTTGAGACTCGTAGAGTGATGGTTTTTTCGTTGGCTCCACCTGCATTTGCGCCAGGGTCGTTTCCGCCGTGACCAGCATCAACAACAATGGTTTTGCCGGCTAGGCCGTCTTTGACAAAGGTGGGCACGTAGACACGAATCGCAAGGGTATCTGCCCGAACCTCACTGGAAAAGGCCAAGCCTCGAGTGCTGCTGATCTGCAGTTCGACAGTGGATGCGTTGATCTGAACCAGCTTGATTCCACGAATAAGGGGTGAAGCAACGGCCGGATCAAAAGCCTGCTCCATCTTTGCGTTTGGAATCGTGATTCTCAGGTCATTCAGGCTTTTGTACACACCAGTGGGTTTGCCAGGAACTCCCTTTGTAATGGGGAGGGCAAAAAGCAGAGCATCAGATGTTGTGCTGGAAAGCTGGAATCCTGAAAGGACCGCAGGGTTTTTGGTGGGAGCAGGACCTGGCGTTGGCTGTGTTGGCGCAGGCTGAGTGACCACAGCAGGTGGTATTGAAGGATCAATGCTTCTGAGGTCGAGCTGAAACGCTCTTGAGGCCTCTGCTTTTGGCAGGGGCTGCGTAGCCATCGTCGGATGTTCTATAACCAGCCTGACAGTGGTTTCATTAACCTGCCCTACCCGCCAGCCTTGTGGCAGCTGACCGATAAGCGTCGGGTCGTATTCAGCACCTTCGAGGTCAAGAACAAGTCTGTCTGGACCTGTCAGCCTAAAGGACTTTGTCTTAAATGGAAGCGTGCCATCAACCCTGACACCTTTCGGCGTGGCTTCTATGTTTCGAATCCAGCTCAAAACCACGTAATGGTTTGAGTTGCCTTTCCACGAAGAACGGGCTCCGGCCATCTTGACTGCCTCGGTCAAGGAAACCAAAGGACGTCCTTTGTAGAAAATCATCTTCACACGGGCGGTGCGGTCATCCAATTGAATATCCGCATCGGCATAGCGTGTTGTCACTTCCCATCCCCACTGACGAAGCAGTGTAGGGGGGGCAAATACCTCGTCTTCAAGACGGACTGCACCTTCGCTGAAGGAACCGAAGTGGGTGAAAGTAATCAAGGCAGAATCTGCCTGATCAATTCTCGTCGGTCCAGTTTCTGGAATTTCCGACTGAGCAAATGCACTACCCACCATCCCTAGCGCGAGGGCGGTTAACCACCAAATCCTCATGATCTCGCTCGAATCTTGATTATAGAACGAATAAGGACCAGGAAGTCTTCGTGCATTTTGAAAATCGGGAGTAGAATCAGCCTCCGGTTGGGCGGTTAGCTCAATGGTGGAGCACCTCGTTTACACCGAGGGGGCTGTGGGTTCGAATCCCTCACCGCCCACCAACCGAAGGCATCTGATCGGCAAATGCCAGAGTTAGGGTTCGTTGTAGAACCCAATTTCGCTGATATGGGGCGTTTCAGAAGCGGCCTCGAACAGAAGGCGCAGCTTGTGAGCCTTAAAAGAAGGCACCCTGTGAACTTCGACCGGTGCGGGTGCTAGGCCAGAGACAATATCCACCCACTCCCCGTCTTTCAGCTTTTGAAATCGGTAGGACTTAAAGCGGCTCTTCGAGTAATCCTGCCATCGACCCACTGGCTCTACAAGCACCAAGGTGTTGATTTGAGTGTTTTTGGGAAGGTCAATTTCAAGCCAGCCTTCCTTCATGCCATGAGGCAGATACCAAGAATTGCCAAATTTTCCGTCATTGGCTTGGTCAGGGCCTGTGGCATCTGGAGAAGCGTTTGCTCTGCAGGGCCGTCCTGTTGCTAAGTTCAGGGTGGTGATTGGTCTGGCAGGGGTGACTTTGGCCATGGGGCCAGGGTTCTTCCAGGCGTCGCCTATTTCCTTTAGCCTTGCCACAAGATTGTCAGATAGTCTGCCCTGCCTGTTAGGCGCGGCATTAACAATGAGATTGCAGAAGACTTCGTTTTGTGGCTTCAGCCATTCATTTACAACCTGATCGACAGATTTTAAGGGTCTGCCTGCATCTGCTTCCTTCCAAAACCAGCCATCGGTTAGGGTCACGCAGGATATTGCGGGAAGATGGTTTTTGTGAGAGACGCTTTGGCCTGCGTTCTGTTCAAAGGCTTTTAGGTCGCCGTAGTAAAGGCCGCCTTCTGGATAGCTGCCTGCGTTTAGGTCTGTAACAAGGCAGTTGGGCTGAATGCTTTTTACCAGCCGATAGATTTCATCAAAAGGAACTTCCTCGTAGGTGAAGCGGCTCCAAGGGGCATCCCAGCCATCAAAGATAAGAAAATCTATTGCGCCATATTGCGTTAGAAGCTCAGTCAGCTGCCTTTTTATCAGGTCGATTTTTGACTTTGTGACATTAAAATGGCGAATGTCTTGGCGAAGATCGAGGATAGAAAAGTAGAAGCCGACTTGGAGATTTGCTTTTCGGCATGATTCAACGAAAGGTTTGACAACATCCTTTATTGAATGGTCTTTGACTGTCTTTGTCGGCCAAAGAGGGAAGCCATCGTGGTGCTTTGTCGTCAGGCACATGTAGCCCATTCCTGCCGAAAGGGCGGCTGCCGCCCACTGATCTGTATCAAGATGGGTTGGGTTGAAAAGCTCAGTTGGTCCGGTTGGGTCGCCCCATTCCCGATCCTGATAGGTGGCCATGTTGAAGTGAACGAACATGCCCATCCTTGTATCTAGGAATCTCTGTTGAAGTTCGGTGAGGGTTTTATCTGATCGATATGGCTTGGGGGTGATGGCAGAAGTTTGCATAGAAAGTGGGAGAACTGATCCGAGTGCAAGCCCGGCTGTGGCCTGCAGAATTTCGCGGCGAGTGGGGGTGAGCTTGGCCATCCTTGTGGTTTATTTTCACTCATTCGCAGCGGTATATAAGTTGGCAGAAATCAGCTTTAGTGGTGTAAAAATAACACTCTATGGCGTTCAGGCCCGAAATCAGCCAGTCATGGGAGATTCCCCTTGATCTACCGCCTTTAGTGGTGGATATCGGCCGCCATGCTCATGGCTTTGTGCCGAAAGATTCCTACTGTCTGCCCGATTTGTGGAGTCTGCACCTCTTTGGGTACGAGGCTGTGCTGACTCAAGGGAGTCTTGAGCACCGCATCAAGCCTGGCTTCATCGGAGTGACGCCCCCAGGTGTGCCCATGACGACGAGATACTTCGGGATCTCAGTTCATATCTATGTGCATTTTAGGGTGCAGGAAGGCCGCATCCAGAAGATTCCGAGTCTTTGTGATGCGGGTGAGAGCTACGAGGTTTTGAACAGCGACCTGTATGATGCCGTCCTTCGATTTCCACAAGAATCCGCTTGTGCTCAGGCCGCTTTGTGGAGCACTCTTTGGAAGGCTGTACGTCTTGGGGGAAGCGGCAGCATCGAAGATGAGCCTAGCCACAAGAAAGTCCGTCTTGCAGCCGAGATGATTGAGCACAACCTCAGTCGTAGACTTCTGCCATCTGAGTTGGCAGAAGAGATAGGGATTTCCTTGACCAGCCTCACCCGCCTGTTTCAGAAGGTCTACGGAGAGTCGACAGCTGCCTATATCCGTCGCCGCCGCATGGAACGGGCTGCTGATCTGCTGCGCCACTCCACCCTGCCTGTCAAATTGGTGGCAGCCTCCGTAGGCTTTTCTGACCTTCAGCAGTTTAACAAGGCAGTGAGGAGTGAGTTTGGGATGTGTCCAAGAAATTTAAGAGGGAAATATGTTCAGGTTTGAAACGGCTAAGTGCATCTTTATGTTTGCTATGAGCATTTTCCGTATGGTTCTTTCTTTTGGTGTTGTTTTCTTAATGACCTGCTGCCTATAATAAATTTTGTGGTTACTACTACTGCATTGGTGGTACTCGGAACATGCCTCATGGATGACTGGGTTCGAACCACATCGTCAGCAGATTTTAACGACATCATTCACCAGCAAAAACTGCTCATTCTCCACGACTCAGACTGGAGCTTTACATTTAGCTGCAAGAATAATGGAAGCTGGATATGTTCTGGTTCAGAGTCAACAGAGGTTTCCTGGACTCATGTTTTGGGTGGCTGCCTTCTTGGCCAAACTGACAGATACTATGCTGGAGGGCCAGTTGAGATCGTCAAAGATAAACATCAGTTCGCCCAACATCGGCAGTACATGACTGAGACAACTGACGTTGAAACTTTTACGAATGGCAGCACCTCTGTAAGCAGGAGCAGGACGACAGCCTTCACGGTTTACTATAATTGGCGTGTAAAACCAGAAGGAGAACAAGATTCTGCTTGGTATGGTGCGCCTTGGTAACTAAAAACTAATCTGTGTTTAACGCCTTTACGAATCTACAATGAGCTTAACTTTATCTACCCTATTAGCTTTTGCCCTAACACAAGGACAGAGCCCGCTGCAGAACAATCGCCAAGTGCTTGGAGAAGACTATTGGGAAACAGTTTCTTTTATCATGCCAACAGAAAAAGTAGCTCCACCCTTTCGAAGGGATGATGAAGATAAAACTCGGAGCGTTCATACAAAAAAATCTCTCAACCTCACTAAGCTTTCTGAAACCTACGAAGTAATGAGTAAAAGGGGAAGCCCTCTTCTTGTTTTAATTGACAAGGAGTATGGCCCTCTTCGCCATTGGAAAGAAACGGCAAAACTGTTGAAACAGGCTAAAGAGAATGACTTTTTGATACCTATTTCACAGCTTTCAGATACTATGTTTCGACGACTGGAACAGTATATACGGCCGATAGCAAACGCGGATGAAGCTTCTGTGCTGGTTGACGCATCACAGGCTATATCTATTTCGATTGCAGGCAAGAGTTTCGACATTCTTCCTCAATCGACATCTACTAAAGAAGCCACGGAAAAGCTGGCAAAAGTAGATATCAAATTTGGGGAAAAAACAAGTCGTCCAAATTTAAAAGATGTTATTCCTGATGTAGATATGGCATATCGAGTTCGCCCTTATAGTTATGGATATGAAGTAGAGACTGCCCAGCGATTAGAAGAACTATTGGTGCGTGAATCTAACGTGCTGGAATCTATTATCGATAGTCTTCTTCCAAATGGCTCAGGGAAGAAAAGCGAAGCTCGTTTAGGTGAGCTGCCTGGTGAACAGAGAAGCACTTTGATCGAGAAGCTTAAAAATGAAGTGAGGATGGGCAACCTTACCGATCTACAGGTTGAAGAATATCTCGCTAATAACCCGGTAGTACGAATTCAGCAGTTTGTTACAATGGTTGCTTCTACCGGTGAACGTTCTAGATATCAAGTGCCGCTTTACTACAGTTATAGAAAAGCCTTGAAGTAGGCCTCAATAAGTGACATCATTCCTGAGGGAGAAGCTAAGCATCATCCTTACAGGAATGATGTCATACAAGAAGGGGCGAGCAGTCATTTTGTTAAAAGCGCAGGAAGTATATACAATCTTGGAAAACGAAACAAAATTAGAGTGAGTTGAATTTTTTATGTTTATCGGGTAAATCCAAACGGCAGTCTGAATGACATCTGGATTGGTGCGCCTTGGTAACTAAAAACTAATCTGTGTTTAACGCCTTTACGAATCTACAATGAACTTAACTTTATCCACCCTATTAGCTTTTGCCCTAGCACAAGGGCAAAGCCCGCTGCAGGACACTCGCCAAGTGCTTGGAGAAGATTATTGGGAAACAGTTTCTTTTATCATGCCAACAGAAAAGGTGGCTGCCCCCATTAGGCAGGATGCTGAGGATAAAACTCGGAGTGTTTATACAAAAAAATCTCTCAACCTCACTAAGCTTTCTGAAACCTACGAAGTGATGAGTAAAAGGGGGAGTCCTCTCCTTGTTTTAATAGACAAGGAGTATGGCCCTCTTCGGCATTGGAAAGAAACGGCAAAACTGTTGAAACAGGCTAAAGAGAATGACTTTTTGATACCTATCTCACAGCTTTCTGACAGTATGTTTCGACGGCTGGAAGAGTATATACGCCCGATAGGAAACCCGGATGAAGCTTCTGTACTGATTGACGCAACACAAGCAATATCTATTTCGATTGCTGGAAAAAATATCGGCATTTTCCCTCAGTCTACATCTACTAAAGAAGCCTGGGAAAAGCTGGCAAAGGTAGATATCACAGTTGGGGAAAAAACAAGCCGTCCAGAGTTGAAAGATGTTATTCCTATTGTAGATAGGGCATATCGAGTCCGCCCTTATAGATATGGATATGAGGTAGAGACTGCTCAGCGATTAGAAGAACTATTGGTGCGGGAGTCGAACGTGCTGGAATCTATTATCGATAGTCTTCTTCCAAATGGTTCAGGTAAGAAAAGTGAAGCTCGTTTAGGTGAGTTGCCTGGTGAACAGAGAAGCGCATTGATCGAAAAGCTTAAAAATGAAGTGAGGATGGGCAACCTTACTGACCTTCAAGTTGAAGAATATCTTGCCAATAGCCCGGTAGTACAAATTCAGCAGATTGTTACTATGCTTGCTTCTACCGGTGAACGTTCCAGATATCATGTGACGCTTTTTAACAGTTATAGAAGAGACTTGAAGTAGGCCTCAATAAGTGACGTCATTCCTGAGGGAGAAGCTAAGCATCTTCCCTACAGGAATGATGTCATACAAGACGAGAATCGCAACAATACTGCAAAAAATACGTCCTGGAAAAACAATCTCAACAAACGAAAAGAAATTATACTAGGTATAAGTTGTTTTGAAAATTAGGCTGATCAGCGTTTTTTGCTGGAGAAAATCTGCTGTTAGGCCATGGCGCCTTTGTTAAGACGGAACTTTAAGAATTAAGAAAATATTCTTTACATGACAACATATAATGTAGCGATCCTCAGGGGCTCACCGCGGAGCAATCCAGACAGGAAGGCAAAAGCCATGTCTCGACACTCTCTCAGCCGAAAGGGGTTCACTCTCATCGAACTCCTTGTTGTTATCGCCATCATCGCAATCCTTGCCGCAATTCTTTTCCCAGTTTTTGCCCAGGCCAAGGCTGCCGCAAAAAGAGTTGCCGCGCTTAGCGGCGTTAAGCAGATTGGAACTGCTCTGCAGATTTATGCTGCCGATTACGATGACATGTTTGTTCCCGGAACTCTGCAGCAGGGCACGGCCTTTCAGTTCGCTTATTTTGAAGGGGCTCTGCATCCTTACATTAAGAACGAAGATATTTGGAAAGACCCCGTCGCAAACCATACTGCTGCTCTCAGGAGGTCGATTGGTCTGTCTGGCAAGGCATCCGTGGATATTGGGTCGATCTGGCCGAACAACCAAGTTTGGTCTTTGACATCAATCGAGTACCCATCTGACTATATTGTCGCTGCAGGTGTTCAGCCATCGGTTCTGACTCTTGGTACATCGGGTCTCAGGGCAGTGAGTACAGCCGCCGTCTTTCAGGCATGTCGTTCCGTAGTGCTCGGCATTGCTGGGACTGCTCAAAACAACTTGACTCTTCCTTACGTCAGGCATACAGGGAGCAACAACTACGTCAACAGTGATTCCAGCGCTAAAAATCGTCGGCCTGTTCAGACCCTGATGCCTTACAACTTGTGGCATCCGCTGCGCCCAGCTGGTGAAGACCAAATGAACAACCCTCAAAATCAGGCAGGAGAGGCCTCTGGCGCCGCAAGTCCTCCGCCAATTTCTGCCACCACTAACTGCAACGTCTTTACCTGGTGGGGTGGTCGATGATTGCCGCTGCTGCCTTCGTCTTGATGGGAATTCAGGCTGAAAAGCCGATCGAGGTCAAGCTGACACGCAACCCGCGTGGACTTGATTTTGAATCCTCCAAGCGGGCTGGGCAGATGTATATGCCCTCAACTCTTGCCCTTTCCGAAACCCCTTCGGCTGATGTCAAAAAGGCTCCAGCCGCTGCGGGCGGCAAGGTCTTGTTTGGCATTCTGAAGGTCGGAAATGGTCCCCAGACATCGTTTCTGTCGGCCCTTGTGGTTGATGGCGATAAGTCAACCCTCTTTTTTGATCTGAATCAAAACGGCGATTTGACCGATGATCCTAAGGCCGAATGGAACCGAGTTGAGCCAACGCGTGAGGGACAGCTTCCCAGCTATCAGGGCACGGTTGTTTTCAATGCCAGCTATAAGTCAGGCAGCAGGACATGGAAGTCGCCTTATGGGCTTAACTTTTACTGGTCGCCAGGACGAAGCCAGGTTAACTACTATCGTGCAACTAACCTGACGGGTTCCTTCAAGTACGGTGATCGAACAGTCCATGTTCGACTCTATGAAGATGGAAATGATGGCGCGTTTGACCGTCGTTTTGACAAGTCTGAGGATGGACTTTTGCTTCGTCCTGTCACCCTTGTTATCGATGAAGCGAGAAAAGATACAAGAGGCACCTTTGATTTTGATGGCACCAACTATATCGCTGATGTCTCGCCCGACGGCAGTTCGGTTAAGCTGACTCCAAGTGCCAAGGTGATTAAGGCGCCGGCCAGACCAGCTGCAGCGGCGAAAGCACTCCTGGCTCCGGGCACTCCGGCACCTGATTTCACCGTCGAGCTGTTTCAGGGCGGGCCAGCAAGACTCAGCGACTACAAGGGGAAAATTGTTGTCCTTAAGTTCTGGGCTACCTGGTGCGGACCCTGTATTGCTTCAATGCCTCATTTTGAGCAGCTTTACACCAAGACCAAGCCTCAGGGCGTAGAGCTGTTGGCCGTCTGTGTAAGCGACGAGAAGGACGCCTTTAACAGATGGATGCCTGCCAACAAAACCAAGTACACCTTCCCCTTCTACTTTGATCCAGCAGGCAAGGCTGCAAACCAAAGCATTAGCGGCAGCCTTTACAATGTCAGCGGCATTCCTACAGTCTTTATCATCGATAAAGAGGGCAAGGTTGCCGAGTCTATCGTAGGCTACGGCGGTGAATCTGACAAGCGCGTGGATCAGGCCTTGGCCAAGCTCGGCGTTAAGGTTGACTAACTAGACACAGCCGATTGTTCTTCTGCGGCCCTGGGCTCTCTATGAGCCAGGGCCGCTTCTGATTAGTCTTGACGCTTGACGGTGAATTCCGGACTTGCGACATTTTTCGTTGGGAAAGCTGTCATATAGTCAGGGAGGCCAGAACTCTTCAGACCCTCGATACTTTTGGGGTCCCATGGGCTGAGCGAAAAGCTGACCTTCACCGAGTTCTCCATGTCAGCACTTTGATATGGAGGCGTTGTCCTAATGCATGTTCGATTCTCGCCGGGTGCCAAGGCCACTGCATCCCAGACAGTCAGGGCCATCATATCAAAGGCGGCATAAGGGTCGAGATAGGCTCCCCTTGTACCAGTAACTGAAAAGTTAAGAGCATCTGGGCGGGCAATGTGAACGATTGTCTTGGGGCTGTTGTTGGTAATGCGGTACTTGGCTTGAAAGGCGGTTCCGTTTTGATGGGTGGATTTTGAAGGCAGCGAAGTCATGCTGATGAACTCAACCGAAGGATCTCCTCCCAGTTTGACGACAGATTCAACATCTGCTGTCGAGCCATCCTGCCAGGCTGTTTCGACTGTCTTTTGTGGCCAGAGGTTTTTTTTGGAAAGGTGGTAGGGCTTAGGAGTCATGCCTTCAAATGTCCATGGCGAGGCGGTGAGTCGAATCTTGAAATGATTCCCAAGGGCCACTTTCTCCAGGGGACGGGTTCCAAAGATAAGTGTCACGTCTTCCCCTGGCTGCAGAAGCACAACATTCATAGGAACCGGCACGGGCATCTTGACCTGAATTAGTGAGGAAACAGCTTTCCCCGATTCGCCTTGCACATGCAGCTGAATACTGTTGAGATGTTTGAGCAGGGCAATGGGCTGGCTGCTCTTGTTCGTAAACTTGACAGGCAGATTGATTTCAAGGGCATCAGGTCCACTAAACTCGGATCTCACCACCTGAACTTTTTGGGGCTGCAGTGTCAAGGGGGGCTCTCCTGCTGCAAACTCGACCACCTCGTGCCTAGCTTCTCGCGGAACATCATTTTGGGGATCCACACAGGATGCAAGGGCCAGCATCGGCCCAACAGCGAGGATGACGAGAGCCTTCATAGCTTGTTAGTGTCCAGCAGTTTCCTAATCGTTTAAAGTACAAATGAAAAAAAAGCATATTTGGGGCCAAGGACCAATGCAGCGGGCCTGTCATCCTTGTTAAACAATGCTCACCTCTCTTTTTCTCTGCATGGCTTTCCAGCAGAATTCTCAGATCCCAGCTTTTACTGCCTATGTGGTGAGCGGCAGGGATAGCGTTAAGAGAGGGATGAGCAGCCTGAGTTTGGAATCAGGGGAAGCAAAAATTATGTGGGGCGGACGCATTGCCAAGACTGGACTTCTTGAAGTCTCGCCTGAAATGCGCCTCCTTGGTTCACGCAAGGGTGTCCTGCTTGAAGTTGAAGGCCCAGGGGGAACCACAAAGATGCCTCTCACAACGGGTGAGGGAACCGGTCGGATTAACATCAATAAGGCAGGCTGGCACAAAATCTACCTATCTCCTCTGGATGGAAACTCAAAGGTGCCCGAGGCAGAAGTTGGAGCGCTTGAACTTTCTGGTCCGGCCTCTGAGGGGGCGGAGTTTAACTTGAAGCAGAGGCTGAATGCTGCCTCTGTTCACATTGGCTACCCTCTGCCACAAGGAGAAGAAGCTGTCTGGTTTTATAACGAAGTCAAGGCGGAAGCCGATCCGATTCACACCTTTTACATGGCCTGTGGGTTTAGCCGCGGCTACTTTGGCATGCAGGTTAACAGCCCAACAGAACGCAGGATCATTTTTAGCGTTTGGGATGCGGGCACAGAAGCTGTTGATAGAAGCAAGGTGCCTGAAGAAGACAAAGTGCTGCTTCTGGCAAAAGGTGAAGGGGTACACGCCTCTGGGTTTGGAAATGAAGGAACTGGCGGCCACAGTCACTTTAAGGTGATGTGGAAGACCTCTGTCAGACAGAGGTTTCTGCTCAAGGCTGTTCCCACTGCAAACCGAACCCGCCTAACTGCTTGGTGGTTCTCTCCTGACGAGAAAAGCTGGAAGTTTATCGCTTCGTTTCTAGCTCCGAAAACTCAGGGACAGGCGCTCCGTGGTCTACATTCATTCAGTGAGAATTTCTGGGGTGATTCTGGCTATCTTCTGCGAAAGGCTGAGTTCGGTCCAGTCTGGGTGCAGAAAAAAACTGGTGGATGGGAAAACCTGCCTACCGGGCGATTTACTCACGACGCGACTGGGGGGAAAGATCGCTTCGACTATGACTTAACTAAGAGGGGAACAAGGCTTCTTCTTCAGCATGGCGGCTTTACAGGTTCGAGTCCGAAGCTGGGAGCATTGGTGACGGCAGATGAAGCAAAAACTCCTCCGCAAATTGATCTTCAGCTGCTCAACAACCAGGAATCTGCTCTGATTGGTCCAGGGTAAGCATAACACTTCCTTTCTGCCGCAAGGCTGAGAGGTAGTCTTTGCTGTGGCCCTTATTGATCTTCAGTACTTTTCTAATGCGCTTGGCAGGCAGCAGAAGGCTAAGGTGTTTCTGCCTCAAACATCTGGTCCCCTGCATGTTTTGTTTCAGCTGCATGGTTTGAGTGATGATGAATCAGCTTGGGCTCGATGGACTACCATCGAAAGACAGACATCCAATCATCCTCTCATTGTCGTAATGCCCGATGGCGGGAGAGGGTTTTACACAGACGCCGAAGAAGGCTTTGCCTATGGAACAGCTATTGGAGTTGAGCTGCCTGCCCTCATCGAAGGGTGGTTCAATACAAAGCCAGGCTGGGCTATTGGAGGGTTAAGCATGGGTGGATACGGGTGTCTGCGCTTGGCGCTCACCTATCCAGAACGATTTGTCTCAGCGGCATCTCATTCCGGCGCTTTAACCTTTGGACGGTATGTCCATACTGACAGCCCTGAGTTCGGCAAAGAAATGGTCAGAATTTACGGTCAAGATCCTTTAGGCGGGCCCAACGATCTTTTTGCTTTGGTGGAAAAAGCTTCGCCAAGACCGAACATTTACATTGATTGCGGAGCAGACGATTTTCTTATTGAATCAAACCGCGAGTTCAGTAAGTTTCTAGTTGAAAAGGGAATAGAACACAGCTATGCTGAGCATCCAGGAGCCCATACCTGGGATTACTGGGAAGAGCATTTTCCCCAGGCTCTGGCGTTTCATCGGCAGAACCTGGGATTCTAAATGGCAGCTTACGACTTGCTTCCTGGGCAGAGAACTAGTTTAAGCGATTCTGCCTGGGCGACAGGCACGAGGGCAACGAGCATATCGTTCGGTGCTAGAACAGTGTCGCCGTTGATCTGGCTGCCGACCCCATCTCTCATAAGAAAGACAAGAAAAGTGCCTGGGGGCAGCTGTAGTTCACGCACAGCTTTTCCGATAAGGGGCGAGCGGGTAGATAGGATGCTCTCAACAACCTCAACATTCCCCCGGTGAAGGGCGCCGATAGGAATCAGTTCATTGGCCGCAAGCTGCTGGTCAATGAGGTTAAAGATAATTGAGGTCGCAGAGACAGTGTCGTCAATGCCTAGATCTCTAAAGATATCTTCGTGGGTTGGATCATTGACTCTGGCGAGGACTCTATTGACTCCCCAAACGGATTTCGCCAGCTGACAGACAATAAGGTTGTCTTCGTCTTCACCGGTGACTGCCACAACAACATCGGCGCGTCCAAAGCCGTTCTCTTTCTGCAGGACAATATCACACCCGTCTGCATGAACAACATGCTCGTCACCCAGGAGGGCGCCAAGCTTTCTTGCCTGAGTTGAGTCCTTCTCCATCAAGAGAACTTCGTGTCCACGGGCAATGAATCTTTTTGCTAACTGAACCCCAACATTGCCAGCTCCAACAAGAATGATGTACATAGCTAAATCTCCAGCTCCTTGACCAAGACGTTGTATTCCTCGGCGGGGCGCGAGTCGGCTTCGGTCAGCCAGTCCATGCTCATTCCAGCAATGAGGGCGCTTGCGTTCAGAACGTAGAGGCCCAGTTTTCTGTATGCGTCTGCACGCATAGGGTCTGCCACCTTTGCAGCAACCCGCGAGACTTTGTAGCGTCGCTGGACGATTTGAGCCGCCATGAGATTGGTGTTGTCACCCCGGGTCAAGGCAAAAAAAGCATCAGCTTCTGCCACCTTTGCTTTTTGGAGAATATCGTGATCAAGTCCGTTTCCCAAAACTGTTTTGATGTTGGGCTTGTCGCCTACACGGCGTCGCACCGTTTCGGGGTTGCGGTCGATCAGAGTTACATCGTGGCCGGCTGAGGCCAGCATAAGAGCGAGGGTCGAACCAGACCGCCCGCAGCCAAGAATGACAAGGCGCATAAGATGCCAATAGGTGATTATACATCTGCTCAGCCAAAGGCCTGATCTGCATCTGAATGAGTCAGGGCTTTTCCTTCCGGGCCAAGAAGAGTAAATGTCGCGGCTGCCGCTCCTGCCCATTGACCAACTCTGGCTCCTAAAATAATCCATCCAAGCTCTGTGATGCGGTTGGACATTCGGTAGGCCATGCCTCTCCCTCTTGGAGCCCTAACTTCCAGGGTCGCTGGAGATCCAGGGGTAAAGGTCCAATTATAAAGCTCTTGGGCTCTGGCGGGGTCTTTGTCAGCAGACTTCATCAAGTCGTATGCAGTGATCTGGCCGGTCAAAACGCGCCTTAGGTCGGATTCTAGCTTTGCCGCAGCTAAAGGCGGCAGAGGGCGTCTTCCGTAGCTGACTGTAAAGAGGTCCAATATAAGGGGAGTTTCGCCCTTTGTTGTTCGGGCTTTTACGGAATGAAGCCGTAGATCCTGTGAGTAGAAGACGGCGAGAACATCGCGCAGCAGGCCAAGACGATCTGCTGCGCCTATCAGCACTTCTGTGGCTTCGATTGCAGGCCGCTCGGTCATGTGAATCTCTGGACCTTCGGCTTCAACCCTCTTCAGAAGCTCCATGTGCCGCTGGACTTCGGAAGGGGAAGTGCTGAGCAGGTAATTGCTGGGAAGGGAATCAAGAAAAACAGCGATATCTTCCGGAGGAAAGGTAGATGCAAGGCTTCTAGCCAGCCGACGGCGCACCCCGACAGGGTCGGGAACTTCCTGTCCTTCAGTGAGTATTTGCCTGGCGGCCCGCCAAACATGCTCCAAATAAGCAAGTGTTAGGGGAGTCATGGCTTCTGGGTTTACGGCGCTAATGTCTGCCCACGTAAGCAGAGTAAGGAGATCTAGTTTTTGAACTGTGCCGCACTGCCTGGCTGCATCCTGAAGGACAGCGGGATCCTGCACATCGCGAATCTGAATGATGCGGGAGAGATAGAGATGCTCCAATACCAGCCATCTAACTAAATCGATCTGTGCTGTAGGCATGCCAAGTCTGGAGCAGATGTCGGCACTCATCTCGGCTCCCACAATTGAGTGGGGTCTAGACCTGTCAATTTTGCCAACATCGTGCAGCAGCCCGGCCAGGATTAACAGGCTGGGGTCGGGCAGAGATGCTTTAATTTCGGTGAGAAAGGAGGGCATTTCTGGTGATTCAAGGTTTTCCAGGAGAACCAAGGTGTGCTCGAATACCGTGTACCTGTGGCCAGAATCGCCTGGCATAAGAAAACGACAGTCAGTAATCTCAGGCAGTATCTGAGCGAGGACACCAGCCTGATCAAGTGCCTTGACACTGGCAAGGCCCCCGCTAATGGCTGCCAGAAAATGGCTTCCAGAGCCTTGCTCACCTAGAGGCGGAGCTGCTGAGACCAGAATTTCTGGCAGCTGAGAGGCAAGGGTGATTGCCAAGGCTGCTTCGGTTGCTGTCGTTCCCGGACCGTAATAGAGCTGGCCTCTTTGAGTCGTAACATGCTGGGTTATCAGAAAGCTTGAACTTGAAAGGCAGGTCTCTGTATCACGCCAAAACTTATGGAGCGCGGACATGGATTCGGCACACTTTTCAGCCAGCTGTAAGGGATTCATTCCGAGAATCTCAGCAATTTGAGACCGTCGTTCGTAGCTGAGGATGTCCATGACTCTCTTGGCTTTAAGGTGCAGGAGGCTGCGCACCATAATCAGCCATTCGTAGTCTTCTGTTGGGGTGATTAAGGATTCGCCTAATGCCATGCGAATCCATTGAGAAGTCTGAAGACACCTAAGTCCGCCGGCCCCCTCTTTTAAGTTCGGCTCGGTCACAAGAGGAGTCGAGTGCCATCGGCTAAAGGCTGCGGCTCTTTCCTTAAACTTGGCAATCAAAAAATCGCCTGTAGGAAAGTCTTTCCAGAGCGAATCATTAAGGATGGCGGTCATATCCTCGTCTCCTGCAACAAGCCTGGCATCAAGCAGAGCGGTGCGCGAGGAGGCATCAAGGCCCGGAAAATCACCCAGCGTTCTGTAGGTGTATCCGATTTTCAAACCCCATTCTTCACCAATTTCTGTTTGGATTGATCGGAATAAGGAACGGATTAAGCCGTCATCATGAACCTCCCCCACTGAAAGAAGTGTGAGATCTAGATCGGAATGTGGCGAAAGCTCTCTACGGCCATAGCCGCCTGTGGCAAAGATGGCGAGGTGTTTAGGAGAGCTTGGCGCATGTTTTTCCCATATTCTCCTTAAGACCTTGTCGCAGGCATTAGTCTGCAGGCCACACCAAGCTAGTCCGCTTGGCTGACTGGTCAGCTCTTCCAGCAGTTCGTGACGCACATGATTCATTTTTTAGTTTTGGCTCAAGACTCTTTCCATTTGGACGATAAAGGGATTGGCAATGAGAGAGGCTGTCACTAACAAAACGCCGCCAGCAAGTCCAAGCGCCGCGCAGGAAGTGGCAATGGCTCCCGGACGGCTATTGGAATCAATTTCTGATTCGAGAGCGCTGGAAACAGCCACTAAGCTGAGGACGACGGCAACCAGTCCCCAAAACAGAACTGCCGGGGTTTGAGGAAGGCCTTTTAGGATTCTGCCTGGTCCCCCGATCGCAACACATAAAAGCGTGCATAGGGCTAGAGGAATCCACTGAAGGGCATCAATTGTCCAGGGTTTTAGGTGCCTTAACCTATCGGCTAAAGAAGCTTTGCTTGTTGTAAAGGAGGGGTGTAGAAGCACAAAAGCGAGAATTGTTGACGTTACTCCCCAAAAGACAATCGATTGGGCCAGGCCAAGAGGCAGCTGAGCCAGGCCGGCTTCATCGACTGTTGAAGGAGAGGGGAAGTCGAGCCTAGACAAGCTTTCAACCCATAGCTTTACTTGATCTGGGTGATACTTGACTGGGAGTGAAGGATCTGATAGGGCGAGATGGGTCCAGGTTTTTACTGCCTGGTGTAGGGCTAGTATATGGCTTGGTCTTGTAGATCCATCCCTGAACCTTAACTCACGGAGAACATCCTTTATCCATAGGCTGGAATGAGGGATGAAGCCAGGAGCTTCGAGGGCAGATTCTAGAGCCTTTTTGGATGCCGAACTGTTTCCCAAGTCGTGTTGAAGCAGGCCCTCAAACAGCTTCCAGTAGGCATTGCCCGGCTCTGATTCTCCACCTGCTTGGGCGATCTCGGTTAGAAGCAGGAGCTGATCTTCGTTGACCAAACTGCCACGATATCTTTCTGCCAGCCAGGCGGTCAGCCATGCTGCTGCAGACTGAGGATCATCTGGGTTTGGCAGCCTAAACGAAGCAAAAGGAACTGCGAGATCTTTGGGGCTTGCGGCGGGCCGAAAACACTCAAGGAGTGAAACGCGGGAAAGGGGGTGCATGCCAAGGGCAAGGGCTAAACCAATCAGCAGGCCAGCTAGGACCCTTAGGGTCATGACTTGGGTGGGCGATCTGACTCAGCTTTAAGTTCTGGCCAGGCAACTGCGGGGTTTTGGCTGTTGTCTGGAATGAAAATAGGCTGCAGCAGATTAAGACAGAGGGCTGCGAGGAGGAAGCCGACAGCAAGGGCAGCGGCAAAGGGAAGCCACCACTTCCAAGATCGGAGATTTTGTTCGTGACGCCATTGGCGAAGCACCTTAATCTCCATTCTCCTCACATTGATAGGGGAAGGGTCTAGAGTTTCGCCACGAAGAAAGCTGAGAGCATCGTCCATTGCAGCATCAGACTCTAGCCTTAAGGCTGAGCCGTCAAAATCATCTGCAAGGTCGTGGCGTTCTTCCATGGCTACGCCGTTTCCTGAGTGGCCTCGATCCAAAGCTGACGAAATCTTTCACGAGCGACATGCAGGCGGGACCTGACAGTTCCAACTGGGATTCCCATCGCGTCTGCGACCTCATCATAGGAAAACTGCTCCATTTCACGCAGAACCAGCGTAAGGCGCATTTCTGGCGAAAGTCGATCGAGAAGATCCTCGACAACTACTTTCGTTTCGACTGATGATCCTTGACTGGCCACAGGCTGATCCATGATCTCAGAGAGCGGCTTTCTTGATCTCAGTCGATCCATGCAGAGGCGGACACAGATTCGATACAGAAAACCAGGGAAGGCCTTATCTTCTCTCAGCTTCGCAATCTCTCTAAACGCCTTTAAAAAGGCATCTTGAGCCACGTCTTCAGCTTCATTAAGATCGCGCAGGACATTGGCAGCCACTCTTAGGACTTTTCGCCGATGACGATCCATTAAGAGGGTCATGGCCGCTTCGTCGCCATGCCGCACTCTGGCGACCCAACGACACTCCTCATATTGGGAATCAATTTGAGATGTCACAATCTCGCTCATGCCTTTTCTCCAGCCTGTTATTATGACAGACCTGGGCCTGTTAGAGTTCAATAATTGCGATGAACGTTAAAATCTCAGGTCTCAACACCTTGTTGCAGCCGATATGTGGCCTTTAGCTTTTCCATACATGCCCCCGGATGACCCCGAGCCTTTGGTGTCAGCAAGCCAAAGGCTTGGCGAACATGACCCCGCCTCTGGGCTTCAAACGCTTCATTCCCAGCATTCAGAAGGGCAGTCTGTCAAGAAATTTGATGGTCTGGAAGTCACCTATGACAGCTATGAGTTTGACTTTGAGACTCGAAAGCAGATTTTTGGCGGCAGGGTGACAGCCAAGTATGGCGAGACCCTGCTGCAGGCAGACAGGCTTGAGCTGGATGAAGCCGGACAGCAAGGTTCGGCGGCGGGCAGCGTGCTGCTGACTGACCCTGAAGGCTACATGAAAGCCGACCAGGTGAGCTTTAGGTGGCGAAAAAAAACAGATCCAGAGTTTGGACCTAATGATCAGCTTGGCTCTGCTTCTAATGCTGTAATCCGCGCAGGCAATGCCTACATTAAGGGACAAAAAGTTACCATCTATGGAGGCCGATGGTTTTTAGAGAATGCCGAAGGCTCTTTAACACAAAGGCAGAACCCAGAGTGGAAGTTTACGGCCAAAGAAGTAACTATTTTTCCTGGCAGTCATGGAGTGGCAAAAAACATTTCACTGACAATCTTGGGTGCTAAAATCGGACCTTTGCCGAGCTACAGGTTTAACCTAAATCCCAGGTTCGATTCAAGATTAAGTCTTCCCAGCTACTCTCTTAATGATGATGGAAAGTTTGGCCTAAGCTGGAGCTACAAAAGGCTGATCACTGACAAAAGCGTTTTGGCTGCATCTTGGGGCGCTTTTCCTGAATCTCTGCCTGGCTATTCATTAACCTACACATTAAGCGAGCTTGATCTTAGCCAGTCTTCGGCAAGGCTAAGCGTCGATGGCGATATGGGTGAGAGGTTTTCCAACGGGTATCTGGATAGAATTGGAGTTACAGGGCCTGAGCAGGAAAAAGCATCGATAAGTCAGAGGCGCAAAACATGGCAGATTGGCAGCCAATGGAATGAAAGTCCGAGCGGAAGAGTTGAAGAGTTTTTTGTAGTTACAAAACCCATAGAACTTATTTATGAACAAGGGGGCGCCAAAGGAAACTTGGGGTGGCTTAACACCAGTCGGATTCAGCTGATTCGCTCTCAAGTGAGCGATAACTACAGGCCTAGAATGGCTTCTTCTGCAGCCTTTTCACTGCCTGATGTTTCCTTAGGCAGGGATCTAGATTGGAGAATGAGGGTTGATTTCTTTTCAACACTCAGCACTCATACAGCTTATGGCTTTGCTAGAGGACAGGCGGGGCTTGTATGGCAGCCAGATAAACGGCTTAAGCTTGGCGCAGCTTATGTGCTGGGTGCAGAAGCAGGAAAGCCAGATTTTAACTGGGACAGGCTCTATAGCCGTCAGGCACTTCATTGGAGGGGTGACGCTGCGCTTGGTCCCTTTAGATTCAGCTATCTTTGGAAGTACGATTTTGACCAGGGAGTGATCTACGATAGAGAGTATTTGGCCTCGTTCGTTGCGGGAGCTTTTGAACCCTTTGTTGAGTACAGGCAGTTTCCTTCCAGCTATCTGTTCGGTTTTAGGTTCCGTATGGATAACATAGCTGAGCGTCTGACAAAGAGGCAGGTTAATCGCTAAGGTTTACTGAGTTATCTGCTCCTCGATTATTAAAGCGTGGCGCATCTCTTTATCTCTCTGCTGCATCACCGCAAACCTTGCACCAAAGAAAGTCATTGAAAGCCCTGTTATTCCCACTAAGGCTTCGGTGAGGTTGATGCCTAAGTGATGAGGAGAAACAATTCTTGAAAGTGAGGCAAAAGCCAAAAGCGTTCCGATAACGGCAATAACCGCTCCAGAGATAATGCCTTCTTTAGACCAAGAACCACTGACTCTTAATCCTGGGTGAACGGCCAGCGGAGGGAGGACTGTTTCAATAACACCCTCGTGAGCTTCGTGAACCCAGGAAGCGATCTGTCTCACCAGCTTTGATGATCTTCTATGGGCGGCGTGATCGTTATCAAGCTCTAGAAATGAGAAATTTACCGCGAGGGGACGTGGCCCGGTTTTCACTTCCAGCCATTTCATGCCAACTCCGCTGTTCGATTTAGGACGGTGCTTAGGCTGCCATTCATCAAGGGGTGGAATATCTTTGGCATTAAGGCGAAAGGCACACTGAGTGCCTTTAAAAAACAAAGTGTCTTCGTCCAGCCAAAAATATCCTTCGTCCGAACCCGTCAGGGTATTGGACTGATAAATCTTTATCTTTGCTGGCGAACAATCGTCTACAGGAAGTTTGGTTTTAATCATTGCCAAGCTGACTCCTGCTCCACGATCAGCAATAGATCGGTTAGTGAGGGCAATGACTGCCAAGGCTCCTCCTCCGCAGAGAAGAACTGTTTTAAGGGCAGTCATCAGGTCTTCAAGAGGGCTCTGCCCGCTCGGACCCCAGAAGTAGAAAATCAAGCCAAAGGCAATAAAAATCCAGCAGAAGCTTCTCTGCCAAAAACCAGATCGAGCTGATTCGAAGTTGGGAACTTCATTGACGGGTGGCAGCCGCCACTCGGCAGATGGCAGGCTGACACTCATCCCAAGCTTAATCTCTGGTTTTCGCCCGATCTTCACTGAGCCAGAGGATACTTTCAAAGGTTGCGCCATCACACTTTACGGCCCCTAGAGGCACTTTTATCAGTTACTTTGGCGTCGTAAAAACGGTGAGTGCTTCCGAAAGTCCCTTGGTCTATAGGCTTCAGTCCAATGGGCGGGTGGGTGTTTCTTCATGGGATGCCAGGCATCAAGGAGGCGTTATGTGGGCTCACCTGGATGGGTGGAATCCTATTGCAATTCAGGGCTTTCTGCGAAGGCATGAATGCATTGATGATGGGTTGGCTGAAACTCTGTCTCGCTTTCTTCCTTCTATGAGGTTCGATCATGAAGCTGGCCTGGCGGCAGCCACTCTGCCTTTGACAAAAGATGATCCTGAAAGGGCGGCTCAGCCATTTATTTTAGCTGCCCACGGCCAAACTATTCTGACAGCTTCAAAAGATGCCTCACCCTTCTTAATAGACTTAATGAACGAATGGGTTTCTGATCCAGAGGGTTTGGGTCAGACTTCTGAAGAACTTCTTCAGACAATTATTCATTCTCTGGCAGAAGGAGATATTGATCAAATCGACGGTCTTCATGAAAGAATTGAATCACTGGAGGATTCTATTTATGAAATGAAGACTGTAGATGCTTCTTCGGCACTTTGTGTAAAGAGAGAGATTTTAGAAGAGCGGAGAAGGCTGGCACTCTTGAGAGATTTTGTAGCAGCTGTCACACGGCACGGCGAGCCTTGGGTGCCGAAATCTATGATGGCAGAGTATCAAGACATTAACAGCTTGATCTACCGTCAAATTGAAAGTTTGGATCTTGCCCGAGATATTCTTTCTTCCATTATGGATGCTCAGCTGGGAATCGTAAGCAATAGGCTGAACGAAATCATGAGGATTCTAACTGTGATTTCGACAATCATGATGGCTGCTTCGCTGGTTGCCGGAATCTACGGCATGAACTTTATCAGCATGCCTGGCCTGAGTGGCCCCTATGGTTTTTATATCTGCCTGGCAGGCATGGTTATTGTATCTGCGTTCATTCTTTATCTTTTTAAAAAGAAGGGTTTTTTCTAGATTCTTGAAATTTGAAGTGTGGCGTTTCAAGTTCCGTACAGTCTATCGCCAAAGTCGCCAAGACCGGGCAGAATGTACTTTATTTCATTAAGCTGGCGGTCCAGCGATGCTGTCACGATTTCTACATCCGGGTGAGCCTCTTTAAAAGCTGCAACACCTTCTGGTGCAGCAACGACACAGACCATGACGATCTTTTCTGCTCCTTCATCTTTCATCAAGCTGACTGCTTTAGCAGCAGAGCCTCCAGTCGCCAGCATAGGGTCTAGACACAGACAGAATTTGTTTTTAAGTTCAGGAAGCTTTTTGTAGTAGCTGCTGGCTACAGCGGTTGTATGATCTCTTTCCAGGCCAACGTAGCCGACTGCCACATGAGGAAAAACTTCAAGGACAGGTTCCAGCATGGCCAGCCCTGCCCTAAGAATTGGCACGACAGCCAATGTTTGGCTGAGAACGGGGGCATCTAGCTGTTCTAGCGGCGTGTTTATTGTTTTCAAGCTGGTTGAAAGATCACGAGTCGCTTCGAGTGCCAGTAAAACTCCCAGGGTATGAGCGTGCTGACGAAACTGATCAGGCGGTGTCTGCACGTCTCGCAGCTGGGTCAAAAGGTGCTGGCCTAGGGGGTGCCGCAGGACGCGCAGGCTCATTTCGCTTTCATTCTAGTTCCTGAGGCAGGGTTTTGTATGCTTATTGAGGTAATTTCACCCCCGCAGAGATGACCCAAATTCCTATCCAAGGCGTAATTCTGGCTGCCGGTGAAGGCAAACGGATGAAGTCGGCTCTACCAAAATGTCTTCACCAGGTCTGCGGAGTTCCTATGATTCGCATGGTGATCTCTGCCATGCAGGGTGCTGGCCTGGCAGCTCCCGTTGTTGTTGTCGGACACGGACGCAGCCAAATGCTTGAAGAGCTTGGCACCGAGTTCCCTACCGCAGTACAGGATGACCAAAATGGAACCGGCCATGCCGTCCTCTGTGCCTTTGATGCTTTACAAGGTGATGAGGGGCTGGTGGTAATCGCGTGTGGCGATGTTCCCATGATTCGCACATCTACGGTCCAGAAGCTGATTGATACTGCCATCGAAACCGGAGCAGAAGGCGTTCTGGCTACAGTGAAGGTTGGCAGTCCCAAAGGGTACGGAAGGATAATCCGTGACGAAAACAATCATGTCGAAGGGATTGTTGAAGAAAAAGATGCCAATTCTGAGCAGAGAATGATTGATGAAATCAACCCGGCTCTCTACTGCTTTTCCCTTTCTGCGCTCAGAAAACTGCTTCCTATGGTAGAGCCTAGTCCAACGACTGGCGAACTCTATTTGACGGAAGTGATTCGCCTGATCCGTGAAAATGGCGGAACTGTCCGAGGCGTCGTTTTTGAGGATGAATACGAGTTCCAAGGCGTCAACGATAGAAATCAGCTTTCTCAGGCCAGCAAAACTTTGCGAATGAGAATTCTTAGGGAGCTTGGCGAAAACGGAGTTACCATTGTTGACCCCGATTCAACCTTTATCGGTGGAGAGGTAACCATTCGTCCTGATACGACGATTCTGCCAATGACTGTTATTGATGGCAGGACGTCAATTGGTTCTGGCTGCGCCATTGGACCAAACACCTGGATAAAGGATTCGATTCTTCACGACGATGTCCGTGTGTTTATGAGCCATCTCGACCAGGCTGAAATGGAAAGCGGAAGCCGATGTGGTCCCTTTGCAAACTTAAGGCCCGAGACAAAGCTCGGCAAAAAGGTGAAGGTGGGCAATTTTGTGGAAATCAAAAAGTCCACTATCGGCGAAGGAACTTCAATCAGTCATCTCACCTATATTGGCGATGCAAGGGTAGGATCAAAAGCCAACGTTGGGGCAGGAACGATCACCTGCAACTACGACGGGTATGCAAAGCATTTGACTGAAATTGGCAATGGCGCCTTTGTAGGCTCCAACTCGACGCTTGTGGCTCCTGTCAACATTGGTGATGGCGCCATTACCGCAGCAGGCAGCGTGATTACAGGAAATGTCCCAGCAGATTCGCTTGGGATTGGAAGAGCAAGACAGGAGAACAAAGAGGAATGGGCAAAGAAGTTTCGTCAGCACCGAACACAATCCGACTCGGCGAAGACATGAAGCTCTTCAGCGGCAATTCGCATAGACAGCTTGGAAGTCAGGTTGCCGATTACCTTGGTGTGAATCTCGGACAGCTGACCTCTACCAAGTTCAGCGATGGCGAAATTCGGGTGATGGTCAATGAGAGCGCTCGTGGGAATGACGTGTTCATACTTCAGCCCACATGCCATCCCGTCAACGACAGTTTGATGGAGCTTTTAATCCTGCTGGATGCTTTCCGCAGAGCCAGTGCGGGGAGGATCACTGTTGTGATGCCCTATTACGGCTACGCCAGGCAGGATAAAAAGCTTAAGCCTAGAGAACCAGTAACGGCAAGGCTTGTAGCTGACTTGATTGAAGAAGCGGGGGCAAACAGAGTTGTCTGTGTTGACCTGCATGCCGAGCAGATCCAGGGCTTTTTTGATATTCCTGTCGACCACCTTTATGCTGGTCCAATTTTAGGAAGACATTTTGTTGCGCAAGGCTATGCCGAGGCTGATGACATCGTTGTTGTTTCGCCAGATGTTGCTGGCGTCACCCGCGCCAGAAGCCTGGCTGAGATGCTGAAGGCCCCCATCGCGATAATTGCCAAAAGGCGCCCTGAGCCAAACAAGGTTGACATCGTTGAGATTATTGGTGATGTGGCAGGCAAGCGCTGCATCATGATCGACGACATGATCGATACAGGCGGCTCGATCATTCAGGGGGCAGAAGGCTTGATCAAGCGCGGAGCCACCCAGGTGATGTGTGCCTGCACTCATGCCATTCTTTCTGGAAGTGCCGCTCAAAGACTCCAGGATTCTGTTGTGACAGAAGTCATTGCAACAGATACGATTCCGATTCCTGTTGATAAGCAAGTGCCAAAACTAAAAGTCCTCTCGGTTGCCCCTCTTTTGGGTGAGGCAATCAGACGCATCCACATGGATGAATCTGTGAGCACACTTTTTGAAAGCTGGCGATGATGCAGTCCCAGGTCTGGATAATGTCTTGATCTGGGAAAGGCAGTTGGGTCAGGAGAATCCTCAGAAAAGAGCGGTTTGTGCGGCAGCCTGCATCATGGCCGGTGTTATTGGGTTTCTGCTCACATCAAATGTTTTGGTGGGGGGCTTAGGCTGTGTGGCTATTTTCGCTTCGACAGCTGAAATGTTTCTTCCAGCTCGATATGTTTTGAACCCCAAAGGCGCTTCTGTTCGTCTGGGACTCAGCACAACAGAGATTGAGTGGTCTTCTGTTAAGCGTCTTTTGCCGCTTTCAGGAGGAATTCGGCTTTCTCCACTGGAAAAAAGCAGCCGTTTGGATGATTTCCGAGGGGTCTTGTTAAGGTTCTCTGGCAACGAAGAGGCAGTTCTTGCCAAAATAGCCGAGTTCTGGCAGAAAAACGAAGATGGATTGGTTGGACCCCATGACGGAGGAGGAGGAGAGGGCATTGACCGAGAAAGTGGTCGACGAGATTCTGAAGAGGGGTCTTGATGTTCCTGCGACTCTTGTTATGGAAGCACACAAGCCATTTGGCAATATTGGGAGTCACGCGGTGATGACCTTTTCGCCGTTCATCGTGCCCTTTATGGGGCTCGATCAGACAATGGGGATGAGCCGGCTTATGGCGACTCCTGGCGCGATAGAACGTCTTATCCAGAGATTGGAAGACAAAAGAACCTTGGCGCAAACCAAGGGCGAGAATGAGTAGGTAATTCGATGCAGTATTTGGACACGGGGTGGATCTCGGTCTTTGTCACCATTTTGCTGGCAGTCTTTGTGCTGTTTAACATTTGGCGAGCAAAAGGCGAGAAGGCACTGTTTATCCGGCGTATTCCTGGACTGAACGCTTTGGACGATGCGATTGGACGAGCCACAGAAATGGGGCGTCCAGTTATCATGGTTCCGGGGCTAGGCGGGCTTTCGGCGGTTTCGGTACAGGCGCTTAACGTGTTTGGACACGTCACCAAAAAGGCCGCACAGTTTTCAACGCCAATCAGGCTTTGTTGTGCGGATGCGGCTGTTTACACTGTTGCCCAAGAAATTATTCGTGACGTGTACCAAACCCAGGGAATGTTGGACCGATACGATTCTAATTCGGTTCAGTTTATTTCAGACAGGCAGTTTGCCTTTGCCGCTGGCGTCAGCGGAATGATTCTACGAGAAAAGGCTGCTGCCACATTTCTGCTTGGTGAGTTCTTTGCTGAATCACTGATTTTTGCCGAAACGGCGAATAGTGTTGGCGCCATCCAGGTTGCAGGTTCAACCACTCAAACCCAGACTCCCTTCTTCATTGCAGCATGCGACTACGTCCTTATTGGCGATGAGTTCTACGCTGCATCTGCCTATCTCCGAAGAGAATCTGTTTTGGTCGGAAGCTTGGTCGGGCAGGACTGGGGCAAGCTCCTCATCATCTTTACTGTCATCTTTGGTGTTCTTCTAGGAAGCTACGAAAGAACTCAGCCAGCAGCCCTTGTAAGGGTGGAAAAGGGGGGCGGTGCGGCTGTTATGGAAGCACCACCTGCAGAGCGCCTTACATTGACCAGCAAAAAGCTCAAACCCGATACAACAATGCATAGGCTTTTTAATCCACTTAGAAGCGAGGAGTCCTTGAAGATCGAGCGAGAGAAGAAGCCAGCTGAGCCTGTGGCAGACGCGCCAGCAGCCGGAGGCGGTCAATGAACTTTCTACCCCTTGCTCAGTCGGGAGGCTCCTGGTATTCGCAGCCTCACAATTCACAAAGCCTTTGGCTCGCAATTGGTGCGACCTTTTTGGCAAGTCTGGCCATTATGGCTGGACTGATGTTTGCTCCACAGAAGGCACGTCGGCCTGTAGTTTGGACAGCCACTTTCGTAACTGGCGCCTTCTATGTCCTTATGTTCCTGTGGCCGAGCCCTGTATCAAGGGCTGATGATGATCTTCCTAGAAATGGAATTGAAGCTGTTTCATTTTGGATTTCTGATTTTCAGCCCACAATGGCGGCTTCTACAAACGTCATTGCTGCATTTCTGCTCGGCCTGGGCATCTACTCTGTTCTACGTGTTCACATAACACGATTGATGAAGAAGCAGAAAGATTGGGCGTTTTCGATCGTCCTGCTTGTTTCCATGCTGGCGATGATCGTCTTTGGCTACATCGACTATGTCATGAGAGAGTTTCGTGACACAGATGCCAAGCTTCTAGAGCAGGCAAACTGGAGCTTTCCCAACTACGCCTTCGACTTGTTGTTCGATGGTCTTCTGCAGCAGATGGATGCGGCGATGTTTTCCATAATCGCCTTCTTTATCCTCTCTGCAGCCTTCCGAGCTTTTAGAATCAGGTCTGTTGAAGCAACGGTTCTAATGGGATCAGCTCTCATCATGATTCTCAGCCTGATGGGTGCCGTTGATGTGCCCTGGTCCGGGGTGATTGACAGCCTTACCGGAAATAATCCGGCTCACATTTTGAACAACATTAAGATCAACGAGATTGCTAACTGGTTCCAGTCAACTCTGCAGGTGCCAAGTCTGCGAGCTCTTGAGTTCGGCGTCGGCCTTGGAGCTTTGGCCATGGGATTGAGACTATGGCTTGGTCTTGAGAAGGGAGGTGTCAGTTAAGATGGAACAGAATTTCTGGAGCAAACTGCAGGCGGTTGACCGTCGAATTCTTTACGCCATTCTTGTGCTGGCGGTTGTGAGCGGCCTCTATATTAAGGTCGATGTTCCGGCCAAAGCGGCTGATTCATCAATCAGCTTTTACAACAGCTTTGAAAAGCTTGACCCCGAGAAGCCAGTTCTGCTGCAGTCAGACTGGACGAACTCAACAAGGGGTGAAAGTCAGGGGCACCTAGAGGCCATTTTGAAAATGCTGGCCTACCGAAGGCAGAAGTTTGTGCTTTACAGCTTGGCTGACCCACAGGCTCCACAGGTGGCTCGAAACGTTCTTAGGTTCGTCAACCTGACTCTTCCTGAGGATAAAAAGCTTGTCCTCGGCCGAGACTATATTGACCTCGGCTACTTTCCGAATGCAGAAGGCACAACTCAGGCAATGGGCGTGAACCTTCGCAGCGCATGGCAGGGAAGAAAGACCAAGACTCCCGACAGACAGGAAATTGATATCTTCCGCTCAGATGTTCTCAAGAATGTTCGCAGAATTGAGGATGTTGCTGCTGTTGTGTACATTACAGCCAGCGCCACGATTGACGTTGGAATTCAAAGGCTCAGTGGAAAGGTGACTCTGCTCTGCATGTGCACCGGTGTTGTCGGTCCCACCCTGCTACCCTACTATAGTTCTGGTCAGCTAAGCGGAGTGGCGATTGGGCTCAAAGGCGTTTATGACGTTGAGATGATGATGTATTACGGAATCAACAAGCGTCAGGCAGATGGAAAAGATCCCAAAATAGCCAGCACCAATGTTTCTGGTGTTATTGAGCCGATAGATGGCTATCAGCACGTAGGGCGTGGGAAAACTTATTACGCTGCCCTAAACGTTGTGCTCATGCTGCTCATCGTCGCAATTGTTGTTGGCAACGTTGCAATGTTCGCCTCTGGGCAAAACAAGAGGAAGTCATAAGAGCATGGATTACACTCTGATTAAGCTGACCGTGGGAGCCATTGCTACTATTGGCCTTTACTCGGTTCTTTACAAAGAGACAAAGATCTATCGATTCTTTGAGCACCTTTTTATTGGCTTGGCCGTAGGCTTCTCTGTAGTTGGAATCTGGAAGGAAACCCTCTACACAAGCTGGTGGCAGAAGATGACTGGCGTTCCCAGCACAGGAACTGATCCTGCCCAGCCTGGCTACTGGCTGTTTGCCCTGCTGCCTGCCATTGGCCTGATGGGATACATGGTCTTCAGTAAAAAGCACAACTGGATGAGCCGAATCCCAATTGGAATCATTCTTGGAGCTTGGTCTGGTCAGTGGATCCTAAACTGGTTTACCACCTACGGTCCGCAGATTTATGACTCAATGAGGCCGATTATTCCCACCACCATGGATAGCTTCCGAGTTCCTGCGAAGCAGATCCTTGTGGGGGATCAGATTCAGCCTATTGATCCTCAACTTGCGGCTCAGATTGCGGCTAATGTCTATCCGACTCAGGCCATTTCGAACCTCATTTTCGTCATCACTTTGGTCAGTGCCGTCAGCTACTTCATCTTCAGTTATGAGTTGAAGGGCAAGTTCATGAATGGAGTCAACATCTTCGGACGCTGGATGCTGATGATCGGCTTTGGCTGTATCTTTGGCGCCACTGTCATGGCACGATTTGCATTGGTTATTGACAGAATGAGCTTCATCTTCCAAGAGTGGCTTAGAATTGGCATCTAGTGAGTCAGGATAAAACCTATAAAGGCATTGTCCTAAGAAAGGGTGAGAGCGGCGAAACTGATCGCCGCCTCACCCTTTTGACTGAAGAGACTGGGAAAATTGAAGTCACTGCCAAAGGGGCGCGTAAAGGAGGCTCTCGCCTTGCAGGTTCTACTGAGGTCCTGAATTTGGCGCTCTTTACCGTTGCCGAAGGCAGAAAGCGGCGCTTCGTTACTCAGGTTCAACCAATCAGTTCCTTTCCAACGCTGAGGGAATCTTACGAAACAACCCTGGCCGCGCTGGCTATGGCTGAGCTTTGGGATGCTGTCATGCCTTGGGATGTTCCTGAAGACGGACACTGGGATCTGCTGATGCAGTCGCTTCATCTGCTGGAAGTTCATCCAAAGTGGTTCTGCGTGTCTTTGTGGGCGGGCAGCCGGCTTATGCAGCTGGAGGGTCATGCGCCAGATTGGGAGGCCTGTCACGACTCCGGCGAGTCTGAAAGAGAAGATCCCTGCTGGCTTTCGGTGACGGCAGGGGGACGAGTTCATTCCAGCCGGCATCACGATTGGGCCGACGCGGTGCCGGTGCGTCCCCTTCTCCTAAAAACTCTCAATGCCCTGCAGGAACTGGAAGCTCCTCCCTCAAACATCGTCATGGCCAAAGAGGTGATGAGGGTTCAAATCGAGTTTTGGCAGAAGGTGGTTGAAAGGCAGTTGAAAGCTGGCGAAGCCCTTGCGTCCCTGCTGCTCAGCCAGTCTTAATCTGCATAGTACAATGCAGTTTCATGAGGCATTGGATTCTGGGCTTATCCTTGGCAGCAGCCGCTTTGCTGGCTGTTGGCTGCGGCCCCAAAAGCAGTGAAGGCGGCGGCTTCAGTCAGAGAGGCAGAGAGTCGGGAGAAGCCGGAGTCTTTAGGTACCCCGTCAACACCAACCCCACCACCTTTGATCCCCACGTTGTTCAGGATGGCGACACGATTGACCTTCTTCAGAACGTTTACGAGGGCTTGGTCAACTGGAACGAACAGAACGAGGTGGCTCCTGCACTTGCTTCTGAATGGTCAGTCAGTGATGACGGCCTGACCTATACCTTCAAACTGAGAGATGGGATTAAGTTCCATAACGGCAGGGAAGTGACTGCAGAAGATTTTAAGTGGTCTATCGAAAGAGTCTGTCAATCCACTTTCAACTCTCCTACCGCCGGTGCCTACCTTAACGATATTGTTGGAGTTGAAGAGAAGCTGGCTGGCAAAGCTCAGGCAGTAGATGGCGTCAAGGTGATTGATGAAAAAACACTTTCCATCACACTGAAAAAGAAGACTCCTTACTTCCTTGGCAAGCTGACTTACATTGTTTCTGTGCCGCTTCCGAAAGAATCTGTTCCTCTTGATAAGGAACTTACACAAGTTTCTGAAATGGTAGGAACTGGTCCCTTTAAGGTGGAAAGCACTGTGCGAGACCAGGAAACGACTCTTGTCGCCAATCCGGATTACTTTGGCGGCAAGCCCGAACTCACCAAAATTGTTCGCCCCGTTATTAAAGACAACACCACAGTTCTAGCCAAGTTTAGAAACGGCGAGATTCAGCTGGCCAGACTGCAGCGCACGGATATTGATGGTGTGAAGAAGGACAATGACCTCAAGGACAAGATCAAGCTTTATGATCGTCCTGCCATTTGGTACATTGGCATGAACCAGCTGGCCTATCCGCCCTTTAAGGACCGCAGAGTTCGCCGAGCTTTTGCCATGGCCATCGACCGAACCTCGATTGTAAGAGATCGAATGGGTGGTGTCAACCAAGAAGCGAAAGGGATCATTCCTCCCGGAGTGATGGGCCACCGAGACGAGGCCGCTTATATTCCATTCAATCCTGCCGAAGCTAAAAAGCTGCTCGCTGAAGCTGGGTTCCCCGAAGGCAAGGGCCTTCCTCCCTTGGAAATGTATTTCCGAGAGCAGTTCCCCGATATCCGCCTTGTGGCTGAAGCTTCAGCTGGCATGTTGAAAGAGAATTTGGGAGTGGAGGTTAAGCTGAGAAGTCTTGAATGGAGAAACTATCTTGAAAAGCTCAACAGAAAAGAGCTGCCTTTCTTCCATATGAGGTGGGCTGCCGACTTTCTTGATCCTCAGAACTTTTTGAGCAACATGCTTGCCACTTGGGGACCAGAGAACATGATGGGCTACAGCAACGCAGAGTTTGATGCCCTCTGCAGCGAAGCGGATTCTACGATGGAGTGGGAGAAGAGAAAGCCGCTTTACGAAAAGGCAGAGGATGTGGTGCTTCAGGATGCGCCGTGGATTCCCATCTACTTCCAAAAAGATGCCGAACTTCATTCTGCCAACCTGCACGGTCTTAGGGGCTCCCTATTCGGGCATCTGCCTCACACAAAGACTCGTGTTGATGCCAAGTAGCTGAACATAGCCTAGTGAAAAGCAAAAGCACTGTCGTCCGAGGAGAGTTCAAGAGGCTGCATGACGGCATCTCTTGGACTCCCCCTTCGGACATCAAGCGTTTGGGCGCAAAAGGAGGATTCTGTTGGCAGAGCAATGGCGGGGCCAGCAGACGCCACCCCTCACGGGCGTTGCCATTCACTCTTGAAGTGCCGATTCCTTCTGGCAACGGACGCCTGAAGCAGGTAACTCTTATTGGAATCTTTGCTCTCTCGGCGGATCCTCAGACAGAGCCGTCTGGGGCAGTGGGAGGACTTGTCACCCTTTCCCGAGCCAAGCAAAGCGTCCATCGTCTTGATTTGATTCAAGGCCGACATTACGGCGATTCAAGCGAGGTTCTGTCACTTTACAGGCCCAACGGTGATGGTTCTTGTCTAGAAACTATAGGCGCTGCTGAAGTAGACGGGCAGTCATACCGGGTGGATATGCTGAGCTTCACTGTCCCGCCTCAGGCTCCGCCGGACACTCTGACTTTTGCTGATCTTGGCACCCCGGCGAGCTTTGTCTTTTTTGAGGTTCTTTTTGAATTTGATCAGGCAGCGGTCTGCCCATTTCGTGGTCATGGCGGAAGGGTTGGCCTTCACGAGCTTTCGGCTGTTTTGAGGCTTAAAGACTGGCCAAGGTACGAAGCGGCCATGGCTCAGCTGGAACAAGCTGTTCGCTTTGAATCCGCCGACCTTGATGAAGCCAAGGGGCTTGCTCTCACTTTTCTTGCCGCTGTTTCTTCAGCCCTTCTCGAAGCTGGAAGCGACAGGAAAATGCACCAGTTCCTGCTCCACGCGGCAAGAACACTAGATGGCATGGATTCAGCCGGAGAAATAGCAGATCATGCCGTCGCCCTTTGTGGACAGCTGGCCCAGGATCTTTTTGGCGATCAGGCGCCCCATGCAGAAACCCTTATTCACAAGGCTCTTTCCTATCTTGATCGTCATTATGCTGAAGATGTGACTGATGCAGACATGGCCGAAAGAGTCAGGCTTAGCACCTCTCACTTTCGCCATATTTTTAGGCAGGTTACCAAGCAGCCCTTCCACAAGTATCTTCTTTCTCTAAGGCTTGAAAAGGCAAGGGAAATGATCCTTCAGACCGAACTGACGATCTCTGAAATATCTGAACGGTGTGGGTTTGCCAGTCCTGCCCATTTCAGCCGAGCTTTTACACATAGGTTTGGAGCTTCTCCAACCAGTCTTCGCCAGTCCCACGGAAGCTAGACTCACGCGCTTAGCGTGTCACAATCGCCCTTATGCCTGGTCAGATGGTGGTTTTTCCTGGTCAAGATCAAGAATGGTCTGGCTATCTATCAACAGGTCCTCAAGGCGGCCCAGGAGTCATTCTTGTTCAGGAATGGTGGGGTCTTGTTGGCCATATAAAAGATGTGGCAGATAGGCTTGCTGCTGAAGGGTTTACAGTTTTGGCTCCAGACTTCTATGGGGGTAAATCAACTGCAGAGCCAGATGAGGCTGGGTCTTTGATGATGGCTCTCAATGTGGATGAGGCTGCAAAGCTCATTTTGGCTTCTGTTGATTTTCTTAAGGGCAATGAATCATGCGGAGGCAGAGGTGTTGGCGTCATTGGCTTCTGCATGGGGGGGCAGCTGGCTCTCTTTGCCGCCTGTCTGACGGATGACATTAAGGCCTGTGTGAACTTTTATGGGATTCACCCAAATGTTCAGCCAGATTTGTCTGCCCTAAAGGCTCCTCTTCTTGGGCTTTTTGCAGAACATGACGACTATGCCAGCCCTCAGACTGTCTCTATGCTTTCAGAGAAGCTGACAGAGCTTGGCAGGGAACACGAGTTCAAAACTTACAATGGGGTTCATCATGCCTTTTTCAACGATGACAGACCGATTGTTTACAATGCAGATGCTGCCGCTGATGCCTGGCAGAGAGTTTTGAAACACTTGGAGCTGTATTTGGTGTGACCCACGCTTCATTCCATCCAGAAGATCTGACCTCTGGTCAGATTTACGACTTTATGGCGGGGTTCATTGTGCCGCGGCCAATCGCGCTGGTCTCGACTATCGACGAGGAAGGAAGACCGAACCTGGCCCCCTTCAGCTACTTTATGCCAGGAGGAGTCAATCCGCCCAGCTTGGCTCTCTGCACCATTCGAGCTCAACAAGGGAAGGTTAAGGATACAGGCTCTAATATCGAGGCAACAGGGGAGTTTGTTGTCAACTTGGTTCATAGGAATATAGCAGCTGGGATGAACGAGACCGCTGCTGGCCTGCCCAGAGGTGAGTCAGAATGGGCTTTAGGTGGTTTTACGCCCTTGCCTAGCCTAGTCGTTAAACCAGATCGAGCGGCTGAGAGCTTGGTTCAGTTTGAATGCCGTCTGTTTGAGCTGGTCAGTCATGGAGAAGAGGCTGGAGCTGGCCTTTTTATTATCGGAACCATCGCCGCAATTCACGTTTCTAAAAGTTTGATGGGTTCGGACCAGCTGCAGCCTCTGCCTGCCATTGCCAGACTGGGGGGAAACAGCTACCTCGACCTGGATGGTGGAAAAGTATTTGAACTCCCTCGTCCAGGTTCTGCACCAAAGACGTCTTGATCTTACAGGGCTCATCGTGCCTGCGACATGAAGCTAAAGCGCGTCCGCATTTACGGCTTTAAAACCTTTGCCGAAAAGACCGAAATCGACCTCCAGGGAAGCATTATTTCCGTGGTTGGCCCAAACGGGTGCGGCAAATCCAACATAGTCGATGCGATATTGTGGGGACTGGGTGAAACAAACGCCAGATCTCTTAGAGCCCAGACAGCTCAGGAAGTTATCTTTAATGGGTCTGCCAATAGAAAACCCCTGGGCTACTCGGAAGTCTCACTATTCTTTGACAACGAGGCAGGCGACCTCCCTATTGATACTCCCGAAGTTGTCATCACCCGCAGGCTGACAAGGGGGGGAGACAGTCTTTATCAGATAAACCGCAGAACATGTCGGCTTAAGGATATTTCTGATCTTCTGGCTGACTCCGGCCTGGGAAGAGCAGGCTATGCCATTGTCGGTCAGAGTGAAATCGATCAGGCTTTGGCTGCAAGCGCGACTCAAAGGCGAGGCTGGATCGACGAAGCGGCAGGCGTTCAACGCTACCGCATGAGAAGGCAGGAGGCTCATCGTCGAATGGCTTCCACAAACGAAAACCTGAATCGAGTTCACGATTTGATTCAGGAGTTGGACCTCCAGATGGGGCCGCTTCAGGCAGAAGCAGAAGTTGCACGACAAGCACGAGCTTTGATGACCGAGCTGAAAAACACAGAGGTCGGACTTCTTGCCAAGGAGATAAAAGATGCAGAAGCTCTGTTATCTGAACTCAAACAAAGGCAGAAGGGCGCTCAGGAAGAGGCTGAAAGGCTTGTCCTAAAGCTTGTCGAGCTTGAGGAAGCGAAGGCAAAAGCTCTGGCAGACCAGGAGCAGATGGAATCGAGGATCGAGGATCTTCGAGATAATGTGATGCGGCTTCAGAGCCTCGTCAATCAGGCTGAGTCGCAGAAAAAGCTTTCGGAATCTAAACTTGAAAGCCTGAATGATCTTGAAGGCCAGCTTGCAGAAGAAGCGGGGGGGCATGAAACCCGGGTCGCTCAAGCCAGAGAAGACCTTGCACAGGCTGAAGGTGAGCTAGGCGAAGCTCAGACGCAGTTATCAGAACTATCCGCCCAGATGGCTTCGGTAGACCAAGAATCTGGGCGTTTGACACAGGAGCTTTCGAGGCTCGAAAAACTGCTGACCCAGGCACAAAATGATTTGAAAGAGTGGCAGAAACATGAGGTCGAAGCCGCTCATAGAGATGAAAGGCTGAAGCACTTGAAAATTGAGGTGGAAGGAATTCTTTCCACTCTTCCTGATCTGGATAAAGGGATAGAAGAGGCCCAAGCCAATCAGGCTGAAGCCGAGGCTAAGGAGGCAGAAGGCAGGAAGGAGATTTCGGGTGTTCAAGAGGAACTAAGAACCTTAGACCAAAAACAGCAGGAAGCTAATACTGCCTCGGCCCGCGCAGCCACGGAGCTTGCCGGGCTGGAAGGTCGGATTAGAGGTCTATCGGCGACTCTAGAATCTTACGAAGGTTTGGCCCAAGGAGCCAGGGCGGTTTTAGCCGCCAAAGAACAGGGGCATCTGAAAGGTTCGTATGTTCCAGTTGCCGGTGCAATATCGGTTGATGGCGACTTAGCACTCGCACTAGATACAGCCTTGGGGGGAGCAGCTAACGACCTGATTGTTCCCGATGAGAGCCACGCAAAAAGGGCGATCGAGTTCTTAAAGCAGAACCGTCTGGGCCGGGCCACTTTTCAGCCTTTAACCCTTATGAGGCCCAGCTATCCATCGGATGAGCTGACCCGCATGAAGAGGTCTGCCGGAGTTGTTGGCCTTGCCAGCGAGCTGGTTAAGTGTGATCCTGTCAATCGGCTCGTCATCGACAGCCTTTTGGGAAGAATTTTGATCGTAGAAGACCTGGATTCTGCACTGGCTTTGGCTCGCACCAAAGGCTGGTCACGCATGGTCACTATGGATGGGGAAGTGGTCCATTCCAGCGGCGCAGTCACTGGCGGAGCAGCCAGGCACCAGGGCTCGGGTCTTGTTCAAAGAAGGGCTGAACTAGCCGACCTTGAAGCCGACCTGCACAGCCATCAGGACAAGCTGGAAAAGATCAAGAAGGCAAGGCAGGCATGGGATGAAGCAAGGCAGAGGCTTTTGGTCAAGCTTCAGATGGCTCAGGCTGCCACCAAAACCCTTCGTGAGGATGTAGAGGAAACTCGATCTTGGACTGCAAGCCTAAACCATGAGCTGAACGCTACGAAAAAGAGCCTCAATAGGCTGGAGCTGGAAGAAGCTCAGCTTGCCAAAAGTGCTGACAGGCCAAGAGGTGATCTTCCGAAAGTCGCTGAAATTCAGGCAGAACGTGATGATGCGATGAAGCTGCTGGCTCAAAGACAGGCAGACTCTCAATCGAGCCTCACCTTGCGAAAGGAACTTGAAGCCAAGGTTTCTGGAACCAGATCCAGGGTTCAGGAACTTGCGAGGCGCATTGAGATCTTGGATGAAGCAGAAGGCACCAGATCACGTCGAGCCCAGGGATTGGAAGCCGAGAGAGAGAGACTGAGAGCTCTGCAGGTTCAGGCTCTTGAGGATTCTGTTCGACTTGCGGCGGAACTCATACAGTTGAGAGAGGATCTTGAATCAGCCCAGCAGGCAAGAAAGATTTTAGCCCAGGCTGCCGTCGACTGCCATGAAAAAATTAGCCAATCTCAGTCTGCGGATTTAACCCTGACCAATGCTCTGCATCAGATTGAGCTTCAAAAGGCCAGGGCGGAGGGCAAACGGGCATCCGCTACAGAAAGACTGCTGGAAGAGTACGGTTTGGGCGAGCAGGAGACACTTGAACTTCACTCAGAAGAAGAGCTGCCGCCAGATGCTGCTGTTCAGGTGAGTCGCCTTAAAAGAGAACTAAAAGGCTTGGGTGAGGTTAACCTTGGCGCTGTCGAGGCTTTTGAAAGACTTGAAGTAAGACACACAGAGCTGACACAGCAGGTAGAGGATATTGAATCTGGCCTGAGAGAGATTGAAGCAGGCATTAAAGAACTAGACCGCCTGACCCGCGATAGGTTTATGACAACATTTGTGCGGCTTCAAGAGGAGTTCTCCTCTATGTTCAACCGCATTTTTCATGGCGGTGAAGGCAGCTTGGAGCTCTGCGATGGTGAAAACATCCTAGATGCAGGTGTTGACATCTCAGTCACCATCCCTGGCAAACGCAGACAGAGGCTTGAACTGCTATCTGGAGGTGAGAGAGCCCTCTCTGCTCTCGCCTTCTTGTTTGCCCTGCTTAGGGTTAAACCAAGTCCCCTCGTTATCCTAGATGAAGTCGATGCCCCCTTGGATGGACGCAACGTCGAGAGATTTATTGCCATGATGAGGGAGCTGAGCGAAAGCACCCAGTTCATTCTTATCACTCACAACAACGTCACTATTGAATCGGCTGACGTGTGGTTTGGGGTTACCATGCAGGAGCCAGGTGTTTCAACCGTCGTGCCCTTTCGAGCCCCGCAGACAGTTAAAGAACAGGGGCAGACTGGGACGGTTTTGGCTGCCCAGAACTAGTGAAGAGGCGGCTTCCACTACGGAAACCACCCCTAGGTTATGCAGTTTAGTCCTTTCAACTATGCCGCTCGGGCAAAAGCGACACTCTCATGGCCCACAACCCGATCCAATCGAATCTCTCCGATATCTGTGATCAAGCAGGGACCATACAGAGGCACAAACCCAACGTCAAAAACTTCTGTGCAGCGCTCCACTTCAGCACCGCGACGGTCCTTGTAAACCAGCTTCACACATTGCCCAGTGAAAGTTTTGGCTTCAGAAATCAGCATAACTACAACCTCACACATCGGCCCAGATTCTCATCCAGCACCGACCTAGTTCTGCCTTAATCCAAAACAGATTTCCCCGGTAAAGGGATGGGTTTCAGGTTTGGAAGGGTCTTTTTTGCTGGTCAAAGTAGAATGTCTGGGTGTTCTACGAGGCTGCTGAGTCGGAGTGTAAAGACATTCATTTCTCTGGGAGAAAGGAGTGGCTTTTGACCAACGGGCTTGGTGGCTACGCAATGGGCACAGTGGCAGGAATCAACAGCCGCCGCTACCATGGACTTCTGACGGCTGCAGTCAAGCCGCCAACTGATCGCTGGGTTCTGCTGGCCGGGGTTGATGCTGCCGCATCGGTCGGAAACTCAAGTCTGCCCCTCTCATCAAACAGGTATAAGGGCGCCATTCACCCTAAAGGGTTCAACCATTTGGTTAGTTTCCAATATGGAGCTCATATTGCCAAAGTTTATAGTGGGGAAGGGATTACCGTCTCTAAGGAAATAGGCATGACATGGGGTGAAAACACAACCACCTGCCGCTGGACCAATCTTTCTGCTCAAGCGATTGTCCTTAGCCTAAAACCTTTGGTCTGCCACCAGTACTACCATGGCAGCTTTAGAGCGAGTGACAGCTACCCTCAGACTTTGGATTCAAGAGAGGGCTGCACGAGAATTACTGACCAGGACATCTCGCTTTTTCTGCACCACCAGGGAGCCGAGGTCATCCCGAGCCATGGCTGGTACTACCATTTTGAGCACGAGATTGAAGCAGAACGAGGTTTGGATGCCTACCGTGATCTCTTCTGCCCCATGGATTTAAAGGTTCATCTGCTTCCCAAACAAAGCTTCAATCTTCTTGCCAGCACCCTGGAGAACCCGACTCCTTATCTTTTTGAGGCTATGGAGCCACTTTGGAGTCCAGAGCAGAGCTTGAGGGAATCGACGAGGCACTTCTTAATCGAAACACCCCAAAGAACATCAATTTTAGCGGGACTTCCTTGGTTTACCGATTGGGGCAGAGACACTATGATCGCTCTGCCTGGCATCTGCCTTAGTCAAGGGAGGATTCAGGAGGCCAGGCAGATTCTGCGTTCTTTCGCTGTTCAGATGGTGCAGGGTTTGATCCCCAACCGATTTGTTGACCAAGGCGAGGAGCCTGATACAAACACCGTAGACGCCACTCTTTGGTTCGCCCATGCCATTCACCAGACATTAGAGGCTGAGTGGGATGAAGATTTTGCCTGCGAGGCTTTAGAATGGCTTAAGGAATCATGCCGATGGCACGTTGAGGGAACTTTGTTTGGGATAAAAGTCGACCCAGATGACGGTCTGCTAAGTCAGGGTGAAGAAGGAGTTCAGCTCACGTGGATGGATGTGAAGATTGACGACTGGGTTGTTACGCCACGGCTTGGCAAGCCTATTGAGATCAACGCTCTATGGATCAACTTTCTTAGGGTTATCGAATGGCTGTCTGATAGGCTTGATCAAGATGGTCTTGTGTATCGACTCGCAGCTGAAAAGGCAGAATCCAACTTTCATTCAGCCTTTTGGCGCGATTCTCTTGGCTGGTTCTTAGATACCGCGGACCCAGACGACGGTTCTTTAAGGCCTAATCAAGTCATCGCTATGAGCCTTCCTTTCAGTCCTGTTTCTACCGCCAAGGCGGTGAAGGCACTCACTGTCGTTCGTGAGCAGCTGCTAACCCCTAAGGGCCTCCGCACTCTCTCGCCTGGAAACATGAACTATGTCCCTCGTTTTGAAGGAGATATGAAGGCGAGGGATGCAGCCTATCATCAGGGAACGGTATGGCCTTGGCTGACAGGCTGCTACATAACGTCTCTTATCAAGCATGGGCTTCCATCAGCATGGATTGACGAGGCTCTGAACCCTATTGCAGAGATGATGAAGGATCAGGGGCTTGGCGGCGTATCAGAAGTTTATGATGCTGAGAGCCCGCAGAGAGGTCAGGGATGTCCTTGGCAGGCTTGGTCTACAGCCGAGATTTTGAGAGCTTTTGAGGCCGCAAAAAAAGTTATGGATATTGCTGCCACGAAATAGGGGGCATTGCCAGTAAAGGATTGTGAGGGAGTCAGTAATTTCCCCTGGAGGGAAATCCGCGAGAACTCCCCGCGATGCGCCTATGGAGCCCAAAGAGCTTGACTCTGCGGGCTCGTTTTTTTTGATCAGGGTCAGTATGCCCGTGTGGAATCAAGAAGCTGCTTCTGCGCGTCACAATTCTTGAACCCCGTCCTATGTGCAAATCTTTCTGCCATCTTCACAACCACACGGAGTACTCGCTTCTTGATGGTGCGACCCGAATTGGGCCCATGGTGGATAAGGCAAAAGAGTTCGGCATGGAAGCTCTTGCTATCAGCGACCATGGCGTTATGTTTGGGGCGATGGAGTTTTACTATGCCTGTAAAAAGAAAGGCATAAAACCCATTGTTGGCATGGAAGCCTATGTGGCGCCTGGCGGAATTCATAGCCGGTCTCCGAAAGAAACCAAGGATTCCTTTCACCTGCTGCTGCTGGCCAAGAATTTTGAAGGCTACAAAAACCTCTGCCGCCTCCATTCGATTGCGGCGCTTGAAGGATTTTATCGACGCCCCAGAATAGACCACGAGATTTTAAGGCAGAACGCCTCTGGGCTTATTTCAAGCACCACCTGCATGGGGTCAGAAGTCAATCAAGCCCTCATTGAAGGGGATTACGATAAAGCTCTGAACCTTGCGGCAATGTACAAAGACATCTTTGACGAGGGGTGCTACTTTGTTGAGCTTCAGAACCACGGAATTCCTGAACAGGCGGTAATGGAAGAAGGGCTGGTGAAGATTGCCAAAGCTCTAAACCTGCCTTTGGTGGCCACTAACGACAGCCACTATCTTTGTCAAGCCGATGCCAATCCGCATGATGTCCTTTTGGCCATTGGCACTGGCGCGCTCCTTTCTGATCAAGACAGATTTAAGTTCAAAGGCGACGATTTTTATCTTAAATCGCCTAAGGAAATGGCGGCCCTTTTTCCGCATCTACCCGAATCGCTGGAAAACACGGGGATGATTGCCGACATGGTCAATCTGACCATCGAGGATGGCCGCAACCTCATGCCGAATCCGGATCTTCCCGATGGCATGACTCCTTCGGATTATCTGCGGAAGCTGGCAGAAAAGGGCATGGATGACCGCATGCCAGCCAGCTTAAAGGGACAGGCAGCAGAGAGGCTGGAATATGAACTGGGCATCATCAGCCAATGCGGATTTGATTCCTACTTTCTTTTGGTAAGAGAGTTCGCGACCTTTACCCGAGGGCAGGGAATTCAGTTTGGGGTGAGAGGCTCGGCTGCAGGCAGCTTGGTCGCCTACACGATCGGTATCACAGACGTAGACCCCATAGCTCACGACCTTACTTTCGAGAGATTTCTTAACCCAGAACGTGTCTCCATGCCGGATATCGACATGGACTTTGAAGACCGTCGGCGAGACGAGGTCATTCATTGGGTGACACAAAAGTACGGACAAGAGCATGTCGCCCAGATCGTCACATTTGGAACCCTGGGTGCCAAGGCGGCCATTCGTGATTCGGGCCGTGTCATGGGATTTGAACCCAAGGAGGTTGACCGCATTGCCAAGCTTATTCCGACCGGCCCGAACTGGACGATTGACAAGGCATTAAGCGACATAAAGGATTTTAAGGATGCGACAGAATCTGATCCTCGAATAAGAAAGCTTGTTGATACTGCCCACGAAATCGAAGGAATCAGCCGCCATGCGGGAGTTCATGCTGCTGGCGTTGTCATTTCCTCCGCACCCCTTTCCGAGATAGTCCCCTTGACGAAGGGAAGTGATGGCCAGGCTGTCACCGCCTACCCCATGGGGATTCTTGAAAAGCTTGGCCTGCTGAAGATGGACTTTCTTGGCCTAAGCAACCTTACGGTTGTTGCCAGAACCATTGACAACCTGAAGTCAAGTCTGGGCGGCAGTATAAGCGAGAAGCTGATTGAGGATCACCCAATACTTCAGCACGGAATTCATGGGATTCCTTTTGATGATGTCAAGACTTACGACATGCTGGGAAGAGGTGATACGGTTGGAGTTTTTCAGCTTGAATCTGCCGGCATGAAGCGCAACATCACAGAGCTGAAGCCACGCAGTGTCAGTGAACTGGCTGCCATGGTTGCTCTTTATCGACCTGGCCCTATTGGCGAGATTCCTACATTTATTGCCCGCAAGTTTGGCCGGGCAGAAACTGAATATCTCCATCCTTTGATGGAGCCAATCCTGGAAGAAACTTATGGCGTCATTGTCTACCAGGAACAGGTGCAGAAACTGGCTCAGAAGCTGGCCGGGTTCAGCCTTGGCAAGGGTGACATTCTCCGCCGAGCCATGGGCAAAAAGAACAAGGAGGTTCTTGATTCCATGTGGCCAGAGTTTAGAGATGGCTGCAAAGAGCGGGGAGTGCCTGAGAAAACGGCAACCGCAGTGTGGGATCTGTTGATACCCTTTGCTGACTATGCCTTTAACAAGGCTCACGCTGTGTGCTACGGGGTGCTGGCTTACCAAACCGCCTACCTAAAGGCGAATTATCCAGAAGAGTATATGGCGGCCCTTCTGGCCTGCTACAGGGAAAAAGAAGACCGCATCGTCAACTTTATTCAGGAGTGTCGGCGAATGGGGATTCCTGTTCTGCCCCCCGATGTGAATCAGTCTGAAGTCGATTTTACTGTCGAGGAAACTACCCAGGGCAAGAAAGCCATCCGGTTTGGGTTGGCCGCCATTAAAGGAGTTGGGCCTGGATTGGTGCAGAGGATCATTGAAGAACGGTTATCAGAACCCTATACTCACCTTTATGAGTTCTGTGAAAGGTGCCGTCCACACGGACTAAACAAGGGTGCTTTGGAAGCAATGATCGAAGCAGGGGCGTTTGGCAGCATTGACCAGAACCGTCAGATTTTTATCAACTGCCTTGAAGCCGGCCTAACCTATGCCGACCAAATGATTAGGACCAGAGACGCTGGTCAAGACTCACTCTTTGGTGAAGTGGATGATGCCGGCGACGCCAGCATAGATTATCCGGTTCTGCCTTTGGCCCCCCCCTTGGCAAGAAGCGAAATTTTGGCCATGGAGAAAAAGGTGATGGGGATCTATATCTCTGATCACCCATTAAGAGGCCTTGAAAGGTCTCTTAACACAGCATCAACTCATTCCTGTCAGCAGGCGATGGAAGCTGAAACCGAAATGAGGATCACCCTGGCTGGCCTGATTACCAGTGCTCAGCATGGAATCACGCGCAAATCAAAGCAGAAGATGGTCCGCTTTACTCTAGAGGACTTTTCTGGCACCGTCAGCGGAATGATCTTGGGAGGGAACTATGAAAAGCTGGGGCACCTTATCCAGAAAGATGCCATCGTCAGCCTTAAGGGCAGCCTTAAGGTGGACGAACGCATGGGGGCTTCGCAGAAAGAAGTCACCCTCTTTGTTCAGGAAGTGAAGGCACTGGACGTCAATCCCAATTCAGTCTATGTGCCAGATATGCACATGGAGGGTGGAGTGCGAGTTCACATACAACGGGCCACACTTGGACAGATCCAAAGACTCAAACAGCTTATACTTAGGAACCCAGGCAACTGTGACATTGTTTTAGAAGCTGCTGGTGTCGCTACGAACGAACCTTTTGTGCTTCTGCAGAGAGTCTGTAGAGATCCCAAGTTTCTGTCCGACATAAAACATACTTTGGAAGAGTGCAGCGTTGAGTTTGTTTCTAACGGAATGGCCCAGCAGGAGGAACTTCAGTCTGAAGAAGGCGTCAGCACTTTAGATAACCCTCTTCCCGATTTTAAGTTTCTATAAACGTTTAGGATGACCGAATGACCTTTAGAACATTTCTCTCTACAGTGATTCTTGCTTCTGCCTCTTTGGGATTGGCCCAGGCAGTCAGCTTTGATTCCTATGCCAGCAATTTGGCTCTTCTGCAGGATAAGCAGATTCAGACAGAACTCGGTGTGACCGAAGCTCAGCGCAAAACCCTTAACACTCATGCCGAGTGGTACAACGGTCAAACTGCCTTAGTTCAAAAGTCTGCTGCCAGCGCTAAAACGCAGGCGCAGCAGAAGGAACTATCGAAGAAGCTGGAGGGGCTGATGGCTCAGATGAAAACTAGGTGCCTTAAAGTGCTTACACCCGGCCAAACCAAGCGCCTAAGAGAACTAAGCCTTCAGCTGCAGGGACCCGCTGTTCTGCTCGATGACAGAGTTGCTAAAGAAGTGGGTGCGAGTGCTGATCAGCTGAAGAAGATGAGAGCCTTGTATGAAGGCAACATCAAAAAGGTTTCTGCCCTGCAGGAAAAAACTTTCCGGCCTATTGCCGAAAAGTACGACAAGCAGGCTAAGGGCAAGACAGGAGCAGCTTTGACCAAGATTCAGGAAGCCATGAACAAAGAAATGGGGGCCGCCCAAGTCAAGGTGCAGCCACAAGTTCAGGCTCTTGCTGCTGACACCAGAAATGGAATTCTCAAGCTATTAACCCCCGCCCAAAGGACTAAAATGCAGACCCTTATGGGCAAACCCTATAAGTTCCAGTAAGCCCAAGGTCCAGGGGGCTTCGGCCCCCTGTGCCATGATTTCGGCCTGCGCCCACAGGATTTAACACCTGTGAAACCAAAGGAACGGCTAAAACAGCATGGCGACTTATAGAGGACGAAGATCAGACATCTGCCGCAAGGTCGGCTTTAACATTTGGGGACAAGCAAAGTGCCCGAGCCAGAAGAGGCCCTACCCTGCAGGCCAGCACGGCCCCAACAAGCGAGACAATCGCACCAGTGAGTACGGCGAACAGCTTTTGGCCAAGCAGGTCATCCGCCGCTACTATGGAATGCTTGAAAAGCAGTTCCGCAACACTTTTCACAGAGCACTAAGAATGCAGGGCAACAACGGCCACAACTTCTTGAGGCTTCTTGAGCTCAGACTTCAGACTCAGGTTTATCGCATGGGCTTCGCCAAGACCATCGAGCAGGCCCGCCAGATGGTCTCTCACCAGCACATCTGCGTCAATGGCAAGATGGTTGATATTCCCAGCTACAACTGCAAAGTTGGCGATGTCATCTCAGTTCGTGACCGAGATGCCAGCAAGGGAATTGCACGAAGAAACTCTTACGAAGGCGCGGCTGTGCCGATCTACATTGAGCCAGACGTGCCCCGCATGGCCGGAACAATCACTGCAAACCCAGAAAGGGAAGACTTCCCCTCCTTTTTTGAAGAGCAGAAGGTCGTCGAATTCTATAACAGATAAGACAGCCTTAACGGACTTGATGGGCTGTGATTCCAGTTTTGGGATCACAGCCCATTTTCATTTGTGAAAGGCCTTTGGGCAGAAGCTGATGCTTGTCTTAACCCAAAAGCATAAAGCCTCACCAACTGAGGGACCCGCAAAACCTGACGTAAATTCTTTATTCTGAAGGCATTTTACTGTTCAGAAATGTAGAGGAAGAGACGTTTATTCCACTGCAAAATGTGTTATCCTTGCTTTTATGTCTGCTCTTGCACTCGGTATGGCAGCTTTGACACTTTTCTCAGGAGGAGTCCAGGCAAAAGATCCTGACGAACTGCTGAAGTCTTTCTCTGCTGAGCTCACTGCAGCTGGCAACGATGCCGCTGCCAGGCAGGCCGCAAGCGCCAAGGTTCGCAGTCAGGCAGTTGAAGCGATCAAGGCTCTTGATTTGAGCACGGTCGATGCGGCAAAGGGCTACTCTTGGGCCCAAGTGGCTTCCCGCGCTTCTGAGTGGAAGGTGATTCCTCCTCTCGTTGATAAGTTTCTTACCACTAACCCCGAACCAGCAGTCAAGTTCAGCGCACTGAGTTTGGGAATGGTTGGAGCAGGCTACACAGAAGACTTTGCCGCAGGAACCAAGTTTCTTAAGGCTATGGAGCCAGCTACAGACCAGCAGAAGCTTCAGAAAGTCAGTTCTGCCTTTAACTGGATGGGCGACCTCTATGTTAAGAACCTTGGCATTGACGCTGCAGTTAAGGAGTTTCGAAGTCTTATTGCCAGTCTGCCAGCGCCTGAAGGAAACCTAGCCAACAGTGTCGAAAGCATCAAGGCTGCTGGCTATAGTCAGATTGCCGATGCCTATACCGAGTCTGGACGCACAGACGATGCCCTGAACGCTCTGACTGAAGGAGAGAGCGCCGTTACAAATCCCAATGCCAAGCGCAGCCTGACTTCTAAAAAGAACCAGCTGACGGTCGTGGGCAAAACTGCTCCTGAGATTACGGTTGAAAACAGCCTTAACCCTTGGAAGGGCGGTCTTGAAAAGTATCGTGGAAAGGTGGTTCTTCTCGACTTCTTCGCCCATTGGTGCGGCCCCTGCAAGGCCAGCTTCCCCGACCTTCGCAAGACATACGCTGACCTTTCAGGACAGGGTCTTGAGATTGTTCATGCCACCCGATTCTACGGCAGCTATGAACAGGAGCGAAACCTCACGAAGGAAGCTGAGTTCGATAAAATGAAGGGCTTTATTAAGCAGCATGAAATCGTTTGGCCTGTCGTCTTCGTTGATGCCAAGGCATTCGAATCCTTCGGTGTTTCTGGCATTCCCCACATGATTCTCATCGATCCAGAGGGCAAGGTTGTTAAGCACAAAATCGGCTATTCAGCGCAGTCATTCGCGGCGCTGAGGGCAGATATTGAATCTACTCTTGCCAAGTTCAACCTGGCCAAGAAATAAGGCTGGCTGCTTCCGCGAAGGGCCTGACTGAAAGTTCTGGACTCATAGAGTCCCTAGATTTTCGGTCAGGCCTATTTTTTGTTATGCCACCATAAAATAAACCATGACTCCAGATCCAGAAAACCTTCTTGCATCAATTAAGCATCGCCGAAGCATGGGACTTTCTAAACTCAAGGCAGACGCTGTGCCGAAGGAAATGCTTGAAATGCTTTTGGAGGCTGCCAACTGGGCTCCAAGTCACGGAGACACTGAGCCCTGGCGTTTTTCGGTTTTTTCAGGGGAGGGAAGAGGGAAGCTGGCTGATCTTTTTGAAGCAGCCTACAAGTCCGATCATCCCAATGACACTTCCTCTGAAGGATGTGCTGGAGCAAGAAAGCGTGCCTTCGCCGCCCCTGTATGGATCACTATTGGCGTCTGCCCTGGGCTTAATGAAGATGGCGCTCAGAAAATGAGCGAAGCAGAGGAAGTCATGGCGGTCTCCTGTGCAGTTCAGAATCTTCACCTCATGGCCTCAGCTCTTGGATTGGCGGGTATGTGGCACTCCAAGGGTGTTTCGGTTCACCCGCTAGTCTGCAGAGGATTGGGGCTAGGTGATATGCCGTCAAGACTATTGGGCATGTTTATGTGTGGCTGGCCAAGTGTGGATTGGACAGAAGGTGAAAGAGGTCCGTGGACAGATAAGGTCACCTGGATTGACTCTGCCGAATAGATACGGAACCCAGCTTTACCTCTATATTATCAGAAAATAGATGCGTTGATTGTCAGTGCAGGCTGATCTGATGGCATAGGCGGCCAGGCTTCTGACCTTTATGTCTGGTCTTGCCACTCTATTGACTTGCAGGTTTAGGAACCAGCCTAATATGAGTGGTGAGAGAATTCTGCCCAAGACGGGAGGAACTGCCATGTCTGATGAATTGGATTTTCGTCACTAGACTTCGATAGGGTCACCAGGAAGCCCGTTTGTTATTTGGCTCTAGGCTTTTGCGTCATAATATCAATTATCAGAAATGTTCTCAGGCAAAAAAAGGGGGCTTCCCCCTTAGGCTGCAGACTGTCGGGTTTCGCTTTCCAGCATTGAGATGATGTCATCACATTTTTCAAGCAGACCTTTGGGGTCAGTTTGTCCAAGTGTGGTCTGAATATCTCGACCAGCTGCGGCAAGAACTCCAATGGCAGCCAATGTGCCAATAGCCAAGACCCCCAATAGGGTTCCAACGTTTCTATTCATCCTCTTTGATGTTCTCCTGAAAATGCAGACTGCATAACTAGTGCCAATAGTTCCCGGCTAAAGCCTTTCTTACTTACTCTCTACGTCTTCCCTGCCCAAATCGCATCTCTGGTCCTCGGTACACTTAATCTTCGGCTGACCATGCTGGATAACTTGACAAAAAGAGTTGCAGGAGTTTTCTCTCGTCTGCGCGGCAAGGGACGCCTTTCAGAGGCTGATGTCGCTGAGGCCCTTCGTGAGGTCCGAGTTGCTCTTCTTGAAGCAGATGTCAACCTGAAAGTCGCTAAGGAGTTCATTGGCAGAGTTAAGGAAAAGGCGGTTGGTGAGGAGATTTTTGAAAGCCTCAATGCCGAGCAGACCCTTATACGTATTGTGCGTGACGAACTGGTTGATCTTTTAGGCGAAGACGCCAAGGTGAACTGGTCGCAGCAGCCCCCCACAGTCATCCTTATGGTCGGGCTGCAGGGCTCAGGAAAAACTACCACCACAGCCAAGCTGGCAAGACATTTTGTAAAAGACCGCAAAAAGGTTATTTTAGCTGCCTGTGACGTTCAAAGGCCGGCAGCCATTAAGCAGCTTCAGGTTCTTGGTGAGCAGGTTGGCTGTGACGTTATTGCTGAGGAAGGCGGCGATCCTGTAAAGATTGCCGAAAAGGCAGTTGAAAAGGCTAAACACCTCTTTGCGGATGTGCTGATTGTCGATACTGCTGGCCGTCTGACAATTGACGAGCCTTTAATGCAGCAGCTGGAAGGCATAAGCGCCAAAGTTAATCCAAATGAAACCCTCCTGGTATTAGATTCAACGACGGGTCAAGAATCAGTCAACGTGGCAGGGGCCTTTCATGAAAGGTTTAAGCTGACGGGAGTGATCTTTTCAAAGCTCGATGGAGATACCCGTGGCGGCGCCATTCTTTCGGTAAGAGCTTCGACAGGGGTTCCTGTTCGGTATCTGGGTGTCGGAGAGCAGGTTGATGCTCTAGAACCTTTTTATCCTAAACGTGTCGCAGAGCGAATTCTGGGCATGGGCGACGTGCTTGGCCTGATTGAAAAGGCCGAAGCTGCCATGGATGTAGACCTGATGGAAGGTCTGCAGGCAAAGATGAAGACGGGCAAGATGGATTTTAATGATCTGCTCGGCAATTTTAGAATGGTTCGCAAGATGGGGCCGCTTAAAGGTCTGTTGAAAATGCTGCCTGGCGTGGCGGGGGCAGTGCCGGATGAGGCATTTGACCAGCTGGATGAAGGGAAGCTGAATCAGATTGAGGCCATTATCCTCAGCATGACGCCGAAGGAAAGATCGAACCCGGATATACTAAACGGCTCGCGACGCAAGCGCATTGCGTTGGGTTCAGGCACAAAAGCCGAAGACGTCAACCGTCTGATTGATGGACTTTACCAGATGAGGAGAGGCATGAAGCAGTTCTCTCAAATGGAAAAGAAAATGAAAAAGAAAGGCGGAATGTTCGGTCGTTAAGTGTCTATCAGGAGAAGCATTAAGCGTGGTTAAGATTCGACTCAAGCGTCAGGGCAACAGGCATCGCCCCTTCTATCGTATCGTGGTTTCCAAGGCTGCTCAGGGCCGAGATGCCGCCTTTATCGAGAACATTGGCTATTACAATCCTCTCGACAAGGCAACAGGAACTTCCATCAAGAATGAGCGAGCCCTCTATTGGCTGCTCCAGGGTGCTGTTCCTACTGAAACTGTTGGCTATCTGCTGAACAAGGCTGGCGTTCTGGAAGAGTTTTTTACCCAGCGACCCAAGGCTAAAAACAAGTTTTCTTATCTTCATAAGGCCATTTCGATTACCAGTGCTCCCACTGCTGTCGAGGCTGCTCCTGCCGTTGAGGAAGCCTAAAACATGAGCCTGAAGAACATGGCAGAAGCCATTGTTAAGCTCTGTGTCAACGAGCCTGAATCGATCTCAGTCACGGAAGGGGCAGATCGAAGCGGTCATCTCGTTATGGTCACAGTGGCTCCCAATGATGTCGGACGCCTCATCGGCAAGGACGGGCGAGTGATCTCCTGCATTCGCCAGGTCATCGGTGCAGCCGGAGCCAAGCAGCAGCTTCGCGTTCAGGTTAAGGTTAAAACAGACGACTGATGCCCAAAATTCCCCGCGGCCATGTCGTGGTCGGCGAAGTCGTTGGGGTCTTTGGCATTCGCGGCGCCCTTAAAGTAGAGCCCCAAACAGACTTCCCCGAGCGTTTTGCGCCCGGGGCGGTCTTGTTTATGGATGGCGTCAGCCGAAAGATAATCAGCACCGCTTGGCATCTTGGGCAGGCAAGAATTCGGTTTGAAGGGATTGAGACTCCTGAGGATGGACGCAGATATGTCAAGGCTATGCTTACCCTCCCTGAAGAGGAGAGGCCAGCTTTGAAAAGCGACACCTTTCTCACCCGTGACCTGATTGGGCTTGCCTTGGTGGACCATGCAACGGGAGAACTCCTGGGCGTTATTGAATCAGTTGATCGGTCGCCTCTCTACGACATACTTGTATCAGGCTCGGCGATGGTTCCCTGCATCAAAGAGTTTGTCAAGAAGATTGATCTGGAAAGCAGCCAGGTCACCATTGCTCCTTTAAAGGGCATGTTTGTACCTTCCGAAGTGGAGGGCGTTGAATGACATTTATTGACGAAGTTGAAATCACTCTCGCTTCTGGACGTGGAGGCGATGGCTCTGCCTCGTTCCATCGTGAGAAGCATGTTCCCCGTGGCGGACCCCATGGCGCCAATGGAGGCAAAGGCGGCGATGTGGTGTTTATTGCCGATCGTCATCTGCGAACCTTGTTTGAGTTTAAAGGACGAACAGAGTTCCGCGGTACAGATGGCGAAAAGGCTCATAGCAACAAAGCGGGACGTGACGGCAAAGATTTGGAAATCAGAGTTCCGGTTGGCACGATTGTCACCGATATGCTGGACGGCGAAGTTCTTGCTGACTTAGGCCATGAGGGGCAGAGATACATTATCTGCAAAGGCGGACGGGGCGGCTTTGGCAACCTTCACTTTGCCAGTTCGGTAAGGCAGACTCCAACCTTTGCTGAGCGAGGCGAACCAGGCGAGGAAGTGAGTGTAAAGCTTGAACTTAAACTCCTGGCGGATGTAGGCTTGGTGGGGCTTCCTAATGCCGGGAAATCAACTCTACTTGGCCAGGTCAGCCGAGCCAAGCCCAAAGTTGCGGCATATCCATTTACAACCATCACCCCCAACCTTGGGGTTGTTGTGGTCGATAACAGAAGCTTTGTCATTGCCGACCTTCCTGGACTTATCGAAGGAGCAAGCGAAGGTCACGGATTAGGACACCAGTTTCTAAAACACACAGAGCGCACAAAGATTCTTATCCATGTGGTAGATGCCTTTCCTCTGGATGAAACTGATCCTTACGAGAATTATCTTCTTATCGAAGATGAGCTCAAACAGTATTCAGAGGAGCTGTATAATCGCCCGCGAATTATTGCGCTTAACAAGATTGACCTGGAAATGATTGGTGATCTTGAAGCGGTGATGGAAAAGTTTGGAGGCACTAGCAGGCCAATCTTTACTATATCTGGCGCAACCGGCCAGGGAATTCAGCCGCTGCTTTACAAAATTCTTGGTGAGATTGAAAAGGCAGAAGCCGAGGAAGTGCCGATAGTCTTGACACCCACTGGCCCAACTAAGGCATCCAACGAACCTGTTTTTGAGATCACTTTTGAAGTAGATGAGTATGTTGTAAGAGGCAAAAGAATTGAGAGGATGGTTAATATGACCGATCTGACCAATAACGATGCCATTCGTCACCTGCACCGCAGACTAGAACGACAGGGCGTGATTGAAGCGCTAAAACAGGCAGGCTGTAAAGAAGGTGATTCTGTTGTTATTGATGATTGGGAGTTTAGTTTCTCAGAATGGTAAGAGTCTTAATATTAAGAGGTGAAGGATGAAGAAAGTTGGAATCTTGGGAGGCACATTCGACCCTCCTCATCTGCACCACAAGGCTTTAGCAGAAGCTGCTTTGGATCAGTTTGGTCTGGACGAAGTTTTGTGGATTCCGGCTTTCAAAAATCCTCTTAAGGGCACTAACTATACAACTCCAAGGCAGAGGCTCGAAATGGTAAAGCTGGCTGTTGGCGAGCATGAGAAGTTTGCCTACAGCGATATTGAAATCAACCGGGCTGGCCCAAGCTACATGGTGGAAACGGTCGAAGAGCTTTCTCTTATTGATCCAACTGCCAAGTGGTGGCTTATTTTGGGGTCAGATGCCATGAAGAGAATTACTGAGTGGAAACAGGCAGAGCGGCTGGCCAGAATGGTGAAGTTTGCGGTGGCTGTAAGGCCGCCAGATAGAATCGGAGGATTGAAGTCTGGACTGCCCTTGGTTTTCTCAGAACAGGTTGAAGAACTCAAGGTAAAAGCAAGCTCTACTTCCTCAACTCAAATTAGGTCAGAAATTCGTATTGGAACTGATCCTTCCCTATGGCTGGATGATGCCGTTGCCGAGTACATTCGACACAATGGACTTTATGCCAGTCAGCCACAAGAACAGGTGACACAAGATTGACATCAAAACAAAAAGCTGAACAAATTGCAGAGTTCTGCGATGACATGAAGGCAGAAAGAATCGAGACTCTAGAAGTCAGAGGCAAAACTTCTGTGACTGATTTTATGGTTGTCTGCTCGGGCAACAGCCAGGTCCATGCGGAAGCTATAGCCGAAAAGGTTATTGAAAAAACAAGAGCCATTGGCATCAAACCGCTAAGAAAGAAAGATCCATCTGGAAGAGACGGCTGGACTCTGGTCGATTTTGGCGATGTTATTCTTCACGTTATGCTTGAGGAAAAGCGTCAATACTACGACCTTGAAAGTCTATGGAATGAACTGCCTCTGGATGAAACTTTGCTTGTGACAGACGAGGACTCTGCAGCGTCCTGATATAGGTAAGGCAATGGATCCTTTGCAGCCCCTATCAACCCCTTCTGGCACAGCAAAAGTTGAGCAGCTGGTTCGTGATGCCAAGATCGCGGCTATGAGGGGCGACCACAAACAGGAGATGATATTGGTGGAGGAGGCTTTGGCGCTTGCCCCTAAATCTCCAGGAGTTTGGGAAGCAAAAGGAGATGCCCTGATGGCATCGGGCCGCAAGGGAGAGGCTAAAGAAGCTTACAAGAATGGGCTGGAACTAGCCCCGGGCCACAACAGCCTTGAAGCAAAGTATGCCGAGCTGATTTTGGGTCAGGTGCCGTTGGTCAACCCCGAAATGATCAATGCAAATGATGTCGGCACATTTGCCTCTGGCAAAATGGCATCTCTTATCTCTGTCTTCATGCCAGGAATGGGGCACATTATTTTGGGGCAGACTGTAAAAGGGGCCTGCTTTATGGCAGGAATGGTCGTGGCATTGATCCTCTGCTTTGCATTGGGGAGTATCCCCGCTATTCTTTCGCTATACAAAAACTTTCAAGATGTAAATGGCTTGGGAGTTTTGACTTTGGTGGCTACAATTTTCTTTTATGTCTTCATCCAGTTCGATGCCGCTTCCGTAGCCAAGAAACTGGTGCCGCCGAAGTACGCAAGACCTATCCCGCCTGTCGATAAGCCTTTTTAAGAACAGGATGCTGATAAGAGCTGGAGCCCTACCTGACTTGAGCTTCCAGAAAACTCTTTAGGTCAGCTTCAGCTACGCCTGGTTCTCCTGGAGCCACATTGCTCAGCTTTCCTTCCTTCATCCAGTCTTCAAGATCACCAACAAGATCAAAAAGATGATCGAATGAATCGACAATAAAAAGCAGGGGCTGGTAATGGTCAATTTCAAATGATTGGTTAATCACCCATTCAAGCTGAATAGGATATCTTTGAACAGATGGATCTTCTATGCAGTGGCTGATTTCTCCATGTGAACTGAGAAGCCCGCTTCCATAGACCTTAAGCCCGCTTCCCTGGTCGTCCTTCATCAGTCCAAACTCGATCGTGAACCAAAAAAATCGAGCCAGCGCTTTGATTATGCTGTCCAGTCTTTTAACCTGTTCGGCTTTATCAGGGATTGCCTGAACAATCTCCGCAGCAGTGCGGGCGCACTCGCCAAACCTTACAAGGGCATCTGCAAAGGCCTTATCAGTGTGCATGGGCACATGGCCAGCTATATCGTGAAAGATGTCTGGTTCTGGCAGGTAATCCAAAGATTCCAGACTTCTAATGGTTATGGTAGTTGGGAATTCTCTCTGCCTAAGGCAGTCAAAAAATAAGAAAGCTGGAACGTAGCCGCTGACAGGCTTGGCTTTAAACCCCGTTAGTGGGTTAAGAAACTTGTTGACATCGTCGAGAATCGGCACTTTTTGGGGATCAAGGCATAGATTTTCTATGCCTTTAAGAAAGTGCTTGTTGGCATACTTTTCCCACTCTGGCAGCATTCGTAAATACAGCTGCCGCCAGGCTTCGTGGTTGTCCTGCGAGTAAAGCTCGTATGGCTGACTAATGTACAGCTCTCCTCTTGCCTGCGCGGCCTCTATAAATGGGGCCTGAGTGGTTGTCATCCCCGCTCCGACAACCGCTTCTTTCAGAACCGCTTCTTTGAGATTCTTCGCATCTGAAGCTGACATAGTTTTTGATCCTCTCTGATCTAGAGGCCATTGTGGCAGGGATCAGGGTGTGATCGCATTTTTTGTCTGGGCCGATTCTGTTAATGTGATCAAAATCGGCCCAGCGTCAGTTAGCTGACATGAGAATTACTTGCCGGTGTTTTGAGCAGCATGGGCTGCTCGCGCATCGGCTTCGCTTGCGGCAGGAGGAGCCCCGGGCACGCCGTTTGGAACATAGTTGCCCATATTGCTTGTGCCAACCCTAGCCTGGGCATCTGCTCGTCTGAACTCCTCATCTGTCATTTTGCCGGGTCCACCGCCAAAAAACTGAGAGCCAATGGCAATCAAGGCAATGATTCCCACGAGAGCGACGACACCAATAACGACCTTTTTAGGGATTTCCTGTTTCATACACGGTCTCCTTACAGCTGACCAGGCAGCGGACAGACACCATCATCAATGCCCCAGCCAGCATCAAGGCAGCTTACGCCTCTATCCCAGAAGGGGTCTGGCGTGCCAACCCACCATTCAGCCTTTTCGGCATAGCCTCTCAGCAAAGTCCCGTGTACTGTGCCATCGTTGGCTCGGCCGCCAGCCTTGATGACCCTTGCCGAACTATCGGTAAAGACATAGACAGAACCTCCAGCGTACTTATTGCTGACTTCGCCGTAGGCAGCTCTGGGGTCTGACAAGGGCAGGTCATCTTTTCTAGTGCTCTTCACACCAATATCCCAGAACCAGCATTCGTGGTTCCAGGGATCGTTGGCACAATCGGCGCCTGAGTTGTCTGCCGTGTAAAGTCTCTGTCTTCGCTCTGCGAACATCACTGTATCGCTTGGTTCAGGAACAGAGGTGCTGCTGATTCCAGTTTTCGTCGCCCAGTTAAAGCTGGCCGGAACCTGGACACCTTGGAAGATGTTTTGGGCTGGGGAGAAGCCTCGACGGAACATGCCAAAAGGAGTTCTGTAGCGGGGTCTGTTATCTTCTGAACTCTGGAAGATCTCCCAGTTCTTGCTGTAAGGCTGCAGAAGCTTTTCAAAAGTCATTGCTGGCTGAGGATCGCCACCGCCGGCTGCAGGGCCGAATCCCCATCTAGCCTTGGGAGGATACATGTCATCGTAATCAGACATGTAAATCATGGTTGAAGTGCCAACCTGCTTGAACTGTGAAAGCGCCTTAACTTTTTTGGCTGCTTCCTTTGCCTGGGCGAAGACTGGGAAAAGGATAGCCGCAAGAATGGCGATGATGGCGATGACGACCAGGAGCTCGATGAGAGTAAAGCCCTGACGTCGCTGTCGGTTGATGTTCATAGTTTTGCTCACTTGTGAGATAAAGGATTCTAGTTCGCAAGAATCACGGCGCCAGATGTTGGCGCCAAGGTCAGGCGGAGAACTCCGCGATGAGGACGAACGATGGCGGCGCTGCCTAAACCATCGCGGAGCTTTCGACGGGACCAAGACTGCCAGTCCTGATCAAGAGGTAAATCTATGACCTGCTCCTTATGGGAGCGATTGATAAAAACCAGGCATCGATCTGGGCCTTCGATTCTGGAGAATCCCAAGACTTGATCGGACTTAAGCTGGAGCGGTTTTGGATCGCCAGTTTTTAGGGCTGGTCTTGAGTTTCGCAGAGCAATCAGTTTCTGATAATGTTTTAGAAGCTGGTTGTCTGGTGTCGCTCTCTGCCACTCCATCCCTCTTCTGTTTAGCGGGTCTGCGCCGCCATCCATGCCGAGTTCATCTCCGTAGTAGATTGATGGAGAGCCTGGCCAGGTCAACAGAAGAGCCGCTCCGAGGGCTGCGAGCCTTTTGTCTCCACCACATTCTGATAAAAACCTTGGAGTATCGTGGCTGCCCAATAGGTTCATTAGGTTGTGGCTGACTTGGGGACGGTAGCTATTGAAAACCTTAAAAAGATGATCTGAGGCCTCGCGTGCGTTCCAGGTTCCTTTGGCAATCCAATTGATGGCGGCCTGCCTAAACTCGTATCCCATCTGCGAATCCCATTGGTCTCCCTGCAGCCAAGGACTTCCCTCTCCCCAATGCTCGCCTATGATCCATTTATCGGGGTTGAGAGATTTGACTCTCTTTCTGAATGCCCGCCAGAAATCCATTGAGACTTCGTTGGCAACATCAAGCCTCCAGCCAGCGATCTCGGCGTTTTTGTGCCAAAAATCGACAACGTTCAGCATAGATGCCCTTGCTTCTGGGTTCTCCAAGTTCACTTTTGGCATGGAACCAAAGCCATTCCAAGCCATGTAGTTGGGTGTCCTATCTACTGTGATTGGATAGCTCTGAACAAAAAACCAATCTTTATACCGAGACTCTTCCCCCTTGCTTCTGAGGTCGGCAAAAGCGGGATAGTCAGTTGAAGTGTGGTTGAAAACCCCGTCAAGAATCGTTTTGATTCCTTTTGCTTTCAGCTCACGAGTCAGCTGAGCGAATTCCTGATTGGTGCCAAATCGCCAGTCTATTTTCTGATAATCAGTGGTTTCGTACCTGTGATTGCTTGGCCCGAAGAAGACAGGATTGAAGTAAATTGCTCCTATGCCAAGGCTGTCTAGATAGCCCTGCTTTGAACGAACACCAGCGATGTCACCACCAAACCAGTTAAAGTATTTTGGTTCGGCATTCCATGCCTCGACCCCTTCCGGATCATTGGCAGTGCTCCCGTTGGCAAACCTATCAGCGAAAATTTGGTAAAGAACAGTGCCTGCCGTCCAGGAAGGGATTTGCCCCTCCTTAATGGCAGATTTGGAAATAGAGAAAGATTTTGTGGAGTCCAATCCACCTGCTCCGAGCGCAAAGGTTTTAGGGCCGTCCTTCAGTTCAAAGCTGTAGGAGATCCTACTCGAAGAAAAGGGCAGTTCCACTTCCCTGACTTCGAGCATTGAATCGCTGACGAGAGTCTGCAGCAGGTGCTTTCGCCCCGCAGCTATCACCCACGCTTTTTCAACATCGTTCGGTCGAACAGTGAGACGGATTCTTGCCTTGCCGCGGTAAAAGTTGAAATCACTTGTGGCTGGATTGTGCTTAATGACAGAGGCTGCCATAATGCCATCTCCCAGCTTTGCTGGCAGAGCGTAATCTGATGGGTACAGGTCTAGAACTGAATTGGCATTTCCATCGCCATCCAGCTCAGTTTGGGCATTAGGATCGGCTGTCCAATGAGTGCCATCAAGCACAAACTTGTAAAGGTGTCTGCCTGGCCTTAAGGGCAGAATCAGCCTCCAGGTAGTGCCATCTGCACCTCTTTTTAGGGGCAAGGCAGATGAGTTCCACCCATTGAATGTGCCAGCCAGAGTCACAGACTTTACAGATGGTTCTGCCACGAATACGAATTCATGATTAACTGTAACTGACAAAATGACCGCTGGAACAAGGGAAGCAATCATACGATGCCTCCCGGCTTCTGGCTGGATCGGCGGACTTTAAGCTCGCAGGGCACAATCAGCCGTGAAGTTTCGTCCTTGGGAAACTCAATTCGATCAATCAGCAGCCGGCAGGCTTCTGAGACAAGCTGTGGAACATTGAGGTTGACCGAAGTAAGGCCTCCTTCAACCGTCTGGCATAAGGAGGTGTCGTTAAAACTGACAATGCCGAGATCATCGGGAATTCTGATCCCCAGCAGCCGGGCAGAAAGTGTGACCCCCAAGGCCATGAAATCATCCTGGACAACCAGAGCTTGAGGCCGCATTGGTCCAGAAAGAATCCTGAGGGCTGCCTCTTCTGCGGCGGAGATTCCGAAGCCAGTATTCCAGACAATCTCCTGCTGGCCTCGTTCACGCATGGCCAGGCTGTATCCCATTACACGATCATCGCTTACCTGAACACCAGCGGGGCCAGAAAGACATCCGACGCTCCTGTAGCCTCGATCTAAAAGGTGAAGCGCGGCCATTCTTGCGGCCAAGACATTGTCGTTGTCTACAGAATCAACTTCTATGGCACCTGGATTGCCTAAAACAACAAAGGGAAACTTGTCTTTTTGAAGCTGAGCCATTCGGGGATCGCTGGTTTCTGGCTCTACAACAATCAAGCCGTCAACACGGCGGGTTCTAAGCAGCTCTTCGTAAACTTCTGCCTGACTCTCGGCAGAATGGGCTATGTCGATGCAGAGATGATAAGGAGTGCCAATCAGCACACTGGTGATTTCTGAAATCAAGCGGCTAAAGAAGGGATCATCCTTAATCGCGCCCTCTTTTCTCTTCAAGACTAGGCCAACTAAGTGAGCCTGCCGGGATCGGAGTGATCTGGCGCGTGAATCAGCGAAATAATTTTGACGCTTCATGGCGTCAAGAACTCTGCTGCGCAGGTCTGGCTCAACACGGCTGTCACCCGCAAGCACTCTGCTTACGGTTGCCTGAGATACCCTGGCCAGTTTGGCTATGTCCTGCTGTGTTACTCTCATCGGTTCTTTCCGATGCTGAATATCCCCCTTCGTCGGTGAATTTTCAGGAATTCGTATTCTTCAATTTCAGAAGATATCCTAATAGACGAACAGAATGCAAGAGGAGTTCATAGTTTCTCTAGGCTTCTAGTCAGCACTACGTACAGGTTAAACCCGGTTCCTGTCTTGTTTCGACAGGCTGAATAGGAGTCAGGGCAATAAGAAAGTGGGCCAGTTCAAGCTGAACTGGCCCACTGCCTAAGAATTTTTGGGAATACCAAAATCAGAAGTCGTACTTGGGCCCCTTGCTGGCAGCCATGTTCCAGATAATGATTCCGATGGCTCCGGCTAGGTTCGCAACAAGAACGATATAATGAAGAATAGCCCTGGATGTTCCTATAAGGTTGTACTGCTGGTAGGCAAAATCAGTCGCCATTTTCATCGTCAGCACTCCTCCAATGTAGATTCCAAAGACCAAAGGAACCAAAGCTAGGAGCCTTAGTTTGTAGCCAATGTCTCCTTTGTCTCTGCGGCTTAAAAAGAGATAAACCAAAACACCGATCACCAAGGGCAGAACAGCATAGACTGCCAGAAGCTTTGAATCTGGCGCCTGATCTGAGATAAAGGCTAGGGATGGAATCATCTATCTACTATTATTGGTCTTTCTCGACGTTGTTCTGTACTTCAACCGGACCAGCAGCAGTGCAGAAGTGAAGTGCCGAAAAAACCTTGCCAAAAAGGGCAGAAGACCATAAGCCTTCTGCCCTCTTAAAATCACCCGCAGGTGCTATAGCTCGTAGCGGGATGATCCGCCGTCGCTGCCGCCGCTAGAGATACGCTTGACAAAGCTGATCAACTCTCGGGGGTTGAAAGGCTTGGTCAAGTACATGTCGGCGCCATAGGTGTAGCCCTCAAACACGTCTCTATCCTGAGCCTTAGCAGTCAGCATGATAACGGGGAGGTCCGCGGTATCTGCATCTCGTCGGAGAGCCTTGAGAACTTCAAAGCCATCCATATAGGGCATCATGACGTCAAGGACCATCAAGTCGGGCTTTTCAGTCCGAACCTTTTCTAGACCCTCCTTGCCGTCGTAGGCTGTAACCACTTTGTAGCCCTCCCGTTCCAGGTTGACCTGGATCAGGCGCACAATGTGGCGCTCATCATCGCACACCAAAACCTTCAAAGGCATCTTCTTCAGTCCACCCATGGCTCAAAGATCAGAGTTCGCAGAGCCAAGCTCAGCTCGGCAGAATCTCTGTCATACGCCAGCAGCTTCAAGATGCTACCTCATGCCCTCGGCCGTGTCAAAGGCTAGCGGTTCTGTTGGGTCCCCTTGTTCTCAGAATCGTTCGGATATTTGTTCAATTTCAGCTGAAAAACACGAAACTAAACTAAAGCAGCAGCGGTCATCTATGCCCCTGAAAAATTTCTGAGCGCCACCTGACCTGCAAATCTATTTTTATCGGGGAGACCATAGGGCCGTGTCAAGACCGATGAAGACCCCCCTGGTAACCTCAAGCCTGTGAAGCTGTGCCGCTTTGAGCTTCTTGAGCAGCCAGGATCCGTTAGATCTGGCCTTTACTACGACGGAAGATTTTACGAGACCGATGGCAGGAATGCCGTAGGAATCTATGAGATTGACCAAGTGCGGCTTCATTCGCCCCTTGGCCAACCTCCAGCTGTTAAAGCCTTCAACAAGGCAAGATCAAGTTCGGGTGAAGAGCTGCTTTATTACTCTTATCTTCATGGAGCCCTGCTTCATGGCCCCAATGTTGATCATGAACTGCCAGAACTTGCCCATGGCTTAGGCGGCTGGGATTTTGAAGCCAGAATCTGCGCTGTCCTCAGCAGCACAGGATCAATGATTCAGCCAGATGAAGGAGAAGGCTTTATTCTTGGCTGGACCATTCTGTTTCAACTCTGCCCACCGGCTGAATCTGTTCAAGCCGCTTTCGACTTCCCTACTGCTATCCTTGCAGATGGTGGAAGCGCTCTTGGACCCTTTGTGCTGACTCCCGAAGAAATGGCAGAGTACGAGTCAAACGAAAAGTTCAGCTACTCACTAGAGTGGATGATGACGGTCAATGAGACTGAAGTCGCCCAGGGAATATGGAAGCCTGAACCTACTTTTCCTGTTCTGCTCAACCTTGCCAGCCAGGCCAGGCCAGCGCTGGCTGGTGAAGTGATAGCCCATCTGCCGCTTCCCAAGCCTCCGCTTGAAGATTCACCTTTAGCACGTGGCCTCGTCCCAGGAGACATCGTACAGGTCAAAATAGAGGGCCTGGGAATCCTTTCGTCCCGCATTGCGTAAACCAAAATCACATCTCATGCCTGTTCAAAAAACAACTCTCGCAAATGGAGTCAGGGTCCTTACCGAAACTCTCCCTCACGTCGGCTCGGCTTCCATTGGCGTATGGTGCCAGACGGGCAGCGCTGATGAAACTGCCAGCGAAGCGGGAATCACCCACCTTATAGAGCACATGCTTTTCAAGGGCACTCCAACCCGTACTGCCAAGCAGGTCGCAGAGGAAATTGAGGGTCGAGGCGGTGTGTTAAACGCCTTCACAGACAAGCAGACCACCTGCTACTACTGCCAGGTGCTGGCGGAAGATGCAAAACCTTCGCTTGAGGTGCTGAGCGATATGGTGCTTAACTCACTTATTGATGCCGAAGAGCTGGAAAGAGAGAAGCAGGTTGTTGTTGAAGAAATTCGCAGAGGCGAGGATGACCCGGGCAGTCAGGTTCATGATCTTCATCTGCAGTCAAGGTGGAGCCAAAATGTTTTGGGCCTTCCCGTCATCGGAACCAAGGAGTCAGTGCTTTCTTTTAAAAGAGAAGATTTGACTGGCTACATGGATCGCCGATACAAAGGGGGCACCTTGATGATAGCTGCAGCAGGCAGAGTTGACCATGACGAAGTGGCTGCCTGGGCAGAAGCTCTTTACTCTCAGGTCGCAGCAGGCGGAGGCCGTGAAGCTCTCCCGAGGCCCAAGGGTTCGGCACAAGAAAACTATTATGGCAAGGAGGTTGAACAGGTTCATTTCTGCATCGGAACCGACTCGCCTTGTCCCTATGATGAAGAGTACTTCCCTCTGATGGTGCTTGACGAAATCCTTGGCGGCGGAATGAGTTCAAGGCTCTTTCAGGAAGTCAGAGAACGAAGAGGCCTTGCTTATGCCATCGGCAGCTACGCTTTAAGCTACTCTTCGGGGGGAGCTTGGACTGTCTATGGGGGCACAAGCGCATCGACCTGGCCCGAAGTGCAGAAGGTAGTAAAGGCTGAGCTCGGCAAGATGGCCGATGAAGGCCCAGAAGCTGAGGAAATTGAGAAAGCAAAGCGAGCCTTAGCTGGCACTCTGATTCTCAGCCTAGAAGGCACTGGGGCAAGAATGCGGCGCATGGCCAGAACCGAAATGACTTACGGCCGTGAGATCACTGCCGACGAAACAGTCCAGCGAATAAGAGCTGTAACAGCCGAAGAAGTAAAGGCCCTTGCCAGACAAATGTTTGACCCTGCACTTCTTTCTATCACTGCCATCGGCCCCGCAAAGCCATGAATCTACTCAGCGCAGTCTGGAGAAGCTCCAGCGAGGACAATCTTCTGCAGCGAGCCGCCGCATGGCTTAAAAGCGAAGCAGGTGCCAAAGACTGCGCGATATATCTAGAAGGCCATCAAGGATTTCAGCTGAGAGCTCAGGCATGTCATGCCGAATCAAAGCTGGTTCTTGAGGCTGCCATTTCATTGGCTCGTGAAGCAAAGGAACATAGGGCCGCCCAGACTGAGGGCAGGTTGGCGGCTATCCCTATTTCTGGACCTGAGGAAGCCTTAGGTGCTGTGGTTTTTCATTTTGACCAGCAGCTTCCCAGTCCACTCCCCCTAGAACTTGGCACTCTGCTTTATCAGGTCTACCATTTGGTAACAGCCGCCGAGCAGAGAGGCAGTGAAACCAACAAGCTGACCGCCGTAACCGAGGTCACCCGGACTATGGCGCAGAGCCCTTACTTGGAAGAGATTCTGCAGCTGCTGGTTCACATGACGGCTCAGAGGTTCAAGTACAAGGTCGTTACAGTGCGCCTGCTTGATGAAAAGAACCAGGTGCTCATTCTTAGAGCAACTCAGGCCAGCAATAAAGCCTACCAAAACAAAGGAGCAATCCACCTGGGAGAATCTATTGCCGGAAGGGTGCTTAAAACGGGCCGCTACGCAGCTGTGCTGGATGTTCAGGATGATCCTGATTATGTTGGCCATGACCTAGCCGTTGAGCAGGGCCTGCGGAGCATGATCTGCCTGCCTTTGATGGTGCGAAGCAAGCCCGTTGGCGTTTTAACCTGCTACACAGGCGACATTCACAATTTTGAGCAGGATGAAGTTGAGGCTCTAGAAGCTCTGGCGAAGCAGGCGGCTTTGAGCATAGAGCACGCCAAGCTTCAGGTGCGAAGCACATTAATGCAGGAAATGCACCATAGGGTTAAAAACAATCTTCAGCAGGTGGCTTCACTGCTTCGGCTGCAGATTCGTCAAAGCCACTATAAAGATTCTGGCCAAGCCCTAACAGATTCACTTGCTCGAATTCTTACAATCGCTGCTGTACACGATCTGCTCAGTCGAGATGATCTTGACCACGTGGGCACCAGAGAACTGGCTGAAACCCTTGTTCACCACATTTCACAGTCTATGATTCCTCCAGGGAGTCAAATTCGCTTTTCTATTCGTGGAGACAATGTTTTTCTCAACACTGGCCAGGCAACTCAGGTTGCCCTGGTGATGAATGAGATGATTCAAAACGCGGTTGAGCATGGCTTCACCGGCCACACTCAAGGCGAAATTCATCTTAATCTCGAAGACCGTGATGGCATGGTTGGCCTTTGGGTCAGCAATAATGGCGATCCTCTCCCGAAAGACTTTAACCCCGACGAAGGCAGGCTTGGTCTGCAGATTATTCAGAGCCTGGCACGAGCGCTAGGCGGCAAGTTCAGCTTAGAAAACAGACTGGGGTGGACTGTCTGCGAAGTGGTCTTTAAGAAGGCAGGGATGGAGTAAGGCTAAAACCTTACTTCATCACTTTCCACTTGTCCCTTGCCTGCCCCTCTGCATCAAATGTAGTTAAGGTGAGGGAGGAACTTCTGGCTTCCGCCTTGATGAAGAGGGGGGTCTTGGGAATCTTGGCTTCCATCCAGGGAAAACTATCCTGCCTATAGTTTTTGCCCCCAGAGTTAAGAACCACATAGACGGGTTTTTTGGCAGCCGTTGATCGTGCATAGCTATGAAGGTGACCTGTCACAACAAGATCAATTCCCAGGTCGCTGCAGGCCGATTCCATCATTTTTGTCCAGCCTGGTTTTTCCTGCCCCTTCATCGTCACATGTACCGGATAGTGCGAGATGACAACTTTCCACTGGGCGCTTGACCAAGGCAGAGTTCTCAGCCATTCAATTTGTTCCTTGTGATCGGCCATTGAATCTATTGAAGCGACCATGACCCCGGACCAGTTTATATGCCACGCCGTGTTCTTGGTTTTATCTGGACCATTGCCCGGGTGGGTAAACAGAGGGTTCCAGAAAGGGCTCAGCCCCTTATAACTGCCAGGCCTGCCATATTCGTGATTGCCAGGCGTCGCGAAAACTGGCCCCTGCCTCACAAGAGGCTTAATGGCATACAGCCATTCACGCCATTCCTTTTCGCTTGTATTGTTGTCAATCAGGTCTCCGGCGTGAAGGGAGAACTCTGAATGAGGCGTCAGGGCAGCCGCTTTTGCGAAAAGATGAGCGCTTACAGTTGATATTTTCGCCTGGGCGTCACCAAAGACTAGGAAGTCTGTTGGAGCATTTTGACTGCTGGGAAACTGGAAAAAGTGCCACGGCTGGCTGCCATTCCGCCATGTGGCTCTCCACCACATTCTTTGTCCTGGGCGCCCTTTTATGCTCTGCTTCAGCCTTACAGAATCTGTTTCAGGTGTTTCAGTCAAGGTGAAAGAAAGCTTTTCTGGCAGCCTTCCTTCCCTTATCACTTCCAGCTGATGGGAAGGATTTTCCTTTAGTGTTCTAAGCGTTACTACTGCTTCGCTTCCGTTCCAGCCGACCACAGCAGAATCTGCTCTATTTGATGCCCGCCCTAGTTCCGGCGGCTTGGAATCAGGCATCACGAAAGCCAGCAGTAAACCAATCGTCATTAGCTGTCAAAGCGTAACGCATCAGTTTTCTGGCACCTGTGCAAACTAGGCCCCTTTTACTGGTTTGATGAAGAATAGGTGTCCATCGGGGTCCCGCACTTCCGCAAAAACTACCCCAGGGTGGGGTTTCAGCACTCCGGAATGATTGATGCCTCTTTCTGATAATCCATTCAAGGCTTCGTCAATATCGTCAACTATCAAGCTGAAGGCCAGGCAGGGCTCAGTCACAAAAGTTCCACCAGGATGAAGGCACAGGTTAAAGCCCCCGGCATCCATCACCACCCAGAATTCATGATCCCAGCTTTCATGAGATTCGGGATGAGATGTGAGCTGCAGGCCAACCTGTCCGTTCCAAAACCGTACAGATGAACCCATGTCGGAGACATAAAGAATGACTTCACCAGATCTGCCAAGGCCCTTCATTAACCTTATTGTAGACGCATGTTTATCAAATGCGATGAACTGCTTAAAAACGGTCAGTTGGGGTATCTATAACTCAATGCGCTTATTCTTTGCTGGGCTTCTGGCTGTCGTTTCGTGCTCTGCATTCGCTCAAGATGCCGCTCCCACTTTTCCAGTGCTGCCTATCAATGCTCCCTTTACTGATCCTGGCAAAAACAAGGTGGTTTGGGATCAATCGCCCAACATTAACAAACGGCCAGAAGGCACCATTATCGACACGATTGTTCTGCACCACACGGCCTCATCCAACCTGGGAGGTGTGGTTAAGTGGTTCCGAAATCCTGAATCACAAGTTAGCGCTCACTTTACGATTGGCAAGGATGGAAGCATTGTTCAGCACCTTTCCACATACGACAGAGCCTGGCACGCAGGCGTCAGCGTCGATGCCCTAGACCGTAGAAACGTCAATCATTACTCGGTTGGCATTGAAATCGTAAACAAGGGTGACGGCAGCGAGCCCTGGACCGAAGACCAGATTAATGCCGTAGAGCACATTGTGTCTGTTCTCTGCCGACGCCACCCTATCACACAGATTGTCAGTCACGAATTTATTGCTCAGCCTCCCGGAAGAAAAAATGACCCGATCAATTTTCCTTGGGAACGAATGAAGCGGTTTGATAAAAAGCTCTACTTTGGACGTAACAAGAAAGTAGATTTATGACGACTGCTCTTCTGCTGGCTGGGATCGTATTACAGTCCCAGCCAGCGGCGCCTCTTTATACAGTCAGGGCAAAGCCCTCTGTTCAGCCTTTAGCAGCAAAATTGATAATAGAAAGCGCCAAGCGGCAGCTTGATCCTCCTGCCGTCTATGACGCTTCATATCAAAAACTCCGATATCCTGGTGGCGATGTGCTTGGCACTCGTGGAGCCTGTTCGGATGTCATCGTCCGGGCACTACGATGGGCTGGCTATGATCTGCAGAAGCTGATTCATGAGGATATGGCCAAGCACCACTACCCCCGTGGCGGTGGAAAGAGGGACAGGAATATCGACCATCGCCGTGTAGCCAACCAAATCGTTTATTTTGCCCGGCATGGCTCCAAACTCAGCACTGCAGCCATAAAGCCAGAAACATTTCTCCCAGGTGATTTTGTTGTCTGGAAGCTCCCGAACAACCTAGACCATATCGGGATCATCTCTGATAAAAAAGTCAATGGACGTTCTTTGGTGATTCACAACATAGCCGGAGCTGCCGAAGAGGATGTTTTGAATGAGTGGAAGATCACAGGCCACTATCGCTTCCCTAAAGCCCGCTCCTAAGATGAAAGAACCGCATTTCGGTATTCTCTAGAGCGGGTGCCATGCACTCTTTGCAGCGGAGCACAATTCCCCCAATGTCATCCCTTACACCTCACGAATTTAGACGAGTGGCAGTCATCGGGGCTGGAACGATGGGCAGCGGGATTGCCGCCCACCTGGCAAACCTTGGCTTTCAGGTCACCCTTCTTGATCGGACCGCAGATGCCGCCCGAGAAGCTTATCAGAGGGCTGTGGCCGTTAAGCCTCCGCATTTCTATCTTCCTGCGACTGCAGATGCTTTAACAGTCGGTGCGCTTGATGACCACTGGCAGGCCGTTCGTGAAGCGGATTGGATCTGCGAAGCTATTATTGAAAAACTAGACGCCAAGAGAGACCTGTACGAAAGACTGGATGGTGAGATAAGAGGAGACGCCTTTATCAGCACCAACACTTCAGGGCTGGAGATTTCCATGCTCGCCGAAAACCGAAGCGATTCTTTCAGATCAAGGTTTATTGGAACTCACTTTTTCAACCCGCCTCGCTACCTCAAGCTGCTGGAGCTGATTCCGACACCAGAAACCGATCCTCGGGTCGTGGCAGAACTCACCAAGAGGCTGAGTCTTGATGCGGGCAGAAGAGTTGTTCCGGCTAAGGATACGCCGGGCTTTATTGCCAACCGCTATGGCATGTGGTCGATGTACAAAGCGGTTCATGTTGCCGAAAAGCTTGGCCTTACCATAGAACAGGTCGATGAAATCACCGGCCCCTTTTTAGGTCGTCCTCGGTCAGGATCATTCCGACTCAACGACATTGTCGGGCTGGATATCATGGCGGATATTGCATCCAACCTGGTTGAAAGGTGTCCTCATGATGCTCAGACCAAGGTGTTCGAAACACCCAGCTCAATGGCCTTCCTTATTGATAAGGGCTGGATCGGAGCAAAAGCGGGTCAAGGGTGGTATCAAAAGCACGGCAGGGAGCTTCTGTCGCTGGACCTTGTTACCCATGCTTACCGGTCACGATTAGAGCCAGACCTCCCCACCGTAAAGCAGTTTGGCAGAAGGCCCTTAGCAGAAAGGCTGCGAGCTGGTTTGAAGGCAAAAGACGAGGCGGGTGAGTTCCTGCGCGAATACCTTCTGCCTGCTTTAGCCTACGCTGATTCACTGAAGGAAGAAATCAGCCACACGATCCAAGATTTTGACCGCGTGATGAAGTGGGGATTTGCCTGGGAGGCTGGTCCTTTTGAAATGGCTGATATGATTTCGGACATCCCGGAAAAGGCATTTTACGAGGGCGCATCTTTCCGCAGTTTTAGTGGAGTTTTAACACCCGCCCCTTATGAGTCTGAGTTTGCTGTCCTGACTGATTTTCCCGTAATCGCATCTGGCGGAACTTTTAGGTTCCGTGATTTGGGTGATGGCGTCTACGGCTTAAGCCTGACCACAAAAATGGGCACCTGGAGCCCTGCGGCTGTCAGAGAGGTCTCTGATTTCCTGCAGGCTGAAAAGCCGGAAAGAATTGTTTTGGCAGGCGAAGGCAGAAGTTTTTCTGCTGGCTACGACCTAAAAACCTTTAGCGGCCTTATTGAAGCTAAGGATTGGAGCTCAATAGAGCAGGCTATCAAAGAGTTTCAAGAGCTTGGTCTTCTGCTTGGCACGATTCCTAGTGTCGCTGCAGTTCATGGCCATTGTCTTGGCGGCGGCTTTGAAATGGCGGCTTCGTGCAGCCTTATTGCGGCTCATCCTGAATCACAAATTGGGCTGCCAGAAGCTCTGGTTGGCCTTATCCCTGGCGGCACAGGAACTGTGCTAATGCGGCAGAGAGGCGCGACTTCAGCCAAGCATCTTGCGGAGACGATTCTGCTTTTGGCCCAAGGGACAGTCAGCACCTGTGCAGACCATGCGAGAAGCCTTGGCTATCTTCGCCGAGAAGATGTTACGGTTTATCATCCTGACCGCCTGCTCACACAAGCCAAAGCTTTGGCTTTATCCGTCGAAGCCCGCAATGATAGTTCCTGGACAAGTGTTGGAGGGCCAACATCAGGAATCGTCGATTCAGCTTTACAGAACCTCAAAAAGCAGGGAGCCATTTCAGACCACGATATAAACATCACTTCGCGTCTTAAGGATTCTATGATGCGGTCGACCTTTTTTGAAGAAGCAGTTATTAAAGAGAGGCAGGCTTTTGTCACTCTTTGTCAAGAAGGACTGACACTTGCGAGAATCAACCATATGCTCGAATCAGGCCGTCCACTTCGCAATTAGTTTCCCTACCTATAAGCAAAATCACCATGATCATCCTCGTTCCAATCAAGCGAGTCCCAGACCCCTACGCTGTGGTAAAGCCTCTCTCAGACGGAAGCGGCCTAAACCTAGAAGGAGTCAAGTTTGAAATCAATCCTTTTGATGAGATCGCCATGGAGGAAGCGGTTCGGATTAAAGAATCTAATCCTGCCGCCAAAATTCATGCTGTTTCATTGGGCGAAAGCGAGTGCGAAGAACAGCTTAGGAAAGCCTTGGCGATGGGAGCAGACGAAGCCTTTAGAATCGAAGCTGAAGGCAGTCTTGATTCTACAGTTGTAGCAGCAGAACTTGCTGCATTTGCTAAAGAGCTAAACCCTGACCTGATTTTGATGGGCAAGCAGGCAACTGATGCCGATTCCTGCCAGGCTGGACAGATGCTGGCCGCTCTGCTTGGCTGGCCCCAAGCCACCTTTGCCGCAAAGGTGACCCTGCTTGATGGCAAGGTTGAAGCAGTCCGTGAAACTGATGATGGCGAAGAAGTGAGAGAAGTCACTCTTCCCGCAGTCATCACGACAGACCTCAGACTTAACGAGCCTCGCTATATTGCTCTTCCTGGCATTATCAAGGCAAGGTCAAAGCCGCTCAGCACACGGCCACGCTTGACCGATGCTGCTTCTAAAACCAAAGTGATTTCAGTTTCTGCGCCACCTGCCCGACAAGAAGGCAAAAGGGTGGCGAATGTCGATGAACTCCTGGCTGAACTCAGTGCCAGAGGTTTGGTGAACCAATGAGCCGACTCCTCCTTCTCTGCTTTGAGCCAAGTGATGCCGCACAGCTAGCCGGCTTCGCCAATACCTTGGGTCTTCCCTTCGACTGTCTCCTGCTGACAGGCGTAAGGGCTCCTGGCTTCGGATGGGAAAAAGCTTACACTGCTGGGTTCGAGGTTCTGCCTCCATACGATGCGCTTGATGCGAGTCTTACAGAATTCTGCCGCCCCTATACCCACATCGCTGCTGTGAGTTCCATGAGAGCAAAGGATGGACTAGCTCGAACAGCGGCTCTCCTTGGTGCAGCAATGGCGGCCGATGTTGTGGCGGTTCATTCTCCCAGTCAGTTCACCCGACCAATGGCCGCTGGTTCTGTTCTGGCCCAGGTTGAGGTTCTAAGCTTCCCGGCTGTTCTAACAGTGCGTCCTTCCAGCTTTGCAAAGGTTGAACTGCACGAGGCTGGTGAAGCTGAGAAAGTTGAACTAGCGCTTCAGCCCAAATCTGTCATCACTTCGGCTTCGAGCAGAGCCAGAGAAGCCAGGCCAGACCTTTCGCAGGCGAAAGTGGTGATTTCTGGTGGAAGGCCATTAGGCGATGCAGAAACCTTTGAAAAGCTTATTGGGGGCTTGGCCGATAGGCTGGGCGGTGCCGCTGGAGCAACAAGGGCGGCGGTCGACAGCGGAATTGCAGCCAATGAACTTCAAGTAGGTCAGACCGGCAAAATCGTTGCCCCCGATCTTTACATCGCGGCAGGTATTTCTGGTTCGACCCAGCACATGGCTGGCATCAAGGATTCCAAAACCATTGTCGCCATCAATAAAGATGCAGATGCTCCCATCTTCCAAACCGCAGACTTGGGATTGGTGGCAGATTTGTTTGATGCTCTTCCTGAGCTCATGACAAAAATCCAGCGATAGTACATTTAAGGGCCCCGAGGACCCAGCAAATCTTCATGGAGGGCATTTGACCGAATCGTGTCATGCCCTTCATGAGTCTTTAGAGTTAAGTGCTTACCAGCCTAACTTTTGCTGCCCTTCTTGCCTCTCAGCCTATGGCTCAAGCAGGAGTTCCCCCTCAGGTTGAGGGGCTGGTTCGACTTGCCAGCAGTCCCGTACTGGATGGACAGTTTGGAGTTGAGGAATGGGATCTCTTTGCCTCCGATGGTCCAAGAGGAGGCGCTTTTCAATGGGAGCCAGGTGCCTATCATTGGGCAGGTCAGGTGAATCCTGGCCACGACCTTGTTCTCAGCCTTGACCAGAAGGGAGATGGGTGGCTGGTTGGCACAGACAACATCGAAATTCGAATCAGCCCAAGACCCGAAGGTCCATCGGTTAGAATCAGGCACCTTGATGCCTCTGTCCCCGGCAGTCCTGTTTGGGAAAACGGCGGGGTTCCTCCCGATCAGGTGAAGATTGCCGTCCAAGCAGGGACAGATGGTGTTGCGGTCATTGAGGCAACCTACACTCCAGTTCTTGGTTTAGAACCTCACGAAGGGGGCCGCGTCGCTCTAAGAATGGATGCTGTTCCATCTGGCAGCGAGGTATCAGAGGTCTTCTTCCCCCGAGCCTTAGCCTCCGTCTATCTTCAGATGGATTCAAGCAGAGACATTCCCTTAGGAGTTTCTTGGCGGCCAAGCATCACCAACCGAGTAGTCTCTAAGCAGGATCGCTTGAAGATGAACTTCAGCCTAACAAGAGAAGAAGGCACTTGGCAGGCTCAAAGGACAGAAATTCGGGCAGAAGGCATTGCTAAGGATCATTTAAGAGTTCTTTCAGAGCCTGCAGCGGATTTTGATAAGCGCCGGAAGATGGATTTGTCCTATGAATCCAATATCTCGCCTCAAGCTCCTTTGGGCTGGAAGGTGATCCGTGCGACTTTTACTGACCAGGCAGGCCAGCAGTTTGTTATTAGATCCAGTGTGCGTTTGGCAAACCTGGTTGATATTGAAGTCGGCTTTCCACGTGAAACCAGAGCCACAGATGAGGCACAGATTATCCGAGGGAACATTAACCTTCGATCTCAGTTTTCTGGCCGTCTCGATGGGGTGCTTACACTCATCGCCCCGCCTGACTGGAGCGTTACCAAGGGCAAGGAATCTAAGTTCCTTATCTACCACACACGAGGCTCGGCTAAAATCCCGGTAGAGTTTGTTATTCCCCGTGGTCAGGCTGGAGTTTTTCCTATGACTGTCAGGGCAGCGATGGGCGGCGAAACAGTAGAGCGCAAGTTCTTCTATTCAGTTGATTGAAATCTCAGTTCACAACCAACGTCCAAAATCCAGCCTTGCTTTAGCCCGTCGATATTTTTTGATGGGCTGACTTCCCATAGGGGTTAGATAGTGGTACTTTGAAGATGAATGGGCATTGTCACATCTTCCTACGCTGTGCAGTCTGAGTCAAGCCCCCTGGCACCATGGAGTCTTTTGCGAAAGGAGCCAGGTGCTGCAGATGTCTTGATTGAGATTCTTTATTGCGGCGTCTGTCACACCGATATTCACTATGCCCGCAACGAATGGGGCAACTCCATTTACCCAATGGTTCCTGGCCATGAAATTGTGGGCAGAATTACTGGTGTGGGATCTGGGGTCACCAAGTGGAAAGTTGGTGATACCGTTGGTGTTGGCTGTTTTGTCGATTCCTGCCGAACCTGCAGCGCCTGCGCTATTGGGGAAGAACAATATTGTGAGAATGGCGCGACCTTTACTTACAATAGTCAAGCTAAAGATGGTTCTGGGGTCACCTTTGGCGGCTACTCATCGCACATCACAGTAGATGAAAACTACATTGTGCGTATTCCCGAATCTCTTCCGCTTGATGCAGCCGCTCCCCTGCTCTGTGCCGGGATCACCACTTACTCCCCCCTGATGCACTTTGGTGTTAAGCCAGGCATGAACGTGGCTGTTCTTGGACTGGGTGGGCTGGGACACATGGGAGTTAAGTTTGCCAAAGCTCTTGGCGCCCACGTCACAGTGTTAAGCCAATCGGAGAAAAAGAGGCAGGATGCCCTTCTTCTTGGTGCAGATGATTATGTGGCGATGAATGATCCGGCTGCTTTTTCTGCCAATGCCAGCCGTTTTGATTTTATTCTCGATACAGTATCCGCCTCGCACGACCTTAACAGCTATCTCACGCTTTTAAAGCTGGATGGAAGAATGGTGTTGGTTGGAGTTCCGGACCCCTCACCGCTTTCCTCAATGCCCCTCATTTTTCAGAGACGATCCTTGAGCGGGTCTCTCATAGGAGGAATTAGAGAAACTCAGGAAATGCTGAACTTCTGTGCGGAGAAAAACATCGCTTGTGAGATTGAAGTCATAAAAATCTCACAGATCAATGAGGCATACGAACGAATGCTTAAAAGCGATGTTCGCTATAGATTTGTCATTGACATGGCGAGTCTTAAGTAAGAACTGTTCACCTGCATTGCAGTGGCTAAATCCTCTCGCGGCTGAGCCGTGAGAGGATTTTTTTCCCAAACCCGACGCAGCCGATTTGATCGATCAATACAGACTTTTATATCTTTTTCGATACATAGCCGGGCAGAGTGCAAAAAGAGAAAATGAACAAAATCTGAAATCCTGCGTCCTGCTAAAGAAGCACTTGCCCGTGCTGTTTGACTAAGTTAGTTTCAAGGTGAACCAAGATGACGATTGCAGCCCTTACTCTTGCCGCCATCACGCAGCGGCCAGCCCCTCCCCAGCCTGTCGTTCCACGCCCTGTCCCAGATTTCACTGCGCCGACTGCAGCGGGCGAAACAAAGTCAGCAGCAGACTTTAAGGGAAAGTGGCTTGTTGTTGAATGGTGGAATCACGAGTGCCCGATTGTAATGGGCCACTACGGATCGGGAAACATGCAGGCGGTTCAAAAGAAAGCAATTGAACTTGGCGCTCAGTGGGCAGCCGTGAATAGTTCTGCTATAGGCCAGCAGGGGCACGTTAACGGAGCTAAAGCTGTCGAAGTGATGAAGTCAAACAAGGCCGCTGCTCAGCATGTTCTGCTTGATCATGATGGCAAAATCGGAAAAGCCTTTGGAGCGAGGACAACCCCACATATGTATGTCATCAATCCTGAAGGACAGATTGTGTATGATGGCGCGATCGATTCTGGCCGCACCGCCGACCCTAGCGACATTGCAAAGGCTGAGAATTTTGTGCTCAAAGCACTTAATGAAGGCATGGCCGGCAAGGCGATTTCAACGCCTTACTCGCGCCCTTACGGATGCGGTGTAAAGTACGCTAAGTAGCTAAATGCTGCATTTAATGAATCTGCCCTCCCATCTGCTAGGACAGGAGGGCAGATTCATAGGATTTAGCCGTACAATCTGATCCAGATTTCTCCCCGGCAGTTACGCCGCGGAGGTGACCTTCAATGCAGCAGGATAACTTCCCTCTTCTTGGCGTTGACCATGTTCATTTCTGGGTGAACAACGCCAGACAAAGCGCTTTTTTTTATCACAGCCTTTTTGGCTTCGATATCACCGGCTACAAAGGGCTGGAAACTGGAAGCCGAGATGACGTCTCATTCCTTGTCTCTCAAAATGACCTGAAGTTTGTTTTCAGCGCCCCAATCCGGCCTGGACATGTCATGGCGCCTATGCTTGCCCATCATGGCGACTTTGTGCGCGATATTGCCTTCAAGGTTTCGGATGTTGAATGGTCATACAATGCTGCCATCGAAAGAGGCGCTAAGTCTGCCATGGCTCCGACTGTCTACGAAGATGAACATGGCAAGGTGATTAAGGCTTCTATTCACACCTATGGCGATGTTCTGCATAGCTTTGTCGATCGTACACAGTACAGCGGCACATGGGAACCCCAATTTGAACCTAGAAATGTCATAGGCGACAGTCTGGGAATCATTGAAGTTGATCACTGCGTTGGCAATGTTGAGCTGGGCAAGATGAACGAGTGGGTGAAATGGTACGAACAGGTGCTGGGTTTTGAGCTCTTTATTTCATTTGATGATAAAGACATCAGCACTGACTACACCGCACTTATGTCCAAGGTCATGGCAAGCGGCAACCAGAGAATCAAGTTTCCCATCAACGAGCCAGCCGAAGGCAAAAAGAAAAGCCAGATTGATGAGTATCTTGAATTCTTCGGTGGAGCTGGTGTCCAGCACGTCGCCCTTCGCACCGATGACATCATTCACACAGTCACTAGGCTGAGATCACGAGGAATCGACTTTCTCTATGTTCCACAAACCTATTACGATGATCTTGAAGGTCGAGTAGGTGAGATTGATGAGGACATTAAAGAACTAGCCGAACTTGGGATTCTTGTTGACAGAGATGAGGAAGGGTATCTGCTTCAGATTTTCACCAAGCCGATTACAGATCGCCCCACCTTGTTCTATGAAATCATTGAACGCAAGGGAGCCAAGAGCTTTGGCAAGGGCAACTTTAAGGCCCTGTTTGAATCAATTGAGCGCGAACAGGCCCTGCGCGGAACCCTGTAAACTCAATATAAGACATCAGTTAATGGCTGTCGGCTTAAGTCGGCAGCCATTAACTTTTTTGTCCTGCTAAGGCCGCCTAACTGTAAAAAGCTTAGGGTCTGGCGTGCCGCCAATTTTGAAGCTGCACAGCCAAGTACTGATAACCTTGACAACTCCTGTAGGCAGGGCGAACTGTTCGATGGTTCTATAGCCTGCAAGCTCATTGCTGGGTGTGATGAAAAGATCGTAGTCACCTTGAGCGACTTGAGATTCTCCGTACTGCTTCCACTGACCAGAGACACGATAGGCTTGAGATCCGTTAAAAGTCTGCAGTCCTTCGTTTTTGATGCTGATAAGCTGAGCCCTGAAAAACTGGAGATCCTCTAGACGTGCAACAGCCAGGTCAATGGGCACGCACCGATCCACCAAGCCAAGTGATCCGGCGATATAAATCTCACCCAGTGTCATCGGAACTTCGTTGACTTTCACACCGACTGAGGTCATGGTGGCTTCTTTTCGCGTCGTCGCTTCAATCAGGTAAGGGTCTTTTGCTCGAAACTCAGCTTCAAGAGGATTCGAATAGAGAAACCTTTTGCCATCGCTGACAATGATCGCTGAATCTCTTTTGCCTGTTTCTTTGTTCTGCCTAATGTAAAGCAGCCGTTTTTCCCTGTCGTACTGCATGACAGTACTGACCTTGACTGCATTGTTTCCGCTTTGAATAATTGACTGAACCGTGCCTGTAAGAACAGGAGCGGCAGAGTACTTAGCCATCATTTCTGAAATGAGAACCGCCGGTGATGGAAGAGGTTCTGCACCCTGCGAAACAGGAGGGTTTTGGGCCGAAACGGCACCAACAGCCGCTAGCGCGATAATAGAAGCAATCATTTTCCTTAAGAATTTTAACTGTGTTCCTGGACGGTGGACTTGACCCAAGGAACATCCGAAACGCCACGACGGAAGTTTTCAAACCTCGCCGCCGCAAAGAGCCAATCTGATAGACGGTTGATAAAGATAATGAGTTCAGGTGATAAAGGATGAGCTCTATTCATGCTTGTCAGAGTGCGTTCTGCACGACGAGATACGGATCGTGCCAAGTGAAGTGCGGCTGCAGCGCCACAGCCTCCCGGAAGAATAAAATTTTTCATCACTGGCAGCTGCTCTGACATCAAGTCAATGCCAGCCTCCATCTCAGCAATAAGATTCTGATAACTTCCAGTGATCGTTCCGAGCGAGGAAACCTCAGCTCCAGCATCAAACACAGCTGATTGAACTTTGATGAGGAAAAGCGATGCCGCTTCATCAAGCTCCTGATCAAGCGCAGAGCCCATCAGGCAGTTCAGTTCGTCGAGTTCGCCGACAGTCTGGATGATAAGGTCATCTTTATCAACTCTCTTGCCCCCAACAATGCCAGTCGTTCCTTTGTCGCCCGTTTTTGTATAGAGTCTCACTTCTTCCCTCGCTTTGACTTTAGCTCATATAAAACAAAGCGAGGCAGATGCATGGCTTTGCTGATTTTTTTGGGATTTGCAAGGGTTCGCCACAGCCATTCCAGCTTCAGTTTCTGAACAATCAAGGGCGCTCGTTTGACAGTGCCGCTTAAAACGTCTAAAGTTCCTCCAACACCTATCGCAATACGCGCTTTGATGATTCCTTTGGTTTTTAGAATGAACTGTTCCTGGCGGGGGATTCCCATGGCTGCAAGCAGAAAATCCGGGTTCAGTTTGGCTATTTCTTCTGCCACTTCCTCGTCCTGTTCAGGCTTAAAATATCCGTCTCTGGTCCCTACAACCTTCAAGCCTGGCCACATTTCTGCCGCCTTTTGAGCAGCTAAAGCGGCGACTCCTGGGGCAGCACCAAGAAAGTAGAAAGTCCAGCCCTTCTCTGCACCGCGCTCCATCATTCGACTAGCCAGATCGACTCCTGTGATTCTTTCCTGTCTTTGCCCTCGTCGTTTTAGAGCCCAGACAACACCAAGACTGTCTGGTGTCACCAAATCTGCCTGGGCATAGAGACTCATTAAATCTGGGTTTGTCTGCGCTTGAGCAATGCCCGCCGTGTCAGCCGTCGCAACAAAATGAGACAGGCCCGAGGCAACCATCTGCTCTATCACAGCATCGGTTTCGTTAAGGTTCAGACAGTCGACTTGAACGCCCAAAACATCTACTTTTCTGTGCGTTTTCTGCAGCATTTCTAAATGTCGCCTCTCAAAAAGACCAAGCTCGTCCACTGCTATAGGAATTGTGAACCGAACCTATGCTTTCTGACTCGCTTGTCCCGTAGAATAGGACCAGGACAATGCCGAAGAAGATCGAAGTCAAGGTTCTTAGGCAGCATGCAAAGGATGCGCCAGTGCGGTGGGACACCTTTTCGGTGCCTTACCAAGAGAACATGAACGTGATCTCCTGCCTCATGGAGATTCGCAAAAAGCCTGTTACGACAGCAGGCCAGTCAGTTGAACCTCCCGCATGGGAAGCCGCCTGCCTTGAAGAAGTCTGCGGCAGCTGCACCATGAACATAAATGGGCGGATTCGGCAGGCCTGTACAGCACTGGTCGATGAAGTTGGTGAGGAGGACGGAGAAACCATCTTTATCAGCTTGGAACCCATGAAGAAGTTCCCCCTCATTCGTGACCTTATTGTGGATAGGAGCCGAATGTTCCAGGCATTGATCAAGGTTAAGGGCTGGGTTCCTATTGATGGCAGCTACGATATGGGTCCAGCTGCCAGCCAGGATGACCATGTTCGCAAACTGCGATACAAACTTTCTGAGTGCATGACCTGCGGCTGCTGCCTAGAAGCCTGTCCTCAGGTGAATGAAAAGACATCTTTCGTGGGCCCACAGGCCATTGGTCAAGCTCTGCTCTTTAATCTGCACCCTATCGGAAGCGGTTTAACAACAGATCGATTGGATTATCTGACAACCTCGGAAGGTCTGACCAACTGTGGAAACGCGCAGAACTGCGTTAAGGTCTGCCCCAAGGGAGTTCCTCTTACTCAGGCCATCGCTGAACTCAACCGAGCCGCCACTGTTTATAAGATAAAGAAGTTCTTTGGCATTTCTGCTTAAGAAAACTGAATAAATATAGATGAAGCCCAGGCCTAGCCTGGGCTTCATCTATATAGCTCTGCTCATTCTATAAAAATGTCACCAGCACACGCATAGAGTGTTTGTTGTGCATCCATTACAGATGATAAAGGGAGGCAAAGCCCTCAGCAAAGGCATCCGGGCCGGTTAACCTGAGCTTCTTATCAGCCTGCCTGACCCCAAGGCTGATCAAAGTGCCACAATCCTCAGGAGAAAAAATGCGAAGGAACCCTACAGCCCCCTTTGCACTTTTAACAATGTAAGGACGCCATGCCAAGACTCTTTACCATCACGGGATTCGTCGCTCTTGCACTTCTTGCTGCAGCAGCATTCGCTCAAAGAATGACCCCCACTGTCACTTTGGAGCTCCCGAAGTCGGTCGCTCCTAATTCTGAAGTGAAGGCCAAGGTCAAAATTGTGATTCCCGATGGCTGGCACGCCTACCAAAACCCCCCGGTCAAGGACTACCAGATTCCTTTGACTATTGAAGCGGGCGACAAGACTCTAAAATCCTTTAAAGTCGCCTACCCAGAGGGGGAAGAGACAATGGCTGCTGGCGAACTGAGCAAGGTCTATAACGGCACCTTTACTGTTCCAATTTCCTTCAAAGCTGGTTCCAAAGTGGGAAGTCAGACCATCAAAGTTAAGGTTGGCTGGCAGCTTTGCGATCAAGGCTCATGTCAGCCGCCGTCCTCCAGCGTCGTAACCGCCAAGCTCACCCTTGCCAAGCCAGTGAAGCCTAAGCCATGAAGTTTCGAGCTGCATTTCTTTTAGCCTTTTTCACCCTTTTTGTCTCCATCTTTGCCCAGGCCCCCAACAGCCCGGTCACTGGTGGAGATGACAAGGTCAAGTTCTCGCTGCGTATGGAACCTAAGGACCTGCGTCCCGGCGAGGCAGGACGATTTATCCTTGAGTTCCAGCTTCAAGAAGGATGGCACCTTTATGCTCCCAGCAGGCAGGGAGACTTTGAGGAAGTTGGCCTCACATTGCGAGAGGAAGTTCCCGGCTTAAAACTGCACGACAAGCTAATTGAGCCTCCCCTTGCCATTAAATTTGACAAGGGTTTTGAAGTCGATGTCGCTTATGTAGATGGGGCGGCTGCCTTTTCACTTCCCTTCACCACCACTGCTGACTTTAAACCCAGCGGGTCTCTTCCTCTTGATGTCATTTGGCAGGCCTGCACAGATGTCAACTGCGACAGGCCCCAGATTAAGGAACTTGACTTTACTTACCAGCTGGGTTCTGGCGAGGTTAGGCAGGAGTTCGCTTCGATTTCTGAGGAGGTGCCTGAACAGCCGGAAGGATATAAAGCTCCCCCTGCTGCCACCACCGAAACAGCAGGCACAACTTCTGGCCAGCCTACTGATCAGGTAGGAGAGCAGATTTCTCAGGCTAAGAAAGGCGGGATTCTTTCCTTTATGCTTCTGGCCTTTGTGCTGGGGCTTGGCGCTCTTGCCACTCCCTGCGTCTGGCCAATGATTCCGATCACCGTTTCTTTCTTCAGCAAGAAAAAGGATGGTCAGGGCTCTAACCTGCCTGGCGCACTTGCCTTTGGCATTGGCATCATGGTGACCTTTACAGGCATCGGGCTGCTGGCAACCCTCCTGCTTGGAGCGGGTGGAGTCAACCAGGTTGCTGCCAACCCCTACATCAACGCTTTTCTAGCCATACTCTTTATTGTTCTGGCCCTCAATCTCTTCGGAGTCTTTGAAATTGTTGTGCCAGCCAAGCTGGTCAACTCACTTCAATCAAAGGGTGGAAAGATGGGCGGATTTGTTGGCCCCATCCTAATGGGTCTGGCCTTCAGCCTCACCAGCTTCACCTGTACGGTTCCTTTTGCTGGCACGGTTTTGGCCAGTGCCGCATCAGGGGACTATTTCTACCCTGCCATTGGCATGCTCAGTTTTAGTCTGGCGTTTGCCATTCCCTTCTTTCTCTTGGCAATGTTTCCTCAGTGGCTTTCAAGCCTGCCCAAGTCAGGAACTTGGCTGGTTTCGGTAAAAGCCTACATGGGATTCCTAGAACTGGCTTTTGCCCTTAAGTTCATTTCTAATATTGAGCTGGTAAACCAGTGGGGAATCATTACAAGACCCGTTTTTCTCGCTATCTGGACAGCGGTACTCACAATAGCTGCTGCCTACCTTATGGGATGGGTAAAGCTGCCGCACGAAGGAGATATCAAAATTGGCTGGGGACGCCGCATCTTTGCCGGTGTCAACTTCTTAGCTTTGATCTATCTGCTTGGCGGAATACAAGGGGCGCCTGTCAAGGAAATTGTGGCCTTCCTTCCGCCAGATCCCTATCCTGGCAAGGAGGTTGCTTCTAACGGCAGCAGGGAATCAGTCAGCTTTATCGAAAACTTTGATGAAGGTTTGGCCGAAGCGAAAAAGGACAACAAGCTTCTCTTCGTTGATTTCACTGGCGTCACCTGCACCAACTGCCGATGGATGGAGAAGAATATGTTCCCTCAGCCAGCAGTTAAAGAACAGCTGAATAAGATGGTAAGAGTCAAGCTGTGGACAGACAGACGAAATGAAGAAGATCGTAAAAACGCACAGCTTCAGCTCGATTTGACGAAGGTTTCGACCCTTCCTGTCTATGTGGTAATGAACTCAGAACGAAAAGTCCTGAGGGTCTTCCAAGGCTTCACCCAAGATGAAGCTCAGTACCTTGCTTTTCTGCAGGGCGAGAGCAAATGAGCGAAGTTTCAATATTCTCCCTTCCCCGTCATCCCGATTTTGTCGTGGGTGACGGGAGCCTAACTCTGATAGCTGGCCCCTGCATGGCCGAATCGCTTGACCTCTGCATGACTATTGCCGAGAAGACGGCCTCACTGGCTGACAAGCTGGGATTCAGATATATCTTTAAAGCCTCATTCGATAAAGCAAACCGAACATCATCTGGTTCAGTGAGGGGGTTTGGAATCGATGAGGGCTTAACGATACTCAGCAAGGTCAGCGAACGATTCAACCTGCCTGTGACAACAGATATTCATCTGCCGGAACAGGCTTCCATCTCAGCAGAAGTCGTTGATATCCTTCAGATTCCAGCCTTTCTCTGCCGCCAGTCTGATCTGCTTGCTGCCGCAGCAGAAACTGGCCGGCCAGTTAATGTCAAGAAAGGGCAGTTCTTGGCTCCTCATGACACAAAGAACATCGTTGATAAACTGAAGGCATCGCAGGCTCAAGGAATCGTTTTGACTGAGCGTGGAACAACCTTTGGCTACAACACGCTTATCGTCGATTTTCCTGGCCTTGAAGTGATGAGAAACCTGGGAGTTCCGGTCTGTCTTGATGCCACTCATTCAGCACAGAGGCCAGGAGGACAAGGCACATCCACTGGCGGCGTAAGAGAATCTATTCCTGCCATGGTAAGATCTGGCTGTGCGGTAGGCATCGACTGTCTCTTTCTAGAAACCCATCCAGAGCCTGAAAAGGCCCTCAGTGATGCTGCCACTCAATGGCCGCTTGATCGGCTGGAGAACCTTCTCATCCAGGCCGCAGAAGTTCATAAGCTTTATAACACTCTGCCTATGGCGTAACCGTTCCGGCCGCGCCAGATTCGCTGAGGGTGCCAAAGCGCCAGCCCTGCGCCTTCAGCCCTCTGATAAGAAGAGGAAGAGCGGCTCTGGTTTCTGCTGAGAACTCGTGCAGCAGGATGACGGCTCCCGGCTTGGCCTGGGCAATGCAGAGGTTTGTGATATGAGACCTGCCTGCTCCGCCCAAATCTCCCGGATTGATAGTCCAGAGAGTAGAAACGAGACCAGCTTCCAGCAGAGCCGCGTTGACCGGCTTTGAAACGTTGCCCCCTGGGGCGCGGCTAAAAAGCGGCTTGACTCCTGTATGTCTTTCAATCGTCCAGCTGGCGGCCAGAATCTCAGCCCTAATCTGCTCAGGTGAAAGCCATGTCAAGTTCGGATGGTAATAGGTGTGGTTTCCAATATCATGGCCACGATTCTTAATATCCTGCGCCAAAAATGGAGATTCATCTACCCTGCTGCCCACCAGAAAGAATGTCGCCTTTACTTCTTCATGGTCAAGAATGTTGAGAACCTCGTCTGTTGGGCCCGGAAGCGGGCCATCATCAAAAGTGAGATAGATGATTTTCTCGGTGGTTTGAACTCGGGAAACTGTCTGGAGAGTTGGACGACGCTTCAGGTAATCGGCTCTCTTTTTATGGAAGGCGCTGACGGCGAATCCCTGTCTCACTAGCCCGGAGGCTAAGAAAGCATGTCTTTCTTTGGAAGCCTTAATCTGTTCTGGAGTTGCACCTGAACCACCAGAGAGTATAAGGGCTGTCATCCATGACGCCAGCATTATTCTTTAATAATGGCCAGATCAGAAAAAACTAGAGGGACGGACTGAAAATTTCCTAGTGTTGTTACTGGGAATCTTTCAGTCCGTCTTTCTTTCTAGCCTGGAGACTGCTGCCAGGCAGCAATAGGCAGTTCCATTGCCACTCTGACAAAGGGGTGCTCGGGAACCACCCTTACAATGTAGCCCCTATGGCCAGGAGTCGAGCATTTTAAAGCAGCCTGGTAGTAGTGAATTCCAACCTTTTCCTCAACCATGCTCATGTCAATCAGGTCAAGGTCATAGCTTTCGCGGTTTGCACCAATAGCACCAGTAATCAGCTGAACTCTCACGTCTGCTGGGCTTATTCCGCCCAGATAGACTTCAGCATTGACAACATGAGTGTCTCCCAGCAGTGTCTGTCCACGAGAAGAATCTGTCACCTGGTGCACCTTGACTCCGCTCCAATGAGACTGAACTCGGTCTCTCCACTGCAGTGCAGCCTTTGCTTCACTCAGGTCGCCTTCTGATAATGCCTGATAGGCTTTGCTTGACGGAACATAAAACCGACTGCAGTATTCGCGAACCATTCGGAGAGTGGAATAGACGGGTGAGAGTTCCTTCATCGAGGCGCGCATCATATCGAGCCAGAGGGTAGGAATTCCCTGGTCATTTCTCTGATAAAACCGGGGAGCAATTTCATGCTCAATCAGCCCGTAAAGCGATTGAGAATCCAGCCAGTCTTGGTAGCCTTCATCGCCGTAACTGTTTTCATCACCAATGGCCCAGCCAACGCTGGGGGTATAGGCTTCAGCCCACCATCCGTCGAGAATCGAAACGTTCAAGCCGCCGTTGGGAACAACTTTCATGCCGCTTGTTCCACTGGCCTCCATTGGGCGGCGAGGGTTGTTTAGCCAAATATCGACACCCTGCACCAAGTGACGGGCAACGTTGATATCGTAGTCTTCCAAAAAGACCATTCTGTGAGTGAGGCCCTCGTTTCGAATAAAGTTTGTGATTTCCTGAATCAGCCTCTTGCCGCCATCATCGCGGGGGTGAGACTTGCCGGAGAAGACAAACTGAACCGGACGCTCCTCATTAAGCATAAGGTGCTTCAGCCTTTCCTTGTCTGTAAACATCAAGGTGGCTCTCTTATAGGTAGCAAAGCGTCTTGCAAACCCGATAGTCAAAACGCGGGGGTCAAGAATATCTCTGGCACCGGGAAGATTGGTTCTCCTTGCCTGTCCCTGCCTTTTCAAAACATGGCGTCGACAGAACCTGACAAAATCGCCTCTTTGGTTTTCCCTTAAATCCCAAAGTTCGCGGTCAGGAATCTCGTCCACAACCTTCCACAGTTCAGGATCGCTGGGGTCATCAACCCAGCTGGGCCCGTAATGCTTATCCAGCAGAGCGGCCATGCGGTCACTAATAAAAGTGGCGGTATGAATCCCGTTCGTCACGGCATCAATGGGCACCTCGTGAGTCGGGTATTCCGACCAGCGAGTCTGGAACATCTCTCTGCTTACCTTCGCGTGCAGTTTAGAGACTCCATTAACGAAGTTGGAGTTTTCCATTGCCAAGACGGCCATGTTAAAGTTCTCACCTTCATTGTTCGGGTCAAAGCGTCCGTACCGCAGGAACTGGCCCATGCCCAACCCGACTCCTTCGACTTCTTTGGTCATGTACTTTTCAAGAATCTCTCTTGGAAAGATATCAAATCCGGCTGGCACAGGAGTGTGAGTTGTAAAAACGTTTCCTGCAACCACGCACTGGCGGGCTGTTCTAAAATCACAGCCCTTCTCGGCAATAAAATCTCTCAGTCTTTCAACAGTCAAAAAGGCGGCATGGCCTTCGTTCATGTGGCAGACAGTGGGAATTCTTCCCACAAGTTCCAGGGCACGATAGCCGCCAATGCCAAGAATCATCTCCTGGCGGATTCTCATTTCCTGATCGCCGCCATATAGAGTATCTGTGATGCCCTGGTCGTGAGCTTCGTTCTCTAAAATGTTGGAATCAAGCAGGTAAAGCTCAACACGGCCAACCTGCGCCTTCCAAATCTGAACTGTGACTTTTCGATCTGGAAAATCGACTGAGACCATCAAGGGTCTATCTTCTTCATCTCGCAGAAGACGCAGCGCCATGCGGTAAAAGTCGTATTCTGAATAGCGCTCCTGCTGCCAGCCATCTGGGTTTAGAAACTGCCTAAAATAGCCTCTGGAGTAAAGAAGTCCAACTCCGACAAGGGGAATGCCAAGGTCGCTTGCTGATTTAAGGTGATCGCCAGCCAAGATTCCCAAGCCGCCTGAATAAATGGGGAGGCTTTCGTGAATTCCAAATTCAGCACAGAAGTAGGCGACCCGTGTTTTTTCTGCCTCATCAGGAAACCTTTCGTCAAACCAGGTGGAGGCCGTCATGTAGGATTTTAAGTCCTCCCAACATGCGTTCAAACGCGCCATGTAAATCGGATCTTCGACCAGTCTTGACTGTCTTTCTTTGCTGAGCTCGCGCACCAGCTGAACCGGGTTGTGTTCAAGATCCTCCCAGGCTGTAGGATCAGCGTCTTTAAAGAGTTCTAGAGTTGGCTGATGCCATGACCATCTGAGGTTGTATGCAAGGTCGTATAAAGGCCGCAAAGCATCGGGGAGGTCGTGTACAACCTCGAATGAATGGGCGAATTTCAGCGTCCTCATCAAACTTTCCTTGGCTGCAAATCCCTCTCCGTGGGCGGCACTGCCATAAAGGACAGCCAATCTTCATTGTGGCTCAGAAGATGCCTAAACTCTACGGTTTACTGACCAATACTTGGTCCCCCGAAATCCTTATCTTGAAGGTTTCGCCATTAAGATGAACATTATTGAGAGTAAGTTTTTTCCATTCCTGCGGCAGATTAGGCTTGATAGACAGCCAGGCACCAGATTTCAGCTTCTTCGTCCAAGGAGCGCCGGCTAAAGGAGCCGAATCAAGCCTGATTCCGGCAAATCCATAAAGCACGGCATTTAGGCACCCGGCGGCTCCGGTCACAAAAACATCCTCTCCACCTTTTGGCCTCTCGGTAAAGACACCTGTACGTCCGTATTTCTGCCAAGACTCAAGCCAAAGCTTATAAGCCTTCTTCGAGCCGCCCTGCCTGGCCCACAGCAAAGCTTCTAAACTCACAGACATCGCAGGGCCATCGGGGGCAGTCAGGCCAGAAAACCTTTTCAGCATGGCCTCCGACTCTCTTTCTGCCTTGGGATTTTGAAGTGGAAAGAGGCTCAGCAGTCCCGCATGCTGTTTATAGCCTGACACTTTATCTTTCTGATAATTCAAAAGACTTTCGCTGTCTCTCGGCAGAACAAAGTCTTCTCCCGTCAGTGTTTGAGCCAGGAGATTTGTGAACAGATCGTCATCCGCAATCGCTGATTCATCTGGACTCATTACTCCCTTAAGACTGCGTCCTTCTTGTGTCGGCTGGCTTCTGGCCAGGTACCAGGCGCTGACTCCCTGCCTCACTTTTTCCACCCGGGATATTTCTGCTAACCCAAGCTGAGCAGCAAAATTAAGTCCCAGCCAAACAGAGCCAGAGATATGCTCCTGCAGAACGCTTTCAGTTCCTCCTGCTTCTCTGCCGAAGCCATCAGCCTCCCATGGGAACCGAATCATGCTGCTAAGCGATGCTCCAGCTGCATTCGGTGGCCCGCCGAATCTGGTTCTTCTCCTGCTCTCCGTTACAAGTTTAGGAAATCCGGCTTTCTGATAAGCATCAGCCAATTTTCTGGCCTCATTGACTTGGCTCAGCCTCATATCAGCGAATCTTGCAGCCGAGGCAGGCTGGAACAACGAAACACTTGGCATCATCCAAAGATCGGCATCCCAAAAGGTGCAGCCGGAGTATCGACTGTTGGTGGTAGAAAATGGCCCTGCCATTGGCCTTGCGCCATTTTGAAGGCTCCTTCCGATAATCTGGCTTAAGCTGGCGATAGCCACCTGGTCAAAGAAGGGACCATCTAGTTCAATCCAGCTTCCGGGATCAGAGCGCGTGGCCTCAGAAATTGATTCTGTCAAGACTGACTCATCTCTCTGCGGTTCTAGCTGGCCAGACACATCACTCCTGTCTGGCCTCGGGATTGCAGCCTTCAACACCCACTGCCTGGCGCTGGTCCCTGGCACCTCTGTAAACTTAAGCGGCAAAGCTCCTTCGGCACGAATCTCGATAGGCTCGGAACCGACAGCTGTGATCGTCAAAAAAACGGCTTTCGCACCTAAATGCCATTTCACTTCCCCCCGGGCTTTGGCAGTCCTAAACTCACCCATAGCCGTCTGGGTGGATCTGTTGACGTAAACGCTGGTCCCCGCTGCAGGTTCTTGATTCACCCAAACCTGGCGCAGAAGCGGGCCAATCGGCTTCAGCCATTCTGAACCTTGGGATGCAGTGTAGAAGCCGGGCGATGCGGGATCCAAAAACCCGCCCTTTACAAGCTTTAGCGAAACTCCCTGATCCCAAAGCAGAACACTTCTTCCCCACGCCGACGAAGCGATGAAGCAGGCAGCTGACAAAAGTGTCAGCCTGGCAGAGATCAAGGTTCGTTGGTTGATAAAAGCAGGCTCCAGTATCTTGAAAAGGGGCAGTGTCTGCTGCCAAAGTGAACTCCGAGATTACTCCACCATCATCCAAATCACGGCTTCATAGGCTCAGCCGCTTTCAAAGCAGTCCGCCATTAGGGCATTACCAGCCTGCACTTTAGGCGCTGTTCGTCCAAAATAACTAAAGAGATTAACAATGATTTCATCTGTAGTCGCCCTTGCCGCCCTGCTCGGACCAATGTCAGCGGGCCAGGTTGTTTTTAATGAAGAAACAGCTTCTCCTGCGCCTTGGCTGGACGTTGAAGTTTCAACCCTTAACTATGGCCCTGGGATTCTAAACGAGTGGGCTACCCAAGGACAAAAGAACTTTGTGAAGCGAGAACTTGATCAGATCCTCAACTTCAGAAAAGAACTTGAAGCTGATGGAAACATGCTCCCAACTGTCCAGTGGTCATTTAATGGCTCTTTTCATACCAAGCTGAAAACGAAAAATGTCATTTCTTGGGAGTTTGGTGGAATGAACTACACAGGGGGAGCGCACCCCAACCACATGCTGGTCGGCCATGTTCTTGTTCTTCAAAACAGCCAAGTAAGCAAGACAACCTACTCTAGCCTCTTCAAAAAAGACTCCTGGCCTAAGGTTGAAGTGCTTGTTAGAAGCGGAGTCATGCGAGCAAAGGCTCAGCGATTGGGCAAAGATGCTTCCACCACCGAGAAGATTCGGTACGAGGACTTGAACAGCTTTTCCACTTCGCAGAGCGGGCTTGTTTTCTTGTTCCCTCACTATGTTGTAGGTGCTTATGCTGAAGGCAGCTACAGCATTACAGTTCCCTGGACACAGTTGAAGAACCACCTGACCCCCCAGGGTCTTATTGTCCTCCAGGCAGCGACAAGCCGCTAGCTCATCCGACGCACATAGCTTCTCAGCCGGGGCAGAAGATTCTTCAAGTCCCGGCCAGGGCAGCTTGTTTGACGGCTGTGGTCGTCGTGGCCCTCTACTTTGTCCCAGGTTACATTGAAGGTCCTCGAAGCCCATAAAGTCAGTTTTTGAACAGTTTCCCACTGCTCACTAGTGACCTGTTCAACTTCAAAATTCCCTTCGAGAACAATCAAAAAGTGACCTGTCGGGTTGTACTCGGTATTGGTGTCCCCCGCTATATTCCAGGGCCTGGCCTCACCCACTCGTCCATCCCAGGAGATGTAAAGGTGATAGGGGATATCCACCCATGCTGGTTTTGACCTGCCACCTGACAGTTTGTCTTCTCTTTGACTCCAAGACTGAAGGCCCCTCAGCTTGTCTTCTAGGGAGCGCTTTGGGTTTGATGCCACGCCTCCATGGTGAATGGTGATGCGGGAAATGCTGTGTTCATGGCCGCCCGGCAAAGCGGTTCTGCCTCCCCACTGGCTTTTTCGCAGAACATAATCTGGGAACTCAACCTGTGGCTGATATGAACCTACAGCAGCCAGGGCGAAAAAGATTGAAGAGACCATGCTTAAAGTCTAGCTCAAGCTAGAATCCAATCATCATCTGCCCCTGTTCATGCTGCAGCAGCCACCGTTTGCGATCCAAACCGCCTGCATAGCCTCTAAGCAGAGTGTCTGAACCAATAACTCTATGGCATGGAACAAAGATTGAAACTGGATTAGAGGCGACTGCCTGCCCAACTGCTCTGGCGCTGCCTTCCCTATCAACCCGTCTGGCCAGTTCAGCATAGGTGATAGTAGTTCCAGGCAAGATCAGCTGAAGCTCTGCCCAGACTTGTCTCTGAAAAGGAGTTCCATCCAGACGAAGCGGGACAGTTGAGTGCAGCAGGTCTCGTGTGCCTTTAAGGTCAAAATAGCCTTCCAGCGCCGCGACAGCCTGCTGAATTATTGGATGGTCAGGCATGTCTGGCCCGTCAATCTTCTCCTCAACTCCTCCCCTATGGCCTGGAAAATAGAGTCCGGACAGTCCATCCTCTTGTGCGGTCAACATCACTTGGCCCACAGAAGTCTCAACCCAACACTTCGCTTGGACCTTCACATCCCTAGAGACGGTTCACGAATCAGAAAAGGTGATTGGTACACTCTCTATACATGAACTTCTCACTGACGAGAGAGCAGGAGCTGATTAGAGAATCAGCTTATAGATTTGGACAAACTGAGATTCTGCCTGGCTTGGCAGAGCGTGACAGGGAATCCAAATCTGACCCGGCCATTCTCAAAAAAATGGGTGAGGCTGGCTTTCTCGGAGTTTGTGTTCCCGAATCGCTAGGAGGCATGGGCGCCGACTACATTTCTATGGGTCTCGTTTGTGAAGAGCTTGAAAGAGCCGATACTTCTGCCCGTGTGGCCATGAGCGTCCACGTCGGACTTCACACCATGACACTCATGCAGTGGGCCACCCTTGACCAGCAGAAGGAATGGCTGCCATCACTTGCCACAGGAAAGCGAATCGCTGGTTTTGGACTTACCGAACCCAACGCGGGCAGCGATGTTGTCGGAATGAAAACCAAGGCTGAGAAGTCTGGCGACCACTACATTCTTAATGGAGAGAAGACCTGGATATCTTTGGCAGACTACGCCGACCAGTTTTTGGTTGTGGCCGTAACTGACCCCCATGCTTCATCACCGGCCAAGGGAATGAGCGCCTTCGTCGTCGATCGAACAGCGCCTGGCTTCAGCAGCAGCCCCATAAAGGGCAAATTGGGTGTCAGAGCTGGCAATACAGGTTCGATCTTTTTCGATAACGTCAAGGTTCCAGCTGCCAGCAGAATCGGCGAAGAAGGACAGGGCTTTAAAATCGCCATGTCAGCTCTTGATCATGGCCGATACACTGTTGCCAGCGGCGCGGTCGGATTGATTCAGGCTTGTCTTGATGCCAGCGTAAAGTACTCCAACGAAAGAAAAGTTGGAGGCGAAGAGATTGGCAAAAAGCAGCTTGTCCAGCAGATGATCGCATCTATGGTTCAGGGACGAGAAATTGGCCGCCTGCTTTACTACAAAGTAGGCTGGATGAAGAATCAGGGGCTTCGTCATACCCGCGAAGTCAGCATGGCTAAATGGACCAACTGTGCCGCCGCATTTGATGCTGCCAATAAAGCTGTTGAGATTCATGGAGCCTACGGATTTTCCGACGAGTTCCCAGTTGAGCGGTACCTAAGAAACTCTCGCGGCGCGGTTATCTACGAAGGCACCCACGAGATTCACACCCTTATGCAGGCAGAATATGAGCTGGGCTACCGCTCTGACCGCCCGCTTGAAAAGAACCTTCCTTCCTGGCCTTTTTAGGTTAGGCTTACTCCGCCCGCAGGCTCACAACAGGATCCTGGCGGGCGGCTTTTAGTGCGGGAAAGATGCCGGCAGCAGCCCCTACTCCTACCCCGACGACGAAGGCCAAGGCAAGGGTATCCCAGCCCATGAGCGGCTTGATTTTAGTAAAGGACGCCAATCCCCAGTTGACTATCAGGCTGACGGCCAGCCCCATCAATACCCCGGCCAGACCAATAATGATGCTCTCCCACAGAAACTGCATAAAAACATCTTTTTGAGCAGCGCCAATAGCTTTAAGAACACCTATCTCTTTGCGCCTCTCAGAAACCGACATGACCATGACTGTCATGATTCCTAGAGCCCCAACAAAGAGAGCGATTGATGTGAGGCCAATCACAAGAGTCGACAGAATTCCCATAACCTGGTAGACCAAGCCAAGCAGATCCTGCTGAGTAAGCACAGAATACTGCTGACGATCTAGCCTCTCACCTAAAGCATCTTCCAAGTTCTTAACCAGGCTCTTGGGTTCTGCGTCGAAACTGGTCTGAACCATGATCCGGTCTATCTGCATATCGGGGCTCAGTTTTCTTTGAGCTTCGTAAGGCAGGTAAGCCACATTTTGAAAGCTCTGCATATTGAAGAGGCTTGATTCTGAACCGGCATCTTCAAGAGTTCCGATGACTTCAAACTCATGTCCATTGATCTTCACTTTTCTGCCAAGAGCTTCTTCTTGGCCAAAGAGCTGATCTTTGGCGACGGCACCTAAAACCACCACCTGACTGTCTGTGTCCAGCTTTGTGAAGAGCCTTCCCGATTTGAGAGTGGTTTTATGCATGTCAAACCATTCGGGCGTGTTGGCAATCATCAAGGGATAGGATTCCTTTCCGTTCCATGCCAGCCCACCCCCGGCAAAACTCAATAGGGCAGTCTGCTCTACCCCCTGCACCTTTTTCAGCCTATCGGAGTCTTCGGCCTTGAACCAAGACTGTCCACCCAAGTTGGGGTTAAAGCCCATCCCCTGCAGATCAATTCTCCCTGGGACGCAGATAAGAACGTTCACTCCTATTTCATCAACTCTCGAAGTGATGTCTTTTTCGACGCCTTTTCCGATGCTTATCAGCAGCAGGATGGCCACAGAAGCTGCCATGATTCCAAGGGCGCTGAGCAGGGACCTCTGCCAGCTCTCGGCAAGACTTCTTATCGCATTGGCCAAGTTCACTTTGTCACTCTACGAGGCAGAGACACTCTGATGAGGTGTAGACCTGGGTCAAAGAAGAGGCCGCTCGGCCCAAAGGGCTTTGCGGCCTGCGACGCGCCATGCACCTCACAACTGAGAGTGCAAAACAACCAAAGAATGGCTCTAATAATGAAAAGAGAGTTCTCCCCTGGAGGAAGCCTATAATAGCCGCAAAAGTCCTATGAGAGCAAGGCTGCTCGAACTTTTCTCAGGTGACAGTCAGCTGCTGCTGAAAATTTTGTACTAAAAGAGGCCTGCTTGACTCCAAAACTCCATCACCCTCTCGTTGATAATCAAGTCTGTTGGCTTCAGCGGCTGGGCTAACGAGAGTCCAGATAAAGTTCGACATCGCGACAAGGCAACATAGAGCTGACCATGGGCAAAAGCACCCTTGCCGAAATCAAGCCTCACCTGGTCGAAAGTTAATCCCTGAGATTTATGAACTGTAAGTGCCCAGGCTAACTTCAAAGGAATCTGAGTGAAGGTTCCAGTGACTTCAGCGGCGATTCTATGCCTCATTCCGTCCCAGCTCCACCTTACTTTTTCCCAAGTCTCTGGCCCCACAACCACAGTTTCGCCATCGTCTTTCTCAACCTTGACACCTCCCTCTTCGGGAAAACCAACGACGGTTCCCAAGGTGCCATTTACCCAGTCGGATCCGTTTCGTACGAACATAACCCGCGCCCCAAACTTAAGTGTCAGCAGTGGATCAGTAGGAGTTTCATCAATGCTGTCTCCAGTAAAAGATGCCTTAAACTCCTGTTGGCCGCCAGGGAGCAGCCTTAATCGCTCCATGTTCATGGTCAGAACGCCCAAGTTCCTTGTGTGCAGGGTCACTTCCCTGCCATCTAAGGCAGCACCGACCCTTTCGTTTATCGCGTCGAGCACTTCGGTCTTCCCCTGCCTCAATTCGTTCAGAGCCCAAACAAAATCCTGGTCTCCTGCCTGTCTATGAACTTCGGTGAGTTCAAGAATCTCCATTGGGAAGTTCCTTAAAACCTTGGCATCAAAAAAGAAAGGGCTGGCATAGAGGTCCAGCATCATTTCCATCTCGGCTCCACGGCGGACGACTGGTTCGAGCTGCAAAAGGTCTCCAAAAACAACAACCCTCTTGCCCCCAAAGGGCTGGTCAGCCTTTAGATTTGCCCTTAAAGAATAGTCCATGGCATCAAGGAGATCTGCCCTTACCATTGATATCTCATCGACTACCAAAACATCCATGTTTTTCATCAAGCGCCATTTAGGGTGGCCAGGCCGAAAAACAGGCACATGCTCTGAGTCTGAAATCACTGGCCCTGGCTTGATTCGAAAGAATGAGTGAATCGTCTGCCCCCCAACGTTGAGAGCAGCCAAACCTGTCGGAGCCACGACCGCACAGTTCAACCCGCTTTGACTTACAAAGTCTCGCAGAAGCGTGGATTTTCCTGTACCTGCCTTTCCTGTGACAAAGAGAACTCCAGGTGTAAGCTGCCCAAGCTGAGCCAAGTGTCTTGGCTGAGAAAGAAGGTGAGGTGATTGTTGAGGAGAGTTCAAAGGATATATTGCTGCCTGGCTGCCGACAAAGCTTTTCTGCAGCCAGGCTCAGGCGAATTCTACACCGAACTTGGAGTTTGGCCTGCATCAGCCCCTTTCTCCTGCCTGTAGATTTGGTAGGAGTAATAGACAGGATATAGCGAGCCGATAAAGATTGGCGCTAATGCCAAAAGCGGCCACGGAGTCATGCTGAGGACTGCGCCTAAAAGACCTCCGCCAACCATGGTTTTTCCAGCCATTCGATGAGTTTTTTCCCAGACAGAATCTGATTCCAGGGTCCAGGGAGTTCTTATTCCCATCCAGTAATTGCGTGTTGTTTTGCCCAGAACATTGCCGATCACCGCAAAAAGCAGGCTCGCTCCACCCATGATAAGGGCGCCGACGTTCAGTTTTTGGAAGCTGGCGACGAGTGTGACCAGGTGGACTGCCCCCATGAAGCCAAGGATTACCAAAACAAGGCCGTCGTACTGATCTTGAAAGGCCTCAACTCCCTTGCCTTTAGGCGAAAGCTTTGGCAGTCCCCAAAGCAGCAGAAGGAGAAACAGGGAAAAGATTGGCATCAAAAAAAGTGCTTCGGCTTGCCCCCCATAGCGATCTACTTCTCCTGCGGCGTTCCAGTGAAGAGGCATTCTTTCAGGCATTCGAGGCTGCAGAATCATGCCTCCAGCAAATGTCAGAAATACCATTCCAAGCCCAACCAAGACACTCTTTTTCTTCATATGCCTTTCTCCTTAACCGATGTACTGCCTTTCTCCTTCACTTGATCCTGTGCTTTATCCTGCTGTCGCTGGGCACCCATTAGTTCAAGAGCCAGCATCATAACTTCCTGCAGAACGGTGGCGTTAAGCGTGTAAATCACCTGGGTTCCCTCCTTTCTGCTTCTGATAAGTCCACTTTTCTTTAAGACAGCAAAATGGTGCGACATAGTGGCTCCTGTCAGGTCGAATGATTCGGCCAGACAGCCCGCATTCTTTTCCCCTTCACCCAGAATCCTTAGAATCCTGCGTCGAGTGGGATCAGAAAGTGCTTTGAGAACATCGTTCACGGACATCCATCTAATTAGACGTTCATTTAATTAGATGGGTTTCAAAATATTTGTTTGAACCCTTCTCAGCTTATAATCAATTTATGCGTTTTCCCTTGGTTCTGCTTCTTGCTTGCTGCGCGTCACTACTTTTTGCCTCTGGCCCCACACGAAAAGACCTTCAAGGAAAGACTCCTGAGCAGGTCGTGCAGATGGGCCGTGAAAAGTGGTTTGGCTTCTACACCGAAAGAGTTGGTGATTCGACAGCCGGAATGAGCGGAGCTGAAAGATATTACGGAGAGTGCCTAAAAATAGTCAACGACAAGCAGATTGTCCGCCTTCCCAAGGCCAGACGTGATGCAATCGGCAGGCTTCGTGCTCAGCTTAACAGCTGCCACACAGAACTCATCAACCTCGGCGACATCCTGTCTGGCGGCGGAACCATGTGGAACCCTGTCTATGCGGGAACCCTTGCTGACTGCGAAGAAGCTGTTGCCGTCTTTATTGGCCGTGCCAAGCCCTTTAAACACAGTTCAACCCCCGAAGCTGTTATCAGCCTGCTGGACCGCTATCTTGACAACAATGCGGATGATATAAGAGCTTGGGGAGAAACTGAATATCGATCTGTCGGAAAAGCAAAAGCAAAAATCGCTTTTCTTAGAACCACCCTGCCAAAACTGGAAGCAGCAGCCCTGACCATCAATCCCAAAGGCAGAGAATGGGTTCGAGCTTCTGTGGCAAAAGCAGCGACTTCGGTGCAGTCAATGCTGGGCGGTGACATCTAGGCCCCGGACAAGGCGGACAATTAAGGGTATCTATCCCTGTTGTGAGCCTGATCCAAGCTGCTTTCGCTCGACTTTCTGAATCGGGCGAAAAGGCCCTTATTCCTTTTGTTACAGCAGGAGACCCGAGCCTAGATCAGCTTCCAGCCATCCTTCAGGCTGTTCAGGAAGCAGGTGCCGACTTGGTAGAAGTGGGGATTCCTTTTTCTGACCCCATTGCGGATGGGCCTACTATTCAGGCTGCTTCACAAAGATCACTGGACCGAGGCACAAACCCTCCCGCAGTTTTGGCCGCAATCAAAGAAGCGAAGCTGGAAATCCCAGTGATTGCTATGGGCTACCTGAACCTTATGGTTCGCAGGGGCCTCAATCAGTTTGCCCTTGATGCCAAAGAAGCAGGCATTTCCGGCGTGATTGTCTGCGATTTGACCCCTGATATAGAAAGCAGCCCGTGGAACGAGGCGGCCAAGGCAGCGGGAATCGACACGATCTACCTTGCAGCTCCGACCTCAACAGAAGATCGACTTAAAAGGGTCGCGGAGACTTCTACAGGCTTTATTTATGCCGTCAGCCGAACTGGCGTGACTGGTGCTGGCTCCGAGGCTCCGCCTGAAGTGAAGGACCTTGTTTCTAGACTGCGCGCCTATTCTCAGACTCCCATCTGTGTAGGGTTTGGAATCTCCAAGCCAGAGCATGTGCAGATGGTCTGCTCCGCCGCCGATGGAGCCGTGGTGGGCTCCAGCTTGGTTGACCTGCTGGCTCAGACATGGAATGAGGGCAGGGGCCGAGACGCATTAATCGAAAGAGTCGCCAGTCTAAAGGCGGCCACTAAAGCTAAAAGGTAAAGGCAGGAATCTTTCCTAGAATTGGAGCAAGGATGCTCTTGAGGAAACATTGGGGGATTTCTTTCTTGGAAAGAGGGGCTTGAGCCACCATAATCTAGCCGGACTTCGATAAATGGCCAGGCGAGAACCCAGACAGACCTATAACTCCGATGAACTAGGGCGCACGCCTCCTCACAGCCTAGAAGCTGAAATGTGTGCTCTGGGCTCCATGATGCTCAGCGCCCAGGCAGTAGAGGACGTCTTGTCTCGAATTCGGGAAGAAGATGACCTTTATCATCCTGCCCATAAAGAAATATATCGAGCGATCTGCCAGCTTAAAGAAGAAAACCAGGCCGTTGACCTTGTGACGGTGAAGAACGTTTTGGTCAGCCGAGGAAAACTGAAGGAAGCTGGAGGCATTGAGTACCTTATCAATCTCAACGAGGTTGTTCCTTCGGCTGTCAATGCTTCGCACTACGCCACAATCGTTATCGATTACGCTGTTCTCAGGCGTCTGCAGGAGGCAGGGCACACAATCACCCACCTGGTTAATGATTCTGAGCTGGATGTGACAGAGAAGATTGAGCAGGCGGAAGGGATAGTTTACAGCGCAGGACAAAGAAGGCTCGGCAAGGAGTTCATGAGTGCCAAAAAGCTCGTTCGCGATCTCTTTCAGAAAGTCGATGACCTAATCGAAGCAGGCGAAGCAGAACATGGCCTGGAAACAGGTTTTATCGATCTCGACTCAATTACCACCG
>CAZSIM010000003.1:393434-430952 GCA_964607175.1 uncultured Fimbriimonadaceae bacterium
CATGGGCAAAACTTCTTTGGCCATGAACATGGCTCTCGGAGCAGCAAGAGAAGGCTTAAATGTCGCTGTTTTCAGCCTAGAAATGACTGGTGAGCAGCTGATTAGAAGAATGCTTGCCACAGAAGCTCAGCTTCCGATGGGAGTTTTTAAGAAGCCAGACATCTCGCGGGAAGACTATCGTCGCATGGCAGATGGCGTGGACACCATTTATCAGCTTCCTATCTTTATCGATGACACCTCAGACCTCTCCCCTCTTGAACTTAAAGGTAAATGCCGCAGGCTTCTTAGCCAAGGATCGCTCGGGCTGATTGTCGTTGACTATCTTCAGCTGATGAGGTCCAGCCGTAAAACCGAAAACCGCAACCAAGAAATTGCGGATATTGCCAGGTCGCTTAAACAGACAGCTAAAGAACTCGGCGTGCCTATACTCGCCTTATGTCAGGTCAATCGAGGCGTTGAAGGCAGAGATGACAAAAGGCCAAACCTCAGCGACCTAAGAGAATCTGGCTCTATTGAAGCAGAAGCAGACCTCGTCATGTCGATTTATCGGCATGAATACTACAAAAAGAAGGCAGTCGATCAGGGGAGAAAGTTTGAGCCTGGCAAAAGTGAAGTTGCCGAACTTGGAATTCTCAAACACAGAAACGGTCCAACAGGAATCGTCTACCTTGCCTTCACTCCTTCCTACACCCGCTTCAGCAACCTGCAGGAAGAATCTAAAGAGGATTACCTGGCTATGCTCAAATCAGAGAAAGGTGAAGCGTCCGACGGCTGATCCAATTCTGTCACTCTTGATGTGAAAAGTAAAAAGTCTGGCTTCTATGAGAGGCCAGACTTTTTACTTTGTCTTTTTACTTTACGTGCCGTTCCAGCCAGGCAATCCATCTTGCCCACATGTCAAGCCGGCTCTCTAAGGCAATCTGCCCGTGATCCTCGTAGGGATAAACATAAAGAGCGGCAGGCTTGCCCAAGGACTCAAGGGCGTCGAACATGCGATAAGAGTTGATCGGAAAGGTTCCAACGTTCTGGTCTTCTGCTCCGTGATACATGAGCAGCGCACCAGTCAGCTCATTCGCTCTTAAAATCGGCGACATATCAAAGTACACATCCTTCTGTTCCCAAAGAAGCCTTGGCTCTGACTGGAAGCCAAAGGGGGTGAGAAGTCGATTGTAGTTGCCTGCCCCTGCGATTCCTGCCTTAAAGAAAGGAGTCTGAATCATGGCGTGAGCAGTGCTGAAAGCGCCGTAAGAATGGCCTCCGATAGCTAGATAGCGCCTGTCAATCAGATTCTGCCGATCAAGCTCGTCAATCGTTGACGAAAGCGAATTTCTCAAGCTCACTAAGTAGGCGTCGTTTGGCCTTTCTGCAGTTCCTACAATCGGAACATCAGGCTGAACCACAACGTAGCCTAACAGGGCAAAAATCTCTGCGCTGGAAGGCGAAAGCCTTTGGTACAGATTTGAGTTTCTAGTTCGCTTGCTGTCGTCGTATGATTTCTGGTCGCGAGTTTCACTGGGATAAAACCAAAAAAACGCCTTTCGGCCAGTTCCGTCAATGGCAAATCGTGGGAGGGTGACATTTGCCCAGAACTTAAAGCCATCCTGGCGAGTGATCTGAACTCTCTTTCGCTGAAGGCCCTGAGCTGCAGGGAAATAATCCTGATTGCTGGTCACCTGTCTTTCTGTCTTGGCAGCCAGATCGACAACAAATTCGTTGGGGACAGCGGTTGGGCTCTGTCTTGAAACCAAGAGAGTCTTGGTGTCAGAGCCAAGGAACCCAGCTGTCTCATAGGCCGATTCTGATGACTGCCAGACCCTTTCTTTTTTGCCATCAGCCATCGAGACCCTGTCAATAAAGGGGCGAGGAGCCTTGGCATCTGGGTCCTTGTCATACTGAACCCCGCTGAAGAACAGCGAAGCGCCATCTGGAGAAACTAAAGCGGACCTTCCCGCCAGTTTGTTTTCCTGGGTCACCAAAGTGCCGAAGGTGTCATAAAAATCTCCTGTTTTGTAGCTGACAACCTTTGTCGGCTGGGCGCCCTGCTTAAGCTCAACCTTTTCGATAGTCACTTCAGAACTGGCGGAACTGGTCAGCAGAATCGATTTGAAATCGGGCATCCATGTAAAGCTGCTAATGTCTTTATCAGATTCCCAAAGAATTGTTGTGCTCTTGTCATCGTAAGGATGAGACCAGCGCACCAAGCGATCTTTTCGCTTTCCTTCACTATCGGCAGGAGACCTCTGCAGATGAATCATTCCCACGCCATCGGGCGCCCAAGCTAGTGATCTTCTGGCATCGGGACGTCCGCCGGCAGCAGGGCCACCCTGCCCTCCTTGTCCGCCCTGACCTCGCTGTTCATCATCAAGCTCATCTGAACCAAATGACTGAGAATCATCAGATGGACCAGAAACGGGTCTCGCTCCTCCCCCAGAGAGCTGAATGACCTCCTTTCCATCGGCTAGGACAAGAGCTTCTCGCCGCGAAAAGGACGAAAATGGCTGAATCATGAGGAATGGCTCCCTGATCTCAGAAACTCTAAATGCGCTCAAATCATGGGCTGCATTGATGCTTGAAACCATCTTAGGCTGGCCGATAGTCTTCACCTGCCCCTTAAGGTCTACAGCAGCGGGCTGGCCTGTAATCAGCCTCTTTAATCGCCGTCCTTCATCGGCATCTTCCAGTCGATCCGGGTATGTCCTCAGCCTTGTGGGGTTTGGTGATGAAATTTTAACGTGGGGTCCTGTGGCCTGGGCACCGAAAGGAGTCGCATCTGGCCGCTTCTCGGGGACCAAAACCGTAAGAAGAGCAGAAGATTCGCTGTTCCAGGTGAGGTCGCTCACCATCGTCGCCAAAACCCGTTTATCGCTCAGTCTGCGAACTTTTCCGGAGACAGAATCAGCAATATAGATCCAGACACCTTTATCAGTAAGGCCAAGAAAAGCCACCCATTTTCCGTCGGGTGACCAGGAAGGTGAAACAGGAGAAACGCCTTCTGGAATCTGCACCTTAACCGATTTGGAGCCCATGAGAGAGTGAATCGTCAAACCACTGGCTCTTCGGGAAATCAGTGCTCTGCTGGCTTCAGATCCAAGATGAATCTGCAGACCGGCTATATTCACCCATGGGCTGGCGAGATCGGCCAGCTTAGGCAGTCCATCTCTGGTCGTCTGAATCCACCTTTCGCTTTTTGAATCGAGATTCGAGACATTCGAATTCAAATGCCATGGAGCCATGACCGCCTGCTCAACAAGGGCAGGAGGACGAATATAGGATTCATTACGAAGGGTGCGCTGAATCTCGTTATCCGCGCCTGCTGCAGCCGGCGGCGCAGATTGTGCCCAGGCGACCGAGGCCAAAGCCGCAATGCTGAGCCCAAAGAGGCAAATTCGCATCGCGGAAGCGTACCTAAGTAATATGGCTGGCGACTTGATTGCTATGGGTGGAGGCGGATTTGACAGCGAGAATCCTCTGCCAAACTTCGATTCATGGTTTCTAGAACAGGCTGGATCTGCTAAACCACGCCTTACATTTATTCCTACAGCGACTGGCGACAGTGACAGCAGAATCGCCCGGTTTACGCAGGCTGCCCGGCATCAGGGAATCGAACCCTTTATTCTCAGCCTTTACTGGCCGGAATCTCGTGACGACCTAAAGAGGGTTATTGACTCAGATGCTGTCTTTGTTGGGGGAGGAAACACCTACAACATGCTTGCCCTTTGGAGTCTTTGGGGCCTTGATAAACTTCTGCTGCAGGCTCACAGGCAGGGAACGCTGCTTGGCGGTGTCAGCGCAGGGGCAAACTGCTGGTTTGAAGAATGCTCCACAGACTCATTTGGCCGCGCGCTTGAAGTCATTCCTGCTATGGGTTGGGTGGAAGGCAGCTTCTGCCCCCACTACCACGGAGAAGCTGAACGCCGCCCCACTCTGGCCAGCTTTTTAGAAACTGGCGCGATGAAGGCTGGCTACGCCGCCGATGACTACGCCTGCCTTCAAGTGAGTGCAGATGGAACCAAACGAGCCCTCAGCTTTAAACCTGATTCCTGGGTTTTTTCCGTCTCTGCTCCTGAGGGCGTTTACGTAGAAACGCCCCTGAAAACCACGCAGATCACTTAACAATCTATTCAGCCCCGGTAATCTCCTTCACCTTCGCCCGTGGATCGGGCGGGGTGTAGGTGATTTTTTCATCAGCCATGGTCTTTGACTTCAAAACTGCACCGACCGGAAGAGTCAGATTTCTGCCCTTGACCGCCCCTTGAAGAAAGCCGGCAACCGAACCTGTAACTTTTCCGATTTCACGCAGGGCACCCAGCGCCAAAACAGCATCGCTTCCCGAAAGCCCAGTCAAGTCGCCTCCCGCAACCCTGCCTGCAGTTTCTGATAATGTCTTCCAGGAGTCATTTGATCGGAGAGCCTTGGCTGTCTGAGGCATTTCGCTTTGAGAAGCAACATCCTCAAGCGCCTTCCTAAAATCTGGCGCTTTCCATTGACCAGTAGAAAAAGCGCTGTTTAGGCTTTTAAGAGACTCCTGAGTCTCAGAGTGATTCCACAGCCCCTTCACAACATCGACAACAGTTCCTTTCTCGGTCATGTCGTAAGTGATTTCAAGCTGCTGTTCTTCTGTGCCTGTGCCCAGTTCAACCTTGGTTTTATCGACTGCCAAAGTTGAGATGAATTTCACTTCAAGACGCGCTGGCTGGTTTGCCAAGATTCCCATGGCGCTTCCCTGTCTTGCCCTGGTCACTTCGACCAAGGCTCCGGCGCCTTTCGGAATCACCACGTAACCGCTGGGTGACTTGACATCTTCTGCCACCAGGCAGGGGATCTTTTCACCCACCTGGCTCTGGCCAGAATCAAGAGGCTTAAGCAGCATAAGCTGAACTTCCGTATCCGCTGGCAGAACAACGGGAAAAGGCTTTGGTTTGAAAAGGCCCATGTCAGCTCCTTTCCACCATGCTAATCCAACAGCAAAAGCACCCAGCACAGCTGCTCCGCCTGCAAATCTCAACCACTTGCTCATGGGATTCAATCATTAAGACGAACAAAGGTCAGTTTGGGTTGTCCGGCAGGGACCACGCACAGAATACATTTCTAGATACACCCTTTGCTGCAGAGCGTAGAGCTGCAATTTGGAAACCCAAGCAGCGGTAATCTTGTGTCCATGACCTACTTCCCCGCTGTGGTGGAACCGATCGCTTACGAGGGACCCAAAAGCCGCAATCCTCTTGCCTTTCGCTTCTATGACAAAAACAAGAGGGTCGGGGATAAGACCATGGGTGAGTGGCTTAAGTTTGCAGTCAGCTATTGGCACACAATGAAGCCAACGGGGCAGGATCCTTTTGGGCCGGTAACTTCAGACCGTCCTTGGGAAAGAGCCGCCGAACCAGTCCAGAGAGCCCTTGATACTCTGGACGCTTCCTTTGAGTTTTACAGCAAGCTGGGCATCGATTACTGGTGCTTCCATGATCGAGACCTTTCACCTGAGGGTGCATCTCTTGCTGAAACCCACAGGAACCTAAAAACTCTTGTCGAAGCGGCCAAGGCGAAGCAGGAGGAATCGGGCGTCAAGCTTCTTTGGGGCACGGCAAACCTGTTTTCCCATCCACGGTATCAGGCTGGCGCAGCCACCAACCCAGACCCAGAAGTCTTTGCCTGGGCAGCTTCGCAGGTTCGCCACGCCATGGATGCCACCTTGGAGCTTGGCGGCGAAGGCTACACCTTTTGGGGCGGACGCGAAGGCTACGACACAATTTTGAATACCAGGATGGGCCAGGAAAGAGAGCAGTTTGCCCGACTGCTCAAGATGGCCGTGGATTACGCCAAGAAAATCGGATTCACAGGACAGTTCTACATTGAACCCAAGCCCAAGGAGCCCACAAAGCACCAATACGACTCTGATGCCGCGGCCTGCTTGAACTTTCTGCGTGAGTTCGACTTAATGGACCATCTGAAGCTCAACATCGAAACAAACCACGCCACCCTCGCTGGACACAGCGCTGCCCATGAACTGATGACAGCAAGAGAAGCAGGAGCTCTTGGAAGCATAGATGCCAATACGGGCGACACTCTTCTTGGCTGGGATACCGATCAGTTCCCCACCAACCTCTACCTGACCACAGAAATCATGATTGAGGTGGTGGCGATGGGAGGCTTTACTACAGGCGGGCTCAACTTTGATGCAAAGGTTCGCCGGCAAAGCCACGAAGAAATCGATCTCTTTTACGCTCACATCGGTGGGATGGATGCCTTTGCCCGAGGCTTGGAGATTGCCTACGCTATCAAGCAGGATGGACGATTTGACGAGTTTCTCAACGAACGCTACTCCGCATGGTACAGCGGCTTCGGAGCCGACCTTCTGGCGGGAAGAGTTTCTCTAGAAGATGCTGATCAACACGCTCAGTCTGCCGGGGAACCAGCAAGAAAATCTGGACGACAAGAAAGGCTGGAAAATCTTCTCAACGAATACATGTTCTGATAAGGTGCAGCCTTCAACCATGCCGCCTTTCTCGACGGCATGGTTGAAGGGACAGCTTCAAGGCAGTTCTCAAACACCCAATGCCAGAAACTTGAAGTGATATCATGACGTATCATGATCGGAGAGCCTCTTCTATACCTGGAGCCTGAGGCTCACGGACTTTCCCCTGCCCTCTGCGCCGATATTCGCAGGCTTGACCAGGCCCTGGGGACAGTGCTTTCCGAGCTGGAAGGCGAAGAGCTGGTTCATGCCTGTCGGACCATGGCCGAGGCGGGGCAGGATGGCGATCCCCTCCTGCTTATCCCTCTTACTCACCAGCCAGAACTGGCTCACAAGGCTGCAAGAGCCTTTACCCTGCTTTTTCAGCTGATTAACACGGCAGAGCAAAAAGAGATTGTCAGGGTAAACCGCCTAAGGGTCAGGCGCCCAGAATCAGTTTCGTCGGCGATTGAATCACTCATTGCTCAGGGAATTGAAGAACCCCAGGCAAGAAAAATGCTGGAAGGTTTGGATGTGGTGCCTACCCTTACCGCACACCCCACCGAAGCCAGACGAAGACCAATTCTAGACAAACTGGATGAAGTCGCCCGCCTTTTGGTGGAGCTAAGCCGGGAAGATGATCCCCTTACACTTGATCGTCCACTAAGTTCCCCCGAGATGCCCGTTGAGGATCTTAACAGAGTCCTGACTTCGCTATGGCTGACCGATGAGCTTTCTGACCACCACCCACGAGTTGAGGATGAAGTTCAATCGGTTCTAGGCTACTTCCATAGAAGCATCTTTCTGGTCGCATCGTGGCTGACCAGAGATATGGAACGGGCATGGCAGTCAGCTTACGGCACGACTTTTCCGAACCCGGCTTTCATTCAGTTTCGTTCTTGGGTAGGCGGAGACCGGGATGGCAACCCTAAGGTGACTGCCAAGGTCACCTGGCAGACAGCGGTTCTGCACCGCAAAAATGCTCTGGAGAACCATGAAAAACAGATGCGTCGTGTCGCAAGACAGGCTACTCAAGGATTCAGCACAGACGTTGAAAAGTGGGAAGAGTGGGCTCTAGGGCCATGGCGCAGCCTGATTGATCAAGAGGAAATCCGTCTGCTAAAAGGAATGCCTTTTGCCCTCAAGGCTGCTGTGATCTGCACGAGGCTAAGGAAGTCGATGGAACATGCAGAGCTTCTTTCAGATGACTCATACGCAGAAATTCCAGAAGGGGCCTATTGCTCCAGCGATGATTACCGCAGAGATCTGAGTGACTTGACCGACAAAATGCAGGCTTCTGGCTGCGGAGCGCTGGTAAGAACTGGCCTCTTGGCAAGGGTCATGAGGCAGGCAGAAGTTTTTGGGCTAAACCTCGCCTCGCTTGATGTGAGGCAGCATTCTGAGATTCATGAAAAAGCAGTTTCAGAGCTCCTTTTTGGAGCGGGGGTTCTTTCAACACCAACTGCATACCTTGAGTTAAGCGAAGACGACCGAACTGATCTGTTAGTGAAAGAGCTGGCGAATCCACGCCCCCTTGTTTCGAGAGATTGGAAGGGATCAGCAGAAACTGAAGAGGTCCGAGCGGTCTTTACCTGCATCAGAAGAATTCAAAGAGCATTGGGTGAGGACTTGGTGCAGGCCTGCATCATCAGCATGACCCACGGAGCAAGCGATATGCTTGAGGTGCTTGTTTTGGCTAAGGATGCGAGGCTGGTTCAGCACCTCGATACAGGGCTGGCATCCACCATTGATGTTGTTCCCCTTCTAGAAACTGTTGATGACCTGCGAAAAGGCCAGGAGCTTTTAACCAAGCTATGGCAGATGCCCTTCTACCGTGAGATTCTTTCCTCACGAGGAATGATTCAAGAGGTCATGCTGGGCTACAGCGATTCCAGCAAAGACGGAGGCTTTTTGGCAGCAAATTGGGCGCTTTTTGCGGCTCAAGAAAAACTCGGCGACCTGGCAGATCAACAGAGTATCGGACTTCGGCTTTTTCATGGAAGGGGTGGAACGGTTGGTCGAGGGGGCGGCAGGGCCAACCAGGCCATTCTCAGCCAGCCGAATCAGGGCTTTACCGGAGCCATAAGGTTCACAGAACAGGGGGAAGTTATCTCCTTCCGCTATTCCCTGCCCCCTATTGCCCATAGGCATCTAGAGCAGATCGTCTCTGCTTCTCTGCTCTCTTCATCGCCCGAGCACCACACCTATGTAAAGGATGAATGGCGGGATGAAATTCAGGCCTTGGCAGACCTAAGCCAGGCAGCCTACAGAGCTTTGGTTTACGAAGATGAGAAGTTCTGGTCTTTCTATCACCAGGCGACACCCATCGAATCGATAGGAGGGCTGACAATCGCCAGCCGTCCTGTCATGAGGCCAGGCCTTAAAAATCCTGGAATGGAAAGCCTAAGGGCTATCCCGTGGAATTTTGCCTGGGTGCAGACCCGCGGAGGCGTACCTGGCTGGTATGGGCTAGGAACCGCATTGAAGACCCGCTTGTCAGAAGGCAGAGAAGATGTCCTGAAGGAGATGGCTACTCAGTGGCCATTTTTTAAGAACCTCCTTGGCAATGCAGAACTAGAACTGCTTCGCGCCCACCTTCCAACATTCAATCACTACTGCACCTTGGTCGATCCCCCCGAGTTAGGCGACGAGTTTAGGGCAAGGATCAACGCCGAACATGCTGAGACCACTAAGGGAATTGAGCTGATTACAGGTCGTGAACTAATGGGCGGTTCTTCTGTGATCCGCAAAACTATTTCGTTCCGAAACCCCATTCTTCGCCCCCTCAATATGCTTCAGGTAGCGCTGCTAAGAAGGAGTCGGGCAAAAACTGATGATGAAGGACTGAAGGAGGTTGTTCTCCAGACGATAGCGGGGATCGCCGCAGGAATGCAGAGCACTGGCTAGTCTGACCACCCATTCAGCTCAGTGAGAAGGCTAAGCCGTTCTTAATCTACAAGCCACAATAGAAGCATGATTCTAACGGTTGAAGAAATCGAACGGCTTGACGCCCTTCTGGTCAAGCAGCTATCACCACACAGCCGCTCAAGAATCGAAAAGATGATTCGAGAAGGTTTGGTTACTATCGATGGCCAAACTGTTATAAAGCCAGGAATGAGGCTGAGAATCGGTCAGGTTGTTGAATGTCCTATTCCTGAAGAGCAGGCTCCGCAGGATCTTGTGCCTGTCGAGATGCCTCTCAATATTCTTTATGAGGATGACGATGTGATCGTCCTGGTCAAGCAGAGAGGAGTCGCAGTTCACCCAGCACCTGGACTCAAGGATGAAGCAACCTTGGTTCAGGGCCTGCTGCATTATTCTTCGAAACTCAGCGACGAAGCCGGCAGCTTTAGACCTGGGATCGTTCATAGGCTGGATAAAGATACGACCGGCATCATGATGATTGCCAGAACAAACGTGGCTCATCAGAGGCTGGCCGACCAGGTTCGCTTAAGGACAGCCGAACGACGATACATCGCTGGAGTTTTTGGAAGACCAGATCAAGACCTTTTCACTGTCCAGGCTCCTTTGGGACAAGACCCAAGGCACCCCATGAAGCGGGCCATCAGAAGTGATGGAAAACCAGCCACAACTCACTTTCGGGTTCTTGGCCGTCTGGATAAAGGAACCCTCCTTGGCGTAAGGCTCGAAACAGGAAGAACTCACCAGATTCGTGTTCACCTTGCTTCAATCGGCCTGCCAGTATTGGGTGACAGGCTCTATTCCGCCCCCGCCTATGCCAAAGGAGCCCTGCAGCTTCATGCCGCATGGCTGTCGTTTACCCACCCAACAACTGAGGAGATTTTATCGTTTTTTGCTCCGCCGCCAGAAGACTTTGAAGGCAGAGAACTGATTACCGAAGCCACAATGAACCCGTGGACGCGACAAGCGAATCCCCCTACGTAAGGGTCCAGGCAGGAGGAGTAAGGTCTGCTTCTCCGATTGATCTCCTAGCTTTGTGCCTCACCCGCGAAGAAAAGGATGCCAGTCAGAACGAAGCGGCGGCGCGGGAACTTTTGACCCGCTTTACTTTATCAAGGCTCAACGATTTGAGTCGGATGGATCTAACTTTAGCGAGCGGTCTGGAAGGTCTAGATGCTGACAGAGTTCTCTGCGCCCTTGAACTGGGCCGTCGGAGCGCCCTAGCTGGCGAAGGGGTCCCGAGAGTGATTTCAAGCGACAAGGATGCCTATCTGGTTTTAAAGCCTCACCTTGAGGCACAGCTGCAGGAGAAGTTTGTGGCTCTTTATTTGAACACAAAAAACACTGTCATTTCGGTTCGGACCGTACATGTAGGGACTCTTAACTCAGCGCCAGTCGGACCGAGGGAAATATTCAGGGAAGCGGTCAGGGAAAATGCTGCCTCGCTTATCGTCGCTCACAATCATCCAAGCGGCGACCCTATGCCAAGCCCAGAAGACATTGCCATCACCAAAAAACTGAAGGAAGTCGGGCAGATTTTAGATATTCCCCTCTTGGACCACCTTATTATCGGTCAGGGCCGGTTTATTAGCCTAAACAGAGAAGGACACCTATGAGTACAGAAAGTTTTGAAAACCTGGCCGCTGCGGCAAAAGCCGAACTGGAGTCTCGTCACGCAGCAAGAGAAGAGGTTCTCAAAGTTTCTCGCATCTTGATTCAAACCTGCAGCAAGGCCATTAAGCACATTCATCGACGTCAAATGACAGAGGCCAAATCGCTGCTGGCTGAGGCTAAAAACCTTTCGCAAGGCATGAGAGCGGCGGCCATCAGCCATCCAGAAATTCTCTACGCTGGCTACATTCAGGATTCCGAAAAAGAGATGGTTGAAGGTTATGCTCTTCTCGCCATGGTTGAAGGACTTCCCTTTTCCTCTTCAAAAGAGCTTGGCGTCGGAGTGACATCGTGGCTGCATGGAATGGGTGAGGCGGCGAGTGAAGCCCGCCGCTGGGTTCTAGATGACATGAGGGCTGGACGGCTGCCAGAAGCAGAGCGGATGCTGGCCACAATGGACAGCGTTTACGACGAACTGACGACTTTCGATTTTCCTGATGGCCTGACGGGTGGTTTGAGGCGAACATGCGACGCCCTGAGGGCTGTTATCGAACGGACCCGCAGCGACCTGACCATGACTCAGGTGCAGAACCGCCTTATTGAAAAGCTAGACCAGTCACGCTGATGAAGATGATGAATCTGTGGCTCTCATCATCCATTCAAGATATCTCCGCAAACCTTTCTCTGCAAATAAACTGACTCAACATCACTAAACCTGATACAATATATAAGTTATTGTCCTCGGACAAAGGTGATCACCCATGGTTTCTCTTGCCGCAGTTCTGCTACTTGCCGCTCCTCAGTCAGGGGGAGCGCTGCCTAACCACATCAAAGCCTTGACTGCTGCCGAGCAGCTGTCTGCCGCCTACAGTGTCACCAAGGTTGGAGGCGCGACGGACAAATTTACTGTCCAGCTCAGCAAGCCAGATAAGGCACGCATCGATACTCCAAGCAGGCTGATTATCGCTGATGGCAAAACGATTACGACTTACATCAAAGCCGACAAGGTCTACATCAAAAAGGCACAAACTGCCGATGATTTGAAATCAGCCTTCGATGACAAATCGCTCAAGCTATGGCTTCCATTTTTTGATGCAGAAGCTCTTAAAAACGTGGCTGCTAAAGACGGGTCTGACAAAAGAGGCATGAAAACGGCCACGGCTACCTTTGAAGGCACAACCGCCACCTTTTTCACTGACAAAGCAGATGGACTCATTCGACAGGTTCAGTTCGATGAAAAGATTCGTGACAAGGTCGAAACCTCTATCCTCAATGCTCAGGCCGTTGCTCTAAAAGGCAACACAGATTCGCTCTTTGCCTTCGCTCCTCCCGCTGGCGCCCAGGAAGTCAACGAGGCTGACCTGCTTGAAGCCAAATGGCTGAAGTTTGAAGATGCTTTGGCTGCCGCTGCCAAAACCAAAAAGATCATCATGGTTGACTTTATGGCTGACTGGTGCGGACCCTGCAAAATGATGGATAAAGAAGTCTTCTCCACCGGCGCTTTCAAAGATGCCGTCAAGGGAATGCTGTTGACCAAGGTTGATGTGGATCGAGAAACTGCCACAGCCCAGCGCTACAAAGTTGAGGCCATGCCCACAGTTAAGTTCCTTAAATCCGACGGATCGGTTCTTCACGAATTTGTTGGATATGGCGGTCCTGCCCAGGTTCTTGGCGAAATCCGAAAGGCCCGACAAATGGCCGGAATCTAAGCCGAAAAATCTCTGAGGATTAAAGGACCGTCTTCAGATGAAGACGGTCCTTTTCTACGTATACACATAGTTAAGGACGACTTTCAGCAGATTCGAAAGAAAAATCACCTGCTGATGGTCTCAACCTCTGAGTTGTTGGTGGTCTAAGGACCGAAACTAGAAAGAAGCCTTGGGATGCCCCTGGTATCCTTTTGGGCCACTTCGACCCAGAGTCGGATAATCGGAGACGAAGTTGGCGATAAAAGCCCGAACCGAATCACCCGCTTCCAGCGAGTCAGGAAGACCCATGCCGAGACATACATTAACGGCCGAAGACCGCAAGGAGCTGCTGATGCAGCTGTACCTTGCGCGGTACTTTGATGTCCGGCTGATCAAGGAGAAAAAGCGAGGCCGTCTGCGCGGCACTCTCTACTCTTCCCACAACCAGGAAGCCATCTTGGTCGGAGCCCTTTACGGACTTCGCCCCACCGACTGGATCAGCCCGATCCACAGGGATATGCCCGCCTTCTTCCTTAAAGACCTTAAGGCTGGATGGCGCAGCCCTGACCGAATGGGCATGAGCATTCAGGAAGTATGTGGGCAGGTTTGGGGCCGAGTCACCTCTCCCGGCAGAGCCAGAGATAACTGGTCTCACATCGGCAAAAAGAGCGTCAAGATCATTGGCTCAACCTCCATGCTGGCAGGCACAATTCCCTGCGCGGCAGGGGTAGTTTACGCCGATCGGCTTAATGGCCATGATTCGGTATGCCTTACCTTTAACGGCGAAGGATCCACTGCTCAGGGTGTCTTCCACGAAGCAATCAATTTTGCAGCCGTCCACAAGCTGCCCATGGTGACGATTATTGAAAACAATCAATGGGCTTACGGCACTCCCGTAAGGGAATCGCTTCCACCTGGCCTTGTGAACTTTGCAGGACGAGCCAACGGTTACGGCATCCCTGGTCTTGTCGCGGATGGTCAGGATGTTCTTGATGTTTACGACAAGGTCATGCAGGCAGTCGAGCATGCTCGAAACGGCGGAGGCCCCAGCATTGTCGAATGTGTCTCTTTCCGAAGCTACGGCCACGGCGACCACGATGACGATAGAGCCATTAAATATCGTCAGCAGCACTACGGCGATAAGTGGCAGGAAGTCATTGATCAGGCCCGTGAAAAGGACCCTATCGCGGTGATGAAGAGAAACCTTGTGGCTCTAGGAGAAATGACTGACGCTGAGTTTGCTGAGTTCCAGGCAGAAGGCCGCGGAGCTGGCGACGTGACGGACAAGGATTTTCCACCCGAAGTTGTCAAGTTCATCACAGAAGGAGTTGAATCAGCCGTATCTTCGCCTGAGCCCGATGCAGCCGAAGGCGCTATGTGGGTCTTTAAGGAGTCTGGAAAGTGAGCGCACCAACTGCGGCCCCCGTCAATCTGAAAAAGAACTATCTGACCGCCATTAAAGAGGCGCTCTACGAAGAAATGGAACGAAACCCCGGCATGATCTGCCTGGGTGAAGACATCGGAATTCTTGGTGGAGCCTTTGGAGTTACTGACGGTCTGCAGGCCAAATATGGCAAAGAGCGCGTCATCGATGCTCCCATCAGCGAGGCTGCCATTGTTGGCGTCGGATGCGGCATGGCCTTGGCTGGCAAAACTGTCATGGCCGAAATGCAGTTTATCGACTTCATTTCGTGCGGCTTTGACCAGATTGTCAACATGACGGCCACCTACCATTACCGATCAGCGGGTGATGTCAACATCAACATGGTCATTCGCGGACCAGCCGGCGGCTATGGCGGCGGCGCCCTTTATCACTCTCAGATGAATGAGGCGTGGTTCTGTCATTCGCCTGGCCTTAAGGTTGTGTGCCCCTCGACTCCTAAGGATGCAAAGGGCTTGATGATCTCTGCTCTTCGCGACGGCAACCCTGTCATCTTTTACGAAATCAAGGAGCTCTACCGCTTAAGAGCGATAGAAGAAGAACTTGAAACGGGAGAAGATGCTGTTGTTCCGATTGGCAAGGCCAGAATCGCCCGCGAAGGCAACGATATAACGATTGTAACCTACGGTCAAAACGTTCATCACTGTCTAAAAGCGGCTGAGAAGATTCAGAACGAAGGCTTCTCGGCGGAAGTCATCGATCTCCGCAGCCTTGTGCCTTTGGATGAAGAGACCATTCTGACCTCGCTTAAGAAGACAAACCGGTTTCTCGCGGTAAACGAGGCTCCTAAGACCTGCGGCTTTGCAGGCGAGGTTTTAGCTCGAATTGCAGCAGATTCCTTTGAGCTTCTTGATGCTCCTCCTGGACGCATCACCAGGCTGGATACACCAGTGCCCTGGGTCAAGCCTCTTGAGAACTTTGTGCTTCCGACAGTTGACGAGATCGTTACAGAAGCCCTGAGAATCTGCAGGTACTAAATCTCTCCATGAAAAAAAGCGTGGGTGCTTATCTAGCACCCACGCTTTTTTTAACCTCCGCTTTTTCTGTCATCTGTTTTGCAGAAGAATGCCTGTTTTTAAAGCACCAGGCTTTGGCTAGATAAGCAGCTCAAAACTCTTAGCCCTGTGGTTTGGAAAGACCTTGGCAGGATCAGCGGTGTAAAGCCGCTTTATCAGGATCTCAGCCAGGACATCGCGGTAATCGTTCATCACCCTAAGGTCGCCAGGGCCTTCCCTCTTGTCAGGGGCCAAAGTTGGCCACCTGCCATGAAGCCCTCCCTTGACTCGGCCGCCTGCAGCAAACATCACCGAACCCCGTCCGTGGTCTGTGCCAAAACCTGCGTTTTCTTCAATACGTCGGCCAAACTCGGTTTGAATCACCAAAGTGACACGGTCTTTAAGTCTCCCCAGGTCTTGAAAAAAGGCTCCTACCGCATCACCCAAGTCTTTCAGCAAGGCAGCCTGCCACCCCACAGCAGCTCCTTGAGCAACATGAGTGTCCCATAGCTGGGAATCCATGCAGGCGACTTCCAGGCCTAGATCTCTCTTAATCAAAAATGCCACTTCTTTAAGTGATCGCCCAAGAGAGTTTTCAGGATAAATCGTCCCATGGTCTGGCTTGTATCCTGACGGGTCTTTGTCAGCCAGACTCTTCAATACTGCCAAGGTATCGTGACCGGCCTGAGTCATCACATCCCCTCCGCCGCTGTATAGTCCCGAAAGAGCCGCAAAAACGTCTGAATCTGAACTGCTCAGCCTGAAGTCGCTCAGACTCTGCATCGCTGCCGCCCCCAATGCGCCACCCAAGGAATCTGGCATGTAGTCGCTAAGCGAAACAGCCCTCAACGGCGTATTCTTTCCAGGGGTTGTCAAAAGATGCCGCCCGAGCCAGCCGCCTCCGGCACCCGCTTCAGCTTCTGTCGAAAGCCCCCTCTCCATGGTGGACATGGCCTCAAAATGGCTGCGTGTCTGGTCGCCAGATCCAACGGCATGAATGATGGCAAGCTGCCTGTCATCCCACAATGGCTTTAAGCCTCCCAGCGAAGGATGCAGGCCAAAATAGCCATCAAGATCAATAAGGCGTCCACTGCCTGGACCTGGCTTCTGTAGAGCCACAGTAGGCCTCGATCGGTAATAGTCATCCTCTACATAAGGCGCGGCCATGTTAAGGCCATCTGCTCCGCCTCGGAGAAAAATTACCACTAGAACATTGTCGTGTTCCTGCTTTACCTGAAACGATGCCTGAGCTAAGCCATGTCTAGCCAGCAGCAGGGTGCCAAGACCTGCAAGACCCCCGGCAATTACCTGCCTTCGTGGCAGGTGGGGAGCAGAATCCATTCCCCCTTTTCCATCACAGCTAAACCATGAGTTCATGCGGGCCTCCACTGAAACTCAGGACTTGCAAGACAAAGTGCGGCAGCCTGCAGGGGCGTCGCTTCTTTGGGAAGCTTCGCAGCAAGGGCAACGGCACCTGCAGAATCTGGACTGATGCCCAGCAGGGTCGAGACAGCCCCTAAAGGATTAAGTCCATCCAGCCTTTCATGATTTAGGATCGTGCCTGGAATTCTGCCTTCGGTGAGCTCAAGTGCAAAGTTCCATCTCGCTAGCAGCGAACCTTTCCAAGCCACTGCATCCACAGGAAATCCATCCGGCATCGGCCATTGATAGAGGGGCTGCCCCATCTTGACAAGATGCTTTTGAAGCCCTTCGCCCCCATCTGTTTCAGCCCCAAGCCCACGCAGAGCCGTGACTGCCAAATCGAGAGGGCGCTTCATGGTCGGGCGGCCCAAACCTTCTTCAGACAGGTCAAAAATCACCCGAAGAAGCGACTTTATATCGCCTTTTGTCTTGATGTAAGCATCACTCACCGGCTGCACAACCTCCTTATCTTCTCTGCCAAGAAAATTTATGCAAAGCTTTTTGGCCAGGTGTTTAGCTGTGGCAGGATGAAGAGCCAGGATATCAATGATCTTTTCCCCTTCCTCCATTCCTCCTGGATAAATGGTGTGGCCCATAAACACTTTTGTGCCCTTATCGTGAATCTCCGGCTGAAAAGCAAACTGCCCTTTCGCTCGCAAAAATCGTCTTTCTTCAGTCCATCCGGTAAAGCACCGCGCCGCCTCCATCACATCTTTCTGGGTATAGCCCCCTTCAAGCCCTAGGGTATGGAGTTCCAGCAGTTCTCGTGCATAGTTTTCATTCGGCTTTACGCGGCTGGAAGCCTGCTGGTCAAGATAAAGCAGCATGGCAGTTGACTTTGCCGAGGCCTTCAACATAGCTGGGAAAGACCCCAGGCTGTGCTCGCGCACGACATCTCTTTCGTCCTGAGCTTTGCGATAGACGGCTAAGCCTTTCCGGGCAAAAATACTGAAATGATTGCTCCAAAAGTCTGCCATTCGCTCTCGAAGCTGCCAAGGTGAATAGACGGCTCTTAGGATCGCCGCTCGCTGCAGCTGATCCAGCACGCGATTCATCGGGATGTCTCTTAACTCATATGGAGTTAGATGATGAATATCCATCCTAAAGAGCGCAAGGCTCAAGGGACCTGGCTCGTCATTCGTGGGATGCAGCTGCTCTTCGAACCACTGCTTCCTTCCTTTTTTAAGTGGGGATTGATCCAGGGCGCTTAACCCATAGCCAAACCGTGACAAGGCGGCCAAGTCAGGTTCAGCGGCAAGATCGGGTGGAGAAAGCTGTGAAGGCGGACCTTCTGCGATTCTTCGCACTTGACCGCAGCCCCCGGCCAGGACCAGGCTTCCACCCGCCGCCGCTCCCATGAGCTGGCGGCGGGTCAGCTTCACAACGCCTCCGGAGAAGCAGACTGAACCGCCGGCCGTGTTCTTCGCACCAGCACAGCATGAGTGCCGAACGACAGCATCACGGGAACGACTAAAAACCAGCCAATAACGGGCAGCGAAGCCATGGCAACAACCAGCAGAGAGCCTTTGACCATTGCAGAATAACGGCTGACCTCTGGATCGTTGATCTGAATCTGATCTGCGGCGGCATGGGCAACAGAAGCGGCCCCTATAACGCCGACAAGAGCCTGAACAAGAATGATCAGCAATCCTAAGATTCTGGAAAAGGCATCCAAGTTAAAGAGAAGAACAGCAGCCAGAGTAATAACAGCGGTCATGCCAAGCCCGACAAAGCCAACCTTATAAGGATGGGCTTGAATGCGGGCCGAGGTCGCCTGCACCTTCTGCCTTGCTAAAAGCATTGTCAGAATTACGGCTCCCCAAGCCGTCACAGCAAGTCCTGCAAGCGTGGCTGCAATCGCAGCAATGTCGCCGAGGGTGGTCATAGTGTCTCCTAATCCGGGCTGCCCCTTAGCAGCATGACGCTGTCTTGAAAGTCTAGGTTGCTGTCAAGAGGCAAAAGCCTAAAGAGTTTTTGTGACTTTATTTAGGTTTTGTGCCCTGTCTGGGTCAAGTCCTCTAGCACGAGCAGCCAAAAGCGCGATCCATTGGGCAAAAACCGCCTGCCACACTGGCTCTAGTGGCCCCTTAGCTGCATCTAAGGACTTCACCAAAACCATGCCAGACTCAGTCAGCTCAGGCGAAGATTCACCAAAGCAAAGAGCGGCAGCATGGGCATCGGCTAATGCCTTGGGGCCATGAGCAAAATCTGCTGTAGAGTAAGCCTTGCAGGGCAGCAGAGCACACTCCATCAGCTTTAAGGCTGCCTCATGGGCGGTGCAGAAATCGATTCCTCTGGCAAGACTAAAGAGGGGTTCACACCTCAGCACTGGCCCCAATGATTCCAAGGCAGAATCATGACAGGCGTTTACCCAGGCATCATCTGGGGTTTGTCCCTGTGGGTCAGGAAGGTCCGCTCCAAGTGCCCTAATAACTTGATAGAGAGCCAAAAGTGAAGCTGTGTAGGTTTTTGTAGCAGCGATCGAAACTTCTTCGCCAGCGCATAAAAGCAGAGGCAGATCCGTCACTTGAGTCAATCGACTTTCCGCCGTATTGGTAATGCCAATTGTAAAATGTCCCTGCAACTTAAGCTCAGACATTACTTCTGCCACATCTGGTGCGGCTCCGCTTTGGCTGATTCCTATCGCCAGGCATCTGTGGTACTTAACTTTGGCCCCGTAGCGAGTTAAAACGCTTGGGGCAGCCAGGCAGACAGGAATCTGCAGATAGATTTCAATAAGATAGCGGGCAAAAAGCGCCGCATGGTCGCTTGAACCCCTCGCCGCAAGCAGGACCATATCAAAGCTTTTGTCTTTAAGGGCAGAGCTGGCACTTTCAAGCCATTTCGGACCTTGTGCAGCGAGAATTTCAGGCTGCTGCCTAATCTCTTTTTCCATCGCAACACCCATGTCAGCCATGCCTGCTAGTCTATCAGTCTCTGACTTGGGTACCTTGGGGCAGCCTTAATGGGCACGATGAAGCTGGAGACCTTCTCCACTCGTCTCGACGGAAAGCAGCATGATGATGGCGGCAGCAGGCTTAATCTTCCTCACTTCATTGGGGCAGTCAACGCAGACTTTTCAAGATAAGGAAACTGGGCTTACCTTCAGCTACCCTTCAACTTGGGAGTATAGAAAGGAAAGGCTATACAGCGTTTTTGAAATTCCTCTTGAGGGTGGAAAGAAGGCCAACGTTCAAGTGTTGAATGTTGCTTTCAGGCAGGAACAGACGGCGTGGCAGACAGCTCAGGCTGATGTTGCCAAGACAATGAACCGAACTGTTGATAGACAGTGGGATGAGGTGATTCTTGGCGTACCTCTACTGCTCACCCAGCTTTCATATAAAGAAGGTGATTCAGCCATGGCATCCCTTGTCGGCCTTCTTTATTCGCGCAGCGGTTCTAAGCTTTCCTTCCGCCTGACTTCAGCCGCAGACACTTACACAGAAGCTGAGCAGCTTTGGCGTACCTCGCTAAACTCGTTAAGGACAATCAGCGGAGACCTTCCGACATCAGAAGATCCGACAAAGCCTCCAACAACCAGCCCAATCCGCCAGCCAAACGAACCCAAGGTCACCAATATCCCCCCAGCAAAGGTCAAGCAGCCCAAGCTTCCTAAAGGGGTGAAACAGGAGCCGATGGAGGTTCTTGGACAAAAGCTTCTTCTCACTCTTCCCCGCTCTTGGTCGGTTGTTAAAAAAGAGACCTTGTTTGTCCTCACCCGCGAAGGATGGGGCGGCGAAGTTCTGCTGGATTTTGGCGCAGGCAATCTGCTGGACATGAGAAAAGCTGTCCTGAATCAGTCAAATGCTCAAGGCTCTTCATTCTCAGAAATCAGTTTCAGGAGTGAGGAAGGGCCAAACCTCAATGCTGCCGGTGCCAACGTTTTCCAGATTGAAAGGCGAGGAAAGCTGCAGGCTGATGGAGCAGCACCACGTCAGGACGAAATGCAGCTGACAACAGGAGGCCACACAGACCTTTATTATTGGGTGACTTTCTTAAAAAGCGAACCGGGCAAAAGCCAGCGTAAATCTACTGACCACCTAAAGGAACTGCACAAGGTCCTTAACTTAGCTTCTCAGCCGTGATTCTCATCATTTCTACCTCGTCCCCCATTGCCAGCATCGCCTGGGTAAAAGGGGGACAGATTATTTATGAAGCCAGTCGAGAAGCAGCTCGAACTGCCAGTCAGGCAGTGATCGAGATGGTAGGGGAGTCTTATATTCCTCTCGTCGCTGCAGAAGGTTTCGTCTCTGATCTTGGCCCAGGCAGCCTGACAGGCGTTAAGGTGGGGGTGACCCTTGCTAAAACTTGGGGATTTGCCTTTGCTGTAAAAACCGGTGGCATTTCTGCCTTTGACCTTGTTTCAGTATCCGAACCCGTAATCATCTCGCCCCGAAGAGGAGAGTTTCTCGTCCGCCTGCCTGGCGGTTCTCCAGTCGTTATGACAAATGAGGAGTTGGATTTAGCCGGGCTTGTCTTTGACCCCGGCCACCGTCCCATTCCTCTCGCTTCCCGTGGAGCCGACCTCGTTGATAAGATTGATTGGATGACAGCTGGCGAACTGCTGCCCCTTTATCTCAGCGGCCCCTTGATCAGCACAGCTAAAAAGCCTCTAACTCTTGTGGAGCCCCAGCAGAAATGACCTGGATTGCGGATGCTCCCTTGTCGTCTTGGACGACCCTAAAAACGGGTGGACCAGCTGAAAAGCTGGCCTTTGCCCGTTCTCACCGTCAGCTGATTGACCTGACCAAAGAGGCTCATTCATCGTCAGACCCTCTCACCATGATTGGCTGGGGCAGCAACGTGCTCCCCAGCAGCAGAGGAGTCAAGGGACATGTCATCGTCAATCAGGCTGCAGAAATAACCATTGATAAATCTGGCCGCGTCACTGCATCCAGCGGCATTGGGTTTCAGCACCTATTCCTCAAGGCCGCTCAAGCTGGCCTCAAAGGATTGGAGTTTGCTGTGGGCATCCCTGGCACTCTCGGAGGAGCCCTTGTCAGCAATGCCGGAGCCTACCGTGGCAGCATAGAACATTTTTTAGTTGAGCTAGAAGTTGTCATTGACGGAGAAGCTGTAAGAACTTCGCCCAAGATTATGGAGTTCAGCTATAGAGACTCTGTTCTCAGGCGGCTAAACCCTCCGAAAATGGTGATAACCGAAGTGGTTATGCAGCTTGCCCCTGGCGATCCTAAGGATATTTACAACTTAGCCAGAGAAAACCAAAGACAAAGAATCGGCAAGCAGCCCCCTCCTGCCAGCGCCGGGAGCTTTTTTAAGAACGTCAATGACTTTAACCTGGCTGAATCTTTGGATAACCTGCCTGACAGCTTAAAAAAAGCGGGAGTTGTGCCAGCTGGATACCTGATTGAAAAGGTCGGCCTCAAGGGAAGACACTACAAAAGCTGTGCTTTTCACCCCCGGCATGCCAATTTTATGACCAATCTAGGGGGAGCTTCGCCAGAGTCCATTAGAAGACTTGCCGAGCACGCCAAAGCCGAAGTTCGCAGAGCATTTAACGTCGAAATCGAGGAAGAAGCCCTCTATCTCGGCGATTGGTCAGACTGGGTTGAAACTGGACTGCTGGACTAAACGCCTTCGCAGTCCCGCATTGACTGCTGTGCTGAAAGGCACAATGTTTTCTTAATCCCCATGCCCGCCCCCTACCCTGGTTTCTCGGTCGGTGATGTTAAGGTCGATAATCCCCTTGTCCTTGCCCCGATGGAAGACGTCAGCTGTCTGGCCTTTCGCCTGATTGCTAAAGAGGTCGGAGGCCCTGGCTTGATGTTCACCGAGTTCGTCAGCGCAATGGCGCTGCATTACAACGCTGTCATCACCAAGCGCAAGATGAGGATTCATCCTGACGAAAGACCATTAGGCATCCAGATATTCGGGTCCGAGCCAGAAACGATGGCAGATGCTGCTCGACTTGCAGAAGACATGGGGGCAGATATCGTTGACATCAATATGGGCTGCTGGGTGCCCAAGGTCTGCCGCACCGGCTCAGGCGCCGCTCTGCTTAAAGACCCCGATACCGCAGCATCCATTGTTTCCGCAGTTGTTAAAGCAGTCAAGGTTCCTGTCACAGTCAAGGTCAGGGCGGGCTGGGATTATTCGCTTTTCGCCGCTCCAGATCTTGCCCGCAGATTTCAGGATGCTGGAATCAAAATGCTTACCCTTCATGCTCGTTTTGCCAAGCAGGGGTTCGATGGCCAAGCCGATTGGGATTTGATCAAGCGCATGAGAGAAGTTGTCACTGTCCCCCTCATTGGGAACGGAGACGTAAAGACACCCTCAGACGCAGTGAAGCTGCTTGAAACCACGGGAGCGGACGGGGTGATGGTTGGCAGAGCCGCCATCAGCAGCCCTTGGTCTCTGGCACGCATCCGGGCAGCCTTGGCTGGAGAGGAAGTTCCGCCGGAACCCACAGTACACCAAAGAGTTGAAACAGCCCTCAAACATGCCCGATTGATGATTCAGTTCGAAGAGGAAGGACGTGAACTTCACCCCGCCCCTAAAGATGCAGCCGCTTCGCCAGAACTGAGAGCCCTGAGAGCTATTAGGGGACAGCTGCCCCTCTACATAAAAGCGATACCTGGCGCTGCCCACCTAAGGGGACAGCTGTCAAACGTCTCCAGCTACTCAGAACTTGAAAGCCTGCTGCTCCCCCTCAACCAGCTTGAACTTCAAGTGCCCTAAAGCACCTTTAAGGCCCAGTCTGCGAATCCGGCAAGTGTCCACAATTACAGGCACAGATGCCTTACGTTCCTCACACAGAAGATGACGTGAGGGAGATGCTGAAGATCATCGGCGTTTCCTCAATCGACGACCTCTTTGTGGATATCCCGGACGATCTAAAGCTTAAGGCTCCGCTCAACATTCCCTCAGCACTTGATGAGCATGCTCTCTACAAGAAGCTGGGTTCCTTGGCTTCAAAAAATGTTGACTTGGTGAACACCACCTGTTTTCTTGGCGCAGGCATCTACGATCGATTTATTCCCTCTACAGTTGGAGCAGTTTTAAGCCGGGGCGAGTTCCTTACTGCCTACACTCCTTACCAGCCCGAAGTCAGCCAGGGATATCTGCAGACAATTTACGAGTTCCAAACCATGATCGCAGAGATTTATGGAATGGATCTCAGCAATGCTTCAATGTACGATGGCCCCACCAGCCTCGCCGAAGCAGCCATTATGGCAACCGGTTTGAAAAAGCGGGATAAGGTGGCAGTCAGTCAGGCTGTCCATCCCCATGCTCGTCAAGTTATCGATACCTACTGCTGGGCTTTAGATATCGAAGTCGTTGAGCTGCCGCTTGAAGATGGACTGACACTCGATTTTTCGACTGCAGAAGGCGCAGCCTGTATTCTCGTTCAACAGCCAAACTTCTTTGGCTTGATTGAAGACCTTGGAGCCGCAAGAAAGGCATGTGACGAAAAGGATGCAGTTTTTGTCGTTTCTGGCGATCCCACTGCCTTCGCCCTTCTTCCGTCTCCAGGCGAAGCTGGCGCAGATATTGTCACAGGTGAAGGTCAGGGCTTAGGGATTCCTATGGGATTCGGCGGTCCAATGCTTGGCCTCTTCGCCTGCAAGCGGGAGTTTGTCCGCAGCATTCCGGGCAGAATTGTTGGCAGAACAAAAGATCATGAGGGCCGCCCAGGCTTTACCATGACCCTTAGAACTCGCGAGCAGGATATCCGCCGCGAAAAAGCCACATCAAACATCTGCACCAACGAAGCTCTTATGGCTCTTGCCTCCACGGTCTATATGGCAGCGATGGGCAAAAATGGCCTTCGATCTGTGGCAGAATCAACCGTTCGCAACGCGCAGTATGCGATTGAAAAGCTGACAGAGGCCGGAGCCACACTGAAGTTCACAGGAAAAGTATTTGGAGAGTTCGTACTGGAACTGCCCCGATCTGCAGATGAAGTTGTGGCCAGACTTCTTGACAAAAAGATTCTTGCCGGACTTCCTCTCGGCCAGTTCTATCCAGGAATGGAAAACTGCCTGCTAGTCTGCGTTACTGAACTAAGAACAAAAGAAGAAATCGATGCATTTGCTAAGGAACTGGCTGGTGTTCTTGATTTTCAAGCCGTCAGTGAACCTTGGGTGGGCTAGGCATTACATAGCCATTTCACAAGGTTTTCACACCCAGTCATAAATACTAGTTCTTGTCTGAGTCTGGTGATTTCAAGGGTTTTCAGTGGAATTCGATTGGAAACTTATACCAGACTCATTCTGTCGCGAGGTTTCTTGTTATGTTTTTGAAAAGAGCAGCCCTTACTCTGGTTATTGGAGCCGCCCTCCTTGGCTCGGCTCTGGCCCAACCTTTTAAGATCACTATCGATCATGACTTGGATGAGTCATTCAATGTCCCCTTCGCAGTCATGTTTCAGGAGAATGCTGATGAAATGGGAGGAGGAGCATCGTGGCCCTACTCGTTCAGCGGTTCAGGCTCATTTGACAACCCTTTTGAACAGAGTGTCGAAACTGGCATCCTTTCAGTATTCGGCCTCTACAGCGGAGTCGCTGCCATGGATACTGAGATCAGCAATCCTGGCTTGGTGATGATGATGCGGAACAGCATGGCGAGTGAGTTTATCGGCTCCTCGTTTGAAAGCATCTTCAGCTCCCACACTGAAGCTCAGATTATTTCAGCACTTCAGGCCGTACAAGCAGGCGGTGATGGCTATGAGGAAAGCCTGGACATCGTCGGCAGCTTCTTCAATGACAACAAGCACTTTTGGGCATCTGCAGGCGAATCAGCATCATTTGTTGGCTTCAGCAGCGCAAAGAATCTTGGTGCTGGCAGCTGGCAGCAGCAGCCTGTTCCAGAACCAGGCTTGATGCTTGCTGGTGGAGCCGCACTTGCCTTTTTTATTCGACGCAGGAAGGCAGCCTAAGCTCCTTCTCACTTTGTCCTTGGCAAGACCTTCGCCCTCGTATGGGGGCGAAGGTCTTTTTGCATCAGGATTTGCTCACACAAGGGCGGAGCCACTAGGTACCCTAAACAGTGCCTCAGAAGCAGGTTCCTCAACCCACACTTCTGTTCGAAAAGTCCAGTCCTGGCCGCATCGGCTGCAATCTGCCCAAAGCAGATACTCCCGAAGTTGACCTTAGTAAAGCCCTCGGACCTCTTCGTCAGAACCTGAACCTTCCCGAAGTCGGCGAGCTGGATGTCATGCGCCACTTTGTCAACCTGAGCCATATCAACTACGGCATCGAAGTTGGCTTCTATCCTCTGGGTTCCTGCACGATGAAGTACAACCCCAGAATCAACGAAAGGACGGCCGCTCTCCCTGGCTTCGCTCAGCTTCACCCTCTGCAGCCAGATGGCACAGCAGACGGAATGCTGGAAGTCATTCGGTCAGTCAGCGATATTCTTATTGAGCTCACGGGTTTTAACGAAATCACCATGCAGCCCGTCGCGGGCGCCCACGGCGAAATGACATGCCTTATGATGATTAAGGCTTATCATGAGAGCAGAGGCGAAGGCGATACGCGGAAACTGGTCCTTATTCCAGACTCTGCTCATGGCACCAATCCTGCCAGTGCAGCACGCTGCGGCTACACAGTCAAGTCCATTCCCACCGATGCCGAAGGAAACTGCGACCTGGCAGCACTTGAAGAAGCCCTTGATGAAACCGTTGCCGCCTTTATGGTGACCAACCCTTCCACACTCGGACTGTTTGAAACCCATATCTCTGAGGTCTGCCGACTTGTTCACAAAGCAGGCGGACAGGTCTTCTGCGACGGAGCCAACATGAACGCTATGGTCGGTACAACACGCCCTGGCGACCACGGCTTTGACTGCATGCACCTAAACCTCCACAAGACTTTCTCCACCCCCCATGGTGGTGGAGGACCGGGATGCGGAGCCATTGGCCTAAAGAGTCACTTGGAGCCCTTTATGCCTGGTCCTGCCATAAAAAGGAACGAGGAAGGCGAGGTTTTCCTTGATCGAAATCGTCCCCAATCCATTGGCCGAGTCAGCGGCTACTTTGGTCAGTCACTCATGGCTGTCCGAGCCCTTACCTACTTACTCGCCTTCGGAAAAGAGCACATTGCCGATATCAGCCGTTTCTCTGTACTTAATGCCAACTACGTTCAGGCTCGAGTAAAAGACCACCTTCCTGCCGCTCATGATCGGCCGTGCATGCATGAATGTGTCTTGACCGCCACTCCTTTCAAAAAGCTAGGAGTGAGGGCGATGGATATCAGCAAGAGGCTTATTGATTATGGGTTCCACCCCCCCACGAACTACTTCCCTCTTATTGTTCCAGAGGCTTTGATGATTGAGCCGACAGAGACAGAGACCAAACAGACTTTGGATGAGTTCTGCGATGCGCTTATTGCCATATGCGAAGAAGCAAAGACTGATCCTGACCTGCTTCACAATGCCCCTGTCACTCAAATTGTGGGGAGGCTGGATGAAGCCGCAGCCGTCAAGAACCTTGACGTCAAGTGGAAGAAGCCTGAACCTGTGACAATCTAGGGATTTACAGCTTCAAATGAGTCGGGCGAGGAGGATATCTCTTCGCCCGTGCTACACTATAGGTTCATGTCCAAGGACATTCTTCTCTCTCAAGAGGGCTTCGATAAGCTCAAGGCCGAGCTTGAGAACCTAAAAGGTTCCGAACGGCAGAAAGTTGCGGATAACATTCGCGAGGCGAAATCGCATGGTGATCTTAAGGAGAACGCCATGTATCATGAGGCCAAGCTCAACCAGACTCGACTCGAATCGAGAATCGCTGAATTGGAGCGCATGGTTCAGTACGCCAAAGTCGTTGATAGAAGCGACGTTGATAAAGACACCGCTCACATGGGCAGCCAAGTCGCTTTGAAAGACCTTCAGTGGGATGAAGAGTTCACCATTACCCTGGTTGGCGATTTTGAAGCTGATCCGGCCAATGACCTCATCTCTATCACCTCGCCGTTAGGTGAGCAGGTTGTCTCCAAAAAGGCTGGCGATGAGTTTGAAGTAGAAGCGCCTGCCGGAATGCAAAGGTATCGCGTTGTCTCAGTCTCCTAGCCAAATTGTGCTGCCTCTCCTTGCCCTCCTGTTTATCGCAGGAGGGTGCGGAGCCTCACCTGCTAGCGCAGGCACGCGCACTGGGCCAGATATCGCCCCAATAGAAGAAAGTCTTCTGCAGCCTGCTGATTTGACATTTTCTGGTTCAGACCCCGCCTTGAAACTGGAGATTGACCAGGTTGAAGTTCAGGTTGGCATTACACTTGACCAGGCGAAAAAGCTTTTCCCACGTCCAGGCCGCAGCTTTCCCATTCAAGACCTGCCACCTGGCTTAGACAGCCAGTTTGAGGTGACAGGCTGGGAGCAGGGCCCCCGATCGATTGGGATGATTTCAGCTAGAGGCCGAGTCGCCCTCTTTCTTGAAATCGAAGAGAGAGCCGATGAAGCCCTTGCACTAGAGCAGGTCAGTCAAATCACCAGCATCAACGGGAAGCCAAGCAGAACCATTCATATTGGTCAAGTCCGCTACTGGTTTTGGGATTCACCAGGCGAACGCATCATGGTCTGTCTTTCACCAGACACTCTTGGCCGCTTGGCACTCTCCACGGCACTTGGCCATCCAAGCTTGATGTCTGCACTGAAAATGAATCCTGAGCTTGCTGCAAAGGATGCAGAGGAGTCAGAACGATTAAGAAAGCTGCAGCCAGCTCCGGCTGCAGGCCCAGAAAAAGAATCGTCTGAACCTGAGCCTTTAAAGGCAGCAGATGAAGATTCATCAAGCTCTGCTGACTTGTAAAGATTCCTTAAGCATCCGCACCAAATCTAGTCGATTCAACGTAATCAAAGGTGGCAGATTATCTTTTTTGATAGTTTGACTATTTGCAAGCAAAGGAGGTGGTGCACTATAAAGTACCGTAAACAAAGCCTCCGAATGATCTCCGGGTTTTAGCGCCTGCGGCCTTGAGGAACAGGGACAGTTATGAACCTGTGATCATTCGGGAAATCCTGCTCCGGCCCGGCAGCCGGGGCACTTTCTTTCTAAAACCCTCCTCAGTGGGTAATCTTCTGCTTCATGTCCTGCGCCATTATCATCCCCGCCCGCATGGCCAGCACCCGCTTTCCAGGAAAGCCGCTGGTGGATCTCTGCGGCAAGCCGATGGTTCAGTGGGTTGTTGAAGCGGCAAAGGCGGCAAACCTGACAGATCAAATTGTTGTAGCAACACCAGATGCCGAGATTTTAGAAGCCTGTCACAAGTTTGGCACCAAGGCTGTTTTGACAAGAGACGACCATGCCAGCGGCACAGACCGGCTTGCTGAGGCTGCAGCCCAGATTCAGGCCGACGTCTACGTGAATCTGCAGGGAGATGAACCTCTCATTGACCCTCAGACTATTCTTGCCTGTGCCAAACCCCTTATAGAAGACCCCAGCGTGATGATGGGCAGTATTTACTCACCCTGCAGCGAAGAAGAGATGGCTTCGACAGCAGTAGTCAAGGTTGTTCTAGACCGCAAAGGGTTTGCTCTTTATTTTTCCAGACATCCGATTCCTTATGTAGTCAAGGATCGCCACGCTCCGGCTTTAAGGCATATCGGAATTTACGCTTTTCGTCGGGAAACCCTGTTCAGCTTCGCCTCATGGCCGGCCGGAGCTCTTGAGAAAACGGAAAGTCTTGAACAGTTAAGGTTTCTTGAAAATGGAATTAGGATCAAAATGAGCCTAGGAGCCGGTTCCCCAATTTCCGTAGACCTGCCAGAGCACGCAGATCAGGCTAGAAAATTTTTGGCGACATTAGGTTCGATGCAGGCATAACCGTAAAATGCAGGTGCCGCCATGATGGTGAAAATCATGGCGGCACCTGCACAGCACTAGATTCGTCTTTTAGGCTTCTAATGTCACAGGAAACCTGTGCAGAAGCCCTTCAGCGATCTGAACAGCATTCAAGGCTGCTCCTTTCAAAAGCTGATCGCCAGCAACAAACATACTCAGTCCCTTGCTGTTGGATAGATCGCGTCGAATCCGACCCACCAAGACGTCATCCTGCCCCGATGCCTCCAAGGGCATTGGAAAATGATTGGCGGTTCGATCATCAACAACTCTGATTCCTGGCGCATGAGCAAACACTTCCCTCACTTCTGCTTCCGAAGGAGCCTTGCGCTTAAACTCAATCAGTACCGATTCACTGTGAGCCCTCAGCACCGGCACCCTGACACAGGTCACGTTCATCTTTAGTTCTGGCATATCCAGAATTTTCTGAGATTCCTGCAGCACCTTCCACTCTTCTTCGTTCCAGCCTTCTTCATTAAGAGGAGTGTTGTGGCTGAATAGATTAAAAGCATAAGGATGGGGAAAGATCTTCGGTTCAGCGGCGCCCCCTTCAAGCACCGTTTTCGTCTGCTGTTTGAGTTCTTCCATTGCCTGAGCACCAGCGCCACTTGCGCTTTGGTAGGTGCTGACAATAACTCTGTCTATCTCTCCGAGCTGCCTTAGAGGGCTGACAGCCATTAGAAGAATGATGGCAGAGCAGTTAGGATTGGCGACAAGGTTATGATGAGGCTTAACATCATGGAGATTGATTTCTGGCACAACGAGGGGCACATCATCTTCCATCCTAAAGGCGCTGGAGTTATCGATAACCAATGTGCCATGAGCGGCAGCTCTGCGCCCAAGAGTCTTTGAAGTGCCTGAACCAGCACTAAAAAAGGCGATATCTACACCTTCGAGGGCTGGACCTGTGGCCTCTTCGACTTTGACGCCTCCGCCAGCAAAAGGAATGACCCTGCCCGCCGAACGGGCCGATGCCATAAGCTTGAGATTTTGAACAGGAAAGCGTCTTTTATCAAGCAGTTCGATAAGCTCTCGACCCACCGCCCCAGTTGCTCCGACGACCGCGACCTTCAAACCTTCAGGCATAGGTTCGATCATCCCAGATTCTAGAACTCAGGTTCGGGACACTATAGACTCACGTCCCCCTGCCGGCACTTTAACTGCCAGAAGCGGGCGGCGGAATCTGGCTTTCATCATCACCCGACTGGTCTGGTGGTTCACCTGGAACTTGAGGACCTGCTACAGTATCTGCCTCTTCGGCCACAAGCTGAACTCCATAGATTCCCAGCGGGCCAGAGGAAGAACCAGGGGAAAATGGATTTTCATCCGCCTGCTTCAGGTCGTTGTAAATCACAGCAGTGACACCAAAATAGATTGGAATGGTAACAAAAATTCCAATACAGCAGGCAAGCAGCCCCGCCACAGCTGCCAAGCTGGCCAGTAGATAGACGACAGACCCCATTACAACGTGATCTTTCATCATATGAAAACTAGCTTTCAAAGCTTCTATCGGACCAAGCTTTTTATCCAGCATTAGCGGCACAGCAAGCATCCATAAAGCGCCAATAACCAGACCAGGAATATAGAATAGATTCATGCCGATATTGACGGCAAAGCTATAAACAGCTAACACTCCAAGAAGTCCAAGTGGACTGCTGCGCAGACCAGCCCAAATATCTGAATATTCCGGCTTTTCACCACGCAGAACTTTCAGCGTCATTTCGACCATTCCGGTGCCAATCAGCAATCCAAGGGCAGTGCCAACAATCACCAGAATGAACAGAGCAATGATCCCCAGCACAATCTGCAAGGTGTCCTCTGACCTAATGCCAGGCATCAGCGCTCCTGCTCCCAAAACGTAGGCAATAACTGAAGGAATGCAGCTTAGAAGTGAACAGGCTAAAAATGGGCCGATGTTTTCAACAACAATCTTCCAAGAGCGGCTAATAGAATCGATCTCTACTGAGCTGCGCGAGCCATTGTTATTCCCTCTTGGATAGATGCTTGTTCCACCTGAATGCATGAGCGTTCATGATTCTAGCAAGTTTTTCTATCAAACGCATTACTGCAAATATTAATCCACGCCTTCACAGCATAGATCGCGCAGATAGAACTGCCTCCAGCTAAAAGCTTGGAGGCAGTTCTTAAAAAGAAACCTTAGAGCACGTAAAACCTTAAGGTTTTTTAACTCTGAGGATCCTGCGGTCGGGGAGTTTCACCTGAAAATCCAAAACCTTCCGGGTCATTGGAGGCCTGTGCAAAAGGATCACTTGATGGAGCCTGATAGCTTCCAAATGTCTGATCGTCTGAGGTCATGTCTTCGTAAATGACAGCCTGAGTGACAAGCATGACTGGCATGCTGACCAAAATGCCAACTCCACAAGCGCAGACACCAAGCGCAGCAACAAGACCAATCAACAAAAAGAGAACTGCTGCCATGAGGATGTGATCCTTCATTACATTCCAGCTCATTTTCATTGCATCAATCGGGCCCACCCCTTTATCCATAATAAAGGGGGTGGTCAGCATCCATAAACCTCCGAGAATCAAGCCTGGGATAATGCACAAATAGCTGCCAAATGTTGTTCCTAAGCTAACCAGCATTCCAGCTACCAAAAGTGAGACAGGATTGGTTGTAAAGCCTGCAGCTATATCTCCGACTTCGGGTGTGCCTCCGCGTATAGCTTTTAGGGCCATGCAGATAATGCTTCCGGCGATGACTGTGCCGAGAGCAGCACCAACAAGCTGGAAAGGAAGACCAATAAGGGTCTGAATTGCAATCGCGGAAAAGATGACCCCGATGTCAGTGCTGTTCTGCATGCCAGCTGTGGCAGCTCCACCCAAAGCAGAACCTACCAAAGTTGGAGCGAACTGCAGAAAAAGCATAGCCAAGGCCGCCAGCACAAAAGGGCCTAGGTTTTTTGTGACAATTCCCCAAGCCTCACCAATAGCTGCGATATCTACTTCGCGCCGGGGAGTTCGGAACGCATTGTTGCGTGGGTAGGGGCTTTGATAACCGGGATTCATTCTTTTTCCTCTTCCAATCCAAGAGACTGCTGGTCAGCCTGATCCTCATCGTCGTCATCCAAATCGCCATCAACCCCCTGGGCAGCCTGCGGGGCCTGCACCAAGCGAGCGATTGAAGCGATGGAATCACCCTCAGCCATGTTGATCAGCCTCACACCTTGGGCAATTCTGCCTGTGGTGCGAATCTCCTTAACCTTTACTCGGATTCCCTTGCCGTTTGTCGTCATGACAATCAGCCGGTCATCTTCGTCCACGACTTCAGCCCCAACAATTACTCCTGTTTTACCAGTTACGTTCATGGTGGTGATTCCGATTCCACCTCTTCCCTGAACGCGATAATCGTCGAGAGGAGTGCGCTTGCCGTAGCCAAGTTCTCCGACAACCAAAAGACTTGAACCTTCTCTGACAACATCAGCGCCAACAATGATGTCATCTTCTCGGAGAGTAATTGCCCTGACGCCGCCCGCGGCTCTTAGCCTGGAACGTGCCTCGGTTTCACTAAACCGGATTGACATGCCGTTGCGGGTGATAAGAATGACATCATCTTCGCCAGCGGTCGTCAAAACCCAGCCCAGTTCATCTGCATCTTCAATATCAAAAGCAACCAATCCGTTGCTGCGAATGTTGGCAAACTCATCCAAGGCGGTGCGCTTAATCTCGCCCTTCTTGGTAATCATGGTCAGGTAGCCGCCATCCTTGCGAATATCTCGCAGAGAAACAGTGGCAGTCACTCTTTCCTCGCCCGTAATCGCAATGTAGTTGATGACTGGCATGCCCTTGGCATAGCGTCCACTTTCTGGGATGTCGTATGCCCTGAGCTTGTAGGCTCTGCCACGATTGGTGAAGAAGAGAATCGTATTGTGGGTGTTGACCTGGAAGAGGTGGGCAGGCTCATCATCCTGCTTCTGCACAGATTTCAGCCCCTTTCCGCCTCGCTTCTGCTGGCGGTAGGCTTCCATCGACATTCGCTTGATGTAGCCATCTCGGCTGATCGAAACGATCGCCTCTTCTTCTGGAATCAGGTCCTCTTCGCTGAAATCGCCTGCTTCTCTGGCAATAATTCGCGACCGGCGATCATCACCAAACTTATCCTTAAGATAAGTAAGCTCATCTCGAATCAGTGACTTCAGTCTCTCTTCGCTGATTAGAATATCAAGCAGATCCTGAACCTTGCGTAGAAGCTCCTTGTACTCTTTCTCCAATTCAGCCTGTTCAAGCTGAGTAAGCCTACGCAGAGGCATGTTAAGAACAGCGCTTGCCTGAATTGGCGACATGGCGAATTCTCTAACAAGCCTGACTCTGGCTTCGTTGGTATCCGAGCTGGCTCGAATCACTCGAATCACATCATCCAAAAACCTACGAGCGATCTGATAGCCTTCGCTGAGGTGCAGCTGCTCCAGCGCCCTATAAAGTTCGTACCTTGTACGCCTTAGGATAACATCGCGTCGATGCTTGAGATGAAGATCCAGCATCAAGAGCAGAGGACAAACCCTTGGAGAACTGTCCACTAAGCTCAGCATAATGCAGCTGAAGCTGGTTCGCAGAACAGTGTGCTTGAGAAGATAGTTTAGAGCCTTGTTGGGGTTGACATCACGTCGAATTTCAACCTCAATTCTCATCCCTCGCTTGTCAGAGTAGTCTTGAACGCTGACGATTCCATCAAACTTTTTGTTCTTGGCAATCTCGGCTATTGCCGTCACCAGGTTGGTTTTGTTCACCTGGTAAGGCAGCTCGGTAACAACAATAACGCTCTTCCCAGCTTCGCCTGGCTCAATCATTGTTTTGGCCTGCATGACTACAGAGCCTCGGCCTGATTCGTAGGCAGACTTGATGCCTTTGGTTCCCATGATCAAGCCATGAGTTGGAAAGTCTGGACCAGGGATATGCTCCATCATCTCTTCCAAAGTCGATTCTGGGTTGTCCAGCCTGTGAATCAGTCCGCTGCATACTTCTGTAAGGTTGTGCGGCGGCAGCGAAGTGGCCATGCCAACTGCAATACCCTGGCTTCCGTTCACCAAAAGGTTTGGCAGTTTGCCAGGAAAAACCATTGGCTCATTTAGGGTCTGAGAGTAGTTCTCCATCCAGTCCACGGTTTCGCGGTCCAGATCCTCCATCAGCTCCATAGCCAAGGGAGTCAGCCTGCATTCGGTGTAACGCATGGCAGCAGGAGAGTCGCCATCTACTGAGCCAAAGTTCCCCTGCCCCTGCACCAGGGGGTAGCGCATTGTCCAGGACTGTGCCATTCGGACCAGGGTGGGATAAATAATCATCTCACCATGGGGGTGGTAGTCACCGCTGGTCTGCCCGCAGACTTTGGCGCATTTGCTATGTCCTCGGTCTGGACTCAGGTTTAGGACTCTCATAGCATAGAGAATTCTTCTCTGAACTGGCTTCAGGCCGTCCCTAACATCGGGCAGAGCCCGCGCGATGATGACGGACATCGCGTAGTTAACATAGCTCTCAGACATCGTCTGAGTAATGTCAATTCCATTTTGAGGTTCTTGATCCGGCACGGGCAATGATTCCAGACGAAGAAAGGAGGGCGCACGACGCTCCCCCCTTCCCGCTGGCCTATTTTACCGACTTTTAGGCGGTTCTCTCAGGCCACTCAAAGCGTCTTTGAGTTCAGGCACTAGCATCATGTTCGCTAAATGTTTTGACATGCGTCCATCATCGAAGCTATACTGTGCCGACCCCAACGGATGAAAGTCAATTCTCAACGAGGTGAAACTCCATAAGGCCGCCGAACAGACCCCGACGCGAGCCACCGCCCGATATTAACGCTCGACTTCTGCGATTCAACGAAGTCAGAGTGGTCAAAGACGGAGAGCAGCTTGGCGTAATGCCGACCAGAGAGGCGCTGAATCTGGCCGAGACCCACGACATGGATCTCGTTCTAGTAGCCGAAAAGGCCCAGCCGCCAGTAGTCCGAATTATCGATTTTGGACGCTGGAAGTATGAGCAAAGCAAGCTAAAGAAGGAATCGAAGAAGAAAACCCAGGAAGTAAAGGGTATAAACCTTTCGCCCCGAACAGGCGAGCACGACCTCATGGTCGTCGTCAAGAAGGCCATGAGGTTTCTTCTCGACGGTGACAAGGTTCGCATTGTCTGCCGATTCCGGCAGAGAGAGCTAGTTCATCCCAAAGTGGGAGAAGAAAAGCTCAGATACATTGTGAGCCACCTAGAGGAACACGGCAAACTGGAACGCGATCCCGCGTTGGCAGGCCGTGAAATGGTGATCGTCTTGAGTCCAAAACCTCAAACGGGGGGAGCCAAGAAAAATGTCAAAGCTGAAGACGTGTCGGACGGCGGCGAAGCGGTTTAAAATCTCCGGCTCGGGGAAGATCATGAAGCTGTCGAGTTTCAACAGCCACATGTTCTTCCACAAGTCTGGGTCGCGAAAGCGCCGACTCGACGTGGAAACCGAGCTCTTTGGTGGGGAAAGGTGGCGAATCAGCCGCCTTCTGGGTCTTTCGGGTGGCAAAGCCTTCCGAAAAGCTCCAGCCCCTCCAACCGAAGAGCAGCTGCAGGCCCATGCCGAACTTAAGGCAAACCGCCGAAAGCTGGCTCTCTAAATTTTAGAGAGCCTCTCAGGACCTCTGCCGTGACCGCCACAACCTGGCTGGGAAGCGGCCCTGAACAACCAAAAACATAGAACGAGGAGTATAAATGGCAAGAGTTAAACGCGGCCTTATGCGCCATAAACGGCACAAGAAGGTCATCGAAGCCGCCTCTGGTTATTTCCAGAGGAAGGGCAATGTCTATAAAAACGCCCACGAACAGGTAATGAAGAGCGGCCAGTACGCCTTCAGAGACCGACGTGCAAAGAAGCGTGATTTCCGACGACAGTGGATCGTTCGCATCTCGGCCGCCTGCGGCCAGTGCGGCGTGAAGTACAGCGATCTGATTCACGGTTTGACAACCAAAGGAATCGAAGTCAATCGCAAGATGCTTTCAGAGCTGGCAATCGCCGACATGGCAGCTTTCAAAAAGCTCGTCGAAACTGCCCTGGCCTAAGCGTCAAAGGCAAAAAAGAAGAGGTGGAACTTTAATCGGTTCCACCTCTTCTTTTTTATAAGCAGCTGAATCTGCTAGAACTATGCGCCCTGAGTGACTTTAAAAATCCAAAAGATCACAATCACTACATAAGCCAGGCGAATCCAGCGAAGATAGCCCATCATTGGCTTCATCTTTGCCTGGCGCTCGGAGTAAAAAATCAGAAAGGCTCCAGGGATATAGAAAAAGCTCCCCAGTCCAATCAGCATTAAAGGAACCGCTCCTCCCTGTAGTGAGTTCAGCCCAGGCAGAAGGCTGAAAGAGGCGATGACGAGTCCTGCAGCAGCCAGCCCCAGACCGATTTTAGGCAGCTTCTCCATCATCATCTCGCTCATCCTGCAGGCCCAAATACTGCAGAGAGACCTAAGGTACCGCCGCCACTTTTTGCCACTGGTGCCATGCTGGGCATTCATGCCTCTGCCACAACTGAGATCCTGGTGCGAAGCTCAGCACCTTCCATTCAGCCAGGAACAGGAATCTCAGTGCGAAGTCTTTTTGAATAGACTTTACGAAACAAACAAGGTGATGAACCTCACCAGAATTCCGCAGGATGAGGCAGAGGTCAAGCACCTCATCGATTCACTCTTGCCCCAATATCATATTCACGAGGAAGCACTGGTTCTCGATGCTGGTTCTGGACCCGGATTCCCTTCTTGGCCTCTCGCCTGCTTAAGGCCAGATATTGATATTCATGCGATAGACAGCACAGAGAAAGTCGTTTCATTTTTGCGCAGCGTTGCGCCAAAGAACCTGAATGCCAGATGCCTAAGAGTCGAGGAGCTTAACACCAGGGGCAGATACGATGTCGGGCTGGGACGCGCCTTTGCCCCCCTTGGCGTTCAGCTGGAGGCGACAGCGCCCTGGGTAAAGCTGGGAGGCATTGTGCTGCCCTACCGCACCCCTAACGATCGTGAAGAGGCTGAGACAATGCCCTGCGGTCAGCTTGGCTTGGAACTGGAAGAAATAGTGGAAATGAACCTTCCGGATGGAAGCCCAAGACTCTTTCCCATCTACCGCAAAGTAAGGGAAACTCCCAGCGAGTTCCCAAGGCCTTGGGGCCGTATGAAACAGCGTCCCCTTAAGTTGCTTCGACAAGCTGGCCCACACTCTTG
>CAZSIM010000004.1:0-38872 GCA_964607175.1 uncultured Fimbriimonadaceae bacterium
ATTGAAATGTTCCGTAAGCTGCTGGATTCCTGCCAGGCTGGCGACAACGTCGGACTGCTGCTGCGAGGCGTGGACCGAAACGATATCGAGCGAGGCATGGTCATCGTCAAGCCCGGCTCAATTAAGCCCCACACCAAGTTCAAGGCGCAGGTTTACGTCTTGAGCAAGGATGAAGGAGGCCGACACACTCCATTCACAACGGGCTACCGCCCTCAGTTCTTCTTCCGCACCACCGACGTCACGGGTCAGCTCGACCTGCCCGACGGCGTTCAGATGGTTATGCCGGGTGAGAACGTTGTGATGGCGGTTGAGCTTATCGCTCCGATCGCTATGGAAGAAGGCTCCAAGTTCGCCATCCGAGAAGGTGGCCGAACCGTTGGCGCCGGCTCCATCATCGAAGTTGTCGAGTAATCGACCACGTCGATGAAAATCAGAGCTCTATCTGCTTAGGCAGGTAGAGCTCTTTTTAGTGTCTCATGGTCCAAGGCCGCTTGGACCGTGAGGCCCCCAAGGCCCTTGTGATGAATCAAGTCCGGGGTACCTTTCCTTTCCGCGCTTGAGGTTGGAAGGAGTCTCAGACGATCCTTTGGAATTCAGGCGCACTTAAACTAGGAACAATCATGTCTGCTGTTTTGACTGTCAGAATCAGGCTTCGCGCCTACGATCACAGAATTCTTGACCAGAGCGCCGCAAAGATCGCGGACACCGCTCGAAGAACTGGCGCCCGAGTTGCTGGCCCCATTCCTCTTCCCACCAGAATCCGACGATTCTGTGTGATCCGTGGTCCACACATCGACAAGGAATCGATGGAGCATTTCGAAATGAGAACCCACAACAGGATTCTTGACATCAAGGAGCCAACCAACAAGACCGTTGATGCTTTGATGAGGCTCGACCTGCCCAGCGGTGTTGACATCGAAATCAAGACCCTGTAATCTTTTTTTCGAATAAACAAAGAGGCCGACTCCCTTGCAGGAGTCGGCCTCTTTTGCTGTTTGGCGCCTGTCCGCACCTAGCTGGCTCAAGCAAGCCTCTCAGCGGACATCAGGAGCGCTGGAAATCTCCGCACGCACCCTTCTGCTGCTTTGTACCGGCGGAGCAAAGGCTGCTGCTTCGGCTGTTCGTGTAGTCAAACGTGGTGCCTGCTGAAGCGAAGCAGCAGGCATCCTATTCGCTGCGTGCTGCGTTTCAGCATTCGCGTAAATCAGGTCTGCCTCTTTGCCGGGATGCAGTTGACTGTAGCCATCTAGGCCAGTTCGAACCATCACTTCTGCATCCTGAGTCATTCGCAAAGTCTTTTGTTCATCTGTCAGGGATGATGCCTTGTCTAGATTCGAGAGGATCCTTAGCAGATCATCGTAGCGGAGACTGAGGGTGCCATTATCGTTATGTATTGGCAGGGAAATAGAGGTTCGTGATCTGCCGATGGGTTCATCAAGATGGATGAAGATGATTCCTTCTCTGCCCTGGCATGAAAAGGCGCGGTTGTTCATGGGGCGCCAAGCCAAGGGCACTGAGAGCCTAGGAGCAAACAGTTCTTCCTGAAAAGCCTTGAGCTTGAAGGTGTCCATTTTGAGGTGCTTGGCATCTGTCTTGTTCAGGTAGGAGAAAACCAACTCAGTGTCTCCGGCCAGCAGGGCATTCCCTAAGCCCCGGCATTGCTCATCTACGGATTTTGGCTGTGACGCTGGTGATGCCATTTGGCTGACCCCCCAAGCTAATGCAGTGCCAGCGAGGCACAAAAGCAGAGCTGCGGCTGCCGCCTCTTTGACTTTGGTAGAAAGGATAACTGCGCTGTTGGCTTTGCCCTCGTGTTTCTGCATCTATTGCCCCCCTGGGTGAGGTGTCTACGAACGAGGCTTTCAGTGTCAAGGACCTTCTGCCCATGAAGTTTGGCATGCACTTGGTTTGAAACCTCATTAAGGTGGATGGGAAGGACTGCCGCCCCAGCCGGAGAGAACATTGTCCAGCGGCAGGCAGTCTCCTTTGGTGCCCTGTTGCAGAAACCGGCGATAGATAAACTGAGAAGCAGATCACCCTGGCTGAAGGATTAACCTGTTTATTCGCCAGATGGCCCTAAAAGTTAGGTCCTGGGTCACTTTCTGGTCCCAAGATTAACACAGGCTCGTTTGAAGCTGTCACCATTGTCTATTGCGCGTGGACACCCACGCATGCGGCTTCAGATCGTTGAAACCTAGAATATTCCGCCCAATAGCATGGGAACCGGCTCTGTTTGGTTAAGGGGATTAGGCGAGGAGAAGCTGTCAGGAGCATCCCATGCTTCCAGGAATCTTAGGCACCAAAGTGGGCATGACGCACATCTTTAGTGACGAGGGGAGAATGATCCCTGTTACCGTCATTGAAGCTGGGCCGGTATATGTCACACAAATCAAGACGAAGGAGAAGGACGGCTACGAAGCTGTCCAGGTCGGCTTTCTGCCGATCAGCGACAAGAATTTGACTTACCCCAAGCACGGCCATCTTAAGAAGGCCGGAGTCACCAGCAACCTCAGGCATCTGAGAGAGTTCCGGGTTGAAAATCCCGGCGGCTATGCTCTCGGTCAAGAGATCAATGCTGAAATCTTCAGCGCGGGTGAAAAAGTCACAGTTACAGGCAGCAGCAAAGGCCGCGGCTTTGCCGGCGGCGTCAAGCGCTATGGTTTTAAAGGCCAGCACATGACCCACGGCTACATGACTCACCGAAGGCCGCTTTCAAGCGGTGCCACCGGACCTCAGAGGGTCTTTAAGGGCGTGAGAAAGCCGGGTCATATGGGCGACGAAACAGTCACCCAACTGGGCATCAAGGTTGTTAAGGTTGACGCCGAAAGAGGCCTCATCCTCATCAGCGGATCTGTTCCCGGAGCCAATGGCAGCCTCGTTACCATCAAGAGGAGCAACCGCTAATGGCTGAACTTAATATTCTCAAGGCAACCGGTCAGTCGGCAGGCACCTATAAGGTCAACCCTGTCCTGGAAGCCGCTTCTGTTCCTACCCACCTGCTTCACAGGGCAGTGGTTGCAGAAGAAGCCAACAAGAGGCAGGGCACCCAAAGCGCCCGCACCAGAGCAGAAGCTAAGGGCGGCGGACGCAAGCCTTACAAGCAGAAGAAGACCGGCAACGCCCGACAGGGTACAACCCGAGCTCCTCATTTTGCTCATGGCGGCATGGCTCTTGCTGTCAAGCCACGTGACTACACCAAGGGCCTTAACCGAAAGGAAAGAAGGCTCGCCATCATCGGAGCGTTTAACGCCAAGGCCGCTGCCGGATCTTTGATCCTGGTTGACGAGATTTCCTTCTCTGTGCCCCGCACCAAAGATGCGGTTGCTCTTTTGAAGGGACTTGGTCTTGAAAACACCAAGAGAGTCTTGATCGTGCTGGCTCAGCATGACCCCATCGCTCTCAAGAGCTTCCGAAACCTGCAGAATGTCGAGGTTCGAACGGCACCCAATCGCGAAGGCGTTGGCGAGCCCTTCTCCACCCGAGACCTCATGGTTGCCCATAAGATTGTCATGTCTAAGGCCGCCATGGAGCAGACAGAGAAAGCCTGGCTGAAGTCAGAGGAGTCTAAGTGAAAGATCCCTATTCCATTATCGTCCGACCCCACATCACCGAAAAAACGGTGGCGTTGAGCCACGGCGATCCCCGTATTCGAGATCTTGAAGAAGTGATTCACAAGTACACCTTCATCATTGCTAATACGGCCAACAAGCTCGAAGTCAAGGCGGCTATTGAAGCCATCTATAACAAAGGCAAGGATCCGAAGTCCAAGGACCTCATTGAGGTTGCGGCGGTCAACACCCTGACGATGAAGGGCAAAATGCGCAGGGTAGGCCAGCGCAAGCCCGGCAAGCGTCCCGACACAAAGAAGGCCATTGTCACCTTGGTGAAGGGCCAGGTCCTGGAGGACTACGGAGTCTAAGATGCCGACGAGACGCTACAAGCCGACCTCACCTGGCCGACGCCATATGATCACCTCGGATTATTCCGAGCTGACCAAGGGCAAAAAGCCAGAAAAGAGCCTGCTCGCACCTCTCACCAAATCTGGTGGCAGAAACGCAACAGGCCGAATCACGGTCAAGAACCACGGCGGCGGCAGCAAAAGGCGCTACCGTATTATTGACTTTAAGCGAAAGGACAAGGACGGAGTGGAGGCCATCGTGGCCGCGATCGAATACGATCCCAACCGCACCTGCCGCATTGCGCTTTTGGAGTACAAGGATGGAGACAAGCGCTACATTCTGGCTCCTAACAAGCTGAAGAAGGGTGATACAGTCACGGCTGGCATCGGGTCAGATATTCTGCCTGGCAACTGCCTCCCCCTGAGAAACATCCCTCTCGGTACCTTGGTTCACAATATTGAGCTCCAGCCTGGACGCGGCGGCCAAATGGTCCGCAGCGCCGGCGCCAGCGCTCAGCTGATGGCGAAGGAAGGCACCTATGCCACCCTTCGACTTCCCAGCGGTGAAATGCGAATGGTCCATCTGGACTGCCGCGCCACCATTGGTGAAGTTGGCAACGCTGAGCACGAAAACGAACAGCTCGGCAAGGCTGGAAAGGCTAGAGGCAAGGGCCGAAGGCCACACACCCGAGGCGTTGTGATGAGTCCCCGAGACCATCCCCACGGTGGAGGCGAGGCGAAGAGCCCCGTCGGCCGCAAGAAGGGACCCGTCGACAGATGGGGCAACAAGGCTATCGGCGTTCGTACGCGCAGCAACAAGCGCACTGACCCATTCATCGTCCGCAGGAGGAACGCGGGCAAATAAGAGAGGCGAACTATGGCACGCAGTCTGAAGAAGGGCTACTTTGTAGACGAACACCTGGTTAAAAAGGTGGACGCTGTGAACGAGTCCGGCGAGAAGAAACTGATCAAAACCTGGTCTCGCCGATCAACAATCATCCCCGACATGATCGGGCACACTTTTGCGGTCCACGATGGCCGCAAGCACGTGCCAGTTTTTGTCACCGAGAACATGGTAGGCCACAAGCTCGGCGAGTTCGCTCCTACGCGAACTTATAAGGGCCACGATGGAAGCCTGCCCGATAGGGGGACCCGCCTGAGGTAAAGAAGGTGGGATGGCCCAAGGTGAAAGGCAGAAGAGAACTATAATCTCTCCGCCCTTCACCCCAGGGCCTCCCCCTTCACCCAGCAGGGTGAACACTTATGGAAGTTCGCGCAGTCGCAAAATTTGTTCGAGTCCAGCCTCGCAAGGTCAGGATCGTCGCCGATGAAGTCAGAGGAACTCTGGCTCAGAAAACCGTCGACCTTCTTAGATTCCATCCGAGCAAGGGAGCCTTTTATCTCCGCAAGGTTGTTGCCAGCGCAGTAGCCAACGCGGTTGAAAATGAGGGCGCCGATCCCCGCCAGCTCAAAATCGTCCGAATTCAGGTCGATGAAGGGCCGGTTCTTAAAAGGATCACCCAGCGATCGATGGGCCGAGGCAACCGAATCAATAAAAAGATGAGCCACATTACTGTGATTGTCGATCAGGCTGAAGAATCTGATTTGACACCACGGTCAGAAGGCAAGGCCAAGCCAAGGCCAACCCTGGCACCCAAAAAGGCCAAGGGCAAGAAAGCCGCCGCTGCTGCCGCCGAAGAAAAGGTGGAAGAAGTGAAGGCAGAAGCTCCTGTCGAAGTGGAAGAAGCTGTTGAAGCTCCTGAAGCTGTCGTCGAAGCTCAGAACGAAGCCACGGAGGAAAGCAAGTAACTTATGGGTCAGAAGATTCACCCGAATGGCTTTAGACTGGGAGTCATTCGAGGACATGACAGCCACTGGTACGCCACGAAGAAGCAGTTCCCAATCAACCTTGAGAGCGACTATAGAATTCGTGAAGACCTGAAGAAGAAAGTGGGCAAGGGCCTTATCAGCCGCATCGAAATTGAGCGTGCTGCCAATAAGGTCAAGGTCACCATCTTTACCTCCAGGCCCGGCGCTATCATTGGCAAGGGAGGCAAGGGAATCGACGGAATCACCGCCGATCTCAACAAGATGTGCCGCAAGCTCGATCCTGAAGCTCAGGTTCAGGTCAATGTCTCAGAAGTGAGACAGCCCGAAACCGACGCTCAGCTCGTTGCTGAAAACATTGCCGTCCAGCTTGAAAAGAGAATCAGCCACAGGAGAGCCATTCGACAATCGATGACTCGAGCCCAGAGGATGAACTGCCGCGGAATGAAGATTCTTGTCGCAGGCCGTCTGAACGGTGCTGAAATCGCTCGAAGCGAAGGCGACATGTTTGGCAAGGTGCCCCTGCATACTCTCAGGGCTGATATCGACTATGGCTTTGCCACAGCCGATACAGTTACGGGTTCTGTGGGCTGCAAAGTCTGGGTCTACCGAGGAGAGGTTCTGCCTGAGAAACAGCTGGCTGCTATGAACGCCGCCGCTGATGAAGCAGATACTCGACGACGCAGAGAGCGAGACGAAAGGCGTGGCCGACGCGAAAGAGGTGGTTCTGATCGCGGCAACGATTCAGGAGAGGTGACATCCAATGTTAATGCCTAAGAGGACCAAGTACCGAAAGCAGTTCCGAGGCCGAATGGCTGGAATGGCTACTCGTGGCAATGAGGTCAGCTTTGGCGACTTTGGCCTGATGGCTTTGGAGCCAGCTTGGATCACTGCTCGACAGATCGAAGCTGCCCGTATCGCCATGACCCGCCACATCAAGCGAGGCGGAAAGGTTTGGATCAGGGTCTTTCCTGACAAGCCCTACACCAAAAAGCCGCTTGAGCAGAGAATGGGCAAGGGCAAAGCCAGCGTTGAAGGCTGGGTAGCTGTCGTCAAGCCTGGCAAGGTTATGTTCGAAATGAACGGCGTTGCCATTGACGTTGCAAGAGAAGCCATGAGGCTTGCTCAGCACAAGCTGCCGATTGACACTAAGTTCGTGACCAAGGAGGAATTCCAGGACATCGCAGGTCTGGAATGAATCAGGGAGATTTGAAATGAAGGCTTTGAAGGCTAAGGAACTCCGCGATAAGAGCGTGCCGGAGCTGGAAGAATTGATCGCTCAGGAAAGGGAGGCTCTTTATCGAGCCCGACGTGACTTGGTGTTCCGACGTCTGACCGATGCGTGTCAGATCAAGATTCGCCGTCACAACATTGCCCGCCTGATGACCCTGATTCAAGAGAAGAAGAGAGGTCAGGCATGAGCGAGCAGGTAACAGACGCTCAGCAGAGGGGACGCCGTAAGGTTCGAAGGGGCCTGGTTGTCTCCAACAAAATGCAGAAAACCGTAGTGGTTCTGCTGGCCCGAAAGGTTCAGCACCCCCTATACGGAAAGACAGTGAACAAATCCACCCGCATCAAGGCTCATGATGAACTGAGCTGCGATCAGGGTGATACCGTCGAGATCATGGAAACAAGACCCATCAGCCGCGAAAAGCGATGGCGGGTTACCAGGATCATCGAAAAGGTCAAGTAAGGGATTTTGGCAAAACAAGGCTTGGAGTCAGCAAATGACTTCAGGCCTTATCCCAGCCCGGGCACGGCGCGGCAGAGAGACAATCTCGCTCGCGCCCTCTGCCTGAAAAAGACACGAAAAGAGGAGCGCAGCTATGATTCAGCAGTTCACGAGGCTGAAGGTCGCTGATAACTCTGGAGCACGAGAAGTCATGTGCATCCGAGTTCTCAAGGGATCTCAGCCCAGATATGGAGGGGTCGGTGACGTTATCGTCGCCGCCGTTAAGTCGGCTACCCCCAACATGCCCATCAAAAAGGGCGATGTCATCAAGGCAGTTATTGTTCGAACCAAAAAGGCCGTCCGCCGAGCAGACGGTTCCACCTTGAGGTTTGACGATAATGCCTGCGTGGTTATCAACCCCGCCAACCTGGAGCCCCGTGGCACCCGCATCTTTGGCCCAGTCGCCCGAGAGCTTCGCGACGGCAGCTTCATGAAGATTGTTTCTCTCGCTCCGGAGGTGCTGTAAGAATGCCAACGAAAGCTGAAATCAAAGCCGCCAAGCATAAGATCAAACTTAAGGTTCGCACTGGCGACAAGGTTTTGATCGTGGCAGGAAAGGATAAGGGCCAGCAGGGAATCGTCGCCGCCGTTTCACCAGAAAAGATGAAGGCTCTTGTGGTGCAGGAAGATGCCGAAAATCCTGGCAGCTACGTGCCCCTTAACGCAGCCACCAAGCATCAAAAGGCCAAGTTCCAGGGCGAGAGATCGTCCAGGTTCCAAAAGCCCATGCCGATTCACATCAGCAACCTGAAGGTTTTAGACCCCTCCACGGGCGAACCCACCAGGATTGGCCGAAGGGTTGAAGATGGCAAGATCGTCCGCTACGCAAAGAAGAGCGGCGCCACCATCGTTGATACCCCCAACGTGGAGACCAAGGAATAAGCCATGGCACGCAAGAAGGCACCTGAACCAACCGGCCCCCAGGGCGCTCTCCCCACTTCTCGTTTGAAGAAGATCTATAAGGAGACCGTTCTGCCTAAGCTGATGGAAGAGTTTAAGTACTCCACCCCTATGCAGGCTCCCAAGATGACCAAAGTGGTTGTCAACATGGGCACAGGCATTGACGATAAGGAACTTGAATCTGCTCTTAGAGACATGGGCAAAATCACAGGCCAGAGGCCAGTGAGCACCACCTCAAAGAAGTCGATCTCGAACTTTAAGCTGAGAGAAGGCATGTCGATTGGCTGCCGCGTCACCCTGAGGGGCGACCGGATGTACCATTTCTTCGACAAGCTCTGCACAGTCGCACTGCCTAAACTCCGCGACTTCCAGGGCCTCTCTCCCAAAAGCTTTGATGGAAGAGGAAACTACTCCCTTGGCCTCAAGGAACAGCTGGTTTTCCCAGAAATCGATTACGATTCATTCGACAAGATTCGTGGCATGGATATCACTATCTGCACCACAGCTGCCACCGATGCTGAAGCCCGTTTCTTCTTGAAGCAGATGGGACTTCCTCTTCGAGAAAAGTAAGAAATCTTGCGCTCTTCAAAGCCCCCTGGCCTGTTATGGCTCGGGGGCTTTTTTACTTTGTGCGGAGTCTGCTTCGACTAATGCTCTGAGGTCTGTTTTTACAGGCGGGCCAGTTGTGGGGTATCACGCCACAGTGTCTTCTGCTGTACTTCTTGGTCTTCTTCTGCTTCAGCCTCAAGTAGATGTCGATTCATATGGGGTTCCTAAAATTAGGGCCAGGTCCTCGTCAGCAGCCTATAAAGAGCTGGGCCGTCGCCATGCCATGGACCGCCTGTGGCAGATGGAAATGGCAAGAAGACTGGCAGCAGGACGATTGAGCGAGGTTCTGCCAGAAGCTAAACGAAGTGATGAACAGGTTTTGAAGCTTGCCTTCACAGAAAGCGAACTGGACCAGCAGATAGCTGATCTGCCCGAGTCGATGCAGACGATTCTGACTTCCTATGCCGAGGGGGTCAACCATGGGATTCAGGAACGAACCAGGTCGAACACCCTGCCGAGTCGGTATGCGGCCAGCAGTTTTTCGCCCGAACCATGGACACTGCGAGATTCCGCTGGAATTATGGTGACCCTTATTCGTCAGTTTGGTCAGGGAGGGGCAGGAGAGCTGAGAACCATGGCTCTCCTCGAATATCTGCGGACTCAAAAGGTCAAGGGATCAGAACTTCAAGTCCTTAATGACATGACCTGGCAGAATGATCCGGCCAGTCAGACCACGCTGGACCCAAAGGATGATAAGGTGAAGCCCAAGCCCCTGCTCGCTTCAATGGCGATGGATACGATTACCCGAGATCATTTGGCCCAGCTTCCGAGGCCAAACTTGCTGGAACTCGCGGCAGGGTTGAGCCTGGCAATGCAGGAAGCTCCCGACCTTATGGCAAAGAGTCTTGGCGTGGCAAACCAATGGGGAAGCTACGCTGTGGCGGTTGATGCCAGACGAAGTCGGACTGGAAAAGCTCTTTTACTTGGCGCGCCACAAATGGGGCATCCAAGCCCTAGCCCAGTGTACGAAGCGGCCTTAATCGCGCCAGGCTTGGCCGTTCAGGGAATGACGGTTCCAGGAATTCCCTGGGTCTTGGCCGGAACCACGACTCATGCCGCATGGACCTTGACCACCGGCGCTGCCGATGTTGAAGATATTGTTGCTGCAAAACTGCAGGATAAAGACACGCTGCTGATTGATGAAAAGCAGATTCCAATTCAGCGGATCACATTTCAGCGCAGAGGCTTTACTGTCACGCAGGAACGCACTCCTGATGGTCCGGTGGTTTTAAGTTCACCCTCAAGCCGATCTGTTTTCAGCCTGAGGTCGGCATTAAGGGGCAATGAACTCGCGGGATTTTTAGCTGTCCATCGCATGGCAGAAGGGCAGGGAAGAATTCCGTTAGCTGATCTGGTAAAGGATACGGCTCCCTGCTTTAACCTATTTACTGCCCGCACCAATGGCACCATAGGATGGAGGTTCACGGGGGCGGTCCCCCTTAGGCCTCTACGGTTTGACCCAAGGCTTCCTTTGCCGGCAGGAGCAGCATCGGCTTGGCGTGGAATGGTTCCTCTTGATCAAATGCCATGGGTGGAGAATCCCAGCAAAGGCGTCATCCACAACTGGAACGGCAAGCCGGCTGCCTGGTGGCCCAACCTAGATACACCTGTCTGGGGCAGATTCTTTCGGGGAAGGCTCTTGGGTGAGGCGATCCCTTCGGGGCCTTTAGGCAGAGGGGATTTAGAAAAGACCGTGTGGGCAATCGCCAGGCGGGATACGTCTAGTCCGCGAGAATTTGCCTCCCTTTTGGTGGAAGCAGCCGAAGATAAGCCTGAACTAGCTGAAGCTTTTAGGCTTCTTCAAGCTTTTGATGCTAGAGCAGTTGAAGGTTCGGATGAAGCAGCCTTTCTCAATACAGCTATTCGGTTTCTGCGTGAAGAAATCTTTCTTGCTCATATTGGCGGCCTTACCAGCCCAAGCCTGTTCAACCAAGCTCTTCAGCCAGAAGTCATCATGAGGGTCTTAGCCGGGAGAACCGAATACAAATGGCTTGAGGGACGAACACGAACTGACGTGCTGACGGCGGCTTTAAAACGAGCCCTGACTGAAAGGCAGAATCAGGGAAGCGGGTGGGGATATAAGCCAGGAGCAATAAGATACACCGCTTTTTCGACTAAGGGACCAGCTGCTGCTCCGGTGGCATACAGCAATAGAGGCACTTTTATTCAGATCACCGAGCTGACCAGCCCCCCGACGGCAAGGAATGTTTTGGCCCCTGGCAATGCCGAAGAAGGCGATCATGCCATGGATCAGGTTTCTTTAGCTTCGCAGTGGCGCTACAAGCCTGCTCATATTCTCAACAACGATTAACCTGATACAACCGCAGGGCTTTGTTGATAAAAAACCTCCCTTACTCATAAGAGTGAGGGAGGTTTCACTTAAGCACAGGCTTGACTAGCCTAGACTTAGTTTTCGAGCCCGTTATAGAACCGATTCACTTCAGCTTCAGTGGTGCCAGGTGCCCGCAATGAACCGATTGATGTGTATTTGACGTGTCCGTCAACCCACATGACCAAAGCACTCTTGGGGTTGAATCTTCCCCACAGATTGCCCTGGCTTCTTGCATCAGGATAAGTGCCAAACCAGCCAGAGGTGGGGGCAAAGGGGGCGGTCTGCGGTACAGGGAATGGCGGCTCAATGCGGCTGTATCCAACCGGGTTTCTAACCGCTGAAGCCGGGCCTCCGGCCACTCCAGGCGCGATTTGATCTTTCATCGTGGCTTCGGCGAACATGATGGTCTGGGCGGGGGCCCCGATGCTAGTTGACGAAATGCCAGAGAAGATGGAAAGGGTACGTCCACCCACAACCGGTCCAGCTGTAAGGGTGTTCAGGTATCTAAAGTTGTAGCCATAGCTGGCGTTGGCTCCTGCCACGTAATCCTTAAAGGTGCTGTTGGGGTCAAACCTGCCTCGGCCCTGGGGGTCGGCAAGCAGAGGATCATCAGCTTTATCGTTTGGACACAAAAAGATCTGTTTGTTTTTTGTGTATGGAAGAATGAGCAGGGGGTAGTAGTAAAAACCTTGGCTGGTGGGCAGCGTGAGGTCGAGCGGGTTATACCAGTAGACTGGAGGTGTGGTGTCGTCGTAGTCTCCCATGTAAAGCATGCTTCCAGTGCTTACCTGCCTCATGTTGCTGAGGCTGGCAGTCTTTTTAGCAGCCGTTTTTGCCTGAGCAAAAACAGGGAAGAGGATAGCGGCCAAGATGGCAATGATGGCGATCACCACTAACAGTTCAATCAAGGTGAATGCACGAGTCCGCATCGTTCAATGATAATCTTTGCCAGATTATCTGGTTTGATGAATTTGATTATTAACACTTCAAGGCGATTGTGAAGCAGAACGAAATTTAATGAATTCTTGACTGAGGTGATGATTGTATTGGAGTGAATGCTACAATTAGTCTGTGATGCCTGCCGCTTCTAGACAACGGGGTCAGAGGGACCAGTCTATGACTATCAGGCACCGGGCAGGACTTTTAAAACGTTAATGTGATGACTGGCAAAGCTTCTGTGTTAGTCAGCTGCAATATGGAGCGCTTCATTTCGGCAAAATCTCTGACAGTCGCTGCAGTTTTTGTCCTTCTTTGGACAGTTTCTGGCTGTGGTTTTTTGGGCGGCGGCGGCAATGCCCCCGAGCCTGCCCAAGATGTTAAAGAAAGCAGGAAAGCCGAACCCAAAAATGAGTTCAGCTTAAAGGCTTCTGGCACAGACGCTGTCATTTTGATGTATCACGACGTTCTGCCTGCCAGAACGCGGGAAGCGCTATGGTATGACTCGACTACTGCAGAGTTCACCAGAGATATCGAACGACTGACTGCTTGGGGAGCGACTTTTGTCAGCATGGATGACATCCGTGCCGCGATGACTGAAGATCGGCCCTTACCGCCCAGAGCCGTTGCCATCACGTTCGATGACAACTACCAGGGCTTTTATGACAACGCCTGGCCGCTTTTGGCTGAAAGAAAAATACCTGTGATGATGTATGTTCACACGGACTATGTAGGAAGCATGCAGGGGCGGCCCAAAATGACCTGGGATACCTTGAAGGAGCTGTTGAAAAGTGGACATTTTTATGTCGGCAGCCACACCCAAAGCCACCCAGAAGACTTCAGCAAACTGACTGAGCTAGATCAGGAAAAAGAACTGCAGCAAAGCAAGGAACTGCTTGAGTCAAATCTTGGCGTCAAGGTCAAGCATATGTCATGGCCCATTGGCAAATACAGTCAAACCTCCATTGATCTTGCCAAGAAGCATGGCTACCTGACAGGAGTGACGATGGACAGCGGCATTGCCTGGCAAAGCAAGTCGCTGTTTGAAATCAATCGATACAATCCCGTGAAACTCGACCAGGCCATGAAAGATGCGGAAAGGGAAGATGCTGAACCGCTTGGGTATGTGGAACTGACGATAACCCCGGGACCTGTCACTAAAGATATTGATCGGATTGACCGCGTTCCGCTTTCGCTTGTTAGGGGCGGCAAGCCAGAATCTGTTCTCGTGCCTGGACGCGAATCTGTTAATGATTTGGTGAATAACTTTGGCGGAGCGGCTGGAATTAACGGTGGATTTTTCCAAATCGCTGCGATTAAAAGCAATGACAATAGAATGATTGGTCCATCGCTTTCCAGCAACATGGGCCTTTGGTTTCCTGACCCAGAGCCCGCCCGAGTGGCAAAGCTGACAAACCGCCCTATGGTGCTTTTTACAGACACTAAGGTAATGATTTTTCCCTTTCGCGCTCCTTTTAACAGGCTGGAGGCTGTAGAGAAGGAAGTTCCTGGTTTGAAGGATGCTTTTGTCGCAGGAGCCTGGCTGGTGCATAAAGGCAAGGCGAGGACGAAGGAGCAGATTACGAGCTTTGCCGCACAGGACGTGATGGACTTTAGAAGGCGGGCGTTTATTGGCTGGGATACAGAAGGTCGGCTGGTGGTTGGGGCATGCACGGACAGCCATACAAGCGAACGATTTGCCCGCGCCCTAGTTCAAAAAGGAATTGTCGAAGCTGTTCTGTTGGATTCAGGATTCAGCACTTCGGTAGTCTATGGTCAGGAGATACTGGCCAGCGGCCACGCGACTCCAGAAAAGCCTTCGCGGCCCATTCCTCATGCCATTATCATTAAAGGCTGGGATTTGGGAGCAGAAGATGGCGGAGCATCGGCACACAGGGAGTGAAGGCAGGGGTATTGCTGGAAGGCGTCCTGGATTGGAAGTGCCCATACAAGGGCGCTTGATAAAAGAATCCATTTTGTTTTTTGGACCGCCCGCCTGGCATGATGCCTTAGTCTTTGCCTGTCTTGGCGTTGGGGCTGCCTTAGCTTTGGCAGCGCTTGCCGGAGCTGTATTTCTGCATTTTTGGGTTGGTCCGGCTGTGTTTTTGGCCGGTCTCTGGGGACTTTTATCAACTGAAAGGCTGGTTGTCAACTTAAAGACAGGTGTTTATCATCTTCAGGTCCAGCCACGGTGGAAGGTTGCCCGGGGCAGCATTTCTGAATGGGACGCTTTGAATGTAGTGGCAGAAAACCGGGGACTGCCGGGCATTTCAGATGGATCGTCCTGGTCGGTGGTCTACCACTTGGTTCTGCATTGGAAAGGGGCACGAAAGCCCCCGATGGTGCTGCAGAGGCAGTCGGCTGTTGTGCCAGCCGGATGTTCTTTGGAAACTGCAGCCCAGCCGCTGGTGACCCAGGCCTCTAGTTTTGGAAGATTGATGGGTCTGCCTGTTTATCTTTCCTTAGGTGGTTTTAGTTCAAATCCACGCCCCTTGACCTGATATTTGGGAACTTTCTGAATACCTTCTGCTCCTAGAACTTTTCCCCCCCTGTATTTCGTCCACACTTTGAGTTAAACTGTTGAAGCTTGGGCATTTATGTGTCCCGGGCCATGCAGGACGTGCCTCTTTGACGAGGCGCGGTCACTGGAGTGGGTTCAATGAAGTTGAGCGTGAGCAAGACGGCCAGGATGGGCCTGATCGCGGCAGGCGCTGGTTTTGCAGTTTTGAGCTGGGCAAGTCCTGGCGCAAAGGGGCTAGACCAGATTGCCGCTATGAAGGCAGGTGGTTTCCTGGAAAATAAAGGGCAATGGGATTCCCGTGCGCTGTTCTATATGGGCACGCCGGGGCAGGATGTCTGGATTTCCCGAGATGGCATTACTTTAGACCTCTATCGTACGACGCGCCTTCCTGGCGCATCTGATGATGATGGAACGAGGCGCGGCCATATCGTTAAATTCGAATTCGCGGGGGCTTCGGCTTCAGCGGCTCCTGTTGGCGCAAATCAGCGGCCAGTCCGCACCGACTTTCTGAAAGGCCGGGGAGCCTCGGAATTCGTTACTTCCCGACAGTTCGGTGAAGCCTACATTTCCGACCTCTACCGAGGCATTCACCTGAGGAACTATAAGGATGGCAGCGACTTCCGTTATGACTTGGTAGTCATGCCAGGCGCAGATGCCAGCCAGGTGAGGTTCAGCGTTAAAGGCGCTAACTCAGTGCAGGCCGATGCGGCTACTGGCGGGATCATCATCAACACCTCGATGGGTCCTGTCAAGCAGTCTGCTCCTTTCGTCTACCAGCAGGTTGGCGCGGAGAGAGTGGCTGTTCCCGCTTCGTTCAACCTGAGCAACGGTGAAGTCAGTTTTAACCTTGGCAAGTTCAACAAAAACCTGCCTTTGGTCATCGACCCTCTCGTCTATGGCAGCTATCTTGGCGCCAACGGAGGAGCGGACTTTGTCTACGGTGGCTACTCGGATTCCCGAGGCAACCTCTACATGACTGGTCGAACCCAGTCAGCGGCCTTCCCCATTCTTAACGGACCTTATTCCGTGAGCCTGCGTGGCGCGAGCGATGCTTACCTTGTAAGAATGGACGGCGACGCCTATGCACTTGACTATGCTGCCTACATTGGCGGCACTGGTGCAGATACAGGAATGGGCGTTAAGCTTGCTGAATCTGTCGGTGTTCTTTGGATGGGTGGCGAAACCACTTCAACCGATTTTCCTGGCACTTCTGCACCCGGAGAGGCTGGCCGCAAGTGGTGGTACATGAGGTGGACAGTGGGTGCCGATGGCGCACTGACACCAAACTTTTCCTTCTACGAAACAAGAATTCCAACTCCGGCAGCGTTCGGACCTGGAGCTTGGGTTGAGAACACCAACTTCTATCGAGGCAGAACCACCGGCACTCACTGGGCCGATATGGCGGTTAATGCTTCCGGCGAGCTTTATGTTGGTGGCACTTCTAATGCTGTCGCCGCTGATCCAACATTCCAGCCATTTGTCCCTGGATCGACTCAAGGGGGATCCGATGGATTCCTTCTGAAATACGCTCCAGACGGAACCTTTATCACGGCACGCAAGATCGGCGGCCCTGGCAATGACATCATGGGTCGCTTTGAAGTAACCCCTGCTGGCGGCGTCATTGTCACCGGATCAGTTTTGGCTGGAGGATCACAGGATACTTCCGCTGTTCCTGTTGCTGACGCTCAGTTTGCCACGACAAGCAATGTCAACTGGCAGAATGCAAGGCTCAAGAGAAATCAGGATGCCTTCATCGCAGCCTTTTGGCCAAACATGTCCATTTGGTATTCTGGCCTTATTGGCGGCGCAGCCAACGATAGGGGCATTGCCGTTGCTGTGGACAACAATGCCAATGCTTATGTGCTTGGCCAGACCAGCTCATTCGATTTCCCCCGAACACGCGGATCTTTTGACGAAGTATTTTCCGCTGAAGGCTTGACCAACCCCGCCAACCCATTGTTTGATGTTGTTGGCGAAGCAACAGTCACTAAAGTGACTTCTGCTCGATTCATTGCCTACTCAACTGGTCTTAGACACACTGAAACAGTTGTTCCAACTGTCATCAGGGTTGACAGCCGTGGCGTTGCTGCCGTCGGCGGCATCGTTGGTCATAGGTATCCAGGAGGCACGCCTCCTCAGGCAACCATTCCTGGCGCTATTCCAACTTCTGCTGACGCAATCGATGCCACCTACGCTGGCGGCAACGAATCAGTAGATCCACCCAATACCTATACTTCAACTCCGCCAAACCCACCTGCTCCTACAGCTGTCATCAGCTCTATGGAAGGCTTTGTTCAGTTCCTTAACAACTCTGGAACGAACATGCTTTACGGTTCCTACATTGGCGATACGAGTGACGACTACGTTACCGACATTCACATGGATGCAGTTGGAAGCACATGGGTGCTTGGCAACAGCATCGTCAGCCAGCAGTTCAGCGGCGCTCCCAAGGGTGCCAGCGGCGTAGGCACGCATGTAACAGGCAACGCCTTCAAGCTTGCCACAGATGGTGCGGATGGCTGGGCGCTGAAACTGCGTGTTGGCCTTCCTGTCATGCAGGGTCTTACTCTTTCCAACAACGCTGTTGCTGGTGGATTGGGAGCCTCGACCATGGCCACAGTCGCACTTAGGAACCCTGCACCTCAGGGTGGTGTCGTAATGACCGCCAGCCTAAGCGATCCAACGATCACTTCATTCTCACCAGCTGGTGGACAGGCAACGCGATCAGTCGTGATTCCTGCCGGAGCAACTACTGCTTCGTTTGAAGTCTTTACTTCTCCCGTCACGGTCGCGACTCCTTCGGATGTCCGAATCACTCTCGACAATGACTTCCTTCTGGCACGAGTGACCGTCAATCCTTGGCTTGATGACTTTACCGTCACTCCTTCATCAATGATTGGCGGCAATCAGGTCAGCGTTATTGTTCGACTCTTCCAGAACGCAACACAGGATATTCGTGTTCAGCTTGCTTCCAGCAGCGGACTTGTTACCCTGCCTGCGAACAGCGAAGTCATCGTTCCTGCTGGCACCAATACTGCCACAGTGGCAATGGACACCTCTGGTGTTGAAGGCCCTACTCTTCTTCCAATCGACGGAACTCTCCTTGGCGTGACACGCTCTGGCAGCACCGTTCTTGAAAGAGCCACGATGACTGCGGCCAGCTTCTCGCCTGGCAGAGTCTTGAGTGGAGAACCATCAACACTGACCCTTCTGTTCAACGGCAAGGTGGGTGTTGAAAGAACAATCAATCTGGCCCACACTGCTGGTGTTGCTGGACTCATCGTCAACGGCAGTCCTCTGCCACAGACAGTCACCATCGCAGCTCAGCAGAATCAGCTGGTTCTGCCGGTAACAGCTCCGGCAGTGACTACGCCAAGCTCTACAACCGTTACTGCCACCCAGGGTCTGCAGTCTGCTTCTGGCACGCTGTTCGTGGATGACATTGACATTGCTCGTGTTGACATCACGCCTGGCGTCGATGTTCTTGGCGGAACTATCCTGACGGGTACGGTCACTTTGACCAGACCTGCCGGACAGCAGGACTTGGTGTTCAACATCAGCTCCAACAACGATACGGCTGGCACACTTGGCGCTGGTTCAACAACTGTCACTGTGCCGATTGGCTCTCAACTCTCTAACTCGTTCACTTTCAACACTAACATTGTTGATTCGGTCGAGAATGTGACCATCTCGGTCAGCAGAGCTGGCTTTACAACCAGAAACGTCGATGTCATCGTTCGCCCGATCACGGTCAGCATCAATGTTGATCCTAACTCGGTCCTCGGTGGAGAGAATGCTTCTGCCACAGTAAGCATCAGCACCCCAGCTCCTGCTGGAGGATTGGTCGTTGACCTTTCTACTGATGATGCTGCCGCTACAATCAGCCCAGCTCAGGTCACCATTCCTGCTGGGCAGACTTCGCCAGTTGCTGCCGATGTGATTACAATCACTACAGAGTCCGTTCCGGATGATGTTCTTGTAACAGTCACTGCAAGCCTGGGAATCTTCAGCTCGGATGTTGATACTCTCCTGGTGAGAGCTCCTGCGGTTGAATCCTTGGTAATCAATCCAAATGAGATTGCCGGCGGCGGCACAGCGACTGGTGTTGTGACCATTGAAGGACCTGCCCCGGCTGGCCTTGTTCTGACAATCGCGTCCGATGCTTCTCAGGCGACCGTACCTGCAACGGTTACTGTCCCAGAAGGAGCAACAACAGCGACATTCCCGATCACAACCACGGTAGTGGCTGCAGACGTGCTTGCCACGATTACAGTGACTGGTTCCAGCACTGTCGTCAGTGCAGAGCTGAGCATTGTGGCTGCAAGTGTTGCCCGAATCACCTTCAACCCGAACGTCGTTCGTGGCGGCAACAACGTGACAATGACAATCACTCTGAACAGAGTCGCCCCAGCGGGTGGTGTTGTTCTTTCAGTGGTAAGCGACATGACCAATGTGGCCAGACCAACCGTTTCAACGGTTACGGTTCCAGCCGGATCCATGTCTGTCAACGTCCCTGTCACAACCAGCCGAGTGGTTAGAAGAGCAACTGTTGGCTTCACTGCTACAGTCAACTCAACAGGCCGCATGGCTCGTGGCTTCCTTGGTGTCAATCCTTAAGGGAGTCTAGACCCAGACCCAGTGAAGGGCCGCTCCCATGAGGGGAGCGGCCCTTCTGCTTGGACACAATGAGGCTTGCAGAAAGGGCGCTCAAGTGTTCAAACTACCTTCATGGTTTCTGCCGCTGTACTGGCTTTTGCCCTCTCCCTTTCAGCCCCTGTCCAGCACCCTCAAGTCACTTTCGAGGTCGAAGGAAGAGGCAGCTTCGTGATGGAGCTGAGACCTGACGAAGCGCCAAAGCTCACTGCCCATTTTCTAGAGCTGGTAGATAAAGGTTTCTACAATAAGATGCTCTTTCACCGAAAGGTCGATAACTTCGTGCTGCAGGGCGGAGATCCAGAAACTAAGAAGGTATCAACCGCCTGGGCAAAGAGTAATCCCGGCGAAATGGGAGGCACCAAAGGGCTGGGCAGTGGGGGATCGGGCAAAGAGGTCCCGTATGAAATAAACAATCTCACCCACGTGAAGCACAGTGTTGGCATGGCTCTTTCCAGCCCCATGTCTGATACAGGTGATAGTCAGTTCTTTATCAATCTAAAGGATAATTTTCGCCTGAATGGCATGTACTGTGTATTTGGCCAAATTGTAGAGGGACAGGGGCTGATCAACAAAATCCAGCGAGGCGATAGGATCATCCGTGTAACCCGCACGAAAGCCAAGAAGTCTGCTTTGGGCAGGTAAGAGCAGGGACAAAAACAAAAAGTGGACCTACTTCATTTAGAAGTGGTCCACTTTAAATCTTGGGTGCGGGGGCAGGATTTGAACCTGCGGCCTCCGGGTTATGAGCCCGACGAGCTACCAGACTGCTCCACCCCGCGGCAAGGTCTGAATGATAGCATTAACCAGAGAGGGGCTAGGGACTCTCCTAGGCCAAACACCAGGTAGCATGGGACCTGAATGGAGAGGTTTGATGATGAGCGTCCTGAACTGACAGGGAGCCTGATCTCATTGGAATTTGGACCAGGGGGACGAATCTCTTCACTCTGGGCCAGCGACCCAAACCTCGCCGAAGAGGGAGATGAGTTTCAGTTCATCCTGCCTCCTATTCAGTTTGGTGAGGAGGTTTCTGACGATTACCTGCCTGGAACCATTCTTTTGGGCGCGAGAACTGGACCGAGAGACCCCTGGATTTTGGACCGAAATACAAGGGCAAAAACAGCAGGCGGCGATGACCTAGAAGCACTTTTTGACCCCAGCCAAGTGGCCTTTGAGTACGAGTTCCCCCTGCTTGAGGATTATCTTTCGGTCACAGGAAATTTTAGTGAACAGGCGGGGACCCTTCCTCAGATTATCTGGGACATTGAGATCAAAAACCATGGCCGAAGGTCTATAGAAATTGGTGAGCTGGCCTTTCCTTTTGCCCTAAACAATTTTTATGATGGGTTTGGGTGGACTGACGCCCAGCTGCAGAGGCTTTGGACAAGCAGGGTCTATCTGCATAAATACATTGGCGGAGCAGCCAGCTGGCTTTTTGCCCAGCGTATGACGGCCGAACCTCCTGGCCTGCTGATTCTGCCCGGAACAGGCACACAGTGGGAGTTCTTTACACATGTAAAGGCTTCACTTAACACTCCGCACCAGTGGGAGGGCATCCCTGTGGTTTACATTCACAGTCGGGCGGCAGTGGAAAGAGAAGAGTGGGAGGCCTGGAACAATGGCCACAGCTCGCTGATTCTAGAGCCAGGAGACAGCCGCAAGTTTCAAACAAGATTTGTCCCTGCCGATTCAGACCGTCACGATGGCCTGGCACCTGCTTTGCTGGCGGCAGAAAAGCCAAGCATCAAGGTCTTTCCTGCCTGCGTTGCTCCTGCCCATGTCGGAATCGGCATAGAAGTTCAAGGGAAGGGGCTTTCAAAGTTTTCTCTCAGCCGCGAAGTGATGGCGGCGATAGACCAGGACGAAGAAACTGCTTTCGCCTTTATCCAGCCGGAGACCCCAGGGCCTGTTTCCATTTCTTTTATGAATAAAGAAGATCAGGTCAGTTACGCCCATTTTCAGTTCATAGAGCCGCTTCGTGATTTGATTCACAAGAGAGCCGATTGGATCTGTCGAAATCAGAGGGTGGTCAATCCGGAATCGCCGCTTCACCATGCTCTTGTGCTGACCAGTTTGAAGACGGGGAAAAAGGTGGAGGAGGCAGCAGAATACGCCGATTCTGCCGGTTTGGAATGTGCTTTGGCAGATGCTCTTTTTCTCGCTGAAAAGAACACCGTGTATCCTGACCCTGAACAGATAGAGATTCTTAACGCTTTTGTTCAAGATTTTCTGCTGGATGATGTGCAGAACCCTGCAAGCCATGCCCTCGGCAGCAGCTTAATGGGAGAAGGCACAGTGGCTGGCTACTTTGGCCGTCCCTTGGGCTACCCTCACGCCTTTAATCTTTACCATTCGTTGGCACGAATCGCGGACACTTACGGGGGAACGCTGCTGTCAAAGAAGGAAGCCCTTGAACACGGCGCAAAGACGGCGCTGGCGATGTTTGAGCAGGGCTGGCGGCTGTACGTGCGTACAGTGGGGGTACTGGGCTTTGCGCGCATTCACGACTTGATTGCCGATCTTCGTCGAGAAGAAATGCACGACTACGCCGATGAGCTGGAAGATTCGGTGACAGCAAAGGCAGAAGAACTGGTGAAGATGAAGTATCCCTTTGCCGGAGAATCTGTCATGGATGCATCTGGCTTCGAAGATGTCTTTTCCTCGGCTCGGCACCTGATGGATGACGAGCACTTGGAGCGTACAGTGCGCTGCTTTTTTGCTGCCCGGTCCATGGCCCCCAGCTGGTGGTGGTACGGGTCGGATAAGCGAAGCTACGATGGAGCCGATTCCAGCCCGATTAAGGCTCTATTCGACCGTGGCGAGGCCTGTTTAGCCCACACTACCATACCAAACAGTCTCATCTTTTTCGGCCTCATGGATCGAGACTACTTAGGGGTTCCTGATGCCTACGTGAGAATGGCTTTTGGGGGAATGCTGGCTCCTTGGGCACTGGTAAGAGAAGATGGCGCGGCATCTATGTGCTACTGCCCGGACAGCAACTCAAAGCAGGCGGGGTTCAACGAGTTCACTGGTGCCTCTGGCCTTGGCTATTATCATTATCTGCGCGGAACGGGAAGCTACGTTCTGCCCAATAAGGGCGGTTTTTACAGTTTTGGGTGTCATTTTGATGCTGATCCTACTGGCTACATTGTTCGGCCCTGGGATGGCGTTGGACGCAGAATTGTTCTGCGTCAGATTGGCGTGACGCTTGACGCCACTTTTGGCGTCATTCAAGAAGTGAAGCTCGATCCGCGGCTGAGATGGTTTGAACTGAAGATAGAGAATCCTTCTGACAAGCCGGTTCGAACCCGTTTTAGCATTAACGGCTTATGGGGGAGGGAGGTGGAAGTAGCCGGGAACCTCTGCCATGCAGAGGGGGGGAAGCTGGTTTTTGAGGCAGAGCTTCCTCCCAAAGTGGTCACAGAGCTTTCGGGTAAGGTGACTGCGCCATGAATCTGCCAGGGTGGTGGGTGAACGCCTCAGGAGTCTTTTTTGTTCTTGGCTCTGTGGCAGTTATTGCCCTCCTCATTCTTGTCATCGTGCTTGTGCATGTGGCGCTGGAACTGAACAGTCAGATTAAAAAGCTGACTGGCAAGGTTGAAGTTTTGACTGAGAAGACTACAGCTATTGCAGACCAGGTGAAAGATTTGACTCAGGATGTAAGCATTCGAACAAAGGGCATCGTAAAAGTTGTAGATGACAATGCAGGAAATGCTTTTGGCATAGTTGAGAGGTTTGCACCGGCATTGGTGACGGCGGGCGTTGTGTTTAAGCTCTTCAGCCTTCTTGGCGGGCGCAGAAAGAAGCTGCGGCACTAATAAGCAGGGTCGCCTATATTTGAGGCTTTCTTAGTTTAGGAGCCGGCCCCGAGCTGGCCCTGACATCTAGTGTGCAGGGGAAGATGATATCGGGTGAACGCTTTTCTCTTCCTTCTGCAATCTGGTCCAGCAGCAGACGTGTGGCATAGCTGGCCATTTCTTTAATCGGCTGACGAACAGCAGTGAGAGCAGGGGAGACAGAATCGCAGAACTGGGTTGAGTCAAAGCCCGCTATGCTCATTTCGTCCGGCACTTTAACTCCGCAGGCAAGAAGCTGGCGTAGAAGTGCGGCAGCAAAGCCTTCATTCCACGCGAAGATGGCAGTGTGAGGCGGGTTGGTTTTTAGCCAGGCAGGAATCTCTGACCCTTCTTGAGACCAGACGACAATGTCTGTCTCTGGGTCAAATGCGATTCGCAGTCTCTTGCAGGCGGCCTGGAATCCAGAGAGCCGGCTTATGGCATCAGGGGTGTTTTCTTCCCGCTTTTCCATTGCGAAGAGGATTCTTTCGTGCCCCATCGAGGCGTAGTATTCAGCGACGAGTGCTGCTCCGCCAGGGTTGTCGCAGGAAACGTAGGTGATATGGTCTGGTCCCTCTGGCGGTCTTGAGTTGAGAGCGACGATGGGAATTGGGCTTTGTTTTACGGCTTCGATAAAAGCAGGGTCATCTGGAAGCTTGCACCACACGACACCGTCTACACTGCCGTCAGAAACCGTGCCAAGGGGAGACAAGGGGTCTATTTGGGGAAAGATGGTGAGCCGGTAGCCTTTAGGGAAAAGCTCGCCAACCACGCCATCAAAGAGGTGGACATAAAATAGAGGCCCGCCAGAGATCCGTCCGAAGTTCTCAAAAACTAAACCTATTGCGCCAGTTGTTCCTAGCCTCATCGACTGGGCAAGAGCATTGGGAACGTAGTTCAGTCCACGTGCGACATTGAGGATGCTCTTGGCTTTTTCTGTGCTGACACGTATGTTTGCGCCTCTGCCATGCAGCACCTTTGAAGCGGCTGCAATAGATACTCCAGCTTCCGCAGCGACATCTTTAAGCGTTGGACCATTGCGGCGTGAGTGAGGCTTGAGTGACATGAAATACGCAGTAAAAAGAGGCGTCCGGTCCGGAAAAGCGAACCGGACGCCAGTGACTAATGGCTCTTAAGCTGATGCAGGGAGCCTAGTGAATGCAGGGGAAGCCCCAGCCACCGCCGACACAATAGTCGTAGTTGCCGTAGGTATTGCTGAAGTTGCGCCTGTCGATCCAGATGTTTGTATACCAGCGAATACCGCCCTTCTTGAATGATTTTGCACTGGAATCACCCATTGAAGCAACTGTGTTTTCTGCGTAGCGATAGCGTGGATGAGCAGCGCATTCCCATGCACCATCTGTGGTTGAGCTGCAGTCAGTATCAAAGAGCGGGCTGTAGACAGGTGTTCCTGATCTATAGACTTCCACACCGTCTTTGAGTGGAGTGATTGGGTCAACACCAGGGGTGCCAGTGACGCCGCCACTGATCCACATGTTCTGCCATGCTTGGAACCAGGGGTAGTTCCAATCACTGTTGTTGGCGCCTTTCTCCAAAAGCAGAATCTTTTGGGATGGATTGTCAAGGTAGGTGGCTGGAACAGTAGCGTTTGGCGCCGCAGCACCTGGCTGACCGTTGTGGCCATAGTTGTTGGCGAAAATTTCGTTGTGTGCGCCGTAGCCGCCGCCGCCGCCTTGTCCACCAACAGCAGTGTTAATCTGCCTTGGGAACGATGGTGGGCGGAAGATGCCGCTTTGGCCAAAATTAACGTTTACACCGTGGCTGACTGTTGTTCTGTCGTTCTTAATATAAGGATTTACAGCTGTGTACCACTGAATGTGGGCTACCGCTCCATTTCCTCCATATTCAGACATTGGGAAGTTGTCGTCATAATCACCGAGATACATTTGGACGGCGGTGCCGATCTGTTTGATGTTGCTGAGTGACTGAGTTTTCTTGGCAGCTGTCTTGGCCTGTGCAAAGACGGGGAAGAGGATGGCTGCAAGGATGGCAATGATGGCGATGACCACCAAAAGCTCGATAAGAGTGAATGCCTTGTTTCTTAACATATGATTTCTCTGCTTTGAGGGAATTACAGTTGGACGAAAAAGCTGCTTTACTGACCAGCCGCTGAGCGCGACCTTATGTCTGCATCGTTGGCAGATCCTGCGGCAGTGCCTGCTGCAGAACCATCGTTGATAAGGCCTCCGGTGCCGACAGTATCTTTACAGGCGCTGTAGCCTGAAAGGCGTGGAATCATGTTGATCTTGTCCTGCTCTGACATTGTTGTGTTTGTCAAGACGCCATCAAGCTGAGCCTTATAAGCTGCACAGACATCATTAAGGCTGGCTTCTTTCCTTGGCTCGTCTCCACAGCCAGCCAAGAGAGAACCAGCCAGGGATGCTGCGAATAGGGCGATGATCCACTTCTTCATGGTTTGCCTTTGTGATCCTTCTCTCATCTATGATAGAAGGTTTAATCATTGTAGCTCAGTTTTTGCCTCTTGGTGTAATCAAGCTAAAAAAAGCCAGTTTCTCGGGTGTTGGATAAAAAAAAATGCTGGCTCACTTTAAGTCAGTGAGCCAGCAATGACGGGATTAGTTGTGAATCAAGCGCTGAATCAGGTTCAAATCAGAGTAGAAGACTTTGATTAAGGCGTGGCCAACGTGTGATAGTGCAATAGGCCCAACCATAACCTTGCCGCCGAGAGCAGGAACCGACTGTTTTCCGACCAAGGTCCAAGCCGTTCCATTCTGGCTGCGCTCGGCGGTGAAGTCGCTGCCTTTGCGTGTGATTCTTAGCCAGACTGGCGCAGCACTAGTAACGATCTCCTGGGCTGTCATTGCTTCGCCCTTGGCAGGCCGCCAAGCCAGCTGAAGTTCGCCGTTGTAAAAGCTGGAAAGCAGAAGGTTTGGCGCGTCTTGGTCAAGGGTGCTTCTTACCATGAGGCCAGCCTTGCTGTACTGCTCAATATCTTCCATGCTTCGCAGCTGAACCTGCAGGGTAAAGTCGCCTGCGACTGTTTTGTGCAGGAATCTGCCTTCATCTTTGGACCCCCAAAGGTCATTGCCTGCCCCAAAGAGGGCAAAGACGCCAGCACCTACTTTCTGAAGTCCCCCTTTCATGGCGCCGCCAAGATCAGTGGCAGACCAGTCATCCAACGTTTCTTGAGGGGCAGTGGTGCGCGGCTTGGGAATATCTGGAAGCCTGCTGAGCTTCACTGATTTTGGGGCCATCATTTTCCGAAGAGGTTCGTTGACAGCAAGCTTCATCGTGCTGAGTCCCTTGAACCATGCCTGAATTTTTTCGTAGCTGTCTGTGCTGAGGTTCAGCGGAGGAAGTGGACCGGCATTGGTGACCATTCCCCAATGATCATCTTTAAACCCGCCTTCACCAAAAACTTTGTAAGACCACATGGTGGTCATCCAGTTGTGCTTTTCGTGCAGATCGTAAGTGCGGCGCATCATTTCTGCCCCGCCAGCACGCTTGAACACAACATTCATTTCCCCTACCAGAAAAGGAACATTCCATTCTTTGGTTATCTTTGCCCATCCATCTATGGACTGAAGGTGCTTTTGATGAGTTAAAACAGTTGGTTCTCCGTTGCCGAATAGTCCAGGATAAAAGTGCAGCTGGTAGCCAACGTTCTTCCAGCCATTTTCTTCTGGCCGGCCATAATGGGTAAAGGTGTCGGTATGGCCGTGGGCAAGAATCATGGTTTCAGGATCAACTGACCTTATGGCCTCATAGCACTTTTTCATCACCTTGATCTGGCCTTCATGAGTGCCGCCGTAGGGTTCATTGAAGACATCGTAGGCGACGACTGATTTTCTGCCTTTGTAGCGCTTGGCTGTCTCAGTCCAAAGCCAGGCCAGTCGGTCAAGGTTTTCAGGGACGCTCCACAGCTTGTTCTGGTTGGATCTGCCTGTGTGATCGTAAGGAGACTGGCCTCCTTGGACCCCGTGCATATCCAAAATCACATACATTCCTTCTTTTTCTGCAAGCTGCAGGGCACGGTCTACCCACTTAAAGGCGTTGGGTTTCAGCTTTTTAGGGCTGGCGTCATCTTCAAACATGCGGTAGTTGAGAGGCAGCCTAAGCAGGTTGAACCTGAAGTTCTTTATATGCTTTATATCGCGTTCTGTAATGAAGTTTTCCCTGTAAACATTCATTAAATCTTCTTTTTTAGATTCACCAAATCGCTTGACCAGCAGTTCTTCCATCGTGTACTGATCGTGAAATCCCTGCTTGTCTGCCCAGGTCAGCATCCACATTTCCAGCATCAGCCAGTTGCCCAGGTTGACGCCCCTTAGGGTGACTGGCCTGCCTTTGGCATCAACCAAGTGCTGTCCTTTAGGAAGGAGTTTGGGCTGGTTTGGTACTGCTTGTCCCAACGCTGGGAGGACGGCCATCGATGCCGCCAGGGCCATTGATAAAACCATACATCAAATCATACAGCCAAAAAAATCTAGACGCAAGGGGGAAGGGCTGCAAGGGGTCTCAGTCCAAGCCAGTAAAGCAGATCGACCATGCCAGAATAATCTATGGCCTTTACTCCTGTGACGCTTTCTGACCATCGCAAGTCTCTGGCCGAGATTGACCCGACCGTCGCAGAAATCTCATCGCGTGAAGTGACTAGGCAGCAGCAGAACCTTGAGCTGATTGCCAGCGAAAACATTGCCAGTTCTGCTGTGAGAGAGGCCTACAGCACAGTCTTTACAGACAAGTACGCCGAGGGATACCCTGGCAAGCGCTATTACGGAGGCTGCGAACACGCTGACGAGATTGAGTCTTTGGCAATTGAAAGAATCTGCCAGATTTTTGGTTCAAAGTTTGCCAATGTTCAGCCCCACAGCGGGGCTCAGGCCAATATGGCCGTCTATCACGCCTTTCTTAAGCCGGGCGATGTTTTTATGGGTTTGAGCCTTAGTGATGGAGGACACTTAACTCACGGGTCGCCAGTTGCTTTTTCCGGACAAACTTATCAGATTGTCAGCTACGGACTTAAAGACGACGAAACGATTGACTACGACGGCCTGGCTAAAATGGCAGAAGAATCTCGTCCGAAAATTATTGTCAGCGGAGCCAGCGCCTACTCGCGCGAAATAGATTTTGAGTTCATTGGCCGGGTTGCCAAAAAGGTCGGAGCTCTTCATATGGCAGATGTGGCGCACTACTCTGGCCTCATTGCTGGCGGCGAGTATCCCAACCCGGTCGGTCACGCGGATTTCGTCACTTCTACTACCCACAAGAGCCTGCGTGGACCCCGAGGAGGCGTGATTCTCTACAGCAACCCCGAGTTTGACAAGGCGATTCGAATGAGCGTTTTTCCTGGCCTGCAGGGTGGTCCTTTAATGCATGTTATCGCGGCTAAGGCTGTCGCTTTTGGACTGTGCCTCAAGCCTGAATGGAAGGGCTACGTTCAGCAGATTAAAAAGAATGCCAAGGCTTTGGCTGCCGCTCTGCAGGAATCAGGTTTAAGGATTGTTTCAGGAGGCACAGACAGCCATTTGATGCTTGTCGATCTGCGGCCCTTTGGAATCAATGGCAAGATCGCACAAGAAGCGCTCGACCACGCTTCGATCACCTGCAACAAGAACTCAATTCCTCGTGACCCTGAAAAGCCCTTTGTGACTTCTGGAATCCGCTTGGGAACGCCCGCTGTCACAACCCGCGGCATGAAGGAAGAGGAAATGAAGGAGATTGCTCGGCTGATTGTGGCCTCGCTTAAGTCTCACCAGGATTCTGAGAAGCTGGCTGAGATTAAGAGGGAAGTCAACGAGCTTTGCCTTAAATTTCCCATTCATTAGGCCTGGATATAAGCCTCTAGCCAGACTGGCGCAGTGTTCAGCACTCTGGAATCTGCGCCAGTCCCTGAAGATCGTCTTTTGACCGGGAATCTTCAGTTTTCGACCTCTTCAGGTTCAAAAGTGACAGGTAAAGTGTGAGGGGTCTGGGAAACAAATGAGCCGAATTAGAGAGAGTCTGCCTGCCTTCTTGAGAGAAGTTTCTGCGAGCAGGAGGATTTTGGTCGGCACGCACCTTAACCCAGATGGAGACGCTTTGGGGTCGGCCATGGCGGTTTCTCACGTTCTCGACCAGCTGCAGGCTCCCCATGATGTCACCTGCCACCACGGGCCGCCTTTGAACTTAAAGTTCCTGCCCGGAATCAACAGGGTAAAGCAGGCTGCGCCCAAAAAGGAATATGACTTGGGGATTATTGTTGACTTGGAGGCCTTGGATCGCTTGGGGTCTTTAAGGTCGGCATTTGAGGATATTCCGAGACTCATAGTTATCGACCATCATGTTCCGCATGAAGCTCCTGGTGAACTCAGGATCGTTGATACATCCAGTCCCGCGACTGCTGCCATTTTGTGTGATCTGTTCTTTGACTCAAAAATTAAAATCACTCCTCAGATTGCCGAGTGTCTTTTAACTGGAATCGTGACTGATACTGGCAGCTTTAGGTATCCAAATACAACACCTCATTCGCTGCTTTTGGCCGCAAAACTTTTAGAACAAGGGGCAAGTCTTCCACGAATAACAGAAGAGATTTACATGAAGCGGCAGGAAGCAGCTCTTCGCATAATGGGCGAGGCCATACATCGTATGAAGACCAGCCATAATGGACGCCTCGCCTGGGTTGTTCTCACCCGCGATTTGATGGCATCTTTTAATGCATCAGAAGAGCACACTGAAGGCATTGTTAATGAGCTTCTTTCGATAGATACAGTAGAAATTGCTGTTGTTATTAGGGAAGGGATTTCTGGCCGCTACAAAGCTTCATTGAGGTCTCGTGGCGGGCACGATGTTGCCCAGGTTGCCCAGTCTTTTGGGGGCGGGGGACACAAAAATGCTGCAGGGCTGACTCTAGAGCCTCCGGCTGATGTGGCGGAGGCTCAGATTATCGAAGCTTTGGGCGAAATTCTCTAGCTGCCTACATGCCCACGCCAGAATATCGCTTGGTTCCCGCCCTAAACAGCAGGGTGAATGCGGCAAGCCCGATAAGGATCCAGCCGCATTGAGCCATAAGGATTGAGTAGGAATCGGCGGGGGATATCTTGCCGATAAGAATCTCGGTTGGGGCAGCGGCTGTGTAGTAAAAAGGAGTCCATTCAGCCATTGATCTCACCCAGCCGGGCATAAGTGCAATGGGGAACAGTTCACCGCCAAGAAACATAGCAGGCAGATAATAGAGTTCAAAAATAGCCTGGGCTTCTTCGGTAAACAGTGCAATCATGGCTAAAGCCGTAACGATGCAGATGCTTGTTAAGTGCCCCAGCAGCACAGCCATCCAAAACTCCCAGCCTAGATAGAAGGTAGAACCCTGCAGCTGGCTCCAATAGATAAACACAAACCCTACAAAAAATGGGAAGAAAATGCCTGTCCTTATAAAGCGCCAGGCCATATTTCTGGCTATCATGAAAACCATGTAGGGCATGGGACGAATGATTTGAGAGCTAAATATTCCTTCTTTTATCTCAAAGCTGATATCCCACATAAAATGAGAAACGATAAAAGATTTAAGCAGAATAACGCAGAGATAATAGAGAATCATCTGGCCCGGCGTGTAGCCTTGAATCGAAGCTCCCTGACCAGCCGCCATCCAGACCTGGGGCATGATTACGGCTGTCATCACATCGGTCAGAACCCAAATCAGTCCCTGGGCACGATAAGCCAGGCCATCTTGAATATAGATTCGAAAGATGCCAAATGATTGGCGAGCCCGCCATCTCAGCCGATCAGCCAACATGCAACAGCCATTCTGCCTGACCAAGCCTCTGCCCTGTCATCCTGGGCCCTGATCTGAGCATAATGAGGTCATGTCCGAGCCCAAAATGACTCCTCTCTACCAGGAGCATGTGGACCTGAAGGCCCGAATCGTCGACTTCGCTGGGTTTCTTATGCCCGTTCAGTACACCAGCATCATGGCCGAAGCCAAGGCTGTGCGCGAGGATGCTGGCATGTTTGATGTCAGCCACATGGCGAGGCTGAAGTTCACAGGAGCTCGAACACTCGAATATCTTGAGTGGATTACGAGCAACGATGTTGCCGCTCTCGCCGATGGAGTCGGTCACTACTCGCTTCTTCCCAATGCAAAGGGCGGCACAGTAGACGACATTATTGTTACGCGGCTGGGAGACGAAGTCTTTAGAATGGTGGTCAACGCCGGCTGTCACGCCAAGGATGTCGCCCACATGGCCGCTGAAAACAGGTTTGGCGTGACCATGGAAGATCAGACTGAGGACACGGTGATGATAGCCGTCCAGGGGCCAAAAGCTATTGAAAAGACAGCCCCTCTCTGCGAAGGGCCAAGCCTAGAAGAGAGGCCCCTATTTGGATTCTGGGAAGGAAAGGTGGCAGGGATCGACTGCTTTGCCAGCCGGGGCGGCTACACGGGTGAAGATGGTTTTGAGTTTGTCTGTGATAAAGCCAAGGGAGGAGAACTCTGGCAGGCGCTTCTTGCCGCTGGTGTGACTCCTTGTGGCTTGGGGAGCCGAGATTCATTAAGGGTGGAAGCTGGTTTGCCTTTGTATGGACATGAGCTGAATGAGGATATGTCTCCCCTCTGCGCCGGGCTTGGCTGGGTGATTTCAAAAACAAAGCAGCATTTAGGCAGCGAATTTATGGCAAAGGTCCGAGCAGAAGGTGTGCCCATGAAGCTTCAGGGGCTAAAATTCGCCACCAAGCGTTTGGTCACTCCAGAAAGCAAAGTCTGGCAGGGTGACCAAGAGGTCGGTTATGTTTCCAGTGGAATCGTGTCGCCCGTTCTGGAATGTGGACTGGCTTTTGCCTTTTTAAAACCAGAAATCAAGCTTGGACAGGAAGTGCAGGTTTCTATGCGTACAGGGCAGAAAGAGCCTGTGCAGATTGTAAACAAACGCTTTTTGCGAAAGGGCTAAAGGTCCAAGAAGACTTTGGGACTCTGAACACTAAGGGCTTGAACGGCCTCTAGTATTGGGGTAGGTGGTGCCATTCGGCAGAGTGGCACGTCTGCACCTTAAGAGATTGCGAGCTCTGCCAAAGATTGCTGGTAAGAAATGAATCAGACGCTAGATTGTCCCATCTTAGGGCTGGAATCGGATTTTCCCGATCAGCTCTTCGTGTTGAAGCACCCTCCTTCGGGCAAATACGGATGCTATGTCTTCAACGGGGTACATGGTTTGGCCTGCTTTTCAACCGAGCATGGCGCTTTTAGGTTTGCTGAATGGATTGAGCTTTCCGGCATGTCCTGCGAGGAAGTTGATTTTGAGGGAGCCCGCAAGATTGCAAAAGATAGGCCTCTGCCTGTCGTCAGCGTAATGCTGTTAGATGACATCAGCGATCCAAAAATTCACTACGTTAGGTAGTTGTTTCGGCTGAAAAAGCAGGCTCAGTCTCTGTAGAGAGTGCTGAGCCTTTTCTGTGTCTGCATTTATCAGCAGTGGACTCAGTCCTTGGTCAGAGTTTCCTCATATCTGATCACTGAGTTGACAGTTTCGTACCTTAGATATTCGTGTCCCTTGAAGAACCGTGATTCTGCTCTCGTTCTTGATTCATCAATCGAAAAGAGCTTGTGGGTGAAATGGGGAGGCACAGCAGCATCTCGCATGACATAAGATGCTTTGGGTTTGTTAATGTTGAGCACTGCTTGGGTGGGATCCGGGAGAGTGAAGGCCGGAACTCCCAATGGAAGAGTCCCGGTGCCCCCGCGCGAAATTGATCCGATTGATCTGATTTTGAAACTATGCTTCTGGATTGAGTCCACCCCATTTGAATAGAGGTTGACAAGCCTTCTTGTCAGTCTGACTTCTACCCACGAGTTAAAGGGACGGCTTGTGTCTGGCCTTCCATCTGGCAGGGCGAACTGGACATCTTGGTACTGGAGCTTATCAAACTCTAGTGCAGGACCAGGCGTGGACAAGATCATTGCTGCGGCGAGTGAAATCAAGTTTGTCTCCTTAACTGATGCAGAAAGAGTATAGGCACAAAAACTTGAGCATCGGCTGCTGATTTTTGCTAATTTTTATTCCGATAAATGAAATGGACCGAATGAGGCCGCCATGACCCTTCCTTTTCTTGCTTATATGCTCGGCTGCTTAGCCATTGGATTTGTTCTGACCATTGGGGTTTCTATGTTCAGATCAACCAAGAATGACGATTTTAAGTCTTGGTACTGGATAGCGGGCTTTTCGGTGCTCGCGGGTGTTGGCCCTTACCTGTATCACGAGCATCTGACACGCAAGTGGTCTCCAACTTTTGAAAAACCAGCCGCCGCCGTTCTTAGGCAGGCGCAGGTCGCGGGCAAGCTGGCCTACTTTAGGGTTGTATCGGTAAGTGACAGCAGTGCCAAACTCGTTGTTGTTGCCAACGAAAAAGGGCAGTTTGGCGAACCAGAACGTACAGTTCTTGAAGTTGAAATGGTGAAGAAGACAGACAAGTGGTCTCCTAAGAGCTACAGCTTTATCAACAGCTTTAAGAGGCAGAAAGACTCGACGACCATGCCTCCTTACTGGTGAGGCACAAGGCCGACATCCAACGGACTGGTAACCTCTGCCTTCATCCATGGTCTTGGCCGAAGTTCTTCATGCCCACATACCCCGACTGAGTCCCAAGGCCAGCCTTAGGGATGCCGTCGATATGATGGATATATATCAGTTCTCTGCTTTAGTTGTGACTGATGACGATCAGAAGGTACTTGGGGTTTTGACAGAGGGTGATATCTGCCGGGCGGTGCAGCAGCAGTCTGGACTGATGGCTTTAGCTGAAGAACCTGCCATTAGGTTTGCTGCCCTTGAACCCATCTGCGCCAGGCCAGAAATGGAGGTCAGTGATGCCCTGCATCTAATGCTTTCTAGAGGAATCACGCTTCTTCCTGTAACAGATGGTCCCACATTTATGGGCATGGTTTTGAGGGTAGATTTGATGCAGGCGATGCTGATGGACCAAAGCGTCGGCAATAAAGCGTAAAATAGAGTCCCAAGGAAACTTCCAAAGCTCAGAATCGCGAACATTTGCGCAGCGCGGAACCGTCTTGGATTAAGGGCTTGCTGATGATTTCAGCAGGAGGGGAGATATGTCGGAAGGTAAGGCAGCGGCCAATCAAGAGACTGAGGAAATTATCCAGTCAGTCATGGAGACAGCGGAGGAAGCGGCTGTCGAGGTCGTTCCTGTGGCGGTTCCAGAGGCGGCTGTTGAAGATGCAGTCGAAGCTGCCAAGCCCGCCCTTACTCCTCACGATGTCATGGAGCTTGTCAGTCAGGGCCAGAGAGTCTTGGGGCAGGGAAGAGCAGAAGAAGCCCTTACACTTGCAGATTCTGTTCTTGAAGATATCCCCAACTCCGTTTCAGCCTTGGCTCTAAAGGGAGACGCTCTTGAAAGACTTGGTGAATACGCAGGGGCTTTGGCTGCCTATGAAAGAGTGCTGGAACTCAAGCCGGATTCTGCCCTTGATAGAATTCGGGCTGGGCAGCTAAGGCGTCAGCTTCAAGGTCCTGAACTGGTTGAAGATTACGCTCCTGCACACAAGCGATCTTTAATGATGGGCGCCGCCGCTGCCATGTTTGCACTGGCTGTCGGCATCCCGATTATTTGGGCTTTTACTCAGCCCCAGCAAAACGCTGACTCAAATCAGGTGGCCAGCAATGGGGGCTATGTCGCTGAAAACTTCCCCAACATTGCCCCGGTTCCATCTGGTGCCAATAGTGGTGCCGGTCAGAGGTCGGCTTTGCCTCCTTCCGCGCTGGATGAAACGTCAAGGCCAACCAACGATGGCCGATCTCAGTCATCAGTAATTTCACCCGGCTATGTTCCTTCTGGCAATGCTTCCGCAAGGCTGCAGGGAAGCGAGAACTTAGGCAATATTCAGCCAGTTGAACCTATAATAGATGGCGGCGGGGACAGAATTGGCATAGTGCCAACAAAGGTTCCTGTGACTGCTCCGCCTGTCTCTGATCCAGGGAGAGGTTCTGGCGCAGATGATCCTGTGCCTATCAACCCAGTCAATCCGCCTCAGAAAAGAGAAGACCCAGGCATTATCAATATTCAGCCTTCTGCATCAAACGGGAATGGTTCTTCTGGCAGGGTGGGCGGCACAGGCTCACAAGAGGCGGGAGATGACGATGCTGCCCGGCAGTCATCGGAAACTTTGATTAGAGTGGCCAGGGATGCTTTTGTCAAGGGGGATTACGCCCGAGCAGCCGATGCCTACGAAAAGGCTCTGCGCCAAGGCGCCAGCAAAGGCAGCACCAACCAAAGGCTTGCTCAATGCTACGAAAGACTTGGCCGGAAGGGTGATGCCATCGCCGCCTATGAAAGAGCCATTGCAGCTTATCAGGCCGCTCTTTCCAGCGGATCAGGCGATACATCACGAGTGCAGGCTGCACTTGATACCTGCCGTCAGGCCTTGAAGAACCTGAGGGGATAAACGCCCGTGAACATGGGACCTTTATCTCTGCGCTTCATTACTGCTGCAGCTGCCTGCCTTTCGTTCTTTTGCCTGGCTGCTGCCAGGCAGGATCTTCCGCTTGTTTTTCTAGTACAAAAACAGACGGCTGAAGCTCTTGGGCCCGAGGCCACTGACCTTAATGTAACCGAATCTGTGTCTGAAGCATTGAAGGCTGAGGGACGGGTTTCTGTGGTTCGGTGGTCTCAGCAGGATGAGACCTTTAAGACTCTCTCTGAAAGCACTTCGCTGACCGAAGGGCCAACAGACGAACTCATATCAGAGTTTGCCCGACGCCTAAAGGCGAGATACATTTTGGTCGTAGAAGCCTCTCGGTTAAAAGGAAGGCTTTATCCGAGGGCGGATTTATTTCAGGTCGGCAGACGCGGCACCCTTTGGACGACAGGCCCAAAAAGATCACAAGGAACCGAATCTATAGTGGTCATGCGGGGCAGCGACATAGATTGGTCTGCTACTGGCAGCTCACTGGCAAAAACCTGGGCGCTGCAGCTCTCGCAGGGGCCCTTTAAGAACCTACAGCCAGAAGTTGAAATGCCGAATCCGGGCGCTCCTTCTGAAGCTGGTCCAAGGGCGCCACGGGTCGAACTCGGGGCTTCCGCTGGTGCCGAAGCACTCGATCAGGCACAGTCTTTGATAGACAGCGGCCGCACTGATCTGGCGATTCTCTACCTGCGCGATGCGGTTGATGCCAACCCCTTTGAGCCGGAACGAAGGATTCTTCTGTCAGAGCTGCTGGATCGGCGGGGCCTTGCTCTACAGTCAGCAGACGAGGGGAGAAGGGCGGCTAGGCTGGTTTCAGACAAGCCGGATTTGTGGCTGGTTTCTGCTCGATCTTGGCTGATTGCCGGCCGGCCCGACGAAGCCAAAATGGATGTTCAGGAAGCCATGGCGAGAGGGGCAGATTCGCCCTTGGCCCACAGGCTTCTCGGCGACATAAACTTAATGCAGGGTGACTTAGCCAAGGCTAGAGACGAATATTCAATAGCGTTGGAAAAAGAAGACAAGCCAAGGACCCGCTTGGGCCTTGCTGTAGTTTTTGCCCTCACCCGCCAGCCCGAGCTTTCACAAGCCATCTTAGAGCCTGTCAAAACTGGGCCCAATGGGCTTTCCATTACAGACTATTCATTTGTGCTTCAGCTGGCCGAGCCAAGCGTTCGCGCCCTGGCTGCAGACCTTGCTGCCTTTATGCCTCGGGCTAGAGTGAGCAAGGATAAGGAGGCTATTGCCAAGGAATCTGAGGCCCTGGTAAGAAGATCAGCATCCTTGGCAAGCCTGATAACTTTGGTCAAAGCGCCGCCACGGCACAGCCCTTCACATGAAGGAAGGATCCTGGCACACAAATTGATGTTACAGGCATCAGAGGAAGCTCACAGCTTTGTGAAAGGGACTGACCCTGAAGCAGAGATGGAAGTGGTCCTTAGCTTGGCTGAAGCCCTGCGGCAGCTGAACACGGCGGTAGATGCCTACCACGATGAACAGGAAGTCGAAGAGTAGCTTGGCCCAGCCGAAATAGGCGGCAATTTGATGAACGATGTGCTGACGATGCTGGGGCTCTTTGCTCTTGTTTTCGGGTTTTCTATGGCCGTAACCTACTTGGTTACGAGCATTAAAGGGAGAAGGGTTGAGCCAGTCAACCTGCCTGAAGACACAAAGGTTCGCATGGTTGGGGCAGGGGGTGCATACCGCTGCTACTATCTGCGAACAGAAGAGGATGGCCTCATTTTCAGCACCCCTCTGCAGAAAGATCGCTATGTTCCCTTAAGGGTCGGCGATTCCATGATTATTCAGGCACCGACACACGAGGGGCTTGTCACCTTCAGCTCCGACATCCTTGACCGATGCGGTGAGACTCACGAGATTCGTTTGGCTCATCCAAAAATCGTTCGCCGTACCGACAGGCGTTCTGAACCAAGGATGACGCTTATCGACGACCCCAATATCTGTCTTAATGGCGAGACATCTCTGCTTCAGGATATATCGGCTGGCGGCTCTCGGGTGATTACCAGGGCGGCTGTCGTCCCTGGAGACAGGGTTTCGGTTTCTTTGCCTAAGGGGCTGGGCCATGTTGAAGGCTGGGCCCTAGAAACGCTTCCTGCAGCTTTTGAAGGCAGCCCGGCCAGAGAAGTTCGGATTCAGTTTGATCAGCCTCTTGCTGGCCTGCACTTATAAAGGGCCAGCCCTAACAGCATAAACCCCTCAACTAGAACAGCTGAGGGGAGAGGGGCCGAGTGGTGGGATCCCGGCCCTTTGAGTGGGGAAGAGGAGCAAGCTCCTACCTATTCAACGTCCCACATTTCTGTCCGCTGCCGGGGTCCTAATCGGCCCTAGTCCAAACCGTCTCGCCGCCGCGCAGGACTTCCTGCAGAGTCCCCTGTTCATCTATAAGCCTAACATCGGCAAAGAAATTTTCGGCAAGTCGTCCCATCTGTCCGGCTCTTCTGCAGTCCCTAGCTGCCCATTCTGTCCAGCAGAGTTCGGCTTCTTCCTGTGTTAAAGCCTCTGATGAACTGAAGCCTGAAGGGCGATTGATAAGCGAATCTATGCCTACTTCTGGCAGGCCAATCACTATCGGGCGATCTGTGCTGGCGCTGATGGGGACTCCAGCATCAAGAAGCGATCTTGCTCGAATCAAGTGAGGCCAAACATCATCCTGCAGCTGTGATCGATAGGCGTGGCCAAAGCGATAGAGAAACTCTGGCTGAAGGGTAACGGCGCAGCCCAGGCTTTTGATTCTCTGGATTTGGGCATCGCTCAGGATCATGGCGTGCTCGATTCTGTGACTGGCTGGGTTTCCAGAAGCTTCTATGGCATCCATTACGTGATCGGTGCTTCGATCACCGATTGAATGAATGATGACGCCCCATTCTGCTTCGGCTGCTTTGCCAATCATTTCGGTCAGTTTTTCTGGGCTGTAGATAAGGGTGCCCTGCTCTCCTGTTGTTTTAAAGGTCGAGTGAACTGCAGCGGTCGCCGAACCAATGGCGCCATCGGCAAAAATCTTGAGAGCTTCTACCTGGCAGAGATCAGGGTTCATGGCTCTTGTCAGGTCCGAAAGAAGGCCGGGGTCTATGCTTCTGGGACCCAGCACTGACGCCCATTGAATAGCGAGCCCCATGCGAATGGCGCATCCTTTTTCGCTTGCGATTCTATAGGCTTCCAGCTCTCTTGCCAGATTCCAGCGCC
>CAZSIM010000004.1:38882-96922 GCA_964607175.1 uncultured Fimbriimonadaceae bacterium
CAGCGCCCCGTCATCATATCGGAGGCTGAAGTAAAGCCGAAGCCAGCCAGGAGGGCGCCAGCCCGCATGATAGCCTCAACCATATCTTCCAGGCTTGGGGCGGGAGCTGAGGAGGTGACAGCTTCATGAGCCCTTTCCAGCAGAACGCCAGTCAGCTCTCCCGAGGCGTCTCGGACATAGGTGCCTCCTTTGGGGTCAGGAGTGCCGCTGTCAGCATTGGCTGCAGCGAGAGCCGCGGAGTTTGCGACAGAGGCATGTCCATTGCTGTGCCGGAGCAGAATGGGCCTTGTGCTTGATATGGCATCAAGCTGGTGCCGGCTGAGATGAACTGCTCCTTCAAACTTCGTCTGGTCATACTGAACGGCGTGCAGCCAGCCATCGGGTTGAGATTTGTGTCTCTCTGATACCGCTTGAAGAACGTCTTGGGGAGTCTGGCAGTCCTTGAGATTAAGCTTCAAAAGGTCGAGGCCGGTCGGAAGGATGTGGCAGTGGTTGTCTAGATAGGCAGGCTTGGCAGCCCATCCTTTAGCATGATCTGTGCCTGCTGAAGCTGAAGACAGCCTGCCATTCTTTACCGCAAACCATTCGCCTGAACTCGACTTAATCACTTGGGTTTCCATATCAGCACCTCTTCCGCAACTCGTTCTGCGCTTTCCAAAGCGCCTTCAATAAAGCCCAGCCATTGGGCTGTGTATTCTCCAGCAAAATGTATTCGCTCAGCCGGTTCGACAAGGTGAGGCAGGGCTCCCATGACAGAACCGGGGGGGAGGTGGGTGAAAGCTCCCAAGGCAAATTCGTCTTCAACCCAATCGTGAAGCGTGCCGCCGACAAAGGTCTCCAGCGCGATAGGTTCAATTTCACCCAGAGCCCTTAAGACTGCTTGGACTGGATCTTGATGAGTTCTAACCCAGTCGGCCTGGTCTCCCCCAATATAGGCGCAGAGGATGCTGGCGCCATTTTTGCCTCCATCCCATATCTGCTGGCAGGGAAGGTTGGTTAGAAGCCGCCCTTTCCAATCTTTTTCAAGCCACCATGACCGGCTGAACTGCAGGGCTGCTTTAATGGCTCGGCTGGAGCCAACTAAATCCCATGCCAGTTCTTTTTCTGCTGGCAGGGCGCTGCCAAAGTCTATGTTCATCAGCACTTTGGGGGGCATGGTGAGAACGACGCGATCGAAAAATGCCATTTCACCATCAAACCAAAGCTGAACATCATCAACTCCCAGCTGAACGCTTCTGAGGGCGTGGCCGGTAAGAACCGGCTTTTTTAGAGTCGCCGCAATCTTCTCGCAGAGGGTTCCTCCTCCGCCCGTGATGCGGTAGAGGCTCATGTCGCCTTGAGCTCTCTGCAGATAGTGTCTGTACCCTACAAGCCAGCCTAAGAGCCCGATTGATGAGGTGTCTTCTCCTTCGTCGCTTCGCTGCACCGCTTCGGCCCACCATCGGCCGGATTCACTGGTGCACTGAAGGTCAATAAACTCTTCTAGTGTTTCAAGGTCCAGGTGGGCAAGGTGCTGGTTTGCCCAGGCTGGGTCTACCATCTGACGAATGTATTGGATTGCGGCATCGTGCAGGTTGACGGCATCTTCTTCCGCTTCTGGCCAGAGGGCATCTTCGCTCTTTTCATCTCCCTGCCATACAACCCGGCCTGGCCAGGCCTCATTGAGCTCTGGTTCGATGCCGAACTGAGCCATCAGCGCCAGAACTCTTTCGTGGTCGCTGTCAATCCATTCACCGCCTGCTTCGTATTGCCCGCCATCGGGCAGGGTGACAGTCTGCATCCTGCCTCCCACTCTATCTTTGGCTTCAAAGACCGTGACATCCATGCCTGCGGCTTCGAGCAGCTGGGCGGTGCGGAGTCCGCTGATTCCTGCCCCAACGATTCCTATCTTCACTTTATTTTTTCTCCTAGTGCGCTTTGCGCTGAGGCCAAAACGGCATCAGAGTTTTCTGTGGCGGCAGCCCAGCCAAGGGCTTCTTCCATTTCCTGTAAAGATTTCACTCCCAGCAGAACAGGTCCCTTTTTTGCTGACGCTGCGAGGAGAGAAATGTGCGGGCTGGCATCCCCTGCGGCGGCCTGCACCAAGGTGTGCGCTCCCATCGAGCTTTCTGAACCAAATGAGAGAGGGCTGCTGATTACTACACCGACTCGACGGGATTCTGCCATAGGACGCAGGCTGGCTTCACATTCGCCCGAAGGTGTTTGGGGGATCATAACTGCTTCGAAGGCATCGTGAAACTGCCAGACACTTTGAGCCGCCCAAGGAGACCCTAACACTTGGAGGCCAAAAAATTTCACCAATCCTTCTTCACGGGCTTCTTCCATCGCTTCAAGGGCGCCGGATATTTGATGTTCTTCCAGTGCAGTTTTTACAGGAAGAAAGCAGAACTCTAAACAATCTCGGCCAAGGGCAGAAAGAAGGGCGAGGAGGCTGGCCTGAAGCATTCTAGAAGCAGAAGCGGCATCGCCTGCCCTGCTGACTTCTCGACCGATGAGACCGATGAAAGGGACATCCGCGCCTCTCAGATAGTGTCCCCACATCACCTGAGAAGATGAAATCTCGATTGGGGCCTGCCACTGAATTGCGAGCTCGGCCATTTTGTGTGCTTCAGTGGAGTCAGTTGGCTGAAGCAGTTTTGGCCAGATAGTGGGGAAGACCTTGTTGGTCCTCCCAAAGGGTTGAATCACATGCTCATTCAACCCGACTCATCATGATCTGCAAGGGCCAAATTGTATGAAACTATGGCCTTTTATATTGGTATCATGGGCCGTTTATGGAATGGCTTGCGGAGCCTCAAACTTGGATTGCGTTTCTCACCCTTTTGATTCTTGAAATCGTACTGGGTGTAGACAATATTATTTTCATCTCTATTCTTTCCGGCAAGCTTCCTGAGGAGCAAAGAAAGAAGGCGTGGCAGCTTGGGTTGGGCCTGGCTTTGGTGATGAGGCTGATCTTGGTGGGCATGATCAGCTGGATCATGAGTTTAAAGACAGAGCTCTTTACCGTCATGGGGCAGAGCTTCTCCGGGAAAGATCTGATCCTTATTGCTGGCGGTCTCTTTTTAATGTACAAGGCTGTTAAAGAGATTCACGAAAAGCTGGAAGGGGATGAGCACGAAAAAAGTATCGGAGAGGTGACTTTCTCCTCGGTCATCATTCAGATTCTGGTTCTCGATATTGTCTTTTCTCTCGATTCAGTAATCACGGCCGTTGGCATGGTGCAGCACGTTGAAATAATGGTGGCTGCCATTATTTGTGGCGTGGCTGTCATGCTGGCGATGGCTCAAAAAATCGCTGACTTTGTTCACAAGCATCCTACGGTCAAGATGCTGGCTCTCGCCTTTTTGGTTCTTATCGGAGTCACGCTTTTGGCCGAAGGCACCCACAACAAGATTCCTAAGGAATATGTCTATTTCGCCATGGCCTTTTCTGTCTTGGTGGAAATGCTAAACCTTAAGATGAAGGGGTCGAAAAAGCCAGTCAAGCTTCACGAAAAGTTTGAAGATGAACCACGACCTCCGCTAGATGCCATTTAGGCTGACGACCTGCGGCAGAATTCAGGCGATGAGCATTGCTTCATCGCCTGTTTTTGTTTGTAAACCAGCTTCTACTCAATTGAGGCTGGGACAAGGATATGGGGGTTTCTAAACCGAATAGAGGCTGCCCCGGCGAGTCGTTTGGCGCTGTCAAGCAGCAGCAGGCTTTCCAGCCTTACCGGCCAGTTTATTGTGCCATTGGCCGGACCACCCCACCAGCCAGCATTTTCTGCCGAGACCCTGAAGCGGACTAAACGCCACCCTTTCCAGTCGATTGACACCCCGTTCGGCTGGAAAACCTGTCCCTGCGAATCGATAAACCGAGAACGGAGAAGACTGCCGCTGCCGTCCCCTTCAACTTCTACACCGTAGCTGATGATCTGGCGATCGGACTCTGCCAAAAGAGGCATTAAAGCTGGTTTGATGAATGAGTAGCTCCAGCCTTGAGGAAAAACGCTTTTGTAAATCCATGTGCCAGGCTCGCTGGAGTCGGGATGACAAAGAGATTCGGGCGGACTGTCGCCTTCTCCAAAAACCTGGAACTCTGGCGGGGCAGAAAAGAGGTTTTTGACCTTATGATTTGGAGTGACAGAAACGATTCTGCCCTTGAGAGATAGAAAAGGCAGGTCTGTTTTAGGGTTGTATTGGCCTAAGTTCTGAACTAGACTGCCATCTAACTTCAGAGCTGTTTGAACTGCGCCAATCGATAGGTCCAGGCTGCCTTTCCAGCCTTGTGGGTTTTGGAGAATCAGTGAGCCTGGCGTGGCTCCCAGGTCTAGAGACAAAGGAACCGCTGGATTGAGAATGAGGCTCTGCTCGACTCGAATCGAGTCTGAGCCCAGAATTGAGGCGGTAAAAGTGATGGCTCCGCCTATCCCGTAAGCGGCTTTAATCTGCTCGGTGGCGGCTTTCAGCTGCGCTTCTGCTGTGTTGGGCAGAGATGGCAGTGCGGAAGAAATCCGCGAGGCTATCTCGTGCTCTGGACCGCTTCCCGACATCCAGGCCAGGTTTTTACCCTTGGCTCTGCTGATTTTTTCCAGCCAGCTGCTAAGGACTTTAACAGCCTCAGATTCATCTTTTACGAGACGGCTTGTTCTGCTGCCAGGAAGCTGGGCCAGACCTCTTAGCCAAGGATCGGCAGCAGCAGGAATGATGATTTGGGGAGTTCCGGTAAGAGTGATGCTCCTGCTGGGATCAAGAGCAATGGTCTCGCGTCCTTTGATAGAGCTTTGGGTAGCTTTGATTTTATTGAGCGGGAGTTTGACGGCCAAGGGGCGGTTGGTTTCGCTCCACACAGCAAGCCTGACCTCAGATCCTTTGGTGAAAAGTAAGATTCTGGCTTCGTCTCCGGCTCCTGGCAGGATGCTTCTGCTGAGATCGGTGGCAAACCTGAAGCCTGAGAGCTCTTTTGATATAAAGCCTAGAAGCTTTGAGGCTGGTTTTTCGGCGAGGTCGTGGTTAAGAATTCCGAAATGGTGCTCTGGCTCTTTGGGGTCAGTTCCATCGTTCTTCCAGTCGTAGTAGATGCTGAGATTCACGCCCGAAGCCAGATTGCTTAAATACTGCCGCGCGACATAGTCAGCCTTGAGCTGAGGATTCTGCCCCTGCCAGATATCTGAGTAGCCCCATTCGCCACTGAGCAGGGGGATGTTTTTGGCTGGACTGTGCCTGTCAACCAGGCTTCTTAACTGCTGCCAATCTGCTGCTGTCGTTTCTGGCTGAGTCTGTCGGTAGGGATGAACTGAAACAGCATCAAAGTATTTAAGAGTCCCACGGGAAAAGGCGCCGTCAATAAAAGACCAGTCGAAACCTGAGGTCGCTGGTCCGATATACCATTCGTCGGGGGCGATTTCTCTTATTGCTTTACCAACCGAAAGAGCCAGTTTTGAATAAAGCTCTACATTTGGTTCTGGCTGCCAAAACATGGCTAGGTTTGGCTCGTTCCACATTTCCCATAGAACGCCTTGACCTTGGTATCGAGAAACAGCGCTGCGCGCAAACCTGACAAAAGCATCCTGAGCATCCTGACTTTTTGGCGCGCCATCTTCGTAGAGCTTATTGCCGTAATCCAAAATAAGCAGGGGACGAATCTTGTGCTTTGTTAAGTGCCCCATCAGGCGGTCGTAAGCCGAGAAATCGTATTGGCCCTTCTGCTTTTCAACTTGGCTCCAAAAAAGATCCATCCTCACCCATTTAATGCCTAATAAAGCCATTTTCTCCATTTCACCAGGCTGTGGATCGGTGAAGTGAATGTTGACTCCCCAGCCGCTGGGAACCGTGGCATCGGGCAGAGGAAACCTATCGCGGTAGGAGAGATTTTGGCTTTGGCTGAGTGAGAGGGCGAGAAGTGTCGCTGAGATCATGGCCTCTTTTTGTATGTTAGCCTGTGCGGCGGCGCCTTGGGCTTAACCGTCAGGCATTTTCTGATCTCATGTTTGTCTTTATGCTTAGAGCTTATAGTTTGAGTTCCAGCCATCTCATACAGAATCTGCTGCGACAGCGCAGCTGCTGAGTGACTTTGCAGGCTTTGCTAGAGAGAGCTTTATGGAAAATAGAAACAGCCCTTGGCAAAGCCAAGGGCTGTTTCTATTCAATTATCCACAAGAGTTCTTACTTGAACCTGCGGAACATAGCGATCACATCGTTCTCATCAGGGATGCACTCTAGTTCAAGAACTCGAGCATAGGGCATGGGAACGTTGAGTCCTCCGACACGAAGAACAGGAGCATCAAGATCATCGAAGCAGTCTTCGCCGATTGAGGCAGCCAGCTCGCCGCCGAATCCACCGAACTTCCAGTCTTCCTGCACCACGATAGCGCGGTGAGTTTTGCGGACTGATTCGTAGATGGTCGTTCTATCAAGAGGGGCCAGGGACCGAACATCGACGACTTCTGCGCTGACTCCTTCGGCTGCCAGCTTTTCAGCCACAGCAAGGTTGACCTGTGTCATGCGGGAGTAGCCGATAAGAGAAACATCTGTGCCTTCCCGCAGAATCTGGGCTTTTCCAAAAGGAACGGTGAAGCTCTTGTCGTCAGGAATCTCACCCTTCAGGGTGTAGAGGCCAGGATTCTCGGTGAAAATAACGGGGTTTTCATCTCGAATCGCGGTCTTGATCATGCCGTAGACGTCGGCGACAGTCGCCGGAGCAACAACCTTCAATCCGGGGCAGTGGGCGTACCAGCCTTCAACCGAGTGGCTATGCTGAGCAGAAAGCTGCTTGGCCGCGCCGCCTGGACCTCGGATTACCATGGGGCATGTTGCCTGTCCACCCGTCATGTAGTGAACTTTGGCCGCATGGTTGATGATCTGGTCCATAGCGAGAATTGAGAAGGACATGGTCATCATCTCAACAATCGGCCTCAGGCCAGTCATGGCAGCGCCGATGGCGATGCCGGTAAAGCCTGGCTCGACGATGGGAGTATCGATGATTCTTCTTTCGCCATACTTGGGCAGAAGGCCGGCGGTGACCTTAAAAGTGCCTTCGTAGCGGCCAATGTCTTCACCCATGATAAAGACATTTTCGTCTCTATCAAGCTCTTCAATAATTGCCTGGCGGAGGGCGTCGCGGTAAGTGGTCTGAATCATTTCTTGCTCCGTATCCTCTTAGTGGCCCTTCTCCGGCTCGATATCGGAGTAGACATTGGCGTAAACCTCATCCGGGGCAGGGAATGGCGAGGCATCTGCCTTCTCGTAGATGTCATCAACTGCGAGCCTTAGCTCTTCGTCGATCTCTTCAAGCTGGTCTGCTGTAAGAATATTCCTCTCAATCAGAAGACGCTCCAGCCTTACAACTGGATCTCGCTTAAAGTTCTCTTCCTCTTCTTCCTTGGTGCGGTAAAGCTGCCTGTCATTGTCGGCGGCACCGTGGCCAGCAAATCGGTAGTTCATGGCTTCAACAAGGTAAGGCTTCTTGTTGGTGCGAACATAGTCGACAATGCGCTGGGCATCTTCGCGGACCTGAAGAACATCCATGTTGTCGAGTCTTTCAGACTCGATGCCAAAGGGAAGTCCTCGCTTGTACAGCTGTGTGTCAGAGGCATGATATTCAAGCCTCGTTCCCATGGCGAATTCGTTATTTTCAATGATGAAAATGATAGGGAGATCCCATAGAGCGGCCATGTTCAGTGTTTCGAACACGACACCGGCATTGCTGGCGCCATCGCCAAGGTAGCAGATGGTGACTCTATCTTCGTTGCGGTATTTGGCTGCAAAGGCCAGACCAGCACCAAGCGGGATATGACCACCCACGATGCCCCAGCCGCCATAAAAGCCGCGTTCGATATCGTAGATGTGCATGGAACCACCCTTGCCGTGGCTATAGCCACCGCTTCGGCCCATGACCTCGGCCATAACCTTTACGGGGTCGCTGCCCATGATAAGGGGCTGAGCGTGGTCGCGATAGGCGGTGATCACGTAATCCCAGCCTGGCTTCAGGGCTTCATTCCAGCCCACGGCAGTCGCTTCCATGCCAATGTAGACATGCATGTAGCCACCAACCTTGCCTTGCCGGTAAGCGACATTGCATTTGTCTTCAAAGCGCCGAATGAAGAGCATCTGACGGTAGAGCTCTTCCAGTTTGGCGGGTGAGAGCTGTTCTGGAGTCTGGGCTGTATTCGCCACGTTTTTATCTTCCTCTGGTAAGGGCAGGTCGTCAGCCGACCTCCCCCGTGAAGGGCAGCTCTGGCGGACTCGTGGAGAATACCCCTGGCGTTTTGAAGGTGAGGGTTCCTTGAGGGACCCTGGCTATTCTTGCGGCATGGACTTGAGGAGTTCCTTGGCGCCTAACCTTTTGATAGAAAAAGATGAGGCGCCAGAAATCTGCTTCAGCTAAGAGCCGTTTTAAAGGCGGCTTCAGTTCTATTAAGAATCTCGTCGACTTCTGCTTCTGAGATGACAATGGGAGGCGTGTAGCGGAAAGTCCGGTTGCGGGTTTCTTTTGTCAGGATTCTTTCTGCCGTAAGCGCTTTGCTTAGAGCTTTGGTGTCTGTGCCTTCCTCGACTTCCAGCCCAATCAGCAGGCCTCGTGATCTCACCTCTTTGATGCAGGAAAAGGGCAGGGACTTTAATCCATCAGTCAGGCGCTTTCCCATTGCTGCAGATCTGCCGCAGTAGTCTTTCACTTCCATTTCAGCCATGGCAGCTAAAGCCACAACGCTGCCGAGGGGGTTTCCGCCAAAAGTGCTTCCGTGGTCGCCCGGAACAAAAACTTCCATGACTTCTCTGCGGCCAATGGCCGCCGAAACGGGCAGGATTCCTCCACCCAGGGGCTTTCCAACAGCCATGATGTCTGGCTTGGCGTCCTCGTACATCCAGGCGAACCTTTGGCCTGTTCGGCAGAAGCCAGTCTGGACTTCATCCCATATTAGGAGGACATTGTTTTTGGTGCAGAGCTCCCGCACCTTTGCCATCCAGCCTTCATCTGGAATCAAAATGCCTCCTTCGGCCTGAATGGGTTCCACCATAAAAGCGGCAGTATTCGGAGTGATCGCATTCTCTAGAGCTTCTATGTCGTTGAAGGGAATCACCTTAAAGCCTGGAGTGAAGGGGCCAAAGTGCTGTTTGTATTGGTCTTCTGTGCTGAATCCGACGATAGTTGTGGTTCTGCCGTGAAAGTTGTCTTGACAGACTATGATTTCAGCCTGATCTTGCGGAACTCCTTTTACTGTGTAGGCCCACTTTCTGGCGAGTTTTATGGCGGTTTCGTTGGCTTCTGCTCCTGTGTTCATGGGGCAGGCCATGTCTAGCTCGGAGTATTCGCAGAGGGCTTTTAGGAAAAGTGCGACTTCACTTGAATAAAAAGCTCGGCTGGTGACTGTCACAACGTCCAGCTGCTTTCGTAAAGTATCAACAACAAAGGGGCTGAGGTGTCCGTGGGCGACGGCTGAGTAGGCGCCGATGCAGTCAAAGTAAAGGTTTCCTTTTTGATCCCATACCTTAACGCCTTCACCACGTACGGGGTTGACAGGCAGAGGCTTGTAGTTGTGGGAGCCATAGGCTTCGGTCATTTCAAAGACTTCGGCATCGCTCAGGGCGGCTACGGCTTTCTGCACTCCCTCATCGGCGAGGGTCTGCCACAGACTTTTTGAATGGCTCTGCATCTGCAGAGTTTAGAGGATGAAAGGTCCTGGCGTGAACCCCCCACGGCTGAATGTCCTGCCTTTTGTTTTGGGGGTATAGACTGCAGCTGTGTTGATGAATGAAGTTGTTTGGCTTGTGATCGGCTTCGCGGTCGGTTTAGCAGTCATGTTCTTGGCTTCTATGGCGGGCATGAACAAGCAGAAAGCAAAGACTGCCGAAGCTGAAACTGAATTCATTAAACAAAAGAGTGAACTGGATAGGAAAATAGCCGAAAGTTCTCCTAAACTTGAAAGACTTTTGAAGCTTGAAGACGATGTAGTACGACTGCAAAATCAGCTGAGGGAATCTGAAAACAAGGCTTCATCTGCAGAAGCCCAGGCCTCAGAAAGGCAGAGAGAGCTTGAAGAAAGAAGAACTAAGTTGGAGCAGTTTGAACAGGATCTCAATGGCAAAAACAGCATCATTTCTCAGTTTGAGTCTGAGAAAACAAGGCTTCAGACAGAGATGAGGGCATCCCAAGAAAACCTGGAATCGCAGAGAAACCAGCTGAAAGAAGCAGAGATACAGTTTAAAGATGCTTTTACCGCTCTTTCAACTGAGGCTTTAAAATCGAGTCAAGATCAGTTCCTCAAATCATCACAGGAGATTTTGAAACAGTACACCGAAGGAGCAAAAAGTGAGTTCGGAAAGAAATCTGAAGAGTTTGGAAAGCTGCTGGACCCTTTGAAGGAAAAGCTGAGCGAGCTTGATAAGCAGAATCAGGAAATGGAGAAGTCTAGGGCTTCAGCATATTCTGAACTGAAGGAGCAGGTCACGCAGCTAAGCACTCAGCAGGTTGGATTGACAAAGGAAACTTCCAGGCTGGTGAAGGCTCTTCAGGACCCTGGCACTGCTGGCAGCTGGGGGGAAATGCTTCTTGAAAAAGTCGTTGAAATGGCTGGTCTGCCAGAAGGAATCATTTTTGAACTGCAGGAAAGCACGACCACAGAAGATGGCAGACAAAGACCGGATATGGCTATAAAGCTCCCTGGTGAACGCTGCCTTATCGTAGACAGCAAGGCGCCCTTAAAAGGGTATCTCGATGCTTTGGAATCCGATGATGAAGCGATTAAGGCTGGGCTTTTAAAAGAGCTACCCAGAAAGCTTTTGGGCCATGCTCAGGAACTGAAGAAAAGGAGCTACGACAAGAGGGTTGAAACCCCCGACTTTACCGTGATGTTCATCCCAAGTGAGTCAGCGTTCCGGGTAGCTTTAGAGCAGAGACCTGGTCTGATCGAAGAGGTTATAGATCTGAGAGTGATCATGGCTACCCCTTCAACCATGCTGGCCCTGCTTAAAGTCGTTGCATACGGCTGGCGGCAGGATAGGCTGACTCAAACAGCAAAAGAAGTGCAGGAACAAGCTCAGAGGCTCTACGAAACTGTGGTGACTTTAATGGGGCACTATGAAAAGCTCGGGCGGGCGCTAGGCACTGCCGGCAAGGTCTACAACGAGTTCGGATCCTCTCTAAACACGAGGGTGGTCCCTGCCGCTCGCAGGTTTCGCGAGTTTGGCATCTCGGCAAAAAATGAAGTTCCAGAGCCTGATCCCCTTGAGTTTGCGCCTCGTCCCTTGACGGCGCCAGATTTTAGACAGTCTGACTCTGCTGCCAACACGGGTCTTTTTAGTGAGGGGACTGAGTAGAAATGGCAGAAGGCAGGGCCTTAAGGAAAAAAAAGGAAGTCCGTGACCTGATGAGGGAATTTGCTGCCGGTCACAACCCAACGCAGGAAGTCACTTTTCTGCTTCAAGATTGGGCAGATGGCTACAATGTCGGGGGACTTTTAAGGGTGGCAGATGGCTTGGGAGTTAAAAAAGTCTATTCATCGGGCAGGACCCCCCAGCTTCCCAATCCGATGATTCCTGTCACCTCGATGGGCGCCCATAGAAGGGTAGAGGTAGAGCACCACAAAGTTCACGAAGAGGCAGCGAAGGCAGCAATTTTAGACGGCTGGACACTTATTGGCGTTGAGATTGCTGAAGGTGCAGAGCCTTATTTCAGCTTTCAATATCCGCCAAAGACCTGCCTTGTTTTGGGGGCCGAAGGGGCAGGAGTGTTCGGAAGCGTTCTTAAGCATTGTCAAGGTTCTGTCTATATTCCTATGCAGGGAAAGGGCAGGAGTCTAAATGTTCATGTTTCTGGGGCGGTGGCAGCCTTTCATGTCATGTCGGAATCTTGGCGGGCCCTTGGAACTAAAAGTTCAAAAGATTAATTAACTTGGTCAGGCGGTTTCAAAAAAGCTGCCTATACTGAAATCAGGAGGCAGATGTGCAACACAAAATCATCAGATTAGGGCTCGTGCTGATGCTTCTTGTCGTGGGTGCTGCCTCATCTTTGGCTGCAATTGCCAAATGCGGCTGCGAAGAACCGGTTAAGCCGAAAAAGTGCTGTACCGACTGCACCTGCGAACTTAAAGCCAGCAATGACCACAAGCACTCTCCAGATTTGTTCTGGGTGCCTGCTGAGTTGGAAGTTGGCCTGATTCCTGTCTATTCTAGGCTGGAAGAACCACTGAAACAGGTTGAAAAACAGCAGTTTGTTTCAGCACCAATTCCTCAGGCGAACTCTCCGCCAGAACGAGTGCTTGGCCGCGCTCCTCCTTTTTCCTGTTCCTAAGGCACTTTGACCTTTGAAGCTGCGGCTTCCCCTACCTTTGAACAGAAAAAAAGAGAAAAACAATGTCATCAATCATTTTCGGCCTTATGCTGGCCGTCGCCAACGTCACCAATCCTGCTCCTGCTGTCAACTCCATTTCGTGCTGCGGAACCACCTGCTGCAAGTCTTGTGCTTGTGTTGAAAACTGTGGCTGCTGCAAAGGCGAGGCCTGCACCTGCGCCAACTGCGCCAGCTGCGATAAGAAGTAATCAGAGTCGGAGTCCGCTTTCCAGAAATGTCTGGAAGGCGGGCTTCCCTTTGCACGTCACGATAATACGAAATAAACTCAAGATGATTTCAACTTTTGCACTCGCCGCGCTTCTTATCAACAATCCAGTCCAGACTGCTGCCGAAGCAGCTCCTTTGTCCTGTCCCATCATGCTTAACAGCGCTGCTGATATGAAAAGCAAGCCAGTTGTTGTTGGTGGATTTGCCTTTTATGCCTGCTGCCCTGGCTGTGATGCCAAGTTCAAAAAAGATCCCGCCGGATCAATGAAGAAGGCAGTCGAAGCTAAAAAGACTGTAGGTGTTTCCCTTTTTGACCCTGTCAATGGCACTCGAATCGAGCCAGCCAAAGCCAAAGGCCAGGCAGATTATAAGGGAATTCGCTATTACTTTGCTTCGCGCATCAATGCTCAGAAGTTCAATGATGCACCTGCTTCATTTACTGCGACACCCAAGCAGGAGGTTCTTTACTGCGTGGTGATGAAGCAGGCGGTTAAGAGCTATGAAGCGGCACATTCTTATGTCGATCATAAGGGCGTTCGCTACTATATGTGCTGCGCACCCTGCTTGGGACAGTTTAAAGCTGCGCCAGATTCTTTTGTGGCTAATGGCAAGCCCAAAGCTGCTGGGTTTGTGATCGAGGCAGTCAAAGGGTAATGAAAAACGTTAAGGCATGTGTTGGTCTGGGGGTTTTCCTTGGACTTATCAGCACTGCTTTGGCGCAGGACCCGGCATTAGGAGAAGAGCCAGTCAACCCCAGACTGGCTCCGACCTGTGCTGGCTGTGCTGGAGCTGCAGCAGTTTTGGAAGACGGCAAGGTGGCATGGGAATGGCAGGCAACGGTCCGTTATCTCAACACCACCGACCCCGCCACACGTTGGCGCTTTGTCCTTGATAAAAAGGTCACTCCGCGTTTTACCCTTGGCATAGAGCGTGGCGGTGGCGAAGGCATGAAGCATGTCGTTGGCTCTTCGTGGCAGGATCGCCTTGCCCATTCAGATGGTCGAGCCATCATGCCTCGGGCCACATGGTTCATTACTCCAGAGAAGGGGCATCTCCCTTCAGCTGTTTTTGGGATCGGCAGCGATAGGCTTTCGATTCCCAGGGGGCAGGCTGCCTTTTTAACCTTTGCCAAGCAGGTGCCAGACAGTGATTTTACGCCTTTTGTCAGCTTTAAGTGGTCAACTTATAAGCAGCGTCTGGCTTTTCCTTTTGGAGTCAACTGGCAGTTTGCTCCGGCATGGACGGCTCAGGCAATCAATGACGGGGAATACACTCACCTGCTGGTCAGCCATCAAAGAGGCGATCTGGGTGTGAGTCTGGTTTTGGCCAGATCTCGCAACTTAGGACTTCAGACCAGCTTTAACTTCTAAAGCTGCAGGATGCGTGCTCTCTTGGCTGGGCCAAGGGAGCACGTCTTTTTTTAAGGGCTAAGGATTTTTTAGGGCTGAGGATTGAGGGCGATCCTTAAGACGCCGCGAGGATTATCTTCAGCCATGCCGATTTTTCTGGAAACGACCCAAGAGTTTTTCGCGCCACTGATTCCTGCTTTCCACGAAGCACGCGCTAATTCGGGCAGCCTTTGACCTCTAAGAGCTGCATCTGTCGTGCTCAAAACTTCGCCGTCAAGATTTGTGAAGGTTACTGATCTAAAATTGCCTTCACGGGCGATTCTTTGCAGAATCTGGTCAAGTCTTGATGTGTCGGTCCTATAGACATCATTTGTCAGAGCGGCTCCAACTGCGTCAACAGCCTGAAGCTGTCCGTTTCGCCAAGCGTCCGAGGTCTGCCAGTTTCCGCGGACTATGAGCATCCAGGAAAAGATGATTAAAGCTAGGGCAGAAACCAGCCCTCTTACCCATGGGCTCTGCTTCCACATACGAGCAAATACGGCCAGGGGCGAAGGCTTTTTTACAGCGGGAGCTGTTGAGCTGGAGGCTTCCCCCGTTTCTTGAACCCCAGATTTTGCGTCTTCCATCTCTGCCATGAGCTTCAGTCTAGACTAAAACACACTAGATAAGGCTAAATTTATGCACTCAAAGGTTCTTTAGCGCACCATTTGCAGAAACGTCGAGGCTCCAATCAGATCTTTCGTTTCGAGCGAACCTAAAAGATCCAGCGAGGCCGATCATTCCTGCGTTATCGGTGCAGAGCTCAAAAGGAGGGCAGTAGAAGGGAATTCCTCGGCTGGCTGCGGCTGTGGCAAAGGATCCGCGGAGAGCAGCGTTAGCCGAAACTCCTCCGGCAAGGCCGAAGCTGCGGCAGTCAACTTCATCCAGCGCCGCAGAAGCCTTTTCAGTGAGTGTTCTGACTATAACCGCTTGGAGGCTGGCACAGGCATCAGGAATATTTAGATTTTTCCCCTCAGATTCAACTAATCGAAGAACCGCTGTTTTCAGGCCGCTGAAGCTGAAGTTAAAAGGGTCTTTCCTAAGTCCTCGAGGAAGCTGATACCTTTTGGGGCTGCCCATGAGGGCTGCTTCCTGCACCATTTTTCCTCCCGGAGACCCCAAGCCCATGAGTCTGGCTGCTTTATCAAAGGCTTCGCCAGCTGCGTCATCCAGGGTCTGGCCAATCATCTCAAATTTTCCCCATTCCTTCACCAAAATCAGCTCTGTATGGCCTCCGCTGACTACTAAAACAAGCATAGGAAGAGGGGGAACTTCCCCTAGCTCTTCGGCGCATAGCGCCATAACGTGTCCCTCTAGGTGATTGATGCCAAGCAGAGGCACAGACCAGGCTGAAGCTAATCCTTTAGCTGCTGTCAGGCCGACACTAAGGGCGCCAACCAAGCCGGGACAGACGGTGGCCACTATGCCGCTTGGCTTTGCTCCGGCTAAAGGAATAAGGGCCTCCTCTATCACGGGGAGGATAGCTTCAACATGAGCGCGTGAAGCTGCTTCTGGCACGACCCCGCCCCACTGAGCATGCAGCTCAAGCTGGCTGCTGACAACGTTGCTCAGTACTTTTCTGCCGCAGACCACGGCCGCTGCCGTTTCATCGCAGGAAGTTTCAATCGCTAAAAGGGGTTCGGGCCAAAACACAGACAGCCTTATTGTGACTCCACCTGCCTTTACGCCCAAGGCTGCAGAGCCTGCCGATCTGGTAAACAGGGCGAATCATGTCGGCCAGGACTCTCAGCGTCGGACTCATTGGCTATCAGTTTATGGGCAAGGCCCATAGCAACGCCTATCGTCAAGCCAACCGCTACTTCGATCTTCCAGCCAAGGTGAGAATGAAGACGATCTGCGGCAGAACTGAATCTGCCGTCAAGGCTGCCGCCGAAACTTTTGGCTGGGAAGGCTACGAAACTGACTGGCGAAAAGTGATTGCCGACCCTGAGATTGATATTATCGATGTGGCTACACCAGGAAGGGTCCATTTTGAGATCGTCATGGCTGCTGCAGCCGCTGGGAAAATAGTCTTCTGCGAGAAGCCTATTGGCAACACTCTGGCTGAGGCAGAGGAGATGGCGGAAGCCGTTAAAAAGGCTGGTGTTTTAAGCGGTGTATGGCATAACTACCGCAAGTCGCCGGCTGCAGCTTTGGCCAAGCGGATGATTGATGAAGGATTGATAGGTGAGATTTTTCATTTCAGAGGACATTATCTGCAGGATTGGATAATTGATCCTGAGTTTCCTTTGGTATGGAGACTGCAGAAATCTGTAGCGGGCAGCGGCGCCCATGGCGATATTCACAGCCACATTATCGATATGGCTAGATATCTTGTTGGTGAGTTTGATGAAGTCAGCGGGCTGATGCATACTTTCATTAAGCAGCGTCCCTTAGTCGGAGAGATAAACGATAGGCTTGGTGCAACAGCTTCTACAGAGATGGGAGAAGTTGATGTGGATGATGCGGCTATGATGCTTGCCCGGTTCAAGTCTGGAGCCTTGGGAGTCTTTGAGTCAAGCCGGTTTGCAACAGGACGCAAAAACTACAATCGCTTTGAGATTAACGGAAGCAAAGGTTCGTTAGTTTTCAATCAAGAAAGAATGAATGAGCTTGAGTATTACAATCATTTAGACCCAGAATCGACTAGGGGATTTAGAGTGATTCAGGCTACAGATGGGTCTCATCCTTATGCGGGGCGCTACTGGCCTGTTGCCCACATTATTGGCTATGAGCACACCTTTATCAACTGGCTGGCCGATGCCGTTGTGGCAATTTGTGAAAACAAGCCTATATCGCCTAATATCGAAGATGGCTTGGCAAACCAAAAGGTTCTAGATGCGGTTGAGAGATCGCACGAAACAAGGCAGTGGGTTAAACTTTAGAAGCTAAAAACCTGCTTAAGCGGCTTCTTTTAGGTCCTGATAACCATCAGCAGCTGAGCCTGAAGATGCTTTTTCTGGCAAGAGGTCGCTGGCTTTGACCCCTTGAAAGGAGGCACGCGCAAGCTTAAGCAGCACCTGTTGAAAGATAGGAGTGTCTCCTTCTTCGCTATTCAGGCACCTGCTTAATAGTTCCTCAACCTCCTCCATCGTTAAGTGGAGGCAGATAGAGTTGTTGTCTCTGCCCATCCCACTAATGAGTATCGGCACGCTTAGCCCCAGACCTTCAGGGCAGTTTCAGAATGTTTGGACTTCAAGTGAAACTGCTGGCTGTCTTGTACGTCTAGCCATTGATTGACAGCCAAGAGGGCAATTTTGGGGGTCATTTGGGCAAAACTGCATAGATTGCGGTGAGTTCAGCCGAGCTTAGGCCATACTTAGGAAGAGGGGAAAATGAAGCGTTCGCCAGCAGTTCCGCGTTTATCGTGGATGGCCTGGATGCTAGTGGCAGGAGCCATGGCATCTGCGCAGGCTCAGCCAGAACCGACAGGAGTGTCGGCTTCGGTAGAAGCTGGCGGTAAGACGTATGTCGAATCAATTCGACTCGCCCCCAACCGTTTTTCTCAGGCACTTCGTTTCGGTGCGATTAAGAAGGGATCCGAAACCCTTGAAATTGGCGGCAGACGGCTGGCGAAGGGAACCGATTATGAGATCGATTATCCTTCCGGCACGATTTATCTCAAAGTGCAGGTTCAAGAAGGACAGCAGCTGAGAGCCAACTACCGCTACGATGAAGAAAAGGGCAAATCTGGCAGCTATGGCATGGCTGGCACGACCTCGACCTCTGGCTTCAACGGTTTTAAGTTCGATTTTGCTCAGGGTAATTCTGCCTTTGTCGGTTTGGGAATGACCGAACGGCTTGGCGATGGCACTGTGCTGAGCAGCAACGTTTACGGCCTTTCCAACTCATTCAGCTTAATGCCCGGAACAAACGTGAAGGGCTTGTTTATGGTGGGGCAGAGAGATAACACCCAGTCCACCGACATGATGTCTGGCTCTTCCAATCGATCATCGGTTGAAGAAGGTCAGGGCAAAGCTTTGATTCAAGCTCTTGAGAGCAAGGTTGGGGCAAAGGGCAAGTTTACAGCCTATTTCCAGGATATTGATTCTCGATTCGGGGGCTTTCAGGCTCTTGGAGCAAATGGTTATTCCGCCGAGCAGGTCGGGCAGCTTGCGCGCGAAAAGGGACTGAAGAGAACTGCGCTTGGCTTCGACAATATCGGCACAGATTCCGCCAACTTCTCCAACAGCGTTCAGACGGTTGGCGATGGTCAGGGCACGATTACGCGCCGGACTGCTGGAGCTGAGGGCAAAGGCTTTAAGCTGAACTGGTGGAGCCAGGATATTGATAAGGGCTTCACTCGCTTCGCTGATATCGGGGCTGCAGACTGGCAGCAGATGGGCAAAGAAAGGGGCCTAGTTCGAGAAGGAATAAGCGGATCTCTAGGCTTTGGTGGAGCCCAAACAAATTTCTCAACTTTAAAGCTTGATTCTGAACAAGGGGGCTTGGCAAAATCCAGTTTGGGATTCACCGCTGGCAGATGGAAAATTGGATTCAACGAGCAGAGGGTTGACCAAGGCTTTGTTCGGTTCGGCGACCTGCGTGGCGACGAATGGAATGGCGGTCAGCTTCAGCACGAAAGGGGCCTTCTTCGCAGGAACTACTCAGTCGAAGGAGAACTGGGCAAGGATCAAAAAATCTCAGCGAGCCAGGGGCTTGTAAGAACCAGCAACGCTGATTTTTCCAGCCTTGATATGACGGCCAACCTTGGCCGCTTTTCGGTGGAGCATATCAGCCGTTCGGTTGACAAGGATTTTAACAGGCTGGGCAACCTTGGTGGAGATGTTAATGGCCATGCCGCAGCCGCGCTGAAGATTAGTGGAAGCGGCGGACCCCAGGGCAATGATGCTGCAGCCTTTTTGAACAGCGCCGGGCTGGATAGAAGCTCTTGGTGGCTGGGCTATACCATTGATAAAAACAGCACAATCTCTCTGCGCACTTCCGCTATTAAGGGCACAGAAGACGGGCTGGGTTCGCAGGAACTTACCATCAAATCACCTAACTTGAATCTGAAGATTCGAGATCAGAAGACTGGAGACAATTTTAAAGAAGTCAGCAGGCTGATGCCTTCTGAACAGGGGGTTCACGGAGCATCCGTAGGACTCAACCGTCAGGATATCAGCGGCGATATGAAGCTTGGAGGATCGCGAACCCTCGCCTTTTCCAAGACAGCCGCACACGACCTAGGTGGTGACTTGACTCGCGAGACTTTGAGTCTTAGAGATAAAGGACTGGAACTGGACTACAAGTCCCGAGACGTGAACAGCAAGTTTAACGGGCTTGGATCTTTTGCTGATCCGGAAAGAGACCTTTTTAGAGCTCTTTCTGGATACAAGACTCAAGAGGGCAGGCTGAGATGGTCTCCAACGAAGTCTTTAAAAGTTGAATCTGATCTTTGGGGATGGGAAGAAATCCTTGGATCAAAGGAAAGGTTTACAGAGCGCACCCTTGTAAGGTGGCAGGCTGATAAGTCCACCAGCTTGGAAATGGTGAATACTGAGCATCGCTTTGGCGATGAGTTCGGCGACAATATCAACCAGAGAGGACAGCGATTCACCCTGGGGCGAGATATTGCCTCGTTTGGCCGTTTGACTTTAAGCCAGGACGCTCAGACCTTTGATGGAGCCGATGAGAAAAATCCTGACTCAGTCACAAGGTCAGTCAGCTTCCAAGCCAAGCTGAACCCCAAGACTGGGTTCAAGACAGAACAGTCTGAAACTAGATTTGAGGATGGAACCAAAACCACGGTTCTTTCCAACACGCTGAGCACCGATCTGACAAACAGAGCAGGAGTGAGCGTTACCCAAACCAACGTCAACCGAGAAGGTGACAAAGCTGACGAAACCCATCGACAGTACGGCTTTTGGTATGACTTTGGCAAGGGAATCAAGTTTAACTACGGCTACCAAAGAGCTTTGAACGGACAGGAAGGCACGCTGAATTCCAAGAGCGAGCTGACTGCTGGAACGGTTCAGGATGTCAAGATCGACTCGGCTTCCTATAGTCAGATTCGCCAGGATGACAAGCGCGACCAGACTATTGGTCGATTCAGCTTGGCCAGCGCCAAGGCGATGAACTGGGGAATCCTTCAGGACGTTAAGTTCTCATTTAATGCTGATACTCATAGAGATCAGTACCGGTGGCAGAGAGAGAACAGGGCCATGAGTTTTGCGGCCTCTCATGATGCTATGGGATTCGGCTTTGACTATAATAGTCAGGTTAGCCCCACCGGTGATAGAGCTATCGACCGATTTTTCAGCTTCACCACCGATCGAACCAGCAAAGCTGAGTTTGTTGGCTCCTTTAAGTACGGTGTTCGTACTCTGCCATCCGACCAGACAGTCATGATCCGTGACTACAGTCTTTCCTGGAAGCCTACTGACAGCATTGTTCTGAAACATTCTGTTGTCACCAACGCTTTGGCAAACCAAAATGGCGTGCTTCTTGGAACAGTCCACACTCCGCTCCGAAGCAACTCATGGAACCTGGATGTTCAGAATTCCAAGAGCATCAAGGCAGGCCTTTTCTGGAAGGAGAACCAAGATGAAGCTAGGTTCCTGAGAAGCAGAGAAGGGGGCATCAATCTTGTGTTGAATGCCAACAATCCTTCGCCTATCAGCATGAGCTATGGTGTTCATCAGGTTGATGATAGAGGCGATAGAAAGACTGCTCACAAGTTTGGCTTCTCTTTTAATCAAAGGCCCGGGCCAAACCAAAGCTGGAACATTATGTTTGAGAATTTGAACTGGCAGCACAGCCGTCCTGAGAACAGTCTGCTGCAGAACTGGAATGCCAGAATGGACTATTCTTGGCGGTTCTAAGCTGAAATTTGGATAGTGAAAGCGGCCTCTGGGTGAACTCCAGAGGCCGCTTGTTTTTCACCAGCCTAACGGACTCAGTTCAAGCCTAAAGCCAGCATCATCCGGTATGGTTTAGCTATGCAAGAGGTCACTTACGCTGGTGCTAGGTGCGCCAAGCTGGCCAACAAACAGCTTGAACTTTATGCCTCGCTTGATGTGGGTCCTCGCATTATCGGCCTTCAGCTGGTGGGAGAAGAAAACAACATTCTTAAAACATATCCTGACCAGCTTGCCAAGCCAAATCCAGACCAGTTTGAGCTCTACGGTGGCCACAGGCTTTGGGCTGCGCCAGAGGTGGCAGGCTTTACCGATGAACCAGATGGCCGTCCCCTGGTAAAGGCAGAGATGGATGGTGGAGCCTTGGTGTTGGAAGGCGCGTTGGGAATCAGCAGACTCCGAAAGCAGATTCGAGTTTGGATTGACAACAATCAGGTTCATCTTCAGCACACCTTGACTAATGAAGGCAATTCGCCAGTTGAAGTTTCGCTCTGGGCTCTTTCAGTCATGGAAGCCGGTGGGGTTGGCCTTGCTCCTCAGGGACCCTATGTTCCGCATGGTGAGACACTCGATCCTGAACGACCTTTGGTTATGTGGCCTTACACACGCATGAACGATCCGCGAGTGAGGTGGGGTGATAGAATGATCCGCCTTAGCCAGCACCCGACCGGGGGGCCATTTAAGTACGGGGCTTGGCTAAAAGAAGGTCTGGCAGGCTACTGGCGGAACAACCTGCTTTTCCTTAAGGCTTTTCCTCCAGGAAGACCTGAAAATCTACAGGATTTTGGCTGCAGCTTCGAAACTTTTACGCGCGAGGAGATGCTGGAAGTTGAATCGCTGTCAGAAAAGGTTCTTCTGGCTCCCGGTGACAGCGCATCACATCCTGAAACCTGGGCCATTTTTGCGGCAGAAGCGCCTCCGTTTGGGGAAGATGAAGGCAGGGATTGGCTGGATCGCCACGGACTTCAGATGACTCCTTGGTTTTTGGACTAGAGCAGAATCTTATGAAGCCAGAGGTCTCCCGTGAAGCGCGAGACTTCTGGCTTCGGTGATAGGCTTGGCGCCGCGAGGCAAAGAGAGAGTTGAGTTATCTTGTGGAGCTCATTTTTAGCCTTAGTACGGCATGACGTGAAGCGTAAAAGTAGAATCAGGCCAATAGAAAGATTAAGATTCTGCAGCTCTTTCTGTTTCTTCTGGAGCCTATAGCTTTTTTGCGTCAAGCTTTAAGAGTGAGTTCGCAGCTAAAACAGGCTAACCAAGGCAGGGAACATAAGCACGGCTGGGTGACTTCAGTCACTGCGGCGGCTGTGCTGGCACTGATATCGTTTATTGTGGTGAGTCCTTACTCTGCTGTAAATGAAAAGCAGGACTACAAAAGCCGGTCACTCTCCCATTTGAAGCAGATTTCAATTGGGTTTCAGATTTATGCTTCTGACAACGAGGGTCTGCTGCCAGACAAAGCGGCTTGGCAGGCCATCCTTGCTCCTTACGTAAAAGTCAGGGAGATTTTTAAGCCTCCGTTCAAAAGTAATCCCGGCTCCTATGCAATGAATATGAGGCTGAGTAGTGAAAAACTACCTGGCAGAGAGGGCCTTTCAATCCCCTTGGCTTTTGAGTCGAACCTTACAGGGCCAAACAGCTTCGGTGATAAGGAAGATCTACGTAAAGCTGATTCAAGGGTAGGGGTGGCACTAACCGATGGCTCCGTAAAAAGCCTGCCTTTATCTGAGGCTCAAGCGCTGACTTGGGTTCCGTAAACTGCCAACATTAACTAAAAAAAATAGACATAGCTAAGTTATGTTCGGCTAAAATCGCGGAATGGAACATGTGCCATCACATATGCAGGGTGAGGGAAACCAGAATCAAAACCCACCAAAAACCAGCAAGATACTGTGGATCGTTTTGGCGGTTGTGCTTGGGTTTAGCTGCTTGGCCTGTGTTATCCTCGCTGCCATTCTTTTACCCATGTTTTCACAAGCCAAGCAGATGAGCTATCGGACGAAGTCGATGTCCAACATAAAGATGATTGGCACTGGCATCATAATGTATACCAATGACTATGATGATGTTCTGCCTAAGTCTGTTGACTGGCAGACCAGTTTGAAACCTTACGTAATGATGCCAACGGTGTTTATGCCGCCCTACCAAAAAGACCCAGGAGGCTACGCCTTTAACAAAGTGCTGTCTGGCGTGAGTCTTACCACAATCGCAGAGCCACAATACACTCCCATGGTTTTTGAATCTTCTCAGTCAGGCGAAAACATTGCAGGAGGAGTTGAGATTCTGCGTCGTGTCGATCAGCAGGTAGTAGTGGGACATGCAGATTCAGCTGTCAAGGGTTATTTATTGTCAGAAGCAGAAGAGCTGTCTTGGGAGCCAAAGCTGATCCGCTAGATACCTGGGCCTGAACTGAAAAGTGTCTGAATCCGGTTTTAACAATGGCTCATCAGGGCTAGACTAGAGCTAGAGTTCTGTCATGCCACACCTGCTTCTTGCCGAAGATGATTCTGCCATTGGCAAGGCGATTAAAGACGCCTTGGAAACCGCTGGCTTTAGGGTGAGCTGGGTTAAAAACGGGTCGGAGGTTCTGCCTATGATTGAGCAGAATGCCTACAACCTTCTGATTTTGGATCTGATGCTTCCCGGGCTTGATGGCATGGAGGTCTGTGTGGAGATACGCCGTCATAGGCAGTCGCTTCCCATCCTAATGGTCACAGCAAGAGACGCTGTGGCCGATAGGGTGGATGGTTTGAACTCCGGTGCAGACGACTACATGACCAAGCCTTTCGAATTTCCGGAGCTTTTGGCAAGAGTCAGGGCCTTGCTTAGGCGTCACCATGTCATCAAGACATCGGTTATCGAAGTTGGTGAGCTTGTCATTGATACAACGCAGAAGACAGTAAAGAGAGGGGCAAGGGAGATTCTATTAACCCCCCGAGAGTTCACTCTGCTTGAAGCCTTGGCTCAAAATGCGGGAGCGGTGCTTTCTAAAGAGGAGATAGCCCTTAAGGTGTGGGAGGATGAGTTCACCAGCTCTAACACTGTTGAAGTTCATGTTAAAAATCTTCGCCGTAAGCTTGACGATGAAGGAGAGTCTAAACTGATCCATACTCTGCATGGAATGGGCTACTCCCTTCGCAGTCAATGACAATTCGCGCCAAACTGACTCTCATTAACGCGGGCGTAATCGCCATCCTCACATCACTTCTGGCGATCATCGTCTTTTTTACGACAAAAGCAGACCTGCAGTCGTCGATTGATCGTGAACTTATGACCAGAGGCTTGGTTGCCCAGAGGCTTTTTGGGAGGGCCCAATCACCCCATGTAGTAGCCCCGAACCCTCGCGGCACTGCCGTGCAGGGTTTGACAGCAGAGGAAGTTGCGGCCTTTACTCTAAGGCAGCCAAGAATTTTTGACGAATCTGAGCTTGATAATCCTGACCTGCAGCATTGGGATAGCCGGGCAATTGAGGAGGTTAGAAAAACAGGGGAAACGTTAATGACAACCCTGGCTCTTCCTGGCAGCAATGGTGAATCAACTGAGTTGATTCGCGTCCTTACCATGAGAATTCAGACAGCACAGGGGCGGGCAAGCTGTCTTCAGATTGCAGCAAGTCTTGCAGCGGTGCAGGAAGAAACAGAGCGTCTGGCAAAACGGCTTATGGTTATGGTGCCTTTAAGCTGGGCCGCTGCAGGTTTAGCGGGATGGCTGCTGACCTACTTAGCGCTAAGGCCGATTCGACGTCTGGCCGAAGATTCGCAGGCATTGCTTGAAGGAGACCCCGGACTGAGGCTGCCCAGCAGCGACCCAGACGAGATGGGAAATCTTGCCCGAGTCATCAACCAGGGACTAGAAAAAATTGAGCTTGGATACCGTCGGCTGGAGAGATTTGCCGGTGATGCCAGCCATGAACTAAAAAGCCCTCTCACAGCTATTATGATCCGGGCGAGTTCTGCCCCTAAAGATAACCCGGAGGCTATGAGCGCAAACTTGGATGCGATAAGGGAATCGGCAAGAGGCATGTCGGGAATGATCAGCGATCTTCTTCTTGCTGCAAAAATGGGAGAGGGCCGAGAGCATCCCAGCGCAATCGCCAGGCTTGATGAGGCAGTAAAGGAAGTGATGTTTACTGTTCCACCTCAAGATGCCAAGAGGGTGATTTTAGGCAGCATCGCTCCCCTTCAGGTTGTCGGCGAACCTCTGCTTGTACAGCGAATAATAGCGAACCTAGTTTTTAACAGCTTAAAGCATGGCGGCAGCCACGCTATGATAAGGATTGCGGTCGCTGAGGACCAGGGCAGGGCTGTCATCACAGTTTCGGATACTGGCGCAGGGATTGACCCAGAAGAAATGCCCTTTATCTTCGAGAGGTTCTACCGTGGCGATTCTGCCAGAACTCACGGTGAAAAGTGGAAGGGTGAAGGCAGCGGACTTGGCCTTGCCATTGTAAAAAGCCTGGCGGAGAGAATGCATGGTTCCATTACCTGTCAAAGCAAAGTAGGAGAAGGCACAACAATGATTGTCCAGCTGCCAATTTTTGAGAAAAAAACTCATGCTTTGTAGACGAGTGTTTTTATAGCAAAACGGTTCTTTATTTTGTAAAATGGAGGCAGCGCCATGCATGCACGACTTCGAGAACTGGAGAAGCAGTATTACGATTTAGCCCAAGAGCTGTTTAAAGAGAGAGCAAAGTTTGAACCTGAGCTTGTAGAGGATTACTCGCTTGTCTCTGCCGAAGGCTTGGTGGCATTGAGCGAGCTTTTTGGGGACAAGACAGAACTTATTGTCAGCCACAACATGGGAGACTTCTGCAGCTACTGCACTATGTGGGCAGACTGCCTTGAAGGAAGCAAAAAGCACCTGGAGACCCGCTGCTCTTTAGTTATGGTGACTAGTGATCCGCCTGATGTCTTCTGTCGCAATGCGGCTGAAAGAGGCTGGACATATAGGATTTTGCAGGATCAATCGAAAGACTTTACAACTGCCATGGGATTCTATAGAGAAGGAGACGGCTGGGGGCCAGGTGTTTCAACATTCCGAAGGAATCCTGACGGCAGCATTGTGAGAACAGGCTGGGCTTTTTACGGACCAGGTGATGCATTTTGTCCCCCGTGGCATTACTTCAGTCTGCTTGGCATTGGTGAAGAAGACTGGTCTCCTCAATAGCTTCTGCTAGTGCAGGATTTGAATTTATAGTCAGGGAGTATAAGCGGCAGGCAGGCTGTTTATTGCCTTGCAGCAGTGAATCCGGCTAGAATAGGCCTTCATGCAGATGCGAACAACCTTCGGAAGCCTTGGCTTGGTGGGCCTGGCTTGTCTGGCTTCATCCTCTTTGGCGCAGGGACAGCCTGATGTTATTGCCCGAATCATCAATGAAGGCAAAGAAAAATCTCAGGCTTATAAAACAATTAGTGACCTGGGCACTCAGGTTGGAGCTAGAGTTACGGGCTCAAAAGCTCTTGATAAGGGCATCGATTGGGCGATTGCTCGATTTAAAAAGGCCGGGGTAGATAAGGTTTGGAAGGAACAGTGGGGAACTATTCCTGAAACTTTTGATCGCGGACCAAACAATTCTGTTCGTATGATCTCTACCTACGATAGAGATTTTGTATTTTCTACTCCCTGTTGGACTTACGGAACAAAAGGAAAAGTCACAGGAAGCCTTGTTAAGATTCCTACATCCATGGAGGAGTTTGAGAAGGTTAAGGGCAGCCTAAAGGGCGCTTTTATCTTAATGCCAGCCAATATGGGCATGCGTGGACCCAACTGGGCCAACCGCACCGAGATTGATAAAGCCCTTGATGGAGCTGGCATTGCTGGGCGTGTTTACAGCACTGGCCGCGAACTGGTTTGGACCCACGGCAGCTGGCTGACATGGACAGAAGCAACTCGCCCCAAGACCCCCCTTATCATGGTGCGTCAGAGCGATTACGACGCTGCCGTCTACAATGTTGACAAGGGTAGAAATCCTAAGCTGGAGGCTCAAGTTGACAACAGGATCGAAATGAAGCCGATGCCTGTTTACAACGTTATTGCTGAAATCAAGGGCACAGAGAGACCAGACGAGATTGTCATTATCTGTGGTCACTTCGACTCTTGGAATGGTCCTGGAAGCCAAGGGGCAAGCGACAATGGAACAGGCACGACAGCAACCCTGGAAGCCGCACGAATTTTGGCTGCTTCTAAGGTCAAGCCTAAGAGAACGATTCGCTTTATTCTTTGGACAGGTGAAGAGCAGGGACTGCTGGGGTCGCGCGCTTACTGCGAAACCCATAAGGATGAAATGGCTAAGATTTCTGCTGTTCTTAACGAAGACTCAGGCCAAAACCCCCACGCAGCTATTCTTGGACTCCCTCAAATGATGGAGGTGCTAAATGACGCAGTGGCCCCTATGAAGACTGCATTCCCCGATTTTCCGGTTGAGGCAAGGGAAGTACAGCGCCTGCCACGAGGCGGCAGCGATCACGCTTCCTTCTTGGCAAAGGGTGTGCCTGCCTTCTTCCTGCAGAAAAAGGCAATCAAGGAATATGGCTTTGTCTGGCACACCCAGCACGATAGGGTTGACCAGGTTGAGGATCTTTGGCTGAGACAGATGGCTACAAACCTTTCTGTTCTTGCCTACAACCTAGCTCAGGCTCCTGAAATGCTGCCGAGAGTGCCAATGTCTGCAACAACCTACGATCCCCATAACCTGGGCGGCGCTGTGGCTCCACATGAAATGGAAAGTGAAATTCACACCTGTGGCTGCAGCATTAACTTTGAGCTGAAGCATGTGGTTCACAAGCTGCGCTTAAGAAGCCGTTAAGGCTTGGAATTAGTAAAAAGTGACCGACTGCTTTGTGCAGTCGGCCACCTTTTTATTTATCCCTTTATTCTGCGAAATCAGCCAAGAGGAGACCGGTCCTGATCTAGCGCCTTTCGGTAGGGAAGGGGTTGCGGCTGAATCCAAATTGATGCCAGTAAGGGTATGCCTTTGGAGCTTCGCTTGCTGCATCCAGCTTGGCCGACTGCTCTGTCGACAGGCTCCAGCCGACTGCTCCGAGGTTCTGCGTAAGCTGACTTTCATTGCGGGCCCCAATGATGAGAGTGGAAACTGTGGGCCTTTGCAGCAGCCAGTTAAGCGCCACCTGCGTGATGGTCTTTCCAGTTTCCTCGGCGATTTCGTCAATGGCGTCAACAACATCAAAAAGATAGTCTTCAGGTATCTGAGGACCGCCTTCCATAGTTGCAGGGCTGTTGACACGACTGTTTTCTGGCAGAGGCTGGCCACGGCGAATCTTGCCCGTCAGACGTCCCCAGCCTAGAGGACTCCACACTACTGTTCCTACTTTTTGATCGAGAGCTAGGGGCATAAGCTCCCACTCGTAGTCTCGGCCAACCAGCGAGTAGTAGGCTTGGTGGGCAACATAAGGGGTGAGGCTGTGCAGGCTTTGGCAGGCGAGCGACTTCATTAAGTGCCATCCGCTGAAGTTGCTGACTCCTAAATAGCGGATTTTGCCCTGTTTGACAAGAAGATCAAGGGTGTAAACGGTTTCTTCGATCGGAGTCATGGCATCGAAGCCATGAAGCTGAAAGAGGTCTATGTAGTCGGTGCCCAGACGCTTAAGGCTGCCTTCTACTGCATTGATCAAGTGAAAACGAGATGATCCTACATCGTTTGGTCCCGGGCCGAATGTGAAGCCGGCCTTGGTTGAGATCAGCACTTTGTCTCTTCTGCCTTTTATGGCCGCTCCAAGAATCTCCTCTGCAGCTCCTGCGCTGTAGACATCGGCGGAATCGAACATGTTGACTCCGTGGTCAAGGCAGATGTCTACAAGCCGCGTGGCCTGCTCTACATCGGTGCTGCCAAACCCTTCAAAAAAGGCCCCCTTTCCTCCAAAGGTTCCTGTTCCCATGCTGAGGACTGGCACCTTAAGGCCGCTTCCGCCGAGGAGTCTATATTCCATTACTTCAGTCTACGCTTTTGCTGTCAGCCGGTGTGGAACTGGAAAGTATTAATGCTGTATAAATAAAACGTGTTGCCTAAAAAAATGATATAGTAATTATGGTGAAAATCGCACATGCGATGATTGCCTTTGTGTGCCTTGGTTTTAGATCTGCTTTGGCCTTTGTCTCGGCTGGATTTGAGCCCGACAATCTAACTGGTCCAATGTCAAGGCCTGTATATATCTGTCTGTGGTGTACAAATGAATGCTGTTTTGATAGTTCTAAACAAGGTCATTGTGGATGTATCAAGTCGGTTTGATGGGAGAAGGACATGTGTTTGGGCGTAGATTGTCCCTCTCAATAGTTCATTCAAGCTGTCTGCTCAGATTCCGATTGTAAAAACCATGCAGCTAACGAGCCTATACAGGTTAAGCACTGTGACTAATTTATGGAGGAGAGGATAGGTGAAAAACACAGGAGCATTCAGCATTGTAGAGTTGTTGGTTGTGATGGCTATTCTGCTGGTCTTGATGGGAATATATTTGGTCGTCATGAATGGTGCAAAAAGTAAAAGCCAACAGGTTGCCTGCATGGCCAATCTTAGTCAGATTGGAAAATCGTTTAGGCTCTATGCAGATGATTATGATGATAGGCTGCCTCCTTATGCAGCCGAATCTGGTCGTGGAAGGAGCATGAATATGACTAGCCAGCCTGGTCTGCTTAAACTGGTTCTTGCTGATTACGGGAGTTCAGGAGATCTGTTTTATTGTCCAGCCGATAAGCATAAGAAGACTGCTGTCGATACTGGCTGGGGGGATAACTCACTTCATACAAGCTATATGCACTCGCACGATATTAACTGGCTGCGGAACGAGAAATCGACTTGGCTTGATTTAGTATGGTCAAGTGTGCCATCAACAAACCTGTATAGTTTGTTTTATGATAGGTACATGGAAGAATGGGGAAGAGAATCAGCTGCTCATGACGGCTTAACGTGCAGTGTCTTTTTTGATCTGCACACTGAATGCTATTCTTCGAGTCAGTTTTTTGCCCGTCTGGCCGAAAGAGAAAGTCCAAGATGAGCAGGCCCATTGCCAACATGAAAGCATTCCTTTTGTGCATAGGATCAATGCTTGTTGGTTTCTTTCTCTTTGCTGTGTTTAGGAGTATAAGTGGATCTCCTGTGCCAAAGCTTGAGGAGCAAAGCAGAAATATTCTTCTTACTCAAGAAGAGTCTGCTTTAGGCGTCAGGCTAATCGAAAGCACAAATGGCTGGAATCTTGTTCATTTTCTCGATTACTCATATGAATCATGTAGAAATGAAGAAGCTAGAATTGCCAAAGAGATACAGGAGTTTGCCCCAAAGGTCGGAAGAATAATCATGCTTTGGCCTAATCCATCAAAGCCTGAATCTGCTTGGCCAGCCAGGTTAGTCTTGCTGGCAGGCGGCAAGAGTACTCAAAATGGAAAGATTCAGCATCACAACATGATGGTTGTCCCATCGCTTAGTCAAAAGACCGTTCTTAGCATGCGTCCGCCGTCAAGCATCATCAATCCGGTTGGCACAACAGAAGATGCTTTTCTGGCCGAACTAAAGAGTGAAAAGGTGAGTGCAACTCTGAAAGGGACCGACGCTTTGGCCAAGCGTCTTGGATTGATAGGTGTTCCTGCATACCTGCTTGTTTCACCAACAGGAGAAGGCTGGATTGTGGGCAGTCTGGATGAATGGAAAGACTTGGTGCAGCAGAAGGGTCTAGCAGGATATTAATCTTGAAAACCCACCTTGCAGCCAAAAAAACCAGGCTTTACATTAATGGAAAGCCTGGTTTTTTTGCACTAATACTGCTCTTGTCTAGATCTTAATCGTAAACCTTGGCGCGCTCGAGAGGATTCGAACCTCCGACCCCCAGCTCCGCAAGCTGGTGCTCTATCCGCTGAGCTACGAGCGCACAGCCCCATTAATGTACCTCAGCCCAGTTGGGATGAAAGTAAAGTGGTCCCTAGCTGGCCCAGTGCTGGCAGGGATATGCAGGCTTTCTGCCACAGTAAACACACTGATAGCATTCTCACTGCCAGCATTCAGACTGCCAGCAATCCCACGATCAGCAGCCTTGCTGTAAAGCAGACTCCCCAGCAATAGAGCGGGTCATGAAGAAGCCTGAATGTGCCGTTCTCATGTGTAGAGGTTCTTGAGGAGGTGCGAAATGCCCCTTCTCTCAGCGAGGCATGTTTATCCCCCTTGTTGTTTCGGTAGTCGGCTTTATTGCCGCGGTCGGAGCATGGCTCTTGACAAAGGAGGCGCTCAGAAAGCTAGATCGGCCTGAGCTCCAAGACCTTTCTGATCCTCCATAGGTTTTCTTCGTCCGATCCATCCATCCCAGGCCCCTCACTTCGGTGGGGGGCCTTTAATTTTGTCCCTCTCTTTTCTGTGGGGTGGGAAGAGGCTGGCACAATACAGCCCTTGCTGTAACTCGCCCTGAAATGGGATTCAGTTACCACCATCTCGGTGAATTCCTGTCAGATAGGGACTGCTCTGTTAAAATGTGCTGGGATTTGGCCACCACACAGACTATCGGTGCTTAAGCCTCCTGCAGGGGCCCAGACCAAACCACCTATGCATGAATGTTTCTGCAAATAATTCATGTAGACATTTTGGTAGAAATGGGAAAAATTGTTCTGCTGTTGTTTATGAAATGTGGAAAATTTTTACTTTTTTATTGCTTGTGGTAACTAAGGGGTTGCTAAGTAGTAAATAGATGGTGCTAAGATGGAATCGCGGTGGAGAGAAGAAAGGGATGACTTCTTCCGCGCGCCTAGGAACCTCACACACACAGTCTCGAGTCCCCGCCATGGATGGCAGGGACCGAGGATCCTAAGGCCGCCTTCCGCGAGGGCCATGTGTCGAGCAGCTTACAAATTCAAAATATTGCTCGATCCGTCGACGAACTAGCCGTCGATGACAAGGGCAGAGTGATGGTCCCGGTGGACCGTCGGTCTGTCCTTGGACCGGCCTTTCAAATCTTTCGCGACCCTCGTGGCTGCCTTCTCCTTATGGATAACAGCAAGTACACAAGGTTTGTCGAAAAGATCATCGGAGACGAGTTCGATCCCTGCGGTCTTCTTTCTCCAGAAGTTTCTGTGCTTCAGGACTACGTTCTTGCTGAAGCGGTTGATGGCAGGATTGATCCGCAGAACCGAATGGTTGTTCCTTTGAGGTTAAGAACCTGGGCAAAGATTAAGGAGAAGATTTACCTGCGCGGCAAGGGGCACGTCATCGAGCTTTGGTCAAAAGAAGTCTACGATGCCTTCATGGAGAAGTCAGACGAAGAAAGGGCGACTCCGGACGTGATCAAGTACACGGCAGCGATCAAGGAGCTTTTTGCCAAGCCATCTCACGCGGATAGCTCTGGAGGCGGTTCTGAATGACACTCGCCCCCGAGCATGTGCCGGTAATGCTCAAAGAGGTGATGGATATTCTTCCCTTAAAGCCAGGGGGAGTCTATCTGGATGGAACCTTGGGTCTGGCTGGACACGCTTTGGCTGCGGCTGAAAAGGTGTGCCCAGGCGGGAAAATTATAGGGTTTGACTGGGATGCCTCGCTTTTAGAACGAGCCCAGGCCCGACTGGCTCAGGTTTCAGGTGTTGAGACGGAGTTTTTCCATGCCGACTTTCGTTCTGCTCCAGAATCGCTTGGGGAATCAGCTCAGGTTGATGGGATTCTTTTAGATCTAGGCGTCAATAATGCCCATTTTGAGCTGGCCGAGCGAGGGTTCAGCTACCGAGCCGATGGCCCGCTAAACATGAGAATGGATAGAAGCCAGGGCGAAACGGCAGCTTCGTATCTTAACCGGGCCTCTGTCACCGAAATAGAAAAAACTTTGTGGACATACGGCGATGAACGATGGGCAAGAAGAATTGCTCAGGTTATTGTGGACAGGCGGCCCCTGCACAGCACGCAGGATCTTGTCGACTGTGTTCATGCTGCGGTTCCGCCAGCCATGAGAGATAAAAACATCCACCCTGCCAGCCGCACGTTTCAGGCAGTAAGGGTGAAAATAAATGCTGAGCTAGATGAGCTGGAGGAAGCTTTAACAGAACTCGCCGGACTCCTTGCACCTGGCGGAGTCCTGGCGGTTCTTAGCTACCACAGCGGAGAAGATCGGGCTGCCAAGTCGGCTTTTCGATCGCTCGCCCAGGAGCCTCACTACACAGAACTTTACCGCAAACCACTGCTTCCTTCGCCACAGGAAGTTGAGGCAAATCCAAAAGCAAGAAGCGCGAAGCTTCGCGCTTTACGCCGAAACCAGGAGACATTATCATGAGCCGCAGTCGAAGACCCGCCCGCCGTACTCCCAGCCGAAGACCACAGAGGAGAAAAGCTGTCAAGCGTCATGAAACTTCAGGAGCGATGATTCTATCAGTCGGAGTCATCTGCCTCGTCTTCTTCGTCCTCGGATATGTTGGCAGCACTTTGGCGGCTGGAATGGCGCGCCAAAAAGCCAACGAAGAACTGGCTTGGCTTTCTAACATGAGCCAAGACGTGAGAGGAGATTTAAGCCGCCAAGTTGCACGCAGCGCGCAGTTCCTAGTCGTCGGAAAGAGAATGGGTGAAACCATGGATAAAGGCGATGAAGAGGCTGACCTCTACGTTTCCAACTTAGGCGCTGAAAGTGAACAGGAAGTTCAGACGCAGGCCGCTGAGAGAGGGGAAAATGCAGTCACGGAAGATTGATCAGCAGAAAAAGGTGCGTGAGCGCCGGGGAGCAAGGGGCATACGAACCGTCGCTCTCTTTTCTGTTGGCGCATTGGCTTTGGCGGCCCTATCTCAGCTTGACAGGCAGGTGCTAAGAACAGAAAAGCCTTTGGCTGCTTTTGGCATGGGGAAAAAAAGCAGGCTTTCGGCTCCGCCAATTCGGGGCCCGATTTTAGCTGCAGATGGCCGCATGGTGGCTGAATCGGTTGATTCCTACAAGCTGTCGCTGCACTATAAAACTCTTCCGACCGCCCCAAGTTTTTATTCGGATCTCAGCCAGTCTACAGGACTCTCCCCCAGTGAACTGACAGCTCTGAGGGAAAAGCGTACGGCATCCGGCAGGCCAGTTACCGCCGCCTTTAATCAAGGCTTGAGCCGAACTCAGGTCGATCGCGCCAAGGGTGTTCAGGAAAAGTGGCAGACAGCTGGTCTGACTTTTGAAGAAAGGCCAGAGAGGACTCGCCCCCTTGGAGAAGCTGTCGCCGATTTGGTCGGAGCAGCCAGTTTTGAAGAAGATAAGGAAAGCCGTCAGACACTTTTTGTTGGCCGCTATGGTCTTGAGAATTCTCTGAACGGCCATTTGACTGGCACAGGGCCTCTGCCCTCGGCCAAGCGAGTGAGAATTGCGGGGCTCACCGACGAGATTAGGCAGAGGGTGGATTCTGCTTCTGGCGCAAATCCAGAAAGGAGAGGGGTTACTTTAACAATCGATTCTGCCATCCAGCAGGCTGCTTACGAGGCGGTGCGGAAGTCAGTTATTCGTACCAGTGCCTCAGGAGGCTCGGCTCTCGTGCTTGACCCGAAAACGGGCGACCTTATTGCGGCTGCCGATTATCCACCTGGGCAGACAATTACAGGGGTTGTCAATGGCAAGGAGCAGGGGTATCTTTTTGCTCCTACTGATGCGGCATTTGAACCTGGTTCAACTTGGAAGCTGCTGACAATGGCTTTGGCCTACGATCTGCGGCTTATGTCGCCAGGCGACAAGATTGTATCAACGGCCAGTCTGGCGATGCCCAAGGGGCGCCCCATTCGCAACCATGGAGGCAAGGCGTTTGGCACTGTGACTCCGGGCCAGGCGATGGCTTTTTCCTGCAACACTTCTGCTGCCAGGTGGGCTTTGGGTGTCGGTCAGGATCGGTATTACAAATGGCTCAAATCAACTGGGGCCATTGAGAACAGAGCTGGCTTGGGCATGGTGACCGAGACGCGAGGCCTCTTTCACTATGGAAGCTCAATTCGAGACGTGGCCAGCTTGGGCTTTGGCCAGGGAATCAACCTGACTCCGGCTTCTTTGATCGGCCTTTTTGGCATGATTGCCAACGAAGGCAAATACGTCAGTCCTCGATTGATTCGTTCTTTGGGTGGCGTCGATCTGCCTAGCGAAGTTCGCGGTCAGTTTCTTTCGCCAGAAGCCTGCCAGGAAACACTAAAAGCAGCCGAAATGGTTGTGACCGAGCCAGGGGGCACGGGCCACAAGCTGATGGTTCCTGGTCTGCGATTGGGGGGGAAAACCGGCACCGCTCAGATAATTAAGAATGAAGCAGCGGTTGGGTATCGTGCCAACTTCGTCGGGTTTGTTCCTGCAGATAAGCCAAAGTATGTGATTTTGGTTATGGTGGATAGGCCGAGCCAGGCCGACTACTATGGCGCCAGTGTTTCTGGTCCTGCTTTTGTGGATATCGCCAAGGCCCTGGCTGCCCAGGGCAAGGTGCCTGGTCCCAGTTTGGTTGAGGCAGAACCTCTGCCTTCAGCAAGGCCAGCACCAGTTGTCCCCGCCGCCAAGCCATCAACCGCCCAACGCTCTGCAGCAAAAGCTGTTTCAACTGCCAGCCAATCTCGTTCGACTGCCCGGAAAACCGAGGCAAAAACACCGCCCGCCAAACCACGGTCTGAAAGGGCAGTCGAGCGTAAAGCCACCTCCTCTACCTCGACACAAAAACGAGAGCCAGAAAAGCGATCAACGGCTTCAGCCACAAAGAAGTCAGAGCCTGAGAGAAATGTCTCCACGCGCAGGGCTGAGCCTGAAGTTCGCGCATCCTCTACAAGGGTCAGGAAGGCTTCTGCTGTTGTGGGATCTGAGTCGAAAAAACGTGACAGCGCGAAGCGCGAAGTTTCTTCTGCATCCAAAAAGGCTGTGCCAGAAAAGAAGCAGTCAGCAGGGAGGAAGTCTGAGGGATGACCTTAGGACAGCTTCTTGATGGACTTGACCTACCGATATTGGCTTCTCAAAATCTGCATTGCAGTCTGAGAGGCATTTCTTCTGACAGCCGTACGGCTAAGTCAGGAGATCTTTTTGTCTGCATGCCTTCGGCCACGCGGGACACCCATCAGTTTCTGATCCCTTTGGCTGGTCAAGGAATTGCAGGAGCTTTCTGCAGCACCCAGGAAGGCTACTCACTTGCGGTCAGCCTCGGCCTTGGTGCTGTGCTTCTGCCTTCAGAAATCAGCAGGTTTTTTTCTGCGGCGGGCAGAGCGGCTCATAAGCTGCTGGGTAACCCGACTGAGAAGATAAAGCTGGTTGGTGTCACTGGCACCAACGGCAAAACTTCTACAGCCTGGATGCTGCGAGATGCCCTCCAGGTCATCAGTGGTCCGACTGCTTATCTGGGAACTCTTGGCCTCAAAACACCAAACGGCCTGGAGCTTGTTTCCAACACAACGCCTTGGCCGGTTGATCTGGCCATCATGTGCGGAAATGCAGTGAAGTCTGGCTGTACGGCCATGACTATGGAGGCAAGCAGTCACGCTCTTGCTGAAGAAAGGCTGGCAGGCGTTCTTTTTGATGTGGGAGTTTTTACCAATCTCACTCAAGATCATCTTGACTTTCATAAAACGATGCAGGCTTATGGAGAGGCAAAGAAGCGCCTCTTTACACAGAAGGCCCGCGAGGCGGCAGAGGCAGGGAAGGAGTTTGTCTCAGTCATCAACCTTGGTGATGAAGTCGGAGGGGAGTGGGTAAAGGAGCTTTCGGGCAGAGTTATCACCTTTGGTTCACCTGAAGCAGAGCTTCATGTGGAAATTGTTCATGCAGCTGCAGATTCTTTGCAGCTTAAAGCAGGTTGGGAAGGTAAATTTGTAGAGTTCGGCCTTGGATTTGGCGGACTCTTTCATGTGCAGAATTCCACTGCAGCCTTGGGAGCTCTTTTGGCTCTCGGCCATTCGTTGGAAAGGTCATGTGAGGCCCTATCTTGGGCCTCCGCGACCCCTGGGAGATTCGAACCGATTCGTAACGATCTTGGCTTCAGCGTTCTGGTTGATTACGCTCATACCCCAGATGCCTTGAGAACTCTGTTGAAATCGGTGCACGAGCTGCCACGAAAAAGAATCATCACCTTGTTCGGCTGTGGCGGCGACAGAGATAGATCAAAAAGGCCGCTTATGGCTCAGGCGGTTTCAGAAGCTTCTGATTTTGCAATTCTTACCAGCGACAACCCGCGCACCGAGGACCCAGAGCAGATAGCTGCCGATGCGCAGCCTGGCTTGATTGGGACCGCACACAGAACCATTATCGACCGAACTGAAGCGATTTTTGCGGCTATCGAGATGGCCGAAGAAGGCGATATCGTTGTTTTGGCTGGCAAGGGGCATGAGAACTACCAGATTATTGGAAGGGAAAAGCGCCCCTACGATGACAGGGAAGTGGCGAGAAGAGCCATGGCGGGACGAAGGTGATTCACCTGACTCTTTCTGAGTTCGCAGTAAGGTGTGGTGGGGTGCTGTCTGGCCCTGATGCACTTGTTTCTGGCTTTGCAACAGATTCGCGTGAGGTTGTTGAAGGCAGTCTTTTTTTGGCGATCAAGGGTGCCAACGTAGATGGACACGATTTTGCCGATCAGGTGATGGCTGCAGGCGCTTGTGCAGTTTTGGCAGAACGTCCATTGCCTGTGCCTCATGTTTTGGTTGAGAACTTGGTTGACGCTTTGGCAAGGTTCGGGGCTGGCTTAAGAGATGAGTTTGCCGGGCTTGTTGTAGGTGTTACAGGATCGGCTGGGAAAACGACCACCAAGGAATTTATAGCAGCCGCTCTTGGCCCAAAAGGAAGCGTGCTGAAGAACAGGGGCAACCGCAACACAGAGTACACCTCCCCTCTTATATGGACAGAGAAGAACCCTGGTGATTGGGCGGCGGTTGTTGAAATGGGCATGAGGGGATTTGACCAGATCAGCCATCTGGCAAAAATCAGCCGCCCCCAGATTGCGGTCATCACCTTGGTCGGCACGGCTCACATTGAAAAAGTGGGCAGCAGAGAAGGCATTGCCAGAGCCAAAGGAGAGATTCTGCAGTTTCTTGCAAAGGATGGACACGCCATTTTTTGGGCTGAGGATGACTTTCTTGGCCAGCTGAGGGGGATGTGTCATGCCCCAAGCTCTACCTTTGGCTTTAGTCCAGAGGCAGACTGCAGAATCACAGGCTACAGAGCGGTCAGCTGGAAGTCATCTGTTATAGAAGGCTTGTGCGATGGCGTGAGGTTTTCTGCTGAGCTCGGAATTCTAGGCCGTCATCACGCTAGAAATGCCGCTGCAGCCCTGCTTGCTGCGGTAAGGGGAGGGGTCGGCTTGGCCGAAGCGGCAGACGCTTTGGGTTCTGCTGAGCTCCCCCCGATGCGAATGGAGGCGGTGGAACTTGATGGGGTTACTTATCTCATTGATGCCTATAACGCCAGCCCAGATTCGACATCGGCAGCTCTCCAGGCATTGGCCGAAGTTCCGGCCTCGGGCAGAAGAGTGGCTGTATTGGGAGAAATGAAGGAGCTGGGCTCTTATACAGAAAGGGGCCATAGGCTTGTGGGGCAGTCTTTGGCTGCTGCCATGCCCGATGCCTGCCTTCTTACGGGCGGTCCAACCACTTTGATCGCGGAAGAAGCGGTTAAGGGCGGCTTTCCAGAATCTCGCCTGACTCAGTTGGAGTCGGTAGATCTCGACCGGGTTCGGAGCTTTTTGTCTGAACTAAGGCCGGGAGATGTGGCCTTGATAAAGGGCAGCCGAGCCTTGGGGCTGGAGACTGCTCTGCCTGATGGGGTGAAGCGTGTTTGATCCTAACATGCTCTATTCTGCTGGGCTTGGTCTTTTATCCGCGCTTTTGGCCGCTTCCATTCTTGCGCCTTTTATCTTAAAGGCATTGGTGAAGGCAAAGAGTCAGCAGACGATTCATCGCAGCCTGCAGGAACATGCCCATAAGCAGGGAACCCCGACCATGGGGGGACTTATCGTTTTGGCTGGTGTGGCGGGCGCAGCTGCCTTGGCTGGCTTTAAGGACTTGGCTGCTCCTTTGGTGCTCATGGCAGTTTTTGCCGTCTTGGGCTATCTGGACGACTATTTGATTCCTAAGCTGAAGCCGGGCAAGAGAGGCTTTGATTGGATGCCCAAGATGGCCTGCCAGATTGCGGCTGTAGCTGGATCCTTGGCTTTGGCAGGCAGGCTGGATCCTATCAGCTTCGGTCTTGGACTCTTTCTGATTCTCTTTTACTCCAATGCCTACAACTTTAGCGACGGACTGGACAGCCTTGCCGGAGGTTTAGGAATCGTGCTTTCCTCCGCTTTTATCATGCTTTTGAGCATGGTGATGGGGTCTCAGGCACTGGGCTTTCTTTTGGGAGCTGTGATAGGAGGGTTTATGCCCTTTATGTTTCTAAATGCCCCTCCGGCCAAGGTCTTTATGGGTGATGTTGGAGCCCTAAGCATTGGCGCGCTTTTTGGCTGGACCTCTTTGGTGCTTCTTGTTCCGACGCCAGGAGGAGCGATGGATTTCACCCTTGTCCTGCCCTTGGCAGTGGTGAGCCTTGTGATGTTTGCCGAAATTGTGCCAGTCCCTCTTCAGGTGGCAAGCGCCAAGCTGAGAAAAGGAAAAAGGCTGTTTCCCTTTAAGACTCCCATCCACCATGGTGTGCAGGAGCTTGGCTGGTCGGAATCTCGAATCGCCTGGCTCTTTCATCTCGTCCAGGCAGGTTGTGCCGTGGCAGGAATCATTCTTTATGCAGTGATGAGGGTGAATGCCTAATTTCGATTTTTCTGGCTTGAGGGTTGCTGTCGCGGGGCTTGGAGTCTCGGGACAAGCGGCAGCTTTGGCTGTTCAGGCCAGGGGGGGCGATGTAACAGCCCTTGATGAAAAGCCAGGAGATTCTGGTCCTCAGCTGCAGGCGGTTGATAGGCTGACCGGGCAGGGAATAAAGGTTGCTGCTGGCTGGCCTGGCCGACTTGACAGCAGAGAGTTCGACCTGCTTATTGTCAGTCCCGGAATCCGAATCGATCATCCAGTCATGCATGACATGGCGGGCAAGGTGTGGGGAGAAGTTGAACTGGCATGGCAGATAAGCCGAGCCCCTTTAATGGCAGTCACAGGCACTAACGGGAAAAGCACTGTCACTGTTTTGACATGGCTGTTTTTGAACGCCGAAGGCAGAAAGGCAAAACTCTGTGGGAACATAGCTGGTTCTGGCTTTCCAGAAATGGCTTTGACTCAGGCTGCTTCAGAGGCGGAATCTGACCATATTCTTGCCTCAGAGATCAGCAGTTTTCAGCTGGAAACAGTCCATGAGTTTCGGCCTCATTCAGCAGGCATTACGGTTATAACTCCCGACCACCTCGACCGCCATGCGGGTTTTGCCGAATATCGACGATGCAAGCTGCGCCTTGTCAGTCAGATGGGAGTGGGAGATAAGGTGGTGGCCCCACTCCATGTAAAAGATCCTTTGGCACAGGAGCTTTTTGATCTAGCGCCTCACGCCTTTCACTCTTCTTTTGATCCTACAGGAGCTTCAAGAGGGCAGAATTCAACGGCCTACCGTGAAGGCACATCCTTGTTTTTAGGCGGCTTTCAGCTGGATATATCTGAGCTTCAGGTCCCTGGGGAGCATTTTATCGCCAATGTGATGATGGCCTGGGAGCTTGCCAGTGCCTTTACACCTTTGAGCTCGGCCAGCATATCTGCCCTTAAAGAGTTTAAAGGGATTAACCACCGCATGGAACTGGCAGGTGAAAAGAGAGGGGTAAAGGTCATCAACAATTCCATGTGCACCAACCCAGGCGCGGCGGCGGCTTCGATTGCTGCCTTGTCTGCTGCTCCTTCGAAAAGGCTTCATTTGATTATGGGAGGAAGCACTAAGAACATGGGCGAACAGGAGTTTGAGCCCCTGAGAGAAGTTCTTAAGGCCACTGACTGCGTGGTAAGGCTGATTGGCCCTAACCCTGAACTTTTCAGGACCCTGCTCGGGGTGAACATCACGCATTTTGAGACCTTGGATTTGGCTTTTGCGGACTGTGCAAAGGCAGCAGAAAAGGGCGAAGTCATCATGCTGGTTCCCGCTTGTGCCAGCACGCCGCCTTACGCAAATTTTAAGGAACGAGGCGATGCCTTTAAGAGCATTGCCAAAACATGGCTGGAGGCCGTATGAGAAAATCAAGGAAGACGACAAAGAAGGTCAGCAGAAAGTCCACTCCTGGATTAATTCCCTGGATTGCTTCTAGGGTCAATATGTGCAGGGAACGTCTTACACGCAGGCCAGAAGTTGACTGGCCCCTGTTTGGGCTTTGTCTTTTTGCCAGCGTCATTGGCATCGTGGCGATCTTTAGCGCAGGCATGACAGGGCAAACTGCCTTTGGCGTGCCTCGTGATGCCTTAAAACAAGGCATCTGGCTTATCGCAGGGCTCATTGCCTTCTTTTACACGGCAGGGTCCCGTCCTGACGACATGCAGAAATGGACAAGACTGCTGCTGATCGTCTCAGCCGGTTTGGTTCTACTGACTTTTGTTCCTGGCATTGGCAAGACTGAAAACTCTCAGACTCTATGGCTTGACCTTAAAGTCATTTCATTACAGCCTGCTGAGCTGCTAAAGTATGCTGCCTTGATGGCAGTGGCTTTATCATTTGCCAGGATGTCTGAAAGGCCAGTTTGGCGCGGGTTTGATGCCTATACGAGCTTTCCGCAGATGGTGGAAAGATATCTCTATCCTCTTTTTCGCCATAACTCGCCTGTGATTCTTGGTTTTGCTTGTGCAGGACTGGTTTTAGCTCAGCAGGATATGGCCACAGCTTCTGTCATTCTCGTGGCGACATTGGGAATGATGGTGGTCTCTGGAGTTCAAACCGCGCAGGTTCTCAGGTTTGTTGGAGTCCTGGCTGCTCTGGCTTTGGTTTTTGCCATGACCGCTGGATACCGAATGTCGCGCATCCAAAACTGGGTTCATCGCTACGATCCTGCAATTATCAACCACGGTGGATTTCAGCAGACAAGGTCTGAACTTGCGCTTGCCAAGGGAGGATGGACCGGCAGAGGCCTGGTGCAGGGGACAATTAAAAAGAGTCTTCCTACCCCTACCAGCGATTTTGTCATGGCCACTGTGGGGGAAGAAACAGGTGTGACAGGAGTCTGGGTGGTAATCGGCATCATGGCTGCTATCTGCCTGCGTATGCTTCAGCTTGCAGATAGGGCCAGCGGCATGGGAAGAATGGTCTGTGCGGGAGCCGGGGTGTGGATTGCTGCTCAAACGGCCATCAATGTCGCGATGGTGAATGGCTGGATTCCGGCTGTCGGACTGCCCATGCCATTTATCACTTATGGCGGTTCTAGCCTTATTGTTTTGTGGGTTTTGGTTGGGGCGGTTACCGCTCTTTCAGCTGCGGTAAAGGAGGAAAAGAAAGTTGCGTCTGACAGTGACGGGTGGGGGCACGGGCGGGCACGTTTTTCCCGCTCTTGAAGCAGCCAAGGCTGCTGCTGGCAAAGGCTGGCAGGTTGAATACCTTGGTTCATTGAGAGGGCAGGAAGGTCCGGCCTGTGCGAAAGAGGGAATCCCGTTTATTGGGTTTCCCTCTTGTCCCCTTTCAAAGCCAGTTTCAATAGAGGGCGCTAAGGCGATGATTTTGATGGCCAAGTCGGTGTTGCTGGCCAAGCGAAGGCTTAGACAGCGTCGGCCCGATGCGGTGTTGAGCATGGGGGGCTATTCCAGCGCTCCCGTTGTTCAGGCGGCTAGACAGCTGGGGATTCCTGTTGTTGTTCATGAACAGAACAGTGTTCCCGGAAGGACAAATCTCTTGGCAGCAAAAAGCGGGGGCCCAGTCTGTACGGTGTTTCGTCACACGGCTCAGTATTTTCCAGAATCGCCTGTCTTCCGCACTGGAAATCCTGTGAGGGCAAGTTTAAGAAAGTCTTCGGCTGGGATTCTGCCTTTCAATACTCCGTGGGCTGCGGGGCGTCCGGCGGTGCTGGTTATGGGGGGCAGTCAAGGAGCTGCCGCATTGAACGATGTTTCATTAGCCACTGCGGTAAGGATGGCGCGGGCTGGCATTCAATGGATTCACCTTACTGGTCCGAGCCATTACGAAGGAGCACTCCAGGCTAGGGAAAAGCTTTCCGTAGGAGACGACTACGATATTAGGGCCTACATGGACGCGGAAGGCATGGCAGAAGCCTTTAGCGCCTGCCGGATGGCAGTCTGCCGCAGTGGAGCCGGAACCCTGACAGAGCTGGCCGCCTTTAGGCGTCCCTCGATTCTTATCCCCTATCCCAAAGCTTTTGCCGACCACCAAAAAGTCAACGCCCAGGAGTTCGTAGAAATGGGTGCGGCTGTCATGCTTGAACAGAAAGATTTATCGCCCTCCGGTCTTGAAGGCCGAATTTTATCGTGGCTGCATGATAAGGACCTCTACCAAGAGGCGCAGAAGGCCATGGCTGAATGGGATATTGTGGACAGCATTGAAAGGATTATAAATGTTCTGGAAGAAACTGCTAAGTCGACTTCTAGAGCGTGAAACCTAGAACAAAACAGAGATTTATGAGAAAGAAAGCCGAGCTTCCGAGATTTGCAGATCGTGGCCTCTTGAAGAACTGCACCAGATTTTTTTTGATGGGTGTAGGGGGTGCCGGCATGTCTTCTATCGCTCAGATGCTGAAAGCCAAGGGCAGGGAAGTCTATGGCGTTGACCGGGAATCATCGGAGCTTTTAACGCTTTTAAAAGGCGAAGGCATTGAAGTCAGAGTGGGCTCGTGGCCCGATGCTGTCATCGAAGGAACAGGTCTCATCCTATCCGATGCCATTCAGCTGGATGAGCCTGAAGTGTTAAAGGCAGATAAGCTGGGCCTGCCAATTTTCCGGCGGTCTCAAGCGCTTGGTTGGCTTTTGGGCGACAAAAAGGTCATTGCTGTTACAGGCACCCATGGCAAGACCACCACATCGGCAATGGTGGCTATGGGGCTGAAAGCTGCAGGCCTGGACCCGACCATTGTTGTTGGTGCCACCGTGCCTCAACTGGGGGGATCGATTATTGAAGGCACGGATGACTGGGCCGTTGTAGAAGCCTGTGAAGCCTACGAGAGCTATCTGGACCTTGACCCCTGCCTGGCAGTTTTAACCAACCTAGAACCGGACCACCTGGACTATCATGAGAACTGGGAGAATCTGCAGGAATCCATGAAAAAGTTCATGGCTAAGGTTCCGGCTGGTGGAAAGATCTTTGTTTCTGGCGAAGAGGGTGAATGGCCGGCTGCTGAGTTTGCCGCTGAGGGATTGGCCGTAGAGTACTGCGAGGCAGACTGGAATCGGCTGAGCGGTGGAAAGGAAATGCTTCTTTCTGGCCGTCATAACAGGCTGAATGCGGCAGGCGCTTTAATGGCCTGTGCTGCAGCTGGCGCAGACGTTGATAAAGCCGCCGAGGGAATTGCATCATTTACTGGCGCAGACCGTCGAATGCAGATAATTTACAATAAAAAAGCTGCTGTTATTGACGATTATGCTCATCTGCCAACCGAGATTAGGGCGATGATTCAGGCGGTAAGAGAAAAGTTTTCTGGCCGCCGCCTTGTGGCTGTTTTTCAGCCTCATCTTTATTCAAGAACAGCAGAGCATCTTGCTGATTTCAGCTGCGCTTTGGATGAAGCGGATTATGTGGTAGTGACGGACATCTTTCCAGCGAGAGAGGACCCTATGCCCGGAGTCTCTAGTGTCAGGATTGCGGAGGGTTTGTCTAAGCCGCACGCCTATGTTCCTTCACGGTTTAGATTGGCGCGCAAGCTAAAGGACCTTGCCGAGCCAGGCGATGTCTTCTTGATTATGGGGGCAGGGAACATTAGTGAAGTTCCCGCCCAGTTAGCTGCAGAACTGGATCGTCCCGAAAAGACAGGCCGGGTAGCCGTTTTTGTTGGAGGTGAATCAGCAGAAAGAGAGGTGTCGATTCATTCAGGAAAAGCTGTTAAGGCTGCCCTTTATCGGCTTGGATACAAACCAGTAGAGATCGATCCGGCCAAAGTGTTTCTAGTTGATGGATCACTCTCTGATTTTATCGGGCCCAATCGTCCAGACTGTGCACTGCTGCCTATCCATGGACCTCTCTCTGAAGATGGATCTTTGCAGGGTGTCCTTGATCTGCTGCATATTCCCTATTCAAGTCCTGGACTATTGGCGACTGCTTTGGCGATGGACAAAGATAAGGCGAAGGAAATTCTTGCTGGAGCTGGGGTCGATGTTCCGAAGGGGGTGCTTGTGAAGCGTGGAGACCCTGTTCCTGAGATTTCATTTGCCAAGTCAGTGGTCAAGCCAAATAGACAGGGATCTACCGTTGGACTTACTTTTATCGAAGGGACGGCTCAGCTGGCAGAAGCGATTGACCTGGCCCTGCGCTACGATGAGTCTTGCCTTGTTGAAGAGCTTATTGAAGGAATCGAGATTTCCTGTCCTGTCATGGGTGATCGTCCACTTCTTCCAGTTGAAATTCGACCAAAAAGTGGAAGCTATGACTTCGCAAACAAGTACACACCCGGCGCGACTGATGAGCCATGTCCTCCTGTTAGTCTGACTGAAGAACAGATTGAAAGGTCTAGGCAGATAGCTTTACTGGCTCACCAAGCTTTGGGATGCCGGGGTTTAACCCGCACTGACATGATTGTTACTGGTGATAGAATTGTCGCCCTTGAAGTCAACACTCAGCCCGGAATGACTGAAACCAGCCTTGTGCCCAAGAGCGCAGCCGCCGTGGGGATCAGCTTTGACGAATTGGTGAACTGGATGGTGGAGGATGCTCTTGCCCAAAAAACGTAGAAAGCGCCGAGGCCCTCCGCCTATCAGTGCTGAGGCACTTTTCTGGTCGCTTTTTGGAATCAACTTTGTGTTGGGCTGCTTTCTTAGTCCGATAACTTCTGTTACCAAGGCCAAGGTTATAGGAGCTCATCCAGATAGCCATGCTGAGATTAAAGCCGATCTGGAGAGGCTTGAGGGAATTCCTTATTCATTGATTAGGCGAGGCTGGATAGAGAACCGCCTGCTGTTGGATGGCGCAGCATCTGCTGTTAAGTGGAAAGGCAACATTTTTGGCCGAGCAGGTTTTACTTTAGTTCCTCGCCGCGCTGTGGCACGGGTGGTGGGAAAAGGGCTTCCTGAAGATATGGCCCTGGATGTTGATGGAAGGCTGTACAGATCAGTGACGTCTCTGTCTGACCTTGTTGGTCTAGAGATTCCGGATCGAGCAAAAGAATCAACAGGGCTGATACTTTCTGGATGGGAAGCAGGCACGGCAGGAGCCTTTGCCAAGGGACTTTCAGAGGTTCTCGGTGGAGATTTGAGTTCATGCACCATCACCATGACGGAAGACAGTGCTTTCATCTTCGATATATCGGGCAGCACTCTTGAGCTTGGGGCTCTGCCTTCTGTTGACGATGCTCTGGAACAGGTTTTAGCTTTTGTTAAAAGGCGTCCTGCGAGTGGGTCGAGAGGCACGGGTTTGCTTCAGCAGGACCAGACTCCTAGCGGTCAGGGCAAAAGGGATCAAACTATAACAGATCCCCTGAGTTCCTTCGGTTCTGGCCAGGAAGGGGAACCCGCATCTCCCTCTGTTACTTCTGATTAAGCAATGAATCCATTTCCTGTAGCTGGTGAAAAGTCGTCGGGCTGGATGATTATTAGTTTTGTTGGGCTTCTTGTCGGGGTCATGGCAGCTATGGCTCTAGTTCAACATTCGCAGACTGATCAAAGAGTTCGTCGCCTGCCTAGCGATATTCGTGATCAAGTTCTAAGCGGAGACTTGAACCTAACCGAAGAAATGGCAAAACTGAGAACAGAGGTTCAGAAGCTGAGAGAAGAAAAGACAGCTTTGGAAATTGCGGCTTCTTCTGGACAAAACTTATCTCAGGAACTGAATGACTCGCTGCAGAATGCCAAGCTCTTTGCTGGTTTGACTGAGGTAGAGGGGCCGGGCGTGACTGTCATTTTGAAAGACAGCAAGAAGCCGACAGAGGAACTGGCAAATGTCAACGATGCGATCATTCATGACGCCGACCTTGTGCGCGTTATCAATGAACTGTGGAATGCCGGGGCAGAAGCTATTACGGTGAACAATAAGAGAGCCGGACCCACAACCAGCTACCGTTGTGTTGGATCTGTAATTTTGGTGGATGGAGCTAGGTTTGCCGCCCCAATCGTTATCAGAGCGATGGGAGACCCAGATGCTCTTTATGGTGGATTGAACCTCCCAGGTGGAGTGCTTTCTGAGATAAGAGAGCTGGACCCGGCAATGGTTGAAGTAGCCGTTTCGGACAAGATGAGATTCCCTGCTTACGATGGTTCAACGGCAAGAAAGTTTGCCACTCTGCCAAAGATGGAAGAAAAGAAAGAGCCAGAATCTTCTACAAATCGTAGGTCTGGAGGTCGAAATTAAGGGTCTTCCCATGATTCTGCCAGTGGCGGCAATTGTCGCTGGCTTTGTTTTAGGGCTGCAGCTCAAGGCTCCCCTTCCGCCCGAATATGTCGCCTACCTTGGCCTCGCCGTCATGGGTGGTATTGATACTGTTTTAGGCGGTTATCGCAGCAGTCTTGAAGGAAAGTTTAATGGATCTATCTTTTTGACTGGCTTTTTGGGCAATATCTTAATGGGTTCAGCCCTAGCATGGCTTGGTGAACAGATGGGCATCAACCTCTTTTTGGTTGTTGCTTTCGTCTATGGAGTTAGGATTTTTAACAATCTCAGCATTATTCGAAGGATTCTGCTCACTCGGTGGTTCGATTGGAGGGAGCAAAATCGTCTTGAAGCTGAGAGAGCCAGGCAGGCAGCATCTGCTCCCGTCTCAAAGGAAGGACAGTCGTAAGTTATGGAAACCAGGCAGGCAGCCGTACTAGAAATTTCTGGAAGCAAGATTGTGTGTCTTGCAGCCAGCATCACGGGTGGAAAGTTTCAGGTTGATGGGTTCAACATCGTTCCCTGCCGAGGGTTGACAAAAGGGGCAATCAGAGATGAAGAAGAAGTTGGCACAGCCGCTCTCCATGCCATTCAAAAAGTAGAGAAGGAACTTGGCGAGCACATTATGGGCTTTGCCATTAATGTTTCTGGTCCCCATCTTCAGTGCTCAACCAGCCAGGGCTATCTGCCAATAGTGCCTCAAGGAAGAGTCCTAAAGGCAGAAGATGTTCTAACAGTTTTAAAGCATAGCCGCCAAGTATTAGTGGGATCAGATAGAGAACAGGTCGCAGCAGTTCCTAGAGAGTTTTGGGTTGATGGCCAAAGAGGCATCGCCGACCCAGTTGGGCTTTCTGCCAAAAAGCTGGAGGTTATGACCACCATGGTTACCGGCGCGAAGAAGGTGATTGATGGCCACGCTCATCTTGCTGCTAGAATTGGGCGAAGACTAGACCAAATTGTAGTCCAGCCTTTTGCTTCGGCGTTTGGATGTGCGCCTTCTGAATCGCTTGATCTTGGCTGCGCTGTTATTGATGTCGGATTTCTTTCAACCGATATCGCTGTTTACATCGATCACAAGCCTGTTCACTGTGCCTGTCTGCCAATTGGGGCGCACCATATCACGAGCGATATTGCTTATCTGCTGAAAACTGAACTTGGTGAAGCAGAAAGGGTTAAAGTCGAACATGGCGCTGCTGTGCCATCAAGCGTTTCTGATAGTGAAGTCATCGATATTCTTCAGAAGGAAATGGCATCAGCAAGACCGTTAAAACGAAGAGCTCTGTCGGAAATTATTGAGGCAAGAGTAAGAGAGATTGCCACCTATGCCGGCAAAGAAATTGAGAAAAGCGGCGTAAGCGGAAAGCTTGCTGGCGGGCTGTTTTTAACTGGTGGATGCGCGCACCTTGAAGGTGTTGAAAATGTTTTTGAAAAGGCTTTAAGCGGAAGAAGAGTAAAGCTGGCAGCGCCTAAGACAACAGGACCAAACAGCAGAAGGCTTATGGATCCTATTTTTTCCACCTCTGTGGGCATGGCTCGCATGGTTTTAGAGTGGGATCAGCAGGAGTTTGAGCCCGTTTCTGGAACTAAAGGGTGGCAAGATGGTTTTAAGGCGATACAATCAATCTTCGGGCGGCGTCCATAATGGATAAGCGGTCGAAACCAAAGGAAGGAATCGTGGATCAATCGGGTGCAGTAATCAAGGTCGTCGGTGTGGGGGGCGGCGGTTCAAATGCCGTCAACTCCATGGTCGAGGCTGGAATCCTGGGCGTCGAGTTTATCGCTATGAATACGGATGTTCAAGCGCTGGACCAATCGAAAGCTCACAAACGTATTCAGATCGGGCTTAATTTAACCCGAGGACTAGGCGCGGGCGGAGACCCCGAAGTTGGCCGAAGCGCCGCTGAAGAATCTAAAAACGAGATTCGCAAGGTGCTCGAAGGGGCCGACATGGTCTTCATCACCGCCGGAATGGGCGGCGGCACAGGAACAGGTGCTGCCCCAATTGTCGCCGATATTGCCAGAGAGCTTGGCGCGGTGACAGTGAGCATTGTCACGCGGCCTTTTACCTTTGAAGGCAGACGCAGAGAAAAGCTTGCAGAAAATGGCATCACCAGCCTGGTTGGCCGGGTTGATACCATGATTACGATTCCCAACGACAGGCTGATGAATGTCGCAGAACGTAGGACTGCGATTCGTGATGCCTTCCGCATGGCGGATGAAGTCTTGAGACAGGGCGTTCAGGGAATTTCCGACATTATCACGATTCCTGGCCAGATTAACGTTGACTTTGCTGACGTTAAGGCCGTTATGCAGAATGCTGGCCCTGCTCTTATGGGCATTGGCTATGGAGTGGGAGAGCATAGAGCCATTCAGGCTGCACAAGATGCCACTTCCAGCCAGCTTCTTGAACAGTCGATTGACGGAGCACGCGGCCTGCTGGTCAACATTACCAGCAGCGAAGACCTTACTCTTGCTGAACTCAACGATGCCATGGAATACATTCATTCGCTCTGCGATATGGATGATGCGGCCATCTATTTGGGCACCGTTATTGATCCCAACATGAGCAATGAAGTAAGAATCACGGTTCTTGCGACTGGTTTCGATCCAGAAATTGCTCGGTCACGCAGTTCCACTCGGGTTGAAACTAGAACTCCAGAGCCAGAGCCAGAAGAAGTGTGGACAAGCTTCCAGTCAAAATCTGTGCTCGATGGCGCAAAGGAAGAGGCAGAAGCTGAACCAGTCGAAGAGCCAAGATCTACCAGGCCTTCTACTGCTCCTCGCCCTTACGAGCCAGGCCGTCCTCGCCCACGAGATATCTGGGCAGGTGCATCTGGCAATACAGAAGAGGAAGGCTTGGATGACGATGAGATTTCACTGCCAACCTTTTTAAGGGAGCATAAGAAGAAGAAGCAGGATAGTTAATCTGGCTTTCAGCTGACTTTGGTTTTAATGGCAGGTCCCTATGGACCTGCCATTACTGTTGAGAGATACGGATTTTTGCAGGCTGTAAACACTTGGAGCCTCATTGTATCGATAAAAACCAGGCTCTAAAAGCAAAATGTGGGGTCCCCTAAAAGGGACCCCACATTTAAGCAAAGCAGCAATCGAATTACTTGACTTCGACTTTGGCGCCAGCTTCTTCCAGCTTGGCCTTGAGGGCGTCGGCTGCGTCCTTGGAAATGCCTTCCTGGACTGGCTTGGGAGCGCCGTCAACCAGGTCCTTGGCTTCCTTGAGGCCAAGTCCGGTGACTTCGCGGACAACCTTGATAACCTGGAGCTTCTGGGCGCCAGCTTCTGCAAGGATGACATCGAACTCGGTCTTCTCTTCAGCGGCAGGAGCAGCTTCAGCTCCGCCACCAAAACCGGCGAAACCGGCAGGGAAGCCCATGGGGGCAGCGGCGGTAACGCCGAATTTGTCTTCGAGGGCCTTCTTGAGCTCGGAAAGCTCAATAGCGGTCATATTACTAATCTGATCAACAATGGATTCAACAGTTGTGGCCATGGTGCGTTAAGCGCTGGGTTCGCTGTCGGTCGTGGCAGCTGGTTCATCAGCTGCAGGGGTGGGCTCAGTGCTGGCGGGTTCTTCAACCGCTGGGGCAGAGCTGGCAGTTTCGGCTTCCACCGGTCCACCACCTTCTGCAACCTTGTCGGCAACGGCGCCAATAACGCGGATAGGATCTGCGTAAAGGGCTTCGATTGTGCCAACCAAGGAAGAAAGGGGGGCGATGACGGCGCCGATGACCTGTGAGATGAGAACATCTCGCGGGGGCAGTTTGGAAAGTGCTTCCACCTGCTTCCCGTCGAAAGGCTTGCCTCCAAAAAGGCCGCCCTTAACTACAAAAGCTTTGTTGGCAGTGGCAAAGTCAACAAGCGACTTGGCACATTCAGCTTCGTTTTCGTAGATAAAGGCGACTGCAGTGGGGCCGCTGCCAATGTTCTCAGGCAGGTCCTTGCCGTGCTCGCCTGCAGCGATTCGGAAGAGAGTGTTTTTGACGACATGGATGTCGCCGCCCTTTTCGCGAAGCTTGGATCGAAGATCCTGCATCTGCTTCACTTTAAGGCCGCGATACTCCGTGAAGATCACTCCCACCGAGCGCTCGTAGCGTTCACGTGTCGTTTCAATAGTTTCTGCCTTCTTTACAGTAGGCATAGGCTTATATCCGCCTCCTTAAACGGACTTGAGCTCCTGCGCGGTACGCGCAGGAGCTCAAGTCGACACAAAATCTACTTTAGCCTTGCCTTTAACGGCACCTGGCGCTTCACCTCGGCGGGGAATTAAGAGAGTCAAAATGACTTCTCACCCGCTGTCTGCAGAGAGCAAAGCCAATGTACCATTCTTTAGGCAGGGAAGAAAAAATTTACGTGAACCCTGGGACCTCAGACGCCGATACTCAGACTCAGGCATGGTTAGGGATGAGTACAAAGCCGCAGCGTGGAACCGCATGGAGCGGATGGTTCACCGATGGGCAGAACCTATTCTGCATAGTCGGCGTGCTGGCAACCAGGCCGAGTGGGCAAAGCGAGAGAACTGGATTTTAGGTTTTTACTTCGGAGCTGCTGATTCGCGTTTATGGGTTCCGGCCAGAAGGCAGGGAACACCTGGCGTCAGGGAGAGAAGGGTGATTAACTTTGCTCATCCTTTGGGCAGGAGGGCAATGAAGACCTTGATGCTGGCTTATGGCGCCGGCTTTGTCTTTCTTAGCTTTCTTGTCGCTCTGCTAAACGGCAGCCACTGATGTCGGGCGGCCAAAGATTCTCTGGAAGAGTCCTTTAGCCTTGCCGCCAGTTTCCTTCGGTGCACCCACCAGCTCGCGTGCCAGACGGTTGATTGATTCTGAGGCAGGTCCGTTGGGATCAGAAAGAAGAACTGGCACTCTTTCTCTGACTGATTTTGAGACTGCTTTCGAGGCAGGAATCATGCCGGAGAACTCGACTCCAGTGCCTTCATGCTGCTGAAGAAATGCGCTGAACTTGGCCATGATTGCCTTTGCAGAGGCTTCATCTTTAGCCTGATTAACTGCCACCTTGATCTTAGCTGAGGGACGCCTTTCCAGCAGAACGCGAGTAGCTGCGTAAGCATCAACAACACTTGCGGGGTCTGGAGTCATAACGACAAGGGTTTCGTCGGCTTCTATCAGCAGCGAAATTACTCCTTCATGAATTCCTGCTGCCGTATCCAGCAGGATCACATCAAAGTAGGGGTCAAGTCTTTCAAAACTCAGGCCAACGCTTCGCAGGCGCGTGTAGTCCATCTTGGCCATTTCGCTGGCCCCGCTGCCTCCTGGCAGCAGCCTCAGTCCCCAAGGGCCAGAGATGAAGGCATCGAGAGCTGAGTATTGCCCCGTAACGACATCGATCAATCCACGGTCTGGATTCAGCCCCATGTGAACATGAAGGTTTGAAAGGCCAAAATCGCAGTCGATAGCGCCAACTCTCAGCCCCAGTCGTGCCAAAGATATGGCGAGGTTTGCGGTCAGAGTGCTTTTGCCGACCCCTCCTTTGCCGCTAGTCACGGCGATGACCTGCATTTTCCTCATGCCCCAGTTGAGTGTGGCGCTAGGTTCAATAAGCTTGGCGTTGAGAGGAGTCTTGGCGTGTTCTGCAACGGCGTCTGCCAGCTGTCCGATTTCGGGGAGGGGCTGCCAGCCCCAGGCATGCTTCAACCCTTCCTGCACTTCGTCCCTCGATGCCTCGACCACCATGATCTGTCTTTGAACAATAAAGGCAAACCGCTGAAGCATCCTTACATCCATAGGAGCATAGAAGGCGACGATCAGCCTTCCTTGGTCCAGCCTTAAGGGCAGCACCTGGGCATCCATGCAGGCTCGCTTCGGGGCACAGGCAAGAGCTTCTGGCGTTGGTCTAAGCCAGCTTCTGTCTTCTGGACCTGATGTAACCTGTGCTGCTGACGAAGAATTCATAGCCGTAAAAGCTCCTGTATAATATGTTTGGCTGCGAGATGATGATATGCTTTGCCCCTAGAGTCAAAGATTAATCCTGCTCGTGTACCTTTAACATAACCAGCAATCTAATGACCATTATTGGCACTCAGTGCTGCAAGCTTGAAAATCTGGTGGTCATGCGGGGGAATCGTGAAGCGCTTGTTCTGCGTTTGATCAGGTAGATCCATGGAAGATTCAGCTCAAGAGCCTAAAGCCACCGAAACTTCTCTGCCTCTTCCGGTGAAAACGGAAAGCACCGCAGAGGATAGGCAGGAACAGCTTAGGCTGATGAGAGAGAACAATCTGCTGATTAGGAGGCAGATAAAGGATAACAACAACTGGACCATGATTCTGCTTCGCGGCATGGTGATGGGTTTGGGGGCCGCTATTGGCGCCACAGTGATCCTTTCATTGGCCGTTTGGATGCTGAGGCCGCTGCAGGGCATTGAGCCGATTAAGCCTGCAGTTGAAAGGCTGGTTGACACTTTGGAAAAGCTGGAACGGCATCGGCCCGGTGGAGGCGTCATAAAAGAAGAAGAAGCTGCCACGCAGTCGCAGACTGGTCGGGTGCAGCCTTAGACCGCGCCTCATAGAAGGTTCTGAGACTGACGGACGATAGACCTGAACTCTAAACCAGTCAAGGCGAAGAAGCCATTTTAGGTTCCTTATCGAATGGGGATAATGGCTGGCACTCTGGACCCACGACTGCCAGCCAGTGGCTGAGTTGAGACCATAATCAGCAGTCAATCCCTGCGAGTGCCAAGGCATTGCCCTGGACTTTGTGGGAAAACTTTGGAGAAAAACCAGAATGGCCAACATTCGCCCACTTGGAGACAAAGTGGTGGTCAAGGTCCTTGAGGCCGATGAGAAGACCGCCGGCGGAATCATCCTCCCCGATTCCGCTAAGAAGAAGCCGACCGAAGGCGAGGTCGTTGCCATTGGCAACGGTCGAGTTCTCGACAACGGAGATCATGCCCCCCTTACCGTTCAGGTTGGAGACCGCGTGCTGTTCAGCAAGTACGGCGGCAACGAAGTGACCTTGGATGGCCAGGACTACACGATCTTGGACGAAGATCAGATCTACGCTATTGTCAAGTAATTGAAGAGGATTTATAGAAATGGCTGCAAAGAACCTATTGTTTGATGAAAACGCCCGCCGCGCCCTTGAAAGAGGCGTTAACAAAGTTGCGGATGCCGTTAAAGTCACCCTTGGCCCCAAAGGCCGAAATGTTGTTTTGGATAAGAAGTGGGGAAGCCCAACCATTACCAAGGACGGCGTGACCGTTGCCAAGGAAGTTGAACTGGAAGACCCCTATGAGAATATGGGCGCCCAGCTGTGCAAAGAAGTTGCCAGCAAGACCAACGATGTCGCAGGTGACGGAACCACCACCGCCACTGTTCTCGCCCAGTCGATCGTCAACGAAGGACTGCGCTACGTGGCTGCCGGCGGAAACCCCATTGCCGTCAAGCGCGGAATCGACAAGGCGGTTGCCGCTGTCATCGAATCTGTGAAGGCCCAGGCTCAGGTCGTTAAAGACAAGGAGCAGGTTGAGTTTGTTGCCACTATCGCCGGCAACGATGAAGAGATTGGCAGGCAGGTTGCCGATGCCATGGATAAGGTCGGCAAAGATGGCGTCATCACCGTTGAAGAAAGCAAAGGCCGCGAAACGACCGTTGAGATCGTTGAGGGCATGCAGTTTGACCGTGGCTACATTTCTCCTTACTTTGTCACTGATCCAGAAAGAATGGAAGCTGTGCTTGAGAATCCTCTGATCCTCATTCACGAAAAGAAGATTTCCAGCGCTCAGGATTTTCTGCCCTTCCTTGAGAAGGCTGCCCAGGCTCGCAAGCCTATCCTTGTTATTGCTGAGGATATTGAAGGCGACGCCTTGGCCACCATCGTTCTCAACAAGATTCGTGGCATCCTGCAGGTTGCGGCCGTCAAGGCTCCTGGCTTTGGCGATCGACGCAAGGCCATGCTGGAAGATCTTGCTATTCTGACCGCTGGAACTTTCGTCAGCGACGACCTTGGTCAGAAGCTGGACAGTGTTGGACTCGACATGCTGGGCACCGCCAAGAAAGTGGTGATCACCAAGGAAGAGACCACCATCATCGAAGGCGCTGGCGCCAAGGAAGCTGTGATGGGTCGAATCGCACAGATTAAGGCTCAGATCGAAAACACCGACAGCAGCTACGACCGCGAAAAGCTGCAGGAAAGACTTGCCAAGCTGAGCGGCGGCGTTGCCGTTATCAAGGTTGGAGCCAGCACCGAAACCGAGCTGAAGGAAAAGAAGCACCGCTACGAGGATGCCCTGAGCGCCACCCGAGCAGCTGTTGAAGAAGGCATCGTCCCCGGGGGCGGAACCACTCTTCTGCGAGCTACAGCTGTGCTTGATACCATGACAGTCCAGGGCGACGAAAAGACTGGCGTTGACATTGTTCGACGCGCACTCGAAGCTCCTCTGCGACAGATTTCTGAGAACGCTGGCCTCGAAGGCAGCATCGTGGTTGAAAAGGTTCGAGCCTTGGCTGCTCCTCACGGCCTCAACGCTGCTACTGGCGAGTACGTCGATATGATCGCCTCGGGCATCGTCGATCCTGCCAAGGTCACCCGCAGCACCATCCAGAACGCCGCTTCTATCGCAGGCTTGGTCCTTACGACCGAAGCTTTGGTGGTTGAGAAGCCAGAAGCCAAGAAGGCTGTTCCTGCCATGCCCGGCGGCGGCATGGGCGACATGGACTTCTAAAAAAAGCCAGGTCGTGACTTTATTGATAGAGGGAGGAGGCGTCAGCCTCCTCCCTCTATCAGCGTTTTCAAAGCCATTTTTAACTTGCCTTTGCAGCAGAGATGCCTCCATACTAGCCTTGTGGCTGAATGGACGAGAGTGTTTGTCGACCGCCCGGAGGAACTGGCAGTTCTGGACGATGCATGGGAAAAGGCTAAAGCAGGTCAGCCCTCCATGGTCGTGCTTCTCGCCGAGACAGGCTGGGGAAAGACACGTCTAATTCAGGAGTGGTACGAGAGGCTCGTCAGAGGGTTTGGCAGCTGCTACTGGCCCGAAAGAATTGCTGACGACACGGCCGACAGGCGCTGGTCTGTGACACCTGACTTTCGCACTCACACAGGCCTTATCTCCGAGCCGATGGGCTTCCTCTACTTGGGGATGAGGGCACAGGTCCCCCACCCAGGGCATAAAACCTCGCCCTTCCCCTCCTATCCCCAGCTCAGCGAGCAGGTGCGCAGGCATCTCCTGCCTCTCTGGGCAGCCAAGAGGTCAAGGTCCAAGGAAGAGGCGCTGCTCAAAGAGGCGAGGGATGAGCTTCTTGGGGTCTTGGGTGACACCCTGCAGGATGCCGCCGCACTGGTGCCCTTCCTCGGCGCTATTCCTTTCCTGATTAAGCTGAACAATGCTGGCAGGCTGATTGGAGAGCTCAGGAAGTTTCAGGAGACAAAAGCACAGGGAGCCAAAGAACTAGAGCTGTCGCATGCTCAGGCTGCCGCCGTCCAGGGAATGAAGGAAACGAAGGAGACGCTCGATGCCCTTCTTGCCATCCTCAGAGGGGAAGATGAATCCAAGGCCCTTCCCATCCTCCTTGTCTTGGATGACGCGCAGTTCTGCGACCCCGAGACGACCCAGCTGCTTGAAAGTCTTCTCGCAGAAGCCACCAGGAAGTCACTGCCTCTTCTTGTTGTCTGCAGCCACTGGAAGGGAGTCTGGCAGGATGAAAGCCAGGGCTTTGTCCTTGGGCCAGGGTCAATCGAAAGGATCGCCCACATTCCCCGTGCCTACCCCCAGGTCGAGGGACCTCAGGGTCTGCCGTCAGGGATCAGGGTCCATCAGGTGGAACTGGATGAACCTGTCAACCTTGAAGGGGTCATCATTTCAGCCCAGCCACGTATGCCCCGAGAAGACGTAAAGTTCATTCTCAACCAGGCTCAGGGCCATCCTCTCTACGTCAGCCAGCTCCTCATGCTTCTTGCGGCAAGGCCGGGCGCCACCTTGAAAGCGGAGGGCGGCTTGAGTGAAGTAGGACGGAGACTGATCGAGAGTTTCAGCAAATACACTGATATTGCCAAGGCCCGGTTTGATGGCCTGCCCGAGCGCATAAGAGACACTTTAGGTTGGGGAAGCCTGGCAGGGACTCGATTCCTCCATCGGGTCGTCTTTCACCTAGCAAAAGATAAGGCCCTTGGCCCCTGTTATGACGATGTTTCTTTTGATTTGTTAGAAGCGGGAAGGCAGGCAATCACCTGGCGACATCCCCACCCCGCCAGCGAGTTTGACCAGGTGACCTTCTACCGGATGGCCCGAGACCATGTCGGCGATTTTGCCGAAGAAGGGGAGCTCAAGCTGGCCGTCAGGAGGGCTGTGCTTCTGGCTCTGGATGAGACTGATATTTCCAATCTCGATGGAGCAGAAAGGCTGGATCTCTTGGACCTTTGCTTCAGAGAGCTGGAGCCTGTGGCGGGTGAAAGAGACTCTCCTTGGCCAGGGTTGACCTGGCTCTATGCTGCAGACCTTAGAGAGCAGCGGCTATGGAGCCTAGCCCACAATGTCTTGATCAGGCTGGCCGACCTGACCCCTCTGAACGGTTGGCCTGAAGCCTCCTTCACCCTGGAACAGGCATGGGAGGCAGCTCAGTGGCTCAACAACTATGGAGGCAAGGCAGGGTTGGAAGCGGCTGAAAAGCTGACTTTGGCCTATGTAGCCGGCGAACTGCCTGAATCGAAAGATGCTGCCGCTGTGCTCGTAATGGCGGCTGATTCACTGCTCCGGCAGGGCGAGCAGAAGGACCGGGTCGAGGCGCTCTACCTTCGGAGTCTGAAGATTATGAGGGAGATCAATCAGGCAGGAGAGACCCTTGACTCCCTTGGTGACGTTTCAGTTTCTCTCGAGCGTCTGGGTGATTTTGATCTTCGTGTGAAGGGTGACAAGGCTTCTGCCCTTTCCCGCTACGAGGAGGGCCTTT
>CAZSIM010000004.1:97022-141994 GCA_964607175.1 uncultured Fimbriimonadaceae bacterium
ATTTTGACCTTCGTGTGAAGGGTGACAAGGCTTCTGCCCTTTCCCGCTACGAGGAAGGCCTTTCGATAGCCAGGCGCATTGTGAGTGAGTTTGGAGAGACCCCTGATTCCCTGCGTAACGTCTCAGTTTCTCTCGAGCGACTGGGTGATTTTGACCTTCGTGTGAAGGGTGACAAGGCTTCTGCCCTTTCCCGCTACGAGGAAGGCCTTTTGATAGCCAGGCGCATCGTGAGTGAGTTTGGGGAGACCCCTGATTCCCTTCGTGACGTCTCAGTTTCTCTTAATAAACTGGGTGATTATGACCTGGAGGTGAAGGGTGACAAGGCTTCTGCCCTTTCCCGCTACGAAGAGGGCCTTTCGATAGCCAGGCGCATTGTGAGTGAGTTTGGGGAGACCGCTGACTCTCTTCATGACGTCTCAGTTTTTATTAATAAACTGGGTGATTTTGACCTGGAGGTGAAGGGTAACAAGATCTCTGCCCTTTCCCGCTACGAAGAGGGCCTTTCGATAGCCAGGCGCATTGTGAGTGAGTTTGGGGAGACCCCGCAAGCCATGGAGGACATAGCCCTTTCGCTGCTGCGCTTGGCAGATATGAGAGAAGCCTCCTGCCCCGGCTGGCAGGAGGCTTACCGCACCATGAAGGCCAGGAACAGGCGGTTCGGGGCCAGCATCCAATCACAGGAATGGGAAGAGGCCATGGTAGAAGAAATGCATCAAAGGGGCTGTTCTGTACCGGAGGATTGAAGGGCAGGCGAAGAATCCCCCTGCTGTAAGGCTTTTACTCAAACCTGACGGGGGTGAACTTTTCTGGCATGTGAGTGTCGTAACGGCCGTGGGGAGTGACACACCATGCGGCTTGATGTTCTTTTTCGCCAAGAACGATCTTTTGAAATCTGCCGAGAAAAAGGTTCCACACATCTCCTGGCTGAGGGGGGAGAGAACGGCCATTGGCCATGAGAGTCAGGCTCTGCCAAGGAATCGCGATTTCGCAGGTCCAGCCTCTGCTTCTTTGCGTGCTGTCGTTAAGAGTCCCCTGAACTGACACGGCTGTTTTAAGGCCAGGGAGATCGAAATCTGTAAAGGCCCATCTTGTTTTTCTTGGGTGATTTCCATCCCAAAAATGTTCGATCGTTCGGTCAAAGTCTCCCCCGAAGGAATAGGCTCTGCGCGTGTGAACATTAAACTCTTCCTGGTCGAACTTGTCGTAAGCGTCTCTCCAGATAAAGAAGACCTCATAGATGGTTCCTAAGGCGTTGATTTCAAGTTCGTAGTAGCAGTCGCCGCCATCGATAAAGAGTTCGATGTCATTTTCGCTGAAGATTAGGGAATCTCTTTCGGTGAGGTGGGCGGTGGGGTAGGGCTCCTCCACCCAAAAGCCAAGGTAGAGGTTTTCGTCGTCCCAAAGGACTGAAGCCGTAGTTTCAAGCAGGCCAGGATGCCCTGCCGCCATGTCAACAAAGTTTCCTGATTTGACTGCCTTGCTCCAGGCTTCGCTGGTGAGAGTTCCATCAAGGGAAGGGGCGACAGAAGTGCGCTTGGCGAGGAGCATAAAATGACCTTACCTGGGCAGGGAGCAGCGTTCTAGTACAGGGCATTCTGGTCCTTTCTGCCTGTGCGACAAGGCCGCTCAGAGCAGTTTACGGCGTGGGATTGAGGCTTGATGTCTTCTTAACCTTTACTTGGCTAGACTAGCCTTGATGTCCTGCCGTCATCTGCTGATTTTCGCGTCATTCATCATTTTCAGTGCCGCGCAGGCGGAAACTGTTAAGAGCTGGGAAAAGCCTCTCGCTCCCGGAATGACCTTTAAAATGGAGGTTGAAGCCAATCCGGCAAGGACCATTTACGGGATTAAATATGATCCCAAGCTCGTCAGGGCAGAGAGCCGGCTGGCGGGAGGACAAATCTATGAACCTGGGCGGTTCAATGGCAGATCGGTCGTTTCTGAGATGGTTAAGGAGGCTGGCGCTCAGGCGGGAATCAATGGCGACTTCTTCCAATGGACTCCTGATCCTGGCGGGGACCCCCAGGGCTTTATGGTTCATAAAGGTGTCCTGATATCTGCTCAAGGCAAAGGACAAAGGACGGCGGCATTCGCATGGGGAGACTCAGTTATGGGGCGTGTCGTCGCACCAAAAGCGGTTGTGACAGTGACAAGTCTTGCCGGTCTGATGGAAGTAGATACACTCAACGGCAAGCTGGCTGCAGGTGGTCTTGGCCTGAGTTTCGATCTCGCCGGTGAAGTTTATAGCGAGGGGCCAATTGCTGCTGCCCACCTTGATTTAGCCGGTGCCAAACTTGGCCTTGATGGTGAGATGACCGCGACAGTGGTTAAAGTAGAACCTTCTGTTACTCGGCCTACAGTTGAAAAGGGAAGGGCGCTTTTGTCTGGCAATGGAGAGATGGCTGCCAAGATTGCAGCCCTTCCGACTGGCTCAAGAGTCACCATCAAGATCACTATTTCTGAACTGGGGGCAGGGGTGACAGAGGCTATGGGGGGAGGGCCAGTTCTGCTTAAGAATGGTGCTTACGCCGGACCTCTTGAAAACGCGGATGCAGCACGCCACCCCCGGACGGCCATGGGAACAACCAGCAGTGGAGAGATTTGGAGCATTGTTGTAGATGGCAGGCAGCAGATGAGCGTCGGCACGACTTTTACTGAAACCGCAGAGGTGATGAAGAGGTGGGGATGTGTAGAGGCTGTGAACTTGGATGGAGGAGGCTCGACCACTCTTCACGCACTGGGAGTCACTCTAAACCGGCCAAGTGGCGGGGTGGAAAGGCCAGTCGCCAACGGCGTGCTTCTTTTTACCAAACAGCCCGATGAGACGCATTTAGGAGAGCTGTCACTTGAACTTCCTTCCAATCTTGTTGTGGGTAAAACGGGCAGGGCAGTAGTTTTGGCGGCAGGGAAGAGGATCTCGTCTGACAAGATCATTTGGGCCTGTCAAGGAGCGGCATGGATCGACCAAGATGGGACCTTGACGGCTCATGCCGAAGGCAGAGTCACCGTGACTGCCTTAGTTGGAGGTCAGGTGAAAACAGGAACCCTTGAGGCATCCAAACTCTAGAAAAACGGCAGCTTCTGGGTTCCTTAAGAGGCCAGAAGCTGCTGATATTCGGCTGTCTTACGGAATCACTACTTGGTCCGCCGTGGCTTGAATCGCCCTTACGGTCGCTTCGCTTGGTTTGGCGTAGGTGTTGCCTGCCCAGTCTTTTGTATCGTAGTAGGCGCCTCCCCAGCGGCTTTTTATGTCCCACGCTCGGCCAGAAACCTTGCCGCCAAAGAGCGATCGGTAATGGATGCAGGCCACGAAGTATTTGCCAAGTGGGTTAAGATGAATCTCGTCACTATAGAGGTCTTCGATCTTTTTTAGGCCGGGAACTTTGCCTGCAGCAATAGCATCAGAAAGCTGTCCCAGCCCAGTAGCGGCAGGAATCAGCTTCATGGGAACTCCTCCTGGATGCTGGCGGTTGACTTCGGCGACAACTTTATCCCACTTGGGGCGATCTGCGGCAATTCGGGGGCGCCAGGCAAGGCCGCGTGACGGACTGCTTTTATCGTGTTCGTAAGCTTTGGCTGTCCCGCTTGTGGTGTGGTGCCAGGGCTCGTAGTAGAAAGTACGAATCTGGGGGTTTTTCTTTCTGGCAAAAGCAACAAACCTGCCTGCATAGTCAATGCTTTCCAGCAGAGAGGGTTCTTCACCTCTTGGCACAGAGTCAATCATCACCAAGACGTTAAAGTCTTTGGTCAGGTGGGTATGGTAGCGTCCCTGATACTGGGGCTCAAACTCACTTTTTCTCGTGGCTTCATCCCACTGCCACCTCAGAGGAGCCCCTGGGATATCTTGATGCCTGAACTTGAAGCCGCTGCCAGCGATGGCCATGACCATATCGGGGATGTCGCTTGAAAGACTATGCCCAATGTAGTAGGCATTGATCGCCTGGGGCTGGGAAACAAGCGCCGCCAAGCAGAGGCTGACTAGCATGTTTAATTTTGGCTTGATTCTGCTGCAGACAACAAGGGTAAAGCCTGCATTAACTCCCTTTTTAGCAGGGGGAGCTAATACAGGCTTTGAATAAAAAAACGTTTAGCTTCTTTATTTTTCGCCAGGTGGGACACCAATGGATTCGCCTGGCCTTTCAGTTTCGGGAAGACCCGTACTAGTACCTTGGCTGACTCCACCTTCTGCAGCGGCTTCAGAAGAAGCCGGAGCTTGAATGGCTGTTTCCTTACTGGTGCTGCACCCGGCCATGAGGCCGAGTGCAATAGCTGTGCTGACGAGCAGAATGCTTCTCATATTACTTGGCAAAGAAGCAGTTGCCGGTTGGCACGTCGGGGCAGGGAGTGTTGGTATTGTCAATAACCCACTGAGCATAGGCATTACAGGCAAGAGCAGGTGGCCTGGGTGTGGTGTTCAGGCTTGAGGTCGTGCCGTCTTCCGGCTGGAGGATGGCTTCAGGATCTGAGCAGAAGGCGCCGCCATGGGATGCCACATTGGCAGGGGCAAGCCATCTGTTGCTAAAGGCTCCGACAAGGATTCCTGTTCGAACTTTTAGCGCTTTGGCATGGCCATCAACAAATGCATAGTTGAAGCTTCCACCGTAGCGCAGTCCGGCGCTGCTTAGGCCCGTGTAGGTGTCAGCGGCAAATCCAATTCCAACTGTGGCTCGTGGTGTGTCATAGGTATCTCCAAAAACAAAGGTTGATGCTGGCTCGACAACGGCTGTTGCCGACTTGCCTGAGTTGATGTTGCCATTTCCACCTTCTGGTCTAGGATAAACAACCTGCTTCTCAAGCAGTCCGCCGCCTCTCCATCCAAATGGACCCCAGTTGTAACCGTAGGCTGAGACCTTGCGGGCGCCGTAGATTGTTGTGCGTGGGTGATTGTTGTCTGGTCTATCTCTTTCATCAGAGTAAATAAGATCAATTGACTTGAAGTAGGGGTAGAGGGGCATCCACCACTCATTGGCACAGCCCGAATAGAGTCCAAGAGCAGCATTGCACTGTGAAGGGGCGTTAGTGCCGAAAATTGAAGGAGTCGTGTCGTCGTTATCAGAGAGATAAAGCTGAAATGCTGAACCAAGGTTCTTGACGTTCGACAGCGACTTTGTTTTTTTTGCAGCCAGCTTTGCCTGGGCAAAAACAGGGAAAAGGATAGCAGCAAGAATCGCAATGATTGCAATAACGACGAGGAGCTCGATAAGAGTGAAACCCTTTTTCATATAAATCTAAACCTGGCCAGGGTGGTCAGGGCCAATGCGGATTTTCTGCTGCTTTCGTTAAGCAGGTAATAAGGGGGCATTAAGTTTTGTTTAAGAACCGAAAGCCAGAAAAATTGACTTGAAGAAATAAGTTCATTTGAACCCAGAGAATTTTTTGAAAATATTTTTCATGTTCAGGAAATCGTTCACGAAAGCACGAAAAATTCAAGATTTATGTGTAAAACAAGTTGATTTTAATGTTCACCCTCGGATAATATTCAGGGCCTTAGTCCTGGGTAACAATACCCAGGAGTTTGAGGTAACCTCCATGAGGCGCGCATTTACTCTGATTGAACTTCTTGTCGTAATCGCAATCATTGCGATTCTTGCTGCTATCCTTTTCCCTGTTTTTGCTCAGGCTAAAGAAGCAGCAAAAGCCACTCAAGTGCTTAGCAACCAAAAGCAGATCAGCACTGGCCTGCAGCTATATCTAGGTGATTATGATGATGTTCTGCCAAGCTGGCTGACTCGTACTCATCTGCCTGCCAACGGCAATTATCGTGATGATATTGTCTCTTGGGTTCAGCAGTTTGACCCCTATATTAAGAATGGCAAACCTATCCTTCCACCTGCCCAGGCGGCATCTGCGGTGGGAGTCAAGCCCAATGGTCTTCATTTCAGCCCCACGTGGGATCAAGAGAAGTGGCGTCAGGCTGCCAACCGTGATGACTGCAATGGTGCAGGCGCGATTGATGGCTGGGTGCCGGTTCGCTGGATTCACTCTCATTATGGAATTACCTTCCCGGCCAACAACATTGGCTGGAACTCCCAGGTTTGGGGCGCGGCGGATGCAGCCGCAGGCACACAGGCCAATCCTATATATGCCTTCGCTGGCAGCTACCTGCCGCGTGTGTTCGATAGCCCAACAGTTAATCTTAATCACACGATGGCTAATACACAGGTAGAGCGAATTGCCGAAACTGCCTTTATAACCGATGGCTTTACTGGTGTCATCAATGGCGGCGGCTTTGGCGTGACCACTGGCTGCGAGTCTGCGACGATGTATAAGGGCGGCGGTAATGTTGGCTTCCTTGACAGTCATGTCAAGTTCGTTAAGGGCAACAACCAGCGTTACTTGTCCCAGGGGTCTGACGGACGCTACTTCATGAAGTACTACACGTGGGATCGATGAGAAAGCAGCTCGTTCCTATTCTTCTTGTGCTTGGTTCTTGTTTCCTGGGCGGCTGCTCGGGAGACAAGGACCCAGGCGAAAAAATCGATGCTCCCGGGTATTACAATGGCCCGATGGAGCCTCGCGGCGGCGGCGGCGGGGGAGACGCGAAAGCGGCTCCTTCCGACGAAACAGCCAAGTAGTGTTGGCTTAACTCATCAGCTTCATCATGCCTTTTGATCCTTCTCGCTTAAGGAGAGAAGGATCTTTTTTCTGCTGAGCCAAGGCTGGTGAGCTTCAGTAGGCTTCTTACTCTCTGTCTTTTTGTGAGTTTTCAGGCTTCTGGCTTAGCGTTTCCAGCATTTCCATTTGAATTCTTCGAATTTCAAGGAGCCCGGCCCATTGGTGAGAAGTAAAGCGGTCCATCTGCTCCCTAAGCGCTCTGATTTCCAACTCGGCTTTCAGGTTGATCTGGTAGTCATGCTCGCTTCTGGCCCTGTCTTTAGATTCCTGTCGGTTCTGACTCATCATAATGACCGGAGCCTGAAGAGCCGCGATGCAGGAGAGAATAAGGTTCATTAGGATGAAGGGATAGGGATCGAAGGGGCGTGCGAGAAGCAGTCCACAGTTGATCACGATCCAAAAGGTGAGCAGGCCAAGGAAAGTGAGGATGAAGGTCCAGCTGCCTCCGAAGGCTGCTATTTTGTCTGCCAGTTTTTGTGAAAAGGGAGCGGCTTCCTCTAGATCCTGCAGAGGATCTGTTGCCAGATAATGGCCTTCCTTAAGGGCATCAATGACTTCTCTTTCCTTGTCAGATAAGGCGCCAAGCTCCGATTCTAGGTCGCTTTCGACCTTTTGCATCCTGAGTTTTAGCAGTCCCCTTTGGCTGATGTGTGAATCGGGAGAAAGGTCAGGGTGGCGGCTTTTTAGAAAGCTCTGTAATGGAGCATCAAGGTTTGAGCACATTAAGGTTAAGCTCGCTGGAAGTTCCTCGCCCGTGACAAGGCACCTGACTGTCTGATCTAAAGCTTCTGGCTGCATGGGGCTGGCTCCTGGCTATCTTACGGTGAAATGTGCTGATTCAGTCACTAGCGGCATGGTTTTCAGGTTCGTCCCTTTTGTTGGTCACCAAAAGCAGATCAAGGGCTGACATCCTGACCCTCTGCCAGTTCATCAGGGCGGATTCCTGTTGGCTCTGACTGGGGCGGGGCCACTGGCACAGTGGGTGGCACTGTTTCGAGGCTGTCATTAGGCTGGAGGCCTGAGAGTCTTTCCTCGATGGCAGGGAGGTTTGGCTCCAGTTCATGAAGATAGCCGTCGGCGGTAGTTTCTTTGGTTAGAACCGACCTCATATGGAGCTTCACCTTCTCGCCTGTATTCAGCCTTAGTGCTTCCTCCATGCCGCTGGTCTGCTGAGGGGTGATTGAGTAGGGAGTGCGGACGACTGCGACAACTGTTCTCGTGTCACCTTCTTTGAAGTGCTCTGTTTCAACCAAGTGGGCTCCGGGCAGAACCTTTAGCGATGAACGCAGGGTGCTGTTTGTCGATTCTCGGAACTGCTGCTCCCGCACTGTTCCTGCGAGCTGAAAGAACATGAAAATGGCTAGTCCTGCCAATAGAACGCCATCGAGAACCAGTCTTCTCACATAGCCTTTGTCGCTGGCATCCTTAACTGTGATGGCGTGAAAGCCATGAAGAAAGAGGACCAAAGAAGCTGCCGCTTGAATAGCAACAAGGTTGGTTGCAAAAAGCAGAAAGGCTCCGCCAGCCAGGTCATAAAGTCCGCGGGAAAGGCAGATTCCGCAGGTTGTAAGGGGAGGAACCAAGGCCGTGGCGATGGCAACTCCAACGATTCCGGCATTGACCTTGGGAGAGACAGTAGCGTAGGCGCCTGCCGCCCCTCCGGCCAGGGCAATCATAAGGTCCAAAAGGTTGGGATGAACCCTTGCCATCATTTCGGCCGTTATTGGGAGGTCAAAGTGCATCCTTCCCATAACGAAGGCGATGACCACCACCATGATGGCTCCAATTGTTTCAGCGATCGAAGCTCTTTTTAGAAGCTGAGTGTCGCCATCGACCAATCCTAATGCCAGTCCCATGATCGGCCCGAGAAGCATGGCGATCAGCATTGCCCCAATAACAACTGCTGTGCTGTTGGCAAACAAGCCGTAGCCAGCGACCAGTGTTGCCAGGGCATTCATGATTAAGAAAGGGGCTGTCAGCCCTGACCCTAATGTGATCAGCCTGCGAACTTTCACCATCTGCCTGTTTGCTGTTGTCAGTTTGGCAGTTTGGGTTTCAGGTTGTGCATCTGCTGACATGCTTGAGATTGTGGCAAAGTTTTGCGCCCGAGCAAACAGGCAAATACGGCCTGGCCGAGCTTGTCAGTTTAGATTCAGGTCTATGATATGGTCAGGAAACAGCTTTATGCTTTCTGCTCTTGCTGCCGCACTGCTTTCTCAGCCATCTGGAATTCCGCTTGATGTCGTTTTAGATAGGTCTGCAAACCTAAGAGTTTCAGAAGAAGGGGAGCCTATTGCTTCTCTGGGCTTTCAGCTTTTTCGTACTGGGTGGATTCAGCACACTCCAACCCAGGCAGAAAATGGTCAAGGAAATCCCACAACTGCTCAGGTGAGTTGGCCGGGAGGCAGCGCCGTTGTAAAAGGAGAAGTCGTTCAGACGGCAGGCGGGCTACAGTTCACGGTAACGGCGACTCCGAGTGCAGATGTCGGGACTGAAACGGCGTGTCTTGGGACGGTTCTGCCGACTTCTCGCTGGGCAGGATCCACCGCCTATGTAGATGGCGTTGCTTTTTCTATTCCTGAGGTCTATGGCGGAAACGGCTGGCCCTTTGGCGGGAATGCAAAGACTCTGCGTATGGTAAAAGGCGACCTTGAAATCACTGTTGAAGGAGCATCTGTCACCAGCTGTCTTCTGCAGGACTCCCGTCAGTGGGGCCCAAGCCTGGATTGGCGTTATGGAAGCGAAGGAGGGACCTGGACGGCAGGCAGTCAGAAAACCTACACAGTGACTTTGAAAAGCAGCCGTCCCCTGCACTTCACTATTCAGGAGCCCTATACAATCACAGCCGGTTCTGATTGGGCTGCCATAGATAATCCTCTTGATGTCGCTGGCGGCTCTGCTCTAGACTGGTCGCCCCGATCCACTCAGACGGCAGGATCAAAGGGGTGGCTGGAGGTGCAGAATGGCCGGTTTGTGTTTGCAGATGACCCCACACCCCAGAGGTTCTATGGAGCAAATCTTTGTTTCTCAGCCTGTTATCTCAGCCGAAAGGAGGCTGATGTTTTGGCCCAAAGACTTCAGCGTATGGGCTATAACTCGGTGCGGCTTCATCATTACGATGTAGAACTTTCAGGCGGGTGGACAACCTCTGGCAGCAGTTCTACAAACCTGACTCCGGAGCGGCTTGATCAGCTGCATTATCTGATAGCCGTCCTCAAAAAACGCGGCATTTACACCGCAGTCGATCTTTTTACGATTCGTCAGACAAGGAACAACGAAATCCTTCCTGGAGTTTTGGAGACTGACGAATACAAAGCTCTGCAGCTGGTTCATGAAGGAGCACGAAACAACTGGCTTGCCTTCGCCACAAATCTGCTCGATTCTGTAAACCCTTACACCGGCCTTAGGCTGAAAGATGACCCGGCTTTGGCCTGGATTTGTCTTGTCAACGAGAACAACCAGGGCAGCGCGGCTAGAAATCTGCCCCAGAGAACTCAAACCCTTTTTGATCAGGCATGGCAGGCAGCAGGAAACACTGGCAGGTGGACTTATGCCACAGATCAGGGAGCTAGGTTTGGAGCTGAGCTGCACGCCCAAGCTTATGCCTGGATGAAAAGTCGGCTGAGAAGCTTAGGGGTTAAGGCTCTGCTGACTGATGTGAATGGATGGTGGGATCAGAAGGCATTGGCAGGCCATCGCAGCACACTAGATTTTGTAGACAATCATTGGTATTGGGATCACCCCACTTTTCTAGCTTCAAGCTGGGGAGTGCCATCCCGGGGTGGCAGCGGGGGAGGCATGGCTGTCAAGGCCAATGGCGGGGGGCTTCAGAATCTGGCCTTGACCCGTGTGGCTGGTCTGCCCTTTATGGTAAGTGAATTCAACTTTACGGCTCCCAACCGTTTTAGAGGCGAAGGAGGCTTGTTTATGGGAGCTGTGGCTGCCAGGCAGGATTGGGACTCTGTGTTTAGGTTTGCATGGGCACACGATTCATCCACCTTGTTTAACCCCGCTCCGTTCGACTACTTTAACGCTCAATCTGACCCAGCGCTCTTAGCCAGTGAAAGGGCGATTATCAGTCTGTTTTTAAGAAGAGATTTAGCACCCGCAGACGATGAGGGGACACTGTGGATCGAATCGAATGGTTCCGGCGCTGCATCCGGCTACGATGCTCCGATGAAAAGTCAGCTTTTTGGCCGTCGGCTTTATTCATCTATATCGACTGGGGGCAACGGAGATCTTGGTGCACCCTCTGGCTCTCAGCCTGTGACTCTTGACCAGACAAAAGGGATTCTAACGGTCAACTCTCCCAGAACGCTTGGCTTTCTTGCTCCGGTCGGTGCGCAGGTATCAGCAGGCGGTTTAAGCGGAATGATTTCTGGACATAGAGGCGCATTGTGGGTTTCGTCGCTTGATGGGAAATCTGTCAGTGAGAGCCGCAGAATGTTAGTAACCTTTATCACAGATATTCAAAACACGAACATTCGTTATTCTGGGCCAGATCGAGATGTGCTGGAAGATTGGGGCACTGTTCCTCATCTCGTTCGTGTTGGATCTGCCAGCGTGACTTTGATTGTGAACAAACCAGAGGAGATAAAGGTTTATCGCCTTGATATGGCAGGGAACAGGGGAAGTGAAGTTTCTGTTGTGAGGACAGAGACAGCAGTCAGTTTTAATGTCACAAACTCAGGCGCAGAGGGAGCCACCTTATATCATGAGATTGTTAGGGGAGGCGATGATCCAGGGTTTACTCGAGGATCGCCCAAGGCTGTTAAACTATGAAAGCATTTGGCTGACCACTTTGAAGTGGCCAGCCACCTGTACTACTCGTAATATTTCCTTATCTTAAAAAGTCGTACGAGCAATTTGAATACTATTTCCATTCAAAAATAAAGAAGATTAGCGAAGCAAATAATATTCTAACTCTAGATTTATTGCCTGTATTTCAAAAAGAGACAAATGACCAAGTAGAAATAACTGCGTGCCAACAAGGCAGAGATCTTATACACCCCAACTTTCTAGGGAACAAGCTCGCAGCTGACGCCATCGCTACCAAAATTACAGAAATCCTACAGATCCATGGAACTATTAGTGCTAATGATTAAACTTCCTTTCCCACGTATCATAGGTTTTGGTTAAAAATCCGTGATAACTTGTATCAATAGATGCCCACCGTTGGAACTCAGTATTCATCAAAGTAAGAGTTTGCTTGTAAATAGGTTCGGTTCCCGGATTTGGGTCTCTTCCATCTGGCCACATAGCCCAATGCGCCGCAAGAAATAATTCCCACTCGACCGGCGACTTTGGAAGAATCCCTGCTCGGCCAGTTTTGCCACGTGCATTGATTACTTGTAATTTTGTTACTCGGAAAACTGTCACATCTGCCGGAACTAACAAATCACCCTGCAGAAGAAAACATGACCACGCATGATTGTTTTTCCCTGTCGCTGGAGTTCCATTTGCGCGCAACTCACCGGGAACACTAAATGTCTTTAACCCAACAGCACGCCCAAGATCTCTTACTAAATTTGAGAATCCTCCACACGTCGCAGAGGGAGGATTTTGAGCTAAAACTACTTCGGGATTTTCTAAGGGAACTCGATTCACACCAGGCTTTAACCATTCAGAGTTGGCAATCACACGAGTCCTGACCCACGCACAAACAGCCTCTGCCATTATCCATTCTTTTCCTAGATCATTAAAATCCTGGCAATTTTTCTGAATAAAATCTTGAACCACCCCCTTTAGCTTAGATGCGATTCCTGTAACTCCATCATTGCGATAATCTAGGTCATCCTGAACAATTCGCAAATAAAGCTTATTAACTATTCTTTCAAAAGTTACGGGATCGGTACCAAAATTTACACGCCCCGTTTTAAATCTAGTATCAGCAGCTAAATTCAAAAAACTAGGTGTAAATTCGACACTTGAGGGGAAATATGGGCTTGAAGTAGTTCCGATCGACCCTTGGCTGGACACCTGCGACAAGCCCGCTAATGCGTGGAGTGCGACCCATGCCAGCTTGGCGATCAGACCCATTCCCGAATATTTACCCGATTCGCGCACGCAAATAAAACCTCCTGCTTCAGATGCAGAGCAGAGATCCACGGTTTCAAGCAATTCTGGCGACCCCTTGACTTGATTTGAGTTCCGTGTTGAAGTCGGATCATGAGTTTGAATCCATTGCCAGCCGTAATCTGGGCGCCAAGCCTGTAGCCTCCTATAAGTCCGCCAGAAATATCTTCAGTTGATGATTGAATCCCGGCCAAAAAGGTAGTGGGAGTTGATGAGGGGTTTAGATCCCTTGGCTGACCACTTTGAAGTGGCCAGCCAAATGCTTCTTCTGTTAACCGCTGCACTAGGGAACTAGGCTGTAAGGAACATGCACGATCCAGACTCTGCCGGGTTTTGTCACTCCAGCGGCATGATTTCCCATCAGCAGAATGTCTATTCCTGCGTCTGTCAGCTGCATGTCGCTGATGATGCCTCTGTAATCAAGAGGCAGTTTGTATGACAGCCGGTTGGTGGCATTGACGACAGCCAGGCTGGTCACGCCAGTTGCTGCGTTGTAGACGGTGCCTGCAATATAGTTTCCTTTTATTGCGTCTGCCGTCAAAAGGCCGCTCTTTTCAGTGAGGTCTACGGCAGATGATGGGTTGGCGCTTTCCCAAAGCATGGCGCGCCAGTCACCAGACCTGGCTTTGCCAATAATTTTGGTTCCATCAACACCGAATGCTTCGGATGTTGTGTAGCCAGAGGGATGGATATCCACATAATCGAACTCATTGGGGGAAGTCCACGCGGCAGCATGCATGGGCGGCGCTGCGGTAGAAGTGGAAAAATCATACTGAGCGTAGGATTTTCCGACAAGCAGCTGGCCGCTTACTGCTAAAGCCTGAGACCAAAACTGACTTGACGGATTTAGGTTGATCGAGGCAGAACCGCTAAGCTTCCAGGCGGTGGCATAGTAGGGGAAAGTCGTGGAGCCATTGGCAGCCGTGATCTGGGCGCCAAGTCTGTAGCCTCCAATAAGTCCGCCAGAAATATCTTCAGCTGATGATTGAATCCCGGCCAAAAAGGTAGTGGGAGTTGATGAGGGGTTTAGATCCCTAAGCGACCCGTTTTCCCAAACCGCTGCATGAGAGAATTCTGTAAGAAAGTTTGCGGCGGGCCCTCTATCCCATCGGTCTGGGATTCTCCCAACGACATTGTTTCCATCTGCACCCAAGGCGAGATTTCCTGTTCCTGAACCTGATACTTGGGCTGGCGCAGCCCTAAAGGGGCTGAGGAGACGAATAGCCGGTGTAATTTCGGCCACTGTGTAAAGGTAGCCGTTATTGGATATAACGCCATTCTGAACGACAGTTGCTGCGATTCCTCCCGTGACGAAATGCTGGTGGTTGTAGAAGGAGAAGGTGTAGCCTGGAGCCACAACTTCTTCGGCGCTGACTTCAGAAACAGCATTGACGAAGGTCAGCACTGCCATAGGAGAAGAGATTCCGTCAATTGTCGCTTGGACCTTTGCTGTCCCGGCAGCCTTGGCTGTAACCATTCCCGAGGCAGTGAAGGTCATCAACGACTGTCCTTCGGTGGCAGACCACACGGCCGAGCCAGCTGTAATTGGCACGACCGAACCTGCTGAGTCGCGTGCGGTGAATTCCAGCTGCAGAGCAGGGCTGCCAATAGGAATTGTTCGGTCAGCAGATTCGACTTTTGCGATGGCAGAGATAAGTGAAACCGTTGTTATAACAGGCAGATCATTGACATAGGTGAGGGCCGCCGACGCAGTTCCAACCTGCGTTCCTGCCGCTCCGGCCTGACTGAAAAATGTGACTTTCAGCCGAGTGTGAGAAGGGCTGATGCCTGCCGGTAGAGGGTAGTCAACTGTGTAGACATTGAGTTTGGCGGGGTCTCTGTTAACATTCATCGTCAAGGGATTTGTGCCGTCTTCATAGGTGAACTCCAGCTTGGCAGAAAGGCTTGAACTGAGCCCCTTGATCGACTCACTCCCGGCTGTGTCTCGGGATCGTTCAGGCCAAATGAAGCGGACTGCTTTTGCGGCGGGGGAAGGTGAGCCCGAATCTGAGCCAGAACCTCCGCAGCCAGTCAGCCCCATGAGCAGCACAAGCAGCAGCAGGGCCACATGACTTGAATTTATAAACCGAAGCATTTATGCAGAGTTGACTGCCTCTGTGAAAAATGTGTGAAAGCTGTGTTTTTGGTTCCTTTTAGGGACTGCTATGTCCTGGCTTGGCGGTAAAAAGGTTCGACACAGGCGTTGGTTGTTAATGAAATCCTGCCTTCTTTGCAGATTAAACTCTGACTGAGTTCAAAATACCTGGACATGAATCGAGACGGCATATCGACAAAAGCCCAACTGATCCTCGATGAGATATCCGGCAGGACCCCGAAGATGGGTGATCTTAAGAAGCTTGCTTCCACGATAAAGGTTGATCATGATCTTGCCCTTGAACTTTGGCTGACCGGACGTTATTACCCTCGTCTGCTGGCGACCTTGATTTTTGACAAGAAGAAGCTGACCGAGAAAGCCATAGAGGATTTGGCTGCAGATATGACCTGCCACAGTGAATCTGAACGAGATCAGCTGTCAGATTGGTTCTTGGCTAATCAGCTAGTTAAAGATAAGAGGCTGACTGAACTGATTTTGATGTGGGAATCTCATTCCAGCGTAATCATGCGGAGGCTGTTTTGGTATCACCAGGCACGGCTGAGGTGGACTGGCCAGACACCACCTGAAAATGGTGCGGAGTTAATGGATTTGCTAGAGCAGAAGCTGGGTGAAGCCGAGCCTGGCGTTCAGTGGGCTATGAATTTCTGTGCCTGCCAGATTGGTGTAAGGGAACCAGAGTTCCGAACCAGGTGCATTAAGCTGGGTGAAGACTTGGGACTCTACAAAGACGAGCATGTTTCTAGGAACTGCACACCTTCCTATCTCCCAGAATTTATACGGATTGAAGTGTCTAAACTAGATAAATCACGCAGGGAATAGATCTGCGGTTTTGAAACAAGACCACACTTTTATTTGAATCTGTGGTTAGGAATTAGTGGAAGCGGCTGGTTTTGATCTGCAGCTTCATTATCGTTGTTGATAGGCAGCTGTTTCAATCTGCCTGTAAGAAAGACAATGAATCAATCTAGCGACATCGAATTGAAGGTAATGGCAGGAGTTAGGTTTGGAACAGCTTGTTCGGCTTCGTCGGAGCTTTCGATATCAAGTGGGAATACGCGAACCTCGTAGATAATCCAAACGATGTGACCACCTACACGAGCCCGGTCTTGATTGGTCTTTTGTTTGAGGAGTGCGGATTAGTGGTGAAAATTCCTGTACGCGATATGCAAATCGCAGGCTATTTCATGCCCTTCAAGGTAAGAAATTACTTAACCACGGGCAGTAAGATATCTAGGGTGCCTAGGGTACTTAGATAATGATTTTCTATAGCATGTAAGTGAATCAACCGCGATGTCCTTCAGGCTCTTATCAGGTAGATTTGTTTAATTAATAATATAGACTATACTTCTAGTCGATTATTGTGGGCTAAATCTACTGATTGGAAGTGGCACGCTCTTGCCTGCCACCTACTCGATGTTGCTGCAACCGCAGAGGCACTCTGGGACCGCTTGCCATCTGCTCAGCTGGCAGAGTGGCAGTCGTCCCAAATACGAAAGCTCATTACTTTTCTAGCGGCGACTCACGATATCGGAAAGACTAATCTCTACTATCAGGCAAAAAGGCTGCGTAGTCTGAACTATGTCCTACGAGGCGACGAGCCCGTAAAACACGGCCAGGCGACCGGAGCATTCTTGAAGCCTTGGCTTCAGGAGTCGTGGGTATGGACGTTCCCGGAAGCAGAGTTTGTGGCCCTCAGAACAACCTCTCCTTCTCTCCGACCTCCAGCCCGAAATGGATGGGAACCCTAAAAATGATGGCCGATTCGCAAGATGCAAAATTTCTATTACTGTGGGCTAAAAGCCAACCATGCCATCCGTTGTGGAAACATCTGGTGGACGCATCAGCCGTGAGCTTGGCGTTACCGAATCCGCTCGAGAAGTGGGGCTGGACTAATAAACAGGTGGCGTTGATTGTAGGGCTGCACGACGTTGGGAAGGCGGATGCCGGGTTTCAGCATCAAGTCGCTGAACTTTCCGAGGGATTGAAGCAGGCAGGTTTCCCAACGACCTGCGACGCCAGGTGTCGGCACGAGAGGCTGTCGGCCAAGTTCATTCGATGCCGCCTACAAGCGGCAGGCGCTTCGGAGCGGGACGCGGATACTATTGGCCGGGCGGTGCTCGCCCACCACGGCTACTGGGACGAGGGCGGAGTGGGAGCGCCCTACCAAGAGGCTCAGGAATATCTTTGCAAGTTGCTGACGGAGTTGCTGGGTCTCGATGACTTCAGGGTGCCCGAGATTCAAGGGGATGGGCATAGCGCGCTGGGCATGAGGCTCGCCGGGCACATCGTGCTCTGTGACTGGATCGCTAGCAGCGAGAAATACTTCCAAGATTCACGCCTGACGGCCACCCAAGACCCGGAGGAGTACTTCGCGAAGTCGCAGGAAGTAGCTCAAGAATGGATCGTGAAACTGCAGCTGAGCCGCTCTGACGGTGAGTCAAACCCAATCTCGTTGGTTGACCGCCCCCGCCCGATTCAAAAAGCCCTCCTTGACAACGAAATCCCACCTGGCCTGGTCATCATCGAGGCGCCGATGGGGGAAGGCAAGACCGAGGCCGCTTGGATACTCGCCGAGAAGTGGCGTGAGCAGGGCTACACCGGCATTTACATGGCGTTGCCCACAATGGCGACGAGCGATTCGCAGCATGGACGCTATCGCGATGCCTACCTTGGCAGGATGAACCGGGGTGAGGAGGCCCACTTGATCCACGGAATGGCCTGGCTGCGCGACGACAACGAGCTAGAGATTCCGCCAAATGTTGGGGAGCCGGAGGACGATAAGTCCTCGGCTGCGGCGTGGTTTCGTCCCACCCGTCGCGCGATGCTCGCGGCCCACGGTGTGGGCACCGTCGATCAAGCGATGCTCGCGGCGATGCACGTCAAGTTCGGTTTCCTTAGGCTCTTCGGACTGGCCGACCGCGTGCTCGTGATAGACGAGGTTCATGCCTACGACGCTTACATGAGCGCGATTATCTGCCGCCTCCTCCAATGGTGCGCCTGCCTGAAGATTCCGGTTGTGTTGCTGTCGGCAACACTTTCGGCCAAACAACGCGCGGCGATGATCGAGGCCTACGGCGCGACAGGCGGCGACCCTGGTCTGAAGGCTCCGTATCCGCTGATTACCATTGCCCAGCCCGGCCAAAGCGCGACAGCGATCGAGGCAGACGCCTCCTCTACCCGGATTCTGAAGGTCCAGACCCACCTGGGCCTTCTAGGCGATGCCAAAAAGACCGCGAAGAAGGCGAAGTCCCTCGTCGAAAACGGGGGATGCTGCTGCGTCATCCTGAACACGGTGAAGCAAGCCCAAGCCGTTTATGCAGAGCTCGGAAATGACGTGCCATCGGAGCAGAAGCTGCTCTTCCACGCCCGCTTCACCGCTGCCGACCGACAGCGCATCGCTGAACAGGTGCTGGACCTCTTTGGCAAGGGCCGATGGTTCGCTGAAGGGGACGAGCGCCAATTCAAGCCTGCCAAGCGCCCAAAGAAGTTTATTCTTGTGGCCACCCAAGTCGTGGAGCAGAGCCTGGACGTGGACTTCGACCACATGATCTCCGAGATCGCGCCGATGGACTTGCTGCTTCAACGCAGCGGTAGACTCCATCGCCATCGAGAACGGGAAGAGAATCCAGTCCTGCATGTGGCGCTGCCAAAAGAGGAGGATGGCAAGCTGTCAAAGTTCGGTCCATCCGAACTGATCTATCAGCGCTACCCGCTTCTTACAACGCTTGCGCAACTCGCCGAAACGAACGGTAATCACTACGTCTCCGTACAGCTTCCCAATGACTTCCGAAAGCTCATCGAGGCAACCTATTCCGACGACCTCGCCGACGGAGCCTCCCAAGACCTACAGGATGCCAAGGCGAAATGGGACGACTTGCAGGAGGACCTTGCCGCCCAAGCGGGCGAGTTCCTCCTCTGCGAGCCGATGGTGGATGAGTTCGATCCCGTCGGCCATGACGAGGTGGGCGACGACAGCGACGACGGCAACGGCTGGCGCGCCCGCACACGGTTGGGCTTGGAGGACGTGCTGGTCATTCCTCTCAGACTAGAGCAACTCAAGGAATGGAAGGGCGGAGACCTGCACCCGCGCCTCGTGAAGTGGCTCTACAAACGCAGCATCAAGATCCCGCCCTATCACTGGCCGCCACGGGAATCGACAGGTTACGAGAAGGCCGTCCTCGGAAAAAAGAAACTCAAGGGCGTCTGGCTGCTGCCGGTCAAAAAGGAAGGCGACGGCTGGAAGTGGCAGGGCAAGCAGGAGAATAAGGGTACGTATACGATCAAGTACGATCCATCCTTGGGGTTGACCTCCGAGAACGACAAGAAAGGGGAGAATACGCAATGAGCAAAGCCCGATCCTACAATCTCCTTTGCCAACCTTGGATTCCCATCGTTTGGTGCCGCGAGGCCACCGATCCGAAGGTGCAAAAGGTTGGCATCCTCGAGGCGCTGAAGTATGCTCCGGAAATTCGGTGCATCTCGCACACCTCGCCTTTCATCGAGTTTGGCCTGTATCGTCTTCTGATCACCATCGTATTGGACGCCTACATCGTCGCTGGCGAGCGTCCGACCATTGGCAAGATGCGCCAGATGCTGAAGGCCGGCAGCTTTGATGTGGATCTGATTAACTGCTACTTAGAAAAATACAAGGAAGGCATGGAGTTATGGGGCGATGAGGAGCGGTTCTTGCAGCGAATACCCGCCGACGGCAAGGAAGCCGAAGCCGTGGTGCGAATGTTCGCTGCCATCCCGAGCGGCACTAACGTAACCCATTGGCACCACGAGGTAGAGGCTGAAATAGGCGTTCCAGAAGAAGTAGCGGCTCAGTTTCTGACCACGGTCTCGCCTTGGAACTTCAAGGTCAAGCCTGGTGAGGTCCGCACGCTGGCTGGTGATCCGCCCAAGTACGCGCTCGTGTTGGGTGAGACATTGTTCGAGACCATCGTACTCAACCTCCCAAGGGCAAGTGGGCGAGTCAGCGCGAAGCAAGAGCTCGATCATGGTCCTAGCTGGCGAACGCTTCTCGCGCTTGATCGGCTGCCGAAGGTGCCCACGGTTACGCAAGGCTACACGTGGCCAGTGCGCATCATCAAGCTGGACGATGAAGGAGAACAGGTTGCAAAGGCAACGAACTACTCTGCCTACAAGGGACCTTCCGAAAAGGCAATCAAGGCCAACGCAACGAATCGAAACCCGGATGTACTCTACGCGGCTCCGGTTGGATGGCGCGACCCACACGCAGGCACCCTGACCTCCCTGGACGAGGTGGCTCACATCAAAACTCGCCCCGGCGTGCCCGTCTGGCGTGATGCCGTCCCGCTGTTCTTGGTCTCCAGCAAAGGCGAGGTCTTGCGAGGTGAGAAGCGCCGTTCTCGCCCTGAAGTGGTCACAAATGCACTTCGCGTGTTGAATGGGAAGGACCTCAGGGTTGCCGTGTACGGGATGCGCAAGAAAAGCGGAGGCGGTGGTGATGTGAAGGTAGAAGAGTGGTTCCGGTCGGTCATGACCCTGCCAGCCGAAGTCGCCCGGGACGAGCGCCTTTCTTACCAAGCTATCGATGCTTTCAAGACCGCCCAACGGGTTGCCGACGCGACCCGGACCGCGATGCGGATGCTTCGGCCGAAGATGGATGCACTTCCTCGGCAGAAAGTAAAGTTGAACGAGGTGCGCCGCATGGAAGGAGACCGCTTGGGCCAGTTCTGGCAAGCCTTGGAGCCCGTCTTGGCTCACTCCTTCCTTGACGATCTGACGGCGCAGGCGGCAGACGCAAAGAGTAAGCTGTACGACCGCCTCAGAAAGGAAGCACTGGATGCTTTCAAAGCTGCGGCCGATCCTCAGCGCCGAAGTGCGGACGGCCTCTTCCGAATTGCTAACGCGAGCAATTACCTTGAGCGTCGCTTTACGCGATTGCTCCCAAGGGACAAGAATTCATGAGCGACGACCCTTTCATTAAACACCTGAAAAGCCTGCCGACTTTGGCCAAGGTTGATACCGGCAAGATCGCCGCGTACCGCCGCGCTTGCGGACAACGGTTAGCGGAGAGCAAAGGATGCCAAGACTTCGCCGCCGTGAGTTCCCGCACTGCCGACTTCCTGACCGTCACCCTAGCCTGCCAGTATTCGAGCGACAAAATCAAGGGCGGAAGACACAACAGGCTATACGGGAACAGAGGCTCCATCGGAGCGGCATGGGCTGCGTACTGCAAGAGCCGAAACGCCGGTGACGACCCTCACCAGTTCTACAAGCGCCGCCAAGACGACCTCGAAAAGGGCAACAGCCCGCCCAACGTGCCCAGCATCCACGAGCGCTTCCGCACACTTCTCGATGCCGAACTGGAACTCGACGGAACCGGCGAACTCGCCTACCGCTTGCATGGCCTCGTGCGTATGCTTGTTGCCGAAGACATCCCGATCGACGTTATCCAGCTCGCTTACGATCTTCGGGGCTGGCGGGCCGAAAGCCGCGATGTCCAGGAACGTTGGGCGAAGGCGTTTTACGCTCCGGCTTTCGTGGGACATACGAACACCGCTAAAGGCACCGACGAGACCGACCAAAACGGACCTGAAGTAGAAGACCAAGAGGAAGAAGACAATGCTGATTGAAGTCCACATCATCCAGAACCATGCCCCGAGCAACCTGAACCGGGACGACTCGGGCAGCCCCAAGAGCGCCATGTTCGGCGGCTACCGCCGCGCCCGCATCTCCAGCCAGTGCCTGAAGCGCTGCTATCGTACTTCGCAGACCTTCCGAGATGAAGTGAACGGCTTAGGAATGCATACGACTTCAATGCCTGACGTAGTTTTGCGCTGTGCCGCTAAGAGGACAAACCTGACTGAGCAAGAGTGCACAAAGATCGGCAAAGCATTGATTGGAGTGGTTAAAAAAGGTGAAGGTGCGGGTGGAGGAGCCCGCGAGGAAGCCGACGAACAAGGGGTGGCAAACGAGAAGCTTAAGACCGCCCAAAGCGTGTTTTGGCGAAAGAGTGAGCTCGAAGCCCTGGTGGAGGGAATCCAGGCTTGGGCGAATGGTGACAAGAAGAATGGCTTTGACGCCCGGGAAGCGCTGAAGTCGAAGGGTTTGAGTTGGACTGGAATTCCTGTGGACATGGCCCTCTTCGGCCGGATGGTGACAAGCGACCTCATGCACAACGTCGAGGCGAGCAGCCAGTTCGCCCACGCGATCAGCACGCACGAGTGGCAACGCGAGTTCGACCTTTGGACTCGAGTCGACGATCGGCGCGACATGCGGCTGGATTTCTACAAGAGCGCCTTCGGAGCCGAGGAAAAGATTCCCGGCGGAACGGATGGCATGGGGGACGCAGAGTTCACTTCCGCCTGCTACTACAGCTACTTCAACGTGAATCTCGATGCCCTAGTGGACAACCTCACCGGCAAGGCGCTCAAGCACGACTTGGACGATTCAGCGGACCGCGGCGAGGCCAAAGTGTATGCCTGCAACGCCGTCGCCGGACTCATCAAGGCCTCCATCTTCGAGCGCCCAACCGGTAAGTTCAACTCGATGGCCACGCCCTCCTTGCCCACACTCGTGGTGGTAGAGGTGCGAGAAGAGCATGTGGCGGTCAGCTATACTAACGCTTTTGCTAAACCGGTGGACGCCAAGGGCGAAGAGAAGATGGATGAGCACGGTCGACCGATCCATATGGACTTGCCTAAGGAGTCGGCGAAGCGCTTGATTGAGGAAGCGAATCGAATTACCAAAGCGTTCAGTCGCAAGGCAAAGGCACGGTTGGTGTTCACCGCAGGTCATAACTTCGGCGCAGTCCTTGAGACCGAAACGGTGCCCGCAGAGACTGTAGGGAGCCTGGACGAGCTGATCGCCAAGCTAAAGGGCGCGATGGACTGCCCGGCAAACAACCATGGGTAATCCGATCCTGCTGCTTCGTCTGGAGGGGCCGCTGCAAAGCTGGGGTGCCCGTTCGCGTTGGTCCAAGCGGGACACGGGATCGGAGCCGACAAAATCGGCGATCATCGGCATGCTGGGCTGTGCAGCCGGCATCTTGCGCCCCGATTGGCGTTCAGGCGAGGAACCAGATCGAACGCTGGAGGTGTGGGACAATGCTCTCCGTTTTGGGGTTAGAATCGACCGTCCAGGCGTCATCGAAACGGACTACCACACGGTAGAGGGGCAAATGTGGCAGGCCGACGGCAACTTGAAAACGGGCAAGTCCCCGAGCGGCGCTTCGTATGACAAAGCGATGCTTGAGCCTCCTCGAACAGAAGAGACTTGGCGCGATTACATCTACGACGCTGCGTTTCTGGTTGCCCTCGCTGGCGACGGCGATCTCCTGGAACGGCTCGCAGGCCATCTTGTCGCTCCCAAGTGGCCGCTGTTTCTAGGGCGAAAGGCTTGCATACCCTCACGTCCCGTCTTGGATCGGATCACAACCGATTACGACAGCTTGGAGTGCGCTTTGAAGGCTGAGCATAGGTCGTGCTCTTCACTTCGCAGTTCGCTTACCGCATGGATCGAAGACCCCTCGGGGGATTACGAACGCCCAGATGCGATGCGGCTGAATCAACTGCGGTTCTACGACTTCCGCCGCTGCAAACGACTGGAGGTCGATCCGCCATGTTCCTCTCCCGCCTGATCTTGAACGCCAACCATCCACAAACTCGAAGCGAGTTCGATTGCCCATACGAACTCCACCGGACCCTCTGCCATGCCTTCGAAGATCCAGATGGAGCCCGTATCCTCTTCCGGGCCGACCGGGATCGGCCGGGAGAAGTGAGCGTCATCGTACAGAGTCTTCTGCCGCCCGATTGGGATCGGCTTAAGGTGAAAGAGGGATACATCAAAGAACGAAACAACCCTAAGAACATTGAGCTGACGGGTCTGAGGGAAGGACTGCTGCTTCAGTTCCGGCTTCGATGTCGACCCAGTAAGCGATTCGCCAAGTCCGGGCATAAAGATCAGGGAAAGAGAAGATCGTTGAAGGACAAGGAAGAGATCTTTGAATGGCTGCGTCGCAAGGCCCAAGAGTCGGGATTCAAGGTCCTTGACGTTGCCTTTGATCGGGTCTATTGGTTCGAGTCGAAGGGAGGGCAGGAAGAAAAACCTCTTGGTGCCGTCCAGTTCGACGGCGTTCTCATCGTGACCGATCCTGACAAGCTCCGTGATGCCGTCCGCAACGGGATTGGGCCGCAGAAAGCGTACGGATTTGGACTGCTCTCCCTTGCACCTCTGAGAGAATAGGGATGCCGACCGATCTGCATCTCCTGCCAAAATTTCGAGACCGGCTGAGCTACGTCTATGTCGAGCATGCGGTTGTCGAACGCGACGCCCATTCCATTAGCATTTACGATGACGAAGGCAGGACTCAGGTGCCCATCTCGACGATTGCCCTGCTCATGCTGGGGCCAGGAACAAAGGTGACGCACTCGGCAATGGACGTGCTTGCCCGCAACAACTGCTTGGTCGCCTGGTGCGGCGAAGAAGGGGTGCGAATGTACGCTTTCGCCACAGGAGGCACTCACTCGGCGGCAAGGATAATCCACCAAGCGGCCATGGTCAGCGACCCGGCCCAGCGTCTGGAGGTCGCCTACAGAATGTATCAGATGCGATTTGAAGAGTCAGTGTCAGATAAGAGCATCGAGCAGCTGCGTGGCATGGAGGGACTGAGAGTTCGGAACGGCTATCAGAGATGGGCGGATCATTATGGATTGGATTGGCAGGGCCGAAATTACGATCGAAATGTGTGGATGGGAGCCGACGCGCCAAACAAGGCTCTTAGCACGGCAGCCGCTTGTCTCTATGGCGTGTGTCATGCTGCAATATTGAGCCTTGGCTTTAGTGCCGCCCTTGGCTTTATTCATTCGGGGAAACAGCTTTCCTTTGTGTATGATCTTGCTGATCTCTACAAGATGGAACTGGCAGTTCCAACGGCTTTTGCTCAGGCCAAGGAAGGCATGGACGACCTTGAGCGCAGGACGCGGCAGGCGATGCGGGACCAGTTTCGAGAAGCTCGATTTCTTGAAACGGTTTCACAGGACCTGATGACGCTGTTTGGGCCAGATGAAGCTGATGCCGATGTCTACGACGAAGATACGGCCAGGCCGGGCGGCCTCATAGGCGGGGTCGAGGGCGGAGTTCTGCATTCCTCCCCGGAGGAATCTGAATGACAGTTTTGATCGCAAGGGCCGTGACACCTGGCGTGCGTGGAGAACTCAGCAGATGGATGCTTGAGATTGATGCGGGTGTGTTCGTAGGTTCAATCCCCGCCCGCGTGCGTGACCGACTGTGGGAAAAGCTATATTGGAAGCTTGGCGAAAAAGGCGCCGCTATCCTGATATACCCTGCACGAAATGAGCAGGGCTTTGAGATTCGAACCGAGGGCCTGCTTGATCGGACGGTTGTCGATATGGAAGGGCTGGCCCTTATGCGGTTTAAACAGGTTCGAAAATGGAAGAATGACGAGTGATAAGACGCTCAGGCTATTTGAAAGCAGAATAGATATGTGTAGGTTTGTGGTATCTTTCAGTAATCGCCCCACACACGTGGGGATGAACCGCCGCCACGAAGAGACTGGATTCGGCTACTTCAAATCGCCCCACACACGTGGGGATGAACCGAGGCGAGTTTGAAACGTCGCCAGTGTCAACCAAATCGCCCCACACACGTGGGGATGAACCGAGCGAAAAGCAGAGGAAGAAAAACGGGCTGCCAATCGCCCCACACACGTGGGGATGAACCGAGGTCTCGGCGCGTGAAGGGCTGACAGAAAAGAATCGCCCCACACACGTGGGGATGAACCGGCCGTAGTATGCTGTCCCCTGAAGATAAGAGCAATCGCCCCACACACGTGGGGATGAACCGTAGTTTCAAGAAACGGCATGGAGGCCATGGGCAATCGCCCCACACACGTGGGGATGAACCGACCTTGCGTCCTACGTTGGTCGACCCTACACTAATCGCCCCACACACGTGGGGATGAACCCAATTCCTTCAGCCCGTGACTCTGAATAATTGTAATCGCCCCACACACGTGGGGATGAACCGAGCCGCGAATGCTCTGTTGTTAACATCCATTCAATCGCCCCACACACGTGGGGATGAACCGGATACAATGCCTTTTGCCCCGCTCAGGTCTGCAATCGCCCCACACACGTGGGGATGAACCGACTCCTACCAGTTTCAGGGCAGAAAGTTTGTCAATCGCCCCACACACGTGGGGATGAACCGAAGCGGAATATAGGCAGGCCCCAGCCCGCTTGAATCGCCCCACACACGTGGGGATGAACCGTGGTGTCATCGACACTTGTCTGCCCTTTTTTTAATCGCCCCACACACGTGGGGATGAACCGCACCTGCACATTTCCACCCTCAGCGAGAGGAGAATCGCCCCACACACGTGGGGATGAACCGCCACCGCGTCCTGTGGTTCAAAAACCCCATCTAATCGCCCCACACACGTGGGGATGAACCGGGCAGCGGCGGTGAAGACCCCTCTGTCAAGGAAATCGCCCCACACACGTGGGGATGAACCGCGATAAACTTTGACTTCACTCATTTTGTGTTTAATCGCCCCACACACGTGGGGATGAACCGTGGTGGTCGCTTCCGTGCAAACCATCGGTCGCAATCGCCCCACACACGTGGGGATGAACCGAGGATGATCTGTTTTCCTAAGACTCTTTCTGGAATCGCCCCACACACGTGGGGATGAACCCTCAAATGAGCCTAGCCAATTTCGGACGGCCAGAATCGCCCCACACACGTGGGGATGAACCGCTGGGGATTTTACAGGGCCCAGCCAACTATCCAATCGCCCCACACACGTGGGGATGAACCAACATTTTTCAGATACTCAGCGTTAATTGTCGCAATCGCCCCACACACGTGGGGATGAACCGGATTAAGCAAGTGCTTGTTTCATCCATAAATCAATCGCCCCACACACGTGGGGATGAACCGGACGGTCTGGGCATTGTGTCAATGGCTCCTGGAATCGCCCCACACACGTGGGGATGAACCGTCTTGACCAATCGACTGACCGAAAGTGTCCTTAATCGCCCCACACACGTGGGGATGAACCGGTTTTGATTCCGCAGGATGGTGGATCAGGCAAAATCGCCCCACACACGTGGGGATGAACCGTGGTAGTGGAGGCAAGGGGATTTGAACCTGGATCAATCGGTGCGAGTTTACGATAACTCGATTCTAAAGGGATCCTGCTGGATGGGGAATCCACAGCCAGGTTATTTGGTGGGCAAGGAGAGACTCGAACTCTCACATCTTGCGATACTGGAACCTAAATCCAGCGCGTCTACCAATTCCGCCACTCGCCCAGAGGAAAAGGCAGGATACCCCCGCATAGCAGGGAGTTTGAGTCTGAAGGCCGGATGGGTGCAGGGCGGTTTAGGCGATGCTGCTTAGCGAGACTTCATGTTCTGCAGCCTGCTGCAGAACTCGCCAGGGGTCAGCATTGCCGCCAGAAAAAACAACAGCGACCCGCCTGCCCTTTACATCAATCTTTCCTTCCCAGATGGCAGCCATAGCTAGGGCGCCGGTTGGTTCAATAAAGGTCTTCATTCGGGTCCAGGCAAAGAGGGTGCATTGCATAAGCGCCTTATCCGAAACCGATGTCATGCCCGCCACTTCCCGCTGAATGATGGCGAAATTTATGCCGCCCAAGTAGGGAGTCATGGCTCCGTCCGCAACGGTTTTGGGGCTGTCAACTTTTTGAATCGTGCCAGTGGCAAAGCTGCGGCATCCATCGTCTCCGGCATCGGGTTCAACACCCCATACCTGGGCTTTGGGCTGAGTACCGTGGATGCCAATGGCGGTGCCGCTCAGCAGGCCTCCGCCTCCACAGCAGACAAGAACCAGGTCAAGGTCTGGCACATCTTGGGCGATTTCTAGTCCGACCGATCCTGCCCCGGCCACGATGTTGGGGTGGTCATAGGGGGGAATGAGGGTGAGGCCGCGTTCGGCGACGATCTGCTGCCCAAGGGTTTCGCGGCTGGTTTCGTCTCGGTGGTAAAGAATAATCTCTGCCCCATAGCTTTCAGCTGCAGATTTTTTTACGGCTGGTGCGTCGCTTGGCATGACGACTGTGATGGGGATTCCCATTTCACTTCCGGCTCTGGCCAGCGCCTGGGCGTGGTTGCCGCTGCTGAAGGTTAGAACACCTTTGCTTTTTTGGTCTTCGGTAAGGCGCAGGAGGGAATGAGTCGCGCCACGGAACTTAAAGGAGCCTGTTTTTTGATAGCACTCAGCTTTGAAAAACGCTTCACATCCAAACTTTTGGTTGAAAATCGAAGAAGTGAGGATGGGTGTCCGGTTGATTCGGCCTGAAATCAGTTCGGCAGCAGCTAGGACGTGAGAGAAATCAACCGGCACTTCTTATTCTAGATGATTTGCCCATGCGAGTCTTATCATGCCGCAGCTGCAGCGGCTGTGCCGGGCATGCTGACAGAACCCACGAAGCTGACATCTGCCTGAGCTGTGACTTCGTTGTAAGCCATCACAGGGAGGTTAGGCAGCGATGGTTCGATCATTCGCTTCATTCCCAGCCTTAACTGAGTCGGAACCACAACGACGGGGCTGATGCCCTGCGCCATGGCGCCATCGTGCTCCTGCTTAAGCTGGTCTACCACAGCTCGGCTCAGGTCAGGGGTTACGGCCAGCAGGACGCCGCCGGGGGTCTGCTGAAGACACTCCTGAAGGCTCTGAATCAAGGGGGCCTCTAGAGCAATACAGTGCAGCTTGTTGTCCTCATCAAGATGCTGGCGCGTCAGGGTTCTAGCAATCGAAGCGCGGACCAGTTCTCCCAGCTGTTCAGGATCTTTGATTCTTTGGCCAAAGTCGGCAATGGCTTCAAAAATTGTGACTAGGTCTCTAATCGGCACTCTTTCTCGCAGCAGATGCTGAAGCACCTTCTGCACATCGCCGATGGGGATTCCACCGCCGATTTCGTTGGCAAGAGAGTCGTTGGTTTCTTTTACCTGCTCAATCAGCCGGGCTGTGTCTTGTCGGCTTAAGAGTTCGGCGGAATGTGTTTTAACAATCTCGGCCAGGTGGGTGGCCAGCATGGCGCTGGGCTCAACGCAGGTGTAGCCAGATCGTTCTGCCATTTCGCGCAGTCGTGGATCGATCCAGACTGCATCAAGCTGGAAAACAGGCTCCTTGGTTGGGATTCCTGCAATAGGTGTGATGACGGCTCCAGAATCTATGGCTAAAACCATTTCAGGGTCAGCTGAGGCGCGGGCAACTTCTTCGCCACGGACCTTGATGACGTACTCGCTGGGGCCGAGCATCGCGTTGTCTCTAATCCTAATGCTGGGCATCACGTAGCCCAGTTCCAAAGCGATCTGTCTGCGGGTAGCGCTTATTCTATCGGTCAAGTCCCCGCCTACTCGGGCATCGGCTATTTTGGTCAGTCCATATCCGAGTTCAATCTCCAGAGTGTCGACGGAGATAAGTGGCATGACGGCTTCTGGACCTGTGGGGACAGGTGCAGGCTCTTCTTGAGGCAGCTCTACTGGGGGTTCTTCCTGCTGCATCAGGTTTGGATTCTTCTTAATAGCCTGGCTCAGAAAGATCAGGCCGCCGCCTATTCCAAAGAAGATTAGAGTAGGGAAGCCAGGGATGAATCCAAAAAGACAAATGGCAGCGCCAGATGACATGAGCACTTTGGGCTGACCTAAAAGCTGACCTACTAGAATTCCGCCCATGGCAGTTTCCTGTCCCGCTCGGGTGACCAAAAGGCCAGAAGCGGTTGAAATCAGCAGGGCAGGAATCTGAGAGACCAATCCTTCGCCTACCGAAAGCATGGCGTAGGTTGAAAGGATGACCATGATGTCGCCTTCTCCACGGACCATGCCTGCCACAAATCCACCAAGAATGTTGATGGCAATAATCATCAAACTGGCAATGGCATCGCCTTTAACGAACTTGCTTGCGCCATCCATTGCTCCATAGAAGTCTGCTTCCTGCTTGACGGCTTTTCGACGCGTTCGGGCTTGGTTTTCGTCGATCAAGCCCGCACCAAGGTCGGCGTCAATCGCCATCTGTTTGCCTGGCATGGCATCCAAGGTGAACCTAGCAACGACTTCAGATATTCTTGTCGCACCTTGGGTGATAACCACAAACTGCACGATCATCAGAATCAAGAAGGAGACAAAGCCAACAACCATGTCTCCACCCAGCACAAACTGACCGAATGTTTCAATGACGGCGCCGCCTTCGCCGTGACCCAAGATCATTTTTGTGGCAGCGATGGATAGGGCTAGCCGAAAAAGGGTGCTGACAAGAAGCAGAGAAGGGAAGATTGAGAACTGAAGGGGATCTTTTACATTGACAGCGGTGAGGATGATGACAATAGAGCTGGCAATGGCAATGACCAAACCAAAGTCGAGCGCCCACTTTGGCATGGGCAGAACCAGCATGGAAACGACCATAAGCAGACCCACACCAAGAAGTAGGTCGGTCTGTTTCATGATCTGCTGAAAGGCCTTCATGGAGGAGGTTCTGTCCCTGGCTGACTCTGTCAATGCAGAGGGCTGCCAATCAGAAGGTCGGTAGATTTGCGGGGATCTTTAGGGAGAGGTTTGTAACTGCTTCATTTCTTCTCATAACCTTTGAGGAAGGGCTGGTCATCAGTCCCTATCTGGTCATCTGTCTTTTTTTGTAAAAACAAGTGTCTATACGGCTTCTGGTAACGTCTTTTTGGGCTGGGCTGGTTTCGGCCTTGTTAATCCAGGCAGGCAAAAATGAGCGCATATATCGGAATCGATCTGGGAGGCAATGCTGTCAACGTCACAGCTTTTCGTGACGGAGATTTTCTGATCGATGAGATGATTGAAGTTCCAAGCCGAGTTAAGGAAGGTCCGGCGGTTTGTGTTGAGCAGATGGCTTTGGGGTTCCGAAAAGCTTTGGAGGCTGCTGGTTTGACTGAATCTGATGTTGTGGCAGTTGGCATGGATGGACCTGGTCCGGCCAGCGCCACTGGTGTGATGAGCAGTAAAGGGGCCACCAATTTTGGAAACAGCGCCTACAGCAGCTATGACCTTAGAGGTGCGCTTCAGGATGCGCTGGGAATTCAGACCAGTTATATCAATGATGGGAATGCCGCCGGACTCTACTCTCACTGGGTTAGGTTTGGCAGCAGTCCGCATCGAAGCTCTATTTCTCTCATCATTGGCACGGGAATGGGCGGGGCGGTTGTAACTCATGGAAAGGTCGCCATTGGCAAGGTTGGATTTGCGGCTGAACTGGGCCATACCAAGCTGCCTCATGATTGGAATCCAGTCGAAACAATGGCCTGCCGATGCAACTGCGGCTATGTCAATGATCTGGAATCAGTAGCCAGCCTTACGGGTATTGAACTCAATCTTCTGCCTCACTATCTTCCTCGCTACCCTGGCCATGATTTTGAAAAGCTGGATATGAACACCGCTGCAAAAAAAGCGCGTGGCTATGCCGAAAAGGGGGATGAACTGGCTCTGCAGGTTTTTAGGTGTCAAACCTGGGCCATTGCTGCCCACGTCGAAATGATGATCAACATTCTCGACATGGATGCTGTTTTCATTGGTGGAGGCGGAGTCCAATCGACTGAAGAGTTTCGACAGTTCTTCTTGACCAGCATTAGGGAATCGATAAAGTACCGACCAGAGCAGGAGGATTTGGAGATCGCGATTGCTCCACATGGCGATATGGCGGGCGCGCGTGGTGCCGCTCTTTATGCTCAAAGCTTTTTTGGGTGATAAACACAGGCATCTTGCCCCATCAAGAAGGATAAACTTCAGCCATGTTCGTCGGGATGCTGATTCCGTGTCTCATGGCTGTTCAGCCTTCTCCTTACCAGCTTGTCTGGAGCGAGGAGTTCAACTATACTGGCAAGCCTGACCCCAAAAAGTGGGTTTACGAAACTGGATTTGTCCGTAATAGGGAGCTGCAGTGGTACCAGCCGGATAACGTCTCTGTACAGAATGGCAGGCTGCTTATTGAAGGCCGAAGAGAGAATAAATCCAACCCGAACTATAAAGAAGGGTCAGATGACTGGAAGCTGAATAGAAGGGAAGCCACCTACACTTCAGGTTCCATCAAAACGAAAGGTCTTCATCGATGGCTGTTTGGCCGGTGGGAGATGCGGGGAAGAATTGATATTCGACCAGGCATGTGGCCGGCTTGGTGGACGGTGGGTGAGGCGAGGGAATGGCCCGCCAACGGCGAGATAGATATGATGGAGTTTTTTCAGAACACCATGCTTGCCAATTGTGCCTGGGGATCTAAGACTCGGTGGCAGGGGATTTGGGATGACAGCAAAACCCCTATCGCCACGGTAGCCAAGCGTCGCGGCTATTCGTCACCAGATGCCTGGGCAAGGGACTTTCATGTGTGGCGCATGGACTGGGATAAAGATTGGATTCGCCTCTATCTGGATGGCCATTTGATGAATGAGGTTGATCTTTCTAAGACTATCAATCAAAGTGCAGATGGCGCCAATCCTTTTCACGAGCCTCACCACATGATTTTGAACCTTGCCATCGGGGCAACAGGAGGAGATCCTTCCAAGACAGATTTCCCAGCAAAGTTTGAAGTGGACTGGGTGAGGGTTTATCAGAAAGGGGTGGAAGATCGTTCTGGTTAAGCGAAAATGACGCCGCCTGAGCCAGAATCATTGTTACCGCTATGGCTGAACCCTTCTCACGTCGTGATCTGCTGAAGCTTGCTGCGGCGGGATCCATGATGGCCCCCGGCCTTGACCTCATTGCCTCTGGCACCGCCGCCCTTAACGAGAACGATACAGTGTCTGCAAAAGATTTTAAACAGCTTTACGCCCCCCACTTCGGCATGTTTCACGATATGGCAGGTGGAGACTTGGTAGATCAGTTGACCTTTGCCCGCGAACAAGGCTTTGCTGCCTGGGAAGACAACGGCATGAGAGGCAGGTCGGTTGAAGACCAGAATCGAGTTTCTGCCGCCATGACCAAACTAGGCATCACCATGGGTGTCTTTGTTGCTCATGCCGAATGGGGAAAACCCATTTATGCTTTGGGCGGCAGCGAAACTATCGACATGCTGAAGAAAGAAATGGTGGCTTCGGTCGAAGTTGCCAAAAGGGTTAATGCCAAGTGGATGACCGTTGTGCCCGGCCCTTACGATCTTAGGCTTGCATGGGACTACCAAACTGCCAATGTGGTTGAAGTTTTAAAGCACATGGCTGGCGTGCTTGAGCCTCATGGCATGGTGATGGTGCTGGAGCCCCTTAACCCCTATCGCGATCATCCGGGGCTTTTCCTTAGCAAGATTCCTCAGGCTTACCAAATCTGCAAAGCGGTCAACTCACCCGCATGCAAGATCCTTTTTGATATGTATCATCAGCAGATTACTGAAGGGAACATCATTCCCAACATTGATCTGGCCTGGAGCGAAGTGGCTTACTTCCAGCAGGGAGACAACCCTGGTCGACAAGAGCCTCTTACAGGCGAGATGAACTACAGAAACATTTTTAGGCACATTTATCGCAAGGGCTTTAAGGGTGTTTTGGGCATGGAACATGGAGTCAGCACAGGAGGCAAAGAAGGCGAGCAGAGGCTGATTGATGCCTACCGCTGGTGCGACGACTTTACTGTCTAGACCCGAATCTAAAATAAAAACAGGTGCCTGAAATGAGTTCAGGCACCTGTTTTTATAGGAATGGTGGCGAAGGGCAGAAGTCAGTTAAGCATGTCTGGGATTCCCAGATGTTCTTCATATCCGGCCATGATGTTAAAGGTGTGAAGCATTTGGGCCTCGCCAGCTTTTCCTCTTAAGTCGGCCATCACTCGCACTGTAAGAAGACCGACATCCTCTCCGAGAGTGTGCCTTAGGTCATAGAGCGCCCAGGGACGGCCAAGGACTTCAGATGCCTTCCACTCTGCTGCCTTTCGAACATAGAAGCTTCGGCCATAGCTTTCTTCAAAAAGGTCATCAACCAAAGACCAGTCATCCATTTCTTGAATGGGGACAAGGGCGTTAAGGGCGATGATGTTCCCAAGATCCTGGTCATCAAGGGCTAGGGTGACCGACTGATTGATTCCTAGATCGTCCAGCAGAGAGCCTAAGTCGGGGACAGCCAGTGACTTTGAAGACTGAAGCATAATCTCGTCAACTGGAAGGCAGGCCCGGACAAGGGGGCCGAGAGCTATGAGGGCCAGTGTGGAGAGGGGAGAGGGTGTAGAAACCTTGTCAGCACAGATAAAGGGATTGTTGTCGGCCAGCTCGATTAATCCGGTAAGGGCGCCTTGGGTTTCACCTGTAAGAACGGTGCGGGGCCAGCCGCCGGCATCAAATGTGAAGTCGTCAGAGGGGCTGAGTTCTGCCCCCGCCGGGTGGTTCTTTAGCAGATGCCAAAGATAAGATCCAGCAGGGGCAGTGATCTTCATTTTTTCAGCCTTACTGACGGGTAAGGGTCATTGTAGTGGGGATGGAAATGGTTCTGGGCTTGGATGCAGGAGCCTTGCTGCCAGCAGCGGCAGCCTGAGCCGGCATTGTCATGTTCATTGTCTGGACTAGATTGTAGGTGACAATCATTCCATCTTTGGCATCAATGGTGTAGGTGCCTTTACCTGTCCCAGACATGCCGCTGCCCTTTGCATTGGTGACGACTGCAATTTCTGCGATCTGTCTGCCGCCAGAGGCCTTAACTGCTTTGAGGGTTGCTTTAGTGGTCACCTGCAGAGGGACTCCCATGCCACGAGTGGTTGAAGTCGAAGTCCAGGATTCCCCAATTTTGATTGGCTTGGTGGGAAGGCTGACCATGACACCTGCTTCATTTCCTTCAGTTACCTTGCCTGTTTTGTCAACCTTGATGGTGACTGTCTGCGGCTTGGCGGCGGTTCCGCCCATCGAAGGAGGGGTCTGAGTGACAGAGACGGTGCTGATGCCGTTCTTGACATCGACCACCTTCATTGTTATAGGGGAGGACATAGTCTGCTTGGAACTCTGCCCCTTTGGCGCTGTACCCCCCATGGCGGCGGAAGCATCAATCACGGCTTTAAGCACGTACTTGTAGGAGGCTCCTTTTGCCAGCTTTAGGCTCAATGAGTATCCAGCACCCTGTTTAGTCACCTGAGCGTTAAGGGTTTGAGGTGCCGCGCCCAGGCCAAAAGTGAGGGCAAGAGCGCCAGTGTAGATAAAGGCTTTGTTCATTTCTTCTCTTTTACGGTGTTTAACGCTTTAGGATTCTATCTGCAGCCTACTTAACTGAAATCAGGTCTACAACAACCTTGAGCATTTGGTTGCCGGTGATTGATCTGTTGCCTGTACGCCCGTAGACAAGGCCGGGGGGAAGGGTGAGTGTGCGTTTTCCACCAGTCTTCATGCCTCTAACACCATCGTCGATGCCGGAAATGACTCTTTCTCCGTTGACCGCTCCGATTCTAAAGGATACAGTTTTTCCTCTCTTGCGAGAATCATCTACCAAAGCGCCGTTTAGGTAGGAGACTGTGTAGTGAATTTCAGCTGTTTTTCCGACAACCGCTTCTGCGCCAGTGCCGATCTTGTCGTCAACTGCGTCATAGAAGGTTTCTTCGCCCTTGCGGATAACCCCCAGGAGTTTGACTTCAAAAACAAGATCAGCCGAAGGCGGAATTTTAGGAGGTGAACCGGCTGGTCCGTAAGCCTTGCTGGATGGAATGCTGAGCTTGGCTTCCTCGCCTGGAAGCATTCCCACAATTCCTTCATCCCAGCCTTTAATAACAGCGCCTGTGCCGAGCATCACAACAAAAGGAGCGCCATCAGAATCCATGTTGCCATCAAACTCGGTGCCGTCTAGCAGAGTGCCACGGTACTCCATAAAGACTGTGTCGCCGTCTTTGACTGGCTCACCCTTTCCTGGCGTGACGATCTCTTTTTTGAGCTCAGTAAAGCTGGACTTTGGGGCGCCACTTTCTGGCGGTCTGCATCCAGCCGTTAACAGAAGGGCAAAAGCACCCAGGCCGAGCCACGTTCGAGACATGATCAGCTAAGGTACCTTGACCTTAGCCTTGGGATAGGGCAGAAGATCAATGGCTAAGAAGGGCAAAACACAAGATCAAAAGGGTCCAGCATCCATCAGCAACCGAAAGGCCGGCTTTGAGTACGAGCTTTTGGAAAGGTGGGAGGCAGGGCTTGCCTTGGTTGGTTCTGAAGTGAAGAGCCTTTATTTGGGGCGCGCCAGCATGGTGGATGCTTATGTGCGAATCGTCAATGACGAGGCATGGCTTTACAGCTTTGATATTGAGCCCTATGTGTTCAGCACCGCGTGGCGTCCAGAAAGACGTCGTGACAGAAAGCTTCTTCTGCATAAAGCAGAGATTCGACTGATACAACGAAGGTCAGAAGAAAAAGGCCTTGCTCTCGTCCCGACCAGAGTTTATTTTAAGGGCAGAAAAGCCAAGGTTGAAATAGCTTTGGCCCGAGGAAAGAAGCTGTATGACAAACGTGAGAGCCTTAAAGAAAAAGATCAGGATCGTGCTCGGCAGCGGGGCTATGACGAATAGTTTTACTGGCTTCATCTTTCACAATCTAACAGCACATGCCCGCCTACACCAAGTATCTGTGGTTTGAAACCAGAAAGAAAGAAGAGTTCGTTCGGATAACCGACGAGGTTGAACTGGCTGTTCAGGAATCTGGGATTCAAGAAGGAATGGTCTTGGTTTCAGCCATGCACATCACCAGTGCCGTCTATGTTAATGATTGGGAAAACGGCCTAATTGCTGACATTAAAGAGTGGCTGGATCATCTGGCCCCAAAAGCAGACTATCTTCATCACCAGACAGGCGAAGACAATGGCGAAGCTCACCTCAAGAACCTCATACTTCATCACCAGGTCATCATCCCTATCACTGCCGGTGAATTGGACCTTGGGCCGTGGCAGCAGGTGTTTTATGCAGAATTTGACGGCCAAAGGCGCAAGAGAGTCGTCCTGAAAATAATGGGAGATTAGGCCGGTGCTGTCCTGCTGCCCGCCGCTCTGCCTATGACTGGATACGACCTTATCAGTTCGAACCTGCTCTCGCCCATGGTTTTGGCTTTTGCCTTGGGTTTTACAGCAGTTCTTCTGAAGAGTGACCTTAAACTGCCCCCTGGGCTTTACACGTCGCTTTCTATCTACCTTCTCTTTGCTATTGGCCTAAAAGGAGGAGTGGCTCTCAGTCAGTCTTCACCCTCTGAACTGGCTGGCCCCTTTGCTGCTACCCTGGCTTTGGGAATCATCACGCCTCTTATCGCTTATGCTGTCTGCCGCAGGCTGGGGAGGCTGGATAAGGTGGATTCTTCTGCTATGGCCGCACACTACGGGTCTGTTTCGGCTGTGACCTTTATTGCGGCTACCAACTTTGCTGCCAGCGAAGGGTTAAAGTTCGAGCAGTTTATGCCCGCGCTTGTTGCGGTGCTGGAGATTCCGGCCATCTTGGTTGCATTGAGCATGGCCCTCAGGGAAGGCAAAGAAGGAGGCATGAAGCTGGTTCTTCATGAACTCTTGACAGGCAAAGCCGTGATTCTCCTGGTTGGAGGCGTGGTTATTGGCCTTTTGGCCGGACCCTCAAGAATGCAGCAGGTGGAGCCGCTGTTCGGTGATCTTTTTAAGGGAGCTCTGACAATCTTTCTTTTGGAGATGGGCCTGGTTGCCGGTGCCCGTGTTCCTGATCTTAAAGGAAGAGCCGCTTTTCTGCTGCTTTTTGGAACCTTGGTGCCTTTGTTCAACGGATGTTTAGGAGTCTGGGCTGGCAGCTTGGTCGGAATGACAGCCGGAGGGGCTGGCATCCTGGGGGCCATGGTGGCTTCGGCAAGCTATATTGCCGCTCCTGCTGCGGTGAGGCTTGTGCTTCCTCAAGCTAATGCTGGGCTCTATTTGACTGGAGCTTTGACCGTTACTTTTCCGTTTAATCTCATGGTGGGCGTTCCCTTGTATCTGGAAATTGCTCATAGACTGATTGACTGATTTCAGGCGATTAGGGGGCAAGACACCTAAAAAAAGGACAAATGGGGAAAGGAAGTCCCGGAATCGCCGTGCGTTAAGGGGCCGGGAAGCGTCAGTATCGCCAGAGAGCAAAATGAGTGTGAATCGACCTTTGATCAGCAGGGCCTTGGCGGCCTTGGCAGTTCTTCCCTTGGCGGTTATGCCCGCTTCTGCTTTTGCCCAGGGTACAGGAGGGGCAGCTGCTGTGCCTCCGCAGGTGGTCTCGCCAGACCGAGTGATGGTCAAGGTGAACGGTCAGAACATTACAGGCCGACAGTATTTTCTGCGAATGCAGGTGCTTCAAGATGTCGGCAAGCTGGTTGGGGAGCAGTTTGTTCCTGCCTCGCCTGGCTTTATGACCCTTCAGCAGCTCATCAACGAATCCCTTATTGTGCAGCTGGCACGGCAGCAGGGTGTTTATCCCTCCGATGCTGAACTTAATTCTGAGATTGCAAAGAGACTGGCAGAGAACCCCAAGCTGAAGGAAGCCTTTACTATGCTTGGCTTGACCGACGAAGACTTTAAATGGGATGTCTTGGTAACGATGTGTCAGTTTAGGGTTGTTACCAAGGGTGTCAACATCACCGACTTTGAAGTTGAAAACAGCTACAAGGCTAATGTTGGCACCAGGTACACCCTGCCAAAAAGGTTTGTAATTCGCGTCATTACCGTTGGCAAAGCCGAAGACCAGAAAAAGGTAGATGATGCCCTGGCATCAGGCAAAACCTGGGGGCAGGCTGCCTCTGAGTTCAGTCAGGACTCTGGCAAACTCGATGAAGGCCGATTTGGAACCTTCCCGGATGCGGAACTCAAGGGCACTCTGCGAACCGAAGTTGACAAGATCAAGAAAGGGGAGCAGACTAAGTGGATTGCCGCTGGTTCGATGTTCGCCAAGTTCTGGCTTGAGGATGTGATGGAGAAGGAGGTTCTGCCTCTTGACGATAAACTGAAAGCGGAGATTCGACAGAACCTGCTGCTGGAAAGAGGTCAGGCTAGAAACAATCTTTCCAAGATGCTTGAAGACATGAGAAAGGCGGCAAAGATTGAGTTCACTGGCACGCCTTTTGATGAGTCGCTGAGAAAAGTCTTCTTGGGCGGATCATAGTCGGTGGATCTGGGACAGGCTGAATCTCTATTGAAAAGGCTTGGGCTCAAGGGGAGCTGCCAGATACATGTGGCTCCCCTGATTCTTCAGCCAGATCAAAGGGCGCATCAGGTTTATCTGGGTTTCTCTGATCCCAGCGAGATTCTTTTATCGCTCAAGGCTCTTTACCCTGCAGCTGCACCGATTTCTGTTGTGGCTGGAAATGGCCGCTCAAACCTATTCTTGAGTGAATCACTCCCCTGGCCAGAAGGAGCAGTTCTTGTTGTTCCAGCAATGCAGGCCGATCATCCCGGCGGCTTCTATGGCTTGGTCTGGGTGATGGATCGGCTTTTGGGGCCAGGTGGATGCCCATGGGACCAGGAGCAGACTCACGAAACCCTTGTCAAGTATTTGATCGAAGAGGCTTATGAGCTGGTCGAGGCCATTGAAGCACACGACGAGAAATCAATGGTGGAGGAGCTGGGCGACTGCCTTCTTCAGCCAGTCTTTCACTCTCAAATGGCAGCAAAAGATGGCCGATGGAACATTGAAGCTCCTATAAAAGCCATCACAGACAAGCTGATTCGCCGGCATCCCCATGTGTTTGGCGACATTGAAGCTGCTGACTCTGACCAGGTGCTAAAGAACTGGGACAAGATTAAAGCGAACGAAAAGGGTGGAGAAAAACCCGAGTCGGTCCTGGCCGGAGTTCCTGCTTCACTGCCTGCTCTGCACAGGGCTTTGATGGTCAGCAAAAGAGCCGCGAGATGCGGGTTTGAGTGGCCAGATATTGATGCAGTGTGGGAGAAAGTGAAGGAAGAAGAGGCAGAGTTGAAGGAAGCCATTTCTTCTGGCAGCAGGGAAGCCATGGAATCTGAGCTTGGGGACCTGCTGTTTACTTACGTCAATGTAGCCAGGTGGCTTAATCTTGATGCCGAAGAGAGTCTGCGGCGAATGCTGGCAAGGTTTACCAAACGCTTTCAAGCGATGGAAGCCATGTCTGATGCTCCTCTTGGCGAGCTTTCAGCGGCTGAGTGGGATCGTTTGTGGCTTGCGGCAAAGGCAAAGGCAAAGACAGGCTAAACTCCTTTCGTGCAGCAGATTTCCCAGAGGTATTTATCTCTGGCACTCCTTAACACACCGGGCATAGGAGGCCGAACTCTCACCAGGATTCTAACCCGGTGCGACCTTCTGAGCGTTCAGCCACGAGATTTCATGAAGCTGTCGCTTGAGACGATGGTGGAAGAGTTTGGCCTTAAAAGATCGGTCGCAGAAAACTGGGTGGCAGGGCGTGAGGCGCGGCTTGAAATCGGCAGACGCCTGGCAGCCCAGATGGAGGCGCAGGGGGTTAGGCTGGTGACTTTAGCCGATGCCAGCTACCCTTCTTTGATGGAGTCAATCGACCCAGACCCACCAGGAGCGCTGTATCTTTACGGCCAGCCAAAACTTCTGGATGGGCGGACCTTTGCAGTTCTTTCCAGCCGCAAGTCTTCAGAAGATTCCCTGCGTCAGATCGAGGCACTGGCCGAGGAGGGAGTATTGAATGGCGAGGTTTTGGTGGCTGGCCACGACACGCCAGAGTATCAAAGGTCGGCGGTTGTTCCCCTAAGGTGGGGGGCGCCTAGAATCTTGGTGCTGGACCAGGGAATGAAAAAGGTTCTTGGAGAAGACCTTAAGGAAGAAGCCTTTAGGGCTGCCCGTTTATGGAGGTTTCAGTTCGACCCATCAACCGATCTTGTTGTGGCGACTCAGCCCCCAGATGGGACTTATCATGGCAACAGCAATAAAGTGAGGGATCGACTAGTCGCAGGGCTTTCGCGGCGCGTTGATCTTGTTGAAGCTTCGCCGCAGGGGAATATGAGCCTGCTGGGGAGGCGGGCCTTGGGGTCGGGCCGGCCAGTAAGGGTGACCAATAAAGTTCATGACCACGAGAGATGGCAGGAATCTGGAGCTGGCCTGATAGAAGTTTAGCCAGCCCCCAAGCGTATGCAGCTGAGAGGCTGTCTGGCTGCTGGACAGCTAGAAAAGGACATCCAGCAGCACGAAGGCAAAGATCCCCAGACTGACAAATCCATTAAGGGTGAAAAAGGCAAGGTTTACGCGGCTGAGATCGTTTGGCTTTACCAGGCTCTGCTCGTAGGCCAACAGAACGGCGGCAAAGCCGACTCCCAACCATGCCAGGGGTCCGGCTCCGACCAGATAGACCCCCAAGCTCATGAGCCCGATCGCGGCAAGATGAGAGATTCGCGAGGCTGCCAAGGCAGTCTTTCTGCCAAACCGTGATGGAAATGAATGGAGACCCTGCTTTCGGTCAAACTCATCATCCTGTAGAGCGTAGATAAGGTCAAAGCCAGCCGTCCAGAACATGACGGCACCCACCAAGGGAAGAATGGCGGGGTGGAGTGTGCCTGTAACTGCAATCCAGGCAGCAGCTGGGGCGATGCCCAGGCTGAGGCCAAGGATAAAATGGCAGAGCCAGGTGAACCGTTTGGCTGCGCTGTAGCCCAAGGTCACGAGCAGGGCGAGGGGGCTGAGGATCAGCGCCAAAGGGTTAAGAAGCCCAGCCGCCAATATAAACAATCCGCAGGAAATGTAGAAGAAGAGCTGAACCTGACCCAGAGCCAGAAGTCCAGCTGGAATCGCTCTCATTGATGTGCGTGGGTTGATGGCATCAATGTCTCTGTCTAGAATTCGGTTGAAGGCCATGGCGGCACTTCGGCAGGAGATCATGGCTAGAACGATAAGGGCAAAGACTTTGAGACCAGGCCAGGCTGATTCTGAAACAGAAAGGGAACCCCACATCATCCCGATCATTGCGAAGGGAAGAGCAAAGATCGAATGCTCGAACTTGATCATTTCGAGATAGGCTCGAACTGCGGCCCAGCCTTTTAGGGGCTGAACAAGAGGGGTTGATTCTGGCTGGGGAGCCATAGAGTTAAGGTACCCAAGGGGCTGTCAAGTTCAACGGGAACCAAGGGTGAGTAGACTGAGCCAGTCCATGTCGGCTCAGTTTTTTTATCATCCACGCATGCTGACATACAGTTTTGGCCTGGGGCACCCATTAAAACCAGAAAGGCTGAGACGGACTATTGAGCTTTTGAGATCAGAGGCCCCTGACCTGCCAGTTCTTGACCCTGGTCTGGCGAATGAAGACGATGTTTTAAGGGTTCATTCGGCTGAGTTTGTTGAATATGTAAAGCAGCTTTCGCTTCAGCCAAGTCTTTCGCCAGACCAGAACAATATGGGATTCAGCCGCCACGATACACCACCTTTTGAAGGGATGTGGGAATCGTGTCTGGCTTACTGTGGCGGGGCTAAAAAAGCCGCAGAAGCGGTAAGGGATGGTGCAGATCTTGCGTTTAGCATTTCTGGCGGACTGCACCATGCCAAAAGATCGAGGGCCAGCGGCTTCTGTATTTTAAGCGATCCGGCCTTGGCTGTGGTGATTTTAAGGGAGAGGTTTAAAAGGGTCGCTTACGTTGATATTGATCTGCACCATGGCGACGGTCCTCAGTCGATCTTTTTTAGTGATCCTTCTGTTTTAACTTTATCTATCCATCAAGATGGCAGAACTCTTTTTCCCGGAACAGGGTCTGCGGATGAGGAGGGGGCTGACCTTTCATCGATAAATATCCCTCTGCCTCCTAAAACCGAGGGAGAAGCCTGGCTGACAGCTTTTACCCGAGTTCTGGATTCTGCTTTCAAAAGGTTTCAGCCAGAGGCGGTTGTTCTGCAGATGGGGTGTGATGCCCATACAAAGGACCCTTTGGGACATCTTGAGGTTTCTGTTCAGCATTGGCTGGGAGCCGTCGCTCACGTTAAAGCTCAGGGGCTGCCTGTAACGGCACTTGGCGGGGGAGGCTATCACCTGCCTAACGTTCCACGGATGTGGGTGGCGGGCTGCCTGACCTTGATGGGGCGTGAGTTTGGGCCAGAAATCCCCCTAGACATCCCCCGAGATTGGGGAATGTTCACTTATTTGGATAAAGACGCCGGAGGCGAAAGAGGAATGGATGCGGCCCTTGCCCTGGCATGCCATTGGAAGGACCGCTTGGGCGGCTGAATCGGCGAGAGGTAAATTCAACAAGTGAGCCGAACAGTCATCCACACAGACCAAGCACCTGCAGCTATCGGACCCTACTCTCAGGCAGTCAAAGCCGAAGGAACGATCCTTTTCATGAGCGGACAGATTCCCCTCACGCCATCTGGCGACTTGATCACGGGAGACATTAAGGCTCAGACCGAGCAGGTTGTCGCCAATATGAAGGCTGTTTTGGCAGCTGCTGGCGCCACTCCGGCCAACTTGGTAAAGACCACCATCTTCCTCAGTTCAATGGATCATTTTGCCGCTGTCAATGAGATTTACGGATCTATGTTTGAAGGTGAGCCGCCCGCCCGCAGCACAGTTGCGGTTGCTGGTCTGCCACGCGGCGTTGATGTGGAAATCGAAGGTCTGGCGGTTCTGTGATTCCTGAAGACACCCTTCCCTGGGTTGTCTCAATCTCTCTCGGCTCAAGCAGTAGAGACAAATCTTCTCTGCTTGAGCTGGGGGGCAGAACCTACAAAGTTGAAAGGCGGGGCACAGATGGCGATTTTGCCGCCTTTGCCCAGCTGTTTCATGATCTGGATGGCAAGGCTGCCGCTTTAGGTGTTGGCGGCGCAGATATCTGGCTGAAGGCAGGAGGCAGAGCCTATGCCTTTAAGGATGTTGAGAAGGCTGTCTCTGGCGCAAAATCCACTCCTGTTGTCGATGGCAGCGGATTAAAACATACTCTCGAACGCAGCGCTATTTTTTGGATGAAAGAGCAGGGCATCCTAGACTTCCAGAAATCAAGGGTTCTGCTGGTCTCAGCGGTTGACAGGTTTGGAATGGCAGAAGCCTTGGCTGAAGTCTGCCCTAGAGTGGTGTTCGGTGATTTGATTTTTGGTCTTGGACTGCCTATCTCTGTCACCAAGCTTTCTACTGTCGCCTCTTTAGGAAAGCTTCTGCTGCCCATCATAACAAGGCTGCCTATTCAGACCTTTTATCCAACTGGTGAAAAGCAGGAAAAGCGAACTCCCAAATTCGAGAAGTTCTTTAATGACGCCGATCTCATCGCTGGTGATTGGCACTTTATTCGCCGCTTTGCGCCAGAAAAGTTAGCTGGCAAGAAAGTTTTGACTCAGACCCTTCGAAAGGCGGATTTGGAGTGGCTGACCTCGATAGGGGTGCATCAGGCTATCACGACTACTCCAGAAGTGGGAGGCGAAACCTTTGCAACCAATGTGATGGAGGCGGTTTTGTCGGCTGAGGCAGGCAGAAGGCTCACGGAATCTGAAATCGAAGAAAGGGTAAGCACCCTTGATTGGGTGCCTCGCGTCTGGACTTTGAACCCCCTGCCTCTAGGCAGTTAAGGTTTTGTCTGGGAGAATGTCCTACATTCGGTACCAAAGCGAAACCACCTAGTTGAAGGGCCGGTACAAAGGACCAGATGAGTTTGATTGGCATGGCAATGGGGGGCTTGGCGGCAGGATCGGCATTTCTTGCCTTACAGCCTTCTCAGTTCAAGGCAGAGCAGGGAAGCCTTGTTGTGGAAGTCGCAGCAGCTCCTTTTGTCGAAGTCATTCCCTCATGGAACTTTAAGTCTTCGGGCGGGGCAGTAAAAGTAGAGCTGCAGGCGGTAGGAGATGGCTTTGAAACCAAGCTCTACAACCTAGGAGTGTGGAGTCTGACTCCTGAACTTAGAACCAGCGCGAAAAATCAGGCAGATGAGCACGGCGATGTTTATACAGATACTTTAGTGCTTAAAAAACCTGGCAGCAGGCTGAGAGTTGCCCTGACATTGATGCCAAATGAAGAAGGGCGGACGCCTGAACTAAAAGAGTTCTTCTTGAACTTTACTGCCCCAAGTTGGAAGCCGCTGCAGGATGAACCTGATAAAACGGCATGGGGGCGGGTATTGACAGTGCCAGAAAAGGCTCAGCATGATTATCCCGGAGGGAATGTGCTCTGCAGCCCGACTTCGGTTTCAATGCTGATGAACAGGCTGGGCGCGCAGCTGGATCGTAGTGATCTGCAGCTGGATGTTCCAGAGATTCAGAGCTTTGTTCATGACCCGGCCTGGGGTGGCACTGGCAACTGGCCTTTTAATCTTGCA
>CAZSIM010000004.1:142004-327919 GCA_964607175.1 uncultured Fimbriimonadaceae bacterium
TGCATTTCCGGGGTCATTCAATGGAATCCAGGCTTTTGTAACAAGGCTCAACTCATTGACTGAAGCGGAGAAGTTTATTAAAGCAGGGATTCCTTTGGCTGTTTCGGTTAACTATAAGATTCTGCTTCAAAAAGACTACAAGGGTGATGGCGGCCACCTGATGGTCTTGATAGGCTTCGACGACAAGGGAGACCCCGTTATCAACGACCCGGCCAAAGGCAGTCAAGTAAGACAGGTTTATCCTCGCAGCTTGTTTGCTCAGGCATGGGCTGCCTCTAAAAATACAGTTTACGTGGTTCGGTCTAGCAACCAGCCCCTTCCAGCAGGTGAAGGACCTTGGCCTGCAGCAGGAAAGCCATGAGCTCCAGCAAACCATTGACTAATAAAAGAAAAAAAACAGCAACAGTTCTTCTCGTTGTTGCCCTCTTCGCCTTCATTGTGATGGGGTCCATCGGCTTTGCCCTTTTCAACTCAGTTCAAGCTGCTGGCAAGGCAAAGGCTGAAGAGTTTAAGCGCAGCACCGCGACCGTTGAAGTCGGTGACATTCGAGTTGAAGTCATCGAGTCGGGGCCACTGGAGGCACAAAAGTCCGTTGAAGTGAAAAGCAGAGTTTCTGGCCGTGTGCAGCAGCTGATGGTTGATGAAGGCGATTTGGTGACTGAGGGTCAGCTAATTGCCATTATTGATCCTCAGGAAACTGAGCTGCAGGTTAAGCAGAATCAAGCTCAGCTTAGAGGAGCACAGGCGGGTGTCAACCGGATATCGGTTGAGATTGCTCAGCGGGAAGTGACGGCAAGAACCAATCTTGCGCGAGCACAGAGCAGACTGAGGCAGGTTCAGCTTGAACTCAGGGAACAGCCTGGCTTGACCAATGCCGGCATTAGGTCGGCAGAGGCGGCTTTGGCTTCAGCCGAACAGGCCCTTGCCCTGCTGGTTCGGGTTACACAGCCTAATACAAAAACTCAGATTCGCGCCTCGCTGGATGAAGCCAAGGCAAACCTGCAGAATTCACAGATTGAATTCGAAAGACGCAGGTCTCTGTTGGAGAAGGGCTATGTTTCAAAAAGAGAGTTTGAACAGGCCGAGCTGAACCTGGAACTGGCGCGAACCAGAATCCAAACCTCAGAAGACAGGCTAGAAAGGCTCGACCGAGAACAGAATCTTGAGCGCAGACAAGCTGAAGAAAGAGTCAAGCAGGCAAAGGAAGAGCTGAACAGAGTTCGGATGAACTCGATACAGGATTCTGTTAAAAAGGAAGAATTCAAGCGGGCTCAGCAGGATGCAGCTGATGCTGTCGCTGCCCTAAAAGACATTCAGGCTCTTGCCGCCAGCAGGTCTCAGCAGGCTGCCAGTGTAGAACAGCTGCAGTCGGTATTAGGCGATTCGATGAGGCAGCTGGGTGAAACCGAGATTCGGGCCCCAGTCACTGGCATCGTCACAAAAAGACTCGTTCAGCTGGGCGAACTTGTCGCCAGCCTTTCCAGCTTCAGCAGTGGAACTCCCATCATCACCATTGAAGATAGGGCGACCATGAAAGTCAAGCTGAACATCAACGAAATTGATGTGGCAAAGCTGAAGATGGGCATGAAGGCCACAGTTAAAGTGGATGCTTTTACCGACAAGACTTTTCATGGCAAGGTGACAAAAATCGCCCCAGCCAGCGATCCTATCGCCGGTGCTGTCGGCGCTGACCCTGTTGTCAAGTACACGGTGGAAGTCACCCTTGATTCTGGCAGTCCTGACCTGAAGAGCGGGATGTCAGCCCAATGCACTATGAGGGTTCTGGATAGAACTCAAGTCGTGAGAGTTCTGCGAAGCTACGTCGCGACGGACAATGATGGTTCTACATCGGTGTTTCTGATAAAGGATAAGGATGCCCGCGACAAGGAGGGCAAGCCCGTTACAGAGAAGACTAAAGTGAGCCTGGGCGCAAGTTCGGGAGCTTATGTCGAAGTGCTTTCTGGCGTGAAAAAGGGTGACCTGCTTTACAAGCCGGACTTTACAGGCCCCAGCCGTAAAACCTTTTTTGTAGATGGCGACGAGGCAGAGCGCGCCAAGCAGAAAGAAGCTGAAGAGCAGGGCACTGAGGTTGAACCATCTGAAGAAGGTGGTTCAACAAAAATCGAAGTGAGCATGTAGATGAGCATTTTCGAATCGATTCGTGTCGCTCTCGACATGCTCATTCTGCATAAGATGAGGTCATTCCTCACCATGCTCGGCGTGATCATCGGCGTCATGTCCGTGTGTCTGATCGTTATTGTTGTCCAGGGCTTTAAGAGCTTTATCGAGTCATCCTTTTCTGGTTTGGCCGCGGACGGAATTTACGTGATCTACGATCCCTCACGGCTGCAGGATGGCTCTGGGGGAGGCAGTTTTGGCGGCACTGATGAATCAGTGAAGCGTTTTATCGAAGAAAGGGCTCCCAGTGTTCAGACTGTCAGCGGGCTGGTGGAATGCGGCAGTCATACGGTGAAATCTGAAGGCAAAGACATTAAGAATGTCAAGGTCACCTCCACAGATGTCAACAACCACGCTCTTATGAAAAAGGAGCTTTTGATTGGCAGGCTGATTTCACAAGAGGATGTTGACCGCATGACGAACTCAGCGGTAGTCAGCGAAAATCTGGGCAAGGCTCTTTTTGGTGATCCTGAGAATGCCATGGGCAAGGTGCTTCAGCTGCCAGGCATCACTCTGGAGGTCGTTGGAGTCATGAAGCGTCCACCCCAGATTGGAGGGCCGCCCGAAGACAATGTCATCGAAATGGCTTACACCACTGCCCAAAGAAAGTGGATTGGTGGAAGAAGCTACAGCTATCTTATGGTTCGGGCTGCCGATGGCTATACAGTTGATCAGGCCATGGATGAACTCTGGAAGCAGCTGATGGTTTTGAGCAGCAACAGACCGATTTTCCGTGTCGACTCGAACCAGTCAGTCCTGGCCATTTTTGGCTCAATAATTGGCAGCATTGGCATTGTCCTTTCTGGAATTGCTGCTTTGTCCCTTCTGGTCGGCGGAATTGGCATTATGAACATCATGCTGGTTTCGGTGAAAGAACGAACCAGAGAGATTGGTCTGCGAAAGGCAGTTGGGGCTCAGGGCAATGCCATTCTTCTACAGTTTTTGGTAGAAGCGGCAGTTCTTGGTGTTGTGGGTGGGCTGATCGGAATGGCTTTCGCTTGGGGGCTTGGTCAGCTGGTCAGTCTTCTTACTGTCCAGGTTAAGTTCCCGAACGAAGGGGGCCTGAAAGCTGGCTTTCCTATCGAGTGGGCAGTTGTGGCCACAATATTCTCTGCCATGATCGGGGTCATCTTTGGCCTCTTTCCTGCGGTGAGTGCCAGCAAGCTTGATCCTATTGTTGCCCTGCGGTACGAGTAAATGAACGAGCCAGGCAAAGATCTGTTGAAGCCCATGGAAAAAGCGATTGGCTCGCTTGATGAAAAGGATGCACAGGGCTTAAGCGGCAAAGATAAAAGCTTTGCCGCTGCTGTGCATTTGGTGGGGATTTTTGCTCCTTTGTGGGGGCCTGTTATTGCAGTTTTTCTGGCAAAAGGGCGGTCGAGGTACGTTGAGGCCCATGCCTGGAAGGCGCTGAAAGAGTATTTCATTCTCACTCTTGCCTACTTTATCTACGGCGCTTTTTCTATAACCTGGCTGCTTATAAGGCTTTACCAGCATTGGCAGGAGAACTGGGTGAATTTTGACTGGGTTCCTTTTGTGCTTAGGTTCGCAGTTGGCTGGGTTATCTTTTTTCTGCTTGGCATCATTTTGTTTGTTCTCAACCTGTTTCAGGCATACCATGCCTGGCAGGGCAGATGGCCGAGAGCTGACGCAAAAAAGATGAGCCGTGGCGAACCACTTAACTAGCTTCTTCTGCCCCATGAAAAATCTTTGGCACTCGTCACAATGATTTTATGGGTGTGAGTTCTTTGCTGGACTGCTGGGAAACTGGCGTGAGGGTCTTTGCCAAGCGTCCCTGGTTTTGGTTATGGATGGGCTGTGTTTCCAGCCTCTGCTGGTTTGGATTTCCTTTTAGTCTGGCGTGGCTAAAAACCTTAACTACAAGCGGCCGGGCAGAGTTTGACATGGTGACCCCCGGGTTTCTTGCCCAGTCGGTTTTTGTGACAGCGACACAGTGGTCTTGTGCTGCGGGCATGGCCCGGCTCGCTAGAGAACAGCTGAGAGACCCTAATGTGAGAGCCGTAAAGTGGATAGAGGGCTTTTTTGGTGGATTCGTCACCTTTCCTGCTGCTGCTCTGGCTGCCTGGATATATCAGGAGTTCATCAGCTTCGCCTATCATCCGGGGCAGCCGCCTCTTATGTTTTGGACAGGGGGCCTCCTGGTGATTATTCTGCTTGTGCCCCTGCATGAGGCCTACATTTCCTCCGTGGCTCAAAGAGGACCTGTGCTGCAGATTTTCAAGCGGATGGCCATGAGCTTGAGGCCATCCAGACTGCCAAGCCTTTTTGCCATGGGAGCCATGGTGAGCGTTTTTACTGCTATTTTGGTTCTTTTCTTTTCGATGCTGATCGTTCTTGTCATGACAAAAGCAGGAGGAGGGATCAGTCTTGAGGGCTGTTATTTAGCCGTAATCTTGGTTTTGTCGCCTCTAATGGCAGTTTATTATCTGGCTTGGGCCCGCTTTTGGCAGAAATCTGCCTCAGTCGTCCCTGCTGCAGATGACTTCAGCCCGTAGAATCTACTTCTGTGCTGCTTAACGTCGCTAATGTCTCCAAGAACTTTGGAGTGGACGTCATTCTTGAAGGGGCTTCCTTTAAGGTAGAGCGGCGTGACAAGACCGCTTTAGTCGGTCGAAACGGAACGGGCAAGACCACTCTTCTTCGGATTATTACTGGCGCTATGGCTCCAGATTCTGGTTCGGTCTACCTGGCCAAGGGCAGCAAAGTGGGCTACCTAAGGCAGGAACAGATTATAGAGCAGGGGACCACGCTAAGGGAAGCGGCTGAATCTGCGTTAGCCGAGAGCCTTGCAGCCAAGCAGCGTCTGACCGAACTGGAACAGATTTTAGAGAAGAATCCCACTGATTCTGACCTGGAAGAATACGCCTCGCTGCATGAGCATTTGTCTGAAACCGGTGCCTGGACGGCTGACAATGACATCACCACTGTCCTTAAACGGATGGGCTTTACGGAAGATGAGTTTGACCGGCCCACATCGGCCCTCAGCGGCGGAGAAAAGACACGACTGGGCATTGCCAGACTTCTGCTTCAGCAGCCCGATCTGCTGATTTTGGACGAACCTACCAACCACCTTGATCTACAGGCGGCAGAGTGGCTTGAAGGCTGGATTCGGAGCTATCCGGGAGCAGTCCTCTGCGTCAGCCACGACCGAATCTTTCTAGAAAACACAGTTCAGAACGTTATTGAGCTGCGGAACCGAACCACAAAAACCTACACAGGCGGCTTTAAAACCTACGAAAAGCAGAGGCAGGAAGAGGATGCCTGGCAGGCCGAACTGGCATCGAGGCAGCAGGACCAGATAGATAAGCTGGATGAGTTTGTCCGCAGGTTTATGAACAGCCAGCGGACGGCTCAGGCCCGCGGCCGCCAGAAGCTGATGAATCGGCTTATTACCGAGAAGATTGATGCCCCTACCAACGACAGAGGCATGTCGGCTGGCTTTAGGGACGTAGCCAGGTCGGGCGACATTGTCATGGAAACCAAGGATCTTTCCTTTGGCTATCCTGGATTGACTTTGGGCCGGAGGCTTAACTGGACGGTGAGGATTGGCGAAAAGTGGGGCGTCATAGGAGAGAATGGGGCAGGCAAGTCGACCCTGATTAAGACCATTTTGGGAGAAGTCGAAGCTCTCTCGGGTGGATGTCGGCTTGGTTCAAAAGTTCAGGTGGGTCTCTTCAATCAAGATGCCGTTGATCTGGACCCTGATGACACCCCTATTTCTCATATCGCCTCTGAATGTGGCTTGGAACCCCCCCAGGCTAGAAATCTATTGGGGAGATTTCTGCTGGAAGGGGATGATGTTTTCCGTCCGATCGGCACATTAAGCGGCGGGGAAAAGAACAAGCTTGTCTTGGCAGAACTAACCCACATGACTCCGAATCTTTTGATTTTGGACGAACCTACCAACCACCTTGACATGGCCAGTCGTGATGCCTTGATTAAGGTGCTAAAAGAGTACAAGGGGACCCTGGTGCTGATTTCTCACGATAGGTCGCTGCTCTCTGCCGTCACTGGCGCAGTTTTGGATGTTAAAAAGTCTGGGCCTGTTATTTTCCCTGGCGGCTACGATGACTACAAAGAGAGTCTTGTAAGAAAGGCAGAACCTGCCGCAAAGCCGGCGCCTCAAAGCAGCAGAGGAGTTTCGTGGAGAACCCCTCCACCACCGCCTTCCTTGTCGCCGCGGGAGCTAAGCAAGGAAATTGCCCGGCTGGAAAAGGAGGCAGTGCTTGCCGAAGAAGAGATCAGCCGGCTGGAGAATGAAGTCAAACAGCTGGAAGAGAAGCTTGCCAACCTTTCACCCCAAGATGATGTCGCAAAGCTTTCGGTTATGCATTCTGAGCTTCAGGAAAAGATTGGGGACGCAATGGATGAGTGGGAAGCCTTTCATGAAAAGCTTGAAGGCCTTAGAGCTCAACAGGTGCTTTGATTCGGGGAAAAACCCGTTTATCTGTACAGTATAAATGCCTGAACTATTGGGAAAATCATAAGCTGGCACGATCCTTGAACTAATGCGATCAAGCCCTGAGGAGGGTTAGAGTCCATGTCTAGGAATTTATCAAAGATCGCGCTCATCTCGCTTGCTGTCGTAGGCGTGGCTGCTGCCAATGCAAACATCACCACCACGGTGCTGAAGCCAACTCCAGTCGATGTCTTCGATCTTGACCACTACTATTACTACACCTGGGGCACCAACTTCAATATTCCAACCGGCCACGAGATTGTCGGCGCTACGTTGAAGTTTGATGACATTTGGAACTGGAAGAAGGAGGCAAACGTTCTGCACGTGACCCTTTTGGACAACCCAGCTCTTGGCGTCAAGACTTTTTGGGACAACCAGGGTGGCGGAAATGCTTTTGCAGGCAAGGGAGTACATGTTGGTTCTTGGACCGATACGGTTGGCGGCTATGACCGCAAGTACGATCTGGTTTACGACTTTAAGAAGCTTGGCCTTTTGGATGAGCTGAACGCTTATGCCAAAGATGGTCGTTTTGGCTTCGGTTTCGATCCCGACTGTCACTTTTACAATAAGGGCATTACAATGACCATCCAGACTGCTCCAGTGCCAGAGCCCACCACAATGGCTCTTTTGGCTGCTGGCGGCGCTGCTGCTTTTCTGCGACGCAGAAAAGCCAAATAATCCCACTCTTTGCTCAGTGGCTTGTCACCAGTTCGGTCCGAAGGACCGAACTGGTGTTTTGTTTATGAACTTGCCTGGACACATGCCTCTACCATTGACTTTGTGAAAGGTAAAATGAGGCAATGACCGAAACTCAGTTCCGGTATCCAAAAATCATCCAGGGGGGGATGGGTGTTGCCGTCTCCAACTGGCGGCTCGCCAGTGCTGTCGCCTCATTGGGACAGATGGGTGTTGTTTCCGGAACGGGGATGGATGTGGTGCTGGCTCGACGACTTCAAATGGGGGATGTCGGCGGCCACATGCGGCAGGCTTTCGATGCTTTTCCTATTAAGGAAATGGCCCAGCGTGTTTGGGACCGATATTTTCTGCCGGAAGGCAAGGCAGATGGCACTGCCTTTAAGTCGCGTCCTATGAATAAGGTTGAGCCCGGAGCTCCCTTGCTGGAACTCACGATTCTGGCTAATTTTAGCGAGGTCTTTTTGGCTAAACTTGGTCATCAAGGGTTAGTCGGCATCAATCTTCTGGAGAAAATCCAGCTTCCTCACCTGCCTTCGCTTTTTGGCGCAATGCTGGCAGGAGTTGACTATGTTCTGATGGGGGCCGGAATTCCTCGGCAGATTCCTGCTGCTTTGGATTCTCTGGCTAAGATGCAGGAAACCCACTATCGCCTTGACGTGGCAGGAGCACAGTCTGGCGAGACATTCGTCACGAAGTTTGACCCAAAGACATTGGCAGAGTGGCCGATGGAAGAGCTGAAGAGGCCACAGTTTTTAGCAATTATTTCCAGCTCGGTGCTGGCCACAACCCTGCTGAAAAAGATCACTCCACCGGTTGACGGATTTGTTGTCGAAGGTCCGACTGCGGGCGGTCATAACGCCCCGCCTCGCGGAGCAATGGTTCTTGATGAAAATGAGGAGCCGATTTATGGTCCCAAGGACGTTCCTGATTTTCAGGTTTTGAGAGATCTTGGAGCACCCTTCTGGATGGCTGGCGGCTATGGCGAACCTAAGTCGCTGACTGATGCTTTGGCATTGGGAGCACAGGGAATCCAGGTTGGAACAGCCTTTGCCTTCTGCGATGAGTCTGGCGTCGATCCAGCCCGCCGGCAGCAGGTGATTGATCAGTCTCTTGGAATGGGAATCGGCGTCTATACAGACCCCCATGCTTCTCCAACTGGATATCCCTTTAAGGTGATTCAGATGGAAGGCACCTTGAGCACAGAGGAGGTGTACAACGAGAGGTCTAGAATCTGTGACTTGGGCTACCTTCGCACACTTTATAGGCAGGATGATGGCAAGGTGGGCTACCGCTGTGCCTCTGAGCCAATTGAGGACTATCTTAAAAAGGGAGGAGCCATTGAAGAAACTGTCGGACGAAAGTGCATCTGCAACGGCCTTCTGGCGACAATTGGTCTGCCCCAGTATCGCAAAGATGGCAGTGCAGAGCCGCCCATTATGACGGCTGGCAATGATGTTTCTTTTCTGCCGCGCTACCTAAAACCTGGCACACGAAGCTACACGGCCAAGGATGTTGTGGATTACCTTCTGCAGGATCAGGCGGCTGAGAATGTTGAAGAAGAAGTCCTTACTTCAGTTCAATCTTAACCCCGCCAGTTTTTTCCAGTGTTTTATCAGCCAGAAAGCTCTTAGCTTTCTGGCTTTTTTTCAGTGAGGCATCCCAAAATGCAAGCGAAGCAGACTGCACCTGTCTGATGTGAAGATTGCTTCTGCCGCCAGCGGCTGTCGGGCTGGGCAGTCGGGTGGATCGTCCATTGATGCCGCCAAAGTTGTGGGAGGCATTTTTGATCCATACAAGTGATTTTTCTCCGCGAGCAGCATTTTCAAAGGCTTGTCGGCGATAGGTTTTAGGGTCATCAAACCCTCGTCCGGCATCATTATCGCCGGAAATCATCATCATAGGGCTCTTCATTGTTTTGAATGATGCTTCGGTGATTCCACCTCCCAATCCTTGTGGTGAGATGACCAAAAAAGCTTGGAACCTATCATCTTTTCCAGGCGAGAAACTGCGAATCGACATGCCGCTGACGATTTGGGTAGTCCAAGCGCCAAAACTATGGCCGCCCATCCCCAGCCTTGAGGCGTCGATTTTTGAAGCCAGCGCTGGAGCTGATTTCTTGATTTCTGCAAGACTGTCGAGAACAAGCTTGATGTCTTTTGGTCTTTGAGGTGCACTGCCGATGTTGTCAAGACTGCCAGCCATGGCTTTCCTGCGAGTTTCTGCATCGGCATACCTTAGAGAATCATCATGGGTTGGCTGAATGACAACATATCCATGTTTGGCCCAGTCTTGAACCAAGGGGTCAAGCCCCGTTTCGCTGCCATACATTCCGTGACTAATTACTAAGAGGGGGTAGGGGCCGCCGGTGACTGGACCAGTGATCCTTACAGAAAGGTCGCGCATGCCAGGTCTTTTCAAAAGGATTCCAGACTTTGAGGTGACTTCCAAGGAGGCTTGGTCAGATTTGTACCAGCCTTCTGAAATGGCTTGAAGCGCGAGCAGACTGATCATTACAGAGGTGGAGACGGCATCGCTATGGCCGGGGTTCACCTGGCCTTGTTTTCTCCTTCCAGCTGCGGAGATGCTGCGGTGTGTTAAGCGACTAAACTCTTGTCTGTGCACAGCATCACTAAGGTTCCGATTGATTTTGATCAGTTGGGGAAGGCGTGTCGTGCTCTGCTTGGCAGCAGTCCGGCTTCGGTGGAAGTTCTTGATGATGGCTGGTTTAACGCGGCATACGGGTTAAGGTTTGATTCGGGGCTATCGGCAGTGCTCAAAGCTGCTCCGCCGAATGAGGTTGAGGTGATGACCTATGAAAAAGGCATCATCCACGCTGAGCACGAAGTTATGACCCTTCTGCAGGGTGCTCTTCCTCTGCCCAGAATGCTGGCTGCCGACCTTGACGGAAAGCACCTTGGACGCTCGTTTATTATCATGGAGCGTCTTGAGGGAACAGCTTTAGACAAGGTGGCGGACAAACTGCCGTCTTCTGCTCTAGGCGATCTCCGTCGGGCGTTGGGGCGCATCGCCCGTACAATGCATGCCTTCGAGGGAGAATCTTATGGCTTGATTAAGGGGGCGAGGAGGAAGGATTGGCCAGGGACATTTACCCAGCTGATGCTGGACGTGGTTAACGATGGCAGACGGAAAAATATAGACCTTCCTTATGAAAACTGCTTGAGTCTTCTTGACGAGACTCAGCAGCATCTGGCTGATGTCACCCGGCCCTGTCTTGTTCATTGGGATCTGTGGGATGGCAACGTTTTAGTAGATTCTGAATCTGGCGCTTTGAGGGGAATTATTGATTTTGAGAGGGCTCTTTATGGAGATCCGCTTATTGAGTTTAACGCTCTTGCCTTGAACGATGATGTTAAGGCTGGATATGGAGAGTTTGATTTTGAATCGGAGAGTGCCGTGGCTCGGCTCAGAATCTACAGCATTTATCTCTTCCTCATCATGTCGATAGAGGGAAAGTACAGGGGGTTTATTGATGAATCGAGCACAGTGTGGGGCAGGGAGAAGCTGCAGGAAGCCTTGACGGGGCAACAAAAAACCTCCTGACGAACGAGCATCAGGAGGTTTGGAGAGCGAGATAGATCCTTATCTCATGTTGTTGAAACTGGGTGTGTAGGGAAGATCAAGTCCCTTGACGAAGGTCATCACTTTCTGAAGGTCATCTTTGCTTTTGCTCGAAACCCTTACTTCTTCACCCTGAATTTGAGCGTTGACCTTAAGGCCCTTGTCTTTAATCTGCTTGACCAAAGCTTTTGCCTCTGGCTGTGGGATTCCCATTTTGAAGGTGATGTCCTGGTGAACGCTCATGCCAGAACCAGGAATGATCTTTTCCTGATTGATCATTTTGTATTCGATGCCCCGCTTGGCAAGACGGCTAAGCAGAATATCTCTCAGCTGTTCCAGGCGAAACTCATCTTCTGCTGTCAGGGTGATGGATTCTTTTTTGAGTTCAATTTCGGCGATGCTGCCTTTAAAATCAAACCGGCCAGCCAGTTCGCGCTGAGCCTGGTCAACACCGTTTTTGACCTCCATGAGATCAACTTTGCTGACAATATCGAACGAAAATTCTTGAACAGCCATGACTTTGCTGTGAAGGGTACCGAACCGAAAATGAGTGGCTTGGGATAAAGAAGTCAATCTGCCTGGTGAGCCGGTTAGACTTGGCGGCTAGTGCCTTTGGAATCCTAGAGGCGTGAAGCTCGTCTAAGAGATTACGATGAAAAAAGCTGCTTTGGCAATCGTGACGTCGGTGCTTTTGGTGCCCGCGATGACTCTAGCTTCAAGAGTTACTGAGCAGGGTGAGTGGAGCGTCCGTGACCATATCAAGGTCTCTACAGGCTACAGTCGAATCTATTTTTCTCAAACCAAGGAGAGCAATATCTCTGGAAATGAATCTAGGGTAACCGGCGAAGGTGTTGCTTCTAACAGCAATGGATGGGGCGGGGTGCCCTTTAAATATTCTGTTCGAGTGCATCGCAGCAGCTACCAGACCCGCGATATCTCTGTCAACTTTACGAATGGACAGAATGTAAGTTCTCGTCCAGATTGGACAAAGCCTCTTCCGGCTCAGGATTACGAAGTGACTTTCACCTTTCCACGCTGGTTCCAAACCGTGCGAGACAATAAGGTGAGATTCGAAGGCAAATCCTACGGCTCTGGTGACATTACCGTACAGGTTTATGACCGCAGTGGCCGTGTTGTAAGGGAAGGTCGAAGCAGGCCAGACCGCAACGGAACCTGGGCTGTGCCTCTTGATCTTTCGCCTGGTTCATACCGAGCGGTTTCGCACCGACGAGGCTGGGGCCAGGGTGACGAAGTCAGGTTTGCCGTTCAAAGGCAGTCTGGCGGCTGGGGAGAAGGAGGAGCCTGGAATAACGGCGATGGCAGCTTTGCCTGGCAGCAGGGAGGCAGTTGGGGCGGAGACTGGGAGAGGCCAAATGAGAACAGGCCCCAAAACGGTCAGATTGAGATTACAAATCCCAGGAACGGCGATAAAGAAACGGCAGGCGATATTAGGTTTCGAGGTAGAGCGAACAGCAATGAGGTGACCTTCAGCCTCTACGACGGCGATCGTCGAATCAGCCGCCGCACCCTTAGGGTGAGAAACGGTGAATGGGAAAACACTCTTGCTGTCCGTGAAGGCCGCTATCGATTGGTGATTGAAAGTGGACGAAACTCGAGGGAAATTAACTTTACTGTTGGTGAAGGAAACCTTTCGGGTTCTCGACTTGAGATTACAAATCCAAGGGAAGGCGACAGGGAAGATGGAGGCAGCCTGCGCTTTAGAGGACGTGGTCCAAACGGAGATGTGACCTTTAGTCTTTACAAGGGCAGCAGCCGTGTGGCCAGAAGAACCCTAAGAGTCAGAAACGGAGAATGGGAAACCACCTATCGTCTGGATAGCGGCCGCTACCGTCTTGTTGTTGAATCAAGAACGGACGCCCGTGAGATCAGCTTCAACGTAAAGTAATCTGCCTACGCCTCATAATATGAGGAAAGCCCAGCACCTGGAACAAGGTGCTGGGCTTTTTAGTTGAACTTGACAAAACTTTGGCCAATAGTATATAACCAAACTGTTACGGAACTATTTGGTTATGATTCTTGCTGATTCTGATTCCATCACTAAGGTTTTTGCCGCCCTGGCTGACCCCACTAGGAGAGGAATTTTGGAGCAGCTGAGGCAGGGGGAAGCTTCCGCAGGGGACCTCGCCCGGGCTTACTCCATTTCTGGCCCAGCAGTTTCTAAGCATCTTCGGGTTTTAGAAGAAGCTGGACTGATTGATGTTGAAAGACTCGCTCAAAAGCGTGTGCGAAAACTGAAGGCGGCCACGATGAGGCAGGCTTTTGATTGGATGCAGCCTTACGAACAGTTTTGGCAGGAATCTTTTGACCGCCTTCAGCTCTGTCTAGACCAAATTCCTGACGAGGAAAACGAATGACCTCACATGATTCTGACTGCACTTTTACTGTGACTCGTCGCTACCGGGCTTCAAAAAGCCAGCTGATTAAGGCTTGGTCTACACCAGAGATCATTGCCAACTGGTGGGGCCCCTACGGGTTTAGGACAACCACGCACAAGATGGATTTTAGGCCAGGAGGCGAGTGGCGATTTACCATGCACGAAGCCAACGGAACAGATTATCCGAACTATGTGCAGTACATTCAGACAGGACCAGATGTGATTGAATATGATCACGGCACACCTGATGAACCCAAGTGGTTTCATGTTTATGTTTCCTTGAATGAAGTTGGCCCGAAAGAGGTTGAGATGGTTTTCAACATGATCTTCCCAAGCCGGGAGGTTAAGGAAGCTCTGACCAAGGGAGGGGCCGAAGAGGGACTTTATCACACTACATCAAGACTTGCTGCCTGGACAGAAATGCTTCCCTACGAAGATGATGAAAACCAAGTCAGGCAGATTCTTGAACATTGGACTTCTGCCACAAGCAGGGGGCTGAAAGACCAGATACTTAGAAACCACTCTGAGGATTTGGTGATTTATGATGTTCTTGAGCCGATGCGCTACATGAACAGGGCCGTATACCAGGCTGGCTGGGATGACTGGCAGCCAGAGACTGAAGACGCGATGACCTTTAACTTGAAAGACCTGGAACTGAAGCTAGATGACAGACTGGCTTTTGCCTATGGGCTGCTGGAATGTGCCGGATCTACAAAAGATGGCGGTGATTTTGAGGATCTGGTGAGAATCACCTTCTGCCTGGCTAAAGGGCAGGACGGATGGCAGATAGTTCATCAGCATGTATCTAAGCCGCACTGAAAAAGCCTTGTGGCCAGATTTTGGTTTCTGGCCACAAGGCACTATGCCGCTAGACAAACTTAATGGATTTGCCTTCTCGGGCAGATTCTAGAACTGCTTCCATGATTCTTATGTCTCTCCACCCCATTTCACCTGGAGTGATGAGGGTTTTTGATGGGTTTCTTACACATTCTGAAAGATGATCCATCTGGTCGGCCCATTGGTTGGCTGGGGTTGCCTCGATTTGGGTGTTTCCTCTTCTGAACTGGTGCCCCGTGTAGGGAGTCGCAGGGTCTGCGGTAATGCGTCCACGGTTGCCTAGGACGACAAAGTTGTTGGCGTTCCAGGTGTAGGCAGTGGATCCGAAGCCTTGAATTCCGTTAGGGAAGATGAAATTGAAATGATTGACATCTTCGACTTCCTTAAATCGAGGGATATCGAGTTTCGTGCTGGTTCCGTAAATCTCGATTGGGTCGGCTCCGGCCAAGTAGCAGAGCGCCTGAATGGAATACACGCCTATTTCGCTGATCGCCCCAATACCGCCTAATCCGCGCTTGGGGTGCCAGCCTCCATCCCCTCCCAAAACAAAGCCATGCTCGCTTCTTATGGTGCGAATGTCCCCGAGTGCTCCGCTTCTGCAGAGTCTCATCGCTTCAAGGTTATGAGGTTCAAAGTGGCATCTGTATCCGATTCCTAATCTGAGGTTTCTCTTTTTCGCTTCGGCCACCATTTCGGCACAGTCTTTGGCTGTGCTTGCCATGGGTTTTTCGCAGCAGACGTGCTTGCCTGCCTGCAGCGACCTCATAGTGAACTCGTGATGGGTGCCAGGCGGGGTGATGACATAAACGACATCAATGTCTGGATCATCCTTAATTTTCTCTAGGTTTTGGTAGCTGTAGATTTTGCTATCGGGAAGGCCGTATTGGCCAGCAACTCGCTTGGCTTTATCTGGTGTTCCGCTGATGACGGCAGAAAGTCTGCTGTGTCTGCAGAACTTAATGTTGGGCAGAATCTGGTTTTGAGCGTATCCGCCTAGCCCAAGAATCGCCCAACCTACTGGCTTTGTTTCGGACTGCTGGGCCAAGCCCCCTGTGACTGCTCCGGTGGCGAGCGCGGCAGAGCCGATCAAAAGGTCTCTGCGGGTTAACCCTTCCATGGGTGTGATTCTACTGGCAAAATTTGATTAGCAGAGTGGATAGAACACTAGGAAGTGAGTTTTTTTCTCTGAACTCTCTGCATGTCATATGTAAAACGAGAAATGGCTAAGTTTGATCCTGAGAGACAAGCGCAAAGAATTTAAACTGGCTCTGTCTTTGGATTTATTCTGCTGGCGTGGAGTTGACAGCGTGAAGGCGATAGCGCATCCAGAGCTACTGGTTCGGAATATCTGCCGTCCAATGTAGTAGATTGGCCATGATGACAGGGCGGAACTGAAAACATTTGGCATGTAACTTGCGGGGAAAATGACAGGCACTGATACAGAATCTTGGATGACATAGCGGATATCTGGTCTAGGAAAATGTCAAAATTCTGCGTGTTTTTAGATCATGGAACAGCTTGGAAAGGTGCTGCTCAATATATTGGACAGCATAGTTAGGTTGATCGCTAGATTTTTTTGGGTTAAGTTGGTCTTAATATGAGAAAAGCTGAGTGTCTTATCCACTAAAGCAAGGCTTGTGACACGGGGTGTTGAGCTGCATCTGTCTTGCAGGTCATTCAGTTCATTGCCTGGCAAGACTTGTGGGACTTTCTTTGCCACACCATGTAAATGTGGTCTCATGTCAGGAGCATGTCGGAGAAGCAGGAAAGGGGGCGTTGGCTGTATGGAGCGATCCTGCTTGCTGGTTTGGCGTGGCTTTGCCTCTGCGTGGCTGCCCCAGTTTGGCCCAACGGAAGGCTGATTAGCTTTATTTTTGGCATGGCTCCCCCGTTGGCCTTGTCCGGACCTCTCTTCGCTGCAGCCGGCATTTTATTGATAAGGGCCTTTAGAAAACCTGCTTGGGGACTTTTACAGCTAGGTACTGTCGTATTGGTTTTTGGTGCGTTATCGCTGCTTGGCTATCGGTTTAACTTCACACGCCCATCTTCGCAGGAGGGGAAAATTAAAGCGATGACGGTTAATGTCCATTTTTCGTCACGATCTATGCCCAAACTATTGGAAAGAATTAAGACTGAAAAGCTAGATTTGGTAATGCTGCAGGAAGTGAAGGGTGAAATGAATGGCCCTGGCCATTGGCTTCAGCAGAGACTTGATGGTTGGTCTTTTGAAGAAGCAGATGAAGTCGCAATTTTATCACGATATCCAATTGGAAAAGTGACAAGTATTCCTGCTAAATCATTAAGTTTTAGGAGTATATTGGTAGTGGAAGTTCTTGCACCGACTCCATATTGGGCCGCTGTTACCCATTGGTCTAGTCCCCAATATCAGCAGGGTTTAGAGAAGATGAAGCTGGGGGCTGAAAGGCAGTCGCTTGACTTTAAGCAGACGATGGATTTGATACAATCTTTAGGGGAATCGAAACCCTTTATTTTGGGTGGAGATTTTAACAACCCGCCAAGGCACAAACATTCTAGGGAGATTGGAAAAGTGCTGGTCAATGCTTTTGATAAGGCAGGGACTGGCTTAGGATGGACATATCCTAAAAAACTGCCATTGGTGCGTATTGATCATATTTATGTGAATAGCGGGTTTAAGGTGGAACACTGTTATGTTGATAAGGAGGTTGGATCTGACCACCTTCCTGTAGTGGCGGAACTGAGTTTTACTAAATAGAAAGTGCCTTATGGCCGCAGCAAGGCTCCTCATCTTTCTCCAGAATAAAGCCGGGCTAGGGTAGGAAGTGATTTTCCCATTGCTTTCAGAGGGGTCAATCAATCTGCTATTGCAAGGCAATAGAATAAATCGATTTAGCTTTCAGCAGCTCTAGGTGACACCCAAAGTCGGGCCAAGGCAGTGGGGGCCTTCCGAACTCCACTGAAGAGGGTCGATTCTCATCAATCGTGCGGTTCGATCTTTATCCCAAGCGTGGTAGACAATAAAGTCTCCCGTGTCGCCGGGGCCGCTGGTTATCGAGTTGTGGCCTGGACCAAGGATGGAGCCGGACAGGGTTTTGAGAGTTCTTGGTTCGTGGGAGGCCGTGTTTTCCCACGGGCCTGCTGGATGGGGTGCTGAGACAAAATCAACTCCATAGGAATCATTCTGCCAATTGCCACCGCTGTACATACAGAAAATTCTGCCGTTTCTATAATGTACAGAAGGGCCTTCGAGGGTGTGCCAATCATAGACACCACCGTAGATTGACCTATCCTTTTCGAACCTCTGCCAGTCTCGCCCTGGCTTGGCAACAAGAGTAGGAGATCCGGCCAACTGAGTCATCGAAACTAATTCATCTACAAAAAGCACCGTGCCTGGTCGGTCGCCCTCAACGAGATCTGCAGCATAAAACAGGTGCCATCTTCCATCTATGTGCCTGTAAGGGCAGGGGTCTATGGCAAAGGGCAGATCTTTCGGCGTCAGTCTGCCTGCGTCATGGTATGGGCCGGCTGGAGAAGCTGAGGTGGCGACACGTATTTGATGGCCCTTATCTCCGATGCCCACCGAGTAATACATGTAATAGAGTCCATCGCAGAAAGCGACTTCTGGAGCCCAGAAGGTGTGTCCTTTGAATTCAGGTGGAGGGAAGAGGGCAGGTCCTAATGGGCTCCACTGGGTGAGATTGCTTGACTTAAGAACCAGAAACTCACCTTCAGCTTGAGTGCTGTCGTAGGCTGCTCCTGTGCCAAAGGCAAACCATTCATCCCCTACTCTCAACACAAAGGGGTCTGCAAAATAGGCAGGGTAAACAGGGTTTGCATAGCTAAGCTGAGATTTAATGCTTGAGGCAGAGAGGTTCATTACGGTGGAACTAGCTAGATTGTAGAACATTGTTGTAAACCATTTGCATGAGCATTGTACTTATGCTATAGTAATTACAAGAAGAGGCAAAATGACTGGCGAACTCAAGTCACATATTCTTCAGGTGCGAGACGGATCGGGAGCCGGAATCTTTAAGGCTCTTGGTTCAGAGGCACGGCTTGAGATAGTTTCTCTTCTTGCTGGTGGCGACAGGAACATCAACGAAATTGGGCTGGCGATGGGTCTTTCTCAACCTACTGTCACTAAGCATATTCAGATTCTTGAACAGGCTGGCTTAGTGTTAAGCGAGTATATGCCGGGTGCTCAGGGCATGCAGAAGAGGTGCAGGCTTAGGTTTGACCAGATGATTGTTTCGTTTGAGTCAGCCGGAGTGACCGAAGAACGCATGGAAGAAGTAACCATGCCTATAGGGCTATACAGTCAGGCTGATCCTGCCGCTCAATGCGGATTGGCCAATCGCGAAAAGATGATTGGCTTTTTGGATATCCCTCAGGCATTTTTGGACCCAGAAAGGGCAACTGCAGAAATTCTTTGGATGTCGGATGGCTACGTTGAATACAACTTCCCCAACACTCTGCCTGCTACGGTTGACATTCTGAGAATGGAATTGATAATGGAGGCCTGTTCAGAGGCTCCGAACTACGATCACGATTGGCCATCTGATATTACTGTCTGGGTGAACGGCTTTGAAATTGGCACCTGGACATGTCCGGGTGATTTTGGTGCCAAACGGGGAATCCTAAACCCGAGTTGGTGGGTTGACCATATGACTCAGTACGGTGCGTTAAAGATTTGGTCTCTAGATAGTGAAGGGGCATCGCTAGACGGCAACTTCTTATCTGGAATTACGCTGGAAGGTGCTGGGATTCAGCCCTATAAGCCAATTACTATACGTATTGGCATAAAACAAGATGCCGAGCATAAAGGCGGATTTAATCTTTTCGGAAAAGGATTTGGCAACTATGCACAAGACCTTGTTTTGCGAATGTTTTATGTGATGGGAAAAAGCAAAACTGATACTGGATTACCCAAAGAATCAATGGTTCCCTTGGAGGTTTGGAAGACATAATTGAACACGTAATAAAGACATACGTATGAATAAGTTTTTGTTGAATGATGCGCTCGCATCAGCAGGTGGTGGTGTTATGACTGACTGCAGCACAGATGTAAACCCCGCTTCTCCAGATAAGATGAATGAGCTGCGAAAGCAGGAATGGGGAGAGAAGGAAAACTTTAATTCTCAGGACGGTGTACCGTCATCAGGTTCATAATTTAAAGAATATAACAATGAATATTGCTCTTGCCGCAGCTATGGCTTTTATTGCTTCCAACCACTTGGGTGACTCGATGGAGTTCAAGAACCCTGTATGGGATCAGAACTTTCCTGATCCTTATATTCTGCAGGAGGGCGATACCTTTTATGCTTATGGCACTCACAATGGCCCAACGGGCTTTCAACTTTTGACGAGCAAAGATCTTGTTAACTGGAAGCACGAAGGTGGAGTTGGCAAGCCTGAGTGGTCGACAAATCAGCTTTGGGCGCCAGAAGTGCATAAGTGGAAGGGAGAGTTCTATCTCTTTTATTCTGCTCTTGACCCTCAAACAAATAAAAGAGACCTCGCTGTTGCCAAGGGGCTAACTCCGAAAGGCCCTTTCAAACTAGTATCTAAGCTGGTGACGGGCAGCTCGATAAATCCTAAAAACACTCAAAATGGTGCTATCGATCCTACATTGTATGTTGAAGATGGAAAACCATACCTTTTGTATATAAGAGAGGAACAGCCGAGGGGCTTGGCTCTCGTCGAACTCTCTGAAGATTTATCTAAAACTATTGGAGAGGAAAAAGTTTTGATAGGGACCGATAGGGAAGTTGAAAAAGGTGTGCTGGATGCTCCTACTTTAGTAAAACGGGGTGATATTTATTGGCTGATCTACTCATCTGGATGGTTCCAAAGCTGGAAGCGAGATGCATGTTATCAGGTGTGGGCTGCCTCTTCGAAGAGTTTAAAAGGTCCCTACACAAAAGCTAAAGAACCGTTTCTTACCACGAAGCCAGGTGAAACTTACTCTCCTGGTCACCAGGCTATTTTTCAGTTGAAATCTGGTGAATGGTGGATTGCCTATCATGCTTGGAACGCTGAAGGTGAGCCTCTTTATGGTCATAACAAAAATGGCAGAACCTTGAGAATCGATCCACTAGAGTGGACTGAAAATGGTCCAAGGGTAGATGGTCCGAGCATTAAGCTGCAGCCAGCTCCTCGAATTAAGTAATGTCCTAATCTGCGCCTAGGCATCTGTGCAGAGTGAACCTATGCCGACGTATACTTGCACCCTTCCTTGGCATGCAACAGCTACTTTCTGCTCAGACACAGTTTTTTCAGACTCCCGTTCTTAGGCAGATAACCAACAGAGTTAAGGAAGCAGGCGGAATCAATTTAGGGCAGGGAGTATGCAGTCTTGCACCGCCTTCCGATTTGATTGAGGCGGCTGCGAGGGCGATGAAAGATGGTGTTAATCTCTACACCGATCCTCGTGGCCTGCAGTCACTGAGAGAAGCGATTGCTGTCAAGCTTTATAGAGATAACCAGCTTTTAGCGGACCCGGATTCTGGTGTAGTTGTTACCTGCGGGGCAACAGGGGCCTTTGAATCTGTTTGTGGCGTGCTTTTGAACCCCGGTGACAAAGTAGTAGTTTTTGAACCAAGTTATCCGTACCATATTCAAGCCCTAAATCGGTACCAGGCTGATGTTATTACTATTCCGCTTAATGGTGAAAGCTGGAATGTCGATTTTGATTTAGTGGCAGATGCGCTAAAGCAGAAACCTAAGTTTATATTGGTTAACACACCGGGAAATCCGACAGGAAAGGTGTGGAGCATCAGCGAACTGAATGCCTTGTCTAGTTTGATGGAGCACTCAGAAACTTTGCTGGTGACTGACGAAATTTATGAGTATATGGTTTTTGATGGAGAGAAGCATATTTCGCCTGGAAGCCTTGAAGGTCTGAAGAACAAAACGATTACGATTGGAGGTTTTTCGAAGACCTTCTCCATAACAGGTTGGAGGCTAGGGTTTCTTCATCTCCCGGCAGAGTTGACAAAACATTTTGTTAGGTTTTTAGATGCAGTTTATGTCTGTCCTCCTGCACCTCTGCAGCAGGGAACTGCCGATATGCTGGACAGTTTTGGCGAAGAGTATCTGCCTAAAATAGCGGGGAAGTATCAGGCGAAGCGTGACCTCTTTTCTCAAGGATTGATGGAGTTGGGGTTCGAACCACTACCCCTAAAAGGAGCTTACTACTTATTGGCATCTTGGCCAGAATCTTTGAAGTGTTCTACATCCATTCAGGCAGCACATGCGCTTATTGATTTAAGCGGGGTTGGGGCTGTCCCATCGTCAGATTTTGTACGAGACTTTAGTGCATACCCTTGGCTGAGGTTCTGCCTGGCTCATGAAGATTCTGTACTTCATGATGCTTTAGCACGCCTTGAAGCGGCCTTCGCTCGGCTTTAATCGATAGACTGGTGACGAGTTTTAAGGAGAGCACCTGCCTCTTTAGAAGGGCTGTTCGTGCGTGGCCTGCATATATAACTGGACATGACGTGGCGCCTGGTTGGTATCCTTAGGCATCACCTGGTTAAGGCCCCAATGATTGCAGCCTCACTCATCACCATGGCAAACATTATCCAGTCTCCTTATGGAGCGGTCCCCTCTTCGCGTCAGCTTGCCTGGCACGAAATGGATCAGTATGTGCTGGTTCACTTTACACCCACCACATTTGAAAACAAAGAGTGGGGCTACGGAGACGCAGATCCGAAAATCTTTAATCCTGCTGCTTTTGATGCTAATCAAATTGTAAAGGCTGTAAAAGCAGGTGAGTTTAAAGGGCTTATTTTGGTTGCCAAACATCACGATGGCTTTTGCTTATGGCCGACAAAAACAACTCCATATAATATTTCTAAGAGTCCTTGGAAAAATGGCCGAGGCGATATGGTTAAGGAGTTTGAACAGGCTGCAAGAAAAGCTGGTCTTAAGTTTGGAGTTTACTGTTCGCCTTGGGATCGCAATCATCCTCAGTATGGCCAGCCCGAATATGTAGAGATTTACCGCCAACAGCTTAAGGAGCTTTATACTAACTATGGCGAGCTGTTTATGTCTTGGCATGATGGAGCCAACGGCGGTGACGGCTGGTATGGTGGGGCAAAAGAAACACGAAGGATTGATAGAGCTACTTATTATGGATGGGAAAAGAACTGGGCGATTACACGAGAGATGCAGCCGATGGCCAACCTCTTTAGTGATGTCGGTCCTGACGTAAGGTGGGTAGGCAACGAAACAGGACAGGCTGCCGAAACTAGCTGGGCAACCTTTACTCCTCAGCCCAATAAAGGCAAGGCAAGAATTGGTCCGGGAGAAATGGATTACTCTCAATCTCCAGCAGGCACCCGCAATGGCCGCTATTGGCTTCCGGCTGAGTGTGATGTGCCCCATCGTCCAGGCTGGTTTTATCACCCAGAACAAGATACTAAGGTAAAAACCGCTGAGCAGCTTTTTAGTCTATATTTGGAATCTGTAGGACGTGGAGGCTGCTTAAATCTTGGGATTGCTCCAGACACAAGAGGTCTGCTTCATGAAAATGATGTCCGATCGCTATCAGCTTACGGCGAGCTGCTAAGGAGCAGGTTTAGGACTAATCTGGCATCCCAAGCAGATTTTGCTATTGATGGCAGAAAAGCTTCTAGCAGAAGCCTAACAGATAAAGATCGATACTCGGGTGTATTTGGCAATGAATTTTTGTTGGAGTGGAAGAAGACAGTTGATGTCAGTTATATAAGAATAAGAGAAAATATAAAGCTAGGGCAGCGTATTGACGAGTGGAACATTGAAGCACATAAAGATGGCAAGTGGGTGACCTTAGCCAAGGGAGAAAGTGTTGGAGCAAATCGGACTGTAAAGGTTGAGGGTGCGGGCATTGACAAGCTGAGGATAAAAGTCACTGGTCCAGTTGACGTAAACCTGAGCGAAATTGCAGCCTATTAACAGCCTTATGGAATCTGCCAGCGGCTTTCTATCTTTTCGGTGAATTCTAGATTCTTAAGACTAAGTTAAGTGTACGCTAATGAAGCCAGCGCCAGCCACTGTAGATGAATATATGGATGCAATTAAGGATCCTGAGTTTCGGGAAGTCCTAATGGACTTGCGGAAAGTAATACTTGATGAGCTTCCTGATGCAGAAGAAAAGATCAGCTATGGGATGCCGACCTATAAACTTCGGAGAAGTATATGTCATTTTGCTGCATTTTCTAACCACTGCTCGTTCTTTCCAGGAGGAGTGGTGCAGGACTATGCAGAAGAGCTGGAGGGCTACAAGATTTCCAAGGGCACAGTACAGTTCACTCCAGATAGGCCCCTACGCTTTGATTTAGTGAGGAAAATGATTCGACGAAACAGGCAGGCAGACTTGGAAACGAAGAAGACTAAGTAAGAATGCAAAATCCATAGGCAATTTTACTAGTTTCACACCAATCTTGGCAGGTTTAGCGAAGGTAATGTCTGTGTAATGGTCTGACTGCGTAGACTGCCACTCATGATTTCGAGTCGCTTTCGATCCGGCGTGATGATTTTGGCAGGCTGTTTGGCCGCAGTTCCAGCTGTTGTTTTCGCCCAGACAACAGGAGCTGACTTTGAGAGGTATGGCATCATCAAATTCGATGCTTCCAACCAGACGAGGGCTCTTCCTAATGGTGGCCTGTATTTCTTTAATGAGGATTCTTCGGATCTTTATACCGACGGTCTGCTTCATCAATATTCAACAAACATGAGCTATTCTGGTCTTGACCAAAATGGCGACTGGAATACGATGAACTTTGATGGTACTGGCACTGTTCGTGGAGATTACGGAGTCATTAAGACTCGCTATCAAGGCACACTTTATAACTCGTTTTTCAACGAAGAGAATACGCCACTTTTTGATTCTGTCGAGGGGAACTATGATTCTAGCGGCACGCCCGATGTGATTCAGGGAGTGACAACTGCCGGGTGGGTTGATACCCTGCAGTATGGCGGCACCGCCACGGGTTATATGGCTACCTATGTTTTTAGGATTACTGGCGAGAACGAGAACTATAAGTCCTTTAGTCTGCTTGATGTAACAGTCGGATCTGGTGCCAATCAGCGATTTACCTTTTATAACCCAGGTCCTGTAGAACAGATTGTGAGAACTGACCCTGTCTTTATTGGACAAGCTGGTCAAAAGGCTTCAGTTCAAATGAGTTCTATTTTCCAGCCAAACCTTAAGGAATTGAGCTTGGGAGAAGATCTCTACGGTGATTCTAACTTTTCAAACACTGTTGAGTTTCTTGGATTAGAGCTAAGAGATATGGATGGCAACTTGGTTACAGATGTCACAATTACTGGCATGTCTGGCACTATGTATCAGCCGGTTCCTGAACCTGCAACGATGGTAATTGTGGGCGGATTGATTGGGTTGGGAATTCTGAAAAGACGCAAGTCTGCCGCCTAAGACATTTTTCTTCTATTGTCAGTCAGTCAGTCGGCCTCCTCTGTGGGGCCGGCTTTTTTTGTGTAGAAACTGCTATGCAGGGCAGCGTTTTAGCCGCAAGCTGTTTCCAGTTTGAGACTTGGTGGCCAGGGAAATCCAGGCCAGATGCAGCAGCAAGCCGATTGTCCAAACCTATGACAGGAGGTCTGGACGAGAAAAGACCGCAGGCCTGAAAGACGCTATTTTGCAGCTTTTGTAATAGCCGCTACTCTGTCAGGTTGTCTATTCCTGCCATTCGATCTTTCAAACATTCCTACATCAGCTCCTGTATCCCAGTACATAGGAACCATTCCGTGTCTAAAAGCAGAGTTGGTGACATATCTATCCCAGTCAATTTGATAAGCTTTCATCCCAGGAAAATTCTTCTTTAGTCCGACTCCGTATTCTCCGAGCAGTACAGGGACACCTTTATCAACAAAGGCTTTTTTAATCTTTAGAAACTGACTATCGACATAATCTTCATCTCCCCAAGTATCTTTGGCTGATGAATCTGCTGCATTTTTGCCCCATTGCCAAATGCTGCTTTTCTCATTTAGCGTGAAGTTATAAGGAGAATAGTAGTGAACCTCCATCATAAGACGACCTTTTGTCTTATCTGTCGGCATTTTTGTGTTGACTTTCACGGCTGCGTCAATGTCTGTGTTGTAGCTTTGAACTACCAGCCATCTTTTGCTGTTGAGTCCACCCGTCGCTCGGGCAGTGTTGACGAAAATCTGGTTAAAGCCATTTTGAACTTCTGCGTTTTCGTCAGTTGGGGGGCCGTACTCGTTGGTTACATGAACCTCATTAGTTCCGGCAAAGAGCAGTGAATGATTAAAATCCTTAAAGGCGATGGCGATCTGATTCCAAAAGTTCTTGAACTTAGCTTCAGCAGCGGCTCTTCCAGAGTATGTAGGCTGAAGCCAGCCACCATCCCAATGAATGTTAATCATTACATATAGGCCGCTTTCTTGTGCTAATCTGACAACTTCTTTTGTATGGTTCATCCATTTAGGATCAATCTTTCCCTCAGAATCTGTGTACTGGCTCCACGCAATCGGTATGCGTATGCTCTTAAATCCTGCCTGCTTAAAGCTCTTCATGATGGCTGCGTTAGGCAGAGGGTTGCCCCAGGCAGTCTGAGTCGGAATCGCTTCGAGGGTATTGCCCAAGTTGATTCCTGGTGACATAAGCTTTAGGTAGTTTTTTTCAGTCAAGACTGGCAGGGGCCTGCTTTGCGTGAGTGGAGAAGTGGTCACTGCCAAAAGGCCGAAAGCACACAGCGAAGATATGGGGCGCGCTCTGCTGAGGTCAATCATCAATTTCATCAAGTGTAGCGCGTCAAGCCAGAGAGGACGAAAGTGTATTGATGGTGAACTGACAACTGGCTCGCCACCTCTGTGAAGGTCATCTTTCTAGCCCTTCGGGCAGTTAAATTACACTTAACAAATGTGGTGTACTTTTGCCTAGTGTTTAGCCGCCGCGAATTTCTCCAGGCAGCCGCAGTTTTTGGCTCTAGCTCCGCTCTTACTGGCTCTCTTTCAGAATCCATTCTGCGTGCGGCAGCCATTGATCCAAACCCAGGCACCACTTTTATGGATGCCGACCACATTGTGGTCTTGATGCAGGAAAATCGCTCGTTTGACCATGCCTTCGGTGCATTGCGGGGAGTGAGAGGGTTTCGCGATCCCAGGCCGCCACTTGCGGCAGATGGTGATCCAGTTTGGTTTCAGAAAGGAGAGGATGGAAAAGTCGTTCCTCCCTTTAGGCTGAAAATGGATGATACAAATGTCACATGGATCGGCGGAACCCCTCATTCATGGCGAGATCAGGTTGACGCCAGAAACAATGGCAGGTACGACAAGTGGCTGACAGCCAAAGCCAGGCGCGATAAGTTTCCTATGACAATGGGGTTCTTTAATCGTGAAGATATTCCATTTTATTATGATCTTGCCGATGCCTTTACAATCTGCGACTACGCCTTTTGTTCTTCTTTAACCGGAACAACTCCTAATCGTCTTTATCTCTGGTCAGGAACGATTCGTGAAAATGCACAAGAACCTGCCCGTGTGCAAAACGGAGACACAAATTATGAAAAAGAAGCCTCATGGACCACCTATCCAGAAAGGTTGGAAAAGGCAGGTGTTTCGTGGAAGATATATCAGAATGAGGTTTCGCTAGATTCTGGCTTCGTTGGCGAGCAGGATGCTTGGCTTTCTAACTTTACTGACAATCCAATTGAATGGTTTTCGCAATACAGAGTTCGGTTTTCCGCCACGCGGAGGGCTAGAGCTGCAGCATTGATTAGCGAATTTGGCGGCACGATAGGTGATCTGGAAAGCAGAATAGCAACTTTAGCCGGTGCAGAACTTGAAAAAGCTCAAAAGGATCTTGAATCCGCAAAAGCCAGACTGCAGGCATTAAAATTAGAGCAGGCAGTTTACACAGAAGAGGCATGGCAGAGCCTTGCGCCTGCTGATAAGGCAATTCACGAAAAGGCATTTTGTGATAATAGGATAGATCCGAACTATCGATCTTTAGTGGAACACACCTACGATGATAAGGGCCAAGTGCGAAAGATGATGGTGCCTGCCGGGGACGTGCTGGCTCAGTTTAGAAAAGATGTAAAGGATGGCAGCCTGCCATCGGTTTCGTGGCTGGTTGCTCCAGAAAAATTCTCAGATCATCCCGGTTCTGCCTGGTTTGGAGCATGGTATCTAAGTGAGGCCATAAACATTTTAACTGACAATCCGGAAGTGTGGAAGAAGACAATTTTTGTCCTTTGTTATGATGAAAATGATGGGTTTTTTGATCATATTCCCCCATTCATTGCTCCTCACCCAGACAGGCCAGAAACAGGAAAAGTCTCAGCTAATATCGATGCCGCTGCAGAGATATCTAAGGAACATGGCAGAGATCACTCTATTGGATTGGGTTACCGCTGCCCTCTAGTTATTGCTTCACCTTGGTCTCGTGGCGGCTGTGTCAACTCGCAGATCTGCGATCATACATCGGTGCTGCAGCTTATGGAAAAGTGGCTGGCAGGGAAGGGAATTCCTGTAATAGAACCAAACATCAGCAGGTGGCGTCGCACAGTCTGCGGTGATTTGACTTCAGTTTTTCGACCCTATAAGGGTGAGAAAATTGACCTGCCAAAATTTGTAGAGAAGACTGAAAATCTTGAGCGGATTCACAAGGCGAGCTTTACACCGAGGCCAGATTCTCCTGCTGGTATAGACCCTGCAGATGTTGAAAATTTTGATCTGAAGAGTCTGCAGGAAGAGGGAACTCGTCCAAGCTGCCCTCTGCCTTATGAGCTGGAAGCAAGCATAGAACTTACCGCAGAAGGAGCCTTGATTAAAGTCTTGGCTGGCAGAAAGAGATTCGGAGATAAATCGGCAGGAGGAGCTTTTAATACCTACTCATTTGGCGCAGATTTTGCCTGCCGCGCTTACGCCGTAACACCAGGAGATTCACTGACTGATTTGATTCCTGTAAGCGAACCGGCTCACTTACGAATAGATGGTCCGAACGGATTTCTACGGGAATTGAAAGCCGGAAAACAGCCAGGTTTTATTGCGAAAGTGACTACGGACAAGAATGAGGTTGTGCTGACTCTGAAAAATGTTAGTGAAAGAGAGCTTGCGATCGACCTTTCTGACCCCAGTTATGGTGCTGTGCTGAAGCCTGTTAAGCTGAAGTCAAATGAAACTAAGGTGATAAGGCATAAAGCAGCCATGAGCCAAGGCTGGTATGACTTATTGGCAAGTCACAACGGCGCGGCATACAGGTTTTCTGGCCGAATTGAAGATGGTTCCTGGTCGATTTCGGATCCAGCAATGGCCTGATTTTTGTTGAACAGGTTCAGACCTAGACCTTCACTTTATTGGAGAGGCCAACAACAGACAACAGAATTTACGGATGGCAGGAGAGCCCTTTTCAGGCAAAAGAGACAGCGAGATGTCAAACTGTGACCTGTGAAGAGGCCCCTGCCCTTCGTTGTCATTTTATTGGCCTTTCTCTGCCTTTCGATCGGCTATGTGATCAACACGCCCTATCGAACCGGAGGCATTGTTGTCTTTCAGGGCGGAGCCGAATCGAAAGATATCGGTGCGCCCGATGAAAGGCAGCATGCCAACTTTGTTGCCAGACTGTTGGAGGGTAAGGGACTTCCAGTTTTGGACCCTAGAGATCCTGAGCTGTACGAGAACTATCAGGCGCATCAGCCGCCCCTGTACTACTTTGCAGCATCTGCCTTCAGCCGAATGGTGGGAGCGGATCCGCAAGGTGCCGATACAGGAATTCGACTTAGGTTTCTTTCAACCCTCTTCGGGTTGGGGACTCTGGCTGGCCTCTACTTTTTGATTAGGTGGTGTGAAGGAAAAGAGGAAGCTGCCTTGGCGGGGATGTCGCTTGGCCTGATGCCAATGTTTGTTGGGCTAAATTCAGCCGTCAGCAACGACCCTCTGCTTTACCTCTGCATTACATGGAGCGTTGCCTTGGCAGTAAAAGCCATGAGGCAGGGTGGAGACTGGAAAGATCTCGCGTTATTGGGGGTGGTTACAGGGGCTGCTTTTGCCACCAAGACAACATCTTTGGCTCTGATTCCTGTTCTGGTTACGGTTTTGGCTCTAGGCTGGAAGTCAGATAAAGGGCAGAAGCTGGTGATTGGTGGAGGTCTAGTTTTGGCTCTGCTGCTGGCTTCACCGGTTTGGCTGAGGAACATGAGCCTCTATGGAGACCCCTTTGCTCTCAAGGTTTTTCAGTCTTCATTTGGAGGCACTGCCCAGGCTTCAATGTTCATCGAAGCTGGAGGAGCCTTTGCCTACTGGACTCAATGGGTGGGCTGGTGGACGACTCGAAGTTTGATAGGTGTCTTTGGCTACATGGACATTTTTCTCTTCGAGTCCCTTGGTCGAAACCCAGACGGCAGCCAGAAGTTTGATCAGATTTACCTGGCCTTGGCTTTTATTTTTGGCATAGTTTTGCTGGCTGGGGCAGTGGCAGATAGGCTCCCGAAACGTGGGCCAACAACCGAGGATGAGGATGATGAGGAAGGGAAGACTTCAGGAGCCCAGTGGCCTTTGATTGTGCTTGGCCTGGTTGTTCTTCTGCTTTTTATTCAGTTTAACCGCACCTATTTTCAGGGACAAGGCAGATATCTCTACCCAGCTCTTCCACTTTTCGCATGGCTGTGGGGGAGAGGCATTGAGGGGCTGTTGAGGAACAGGGGCATAGGGTGGGGAGTATCTACGGCTGTGCTTGTTGGGCTTAATCTTCTCTTTTTAAGTCAGCTGGGCGCTGCCTTCGCAAAACGGACTGCGGTTCAGGTCAGCTCGCTTCAGCACAGGTACACTCATGTCTCTAATGGATCCACTTTCGGAGAAGATGCCTTTCTGCTCCATCAAGCCCGGCATGAAGTGTCGAGTCGCTGAAGTGGATGCCTGCGACGGTTCCTGCCAGAGACTTTTTGATCTCGGGCTTGTTCCGGGGGCAGAGTTTGAAGTGATCCGTGAGGCTCCCTTCGGCGACCCCATCGAAATTCGACTCCAAGGAGCTTCCATCGCCATCAGGAAGCACGAAGGCGACCAGCTCACAGTGGAACGAATGCCCGGATGACAGACACCCAAACATCACTTATTAGGGCTGCGCTAGTTGGCACGCCCAATGCTGGCAAAACAAGCCTCTTTAATGCCTTAACCGGAGGGAGGGAAAGGACTGGCAACTATCCTGGTGTGACGGTGGAGAAGGTCACCGGCACAGTCAGGCAGTCAGGAGGCAGCCGGATTGACATTCTTGATGTCCCTGGCCTTTATTCGCTTAGGCCGCTAAGCTTAGATGAGCACCTTGCTTTAGATGCCTTGACGGGCAGGGAAAAGCCCGACGTCGTTATTTTTGTTCTGGATGCACTGAATCTGGCCAGGGGACTCTTTCTGCTTACTCAGACTCTGGAGTGCGGCCTGCCTGTTGTCGCGGCTTTAACCATGAGCGATCTGGCAGAAAAAGAAGGCAGTCCAATTTCAGCCAGCATCCTTTCACAGCATCTTGGCATTCCGGTTGTCTCGGTTGTGGCTCATAAGGGGCAGGGGATTGATGAGCTGATAAGGGGAATAGGAGATGCGCTCAGAAAAGGAGCTCCTCCTCTTGTCGAACTGGGCTGGCCGGAGATTCTGCTGCGCAAGGCCGATGATCTTGCACAGGACCCGTTAAACCCAGGCTGGAGCCGAACCGAGATCGTTTCTGCTCTCTGCGGCACCAAAACACTTCCGTCAGATAGATGGGCAGAATCACTGCAGCAGGCTCAGCAGGATCTGCAGGGCAAGGGTTTTAACGTTCGGCTTTTCGATGCTTCAACCCGCCATTCGTGGGCGGGGATGATTGCGAAAAGGGCGACTCAGGGCGCTGCGGCTCCTCATCCTTTTACACAAAAGCTGGACCAGATTCTCACCCATAAGGTCGGGGGTCTTCTCATCTTTTTGGCCGTTATGTACGGTCTCTTCACTTCCATTTACGTTCTTGCTGGTCCCTTAATGGATGGGGTCGATTCGGTCTTTGGCTGGCTTGGTGAGACCGTTTCGGCCTGGCTGGAGCCTTATCCTTTTGTGCAGGAACTGGTGGTGGATGGCATTATTGCGGGTGTTGGGTCTGCAGTTATCTTTCTGCCTCAAATCCTTATATTGTTTGCTTTAATCAGCATCCTCGAAGCTTCGGGCTATCTGGCAAGAGCAAGTTTTCTTATGGATCGGCTCTTAGGATGGTGCGGCTTAAACGGGCGTGCTTTTATTCCTCTTTTGAGCTCATTTGCCTGTGCGATTCCCGGTGTGATGGCTGCTAGGGTCATGCCCGATGCCAAGTCGAGGCTGGCAACCATCATGGTTGCTCCTCTTATGAGCTGTTCGGCCAGGCTGCCTGTCTATTCCCTGCTGATAGGCGCTGTCATTCAGCCTCAGTTCGGCACTTGGTGGGCTGGTTTCGCGCTCTTCTTCATGCACTTTTTGGGTCTGATCTTTGCTGTCCCTACAGTGTGGATTCTGAATAGAAAGGTGCTGAAAGGGGGAAGGCTGCCCTTTGTAATGGATCTTCCTCGCTATCAATGGCCAAAGCTGAAGGATGCGCTTCATACGGTTCTGACCAGGGCCACAATCTTCCTGAAAACTGCAGGAACTATTATTGTGGTGATGTCAATCATCATCTGGGCTTTGCTTGCCTTCCCCAAGTCGGCAGAAGCTGATGCAGCCTACCAGGCCGAATATGCTCAGATGACCACTCAGCAGAAGGAAGCTGTCTCAGAAGAGCTTTATCTGGTTCAGCGACAAAGAGCAGACAGCTTTTTGGGCCGAGTTGGCCGGACTATCGAGCCTGTTTTTCTGCCAGCAGGATTTGACTGGCGAATAACGACAGCCATTGTTGCAGCCTTTCCTGCCCGAGAAGTTGTGGCTTCGGCAATGGGAGTCCTTTTCTTTGTGCCGGAGGATGATGAGACTTCTTTGAAACTGGCTGTAAAGAATGCAACCTGGCCGGATGGCAGGCCGCTTTTTAATCCTTGGAATGCCGCCGGGCTCATGGTATTTTTTGCCCTTTGCGCCCAGTGCATGTCAACTTTGGCTGTGATTAAAAGAGAAGCTGGCCATTGGAAGTGGGCGGTTTATGCGTTTGCTTACATGACCGCGCTGGCTTACATCATGGCTGTTGCGATTCACCAAGTCGGACGCCTCTTTGGGGCCTGATCCCAGGTTCAAAAGGCTGGTAGTCTGAACCTATGGTTCTCGTCTGCGGAGGGGCAGGGTTCATTGGTTCTCACATGTGTGCCCTTCTGCGTCGTGAAGGCATTGCCCATGCGGCTTTCGATAGTCTGGAAAAGGGCCACAAGACAGCCCTTCAATCGACAGAGCTTATTGAAGGAGACCTACGAGATAGGGCCTCAATCAAAAAGGCACTTGCCACGGGCCGTTTCACCCAGGTGATGCACTTTGCTGCCTCGATTGAAGTTGGAGAAAGCGTCAGGGAGCCTGCCTTTTTTTGGCACAACAATTTTATCGGAACTTGGAATCTGCTTGAAGAACTAAGGGAAGCTGGAATCAGGCAGTTTGTTTTCAGCAGCACTGCCGCTGTCTACGGAGAGCCCCAGCAGATTCCGATTCCAGAAAGCCACCCTAAAGCTCCGACAAGCCCCTATGGCGAGACCAAGCTTGCGGTGGAGCGCATGGCAGCCTCCTATGATTCTGCCTATGGACTTAAGTCAGTCGTGCTCAGGTACTTCAATGCCTGCGGTTCTGATTCCACTTTCACGCTGGGAGAAGATCATAGGCCCGAAACTCATTTGATTCCCTGTGCGCTGCGGGCAGCGGCGGGCAAGGCAGATGCCTTGACTCTCTTTGGCACAGATTACGACACCCCCGATGGAACATGCCTGCGTGATTATGTTCATGTTGAAGACCTTGCCACGGCCCACCTTATGGCCCTAAGGCATCTTGCAGAAGGAGGGGAATCTCGTACTTATAACCTTGGTTCTGGCTCTGGATACAGCGTCAAAGAGGTGATAGATGCCTGCCAGGCAGCTTCTGGCCGTGAGATTCCAGTGAAGATTTCTGGCCGCAGAGCCGGGGACCCTGCCCGACTCATTGCCGATTCGAGCGCGATTAGAAACGATTGGGGCTGGCAGCCCCGGTGGACTGAACTGGTGGACATGGCCGCCCACGCATGGCAGTGGATGGAACGGAATCCTGAGGGCTACAAAGATTGAACTTGATTATTCATTACATTCGTGGTATCGTCGAACTTAGGCCTCAGGAAGGCTGGGCGGGAGCGGCTCAATGATGAGTTCACCCGCCACGGAGTCCGCCTCGTTGAATGGTTTGACCCTCCGTACACGTCCCGATAAAATTGCCAGCGTTTGTCTGCCGTTTCAGTTCGGGCCTACTCTTAATGTTCAGCCAGAGCCAGAGTGCCGTGAAGGCTCTGCTCTTGTCTGTCGGGTCTTGACAGAGCGCAGTGTTTATGGCGACCTTGAGCTTGTCTCAGGCCGAGCCGCTCGGCTGATGCCGGGTGACATTATCGTGGGTGTTTTGGGGAACCGAGCTGCCTTAAGGGGCTTTTCCGGCCGCGTTCCAGAAAGTCTTAAGTATGAAGATGAGCTTCATCTTCTTAACCTGGGAGGTGTTATTGGCAGGGCCGAAGGCATGATGGTTGGCCTTGGCGAGCCAATCCGGCTCAAGGTTCTAGGGACTCCTCTTTTGAAGGGCAGGCCTGCTAGGCTCGAAGACTGGGCTCTGCCAGAGCCTTACCCCACAACATCTCAGCCAAAGATTATTGCTGTTGCGGGCACTTGTATGAACTCGGGCAAGTCGACGGCTGCGGCGGCGATGATTCGACATTTTCGTGCCAAGGGCCTGTTGGTTCATGCCGGAAAGGCAACTGGAGTTGGAGCGATTAAGGATCCTCTTTCATTTCGAGATCATGGCGCCAGTCTCTCCCTTAGCTTTCTTGACTGTGGTGTTCCTTCGACGGCTTACTATCCTAAGGCTGCTGAACTGGCAGGGAAGCTGCTCGATCACCTTTCTGCCGAAGATCCTGATGTGATTGTGCTGGAGCTTGGCGACGGGCTTTTAGGTGCTTACGGCGTGGATGAAATTCTGGACGATGAATCTTTTAAAGCCCGCACGACGACAGTGATTCTGGCAGCAAATGATGTCGTCGGAGGCTGGGCTGGCACAAACCGATTGATAGACTTAGGATACAAAGTTTCCGTTGTCACGGGTCCGGCAACAGATAATCCCACCGGCGTTTCCAAACTGGAATCGATGGGAATTCCTGCTGCCAACATTCTGCGCGAGCAGGCCAAGCTGACCAAGCTAGTGGAGGAAGGAGTCGGTCTGTGAGGGTCGGAGTTGCCGGCGCCAATGGCTACATGGGCGGCGAAGCCGTTCGGCTTCTGCTCGGTCACCCTACATTTAAGCTGACTTTAGTGACAGCAGGGGAATCGGCAGGGAGAAGACTGAGCGATGCCAGGCCCGGCCTTGATACCGACTTGATTCTGCAGCCTACCGATCCTTCGCTGTTTGAAAGGCATTGTGATGCTGTGATCTTGGCCCTGCCTCATGGAGCCAGTGCTCCATTGGCAGAAGACTTGATCAAGCGGGGAAGATCGGTTGTTGATCTCGGCAGCGATTTTAGAATTAGGGACCCAGAAGAAGCCAGCAGGTGGTATGGCCGTCAAGCTCCCAGAAAACGTCTTTTAGAAGAGGCGTGGTATGGCCTGCCAGAAATCACTGGCCCTCCGCCAGAAGGAACAAGGCTGATTGCCAACCCTGGCTGTTTTGCTACTGCCCTTAACCTCACTTTGGCTCCATTGGTCGGAAAAGGGCTATTGAAAGTCTCTGTGAGTGGGCTGACAGGCAGCAGCGGAAGCGGGGCCGCCCCAGCAGCGGGAGTTCATCACTCCACCCGCGTGACCAGCTATGTCCCCTATAAGGCTTTAAAGCATCAGCATTTGGGCGAAGTCCTTCAGCTTCTTAATGATAAAGGCGAAGCTTTTGAAGTGGATTTTGTGCCTCACTCTGCGCCCTTGGCAAGAGGGATTTTCCTGACCAGCTTTATTGATCTGCCTGCAGTTGAACTTTTAAATCTCTATGAAGCGGCTTATGGCGGCCAGCCTTTGATAAAAATTGTCGAGGGTCCGGCTGCTTTGGGCAGCGTGGTTGGCACTTGTCGGACTGTGATTGGAGTCACTGGCACAGAATCGCGGTCCGTCGTGTTTACCGCGCTTGACAATCTTCTTAAAGGCGGCTCTGGTCAGGGAATCCAGAACCTCAATCTTCTTTACGGCAGGCCCGAAACTGAAGGTCTGCCCCTTCATGCTGCCTGGCCTTAACAAACCTTATCATGCCAAGACATATCCTCTCACCTCTTGACCTCACGCCTCAGGAGCGATCCTGGGTTCTTTCGCGGGCCATTGAGCTCAAGCACCGGCGCCGTGATCCCCTTCATAGCGGAAGACGGGTGGGGGGACTCTACTTTAACCCGAGCTTAAGAACTCGTGTTTCGTGGGAAGGCGCAGCCGATGTGCTTGGGGCGGCGGGACAGACGCTTAATGCAGGTCAGGACATGTGGGCCATGGAAATGGACCCCCTGGCTGTCATGGACCAAGATCGCCAGGAATGTGTAGTAGAGGCCGCTGGTGTGCTTGGCCGGTTTTTTGATGTTCTTGGAGTGAGGAGTTTTCCTAAAAGCGGATCTTGGGAAGAAGAAAGAGAAGAGCCAGTTCTCAAAGCTTTTGCCAAACATGCAGATACCCATATCGTTTCACTGGAAGGGGCCATGCACCACCCCTGCCAGGGCTTAGCCGACGAAATGAGCCTGATTGAAGAGTTTGGCAGCGAAGTAGAAGGACTGCCAGTAGTGCTGATGTGGGGATGGCACCCCAGGCATCTGCCGATGGCCGTGCCCAACACCTTTGCCCTTCAATCGGTTTTGGCAGGAGCTCAGCTCACCATCGCCCACCCAGAAGGATTCGGCCTAGACCCTGTTTTTATGCAGACCTTGAATGCAGAAGCAGAGGCTAGAAAGAGGCCGGTAAGGGTGGTTAACAGAAAAGAGGAAGCTCTTGCCGGAGCCAGGGCAGTTTATGTCAAGGCGTGGGGAAGGCTGTCGACTCCAGGCCAGCCTGCCCCAGAATCTCTGCGAAGCTGGATGATGAATGATGACGCCTGGACTCACACCAGTCAGGCTAGGGTAATGCACTGCCTGCCTACAAGGCGTAATGTAGAAATTTCATCCAGTGTGCTTGATTCTGAGCGTTCCATAGTGCTGCGTCAGGCAGAGAACAGGCTGTGGGCTCAGGCCGGCCTTATTGATTTTCTTATGAGAGACAGCCATGCCTTTTGAAAACGGTCCAACCCTTGTTCAAGCCTCGTCATGGATCGCTGCCTTCAGGGGCAGGTCGGTCGTCGTCAAGGTTGGTGGTGAAGCTCTCACCCGCCGTTCTTCCGTTGACCGAATCGCCAGGCAGATCAAAGTCATGTCCGACTGCGGGCTAAGGTGCATTATCGTTCATGGAGCTGGTGTTCAAGTTGATGAAGCCTGCTTGAAAAGAGGAATCACCCCGGACAAGGTGGGGGGGCGCAGAATCACCACTCCAGAAGTGCTGGAGGTTCTTATTGATGTTTTGGGTGAGCTTAATGCCTCTCTCTGCAGCGAACTCCAAGGACTGGGGGTGAAGACTCAAGGAATGACCGAAGACGTCCAGAAGGCGGTTCTCTGTACTCGGCGTCTCCCCAGCGAAAGGGAAGGGAGATTGGTTGACTGGGGCGAAGTGGGTGATATTACCGGTGTTGATATCTCGCTTCTTTCGGGTGATGCTGTTCCGGTTCTTCCCAGTCTTGCTTGGGCGGAAGATGGCGCAAAGAACGCCAATGCTGATTCATGTTCGGCGAGCGTGGCTGTTGCAGTAAAGGCGGCCAAGCTGATTTTTGTGACTTCGACTCCTGGAGTTATGAGGAGCATGGATGACGCAGGCCCGATATCGGAAGTTTCGGCCCAAGAAGCGAGAAAGCTGCTCGATTCTGGAATTGCGACTGGTGGCATGAAAGCCAAGCTTGAAGAGTGCTTGAGAGCGGTGGAAGGGGGCGTGGACCAGGTTCACATTTTAGGCAGCCGCGAGCCTTTTGGACTCTTGAGAGAGCTTTTTACTGATGAGGGAGTCGGAACGCTGATTAGAGCTTAACGCAGCCATGATTCAACTGACCAAGAGCCTTTTTATCAAAGGTGCAGACTGCTCCCGAAGGGCGTGGCTCTTGGCTAATAGAAAGGATCTTAAGCCTTCTGAAACAGAGGCAGATAAGATGCGGGCTCAAACGGGGCGTCGTCTAGGCGAACTGGCTAGAGGCCTTTACCCTCAGGCCCTTCTCTGTTTTCAGCCGGGCATGGTTCAAGAAGATGCTGTCGCTGCGACAAAGACAGCCATCGCCCAGGGGCATAGGGTGCTTAGCGAGGCTTCGTTTGAGCATGAAGGGCTGTTTGCCCGAGTTGATCTGCTGGAACTCGTCGAAGACTCAGCCTTTATATGGGAAGTTAAATCATCTTCGGCCTATAAGGATCATCACATTTTGGACCTCGCCTTTCAATGGCAGGTGCTGGAACTCTGCGGCATTAAAGTATCTGGAGTCGGGCTGATTTTAGTTGACAACACGATGGTTTGGGAGGGGGGCTCTATTGAGCCTCACAGGCTGTTTAAGAAAGAGGATGTGACCCATTTGGCAGCAAGGCAGCTGGACTGGGCTGCTGCAGAATCCTTGCGGCTTTTGCCTCTTCTTAATGCAGAACAGCCCGAACCTGCCACACGCAAAAGAGTCTGCAGAGACTGTGATTTTATTGACTTCTGCTATGGCAGGCTTGAATCGGATGACATCCTGTTTTTGGGCTTTGCCAAGGATGAGGAGATTAAGGGATGGGAGGAATCGGGGATTACCAAGATTACCGAGATTCCAGATTCCGATCTTAAGCGAAAAGATCAAAGACAGCTTAAGGAACTTCTGCTAACCGAGGGGCTGCATTTTGCCGATGACTTGGCTGCTGCCTTGGAAGCAGCTAAGCTGCCAGCCTGCTTTGTAGATTTTGAGACGGACAGTACCCCTCTGCCATGGCTTAAAGGCACAAGGCCATATCAGCCCCTGCCTTTTCAGCAGTCAATAGTGATGCTTCATTCTTGGGATGGGCCACTTTCGACTGACGAGGAGTTTTTGTGGGACCCTGCAATGGGGCCAGATCCACGCCCTTTGTTTACTGAGTCGCTGGTGAAGCCTTTCGAGGAGGCAGCCTCGATTATTCACTATAGTTCGGCTGAGATCACTCAGCTAAGAAAGCTTGTGGAGCAGGGTGTGCCTGATGCAGAATATCTTTTGGAACTAATAGGGCAGAAGGGAGTTGACCTCGAAAAGATTGTCAAGGGCCGAGTGAAGCACCGAGGGCTGGGGACAAAAACAACCATAAAAAAGGTTCTTCCTCTTCTTTGTCCTGATATGGCAGGAGCCTACAGCGCCATGACTATTAGTGATGGGGATGCTGCCATGGCTGCTTTTCAGAGGCTGAGATCTGGCCGTCTGGTGAAAGAAGAAGCTGTTCAGTTGAGGAAGGCCCTTCTGGAGTATTGTCACCTCGATTCATGGGCCATGGTCGTTGTCGCCATGTCGCTCCGCAGGCACGCCGGTCTTCAAAGCTGATAGATCTTGTTTTGGGGGAAGCGGACTTTTTGTGCCCTCTACGACTAAGGTCGAACCCGGCACTTATGGGGGACAGGAGAAATAAAAAAAAGAACCAGGCTCTTAAGAACCTGGTCTTCTAATGCGAGTGGTGCCACAGACCGGACTCGAACCGGTGACCCATGCATTTTCAGTGCATTGCTCTACCAACTGAGCTACCGTGGCAAAATGGCGAGGATGACGGGACTTGAACCCGCGACCTCCGGCGTGACAGGCCGGCGCTCTAACCACTGAGCTACACCCCCGCGCAGAGAGAAAGTATTGCACAGTCTCATCTTGTCTAGCAAGGATGCAGCGTTAAGTGGGGACCTGTAGCCCTAGAACTTGGGACTCTTTTTGAGCTTTAACTTGGCACGCTAACCAATTGGTCAGGAAGAGAGGAAATCGGCTGCCAATCGGCCCTGAAAATCGCCATCCAGCAGAAAGGCATCGTGCCCATAGGGGAGGTCGATGTCGTGCCAAACAGATGATCTGCCAGATGCTTGGGCCAGTTCGTGAAGCTCGCGGCTTTGGCTGCTGGGGTAGAGCCAGTCCGAAGTGAAGCTTGTGAAAAGGTAGCGGCACTGAGCTGGCGATAAAGAGTCGCAGGAGTAAGCGTCGATCGCTTTGGTCAGCACGGCCAACGAGCCAGCATCGAATCTCTGGGTGAACTTATCTCCTTGATAGTTGAGATAGCTTTCTACCTGAAACTGGCCTTGATCTGGCTGCTGTTTTTTCCTTCCAAATTTCTGTTGAAAGGCAGCATCACTTAAGTAGCTTAGGTGGCCGATCATTCTGGCAACGGCAAGGCCATTATCCGGGGCTTTTTCTGGGCTGTAGTCACCGCCCAGCCAGTTGGGATCTCTGTAGACAGCCTGCCTTGCCGCCTCGTTGAATCCGATCTGCATTGCCGAGTGGGCGCGACACGATGCCGTCATCCAGCAGCGTTCAACCATTTCAGGAAATCTGACTGTCCATTCTAGGGCCTGCATGCCCCCCATCGAACCGCCACATACCATGGCGAGTTTGGATATTCCCAGAGAATCGATGAGAGATTTTTGTGCTCTCACCATGTCCCCAACCGTTACCTGGGGAAATCGAGAGCCAAGGCGCTGGCTGTTTGAATCAAGGCTTCCTGGTCCACTGGACCCTTGACAGCCTCCCAGCGCATTGGTGCCTATGATGAACCAGTCACTGGGATCTACTGCTTTTCCTTCTCCAAAGAGACGGCTCCACCAGCCTAGTACATGGGAATCACCGCTTAAGGCGTGGCATGTGAGGACCGCATTGCTTCCTGTGGCGTTGAGAGTCCCCCAGGTTTCGTAGGCTATCTGCCCAGAAGAAATAAGCCCGCCTGACTCGCTGGTGAAATCGCCAAGCAGATGAAACTGCCTTGCGTCCATTTTTGGGGCAAGCCTTTCGTTTTCTTGAAAAAGTGCCCGGTCCATGACCGGTTAGTCTTTTCCTCCGAACAAGGCGGAGAAGAGCCCCTTCTTTTTAGTTTTGTCAGGAGTCTTGGTTACAGGATCAATCAGCTTTCCGCCTGGCTTTGCCGCAAAGGGATCAACTGGATCATTGCCGAGAGCCGCTGGACTGGGGGCTGGCGCTGGAGCTGGGGCAGCCGCTGGCTTGGCAGCCTGCGTTGAAGGGGCAGAGGGGGTAGATGGCACAATTCTGCGGCCAGCGTTTCCTTGTCCGTTTGATGCAGAAGAACCACCAGAAGGGGGCTGTGGAACAGGAATTGATTCGAGTTCAGCATCCAATGGGTGCCTGTCTGTCTGTGCAGGAGCGGCATCTTCCACGGGGGAGGGAGCCGATGTTTCCTGAACAGGCGAGGCTGGTTCTGGCACAGCCGCTTCTGCGGAGTGAAGGGCGTGAATCACCTCGCTTTCGTGATAGGTTACGTGAGGCTTATCAACTGGGGCAGCAACGACCGGACCTGCTTTACCCGCTCCGAGAGACACGATTCTCATGAACTCAGCAGCATCTTTTGCTTTTGATTTGGCGACTTCGATATCAATAAGATCGCGTTCAACAAGCCTGACGAGACCCTGGTCAAGAGTCTGCATTTTCTGTCTGGCGCCAGTTTGTATAATAGAGCTGATTTGGTAAGTCTTATTTTCTCTAATTAGGTTGCGAATTGCTGGAGTGCAGTTAAGCACTTCAAAAGCGGCTGCTCGGCCTCGCTTGTCTTTCCTTGGCACAAGAGTCTGGGAGATAACTCCCAGCAGGTTGACAGAAAGCTGCATCCTAATCTGCTGCTGCTGATGTTGAGGAAATACGTCAACAATTCGATCTACTGTCTGCAGGGCATCGACAGTGTGCAGGGTTCCGAAGACAAGATGGCCAGTTTCTGCCGCTGTTATTGCGAGATGAATCGTTTCAAGATCTCTCATTTCTCCGACAAGAATAACGTCGGGGTCCTGTCTTAAAACATACTTTAGCGCATTGGCGAAGCTGAGGGTATCGATGTCAAGTTCGCGCTGATTGATGAGGGCTGTGTGGTCATCGTGAACGAACTCAACGGGGTCTTCGACTGTGACAATGTGGACGGCCTGGCTTCGATTGATGGCATCAATCATTGAGGCCAATGTTGTTGATTTGCCAGAACCAGCCGGACCAGTCACCAAAACTAATCCTCTTGGACGGTCTATCAGGTCATAGCAGAGAGGAGGCAGTGCCAAGTCATCCATTGACTGAATTTCAAAAGGGATGACTCGGAAAATAGCCTGAGGTATGCCGCGTTGGCGGAACATGTTTCCGCGGAAGCGTGAGACTCCTGGGACTTCCAAGGCGAAATCAAGTTCAAAGGAATCCTCGAATCTTTTGATCTGCTGTTCTCTCAGAAGACTCTTCATGGCCAGCATGAAGGACCTTTCATCGTAAGGCGGAACGTCTTCCAGCTCGACAAGATCGCCGTGAATTCTGACGTACACCTTGCCTGTGTCTGTTTTCAGGTGAAGGTCAGAGCCATCCAGCTCAACACACCGAGACAAGAGCTCAGTGACTTTAAGCAGGAGCACCCTCCACTAGTCCATCCCTTGTTGCTCGCCTCATAAAATCGGCTGGGTTGGAGCACTTAGATAAAGCGTGCTCAAAATCGATGGCTCCCTCTCTCAGCAGCTGAAGAAGGCTGCCGTCAAGCGTCTGCATTCCGTGCTCAAATCCAGTCTGAATATCCATAGGCAGCTGGTGGGTTTTGCCATCTCGAATCAAGGTCCGGATAGCGGCAGTAGCGACCATAACTTCAAAGGCGGCGGTTCGACCAGCACCATTTTTGAGCGGCAGTAGAGTTTGACTGACAACCGCTTGAAGCGTGACCGAAAGCTGGGTGCGAATCTGCGCCTGCATTTCTGGGTCAAAAACATCAACAATTCTGTCTATTGTCTGTGCGGCATCGACAGTGTGTAGAGTCGAAAAGACAAGGTGTCCTGTTTCAGCGGCGGTGATGGCGAGCTGAATTGTTTCCAGGTCACGCATTTCACCCACCAAGATAACGTCAGGATTCTGCCTCATAACATGGCGCAGAGCTTCGGCGAATGCTTTTGTATCTGTACCCAACTCTCTTTGGTTGAGAATGCTTTTTTTATCCTCATGGACATATTCAATCGGGTCTTCGATTGTGATGATATGCCTTCGGGACGTTTCGTTGATCTCATTGATCATCGCCGCCAAAGAGGTGGATTTGCCGCTGCCTGTTGGCCCTGTGACTAGAATCAGTCCACGAGGGAGCTGGCAGAGCTTTTTGGTGACAGCGGGCAGACGCAGTTCATCAATAGTCTTAATTCTAAAGGGGATAAGGCGGAAAACGGCTCCCAGTTTGGCTCTCTGCCAAAACATGTTGACTCGAAAGCGAGCCAAGCCAGGCACTGCGTATGAGATATCAACTTCCTTGAAGTCATCCAGCTTGTGGGATCTTTCTTCTGTAAGAAGAGGGCGCAGGAGCTTTTCCACATCCCGTTCTGATAGAACAGGGAAGTCGGTGCGACGCAGTTCACCGCGAATTCTCATCAAGGGAGGGTTGTTCGCCTTGATGTGCAGATCACTCGCGTCTAGTTCAACGACCCGATGGAGCAGGGTGTGGAGAAGCTCTCTCATAAATGAGTGGCGTTAACGTCTAAGCATCTGCTTAAGTTCGGAGACGATGCCTGCGTTGTGCAGTGCAACATCTTCAGCTACAATTCCTGCCTTTACATAGCGGCAAAGAGCCTGGTTCATAGTCTGCATGCCCCAGAAGGCGCCTTCATTCATCAGGTGGTAAAGGTCGCCAAAGTTTCCATCTTCAATGGCCTTGCTGACAGTGGGGGTGCAGATTAAAATCTCAGCGCAGACAACACGCCCTTCGCCATCGGCTCTTGGGATCAGCTTCTGTGCGATTACCGCTCGAAGGCTGTTGCTCAACCGCTGACAGAGGTGATGCTTCTCGTGAGGGGGAAACATGTTGATGACTCTGTCCAGAGTTTCGTAGGCAGACGAGGTATGGACTGTTGAGAAAACCAAGTGGCCTGTTTCACCAGCCTGAAGGGCTGTGTGCATGGTGACCGTATCTCTCATTTCTCCAATCAAAATCACGTCCGGAGCTTCTCGAACAACAGCTCTCATAGCCGGCATAAAGTCTTCTGTGTCAATGTTGACTTCTCGCTGACTAACATAGGCCATCTTGTCTTGATGCTCAACCTCCAAGGGGTCTTCGATTGTGACAATGTGGACTTTCTTTGTCTCATTAATAATGTCAATGAGAGCAGCAAGGGTCGTCGTCTTGCCAGAACCTGTTGGCCCCGTTACCAAAATGAGACCCTGCTTGTGCTTTGTTTGTTCCGCCAACGAAGCGGGCAGTCCAAGCTCAGAAAGGCTCTTGATACGGCTGGGCACGACTCGCATGACTGAAGCGGGCATTCCTCTTTGGTAGTAGAGGTTGCATCGCACTCGGCATTTGCCGGGTAGGACAAACGACATGTCGTATTCCTTGCGGTCTTCAAAAACTCTTTTCTGCTTGGCAGAAAGAATCTGGTCAAGAAGTCCCCAGATGACGTCTTCTGTCATGACTGGCCATGGACCGCCTGGGAGGTCAACAACAGAGCCAAACTGCTTCATGCGCGGCTGGCTGTTGGATTTGATGAAGAGGTCTGATCCTCCTGTCTCGAAGACAATGTCGATCAGGTCGTGAAGCTTCAGAGAGTCAGGCTGCATAGCGGATTCCTAGACCGTAAGGTTGGTGGTGAGGCAGTCGTTTAAGGTCTTCCTTGAACCTTTCGCTTGCCTGCTGAACGGACAGAGAGAAAGTATACCAAAGCACCTAGGATCAAACTGCCAGCTGCAAGCAGCAAAAGGGCTGCAAATGGGAAGGCTGGCGCCAGGTTTTCTTCAGGTTTTTCCAATGGCGCTTCGGCAGGTTTTCCTTCGGTAGGGATCAGAATATCTTCAGGATTCTGAGTTTTTGCCAGAACCTTATACTCAACGCCTCGCGGCATAAGGCTTGCAGTGCCTGAAACCAAAACTTTTTCGGTTGAATAGAGGCGAAGAGTTCTTGCGTTAGGAACCTCGCCCTCAAATGTCACCAAGAAGCTGGAAATGACATAGGGCTCAGGGGCCCCAAGGAAAGGCTTGATGACTCTGTCCAAATGAAGCTCGCCTGCAGCGCGGTCGATGATGTTGTCCGTAGCAAAGGTGGCTTTCAGAAAACTAATCGGCTCCCTGGCAGGAATTGTCTCACGGTAGATGTTGAGTCCACGGGGCGGCGAGCCTGTATAAGAGCCTAGTGCGGCTAGCTGTTGTTCAAGAAGTTCTTTTGGATAGCCCGTTGACAGCATGGTGATGGAAACCATGTCGGGTGAGAACTGGTGCTCTCGCACATTGATAATGATCTGGGGCTTAGGGAAAAGCGAATTGACTTCGTCTGATGTTGGGGCTGCATTGCTGGGTTTGCTCTGGGCCTTAGATTCGGCAGGCTTTTCTTTCTGATTCTGAGCCAGGGTTTCGCCCGTAACAGGGGTATGGGGGACTGAAACTTGGGCCATGCACGATGCAAAGCCCGCAAAGAGCCCAATGCAGGCCAGCCAGCGCATTCATTGATGGTACTCCCGGACCTATTTACTAGGTTCAAAAGGGGGCCTTCGGCAGAAATGGGAACCTCTTACCCTCTTGGTGCGTCAGCAGTCTTCCGAAAGGACGCTTAATAGACACTTCGCGAATCTCATAGACCGCGTAGACCGTCAAAGCAAGGGAAGAAAGAGACTCCAATGGAACCACTGGATACTTTAAGCGCAGCAGAACCGATCTACCTAACGGCAGAAGGACTCCAGATGCTTCAGCAGGAACTGCAGACTCTGATGGTAGATAAGAGGGCAGAGATTGCTGAGCGCATTAGGGCGAGCAAGGATCACGGCGAATTTAGCGAAGACAACAACGAACTGGACGAGGTTAAGCAGCAGCAGGCTATTGTTGAAAATCGAATCAGTGAGCTGAAGGCGATTTTGGCCAACACAGAAGTCTTGACCAAAGACATGATCTCAACTGACCTGGTGGGCTTGGGATCAAGGGTTGCTGTTAAGGATTCTGTCCGTGGGATTGAGTTTGAAATTCAGCTCGTATCAGGAGTTGAAGCTGACCCTGATCGCGATTTGATCAGCGAAGATTCACCTATGGGGCAGGCTCTATTGGGCAGAGGAGTTGGCGAGATCGCTGAGTTTGATGCGCCTGTAGGACTAGTGAGCTACGAGATTACAAACATCAGCGCTTAAGCGTTAGGTTCACGCTGTTTAGGGGAAAAAGGCAAGGTCCTTTCTCCCCCTTTATTTTTCTCAGAGGGTGGGTATTATCTAACCTCCCCAGATTGACTGAGCTGAGGCGCAGCCTATCTGATGGATGACGTCATCATGAGCAAGGAGTCAGCCGCCCACGTACAGAAAGGGGCACCTAAGGCCACGGGACCTTCTCTTCCTACAATGAGGAGAGGGATCAAGGGCTTCTTTCAAGACCTGCAAAGGGAGATGAAAAATGTCACCTGGCCAACGCCCAAAGAAGCCACCCGTCTTGCGGGTGTTGTCGCGGGAGTTTGTGCAGGGATTGTCACCTTTCTCTTCGTTGTCTCATTCGTCGCAGAAATCATTTTAAATATCATCCTTCAAAACGGGGGACGCTAACTTGGCACTTTCCTGGTACGCCGTCCATACAATTTCTGGACACGAGAACAAGGTCAAAGAGCTTCTAACCCGAAGAGCGACCATTGAGCGCCTATGGGAATTAGATATCTTTGAAGTTCTGATTCCGACCGAACGAGAAGTTTCCAACCGATCAGGCAAGCGAAAAGAGATTGACCGAAAGGTTTTCCCTGGATACATTCTTGTCAGGATGTATTTGACCGACGAAGCCTTTAAACTGATCAAAAGCACTTCTGGGGTAACAGGCTTTGTACAGTCTGGCAACAAGCCAGTTCCTCTTGAAGACAATGAGGTGAGAAAGATTGTTGACAATCTCACTCAAAGCCAGGAGGCTCCGAAGGTTGCTTTTGCCAAGGGTGACATCATTAGGGTTATTGAAGGTCCATTTGGTGACTACCAAGGAAGGATTGAGGAAGTCAACGCAGAGCGCGACAAACTGAAGGTGATGATCACCATCTTCGGACGCGATACCCCGGTTGAGCTTGATTTCAACCAGGTTGAAAAGTCTTAGGGACTCGCTGAAAGGCGCTGTGCAGGGAGGGAAGATTGATGTCTTTCCTCCCTTTTTCTATGCTGGCTGCGGGAGATTGAGCCAGATGTGGGTGGAGCAGAGTCTGCAGAGACTGAATCTTGTTATTTAAGTCAAGATTGCCACTAGGACAAGAGGGCGATGATTTTGTCCTTCAGTTGGTAGACTTAAACAAGCATGAGCGTCCCGTCGGAACTCAAATACACGGCCTCTCACGAATGGGTGAGAATTGAAGGCGATGTGGCCACCATCGGCATTACAGATCACGCCCAGTCAGAACTAGGCGATGTCGTCTTTGTCGACCTCCCGACGCCTGGGCGCATTGTTCAGAAAGAAGAGAGCTTTGGCGTGGTTGAAAGCGTGAAGACTGCCTCTGACCTCTATGCTCCGGTTGCGGGCGAGGTGCTGGAAACCAATGCTGTGCTCTCGGGGCAGAGTGAAATGGTGAATAGTGATCCTTACGGTGAAGGCTGGCTGGTAAAAATCAAGCTGGCAGGCCCAGAAGAAGGATCTGATCTTCTTGATGCTGCCGGGTACGAGGCCACTCTGGGCTAATAGTGATCTGCTGTCTGGCCGTAGATTGGAGCCACGATTCTGCTCCGCCTCTGGCTGACCTTTTTCGGCTCTCTGCCCCTTATATGGGGGCAGGGAGCCTTCTGCTTTGCCTTAGCCCCCGTACCTTTCGCCTTTTCCCCCAGCTTGAAGTCTGGGCAAGGGAAGAAGGGTTTATGTTGGGGCTGTGGCTGATCTCGCCCGAGATTGAATCAGATAGAAAGTCAGATTGGGTTCTGACCGGGCCTGTTAATGCGCCCTCTCTGACTTTTAGAGGCGAGGAGAGGGAGTTTTCCTTAGCGACTCACCCGGGCGAGCTGGCTGGCCCTATGCAAACTGCTCAAGGAACCTGACATCGTTGTCAAAAAAGCAGCGCAGGTCGTCTATTCCGTAAGCCATCATTGGAATTCGTTCAACTCCCAAGCCGAACGCAAAGCCAGAATAGCGGTCTGTGTCAATGCCGTATCGCTCCAAAATGTTGGGGTGAATTAAGCCTGCTCCGCCCAGTTCAACCCATTTGCCGTTAAAGAGCTTTGGGGTGGAAATGGCGTAATCGACACCTGGCTCTACAAAGGGGAAAAAGTCGGGGCGGAAACGAATGGTCACTTCATCGCCAAACATCTGCTTGGCAAAGGCGCCAAGGGTTCCTTTTAGGTGCGCCATCGAAACCCCTTCGTCAATCATAAAGCAGTCCACCTGGTGAAAGGTGTGGTTGTGTGTGCGGTCTACAGCTTCGTTTCTGTAAGTTCTGCCGACTGTAAAGCACCTGAGGGGTGGTTTTGTCTTTTCAAAAACTCTGCCTTGAACCGCCGTGCATTGGGTTCTAAGCAGTTTTTCATCTGTAATGTAAAAGGTGTCCTGCTCATCCATAGCAGGATGATCGGGAGGATAGTTTAGGGCATCGAAGTTGTACTTAAAGTCTTCGAGATCTGGTCCCTCAACATAGGTGAAGCCTAAAGAGCCAAGAACACTTTTGATTTTTTGAATCGTCATGCCCAATACATGGGGACGGCCTGCCATTGGCGGCACCCCAGGCAGAGTGACATCAAGCCGTTCTGCTTCGAACTGAACAGCTCTTTCAGCTGTTTTAAAGCCAGCCTTCTTTTCATCAAGCGCAGACTGCAGCGATGCCTTAGCTTCATTGACAGCCGATCCAAAGAGGGGCCTTTGGTCAGCGGGCAGGGCTCCGATTCCTTTCATCAGGCCAGCCAAGGCACCAGACCTGCCAAGAAATTTGGCATCTATGGCCTGTATGTCGTTGGTGGAAGAGGCGGCTTTCAGCTCATCCAGGGCTTGACTTAAAAGGGAAGTGACCTGCTCCATGCTTCTGAGTTTGAGTCTATCTCAGATTGGGCAGGTCACTTTGGTCTGGCCCGATCTAGGGGGATATTCCCTTGACACGCACTTTCACCGAATAGAGTCCGGTGCGGGCAGTCACGTAGAGAGTTTTGCCATCTTTGCTGAAGCAGAGGTTAGCCGGCCCCTCTGGGAATTTGATAACCTCTAAGACTTGGCCTTGGGGACTGATGACATTGACCCCGTCGCTGCTGGCAGACCAAACCCTGCCGTCAGTATCTACCCTCAGGCCATCTGGGTTGGGTGTCTGAGCAAAAACCTTTCCTTCGCCCAGAGAGCCGTCTTTGTTGACAGGAAAGGAACGAATGTGCTGCTTGGAAGTATCAGCGACGTAGAGGGTTTTTTCGTCGGGAGAAAGGACGATGCCGTTGGGGCGGTCAAAGTCGGCGAGAAGGAGGATGACTTTGTTATCCTTTATCATGTAGACGCCGTTGTGGGGCTGTTCCTGCTGGCTTCTCTGAATTCCGTATGGTGGATCTGTGAAGTAGATGATTCCTGATTTGGAAACATAGGCGTCGTTTGGACTGTTCAGCTTTTTGCCTTCGTAGGTTTCGGCCAGAACTGTCATGCTGCCGTCCTTTTCCATCCGAACCACCTGTCTCGCCCCGTGGAGGCACGAAATCAGTCTCTGCTGCCTGTCAAGGGTGTTGCCATTGGCGTTGTGGCTGGGGCTTCTAAACTCAGTAATCTCTCCCTTGGCCAGCTTGAAGAGCTTGTTTCCTGGAATGTCGCTAAAGACAAGGCTGCCGTCTGGCATTGCTTGGGGTCCTTCAGTGAAGAGGTACTTGCCTGGCTCTTTTTTAACCTCTGCGTCGGGGGCCAAAAATGTATCTTGTCCTGACATCGCCATAAGCATCATCGCTGCCGAGATCATGCCTTACCTTACTTCATTTCGAGCCTAATCTGCCTTTGCGCAGCATTAAGTTAATGGGTTTCCAGAGCTGTCTTTTATTCCGCCTGTTAGGATAAGAATAGCTTCAACCAGAATAACAATTCCCTGGATTATCCATGAAGCTCCGCACGTAATAGGGCCGATAATCAGCCCCGACACAAGATGGGCAATGCCCCAGGCAGTGTTTCCGAGATAGAATTGATGAATTCCAAACCCGCCTAAAAAGAAAGCCAAAAGAAAGGCAGCAGCCTTGCTTTTGGGCTGAACAGCGGGCTGGTAATAAGATGGCTGAATGGGCTGGTGCTGCTGAGCACTGAAAGGACCGCCAAAGGGGCTGTTCATCGAACCTGGCCTTGGAGCCTGGGTGCCATAGCCCTGGTTTTGATGGGGAATGCTATGGGGAGGCTGCTGGACTTGGTACTGGCTCTGTGGGGGCAGGGAGTTAAAAACCGATTCAAGCTCCGGAATCTGAATGGCTGGCCGTGCTGTGCCGTAAATAGGATCTATGACAGAGCTGGTAGGAAGCACTCGGCCCTCGCGAATCCACTGTGAAATAACGTCCAGTTCAACTGGACCGTATTCGGTGCCATCGGGGCCGATGATCTTATACAATGAGTTCCTTCCTATCTATGTCAGCTTAAGATGACATAGCCAGATATTCTGCCAATGAAAGACATCCCGCCAAGCTGGGATCTTCAAAGATATCGAGTGCACTGGCGAGAGCCACGGCTGTATCAATTGACGTAACGCAGGCTACCCCGGTTTCGATGCAGGCCCGACGAATTCTTGCCGCGTCGCTTGCAGGGTCGGATCGTAGTCCAGGAGTGTTTACCATGAGACTGACTTCTCCAGCAAAGAGCTTTTCCAGAAGATTAGGTGAACCTTCTTGAATTCTCTTTAGTTTCATCGCTGGAATTCCGGCCTTTTCCAGAGCATCGTAGGTGCCGCTTGTGGCGCCAAGAGGGTAGCCTTTGCTGTGTAGAAGTTCGGCGATGTGAACCGCGTGGTCTTTATCTTGGTCAGTGACGGTCAAGATGACCATTCCTTTAGATTTGAACGTGATTCCAGAAGCGACAAGGGCTTTATATAGAGCTCCCTTATAGGTGGAATCAATTCCCAGCACTTCGCCAGTAGACTTCATTTCTGGCCCAAGACTAGGCTCTACCCTCCCAAGCTTTTGAAAAGAGAAGACAGGGGCTTTGACTGCATAGAGAGGAGGCTCTGCCAGTTCAGTCAGGGCAGCTAGATCAGCTTCAGAAAGGATTCGGCCTTTTGCTGAAACTTCAGGATAGGTCTGGCCATTTTTGGGATCAAGCTGCCAAAGGCCGCTTGAAAAGCCAGAATCCTTAAGGGTTTTACCCATTAGGCACTGCGTGGCCAGGCTGACCATAGGAATCCCTGTCACTTTGCTGAGGTATGGAATTGTCCGGCTTGCTCGTGGGTTGACTTCAAGGACGTAGGCGACCTCATCAACTATCACGAACTGAATGTTCATGACTCCCTTGATCTTGAGCGCCTTTGCAATTCTAATCGCGGATGAGACGATCTGCCGCTGAACATCTAAGCTCAGGCCAACAGGCGGATACACAGCCATTGAGTCACCGCTGTGAACGCCTGCCCGCTCAATGTGCTCCATAATGCCGGGCAGCAGGGTGTCTTCGCCGTCGGAGATGACGTCAACTTCAGCTTCTCCACCAAGGAAGTACTTATCGACTAAAACCGGCTGGCCAGGGTTTGCGTCTTCGGCTTCACGATAAAAGCTTAAAAGGTGGGCCTGATCATAAATGATCTCCATGGCTCTTCCGCCCAGAACAAAGCTGGGGCGGACAAGAACGGGGTAGCCAACTTCTTCTGCAACTGTCACGGCTTCGGCAAGGCTTCTAACAGCTCTCCCCGGAGGCTTGGGGATATCCAGTTCGGTCAGGAGCTTTTCAAAAAGGTCTCGATCTTCTGCTGATTCGATGGCATCAGGCTGGGTGCCTAAAATTGGGACTCCCGCATCATGCAGGCCCTGAGCCAGGTTAATGGCAGTCTGTCCGCCAAACTGCACGACTACACCTTCGGGTTTTTCGTGCGAGACAACGTCCAGCACATCTTCAAGAGTCACTGGTTCAAAATAGAGTCCGTCGCCGGTATCGAAGTCGGTGGAGACCGTTTCGGGATTGTTGTTGATGATGACGGCGCGGCAGCCCTGCTTTTCTAAAGCCCAAACAGCGTGAACGCAGGAATAGTCAAATTCAATGCCCTGTCCGATGCGGATAGGGCCAGACCCGAGAACGAGGACGGTGGGCTTCATGGGGCTGGAGGCATTCTACAGCCTAACAGCAGAAAACTGTGGGGCATAAAAGGGAAGAGGCCCCCGGTCCTTCTGGACCGGGAAGCCTCACCAGGCGGCTCTGTCACCGAATCCGGTATTACCGAATAAGCGACAAGACTGACTGGGGAGCTGAGTTTGCCTGAGCGAGCATCGACATGGAGCTCTGCTGAAGGATCTGCAGCTTCGTGTAGTTGGTCATTTCTTCGGCAACATCGACTTCTCGGACTGAAGACTCTGTGGCTGAGAGGTTTTCTCGGCTCACGCTGAGGCTTCGGACGTTTGATTCGAGTGTGTTGCGGACGAAGGATCCGATTCGGCCTCTCGATTCGCTGACTGTGCCAATGGCAGAGTCAATTTTCGAAAGGGCATCTGACATGTCGCTTCCTGAGATGTCAAGGTCAGAAACACCCAGGCTCGATGCGCTGAAGTTTCCGATTGAAAGGGTGGCTGTCTGACCAGCATTGGCACCAGTCTGGAAGGTTGTCTTGCCAGCAGAAACTTGTACTGCGGCAGTGTGAGTTGTTACGGAGTTCCCGCCGACATTCAGCTTGATGCTGTTGCCTGCTGCGTCCTTGAGATTCAGGCCCTGGCCCTTGTCAAAAGTGACTGTATCGCCACCGTAGGTGACTGATGCCACAGCATTGGTTCCAGAGGCGGTGGCTGCGCCAGCCGCAGACTGAATGATGCTGCCTGAATCAGTCAGGTTGATCTTCGCATCTGAGCCGTATGATTCGCTGGTGAGAGCGATTCTATTGTTGGCCGAGTCGTAGCTTGCCACGACACCGGTCTGGCCAGATTTTTCGTTGATCTTGGTGACAGTCTCAGCGACAGTCGTAGCAGCACTGGTCTCGAACGATGCGCCATTGATCGAGAAAGAGCCAGCACCTACAGTGTCGGTAGCGGCAGTATAAGTTGCCTTTGAGCCATTAATCGAGGCCTGAGACGCAGCAGTGGTGACCTGAACGTCGGCTGATCCGTTGGAAGACATTGCCTTGCCGCTAAAGGTGCCCGTGAAGTTCACCGATTTTACAGCGGAGGCGTTGGTGACCGAGCCGACAGTGCCAGCAGAGCCATCCAGCAGCTTGACAGTTCCATACTGAGTGGTATTGGAAATTCTGTCAATAGACTGCATGATGTTGTTCAGCTGAGTCTGGTTGGCCTGCTTCTGGGTTGAGTCCAGGGTGCTGGAACCATTGGCGACGGCGAGTGATCGTGCGTCTCTGAGCAGTTTGCTGACTTCTTCCAGACCGCCCTCGGCAGTCTTGGCGTAGTTCATTGCATCCTGGTTGTTTCGCAGAGCGGCATCCATGCTGCCAAGCTGGGCTCGGTAGGATTCGCTGGCAATCAAGCCGGAAGGATCGTCGGCGGCCGACACGATGCGAAGGCCGGTAGAAAGTCGTGTCGTCGATTTTGCAAACTCAGTGCCCGTCTGGTTGAGGTTCCTCAAGGCGCCCATTGCGGAGACGTTGGTGTTAATGCGAAATGCCATGTTGATCTTCCGTGATTGTTTGAGCGGTCCTCTTGTGGAGGCTTGTCATCCCGACTCCGCTCAAAGGTTCTATTGCCAGGTATGGGGGCGTGGTCACCTGCCAGAATTACGGGGCCGAGCAAAGACCCGAAACCTTGCTGGCAGCAGATTTACTGACCAAAAAATTACTGGGTTAGCGGCTTGAGAAGATGACTCTAAACGAATATTCAGCTAAGAAAAGACGGGAAATCTTAGACGATTTACTTGCTGGACGAGACCCGAGAGAAGGCAGCTGGAATGCTGATCTTTTTGCTGAGGCAAAAATGAAATCCCGTCCCCAACTGGGACCACTCGTATTTTTTGCCGGGCATTTTGAGATGCAGTTCCTCTATTCCAGCCCAGAAGGAGGCAGCCTCATCTTTACTGTGCGCCTGGATTCACCCCATAGAATTGTGCAGATGCCTGTGCCTGAGTGGGTTATCGAAAATGTTTGGCAGGGGGAAGTCTCTGGGAGCTTTCATTTTGAGCAGGACGCCATGGCAATGCTGGAAGCCTTTCGTGCTGAACTGGAACCAGAAGCCAATGTAAAGCATTTTCAGGCAAGAAGCAGAACGACAAGAGAAGATTCGTTCTAGCTGTGTTTAGCCTGTCAATTCAACAGACATTTACACATGAAGCGATAGTTTCTCAGCGTCTGAAGATCACCTGAAGAAAAACTGCCTATTTGTGAGTAAAGTGCAGGAACATCTGGTGCAGAGTTCTTAACCGCGACGTTGATTAATCTTGAACGAGACGAACTCTCGATTTACAAAACTTCTATGTGGAATACGCTGAAAGTTGGATTTTTGCTGACTGCGCTGACCTGTCTGTTTGTCTTCCTTGGCAATCTGCTTGGCGGGCAAGTCGGCATGATAATCGCATTTGCCATAGCGATACTCATGAACGTGAGCGCCTTTTGGTTCGGAGACAAAATGGCAGTCATGGCGACCAAAGCGCAGCCGATGGATCGCAGCCAGGCGCCTGAGATTTACCGCATGACAGAAGAGTTGGCGGAAAAGGCAGGCATTCCTATGCCGCGGCTTTACTACGTTCCGGACCCTACGCCCAATGCATTTGCCGTTGGCCGCAATCCTAAAGTGGGAATCGTTGCGCTAAATGAAGGTCTGCTGCGGATGCTGACGCCAGAAGAAGTAAAGGGGGTTATTGCTCATGAAATTGCCCACATTAAGCATCGAGATACCTTGACCATGGCAGTGGTCGCCACATTGGCAGGTGCGATCATGATGATTGCCAACATCCTGCAGTTCTCCGCGTTTTTTATGGGGGGTGATGAAGATTCTCCCAACCCTATCGTCCTTCTTGGCATGGCCATTATCGCGCCGTTTGCAGCGACGATCATTCAGCTGGCTGTGAGCCGCGCCAGGGAGTATGAGGCTGATAAGACAGCTGCAGAGCTTGTCGGTTCAGGAAAAGGCTTGACCAGCGCGCTTCAAAAGCTTGAGCGTGGCCTATCTGCCATGCCTAACCATGTCCCCAGCAACCGGGCCCACATGTATATTTCCAGTCCGATCATCAAGGGAGGTTTTGCAAACCTTTTCCGTACTCATCCTTCTACCGAAGACCGAGTAAGGAAGCTTGAAGAGATTGACTACCGCCTAACCAGAGTATAAAAGGTCGCAGTGATGAACAAAATCTGTCCACAAGATGGTTTGACCCCCTTGATCATTATCGAGCGCAATGGCATTGAAATCGACTACTGTCCAAGCTGTCGAGGCGTTTGGCTTGATAGAGGAGAACTGGAAAAGCTGATGGATGCTGCTGCTCAGATGGCATCTTTAGGCACGCAGCAGCCCCAAAGGCCGCAGGCTGCCCAGCCCGATCCTTTGATGCCGCCACCCTCTGCTTACCCGCCTCAGCCTCAATACTCGCAGCAGGCTCCACCTGCTTATGGCGCTCAGCAGCCCTACGGATACAACGGGTCTGGCGGCTACAAGCATGGCCGCAAGCGAAGAGGTTTTCTTGATGACATCTTTGACTTTGATTGAGCAAAGTCGATAGAGATGGGCAGGAAAACTAAAAAATCTGCATAGAGATGAAGGTTTTTGTTCGAACTTGGAACAAGTGTCGAGAAAAGAACGTGAGTAGGTAGAGGAACTTAGTTCCACATTCATGAGGGTGGCATAGACCGCTCAAAGACAAAGACGAGAACTCCTTGACTCCGGAGAGATCCGGGGTCATTTTTTTGCGATTTAGTGGGACCCTGACCCGCAATAGAAACGACCCAAGCGTCGAAGCGTCATTCAGGTGTACCATGATCGCAAGGCAGGCCGTTCGGCTTGAGTACAGTCCGGCGGCAGGCAAGGATAGACCTGCATTGCTGGAAGCTGCTCGAGATTCAGATGAAGCGTTAGTCGCCTTGGCAAAGGCAGGCGACTATTCGGCGTTCGAAGCCCTCTTCGATCGTCACAGGAATCTTGTCTATCGTTTTGCCTATCAAATGGCTCCAAGGCGAGATGACGCAGAAGACATTGTGCAGGAAGTTTTTGTCAGGGCTTATCAGAACCTGCATCGATACCGCGACGAGGCCAAGTTCACAACCTGGCTTTTAAGGATCGCAAGCAATCTGGGGACTGACAAGGCTCGCATGAGCCAGAGAAGGCATGATCTTGAGCAGAAGGAAGCGAAGGGAAGCCTCAGCTGGATGACGGTAGGCACGACCAAGAATGATCCATTGGAGAATCTTGATGCTGAAAGAAGGATCGACATCCTGCGAAGGGCCATTGCGTCTCTGCCCGATCACCATAAAACGGTCATCATCATGCGCGACATTCAAGAAATGGAATACCCTGAGATATCTGAAGTTTTGGGATGCACAGTGGGCGGCGCAAAACTAAGAGTGCTGAGGGCAAGACGAGCCTTAAGAGACCGAATGCTGCCTTTGATGGAGGATGAGAATTGAAGCATCTTCATGATGATGAACTTTTGATGTCGGCGCTGGATGGCATTGACGACTTGGACCCTGCCAGCCTTGATTTAAAGCAGGCAAAGCAGTTTCAGGCCCTTAGTCAGTTAAAGGCTGATCTTAAGCTGCTTAATGATGTGCCTGAGTGCCAGCTGTCAAGTGAAAGGCTCCGCCGTCGAATTCTTGATGAAGGAATGCAGCCACAACGCCAATCAAGAGGCTGGTTCTGGTCTGCCTCTGCCGGGGCCATCTCCTGCGCCTGCATGGCTGCTGCTGCAGTTATGATCTGGAACTGGTATCAGCCAGCTCCCTCAGCGCCTCCTCAGAACCTTGCTCTTGTGGCTCCTGTCACTCCGACATTGGAAAACCTTGAAACCAAGGCCCCAGTTGAAAAGCCAGATTCTGCGCCCCAGCCAGCTGCAGCAGCTGTTTCAGCCTCAAAACCCGCTCCATCTACGAGCTCTGCGGCTAAGCAGGATAAACGCAGGCAGAATAGGCCGCTTAAGATCAGGACTGATCGGCCTGTTTTGACTATGGCTAGTGCTTCGTTGGAAGGGGTTGGCTATCTGACCAAGCAGGCTTCTCCTGTAACACCACCTCCAGGTCCGTCGCAGATTTCTGCCGACGCAATGCCTCCTATGGATTCTGCTGTCAGCACATCTGTTTCCGGGCAGGCTGCTCCTGCGGCCAAGCCTTCTGGCGGCAGCCGCTCGGCTTCGGTGGTCGTCATCAGTTCAACACCTGAACCAACTATGGAGTCTGCTGGACATGTCGTTTTTGGCGGTTAGTCTTGGCTGGCTGATGATTCAGCCAGTGGGTTCAGGTCAGCAGGATGCACTCTGGAACCGCATTCAAAGAAGCGTGGCAGTAGCCAGCCAGGGAGGGCTTGCCACGGGGGTGGGTGTTCTGCTGGACCCATCTGGCACTTTTCTTTTTCAAAGATCTGGGCTGACTGGCAGCCAGCCTTGGAATGTGACGATTTCAGGCCAGAGCATCAAGGTGATTATGGTTGCCGAAGACGATGAAACTGGTTTGGCGCTGGTAAAAGCTCCTCAATGGTCTTCTTCGTTCGGCACTCCTGTGCGTCTGGCCGGAGCAGGCCCCATTAAGGGGGATCGCATTTTGGCGGCAACACCTCGTGGACCACGCACCGCTCAGGTTAGCGAAGGACTGATTGTCGGACAGCTGAAGCCTTCGCTTCGTTACGTGCCGCTAAGTGAGATCACACTTGAGGACCTTGGTGGGCAGATAGCCGGTTCGGCTGCGTTCAATGGTCGTGGAGAACTTGTTGGATTAATCAGCGCTCTTCAGGCAGAAGCTTCACCCAGTTCTGCGGGACAAAGTTCTTTCAGGGGAGGACCCCCAGGTGCTGCGAAGTCCGCAGATGACTCGCTGAAAGTTTTGATGATGGAATCGAGCCGGTTCGGCCCAGGAATCTTGACTGTCGGCTACGCCTATGGTCCGGATCTGCTTGATCGAGTTTATACTGGACTTTCCGGCGCGAGCGGCAAAGTTCAGCATCCCTCTATTGGCATCTTTTTTAAGAAGGCTGCCGAAGGGGGAGCTGCCCTTGAAGCCGTGATGCCAGACAGTCCGGCTGCTGATGCTGGTTTAAAAGTTGGCGACATTGTGCTTTTTGCTGCCGGTGCCAAGGTGTCAGGTCCGGTAGAACTGGCAGTCATTCTTTTTAATCAAAAGGTAGGGGGAACCCTTACCTTGAGGATCAAGAGAGGACAGGCAGTTTCTGAAGTCAACGTGGTTGTTGGCGTTCAGGCTTCTGAAGAAAATCTGAGTTCTTCAACCAGCCAACGGAAGCTGGATCGACCATTGTAGACGTTGAACTCCGGCTGAAAAACGATATCGATATCCCGCCCCATCATGGCCTCAGCGGTTTGGCCTCTTCTGAAAATAAAGCCGGGTATCTCCTTTCCGCCAAATTCAAGGACAAGACGGGCATGTTCGGGCGATCTTAGTGGAAAGTGTCCGACAATGCGTACCTTTCGAGCCAGAAAGTAGGGGGCGGGGTTTGCTTCGCCAAAGGGTTCAAGCATCGACAAAGCTTCTGTATCGGCTGGTGTGCCTTCGCCTGGAAAGACCTCGCACTCAATGATCCTTTTGGGAGTCAAGTCTTCTTGTGTAAGAATCTGTTCTGCTCTTTGTTGAATCAGTGAGCGAAACCCGCTGATGGACTCTTGGCGAAGGCTGAAACCAGCGGCCATAGCGTGTCCGCCCCCACCCAAAATCTGTGATGAGGCTTCGTTAAGAGCGTCAGCAAGGTGAAATCCTGGAATACTGCGAGCTGAGCCACGTCCTACCCCTTCTTCATTCAGAGAAATGACAAATGCAGGGCGGAAGAAGGTTTCTACCAGCCTTGAGGCAACAAGCCCGACCATGCCGGGGTGCCAGCCCATATTCTCAATGACAAGGGCCGGAGCTTGGTTCATGCCCTGTTCAAGAATCAGCTGGATCGCTTCGTTCTGCATCCGGCTTGTTTCATCCCGCCTTTCCTGATTGATCGTGTTCAGCTGCTGGGCAATGGCCGTGGCCTGAGCAAAATCATCAGTCAGCATCATATTTAGAGCGATATCGGCGTCATCAATTCTGCCGGCGGCATTGATGCGTGGCGCCAGCTGGAAGCCAATGTGTCGGGCGGTTAGGCTTCCAGAAACAGTGTCGAGGTTGGCTGCCGTGAGCAGGGCTCTAATCCCAGGCTTTTTGCTTTCCTTCAGCAGTGGCAGCCCATGCTTGGCAATAATCCTATTTTCATCAATCAAAGGCATAACATCGGCAACTGTGCCAAGAACAGCCAGATCTAGAAAGGCTCTGTGGTAGTGCTTGTCTTCATATCCCAGCTCTCTAGAAATTCCTAGACAGAGCTTGTAGACAATTCCTGCCCCGCAGAGCACATCAAAGGGGTAGGGAGAATCGGGCCGATGGGGGTTGACCACAGCCAGGGCATCGGGCAGAGTCTCTTTTAGCTCGTGGTGGTCTGTCACCACTGCCTTCATGCCAGCTTCTTTCACAAGGTCCAGCTGTTCGTGGGCAGAGATTCCGCAGTCACAGGTGAGGAAAAGCGAGGCGCCGTGATCTTTCGCCCACTGAACTGCCATCTTGTGAATTCCGTATCCCTCTTTCATGCGGTGGGGAACGTGGGGGATGACATCACACTTGATCCTGCGAAGAAATCGTGTGAAGATGGCGGTCGATGTCACACCATCTGTGTCGTAGTCGCCATGCACATAAATTGTCTCGCCATTTTCCTTTGCCGAGAGAATTTCTTTTACAGCTGCATCGTAGTCAGGCAGCAGCTTTGGGTCGTGGAGATCTTCTAGCCTTGGGTGGAGAAAAGTATGAGCTTTCTGCGGATCGGATAGCCCTCTGGAGACAAGGACTGCTGCCACCAGGGAAGGGATTCCTAGTTCCTTAGCAAGCTTCTGTTCCTTAGCTTCATCTCTTTGACCGACCTGCCAGATTGACTGGGGCAGGGGGGGAATGACAAGCTCTGCCATCAGGCAGTCTCTCCGCTTAAGCTAAGAAGAGCGCCATCAGCCTTCCACACTGCCAGGGCTGTTTTAACAAGACCGACGGCATTTCTCTCTTCTATTGCAGCAATGGGCACCCATTCGGGCAGGTCGGTAGAACCATTGAGTTCTGGCACCAGCTCGCCCTGCTCAGCCTCGGCCTGATAAATGATTCTAAGGCTGTACATTTCGCCTTCTTTGCAGGGACCACAGGCGGCATCTACCGCAAGAAGCCTGGTGAGCTTTATTTTCAGTCCGGTTTCTTCAAACACTTCGCGGTGGCAGCCGTCTTCCGGGTTCTCTCCGAAGTCAAGTCCGCCGCCTGGCAGAGTCCACTGACCCTTATTGTGTTCTTCACACAATCGGCAAAGAAGCACAGTTTCATCCTTAATGATCCACGCATAGGATGCTGGCCGAATGATTTTGTGGCTGCCAGACATGTGAAAGATGATGACTCGCAGAGGAAGAGGCCTTCCTTCCTTCTGCCTAATGCTGTGATGAGAGTTCTGAAATCGTTTCTCCACTTTTATGGAGACTTTAGTTTTCGATATAGGGCGTTACAATAAAGGCAGGTCACAAAGAGGTGATGTCATGAAAAGAAGAAAATCGGCGCGAGAGAAAATATATCAGGCAAAGGAAGCCAGAATTCTGCCGATTCCGGCGGCTATGGAGCGCCGCTGGGGCAGGGGGCTGATGCTTATCCCTACTCCGCTTGAGCTTGAGGCTTTGATGCGGGAAATCCCATTTGGGATCGTCGTTTCAGTCGGAGAGATAAGGCAGGAGCTGGCACGACGCCATTCAGTTGAACTAACCTGTCCACTGGTTACAGAACTGTTTTGGAGGATGATTGCGGAAGCGGCGGTTGAGGATGACCGAGACGGAGTCGAGGGCATTACTCCTTACTGGCGTGTGGTTCGCGATGATGGTTCGCTTAATGCAAGGCTTCCTGGAGGAGTTCGGGTTCAGGCTGATCGCCTGTTAAGAGAAGAGCATGTTCTCCTGCGAACAAGGGGTTCGCAGCGTCTTCGGGTGCCTTTTCAATCGGAAGGCCGTCCCGATTTGTGGCTAAAAGCTTCAGGTTTTGTTCATTTTTAGTAAATCCGAAACGTTTCGTAAAAACTGGAACGTCACATAAAAAGAGGAATGAACAATGCTTAGTTTGATCCTGGCGGGAACTATGATGACCCAATCTCTCGGGGGCACCGATCCGAACACTGGCAGGCCGCTGGCCCAGGGACCTGACCCCAAAGTTGGGCGAAAGCTGATTTGGAATGACGAGTTTGATAAAGATGGCCGCCCTGACCTTTCGAAGTGGGCTTACGAAGTGGGCAAGATACGCAACAACGAGGCTCAGTACTACACTAAAGACAGGGAGAAGAACAGCAGAATCCTAGATGGCAAGCTGGTGATCGAGGCTCACAAAGAGGAGTTCGAAGGAGCCACTGTTACCTCGGCCAGTTTAACCAGCATTGAAGCCTGGACTGGAGTTTATGTTGAAGCCAAGGCCAAGGTTCCAACTGGCATCGGCACCTGGCCAGCCATCTGGATGCTTGGAGATTCTATCCGTCAGAAGGGTGACAAGCGGGTTCGGTGGCCTTTGTGCGGTGAGATCGACATTCTAGAAAACGTCGGATTTGACCCTGACAGGGTTCACTTTAATGTTCACACAGGGGCCTACAATCACATGATTGGCACAGGCAAAGGCACCTCGGTCGTCGTCCCCAAAGTCTGGGAGGAGTATCAGACCTATGGGGTGGATATGAAGCCTGATCGGCTTGATTTCTACTTCAATGGGAAAAAGGTATTCACCTTTGCTAAAGAAAGCGATGACAAAAAGGTCTGGCCCTTTGATGACCCCCATTATCTTATTCTGAACCTGGCTATTGGCGGTGCCTGGGGTGGTCAGAAGGGAATTGAGGACAGCATCTTTCCATCTAAGTACAGCATCGATTACGTGCGGGTTTACCGCTAAGACTGTGAACTGATTCGTTTGGCTGAGGCGCATTTTGACAATCGCCTCAGTCACTTTTGAGTGGCATGGAATTTGCTTGTGTGTTTGCTGGACTTTTGCGGAACACACATGAGCAAAAAACTAATTCGGCCCATTTTCATTACAGCCGCCTTTGCCGTGGCGGCGGCTTCCTTTTCCCAAGCCCAGGTTTACATGGCTGCTCATGCCGATGACTGGCCCCTGTTTATGGGGCACAAGGCATACGAAGATGTGAGTTCCAACAAACAGTGTGTATTTATCTACACGACCTCTGGTGATGCAGGAATGAGGACCGGGGGCTGGGGGACGCTGCCTTATTACCGCGCCCGAGAAGAGGCGACTGTTCATACTCTTCGACTTCCTACTGCTCAGGTTCTTCAGTGGTATCCCGCTGATGTTACATCGAAGGTTAAGATTAATAACCGAAATATCGCCACTATCACCCATCGCAACACGATCAGCTACTTCCTCAGGCTTCCTGATGGCTCGCCAAGCGGGGCAGGTTTTCAGGTCAACGGAAGTCAGAGCCTTGAGAAGTTTCAAGCCGGCAAGATTTCGAACCTTAAAGCGATTGATGATTCGGCAACCTATGCTAAGTGGTCTGACCTTGTGGCAACTGTAAGGGCAATTTTTCTGAGACACGGTTCAGGGCAGACGATCAACACGCATGACTTTGATGAAACATTTAACGTAGGCACTCATTCAGATCATTCTCGAACCGGAATGCTGGCGCGAGATGCTTCTATTGGTGTTTCTAGAATGAACAGGTATTGGGTTGACTATGAGTCTCACTTTAGGGAGCCGAACTTGACTCAGGAACAGACCTTTGACAAGTACGCCATGTATGGAGCCCATATGGCGACCTTGAGCCGCTACGGCTACAATTTTGGATATGATGCTGGACATAAAGCTTGGCTGAGCCGTGGCTTTTATCGGGAATCCTTGAACTAGACTTCACCTGCTGGATGCCCCAGATCAGCCCCGATGCTCTACTGCATTGGGGCTGATCTGTTTTTTTGCGCCCGCTGATACACTAATCCTGTGTCGGAACGCTTTGTCCCAGATTCACTCAAGCCTCTCATGGCTCTTCGCGGGACGAAGATGACCCCTAAAGAAGCCTTCAGACTTTTCTGCCTTCCCCCAAAGGCGCCTTTAGCACGCAGGGAAGAGGAAGTCATTGTCCGGTCGGAAAGAAGCTTCATCAGGTTTAGAGGCAGTAAGGTCGCCAGCTATCTCTGGGGCAGGGGGCCGCTGATTGTCTTGGCACATGGCTGGGGAGCAAGAGCTGGCACAATGACAGCTTTCGTCGATCCGCTTTTGAAGGCTGGCTTTTCTGTCTTGTCTCAGGATCATCCTGGTCATGGGGAATCTGATGGCGACCAATGCAATGCTTTATGGGTTTCTGAATGTTGGGATTTACAGGCAGAGGTACACGGTCCTTTTTATGGGGCGATCACACATTCTTTCGGTTCACTGGGAATCAACCTTTTTCACAGTCGAGGCGGTGTGCTAGAAAAAGCAGTTCAGCTTGCGCCATTTAACGAGGTTGTAAAGAGATTCCTTGAGTTTTCGGCGGCCCTAGATTTTGATTCTGAAGAGGAAAAAGCCTTTTTGGACTATTGTGATGCCTGGTTTGGCCGGGGGCGACTGGAAGGCATAAAAGGAGAGCTGCTTGCACCGACAATGAATGCGAGGGCCTTGGTTTTTCACGATGAAGCTGACCAGGATGTGCCTCACACAGATGGGATGGCTTTGGCTTCGGCTTGGCCGCAGGGGGACTTTGTTTTAACAAGAGGTCTTGGCCATAGAAGAATCATTAGGGACAAATCGGTGGCTGCAAAGGCGGTCGAGTTCCTATTGTCTTGATGCTTCAATCAGGCGGAGCTATCCGCGTGGTCTGCCGCTTTGGTATCCTAACGAGAATGGAAGAGGAAAGGTCAGAAGAGCCGGAAAATCTTGATGTCCCCCCTTCCTTCTTTCCCTACGAAGAGGATGGACCTCCTCCTAGCCAACAGGGAGGGTTCGGCATTCCGGTTGTGGTGCAGGTCGAAGGTGTATATGTCTCACAGGCAGGGCCCGATGTGCAGCGCTTTGTACTGCTTACCGATGGCGACAGGCGTCTGCCAATAGTCATTGGCGAAGCCGAAACCTACGCTATTGCCGTTCCGCTGGAGAAAAAGAAGTACGGCAGGCCCATGACTCACGATCTTATGTCATCCATGCTTGCGCGGCTTAATGTCGTTGTGGATAGGATTGTGGTTGATGACTTGTGGGGCACAACCTACTACGCAAAGATTTTTCTTGTTGCCGATGGCGAAGAAATTGAGATTGACTCACGGCCCTCGGACGCAATTGCTCTCGCAATCAGGTGCGATGCCCCTGTTTACGTGGCGGATGGGATTCTAGAACAAGCTGCCCAGTAATTTGGTTTTATCTGATTACTAAGGGGTCGCCAGCTCCCGTCGTGATTCGGCCGTCTTTCACCCTCACCCATTCGCCTTCGCTTAAGCCAATTGCCTTTGCTGAGCCTGTCCTTTCCATTGCGTACTTAAGGCGTCCCAGGCGGTTCCTCTCTCTCATATGGCTTTCAACCATGTAGGGGGTCAGCCCAAGACCTTTGCGGTAAAGGGCAGTTCCAGGTGATGGACCGGGCCCTGCTATCATCGTCGAAGATGCAAGCATTGCTCCGGCACTGGTGCCAAAATAGCTTGCTCCGTTTTGGACAGCCTTACCCAGATGCTGAGCTGCCCAGTCTTCGCCCCAACGCTCGACCATAAGGTTTTGATCTCCGCCTGGAATCCATATTCCGCCAGCTTGGGCAAGAAGCTTTTCTGTGGCTGTGCGATGGAGGTCAGTGATCAGGTCAAAGTCCAAAAGAATCACGAACTTGGCGCCTTTTTCTATCAGCCAGTTTCTTGATGCATCTGCATTTGCTGGCTCTTCTCGTACTTGACCAAAGACTAAGATCAGTTTGTCCCTGCCCACCGTTTCAAGAAAGGCATCTGCGACAGAGTCAGGTGTTTCACCTCCTCCCACAAGAAAAAGAGTGCCCGCTTCTGTCTGAGATCCTGCCATAGCCAAACCCAAAGCAGCAGAAATCACTGCGGCTTCCTCAGATGCCTGTTTAGAAAGTTGATGGCTTCAGCAATAGCTTCCTTGCCGCCTGGTTTTAGGTTGGGATCTTCGTGACCGAGATCCTGAATCAGCCTCATTGTGTGTTCGATGCTGTATTTTTTCAGAGCTTCATCTAGTCGGTTCGCCTGGATAACTGGCACCACTGCATCAGCGGTTCCGTGGATGGTGAAGACAGGTGCCGAATCCTTGGAAACTTGATTGACAGGACTGAAAGCTTTGATAAGGTCGGCGGCCTGATCTGGTTCTTTGCCAAGAACCTGCAGCGAAACCAGCCTGCGTAGAAAGGGCTGAAAATCTTGGCTCAAATCTGTTGGACCAAAAAAGTTCACTACTGCCTGTACCTTGGTAGAGATAGGAGGAATCCCGGCAGGCTTGTCTGTCATGCCGAGCAGCAGGGCTAGCTGGGCTCCGGCACTAGCGCCTAGGGCCGCAACTCGGTCTGGCCGAATTGAATACTTGGCTGCATTTTTACGAAAGTACCTAACAGCTTCTTCGGCGTCTTCAATTTGTGCAGGCCACAAAGAATCTGGCTTGGCAAGACGGTATTGAACTGTCGCTGCTGCAAAGCCTTGGTCGGATAAAAAGCGGCAGTAGGCAGCCATGTCCTGTCGTTTGCCCTGAATCCATGCCCCGCCATGAATAACGATGATGAGAGGCTGTGGCGCTTCATCTAGTGTCTTGGCGGGATAGAAGTCGGCCTTGAGCTCCACCTGTCCCACAGTTTTGAAAGGGATATCCAGCTGAGGGGCGGGCTGAAAAAACAGAAGGGGCGCCAAGGCTAACCAAGACATGATCACTGATTCTGACGTTTTTTTCTCTCATACGGCAGCGCAGCATGAGCAAACCTTGTAAATCTTGAGGCGTAATGGACTGATATGGTGGCGCCACCTCCTGTCAAGCGAATTCAGACCATGGATGTTCTGCGAGGCTTTGCAGTGCTCGGCATTTTGTTTGCGAATATCTCTGCCTTCTGCGAACCCATAATGCGGACGCAGATGCCAGTGGATACGTGGGGGCTGACTCTTGATGACCAGTGGGCTCATACCATAAGAGAAGTTTTTATCTCTGGCAAGATGCGTTCACTTTTAGCGATACTTTTTGGAGTCGGGCTCTGGATGCAGTTCGCAAAACGCAGGGCTTTGGAAGTCATAGAGGAGCAGGCCCTTGGCATTGATCAAACCGGCATTCAACATTTGCCGGTAAAGCCAAAAAAACTATGGCCTGGCAGCTACCTTAAGAGAACACTTTTGTTAGCAGGGATTGGGATTTTTCATGCCCTATTCATCTGGTTTGGAGACATTCTTTTTACCTATGCCCTTTGTGCTCTCTTAGCCATTGTTTTTGTCAGGGTAAACGAAAAGGTTCTTTCTTGGGTGATTGTTGGCCTTATAGGGATTGGGGTCTTGGCAGCAGCTGCCATGTCTATTTCTATGGGGAGCTCTGCAGAGTCTGCGGAATCGCTGAGCTTTTGGAAGACGATGCCCATTATTGGGGTGAATGCAGAAGTCGCTGCTTATTCTACTGGCACCTATTTAAGTCAATTTCTTCATCGGCTTGGAATGTTCTTCTTAAACGGGTTGAGCTTATTCTTTATTGGTCCTCCTATTTTTGGCCTCTTTCTGTTGGGGATGCTTCTTGGACGCAGGGGCACATTTAGCGGCGGGGAGAAGGCGGCCAAAGACATTAAAATGATGATGCTGATTGGCTTGGGCCTAGGGATTCCCTTAAATCTACTGCCCTTGCTAGGACAGTTTTTTGGCAGACCCGAGCTTTTTACTCTAGTTATTGAAGGGGGCTTTGCGCCGATTCTAGCTGTGGGGATTCTTGGCTTCAGCCTCAAGGTGATCCCACTTCTTCCCAGCTTTCTGTATGATCCCTTTAGGAGAGTTGGCCGAGTGGCGCTAAGCGTTTACCTTTTGCAGAGCATCCTGGCTACTGCTCTTTTCTATTCTTGGGGGTTCCGGCTGTACGACACCCTGGCCTGGCAGGGGCAGCTGATAGCAGTGCTGAGCATCATGACTATCTGTATTGTGGCAGCCAATATCTACACCAGGATTTTCTCGATCGGACCAGTTGAATGGGTGTGGCGTTCGCTTTCAGAAGGAAAAAGGCTCCCTTGGCGGGAGCCTTTACAAGCTGCAGGGTGAGATGATGCCTAAGCATCGGTTTCAGGTGAAACCATTTTGGCGGCTTCATCTGACCACTCTCGGGTGATGGAGACTGGGGTGCCGATTGTCACCCAATCAAAAAATTCCTTGGCCGCATTTCTGCGGCTAAGGGGCATTCTTATACATCCATGGCTGGCGGGGCGGCTGGGAACACTGGCTGCTCCGTGAATGAAGTAGCCTCTGAACAGATGCACAGAGTAAGGCATTGGCGAGTTGTTGTAGGTTCGTGAAACCCTATGACGTGCTTTTCCTATGGCTTTGAAGTTTCCGGTGGGGGTTGTAAAGCCTCTCCTGCCAGTGGAAACATTGGTTGTCATTACTAAATGCGGCCCCTGCCAGGCGACAAGAACCTGATCTTTGAGGTTGATTTCTACTTTTTTTTCTCCCTCTTGAATCACGGTTTTCTTATCGTTCTTGACAGCTTCCCACGCGCCATTTGGGAGGGGACTGATCTGGAAATCAAGATAGGGAAGCGAGGTGAGTTTTATAAAGGCTTTGTGCTGAGGATTTCGGTATATAGACCTGGGCGAAAGCGGTCGGTCGTTCAACGACACTTTCATGTCCGATTCGTTCCAGGTGACCTGCCACCCAACATAGTCTCCCAGTTCTCTTAGGGGGACCCAAACTTCTCCTGGCTGTGAAGCAAAAGTAACTGATTGTAGGACCTTTTCTTCAGTCTGTACCGGTTCCTGGACCGATGCAGAAACTACTGGAAAAAAGGCAAGCACCGACCAGAGGGAAACCATAGTTCTTGAAATTTTGACATCAACTTACGTTCCAAAGTTCTATTAGCCTTCTGAAACTAGAAGTGATGCCGGGAATTCCCGCCCAAGTTTCGATTATAAGGGCATACTTTACTTCTATGTCTCGACCCTCGCTTGAACAGGCAGTCCGTCAAAGAGTGCTTCTTTTGGATGGCGCCATGGGCTCAATGCTTCAGCAGCAGGGGCTGGAGGAAGAGGATTACCGTGGGGCAGAGTTTGCAGATCATTCGCATCCTCTGAAGGGGGCTCACGACCTTCTTAACATCACTAATCCTCAGGCAGTCGCAAAAGTTCACAACGCTTATCTTGAAGCTGGCGCCGACATTATTGAGACCAACACATTTAACGCCACTTCAATTTCGATGGCAGATTACGCGCTGGAGCCCTGGGTGAGGGAAATGAACCGGGCTGGAGCAGCCTTGGCGGCAAAGTGTGCCGCAGAATACACAGCCAAAGATCCAAGCAGGCCTCGGTATGTGATTGGCTGTATGGGGCCAACCAACAGGACAGCATCTTTGAGCCCTGATGTCAACCGGCCTGGCTACCGGGCAGTGACCTTTGATGAACTAAAAGATGCTTATAAAGAGCAGGCTCTTGGCCTGCTTGAAGGGGGAGTTGATGCTCTTCTCGTTGAAACAATTTTTGACGTGCTTAATGCCAAAGCCGGGCTTTTTGCCTGCCGCCTGGCTATTGAACAGTCTGGAATCAATGTGCCGGTTATGGTTTCTGGCACGATTACAGACGCCAGCGGACGCACACTAAGCGGGCAGACTGCTGCCGCATTCTTGGCGTCGATCGAACCTTTCGAGCCTTTTTCTATCGGATTTAACTGTGCATTGGGAGCGGCTCAGCTAAGGCCCTATCTCGATGAGTTAAGCCAGTCGGCAAGCTGCTTTGTAACCGCTCACCCCAACGCTGGGCTTCCTAATGAGTTTGGCGAGTATGACCAGTCGCCGCAGGAAATGGCCGATATCATTGGCCGATTTGCTCAAGAAGGGGTAGTCAATATTATAGGTGGGTGCTGCGGATCGACCCCTGAACACATTAGGCTGATTGGCGAGGCGATTAAAGGTGCAGAGGTTAGAGAGCCACGGCCGGTAAGTGATAGGCCCCGGTTTAGCGGCCTTGAACTTTTGGAGATTTTTGAAGGATCAAACTTCGTGAATGCTGGTGAAAGAACCAACGTCACGGGTTCTAAAAAATTTGCACGGCTGATTAAAGAAGAGAAGTACGAAGAGGCTCTTGATATCGCCAGCAGGCAGGTTGAAAGTGGCGCCCAGATTCTTGACGTTAACATGGACGAGGCCCTTCTTGATTCTGAGAAGGAAATGGTCACCTATCTTAACCTTCTTGCAAGCGAACCAGCAATATCCCGGGTCCCCATCATGGTGGACTCATCCAAATGGTCAGTTATTGAGGCTGGGCTCAAGTGCCTTCAAGGCAAGGCGATAGTCAACTCTATTTCCATGAAGGAGGGAGAGGAAGAGTTTCTGCGTCAGGCAAAGCTTGTCAAACACTATGGCGCTGCCGCAGTTGTCATGTGCTTTGACGAAGCGGGCCAGGCTGACACTTATGAAAGGCGGATTCAGATTGCAGAAAAAGCAGTAAAGCTGCTGCAGAACGAAGCCAAGTTCCGCCCTCAAGACATCATTATTGATCTTAACGTGTTTGCTATTGGCACCGGAATTGCCGAGCATTCAAATTACGCCATCGATTTTATTGAAGCGACAAAGTGGATTAAGCAGAACCTCCCGGGGGTCTTGGTCAGCGGCGGCATCAGCAATCTCAGCTTCAGCTTTAGAGGCAACGATCCCCTTAGAGAGGCTATTCACGCTGTCTTTCTCTACTACGCTATTCCGGCAGGAATGGATATGGGAATTGTCAATGCCGGAGTCATGCCCTTGTATGACGACATTGATCCCACGATCAGGGAAGCCATTGAGGATCTGATTTTCAACAGAAAAGAAGATGCCACAGAGAGGCTGATCGATCTTGCTTCGAGCATGAAGGGCAAGGCGGCTGAAGATGACCCAGAATCGGCCAAGTGGCGGCAGCTTCCCGTTCAAGAAAGGCTGAAGCACGCCCTTGTTCATGGAATCATGGACCACATCATTCCGGATACAGAAGAAGTCTTGGCTGAACTCGGCGAGCCTCTTTTGGTAATCGAAGGTCCCTTGATGGACGGAATGAATGTGGTTGGCGAGCTTTTTGGACAGGGCAAGATGTTCCTTCCCCAGGTTGTCAAGTCGGCCAGAGTCATGAAAAAGTCGGTCGGCTATCTCGAACCGATGCTTTCGGCTGACGGAAAGAGAAGCTCAGCCGGAAGGATTTTGATGGCCACAGTGAAAGGCGACGTCCACGATATCGGCAAAAACATCGTGGGGGCGGTTATGAGCTGCAATGGTTTTGAGATCATTGACCTGGGGGTTATGATTCCTGCCGCAAAGATTCTTGAGGAAGCCAAGAAGCATGAGGCAGACATCATCGGCCTTTCTGGACTCATTACACCCTCCTTGGATGAGATGGTTAATGTTGCCAAGGAAATGGAACGGGATGGGTTTACCTGCCCCCTGTTAATTGGAGGCGCGACAACAAGCCGAGTCCATACAGCGATTAAGATTGCTCCCGCTTATTCGGGCTCTGTCGTTCATGTAAAGGATGCCTCCTTGGCAGTCGGTGTGGCTCAGAAGCTTCTTTCGCCAAATGACGCTGGAGAATACGCGGCAGGCATCAAAGCTGAGTACGCAGAAGTTAAGAAAAACCGATCAGGAGCTTCGGTGGTTGAGGTTGAGGCTTACACCAACTGTCTAGAAAACCGGCATAAGTGGACCCCGTGGAATCCGCCTAAGCCTCAGTGGCTGGGAATCAGAGTCTTTGACCCTATTCCTCTGCAGGAAGTGATTGACCTTATTGACTGGACTCCTTATTTCACTTCATGGGAGCTGCATGGCAGATTCCCGGCGATTCTTGATGACGAAGTCGTAGGCAAAGAGGCGACTCGTCTTCATAAAGATGCTCTGCAGATGATTGAAAGGCTGAGGAAAGAAGAGCTTCATTCCTGCCGTGCTGTCATTGGCTTTTATCAGGCTGTTTCAGAAGGTGATGACGTGGTTCTAATTGATCCCGAAACAGGCAATGACCTGGCTCGTCTTCCTATGCTTCGTCAGCAGGGCAAGAGGGGGTCGGGCAGAAAGAGCCACTCGCTATCTGACTATATCGCGCCCCGATCAGAAGGTGTAGAAGATTACATTGGCATGTTCTGCGTCAGCGGAGGCATTGGTCTGGACGAGATTTTGGCCAAGTGGGAAGAAAAGGAGAGCGATCTTTTTGATTCAATTCAGGCCAAGGCAGTTTGTGATAGGTTTGCTGAGGCCATGGCTGAATGGGCTCACCTCCAAGCCAGAAAGGTTTGGTGGGGCTTTAAGTCAGATGAGAACTTGAGCGTTCAGGAACTGATTGCCGAGAAGTTCCAAGGCATTCGCCCTGCACCTGGCTACCCTGCATGTCCAGATCATAGGCTAAAGCGAGTCATGTTTGAGCTGATGAACCCTAAAGATTCAATCGGAGTCACTCTAACTGATTCTTGTGCCATGCACCCAACGGCGTCTGTCAGCGGCCTCTATATTGGCCATCCCGATGCTGAGTATTTTAGTGTCGGCAGGCTGGGGCGAGATCAGGCTATTGATTACGCCAAGCGCCGGGGTGAGGATTTGGCAGAAACTGAGAGGTGGATGCAGATTTACCTGGCCTACAATCCGGAAGCATTTGAAGCGGCAAAGTAGACAGCCGAAATGACTAAACAGGTGCGTGGAACATGAGTTCCGCGCACCTGTTTTTTTGTCTAGGAGATGGTTCTAAAGGTTTTGACAGCAGATGCGCTCGGCTATTTTGGCTCGGTAATAATGCCGTAAAGGTCTGGCCGCCTCGATTCATCCGCGGTCCATTCGTATTCGCCTGGCTTGATGATGGTTCGCTTGATGCGTGAAGAAGGCAGGTCTAGATCGCCAATAATAATCTCTTCTCCCGCTTCTGCCTTGCTGAGGCATCTGCCAGAGACTTCATAAAGGGCACTGGCTCCAATGAAGTTGAATCCCCCTTCAGAGCCCGCTCTGTTGCATGTGGCGTAGCAGACACGGTTTTCTGCCGCCCGCGCAGGAGCAATATGGTGGGCAGACATTTCCGCTCCTTCGGGCCAGTTGGTGGGAAGACAGATGAGGTCTGCGCCCTTAAGGACCATTGTTCTCGCTGCCTCGGGGGGCCGTTGATCAAAGCAGATAAGGATCCCGATTCGTCCCAGCCTGGTTTCATAAACTGGCAGGTCATTGCCTGGCTCAACAAATCTATCCAGCCCCATGTAGGGAAGATGAACTTTGCGAAAGAAGCGGGGCGCAGCCCCAGGCTCTAATAGAACAGCGGTGTTGGCAAGGCCGCCCTCAAAAACCTCGGCAAAGCCAACAATGGCAAGGATTCCCGTTTGATCGACTGCATTCTGAAGGTCGGCGGCTTCATTCTGCGTGACTGCAGCAGCGTGAGCTTCTTCACGTGACGAAAAGGCATAGCCAGTAAGGAAGCATTCAGGAAAGATGGCAAGCTCGACTCCCTCTGCTTTTAGGGTGTGAAGAGTCTGCTCAAACTTGGCCTTGTTGGCCGGAAAATCTGCCTTGACAACATCAAGCTGGCAGCACGCTATCCTGGCCACTACTCAGTTCTCCATCGTCCTGTAATCGTGTGGTCATCCAGAAACTTTACAGGAGCATCGGTAGGCTGAATAAATCCCATTGATCCATCAGCAAAGATCACATGATTGCCAGCGGCATGACGGGCATTGACCTTTGTTGAATCAAAGACTCCTTGATCTGTGCCGCTAAAGGCAAGTCGCGTGACGAACTTTGTTTCGCCTCGTTTGAAGTCGAAATTCCCATCTAAATTGTCAAAGCCGACCATGAAGCCGTCGTGCTTCAGCACTGAGCCATCAGAGTATTCCAGCCTTGTTGGATTGTAGGTGTTGTTGGCTCCGTTCGTTGTTGTTTCTGTCAGCAGAATCAAGCGGTCCGGATCCTTAAGCTGATAGGTGGGAGCAGCCGCGATTGGAAAGTAGAGTCCGTAGCTGAGCTGCCTGCCTTTTTTAGTGTTGACAGAGTAGAAGAGGCTGTTTTCTTCTGGTTTGGCTGAAGGGCAGATTGTGCCTCCTCGTTTGGACATGTGTGGCTCAACCAAGGTCATCCAGTTTATGGGCACACCGTTAATGAGGCTTGGGCTTTCGTTGTCGCCCGACTCATAAATAGGGGGGAACCGGTTGTCATTGAGTTCTGCATAGCTTAAAAGGGCCTTGCCAATAAGCTGGATGTTGGTGCTGCAGACCTTCTTTTTCCCATCCTCCATCCATTTCGACCAGAGGGGCCAAAAGAGAATTGCTCCGCCGACCAGGGCTGCTGCAGCCCACTTTAAGTCGTTCTTAGTAACATAAGAGGCTGCCGGTGGACGGCTGCCCTCCGGATTATCTGGGTCGTATTGACTGCTCATGATTGTCTGCCAGCAGATGATTGTGCCGAAGTTCTATTCCTAAACCCGTATTCCTGCAGCACTTCAGGCAGCTTGTCCCTATCAAGGTAGAGGAGATAGGCTCCCTGCCTTCTTGTTGGCTCATTTACGGGGATGCTTCCCATTTTAATCCCCTCCGTTGGCACCTGCTGTGCAAACCAGATCAGGCTGCCCAATTCTCCCCCTGTTAGTCTCTTGTTCAAAATCTCGACAGTCTTGTCAGCGACTAAAGGAATGAGAGTTGGCTGCTGAAGAATCTTATCTTTGACAGCCATGATCAGTTCCTTCTGGCGATCCTGCCTGGTGAAGTCGTTTTCACCGACTCCTTTGCGGAACCGAACATAACCCATGGCCTGGTAGCCAGTTAAAACCTGCCGCCCTTTTTTAAGGTCGATTTCCAAGCCGCCGCGAACATCGCTGTACTCCATGTCTTTCTTGATATAGACCTCAATGCCGCCCAGCAGGTCAATAAGCTCCTGAAAGGCTTCAAAATTGAGGACGACTGTGCGATCAATAGATACATCGAGAGTGCGCTCGACGGCCTGTTGAGCAAGATCAGGTCCGCCAAAGGCGTGGAAGGCGTTGATGCGAGAGCCTGTAATTTGAGGGTCAGAATGTTTATAGCCAACGCTGCTATGACGAATAAAGGTGTCTCTTGGAATTGACAAGGCAGAGATGGTTTTCTTGTCGAAATCCAGCTTGGTCAAAAGCATCATGTCGCTTCTAGCCGAGCTGCTGAGAATCTGTTTGCCGCCGTAGTAACGGTCTTCATCGCAGCCAAGAACAAGCAGGGTAAGGGTGTTTTCACCAAAGACTTTGTCTGGCGTCTGACCAAGCATGCCGCCAACGACCCCCCTCAGGGTTTCGCTTCGCAGCATAAATCCTCCCAGCGAAAAAGCTGTCAGAAGGGTGATCATAAGAAGCGAATAGCCCAAAATTCGCCATCCGCGACCCTTCCTCGGTCTTCGGTCCTTCTCTGTCATAAGCGACTGCTCACTTTACCCCTCCTGCTTTTTGGGTCCTGACTGAACCAACGCTGACAAGGGGGCTTGGGTTCCTATCATGTAAATGATTGATGATTTCGGCAGCATATCGGAACCCACAGCAGTAGAATCGGTTATCTATAAGTAGGCTCTTTATGACTGCTGCTCGGCGCGCCTTTACCCTGATTGAATTATTGGTTGTCATCGCCATTATCGCCATCTTGGCTGGGCTGCTTTTCCCAGTCTTTGCCAGAGCGAAGGCATCGGCAAAACGGACCCAGTGCCTCAGCAATCTTCGACAGATTGGCATGGGTATGGGATTGTATATGGCTGATTATGATGATCTTTTCCCAAATGCCGTCGATGCAGCCGACAAGTACTCACCCGATATATGGAGTCAATCTCCTGAGTTTCGAGACCAGATTTTCTACATGCCCTTGATGAATGAGGCTTTGATGCCTTATGTGAAGAGCAAGGATGTATTTAAGTCTCCAGCAGACAAGGGAACGACGGTTCTTGAATCTCATCCGTGGATTCCATTCCCAACCAGTCCCACCATGTACCAAACCTATGGGATCAGCTACTTTTATAGAACTGAACTAACCTTTAGGCGATATTCCCAAACCAGCCTGCAGTCGCCTGCTGAGATAAACCTTATGTTTACGGCTGGAGGACATTGGCATGGTGGTGGTGGGCCTTTGACCGGCAATGAAGAACCTGGCGAGTACAGCCGCAAGCTCAGAGAATACAGGCATATTGTGCTTTTTGGCGACTTTCACGCTAAGAGCTTAAGCTACGGTCAGTACCGTCAAGCCTGGGATACCGAACTCTAGGCCGAATCCCTGACGGGCTCTTTCGCCGCCCTGCAAAATGTTTTTGATGTCGGCTTGGAGTGGTTTGTGTTCGGGATTGTTGACCAGGGAAGGCTTGACAGGACCTGGCAGGTACGAGGTGCAGAAGGGCAGCCTGACATCTTGGACCGAGGGCGGCACGACTGGTCAGGGAGGAATCCTTGTCCCCTGCTTCACAAACTTCCATTCCCATCTTGAGTACTACACACTCATGGGGAAGACGGCTTTGGGAGATATGGGGGAGTTTCTTACCTCAATCATTGCCCTTAAGGCAAAACAGACTCCGGAAGAGGTTTTTGAATCGTGCCGGCTGGCAGCCAAGAAGAATTACGAATCTGGCGTGGCTAGAATATGGGAGCACAGTGACAGGCCTGGTTCGCGTCAGGCAATGTCAGAATTCGGCATCAAGGGCCAGGTGCAGAGGGAAGTGATAGATTTTTTCACTTCTGCCTTTGTCGATTCAGGTCGGGCAGTGGCCGAAGCTGAGGCTGAGAGTGGGTTCTGCTGGGGGCCCCATGCTCCTTACTCCATTCACAGGGAAACACTAGAGTGGTTCTCTGGAACAGAATGGCCCCTGTCAATTCACTGTGCCGAGTCACTTGCGGAAGTCGAGCTGCTCTCTACAGGCAAAAGCGCATGGACGTCCTGGCGGCTGGGCGAGGGCAAAGCAGAGCTTCCGACCACAGATCAGACCCCTGTCGAGCTGCTAGAAAGCATTGGGTTTCTTAAGCCAGGCCGGCAGCTGGTCCATTGCTGTGCGGTGAGTGAAAAGGATATATCGATCATGGCTGGAACCGGAGTCTCGGCAGCCCACTGTCCAAGATCAAACAAGAACCTTGACTGCCCCATCGCACCTGTCCGCAGAATGAGAGAAGCAGGAATCTCTGTTGGCATCGGTCTGGATTCCTCGGCATCAGCCGGTGAGATTGACTTCTTGGCTGAAATGAGAGAAGCGGTCACCTCATCACGCTGGCTGGGAGAACCCTTAAGCGTTGAGGATGTTTGGCAGATGGCTTGTTATGAGGGAGCAGATGCCATGGGGGTGAAGGCAGAAGATGGTCCCTGGATGCTGATTGAAGGTGTCGGATCGCTTGAAGAAGCCCTCTTGGCTGGTCCGGAGCAGATAAGGAGGCTTGAGTGAGCCGTAGAGGAGAGCTTTTTAAGCTGGTTGAAGCTGTTCCTTCTGGCTCTGCGGTTGGCTACGGAGTGATTGGTTCTCTGCTCACACCTCCTGTATCTGGCTTGATAGCAGGAAAGTGGATGGACGCCTGTCCCAGCAGCGGAGAGGTTCCTTGGTGGCGCGTTGTTGGCGGGGATGGCAGTTTGAAGATCGCCAAAAAATCTCCTGAACTGGCCCTAGAACAAAAAAGAAGACTTGAGTCAGAAGGGGTGGAGTTCGACGAAGACTGTGTGAGAAGTGAGTTTCTTCTATCAAGTGATGAACTCTCCGCACTGGCTGAGTTAAGTGGGCTTAATCTAAATGGACAAGATTAAAATCCCCTAGCTGCAGAGGTTTTGTCGATCAAGATCATTGCATCGTAACATTCTGCCGGGATCAGTTCTTGAACATAGAGTTCTGGCCTCTCCGGCCTATAGATCGCGCCGATTATCCTAGTTCTATATTTTGTCTTCAGGTTCTCGGCTGGCAGCCAGGCGATTGCTGTGCCTTTTAAGGCAAGGTGAGATTCAAGAAAATCACTGTCGGCTGGCGGGAGTGTGAAATTCTGAATCCCTTTATCACCTGCGGCGCGAAAAGAGCCCTGGTTAAAAGCAAATCCAACTGTAAAAAATTTTCTGCCAAGCAGTTCTCTGCAGTACCTGCCCATCATCTGGTGGTCTGCATGAGTTTGTAGGGTTGAAACATGAGTGTTGTGTGCCCAAACGAAGACTTTTTTGTTTGGAAAGATCCGTGTCATTCCATCAACAATGTTTTGGGCCATACATTTTTCTCTGTGGTCAAAAAAACGTGGTGCCTGGGGGCTTTCTACTGCCATGAGTAGAAATCTCAAAAAGCTTAGCTGCTCCTGCCAATGCTCTCTCATGTCTCGATATCTTTCTGAGTCAGCGAGAAGAGCAGCTTTGCCTTTTTTAGCACGGGCGGCAAAGCTTTGGCGGTTTTTCATATCAAAGGGCTTATCCCTGTGGTCAACCACGTAAGTCAGCCACTCTCGGGTTTCAGGCGAGAGGTCTGGAAGCTTATTTAGCAGTGTTTCTGCACCAGCGTAAAACTCGTTGAGCATGGGCAGAACCTGGGCTCGTACCATGTTGAACTCCTGAATCCATTCATTCTCTTCTGCCTGGTTAAGGCACTGAAGAATCATTTCGGCCATGGGCTGATCAGGAGGATTCAAGGCGGCGATAAGGGATTCGGCTTTTGCCTGAACTTCCTTTTTTATCGCCGGAGTGAATCTTGTTTCATCCATCTGAATCCACCAGTCATTTTTTTCTGGCTTGTCAAGCTGTGAAAAGTAATCCATTGCGCTGGACTTGCTCTGCATGTCGAAACCGAAGACCCTGAGCTGGTCGTTTTCAGACTTGTTCTTGTTGAACTCTCTCATCCAGAGAAGCAGATCAAGAACTTCTTGTGTGTTCCATGTCCAGAAACCCTGCTGGGCCAGTGCCTTTTTCGGATCACCTTCTCCCTTAGTGACAAAACGATCCATGGCCAGGCAGTCTGGCATCGAGGCTTCGAGAGCGAAAACCTTGAAGTTGTGCCTTTCAGCAAGATAGCGAAAGACTCTGTGTTTCATTTGGAAAAACTCTCTTGTCCCGTGGGTGGCTTCGCCCATAGCAGCGACCTGAGCATTGCCAAGGGCCCGGCCGATGACATCAAGATCATCGAAATCTGCTAATGGTGAAACTGTCTTTAGTGGTACGAGCTTGGCAGAGATATCTGATGGAGGAGTTATTGGCTGGCCCGACACAAGTAGGCATATCAGAAGCAGGGCGGACATAGTCAGCCTAGTATCACTCTATCTATCACGGAATTCAAGAGACAGTTTTGCCTGCTTGGACTAGAAACTCTCGGAGTTTCTCATGATCTTTGATTCCGGGGGCTGATTCTATGCCGGAAGAGACATCCAGCCCATAAGGATGATGGCGTGCAGCAGTTTCTGCTGCATTTTGAGGGGTTAGTCCACCAGCGATGACGAGCTTGACCTCAAGTGTCTCTTGGGCTTTTTCTATCGCCGAATCATCAAGCTTTTTCCCTGTTCCACCGTAAGCCTCGGGGTGAAAAGGGTCCAGGACAAGCTCTGATATGCTGGCTTCCTGAAGGCGTGCTTTCACCAGCCCCCAATCAGTATCTGTCTGTGGACGAAGAACAGGGCGAGCCTTCCTGCCTTCAAAGAAAGGAAGGGGCTTGTTCCAATCTGGCAAGTACTGAATGTGGAGGAAGGCGGTTTCTGGCAGTGGCGAAGGCAGGGGGCCAAAGACGGCGAAGGCATTAACATGGCTGTCCAGCCAGGCAGGCACAGACTGTATACAGCGTGGGGAAGTGGGCTCAAAAACAAACCCTAGTTCGTCTGCTCCCAGCGAGAGAGCTAGTTCTGCATCTTCCTGTCTTGTCAGACCGCAGATTTTGACTCTGGTCATCTCAGTTCCATCCCATGACTTCTTTGACCATAGCCCCAGGATGCTCGGCTCGACAGAAGGCTGTGCCGATAAGCACTGCTCTGGCTCCGGCCATTCGGACCCTCTCAACTTGATCGTGTCGAGCGATTGAGGATTCGCTCACCATCAGCCGACCCGGCTTTTCCAGCAGGCTAACCAGTCTTTCTGTTGTGTCGAAATCTTCTGCAAAGGTGTGAAGGCTCCTATTGTTAATGCCTACCAAAGCCGCATCCCTGGGCACATGCTCTGCTTCTTCTTCATCATGAACTTCGACGAGGACATCCATGCCAGCTTCGAGTCCCAAGGTGTGAAGTTCCGCTAAATCATCGTGGTGCAGCATGGCTGCAATAAGCAGGATGCAGTCCGCTCCTAATAACCTTGACTCCCAAACTTGAGAAGGGTGAATGATGAAGTCTTTTCTAAGGCAGGGAAGTCCGCTGGCTTCACGGCAGATGGCGAGATAGGAGTGATCGCCTTGGAAGAAATCTCTATCGGTAAGAACACTAAGGCAGTCGGCTCCAGCCTCCTTATAGCAGCGGGCAATCTCTTCGGGGATAAAAATCTCTCGAATAACGCCTTGACTTGGACTCGCTTTTTTGACTTCAGCGATGAGCGAGACAGGATGGGTGCTATTGGCCAAGGCTGTGCGGAAAGGTCGTACAGGCGGCTGATCGAGAGCCTTGGATCTCAGTTCTGCCATTCGGTAGGGCAGAGAGGAATCTTCGATTTCCTCTCTTTTGCGAAGCGCAATTTTCTCTAAAATGGTCACGCTGGCACAACCTCTCTCAAAATGCTCAATACTCTGCTGCCAGATCCGGAGGCCGCGGCCTCTCTGCATAGGGCAGTCGATTCTTCTAAAGTTAAGTTTAGGCTGAGGCTGACAGCAGTCGCGGCAGAAGGCAGGACGGCGAGAAAGGGAACAGAGTCAACCTCGTTCAAAGCGGTTTCGATCATTTCTGCCGATTGGGCGGCGCTGTCGCCTGGTGCAATATCCTCATGGTTAAGCGGCGCGGAAATAAAGAGAGTTGTCTGCCAGGTTTCAGGTTTAGACGAACCTGCTCTCCATACTGAGGTGTCACCAGTAGGGGTGATCTCATCTAGGCCATCGCTGCCGTGAACGACAAGGGATTCATTTGCGCCAAGCAGATGAAGGGCTTGTGCTGTTGGCTGCAGCAGAGCTGGGTCATAGACACCAATGATCTGCTTATCTGCATTGGCAGGGTTGAGCAGGGGCCCTAGCTGGTTGAAGACTGTCCTGATCCCCAACGACATGCGGATAGGAGCCAAGTTTTTAAGAGGCTCGTAAAAAAAGGGGGCAAACAAAAAGGCAAAGCCCGCTTCCTTCATCGAAGTTTGAAGCTTTTCTTCATCTGGAGTGATGCCAATTCCGAGGGCGTTAAGCACATCGGCTGAACCGGAACGACTGGTGACGGCCTTGTTGCCGTGTTTGGCTACCTTGGCGCCAGCTGCTGCAGCCAGCAGAGCAGCGCCAGTTGATATGTTGAAGCTTGGAGAGCCGCCTCCCGTGCCGCAGGTATCAACCAAACTGTCAGAGTTGAAGTCTATAGATCGGCCTAACCGACGCAGTGCACTGGCAAAGCCCGCCAGGTGTGTGCCTTTAGCTCCTTTAACCTGCAAGGCTGTAAGGAAACCCGCTATGGAGATATGGTTTGATGAATCTTCTGCCGAGGCGATTAATGTGTTCATCGCTTCTCTCGCCCAGGCTATCTGCTGATCATCTGACAGGAGGTTCCAATCATCGGAGAGGAGATCCAGCATCTCCTGTCTCAAAGGCATGGTCCCAGTGTACTGCCCTCGCTAAGAAGAGGGGTATTCTTGTCCTGATGCTGGCTGAGTTCCTTCCGATCCTAATACTCATTGCCCTGGCCGCGATTGTCTGTACGGTCATGGTGGTTGGAAGCTGGGTGCTTGGCCCGAAGAAGAAGGCATCTTTTAAGGAAGACCCTTACGAATGTGGCGTGGAACCCTTTGGTTCTGCACGTGAGAGATTCCCCATTAAGTTTTATCTGACAGCCATTCTTTTTGTTCTGTTTGATATTGAAGTCGTGTTTCTTTGGAGCTGGCTGACTGTTTTTAAGAACGCCAGTTTGGATTTTCAGATTTTCAGTGGAGCAGCTGTTGGCATCTACATGATTCTTTGGATCATCGGCGACTGGTATGCCATCAGCGTTGGAGCCATTGATTGGGATGAAGCAACCAGTCTTGCTCCTGAAAAGCTGGAAGCGACCAAAACAACACTAGAAACCACCTCTGTACCAGCGATGAACAGTCTTTCTGGAGCTGCAAAGTAATGGCATACCCCATGGTTGATGGCGAGCGGCTCGAAGCGGTTAAAGTCAGGGAAAAGCTGGGCGACGCCTTGATTAAGGTTAAAGAGGACAGGGGGGAAACCTATCTCTGCGTGAAGACAGAAAAAGCTGCTGAGGTTTTGGCTTGCCTTAAGAATGATCCTGACCTGGACTATTCATATTTTGCTGAGTGCGTGGGTGTCGATTACTTGACATGGCAGCACGAACGAGATCTCCCGGGACGATTTGAGGTGATTTACAACCTCATGAGCCTCAAACATTCGTCAAGAATTTTTGTAAAGGTCTCTGTCAATGATGGCGAGAAGGTTCCTACAGCAAAGAACCTTTATCTTGGCGCTGAATACCCTGAGTGGGAGATTTGGGATCTGCTGGGTGTGGTTTTTGAAGGCAATGAAAGAAAGGAACGTTTTCTACTGCCCGAAGACTGGATTGGCTTTCCCTTGAGAAAGGATGTTGGTCTTGGCGGCGAAGATGTGGTCTTTCATGCTGGCACCGAGGGTCCAGCGATTGAAGATATTCCGATGCCACATGCGGGTGAAAGTTTTGATGGCAGAACTGGCTCGGGCGACGTAGGCGGACGCTGATTTAGCTGGTTATGCGGCCTATAGTAATAGGCCGCTTTTTATTAAAGATACATGCTGACTGCCCGTTCAGTCAGCATGTATCTTTATGTCTAGGTGCCAAGGCTGATTGTAAGCGCCTCTAAAGTTCTCTGGGAATGGGATAAAAGGTAAGCGTTTACTGACAGGGCGAACTTCTGAGTTCCTGGGCACGTCGTTTCAGTGAACGCTTACTGAGTGACTGAGGCCGATATAAAGTCTCTCTCAACTAGTAGAGCGGCGTGCAGGCAGTGTTTCTGTCCTGCTAGGGCCAGAGGCTCACTTGATATGAAGAAGGCATTTACCTTGATCGAACTTTTGGTGGTTATCGCCATCATCGCTATTTTGGCTGCGATTCTTTTCCCTGTTTTTGCCCAGGCAAAGGAGGCTGCCAAAAAGACTGCTAGTCTCAGCAATGTGAAGCAGCTGGGCACAGCCACGGCTATCTACACTTCAGATTTTGATGATGTGATGCCCCGTGCTTTTGGCTACTACCCGGGTGATGGTCACATGTGGTCGTACATTCACGATGTGCCAGCTGACTGGCGTGCGACCGGACCTTTGTATATTGAGTTTGCCAATGGATCAGCAATGAACGCAACTGAGCCTTATCGCAAAAACTACCAAATGCTGGAGTCCCCAGGAGCCGCTAAGCGCAAGTTCGATGGTGTTGATTATTCGGCGCCGCGAAAAGCTTATGCCAGTATTGGCTATAGCTACAATGGCCTTCTGCACACCTACAGTTCCACCGCGATAGCGAGCGTTTCAACCACGCCACTGTTCACTCAGCTTGGTGGGAAAACGAACGTGGAGGGATTTGACAGTGCTGTTCCTACACTTTACTGCGATGATGCCAACGCACCTTGCCAGTTCGTTCCGCCTTCCGCATCCTGCGCCGGCAATGGAGCTTGGAGTGTTCTGTTTGACAATGTTGATTCAGCTTGGGTTTATGGCAGGTCGCAGACTTGGGCAATGGCCGATTCCAGTGCCAAGGTAAGGCGGGTTGGCATGAACATTCAGGGACGAACCGATTTTAGGAATGATCCCTATACAAGATATCAGGCAAATGGCGTTCCCGGCGGTGGATGGTACGACCAGTTTTATTGTCATCATCTGACCTTCTCGCCGATGTTTGACGGTACGGTTGAAGGCACTCCTTACGAGGAAGTCTGGTAGCAGATGAAAGCAGGCTTCATGTTGTTGGCGGCAGTCTTGATCCTGATTTGTGTGGCTGGCTGTGGCAGTTCAGATCCTGCACCGGCAGTTGGCGACGCAGAAATCACAAAAGATATGCCTGCCAGTCAATCAACCCCAGCAGCAGCGGGAGCACGTCTACAGGCAAAGCCCACACCAGCTAACGGTCTGCCTTTGGATAAATAGCAGGGCTGCCATTAGTTCCGCAAGGCTGGTTCACCAGGCTAGTGGGACTAATGGCTGAACTCATATTCGCTGGGACTTGATCCTCATTGGGGGGATTGAAAGTCCCGAAGCGAACAATGCAGGAACTTTTTTTCAATCTGTTGCTTTTGGGGTTGATTCAGCCGGGCCTCTTGATCTAAACTCGCTAAGTTAAAGCCTCTTGGCTGGGTCTGTTCTTTAATTTTTTTAGGAACAAAGGTCTAGGCTTAGACGTCCGATGGTCAGCAGGCTTGACTTGCTTCCGTTTGGAGATTCATTTGCAATGAAAAAGGCATTTACCCTCATTGAACTTCTGGTTGTCATCGCGATCATTGCCATTCTGGCTGCGATCCTTTTCCCCGTCTTCGCCCAGGCCAAGGAAGCTGCTAAGAACACTTCGCTTCTCAGCAACTTCAAGCAGATTGGCACCGCTCATCACATCTACTCCGCTGACTACGATGATCTTTTGGCCCCAACCATGATGAGCCATCCTGTCCAGCCAGTCGATCTTGCATGGCAGGACCTTCTTCAGCCCTACATGAAGAATTACCAGTTGATTCTGAACGTTAAGAGGACTGCTCCCACCGGCACTGCTGGTGATGTTGCTTGGATTCGCATCCAGCACCTTGGAATGCCTGCACGAGCTGCCACTAACGTCAGCGCCACTGCACGAACCAATGGCTACTTCACTGACACCCACGTTGGACAGACCGTCCGATATGATGGAATCGGCGGATTTGGCAACCTGGATCCCCTCAACGCTGACTGGCTTGGTCGAACTGCTGCTTCTTCCTTGAGCACCAGCCAGATCGCTGACGTTGCAAACACCGCTCTCGTTGTTGAAGGCACCAACTGGGATCTTGGAATGAGCATTGTTGGCAACAACGCCAACCTGCGAACCTGCTTCCGCTGGAATCCGGCCACGGCCAACGTCAATGGTGGCAGCTATGGCTACGTCATCACTGCTCTGACCAAGCCAGGCACCGGAGCCAACCAGAACGGCATTGGAACCGCAACTGGCTGCGCCATTGCTATCGGACGAACCACTTACGTTCGAACTGACTCTTCTGCCAAGGCTGTTGACTTCCGAAGCAACTTCTACAATGGAACTACTTTGAGTGCTGATGGCACTTACAGAACCATTGTTGCCTTCAACCCAATGGGACTTTAATGAAAACCAAAATCCTTCTTCCTCTTGCTTTGCTTGTCTGCTTCGCAGCCATTGGTTGTGGAAACGATACGGGAGACGTTGAAAAGGGTGATGGCACCCCTCAGAGCAGTGGTTCAGCAGGCATTCGTTCATCGGTTTCGATGGGTGCTGCTGGTGGTAGTGGAGAGCCTGCTCCTGCTGCTGGTAATGTCATTGCAACTGAATAGTAAGTCTTTCTTGGACTGAACGTTAGCTGGCTGCCTCGTATGAGGCAGCCAACTTTTTTTGTGCTCCTTTGGGCCGCGCAAATCTGGTTTATTGTAAAGTCTAGGTTTCTGCAAAGCTTGGCCCTCTAGCCCCGACAGAAAACAAGCATCATGTCGTAAAATAAGGTGTCATGAGTCAGGCTTCCACGTTTCAGCCCACTGCCTCTACGGAGTTTCAGCGGATTGGCGAAAACACAATGGTGGTCAATATTGGACCCCAACACCCATCGACTCATGGCGTTCTTCGCCTGATTGTGGAGCTTGAAGGCGAGACCATTATTCAGTGCAAATGCGTCATTGGCTACCTGCACACAGGAATGGAGAAGGAGGCCGAGTTCCAAACCTATCACAAGTGCGTCGTGATGACCGACCGCATGGATTACCTTAATGCCAACGGCAACAATCTGGCTCATGCCTTGGCGGTAGAAAAGCTTTTAGGCTGCGAGATTCCTAAGCGGGGACAATATCTGCGAGTCATCCTGGCAGAGCTAAGCCGCGTTGCCAGCCACTGCGTTTGGCTGGGCACCCATGCCTTGGATCTTGGGGCGATGTCGCCGTTTTTCTACATCATGCAGCAGCGAGAAATGATTCTCGACCTCTTCGAGATGTTTGCTGGCGTTCGCATGATGCCTTCCTGGATCGTCCCTGGCGGGCTTCGAGGAGATATGCCTGATGGGTTTGAGCCCAGGCTTCGCACATTTCTAAGAGGTTTTCTTGAGGAGCTGAAGGTGCTTGAGGACCTGCTGGTAGAAAACCCAATTTGGAAGGAAAGAACAATTAATGTTGGCATCCTTACGGGCCAGCAGTGTCTAGAACTGGGCTGCAGCGGACCAATTGCCAGAGCCAGCGGCGTGGCATGGGATCTAAGAAAGAGCAACCCCTATACAAGCTACGAAGATTTTGATTTTATGGTGCCAGTGGGCTCAGTAGGCGACGTTTACGACCGCTTCCTTGTGCGCATTGCAGAAATGAAGGAAAGCCACAAGATTATTCAGCAGGCGATTGATGGACTTCCCGCTGGTCCGTGGAACACCTTGGACCGTAAAGTTTCACCTCCGCCTAGAGAAGAACTCGACAGCTCTATGGAATCGGTGATTCACCACTTTAAACTGTGGACGGAAGGATTCCGACCTCCTGTGGGCGAGGCTTATGCTGGCATAGAGGGCAGCAAAGGAGAACTCGGCTTTTACATTGTGAGTGATGGCACTAATAAGCCTTACCGCTGGCACGAAAGGCCATCCAGCTTTATGAACCTGAAGTCTCTTGAGGTTCTTTCTGAAGGACGTATGATTTCGGACGTCATTGCCATCATTGGTTCTATCGACATTGTGTTGGGTGAGATTGACCGATAAGGGGTAAAGCGCCAGATTTCGGTGTGGTTTATCACCATAAAGGACACATTTCAGGGCTGTCTGCAGTTGTCAATCATAGAACCATTAAAAAAGGCTATCTCGCGTCAGGCAGGCATGGGTCCCTATGCTGCAGGCAAATTAAACTAAAAAGGAATGAATCTTCTTCGGCTGATGTGGCTGGTGCTCGGGCTCACATTTACTGGCCTGGGATTTGTGGGCATGGTTGTTCCTGGCATGCCGACCACTATCTGCCTTATTTTGGCCGTCGCCTGTTTTTCACGCAGTCATAGGGGGTTTGAACTTTGGCTTCTGAACCATAAATGGTTTGGAGCTCAGCTGCGAGATTGGGAACAGAACAAGTGGATCTCAACCAGAGTGAAAGCGATTTCCTGCTCGGCGATCGTCTTATTTACAGCATTTTCGCTTTTTGTTATTCCGCCAGTTTGGGTTAAGATTGTAGTGGCTCTACTTGCCGCTTTTGGTGTAGCGTATATTCTTACTCGCCCAACGAGGGTGTCGGATGCCCCCTATCCAGAGCCTATCGATCCGAACTCAATAGATTGGCGGAAGGACCCCACGAGACGCCCATTTAACTCTATTCTTAAGGATGAATCGCCAGGGAAGGTCATCGCCCCTGCCCCGGGCAAGCCCGATTCTACGGGAAACTAAAAGCTCTCCCTGCTCTTGGTTTGGGGCAAGAATTTTGAATTCGGAAGCATCTGAAAAGAGGAGATGCCTGTCATGCCCTCCATTGATGCCATATGCTTGAGCCAGCCTTCCTGGACCTTTTAGGAGCAGAGAATCTTTATCTGCCTTGGGTCTAAGAGCTCGCATTGATTCAAGGCCCTCCAACGGCTCAGCGGCTCGGATTAAAACCGCTGATCCAATGCCCTCAGGGCAGCAGACGACATTCAGCATCCAGTGACAGCCATAGCTGATGTAGACATAAGCAGAACCAGGCTGCCCGAACATAGAGGAGTTTTTGGGACGCACGCCGCGCCAGGCGTGACTGCCTTGGTCATCACTTCCGCCGTAGGCTTCTGTTTCTACAATTCTAGCCAGTCTTCCATCGGGGCCGGCTATAAGACAGCCCAGCAGAGCCTGGGCAGACTCGACTGGGCTGCTTTCAGCCAGTATTTTAAGCAGGCTTTCAGGCCATGGCTGCATCTGTATTGGCTCTGGATGCTTCCATGTTGGCTCTTGCGTCGATTGGATTTTCAACTGTTTCGTCAGTTTGAATGACTCCGTCACGGAACCTGATGATTCTTTTGCAGTGGTGGGCAATATCATCTTCGTGAGTGACGATGACAACTGTTTTACCGGCTTTATTCAGATCTTGAAAAAGGGCCATGATTTCCTCGCTGGTGCGGGAATCAAGGTTGCCAGTTGGTTCGTCGCCCAAAATCATCACAGGATCGTTGACAATGGCGCGGGCAATGGCGACTCTCTGCTGCTGACCGCCTGAAAGCTCGTTTGGCTTGTGATCCATTCTTTGGCCAAGACCAACACGCTCCAGAGCCTTCTTTGCCAGTTCGGTTCTGTTTTTTGCTCCCGCGTACATGAGGGGCAGTTCAACATTTTTGACTGCGGTGGTACGGGGCAGCAGGTTGTAGCTTTGAAAAACAAAACCAATATACTTGTTTCTCACTTCAGCCAGATGATTGTCGCCCATGCGGCTGACTTCCTGGCTGTCCAGCCAGTACCTGCCTTCGGTGGGCCTATCCAGGCAGCCGATCAGGTTCATAAAGGTCGATTTGCCTGAACCAGAAGGACCCATGATGGCGACGAACTCGCCTTCTTGAATCTCAACTGAAACGCCCCTGAGAGCGTGGACGACCATTTCGCCCATGACGTACTTTTTCGAAAGGTTCTCAACCTTGATAACTGTCTTGCTCATTCGTACCTAAGAGCCTCGATTGGCTGCAGCTGACTGGCTTTGAGGGCAGGGTAGAGGCCGAAAAAGACCCCGACGGCGCTGGCAAACCCAAAGGCCATGCCGACAGCACTTAAGCTGAAGACAGGAGGCACTTGGAAAAGGCCAGCAACGAAATTGGTTGAGACATATCCCAGCAGAATGCCGATCAAGCCTCCCATCAGACACATGATGATAGCCTCCAGCAGAAATTGGACAAGAATGGACTCTCTCGAAGCACCAATTGCTTTTCTGAGACCGATTTCTCTCGTTCTTTCCGTTACGCTCACCATCATAATGTTCATGATGCCAATGCCTCCTACGAGCAGAGAGACACTTGCGATTCCTGCCAAGAGAATTGAGAGCAATTGGGACTGGGTCTGAATTGCCTGAAGTGATTCTGCCTGGTTGAAAACACGAAAGAGCTCCTCACCTGATGCGCTGCGCCTCGTTTTGTAGAGAACATCTTCCACCATAGATTGAGTGATGACGAGAAGATCACTGGAGTTGGCAGACATGGTGATCATCGAGTAGCGATCTTTCATGCCCAGAACACGATACTGTGCCGTTTTTAGTGGAATGTAGACTCGATCATCGGGGTTGTTAAAGCCGCTTCCGCCTTTGTAATCAACAACTCCCTTAACTTCGTAATTCTGATTGTTTATTTTGATGATCGCGCCGATGGCGTTTTGATCGCCAAAAAGCTCGTCATAGACTGTGTAGCCAAGAACAGCCACCTTATTCATCAAGGCTTCGTCCTGCAGGGTGTAGAAGGTGCCCGAATGCATTTTTCGGGCGTTTTCTATGAACTGAATCTGAGGTTCAGCACCTGTTACCGAGGTGCGTTTCATATTGGCGCCGAATTTGACATTGCCGTTGTTTCCCCAGCTTTGGGCAACACCGGTAATGTGCTTTATCATCGGCACACCTTCTTTGATGCGCTGCAAATCCTCTGGCCGCAATGTGGATTGTCCGCCGCCAGCCTGCCCACGTCCCCTCTGCCAGTTGGGCATAACGGTGATGCGGTTGGAGCCCATGATCTCCAGTTCTTCTAGCGACTTTCTCTTGGTGCCTTCGCCAATTCCGATCATGGCGATGACAGACCCGACTCCAATGACCACTCCCAGCATGGTCAGGGCTGACCGAAGCTTGTTGGCTCCGATCGCCCTGAAGGCAGAGGTTACTGAGTCGCCAAGCCTCATCTTGAGCCGCCTGCTCTAGATTGGCTGGGGCCCCTTGATGTTGTGCTGGAGCCAAGGCCGCCTCCACCCTGCTGTGCGCTAAGCATCTTTTCCTGTCTTTCCCGCATCTCGGCTAGGTTGACTTCTGCGATGACAATTTCTTCGCCAGCGCTTAAGCCGCTTACTACTTCTACGCCGTCATTGCCAACCTCGCCCAGCTTGACATCTCTCTCAATAGGCTTCTTAGGGTCGGCTGACTTTACAAGAACAAAGGTCCTTTCACCATCACGTTTAACAGCTTGGGCAGGGAGAATAAGAACATCTGGCTTCTGCAGCTGCAGAAACTCAACTGTTGCATTCATGCCTGGTCTAAAGGGACGGTTTTTAACAAGAAGGTCGGCAGCATCTACCTGAATCCTGACCCGGATGGCGGTTACCGCGCTTTCAGTTTCTGCTGCAGGGAAGATTCTTTGAACGGTTCCCTTGGCAGATTGGCCCGGATAGGCTTCGACAATGATTCTGGTTTTCTGTCCGATCTTTACAGATGAAATGTCAGCTTCATCCACCCTGCATTCGACAAACATCGATGTAATATCAGAGAGTTCGACTAGGCTGGTTCCTTCGGCAAAGGCACTGATAGCACTCGGAATGATTGTTCCTTCTTCCAGGTACTTGCGAGTCACTACGCCGGCTCTTGGGGCAAGAACACGAGTCTGAGCCAGATTCTCTTTGGCATTTTCAACCGCAACCTTGCTGCGGACAGCTGAGGCAGCTGTTGCTCTAAGGTCGGCTTGTCGGTTCTGCACCTGCAGAGCGTTGGTTCTAGCTTCTTTAAGGCTAAGCTCTGCTTGGGCGACGGTCTGTTCTGCCTCCCTTACGGCTCTTACCGCCTGAGAATCGTTGGCACGATTTAGTCTGGCTTGGGCAAGTGCTGCTTCTGCCTGCTGGATTCGTGCAGCTAACAGCCTCCGCTCACTGGCTAGATCAGACTCGATTGTTGACACTCTTTGAAGAGCTGTCGCCTCGGTAGATTTGGCGGAATCAAAAGCGCTTCGCGCTCTTTCAACGCTGGCTTGGGCGACATAGCCTTTTTCAAGTAGAGACTCTTGTCGCTTCAGTTCGTTTTCGGCTGTCACTCTTGCTGAGACTGCCTGGTTTTTGGCAGCATCGGCATCTTTTAGTCTTTGAGGCTGAGTGACTTTTTCAAACTGATCGATGCTCACTTTTGCGGTTGTCAAGTCAGCTTCAGCGCGTGTGATGGCGGAACCGGTCAATCCAGGCTGCGTTTCAGCATCCTTCTTGGCTCTGTCCAACCTAATCCGGGCAAGACGCAGGGAAGTCTCAGCTTGGCTGATTCTGGTTTGAGAGGCCTGTCTCTCCTGTGACAGAGTGGTTTCTGCCCCGCTGACACGGGCTTGGGCAGCTGTCAAATCAGCTTCTGCCTGACTAAAAAGGCTTTGAGTGTCGGTTGGGTCAATAAGGGCAATAAGGTCTCCCTGCTTGACAACTGTTCCTTCTTCTACTAAAAGCTTATCGAGCCTGCCGCCTGCTTTGCTTTTGACATCCACCCGTGTTAGCGGAACCAGTGAACCGACTGATGAAGTTGACAGGGTCAGTTCGCCCTTAGAGATCGCGGCATAGGTGTACTCAATTTCAGCTCCTTTGTCAGTATCTCGAAAAAGGAAATAGCCGAGACCCAAAAGGGCCCCGACTCCGGCAAGGGCATAAAGCCAGCGCTTCTTCAAAAGTTATTCCCCTTCACCAGGCATAGCTCGGCCCATGGCCAATCTGAGACGGACATCTGAAAGAATTGCATCATATCGTGCTTCAACTAGGTTAGATTCTGAAGTGGTCAAGGTGACCTGAGCGGTGAGCACTTCTAGAATTCCAGCCGCGCCTTCTTTCTGAGATTCAACCGCAGACTGGTAGTTTTCTCTGGCTGCTTCAAGAGCAAGCTGGGCGGCCTGCAGTCTCAGGGCGTTTTGGGTGTATTCCTTGTAGGCTGACTCAATTTCTGCCCTGGCGCCTCTCTGAGCTTGAAGGTAAGTCGCCTCCGCAGCTTCTACGCCAAGTTTGGCTGACTTCACCTGTTCTTTGCTGCGGAAGCCATCGTAAAGAGGGTAGCTGACGTTGAAGCTAAGCAGGCTTCGGTCGGATACCTGTTCGGAGAATGACCTCCGGTAGGTGGCATCAACCGTGTATCTCAGCCCGCCATCAAGCCCAACCTGCTTGACACGAATCTTCTCGATTTCGACTCGCTTGGACTGTGCCTGAAGATCCGCCCTGTTTTCAAGACCTTCCTTAAAAGCATCTTCCAGGGTGAAGTCAAGTGTCCTCAGACTGTATTCCTGTGGGCTTTCTAGGCCCGGCAGCTCTTCGTATCCCCACCCTAGAACTGCCTTCAAATCAGCCTGAGCTGTCTGAATTCTGTTGCGTGCTGTGAGCTGGCTCACCTGAGAGTTGAGGAAGTCGGCTTCAGCCTGTTTGATGTCCTTTTTGGGGGCATCGCCAATCTCGTCGCTCGCCCTGAACTTTGTCTGGTCGAGAATAACTTTGGCTCGGTTGACTTGGTCGTCTTGAACCCTTAAAAGCTCCTGGCGTCGCAGAGCTTCGTAATAGCGATTGTGGACATCGAAAAGGGTTTGGCGCAGAGTCTGAAGGGAAGTTAAGGCTGTTGACTCTCGGCTGATCTCAGATGATTTGAGTGTCAGGCCTCTGCTTCCAGAATCGAAAAGCCTCCAGGCGACTTCGACCTGACTGCTTAGGTCGTCTATGTTCTGGCGGGTTCTTAAACCGGTGTATGTTTCTGTTCTGCCAAACTCTTGGCCTGCGCTTGGGGTGACAGTTGGAAGAAACGATGCCTTGTTTGCCTTGACATTAGCCTTTGCCGCTTCGTAATCAAGCAGGGCTGCTTTGACTGTGCCGTTTCTCTGTTTGGCCGTTTTTAGGGCCTCAATGAGCGTCAGGTTTGTCTGGGCCAAAGCAGGCGAGGCGGCGATGATCCCTGCCGCTAAGACAAAGAGTCGGCAGGTGCCGGGGCGAAATCCGAATCGATAGTGTGGCTGCTGCATGAATCTGAACCTGCCGTCCAATGAACTTTATCCCCTTTGTGGCACTCTGGCAGCAGAAGGATTCATCGTCTGGGACGTGTGGCGTCACAGAGCAAGACGAAACAGACTTCGCAAGGATCAGTGAAAGATCACTAATCTAGCGATAAATCAGCCTCTTGGTCCTTGGGGCCGAGGAGGTCTAATCAGATAAAGGTAAAAGGTACTCATGTCCTCGGCAGCCAACCTTAGTTATGCTCAGATCGAAGCCCTTCTTGGAGCGGAGGCTGAAGCGCTCCTTGCTCATGAGAGCAGGACAGTCTCAAAGAGTCAGCTTCACCTGCCTGGACCTGATTTTATCAACAGGATTTACTCTCTGACCGACAGAAATTCTCAGACTTTGAGAAGCCTTGGCCAGCTGTTTAACACTGGACGTTTGGCTGGCACTGGCTACATGTCTATTCTGCCTGTTGACCAGGGAATTGAGCACAGCGCAGGCGCAAGCTTCGCCCCCAATCCCGAATACTTTGATCCGGAAAACATTGTTAAGCTGGCGATCGAGGGCGGCTGCAGCGGCGTTGCTTCCACTTTTGGTGTTCTCGGCGCTGTTTCTCGAAAATACGCTCACAAGATTCCTTTCATCGTTAAGATCAACCATAACGAGCTGCTGACCTACCCCAATAAGGCCGATCAGCTGATGTACGGCACAGTCGAACAGGCTTGGAACATGGGGGCTGCCGCAGTTGGAGCCACCGTATACTTTGGAAGCGAAGAATCTGGCCGACAGATCATGGAGGTTTCTGAAGCCTTCGCCCGAGCTCACGAACTTGGCATGGCCACCATTCTTTGGTGCTACATGAGAAACAACGCCTTTAAAAAGGATAAGGATTACCATGTTGCCGCTGACCTTACAGGACAGGCAAATCATCTTGGCGTGACGATTCAGGCAGACATCATCAAGCAGAAGCTTCCTGAGAACAACGGCGGCTACAAGGCTTTGAACAGCGGAGATTCCAGCTACGGCAAGCTTGATGAAAGGATCTACACTGAACTCACAAGCGATCATCCTATTGATCTCACTCGATATCAGCTGGTCAACTGCTATATGGGCCGTGCAGGCTTGATCTCATCTGGCGGACCTGCCGGTAAAAACGACCTGGCCGAAGCTGTGAAGACTGCCGTCATCAATAAGAGGGCAGGGGGCACCGGACTCATTTCTGGGAGAAAAGCTTTCCAGAAGCCAATGGCTGAAGGAGCCGCTCTGCTTCAAGCTATCCAAGACGTCTATCTGCTGGAAGACGTGACTATCGCCTAGCTCTTCTATCTAGAGAAGAGCATCAATCCCCCGTGGGCTTACTCACAGGGGATTTTTTAGTGTCAGGCTCAGCGTTTTGTGGGATGCAGTTCCCTTCAAGCAGGCCTTGGCTGAGGACAGTTCGTGACAGAAAAACGTGGATGCCGTGACTGGCATCCACGTTTGAGTGCTTTATGAGGCTCTTAGTCTTTGTCGGTTCTAAAGGGGCTCACGGGCAGTCCAAGCTCGTTTACCAAGTTGACTGCAGGGTTGTCTGCCCAGGCGTATCGAACATCTGAGATTTCGGCGCCATTAGGCAGGGTGACTGTTACACTTGCACCCTCAACTTTGGCTGTGGCCCACTGCCAGGCTCCGCCTCGTGTCCTGGCGGCGAAGCCAAGAGGAGCTGCTCCATCGGTGGTAGAGAGAGACTTTGCAGACTTGAAGGTGATGACAGCCGCTCCGTTACGAAGAAGGACCTTGTCTGGGCGGGGGCTGCTGCCGGCAGGCTCTGACCCTTTGAAAAGGAAGGATCGTGCTGACATTGCCAGCCTTTCCCCGACGTCTTTTTTGTTTCGAGGATGGATGTCGTCGGCATCACCAATATCGATGATGACCGCGGAGCCGGTATTTTTCAGCTTCAAGGCAGCCTCCTGCGATTCTCTCAGGGCAGCCCAAGCACTATCGCCAGGCTGAGGGCTGCGAGCCATAAAGTTGGCAAGCTGAACGTAGAGAAAAGCCATGTCTGGCTGGCCGAATGCCTCGCGCCAGGATTGAATCATGCCGGGGAAGAGAACGCTGTACTGCTTTTCTCGACCGACATTGCTTTCTCCCTGGTACCAGATGGCGCCCTTAAGGGCAAAGGGCACGAGAGGCTTGATCATTCCCGAGTAAAGGGATGAAGGCGCGTTAGGGTTGTATGGACTGGGTGCATTGGCAGGCAGTGCGGGGACTCCCAGCTCGATTTCATACTTCCAATCCCCGGCAAGAGAGATGGATTCGCTGCCATTGATCAGTTTAAGATCAGCAGGCTGGCCGTTGATTCCGCCCTCACCACCTCCGTCAAAGACCCTGACAGCAATGGTGTTTTCGCCTGCCTTAAGCGTATTGGCGGGGAGGGTGTAAAGGCGGGGATGCTGCCAGTGGTTAGGGGTTTGAGCATCTGTCTCGCCGACCTGTCTGCCATTGACATAGGTTTTGTCAAAGTCATCAATTGGTCCAAGGCTCAGCTGAATGGTTTGGCCAGTCCATTCCGCTGGGACGGTCACTTTTTTTCTGAACCAGACAATGCCGTTGATCGCCAGTCCTGGAATAGCGCTGAAGCTGTTGGGAATAGGAGCTGTCTTCCAGGCGGCATCGGCAAAGTCTGCTGTGTGCCAGCTTCTTTCAACACCCTTGTTGCCTGTGTCAAGGATCTGTCCCGGAGTGCCTGAAGCTTTGGCTAGTTCGGGGTGTTCTTTTTGAAATTTCTCCCAGCTAGACTGGAAATTTTCAACGAGAGGTTTGGTTTCTGCCAGTGAAGCGAGTTTGGTGATGGGAGTCCAAGCTTCGGCTGGGGTGCCGCCCCATGAAGAATCGATCAGTCCGACCGGCGCTTTTTCTGAAAGGTAGAGGGATCGGCCAAAGTAGTAGCCTACGGCGCTGAAGTCTCTGGCTGTTTCTGGCCGACAAACCAGCCACTCTCCCTGAACGTCGCCTTCCCAAAAACTATCTGCCTTTTTGACAACTTTGAAGAGGCGAATCTCGTCGAAGGAGGCCGAAGCCGTTTCACGCTCTGCATTGTTGGCTGCCGAGAGAGGCCATTCCATGTTGCTTTGGCCAGAGCAGATCCACACATCACCGACCAGGATGTTGCTGTAAGTTAGTGTTGTGCGGCCATCAGTAACAACCATGCTGCCGCCTGGACCAGCTTTAAGGTTTCTAAAGCGAACAGTCCACCTGCCATTGGCATCGGCCGTGACAGTTTTGGTCTGGGAGGCGAAGGTGACCTTCACCATGCGTCCGGGAGAGGTCTGCCCCCAAATGGGAACGACAGCGTTCCTCTGCACCACCATGTTGCTGCCAATGATGGCGGGCAGTTTCAAGTCAGACGGAGTCTGACTGAGACTTTGAAGAGCAAGCTCGAAGCCGAGAAGCATAATATAGACCTTAGCATAGGATTAAACGCCTGAGTGAATGCCGTATAGCAGAGGGGGGGCTTTAAGTCACAATCTGGCAATGACTCGCCCTTTCACGCTTCCTTTGGGTTCTGCTGCTCCTGATTTCGCATTGTTGAGCACAGATGGACGCCTGCTTTCTCTGAAAGATTTTGATGGTTCTAATCTGCTGGTGATCTTTTTCACCTGCGTTCACTGCCCTTACGTCACTGGCTCTGACGAAAGAACGAGGAGGATTGCGGATGACTACTCGCAGCGTGGAGTTCAGTTCGCAGCGGTCAGCTCAAACTGTTCCGAGATTTACCCGGATGACGGCATGGAGGGGATGAGGGCGAGAATGGAAGAGCATAGGTTTCCGTGGCCATTTTTGCGGGACGAATCGCAGGAGGCTGCCCTTGCTTACGGCGCGCTAAAGACGCCTCACTTTTTCTTGTTTGATCAAGATCGGAAGCTGGCCTACACGGGCAGGGCGATAGATTCCCCCCGAGACCACACTCTTTCGACGACTAGGGAACTGGAAGATGCGCTTGACAGTCTTCTTGCGGGCAGGGAAGTAAAGGTGCCCACAACAAACCCAATCGGCTGCAGCATTAAGTGGAAGGGCAGACCTTCTGGCTGGCGTCCCCCTGAAGCCTGCGATTTGGTTTAGGCTGCCTTGACCCTCAGGAGCTCTGGCCCAGAGGCCCAATAAGCCAACCTTACAAATCTTGGCAGATTCATCGGGCCCATTTTGGTTAAGGTTGGGTTATGCTGAAGGTGTGACCTTTCTTCAAAGGTGAAGGGAGGAAACACCCCACAGGAGGGAAATCACACCTTGAAAGCCTATTCGCCCCAAGATATTCGCAACGTGGCCATTGTAGGTCACAGCGGCGCAGGCAAGACCATGCTGGTGGAGCACATGCTCTACACGGCCGGCGCCGCTGATAGAATCGGCACAACCGAAGCGGGAAACACCCATTCGGATTTTGATCCCCTGGAAACCAAGCGCAAGATTTCGATCAATGCCGCTCTGCTGCCAATCGAATGGCATGGAGTGAAAATCAACATGATCGATGTCCCAGGTTTTCCAGACTTCGTCGGAGACCTTGAGGCAGTGGCAAGAGTCGTCGACTCGATGATCTTTGTTGTTGAGGCAAAAAAAGACCTGGACGTGGGTTTTGACCTTGCCTGGGAAGCAGCAGAAAAGCACGGCTTGGCCCGCTGCATTTTTGTCAATAAGCTTGAAAAAGACAACAGCGACTATGACGGATTGATTGACTCCCTTCATGAGCGTTTTGGCCGCAAGGTTGTCAACGTTCAAATTCCTATCGGCAAACAATCGCTTTTCAGCGGAGTCCTTGACCTGCTGAACATGAAGGTTTACAAAGGCAGAGATAGGGGAGTTGAGATTGAAGACATCCCGGACGACTATCTAGCTGAAGCCGCCCTGCGTCGAGAAAAAATGATGGACGCGGCGGCTGAGGGCGACGACGAACTAGCCATGAAGTATCTGGATGGCGAAGAGCTCTCTGAAGAAGAGATTGAGCATGGCCTTTTGTTCGGCACCAAAGAGGGCAAGGTTGTTCCTCTGCTTCTTGGTTCTGCCGCAACAGGAATCGGCGTAGCAACACTTTTGGACAGGATAGTAGGCGAACTTCCCAGCCCCGTTTACCACCCCTTTACAGTAGGTGACGAACTTTATCCAGAAGATGAAAATGGTCCCCTGGCTGGCTTTGTTTTTAAGACAACGGCAGATCCTTTTGTCGGCAAGATTAACTTCGTCCGTATTTTTAGTGGAACCTTAAAAGCAGATGATGTTGTTCATAACATCTCGCAGGGGCACGATGAAAAGGTTCACAACTTCTTTATTCCTCACGGAAAAGAAATGGAGCCAGCGACTGAAGTCAGGGCCGGTGATATCTGCGCTATAGCAAAACTGCAGGATACAAGGACAGGCGACACTTTGACCAGCAAGGCAAAGCCGCTTCAACTGGCGCCACTAGATTTTCCTGACCCGATTTATCGCGTAGCGATCCGTCCGGTCAGCAAGACAGACGAAGACAAGCTCGGGCCCGCATTGCAGAAGATTCTGCAGGAAGATCCCACCCTGCATTACATTCGAGAGCCAAACACGCATCAAGAACTGCTGGGTGGAATGGGTGACATTCACATAGAAACGGCAGTTGACAAGCTGAAGACTCGGTTTGGAGTTACGGTCGAGATCGTGGATGCCAAGGTTCCCTACAAAGAAACCCTAAAAGGATCGGCAAAGGCACAGGGCAAATACAAGAGGCAGACGGGTGGAAAAGGCCAGTATGGCGACTGCCACCTTGAAGTATCCGGACTTGCACGAGGAGAGGGCTTCCAGTTTGAGAATGTGGTTGTTGGGGGAGCGATCCCTAAAAACTATATTCCAGCTGTCGAAAAAGGCGTAAAAGAGGCGATGGATCGTGGCATTTTGGCCGGGTATCCAGTGGTGGATATTCAGGCCAAGGTTTTTGATGGCTCCTACCATGATGTGGATTCCAGCGAAGCCGCATTTAAGATGGCTGGTCAGATGGCCTTTAGAGCCTGTGCCGAAAAAGCTCAGCCTGTGATTCTGGAACCCATTTATGAGCTAGAAGTCGATGTGCCGGATGAAGCAGTTGGGGATGTTGTGGGCGACCTTAATACTCGAAGGGGGCGTATGCAGGGGATGGAGCCATCTTCTGCGGGCAGAACAGCGATTCGGGCTTCTGTGCCCTTGGCTTCCATGATGCGCTACGCTTTGGATCTGCGGTCATTAACCAAGGGACGAGGCAGGTTTAAGCAGAGTCTGCTTGGCTACGAAGAGCTTCCTTTCAATGAAGCTGAAGCGATGATTAAGGCCCATAAGGCCGCCATGGCAGGATCCGAAGATCATTAGGTGATTTTCCTTTGAGTGGTGAACAAAGGGGCCGGCTCTGTTGAGCTGGTCCCCTTGTTTTGGATTGGTGTTTATGGTCTTTCCTTCAGGCGCAGTCAGACACCTGTGAGAACTTTTCTTTCCCACACAACCTGGTTCTTTGCTCCCATGGCAGAGAAGACGACCTTTTTTAGCATGCTTGAAGCTGAGGGAAAGCCAGGGAGCCTATTGGGAAGCTGATCGAGCAGTTCGCCCCAGCCCTGCATGTCTTCATTGATTTCAATGTTTCCATCGCTGTCTTCCAACAGCAGGCTTACCTGGTCTGTGCTGCTGCTTTCTTTCTTGAAAGCGACCGCTCTTCGCAGCGACTCCCAGCGAATCTTTTTGGATACCGGCTGCCCGAGGTCGCGTGGATGGGAGATCCAGACATCCTCTTCGGTCCAGGCAACAAGAGGCTGGACTTGGCGAGGCGTGCTAAGCCATTTCGACATCCAAACTGCTGCTTTTCCAAGGATCTTTTTCATCTGAGTGGTCTCCTAATCCTCACAACTTCTCACAGCAGAGAGTCGTGCCCTGTACCCTGGGACTGGTCTCAGGACCACCCCCAGGGGAGACAATGTCTATTCAGCTTCGGAAAGGCGGAAGGTCTCGTGGAGGATGGCAACCGCCCGTCTCAGTTCAGATTCTGGCAGCAGTATTGAGATGGATGTTTCACTGCCTGTCACCTGAATGACAGGGATGCTGCCTTCATCCAGCGCGGCCAAGGCGCGGTAGCTGGCACCTGCTTCGCTGACTGCCTGAGGGCCAACTACTGAAACCATGGTCAAGCCTTCGGAAACCTGAATGGGGACGATGACAGGGTCGCCCAGTGTTTTCATGAGGTCTATTTGTGTGGATGCTCCCTTGCTGGGCTGGCCGCCAATCTGTACTACATAAAGCTTCTTGTCAGATTCTCCCAAAGGCAGAACGAGCCCGTCAAAAAGATCTATGATGGTTGGGTATTGGCCGCGCGGCACTGCCCAGCCGATTCCAGCATCGCTGAGGTTGACCATGAATAGATTGAAGCCGTACTTGGCCAACATTCCATAAACTTCAGACTCAAACGCCCTTCGATGGCTGGGATCAACGCCCGTAATATCCATCTGCAGACTGACCAGCTTGCCTGTATGGGCAACTCCTGTGGCGTAGCGTCGGCTGGCTTGGTCAACCGATACGATTTCGGTTCCGACATCATCAGTGAAGGTGTTTTTTACCCAGAGCGGCACCTGCGAGTGCATGGCGATTTCTGCAGCGCGGGGGTGAACAACCTTAGCGCCAAGATGGGCGATTTCGGCTACTTCAGAATAGCTGACTTTTCTGAGGGTGGGAGCATGGGGAACGTAGTCAGGGTCTGCGGTCTTAACGCCATCAACATCAGTAAAGATTTCGATTGCATCTGCCTTAAGCGCTGCCCCCAGGGCAGCTGCAGTTGTATCGCTGCCCCCTCTTCCCAGAGTTGTGACATCGGTGCCCGGGAAGCCAGGCGTTTGGTGGACTCCTTGGAATCCACAGACGACGGGAATAGTGCCTTCTGACAGCACTTTAAGCAGACCAGAAGGATCAACAGAGGTGATTCTGGCGTTGCCGTAGATGCCATCTGTAAAAATGCCTGCCTGGCCCCCTCGCATGGCTGCAGCCTTGTGGCCAAGTGTCTTGAGCAGGTGGGCAAAAATGACTGAGCTTAGAATCTCTCCACAGGCCATCAGCAGATCCAGTTCTCTAGCATCTGGCACTACGCTTGCATCAATGTCTTTCAGCAGGTTGATTAAGGTATCGGTCGCGTAAGGTTCGCCTCTGCGGCCAATGGCGCTGACGACAACCACGGGGCTGATGCCCTGCTCTCGGGCTGAGACGACCCTAAGTGCCGCCTGCATTCTTGCTTCATGGGTTCTTACCGAGGTTCCCCCAAATTTGAGAACCCTGATTTTCACGCCAGGCTCTCCTTTAGCTGTCGGACTTTGTGGGCAATTTCATTTGCTCCGGCAGTGTCTGTGACAATCAAAACTCTGTCGTGCATGTCGCCGATGTGGAGTATTTCGGCCTCGGTCTTGATAGCTTCACTAAGGACAAGAGCGAGAAGTCCTTCATCATCACGCATGTTTACGGCAGGAATAAGCAGGATGCTTCTGCCTTCACTCAGCTTGACGTCGGCATCAATCTGCGCAAGAACCTCAGCAGCCCTTTGAGCTTGATCTGCGCTGATGACAAAGCTGACCCCATTGTGGGTGAACTTAAGAAAGTCGATGCTTAAGCCATTGGATTGAATGGTTTTAAGAGCCTCAAGCCTTCCATTTTTTGCATCATGGTCTGGAAAAGAGACGAGAACCTGGGCGTAAGAATCCCTGACCAAGGGTTCGCCCAGACCCCTTGGCAGATCGAAAAAGGCAGCAGTTGAACTCATTGCGGCAGAGTGATAAGGTCGATTTCACTAAGAACTTCATCGCTTAAGGAGACACCGCTGGCTCCCGCGTTTTCATCAAGCTGTAAGGTGCTGGTGGCGCCGATGATGCAGGCAGAGAGGTTTTTCTGCCTTAAGCACCAAGCCAGTGCCAGTTGAGAGAGTGTGATTCCCAGGCCGTCAGCAGTCTTTTTAAGCTGCTGCACTTGGGTCAGCTTCTCATCTGTCATAAACCGACCCATCCACTTGCCTCTTTCTGCATCGGCGCCACGGGTCCCGGGCTGTGGAGTTTGGCCGGGCAGATATTTGCCTGTCAGAACTCCCTGGGCAAGGGGAGAGAAGACAATTTGTCCCAGTCCAGCCGCTTCGCAGGCTGGAATTACCTCATCCTCAATGTAGCGCTCCAAAATTGAGTATCGAGGCTGGCTGCTGATTGGGGCATAGCCTCCCATTGCTTTGGCGATTTCGGCAGCCTGGGTGATCTGGGGACCTGTCCACTCACTGACTCCCCAGTAGAGAATTTTGCCCTGGCGGATGAGGTCAGAAAAGGCGGCGACTGTCTCTTCCAGAGGTGTTTCTGGATCGAATCGGTGACACTGTAGGAGGTCGAGATAATCTGTTTCGAGCCTCCTGAGCGAAGCATGGATGCTTTCGAAAATGTGCTTGCGGCTTAGACCCTTGTCATTGGGGGCATCGGTCATTGGGAAATAGCACTTGCTGGCAAGCACTAAATCCTGCCGGCGAGGACCATTTTTAATGGCCTTGCCCAAGGCGATCTCGGCGGCTCCGTTGGCGTAAACATCGGCGGTATCGAAGAAGAAGATGCCGAGATCGTAAGCATGATTTACGATCTTTGCCGTATCAGACTGCGAAAGAGTGCTTCCTTGAGTCAGCCAGTTGCCCAGGGCGATTTCGCTTACTTTTAAGCCGCTGCGTCCGAGATTACGAACCTGCACAGGGCAGAGGATACCGTTAGGGGGGCAGGTGTCCTGGTCTGGCGCAGCGATGGCTGCTCTGCGATGATGGCTTTGTCCTAAATGTGTGTTATCTCGGCAGCGAGGGTTGACAGCTCTCCGTGTATTTTATTTGTGTATAATAAAATTGTTCTATATATAAATTGTGTATAATAGAAATAGGATTTAAGGCTAGTTGGGAAATTGGTCTAGTAGATGAGTTTCTTAATTGTTTGAAAGGATGGGAGAAAAAACACGCGGGAAGCAATGGTATCTCAGGCATCCGCAAACAGGGGAATACTATCGCTATTCATATGGCAATGATGGAACGGCACATTTTAGTGGAATTGTTAATCCACAGTGAGTTCCCAATCTAGTGAAACAAAGATTTGATTGGCAAGTTAGTTAATGTTAGAAGACACATGTTGGAGGTCAGTTTTGGTGACAGATAGTTCTCTGTTGGCGTGACGGATGTTGATTGAATACCCCACCCAGCTTCGGTCGCTTCTTTTATGTTATTGCAGGACATCGCCATGAAGTTGAGGATTGCGGGGAACCATTGGGCAGCTATATCGGGGACTTGAGCGATGCACTAGAACTGTTGAATAGTTTCCCCAAAATGGATCAGTCGGTAAGTTCTGAGGACGCGGCAGTAATTTTTTATCTGCTCTAAGGCTGCAAATACGTCCTGTCCAAAGCTGCAGTTCATATATTAGAAAATCGATATGGCTTCCGCTTCCCACAAAAAATATCTCCCTTTTTGTACGATTACGAAATAGGAGTGATTTTTTTACCCGACTCAGGAGGAGGAAACTGTGCTGGATTTGTTCCTTCGGGTGATAACGTGTTTGTAGTCGGGTTATCTGAGGACTTCGGTTTACTGCAAGTGACTGTCTCAAAGAAGCAAATCACGCTGCTTCTTACGCAGCTGAATGATTGGCTGTCTGAGCAGCTTAGAACAAATTACCTTTGCTAGGATCATATCGCATGAATCTTTTTCTGTCTTTTGAAATCAGGCTTGCTGCTGTATCGGGTGGATCTGACCCTGCGGGCCTGACTAGATTCAATAAGCCTCAGACCAGATATGAGCTCGCTCTGCGTCATCCTGCCCAAGCGGTCCCTCCACCTGTAGTTGGTCTGATCTCTGACTCCTTTGTCACTAGCGACTGACGCCGCGTTTCCTGAACTCAACTTTCTGAAGGAACTTGATGATCTCCTTCTGCCTGTTTCGTTTTCCATTTTTCATTTCGCCTGTTACTGTGTCTTGGCAGACGGAAGAAACTCTCGGCTTTTGCGATACCGATCTGACTGGCGCCCCGGCAAATGGGTCAGAACACCGCTTGTGATTAACGAAACTGATTAGGGGTAGGGTTGTTTTATGGATCAGATTCGATGGGGAATTTTGGGCACAGGAATGATTGCCCGGAAGTTTGCAGAATCTCTGCCTGAATCAAAGACAGGTGTTTTGGCTTTAACTGGGTCACGAAGTCAGGAAGCTGCCAATGCGTTTTCGGCAGAGTTTGGCGGCAGAGGTGGATCATACGCTGATGTCGTGTCGAGCAGCGAGGTGGATGCTGTCTATATTGCTCTGCCTCATCACATGCACGAGCACTGGACTACTGAGTCCGCGAGGGCAGGGAAAGCCATTCTCTGCGAGAAGCCTTTTACATTGGATGCGCCGAGTGCAGAAAGGGCTCTTAGTGTGGTGAGGGAATGTGGGGTCTTTTTTGCAGAGGCTTTTATGTACCGTTTTCACCCTCAGACTGCGGCCGTGAGAGAGCTTTTGAAGCAGGGTGCAGTTGGCAGACCGCTGCATGTCAGTACAGTTTTTGGCTTTGCCGCCGATCATCCCTGGGGAAATTTTAGGGGTGTCAATGCCTACGGTGGAGGAGCGTTAATGGACGTAGGCTGCTACTGCACAAGCTTTATTCTTATGGCAGCAGGACAGGAACCTGACCGTGTTAGCTACGCATATGCTTCCACACCAGAAAGATACGATCGGATTGGTTCGGCTGTTATGGAATTCCCAAATGACTTAACGGCAGATTTTCGCACCGCAGTTCATCATAACCTTGGCAGTCTTGCCGAGATTTGGGGTGACGCTGGGATGATTCGACTAAAAGCTCCATGGTTTGGGGATGGAGAAATTGAGATATGGAACAGTAAAGGAACAGAACTGTTAGAAACTCGTACTTTTGATGGAAAGCATAATGCTTACGCTTTAGAGGCAGATGCAGTTTTTGAATTCTTAAACGACAAAGAAGCGCCGCAGATGACAATTAGTGATACGATGAGTGTTATGAGAACACTGGACCGGTTAAGAGAATCGGCTGGCTTTGTTTTTGATCCCTTGGAGGATGTTCAGTGATCGAAAAACGCTTTGTTCCTGGAACAGAAAAAGAAGTTTCTGTTTTGGTAATGGGCACAGTCATCTGGGGTGAAGAAGATATGAAATCCAAGGAGGCTGTTTACGATAAGTACGCCGAACTAGGAGGAAACTGTCTTGATGCTGCCTATATCTATGGCGGTGGAGGTTCTGCACGCGCCTACGGAAACTGGCTTCATGACCGGGGTTTGGCGGGCAGGATCTTGATATACGATAAAGGCTGCCACCATGGCTCAGAAGGTCCGCGATTTTCACCCGAAATCATGGAGCAGGAAATGATGGAGCAGAGACAGCGGATGAGGCTGGATAAGGTCGACTTCTTTACCTTTCATCGAGATGATCCTTCTTATCCACTTGAGCCAATGGTTCGCAAGGCAGGCGAACTTGTTAGGCAGGGTGTTGTCGATCATTTCGGAGGTTCAAACTGGCAGGTTAGCCGCATCGCGGAATGGAATCGGATCGCGGATGCCGAGGGTCTGCCACGCATGACGCATAACAACCCTAATCTCAGCCTGGCAGCAGTCAACGAACCTATGTGGGGCGATGCCTACACTGCGGTTGAAAGCGATGTTTCGTGGCATGCCGAAACTCAGCTGCCTCTCTTTTCATGGTCAAGCCTCGGAGGCGGCTGGTTTGCACGGTTAGAATCGGATGATATTATTCGGGTTTACAGCAATCCTGTGAATGAGGGCAGACGCGAAAGAGTCGAGCAGATGGCCAAGGAAAAGGGGCTGACTCCTACCCAGGTTTCACTGGTTTACACGCTTAGCTTTCCTTTTCCAGTTTGGGCTTTGGTCGGTCCGCGAAGTGTAGATCAGATGGTGGAACTCGCTGAAGCATCGCACCTTAGGCTTACGCAGGACGAAATGAAATGGCTGGAAAAGGGAAGCTAGAACTTGGCATCTGCTGTGGGCCAGATTCATGCCAAGAAGCCATGGCAGCGGGGTTTGACTATGTTGAACTCCCTGGTTGGCTGCTGGCTAAAGGAGCTGACTACAGAGGTCTGCCGGTCGGAGCGACCAATTTATTCTTCTCAGGGCCTCTTTCTCTATGGAAGGATTTTAAAGCCTGCCGAGACCACGCACGGCTTGTTGTTTCTCACGCACTCAGCCAGGGGATCAATCTTATGGTCATCGGCAGCGGGGGAGTTAGACGGGCTTTGGATGGCGAAGATTCAGCGCAAAGGGAACTGGATTTCTGTGATTTTGCAGCGGAGATTCAGTCCGAGTTTCTAGAGGTTATTTTGGCTCCAGAGAACCTAAATCGAGATGAAACCAATGTCGGCTGTGACTACGGTCCCCTTGCAGCAGCATTAAAAGCCAGAGGGTGCCGCACCACGCTGGATGCTTATCACGCTGGCAGAGAGCCAGGGTTCATGGGCTGGGATGGACACATATCTGTCCTGCCGGCTCACCTTCACGTATCTTCCCGCCAAAGGGAGATGCCGACAAAGGATGATGAGTTTCTGTTGGGGCTTTTTAGATGCTTGGCTGAAGCTGGCTATCAGGGCAAAGCCAGCTTTGAAGGCACATGGAACCTTTCTTTGGCTGAGTGTCGGCAGAACTTGGTCGAACTGGCAGGCAGGGCTGGGTTTTAGTCCGTCAAGTTACGATGCCCACAGCGATTCGTTGAACTAATTAGGAGTAATCTAGAAACGTGTTATCTGCTCTCGCTTTAGCCTCGCTTGGAACTCAGATCCTTATGCCTTGGTCTGGCGCTCCAGTCTTTCGCGATGAATTTGACCGCGGCCTTGACCCTAAAAAATGGCAGGCGATCGATCAGATCCGCACAGGCGGCCAGTCAAAGTGGGATCCGACCATGGTTGAGGTGAAGGACGGCAAGCTGATCTTTAAAATCATCCGCAAGCCAGATGGACTGCCACGCTATATCAGTGGAGCCATTCGCAGCAGAAAAGACTACGATCCAAAACAGACGATGTATGAAAAGAAGTACGGCTATTTTGAGATTCAGGCAACCCTGCCCAAAAACCTTAAAATGGATACCTGGTTTGCTTTTTGGATGATGACGGGGGACATTCGAGACGGGCAGGATGATTCTAGAAAAGGGACGGAGATTGACATCATGGAGTCCTTTTTTGCCTATCGCGGTGAGATAGGCCACAACCTTCATTGGGGCGGTTATGGAACTGGGCATAACATGCACGGGACTGGTGTAAACGCGCCTCAGGTTTCTGATGGCAAGCCTCACACTTACGGCATGCTCTGGACTCCGACTGAGTATGTGTTCTACATCGATCGTAAAGAAACCTGGCGAACTGACATGATGAATCTTGGTTCCAAGGATACGGTTAAGAGCAAAGGTGTTTCTCAAGAACCAGGCTACTTAAAAATCTCTGTCGAAGCTGCCGATTGGGCTGGCCCCACAAACGGCTGGGATATGGGGGGAATCAGCGAAGACCAGGTAGAGGTCGATTACGTTAGAGTTTGGGAATACCGCAAACCTCGTTAAGCCGGCAGCTCGGGATGGCTTGAATGACAGACCCCCTCATGACAACCCCTGTTTTGAGGGGGCTGGTATCCTGACCCCTTATGCTTTTCGGGCGTAGAGACAAGCCTCAGGCACAGGGAGCACAGTTTGTCCAGTGCTCCAACTGCCGCAAGACTTTATTTCTACAAGAATTTGAGTCTGCCCTCAAGGTCTGTCCTTCCTGCAGTCACCACCATAGGCTCACCTGGCGGGAGAGAGTTGCATGGACATTTGATGAAGGTTCATTTGTCGAGCATGATTCAGACCTGACAAGCCTTGATCCTTTGGAGTTTCCTGATTACGCCGAAAAGCATCAGTCAGCCATGGCTAAGCAGTCGATGAACGACAGCGTGGTTATCGGGACCGCCCTTCTTGATGAGCGGAAGGTGAGCGTTGGGGTCAGCGATTTTCACTTTATGGGAGGCAGCATGGGCAGCGTCGCAGGAGAGAAGATCACTCGAGCTCTTGAGCGTGGAGCTGATGAAGGAATCCCTGTCATTATCTTCTGCGCTTCAGGTGGAGCCCGAATGCAGGAAGGGCTGTTAAGCCTGATGCAGATGGCAAAAACAACGGCTGCTGTCGAAAGATGCCGCAGCAAAGGGGTTCCTTTTATCGCCGTTTTCACCGATCCAACAATGGCCGGAGTCCTTGCCAGTTATGCTTCAGTTGCCGATATCATCATTGCTGAACCTAAAGCTTTGATTGGTTTTGCTGGTGCAAGGGTCAGCAAGCAGGCGCAGGTGGTTAAGGCGCCCGATGACTTCCAAACCAGCGAGTTTGTCCTTAGGGCAGGGATGCTGGATAAGGTGGTTGAGAGAAGAGACCTTAGAGCAGTGCTGAGCACTTTGACAAGACATCTTGGAGGCCAAAATGGCTAAAAGCTGGAAAGAGTGGGAAAAGCCTCTTCTGGAACTTGAAGAGAACATTGCCAAACTAAGGGAGCTGGCAGACAAAGAGAAAGATCCTCAGCGGGAAGCTGAACTGACAGAGAAGGCAGATTCTTATCAGGAAAAGCTGGAAGGATTTATTCAAGTTCGGTACAGCCGCCTTGGACCCTGGGAAAAGGTTCTTGTGGCTAGAAGCGAGCTTCGTCCCTATACTTTAGATTACGTCTCTGCCTGCTTCACCGAGTTTGTCGAGCTGGAAGGAGATAGAAGATTTGGGGCCGACCATGCCATCGTGGCTGGTCCGGCAAGGCTGGAAGGCAGGTCTGTGATGATTGTAGGCCACCAAAAGGGCCGCAACATTCAGGAAAGAACTCACCGAAATTTCGCCATGGCCAAGCCTGAGGGCTACCGAAAGGCGATTAGGATGTTTGAGATGGCCGAGAGATTCCGCCTCCCCGTCATCACATTTATCGATACTCCCGCAGCTGACCCAGGGGTCGAAAGTGAGTCACGCGGCATAAGCGAGGCCATTGCGGCTTCCATGCTGGCTATGTTCCAGCTGACCGTTCCGGTGTTGAGCGTCATTGTCGGCGAAGGCGGTTCTGGCGGTGCTATCGGAATCGCGGCAGCTAATCGGGTCATGATGCAGGAGCACGCTGTTTATTCGGTCATTCCTCCGGAAGGCTGTGCTGCTATTCTTTGGCGGGCACCGGAAAAGGGAGCCCAGGCGGCGGCTGCACTAAAACTGACAGCTCAGAGCGCCGATGAACTTGGTCTGATTGACAGAGTCTTGTCAGAACCATTTGGCGGCGCTCACAGAAATCCGACTGAAGCGGCAGAAACTGTCAAGGCAGTGCTGTTGGAAGAACTGGCGATTTTGGACAAGCTTTCAGGTCAAGAGCTTAAGGACGCACGATACAACAGATTCAGGAGAATGGGCATCTATAGCTCCGGCGCAGATTCAGGCATCTGATTCTGCACCGGGGCCAGCCCCTTTTTCTCCACTATCATCCAGCCTAAAGTGCCGCCAATTGTCCCCAGGGCTGCCCCTGCCACTACGTCGGTCGGGAAGTGGACACCTACGTACACTCTAGCAAAGGCGACAAGACAGGCCCACAGAATGATGATCGTGCCGAGAGTGCGTGAATCTCTGCTTCCATTTGACAAGACCCATGCAAGAAAGACAGCAATGGCAAAGGTGGAAGTGGCATGGCCAGAAGGGAAGGAAGTTGTGCCGAAAATGGGCTCCATGCTTTGAGAGAACTCAAAGTTGCTCGGTCTTTGGCGGCTGACGGGTCTTACTATAAGCAGCCGTACTATCCCTGTAGCAAGCGAGCAGAGTATGGCCCACCACGAAGACCAGGGGGGCAGAAACCAAAAGAGTCCGAGACAAATGAGGTACGCGGCGGCTGTCGGCCCGAGCTTGCCGTATTCGTGAAACTCGTACCAGCTCACTCCACCCATGACAAATAGAGAGAGGCCAAGAATCCAGCCCCAATGAAGTTTGTGCCTTGCCGCTGCAATGGCCAAGGCGGGCCATTGAGTGTGTCCCAGTCCGCAGTCGCTAATTGTCTGAACAACTGGGTCAAGCCAGTCGCGCCTCATTCCTACATGAATCGCCCGATAGAGCTCCATGTCCCAAATCCATAACTGATTCATGGCTTCAAATCCAACTGAATGGTTTTTTCTTGACTGTAGACTGCAATTCCAGGGGCAGACTTTCGTGGCTTTCTGACGTGCTTTTTCAGCACGTAATCTACCAGCACAACTCCGGAGTGTTTTGCGGGTGAGTTCTTGGCTGCAATCTCGGCGGCAAAAATCAGGTCTGGCCTTTGAACTTTCTCCGGCTGGTTGTTGGTTATTAAGACAACGTGGGCAGATGGAGCCCCTCTGACATGCAGCCACCAATCATTAGGGCGAGCCACCTTAGTGGTCAGGTAGTCATTGGCCATGGGGCCAGTTCCAAAAAGCACCCTCCATCCGGCAGGTGAAAGAACCTCTTTGATAGGGTGGCCTTCGTAGATTCTCTCTTCTTTCTTAACTGGAGCAGCTAGTTTATGAAGCCATTTTCTTTGGTCGGCATGGCTTCGAAGTTTGCTGATTTCCTCTAGGGAATCGGAGATCTTCAGCCTTTCTAGTAAGGCAAGAATCTCTTCGCGATCTTGAGTCAGGCGTTCTTCCTGCCCTGTCACCATCTGCAGTCGAGCACGAGATTTCTTTGCCTTGGTAAAACGCCGATCAGCATTTTCAACCGGAGTGAGCTCTGGGTTGATTTTGATTGTGAGGAGGCTTCCTTCGTAATCGTAGGCCTGCAGGTGTTCGTCTCCTTCCTTGATCATCCCTTGGTAGGCAAGGATGAGTTCGCCTTCCAGCTGAAGCTTCGAGGCTCCGAGTCCTGCTTCAACTGCTTCGTGAATGTCCCTTAGGGCAGTTTCTCTGGCCAGAAGCACCCGCTTAAGCTGACCTGATAATGAAGCTTTCTGTCTTTCTAGTGCCTGGGCGAGTTCTTTTGCTTCATACCAAGTCTCAAGGCCGCGAGAAATGCTGGCGAGAGGTTCTGCGCCAGGCCAGGGAAGAGGGGAAACTCCCTTATCAGGAATCAGTGACGGCTGCCATTGATGAGTTCTGATAATCTCAAGAACCTGAGTTTTGTCGCCTCCATGGTCAAGGAAGGCCTGAAGACTGGGCGACCATCCCTCAAGATTCTTCCACTCGCCTTTTGGATGTTCGAATAGTGAATCCCTCTGTTCACCAGGGGGGGGCAGATAAGGTTTTCCTGGCAGAACTGGCCGCTTTGTCTGACCTGCCCCGGCAAACTTTGAAGCAGCAGCCACTTTTGCCTGACTGTCTGCCAGCACGACCCAGGCGTGTCTGCCAAGGAGTTCTGCCACCAGTTGAAAGCCGCCTTCTGGAGTGATAAAGCCTAACTCTGCAATTCTGTCTAGTCCACGCTGGCGGATAAAGGCAAGCTGTGAGCCGATAATGCGCTTCATCCCTGCTGGCAGCTGTCCCTGTTCATCCTGCCTGTCGGGACGACGAGAAAGCAGGTGCATCCTTGAGTTTTCGGGATGCCAGCTGATGAGAAGCCACTGGTCTCTCTTTAGTTTTTCTGAGTAGAAGCCTAGGGCAGCAGCATGCTCTCCAACCGGGAGAACCTTCTGAAGCTGGGTCCCGATGAGAAACTGAGTCTCCTGGATTACGGCGGCCAGGCAGAGGGCATCAAAGCCGAGCTTCTTCACTCGCTTTAAGTGAACCCCAAGACACTCAGGCTGGTTCGGGCTACTTGCCAATACAAAAATCGTGAAAGATTCGTGTGATGACATCTGGCGGTGTCGTTTCGCCCGTAATCTCTCCTAAAATTCTTATGGCAGATTGAACTGGAACTGCTGCCAGATCGGTGGGAACTGGGCTCTGCAGACACTCTATTGAGTCACTCACTGCGATGATGCTGGCAGAGAGGAGTCCTTTGTGGCGGGGCAGCAGTGCTGCCGCCCCGGGAGGAGGCGAGAAGCTTTTGACTTTTTCCAGAAGCGTATCTAGACCTGGTGTTCCAACTACAGAGATAGGGATTCCCTTATCAGGAAGGCCGGGCACGAGGTCAGACTTTGCCGCTATAACCCAGACTTCTCCTGAATGACTCTGAAGCAGTTTTTCGTCATTTTCAGTCCAGCCGAGTGCTGAATCGTAAAGCTGCCAAACAAGGTCTGCTCCGGCCATTGCCTGCCTGCTGCGTTCTAGGCCAAGCTGCTCGACTAAGTCTTCGGTTTCGCGCAGTCCGGCTGTGTCAATAAGGACGACCTTGAGCCCATGGATTTCCATGGTTTCTTCCAAAGTATCGCGGGTAGTGCCAGGAATGTTGGTGACTATGGCTCTATCCTGCTGGAGCAGGGCATTGAGAAGACTTGATTTACCCGCATTAGGAGGTCCGACTAAAGCGACTCTCAAGCCTTGCAGCCCGATCTTTGCGGTCTCACCTTCATTCTGAAGGTTTATAAGGTTGGTGTGGCAGTGTGACAGTCGGCTGAGGGCAAGAGGCACATCCAGATCGCCAGCTTCCTCAGAAAAATCGGTGGCAGCCTCTATCGCCGCCAAGACTCCAATAAGCTCCTCTCGCAGCTGTGAGATTCTGTGTGACAGGTCTCCCTCTCTCAAGCCCTTAGCGAGCTTCAGCTGGGCGGATGTTTCTGATTCGACTGTCATCTTGACCCCTTCTGCCTGAGCGAGGTCTAGGCGGCCATTCATAAAGGCTCGAAGGGAAAACTCTCCTGGCTCTGCAGGTCTGGCTCCTTGAGTCATAAGAAGGTCAAGCAGCGCTCTTATCGAGGCTGGGCTGCCATGAATAAAGAATTCGACCGCTTCCTCCCCTGTAAAACCGTGGCCATCGGCAAAGGGGAGAGCCAGGCCATCATCTCCGGTGGGGAGGCTGCCAAAAACGGCTTTGTGGCTTTGTGGTTCTTTGGGCCAGGCAGAAAAAATGCGAGATGCCACAGCCCAGGAGCCACCACCACTGAGGCGGATTCCTCCCACAGCCCCTGGTCCTGGTCCGGTAATGCAGGCACAGATCATCTGGCTCGACCTCATTAGCCCATGATGGCTTGTTGTGATTGGGGATAGACTGATGGCATGAGACTCCAGGACCATCTGGTTCGCCAAACTCAGAGGGCGTTGAACGATCTGCTGAGAGCGGTTGACGCCCTGCCGGCTGACAAGCTGGACTGGAAGCCCTGCGAGACGTCTCGATCAGCTTTGAGTCAGCTTAAAGAAATAGCTATGGCTCCACAGTTTTTTATTCATGTTATTCGCAACGGCAAGATGCCGGATATGACAAATCACGCACATGATTCCACAGAAAAAATTGCTCATGATGTAGTGGATTTAGAGGTCACGAAGCGGCAGGCCATGGAAGCAACGGCAGAACTGTGTTCGGCTATTTTGGATTTTCCTGATGATGGGCTTAATCACGAGATTACGCTTCCCTTCGGAGGTGGAATGGTGATGACTATGGCTGAGATTTTAGGTCTCCATGCCTGGAACATGACTTATCATTACGGTCAGATTAACTACATTCAAACCCTTTTGGGTGATGTTGAAATGCACTAGTAGGCTTCCCGCAGAGAAGCCACTTTTTAGTTTGGAGGTGTAGACTTAAGCCTATGCCATCGTTAAAAAACACAAAGATCGCTCAGCTTGCCATCGTGGTGCGAGACATGGACGCCGCGCTGGACAAGTGGTGCGCCCTGCTGGGGCAGGAAAGGCCCAGCATTATCACAACCGATCCAGGCTTGACCAGGAACCAGAAGGTTGATGGCCTGCCTAGCGATGCCCAAACTCAGCTCGCCTTTTTAGATTTGGGTGGGGTTCAGCTGGAGCTTATCTGCCCCATGGGAGGAGAAAGTTCGTGGCAGAAGGTTTTGGATGAGAAAGGCGAAGGAGTGCATCATGTTGCCTTTTGGACTGAGAATATGAAGGAGACTCAGGAAGCGATCGATCCTTATGGCAGCCTGTGGCACGTTGGAGATATGGGGGGCGGTGGCCAGTTTGCCTACTTTAAAACTGAACCTTCACTTGGTGTCACTTTGGAGATTCTTGAAGCGGAGAAGACTGCTCTATAGCCGCGCCGCCTGAGTTGAAGGCCCAGAGTTTGGAAGTCCTGAAGCTTAAGAGGCGTAGAATAGGCCCGGAGGAGTTGATTTCCTCTGGGCTTCGCCATGAATCTGGACATCAGCTATCCGAGAAGGAAAACCTCCCCCTGCCGGATTGGATCGGTTACTATGGGATCAGGCTTTCCTGTGGTTGTGCAGAGCATGATCACAGAAGAGACCAGGAACATTGAAGCCTGCGTTGACCAGATTATCAATCTGGCAAAAATTGGCTGCGAGGTGGTGCGGGTTACCACTCCTAGCCTTGGCGAAGCTTCATGCCTAGAGGAGATTAAGGCCAAGGTAAGAGAGCGATACCGCGACGTTCCCATGACAGCAGACGTCCATCATCAGGGATCTGCTATTGCCGTTGAAGCAGCGAAATATGTTGAAGAGATTAGGCTGAATCCTGGCCTTTTTGTCTTTAAGCGTCATGGCTCTAGGGCTGGTGAAGTAGGCGAAGAAGAGTTTGACTTTCGTGGTCGGACAGAAGAAGAACCCACAGTAGACGACTTAAGACAAGAACTTGCCTACACGCCAGAAGAGTGGGACAGCGAGGTTGAAGCCGTTGAAGAAAGCCTTGTTCCTGTTATCGAAGCCTGCAAAAAGCACGACAGGGCAATGAGGATTGGCGTAAACCACGGGAGCCTAAGCGAAAGAATGCTGGTTACCCATGGCGATACTCCGCAGGGCATGGTTGAAAGCGCTATAGAGTATTTAAAACTCTGTGAAAAGCATGGATTTGTTAACTTAAACATTAGCGCCAAGGCCAGCAGGGTTCAGATTATGCTGCAGGCTAATCGGCTTTTGGCAAGGCGAATGGCAGAAGAAGGCATGGCTTATCCCCTTCATCTTGGTGTGACTGAGGCTGGAGATGGTCAATACGCCCGCATTAAATCGACTGCAGGAATCGGTACTCTGCTTGCAGAAGGTTTAGGGGATACGATTCGAGTTTCACTTAGCGAGGACCCTATGAAAGAGATTCCTGTCTGCTACGAAATTCTTCAGGCACTTGGTCTAAGAAAAACTCAAGTTGAATATATCGCCTGCCCCAGTTGTGGAAGGACAAAGTTCGATCTGCCAACGGTGCTAAGGGAAGTGAGGAATGCCACAAAGCACCTTGTTGGGCTGGATATCGCCGTAATGGGCTGCATCGTAAACGGACCCGGTGAGATGGCTGATGCTGACTATGGATATGTTGGAGCTGCAGGTGGAAAAATTACCCTTTACCGAAAAAGAAATCCTGTTAAATTTGGAATTCCTCAAGCAGAAGGTGTGGCAGAGCTGATCAGCCTGCTGAAAGATGATAACGTTTGGGTTGAGCCCGCATCTCCCCAAGAAAAAATCCTAACACCCTTGACTGTCAAATGATTAACCATAACATCAATCTGGTCCTTTGTGTTTCCTGCATTCTCGCGGGCATTGTCATAGGTGGAATTTCTATGCTGATCATAGAACTGCCATTGAGAGCAGCATTCTTGTCAGTTGCAGTGCTCAATCTTTTGGCTGCAACTTACTTTTTTGCTCGGTTCTATAAGTCGGTTAAGGACAAAGTGTAGCTGCATCCTGATACAGTGCTGCAATCCAACTGTTAATAGCATGTTCATGAAGAATTAAGTCTATACTCTTGACAGGTTTGGGTTCTCTTGGTGGAGGCGTGTCTAGTCTGCCTATCAAGGTGCCTCTGGCTGGTTTATGGAACGGATTCGGCAGCTTCTAGGTGATTGGTTCGAACCAGGAAGCATGAACTTCAGACCTGAAGGGCTGAAGATTTGTGGCGTCAGTACTGAGTTTGCGAAAATACTGGGACATGATGCCTGCGATTTGATCGGCAGGACCTTGTATGACTTTACTGAACCTACTGATGCCTCTTCTCTGGCTGAGATTGAAACATTAAGCTGGCCGTCAGACGAACTCACTTTGGAATTGAATCTCGTGATTCGCAGTGGGTTATCCAAGTCTTTCCTTGTCAAGTTTTCTCGGATCGTTACAGCTGAAGGAATCCTGGTTTCTGCTGGCTTTCTGCTATCGGACCACTATCACCAGCGCAGTCTTGAGCAGAAAAGGCTTGAAACTTTTTACTCTGTTACTACAAATGGAATCATCTCCAAAGACTTAAAAGGGTTTATCACTCATTGGAATAAAACCGCTGAAAGAATTTTTGGCTATAAATCTGAAGAAATGATTGGGGCACCGATTATTCAACTCATTCCTCCAGATAGGATGCATGAAGAAGAACAGATTCTTAGGAATTGTGCCGAAGGAAAACCCGTTACGTTTTGCGAAACTCAAAGGAGGAAGAAGAACGGAGAGATCGTTGATGTCTCTGTGTCCTGTTACCCCATTCTTAACGGTAACGGCAATGCTATTGGAATTTGCAAGGTAGTTCAAGATATTGCTTTTCAGACAAAACAGCAGAAAGAACTTGCGAGAATGTCTAGGCTTTATTCAGCTTTGAGTCAAGTAAATCAATCAATCGTTTGGTCTGCCAATAAAGAAGAACTGTTTGATAGAGTCTGCCGTGTTTTGGTTGAGTATGGCGGTTTTGAACTCGCCTGGATAGGATGGCTAAACGAAAAAAGCATGATGCTGGCCCCGACGGCGGTCTGCGGCGATGAAAACGACTATGTTAAGAATGTAAGAGTTTATGTAGATGATAGGCGGGAAGGAAGAGGACCTTCTGGGAGGTCGTTTAGGGAGGAACGTCCGATAGTCTGCAATGATTTTTGGCGAGACCCAACAACTGCACCTTGGCATGGCGAAGCTAGACGTAGAGGCATACGATCCAGCGGGGTTTTTCCCATTCGCTTAAACGGAAAAATCTGTGGAACCCTGCAGGTTTATGCAAGGGAGTTTGACTTCTTTTTAGATAAGGAAGTTGCTCTTTTGACAGAAGCGGCAGCAGACGTTTCTTTTGCTCTTGATACTTTTGCCAACCAGGATGCAAGGAAAGAAGCCGTAGCGGCAGCTCAGGCTGAACAGGCTTTTTCTGACACCATGATTGAAAGCATGCCAGGGGTGGTCTATTTCTACGATTTTGACTATAACTTCCTTCGTTGGAATGAGAATTTTTCTAAAGTAACAGGATATTCTGCAGAGGAAATAGCGAGGATGACTCCTCTAGACTTCTTTGATCCTGAGGATAGGCCAGAGCTAGAATCGAGAATTGAAGATGTATTTGAAAAGGGTGAATCATGGCTGGAAACAAAATTTCGTACTAAAGATGGCCGGCTGATTCATTATCACTTTACTGGTCGTCGTGTTGAATATCAAGGCAAACCTTGTTTGATCGGTATGGGAGTTGATATTTCTGAGATGATCGATGCATCGAATGCGTTGAAGCAGAGCGAGCACCGTTACCGAACAACTTTAGAAAGCATCTTAGAAGCTTGTCAAATGCTTGACTTTGACTATCGTTATATTTTTCTTAATGAAGCAGCATCAATTCAGAATCGTCGTGCCAATAGTGACCTGCTCGGCAGAACAATGACAGATGCCTGGCCGGGTATTGAGAACACACAAGTATTTGGATTGATTAAGCGGGCAATGGAAGAGAGAGTCAGCCTGCACGACGAAGTGGATTTTACATTCCCAGATGGAAACAAAGGCATCTACGAGATCATGGCCCAGCCTGTTCCTGAAGGCTTGTTTCTGCTTTCAATTGATATAAGTGAAAGGAAGAAAGCAGAAAGGGACCTGCAGGCGCTGAATGAGAGTCTTGAACTCAAAATCAGTGAGAGAACAGAAGCGCTGAGGCAGGCCATGCTTAAAGCCGAATCAGCTGATAAGCTTAAGTCTGCTTTTTTGGCAACAATGTCTCACGAGTTAAGGACACCGTTAAACTCTATTATTGGCTTTACCGGAATTCTTCTTCAGGAACTGGCTGGGCCACTGAATCAAGAACAAAACAAGCAGCTAGCTATGGTTCAAAATAGTGCCAGGCACCTGCTGGAACTTATTACTGACGTGCTCGATATTTCTAAGATCGAAGCAGGGCAGTTTGAGGTGAGAAATGAAGCCTTTGATCTTGTGGAATCTTTAAGTAGAGTCTGTGCTTCAATTCAGCCCCTTGCAGAAAGAAGAGGCCTTGTATTCAAGCAGAATATCCAAGAACAGCTTCCTCTAATGAAAGGGGACAGAATGAGGCTTGAGCAGGTTCTTTTGAACCTTTTAAGCAATGCTATAAAATTTTGTGAAGTAGGAGAGGTCAGCATATCTGTTGCTGTAGACCTGCAGAAAAATATTAATGAACAGTCACCAGTATCTGGTTCTATAGTCTTTAAGATAAAGGACACTGGAATTGGCATTAGTCCTGAAAACATAAGCCAGCTATTTCAGCCCTTTAAGCAGTTGGATAGCAGCATGGGAAGACAGCATGAAGGCACAGGTTTAGGGCTGGCGATTTGCGAAAGGCTTGTTGGCTTAATGAAGGGAGAAATATCGGTTGAAAGTCAGCCAAATCGTGGCAGTGAGTTTACCGTTGTGCTCCCTGTTGAGAGGGATGACGTATGAATAAAGGTCGGATATTACTTATTGAAGATAACCCGCAAAACAGATACTTGGTTACCTTTCTGCTAGAAAAGCATGGCTATAAAGTGTTTGAAGCCCACGACGGGATAGAGGGTGAAGAGATGGCAAAACAGCTTGAGCCTGATTTGATCCTTTTGGATATTCAGCTGCCAGGAGCAGATGGCTACACGGTAGCTCGCAGTCTTCGCCAGCATCAGCATCTAGTCAGTGTTCCTATCATTGCAGTGACCTCATTTGCCATGGTAGGAGATAGAGAAAAAGCTATAGAATCGGGCTGCAACGGATATATAGAAAAGCCAATCAATCCAGAGAAGTTTGTTGGAGAACTTGAATTTTTTCTGCAGGCGGAAGTTATATGAAAATTCTCTTGGTAGATGACCAGCCACAGAACAATTACATCTTGCGCGTTTTGTTTGAAGGCAGCGGCTACACAGTAATAGAGGCCGGCAATGGTGCAGAAGCTCTTTCTGCTGGCAGAAGCCACAACCCGGACCTGGTGATATCTGATCTTCTTATGCCAGTTATGGATGGCTTCGCTTTGCTGCGTCATTGGATGCAGGATGCCAAGCTTAAAAAGGTTCCTTTTCTTGTATATACAGCCACTTATCGCGAGCCAGAAGATGAAATGCTTGCACTCAGTCTTGGCGCTAGGCGCTACATGCTGAAGCCGATGGAAGTTGAAGATCTGCTAAATGTCGTAAGTGATATTCTTAATTCAGCACGTCCAGACCTAACCGGGGCTGATACTAAACACTCTTCTGAAGTGACACCATCCTACCAAACGTATGATGAGAACTTAATCCGACGTCTTGAAGAAAGAGCGATTGAGCTGGAAAAAGCAAATTCAGCCTTGAAGGAAGAGATCGAGAAAATCAAGAACGCTTCTTCTAAAGGTTTCAAGAACCAGTAGGCTGTTTCAGTTCAGCTGATGCACAGGGTTTGAATGAGGAATCCTATCCCAGAACCGTGAGGTCACAAGCGGACTGCCGCATGACCAGTCTCTTTTTTTGCCTGTGACGATATAGGCTCAAGACTGCTTGCAGAAGCCTAGAAAGAGAATTCTGCCCATTCTTTACTGTTACAAATACCTGTTTTGGGCCAAAACTATGCCTGTTGCTGTGAAGAGCGCTTGATTTGGCTTAAAATGTGCTGATAAGTTTGCTTGTTAGCATTGAGGTTCTTAATGACTGGTTTTGCACGTAAAATTTTGGTTGGGTTCCTTGTGGCGGGATTCGCCGCAGCCAACGCCCAAACCCTCCTTAGCACGGGCAGTTCGGTAGGTGTCCCTGTCGTCGCTGATTCCAGTTGGACGATCATCAACTCGATTGTCAGCCCCTATGATACGGCAACCATTGATGGCACCGTCACTTCGATCGTGGCTAAGTCTGCTGCAACGGGCGACAACCTTATCTTCGCCTACATCATTAATTCGGCAGCAAGTTCTTCTTCCAGTGTCGGGCGCTTTACCACAACTGGCTGGGATGGCTGGTCTTCCAGTGTGGCGCAGCATTTTCCTGGTGCTTCAACCACAAACGTCACATCGACAACCGCTACAAGGTTTGATGCCGATGTGCTTGGTTTTAACTTTGATCAGGTTGGACCCAACGCTCTCGGACCGAACGCGACATCAACTGTTTTCTGGGCTCTTTCCGATGCCACCAGCTATAAGAGTTCTATTGGCAACGTGATCGATGGCAGCATTGCTCAGGTTACAACCTTCGCTCCGGTTCCCGAGCCTGGCCTTATGTTGGCTGCCGGTGCGGGCATTGCTGCACTTGCTGCCCGCCGCAGAAAAAAGCAGGCGTAGTTTTTAACTGTCCATATCATCACAATTCCGCCTCTGAGACTCTGGTCTCGGGGCGGTTTGCTTTATCCAAAGACCTTACATAGCCTAAGGCTGCACCAAAAAACGCCTCTTCTGACAGAGTCAAAAGAGGCGGGCGGGTAGAGAGTTCTCTAGCGACTAGATGTCGTTGTAAAGATAGAACTCGTAAGGATGGGGCCTAAGGTCAATGGCGTCACATTCAGCCTTAAGCTTGTACTCAATGTAGCTTTCAATCAGCTCCTTGGTAAAGACGTCTCCCTTCAGCAGGTAGTCGTGATCATTCGCCAAGTTGTGCAGAACCTCTCGAAGTGAGCCAGGGGTCTGAGCGATGCCAGACTTCTCCTCGGCAGGAAGCTCGTAGAGATCCTTGTCGATAGGAGCAGGCGGCTCAATCCTATTCTGGATTCCATCAATGCCTGCCATCAGCATGGCAGAGAAAGCCAGGTAAGGGTTGGCGCTGGGGTCTGGGCAGCGGAACTCAATTCTCTTTGCCTTTGGTGACTTGCTCAGCATAGGAATGCGGATGCAGGCAGATCGGTTTCGAGCAGAGTAGATAAGGTTGATGGGGGCTTCGTAGCCAGGCACCAAACGTCGGAAGGAGTTGGTGCTGGGGTTGGTGAAGGCAAGAAGGCTGGGAGCGTGCTTAAGAAGTCCGCCAATATACCAGCGGGCCATGTCGCTGAGGCCAGCGTAGCCAGATTCATCGAAGAACTGGTTTTCACCGTTCTTCCAAATGGACTGGTGAACGTGCATGCCAGAGCCGTTGTCTCCAAAGAGAGGCTTAGGCATAAATGTAGCCATCAGGCCGTAAAGGTGGGCAGTGTTCTTAATAACGTACTTGAACTTCTGCTGTTTGTCAGCCATGATGACAAGCTCGTCAAAGCGGACGTCAATTTCGCACTGACCAGCGCTGGCCACCTCATGGTGGTGCATTTCGGTTTGAACTCCAACAGCTTCCAGGTAGTCAACCATCTTGCTTCTCAGGTCCTGCAGCTTGTCAGCCGGAGGAGCAGGGAAGTAGCCGCCCTTGTTTCGGAGGGTATTGCCGATAGCGTCATCCTTGCCAGAATTCCAATGGGCTTCTTCGCTGTCAATCTGAAAGAAGGAGTGGTGAGGTTCGTTCTTGTAGCTCAGCCTGTCGAAAACAAAAAACTCGGCTTCGGGGCCAAAATATGCCGTATCGCCAAGGCCAGTTGACTTAAGATAGGCTTCAGCCTTTTTGGCTACGTAGCGTGGGTCCTTGGCGTATCTTTCTCTGGTGATGGGGTCTTCGATGTCTGCAATCAGGACGGCAGTGGTGTGCTCGAAGAAGGGATCAAGGAAGATCGATGCTGGGTCTGGTGAGAGCAGCATGTCAGATTCATTGATCGACTGAAAAGCTCGAATAGATGAACCATCAAAGGCCAGGCCATCTTCGAAGCTATCTTCAGAGAAGTTGTGGATCGGGAAGGTGAAGTGGTGCCACATCCCAAAAGGATCAGTAAAACGAATGTCGACGAATTCGACTTCGTTTTCTTTCATAAACGCAATTGCATCTGCGGGGGTCATTGGTTGGTTCTCCAAGACCTGCGAGCTCAAACAGTCTCGCAGGGTGAAGGACCCCCTCGCCACCCTTGCCGAGAGGGGCACCTTATCTTAATCTTGACATAAGATCACCTCTTAACACCATGCGCAGCTAAGGGCATGCGGCAAAAAAAACTGCTTCCAATAGTCTCATGTGCTAGGTCTGCCTGTGATTGTTAAGTTCTCTGAACCAAACGTATAAGAATCACCATAGCCGGGTCTTTGCCCGGCAGTAAAGGACCCAGTCGCAGTCACGTCAGGCTTCCGCAGGCGGTCTGCTCTACGCTGATGCGTGCTTTAGGTTTGTTTTGGCCTGGGTCCAGGGCGTCCATATAGGGTTTCTTGTCGTCCTAAGTTCCTAGTTAATCATGTTAGGCACTTGGCTCACGGCATTGATCCTTCAAGCAGGGACGGCAACACCGACTCAAGCGCCGGTATTTTCAGTGGACGCTTTGGCAGATGGAGGCACCCTCGTTGTCAACGAACTGGAGATACTCACCCTAAAAACGGGCCGAGGCAGCATGACTGCTTCTCAAAGGGCTGCCTCTGCGGCTGTCACCCTTTCTGCTATTCCTAATGCTTCTGCAATTGAGGCGATTCCGCCAACAGGTGGTGGAAAAGACTGGCGTATTGGGTGGGATCAGAGGACAGTTGTGACTGTCACTGAAGCGGAGGCTAAAGCGAACGCATCAACTCCTCAAGCCCTTGCCAGCCGATGGGCAACAGGACTTCAAAAGGCTCTTGCCCTAGACCCCTTAACTTTTAACGCCACAAGCTTTCAAACCCCTCCTGATAGGCCAATTCGGCTGTCTCTTACCGGCAGCGCGGCCAGGAAAGCACAGCTTTCAATGGTAGGAGCCTCGCTTGTTGAGATTCGAAGGAGGAGAGGCGAGGTTGTTTTTATTCCCCGCCGAACAGGCACAGGCACTGCAGTCTTCAAATGGGGAGAGTTGGAAAGGTCTGTCAGTCTTGCTGTCTTTCCTTATGCTCTCAGTTTTCCCCTTAATGTGCAGGCATCGGTTTTAGGGTCGCCTGCTCCGGCAGCCACAGTCATGAAGGCGGCACGGTCTGCCCTTGGGCAGGTTCCACTTCCTCCTGGCGGCAGGCTGACTGTTATTTCTCTGCCAGAAAGATCATTGGCATCTGGAACACAAGTCGTTCAAAAGGCTAAGGTGCGGGCAGAAGCGCCAAACACCTATCCGGTAGAAGGTGAAGTCGATGTCAGGGTGATAAATGCGGGCCTCATGCCCCGCAGCGAAAAGGAGCTTTGGTACAGCAACTCACCCGAGAATGTAGATGGCCCTCAAAGACTCTATTGGGGTTCGGTGGCTGCTGGTCAGACGGTGCGACTGCTGGCCCACCACAAAAATGTCAGCAAACGTAACCTGGACATTGCCTTCTCCCTGGGGAATCCTTCTGGTGTCCCGGTTCAGGTTGGGCTTTCTATGGGTGATGCCAGACCTGACCCTAACCCGACTTTGGCGGGGTATGTGGCAGGTGATGGCTTTATGAAGGAATGGATAGCCAGGTCTGGCGTCGTACTTACTCTGCCGCCAAAAACTTGGACTCCCATTATTCTCAGAAGAGTCAACCCAGAAGACACCATGAGCGCCCTGGCTCAGATTCACCTCATGCCAAATGCTCAAGCGCCAGTTCTGTTGGCAGCCGATGCCATTGCAGCGGGATCTCTTCCCGAACCCTGGCGCAGCGGCGGCACCTACCCCTACCCATGGGGCAAGCTGGACCCCCTAAAGTGGGACGCGGTTTCAGCGGAAGGACAGCCTAAGCATGTATATGCTCCACCCATAAGAAATGAGAGGTTTGTCCACCGCGTGGGAGGTCGGTTTACCTTTATTCGGGTGGGTGAGAAGGCTATAGATTCCACGGTTGAAAACAGCTACGAGACCCTGTTGGGCAACTTTGGTGTTCACTATTCTATAGATGGTGAGGTGGTGAACCCATCGCCAACACCTCAGGATGTTGAGATCGTCTTCGAGGCAAGCGCTGGCTACTCTGGAGCTCTTTTTGTCGTTGATGGCGTTTATATGCCGGCCAGGCTGCTGCAGGGCAAGGCCGAGTTTGTGCTTTGGCGCAGAAGGATGAACCCAGGAGATTCCATTCCTGTCTCAATCCAGACGATTCCACTCTCTGGGGCCCACTACCCCTGCACCATCATCATCAGGCCCAAAGGTTCAACCCTGTAGACTGTCGTTAAGAAAGCAATGGATGAACCGGTCGATTTAAGCGATATCGAAAGAGCGAAGTCGGTGCTGCAGCCCTTTATGGCTGTCCACGTAAGCGAGTATCGCGACAAGGTGGGTGATTCGCCAGAGGAAAGCGAAGCTTTAGCTGATCTGTGCTTTGGCGAGGAAGATTACGTCGGGGCGTTGGCTCACATGAAACGAGCCATTGAGCAGGGTGGTGAATCAGTTTCTATCTTCATGAAGCTGGGAGCAGCCAGCGAATCCTGCAATGAAGATGAACCCGCTTTGGATGCCTACAAAAAGGCTTTTGAACTCGGAGGAGGATTTGAGGCAGCTGCCGCAAGCGGGCAGATGGCCAGGGCCTTAGGTTTTAGGCAGGAAGCTGAAAAATGGTTTCTGCAGGCATCATCTATCGCGCCCAGCAAAGCCTACCCTCACTCACTTTTGGCCAGCTTTTATCGAGAAGAAGGCAAAAGAGCACAGGCCGCCGAGCAGGCCAGACTGGCCGCCGAGCTGAACGAGGATTCTTGGGATGATTGGGTCGATGCCTCAGAACTGGCCATTGATGCCGGTTTGGCGGAAGAGGGCGAGGCTTTTGCCCGAAAAGCGCTTGAACTGAAGCCAACTGACAGATGGGGCATGGTCTTGGTCTCTGCCGCTCAGTGGCAGGCCGGGAATACCGAAGGCGCTGTGAGATCTGCTCGATTGGCGACTGAACTTGGAGACAGTCCTGAGGTTATTCACGGACTGCTTGCCTGGATGTTTGAAGTCCTTGGCCATTTAGAGGAATCTGAACTAGAGGCGAAGAAGCAGGGAACCCTTGACCGCTATGATCAGGAAGGTCTTCGACGCCTAATTGATCGATTTGCTCAGACACAATGACCACACTGACCTTCGCAATGTTACTGCTGACTGGGCAGGGCCGATCCGACTTGTTTAATGCCGCGTTTGTCAGCAGTCAGCTTGCTGCACACGATGCTTCGACCAGTGGAGTGTTGGGCTTCTGCGTTATAGCCGATGGCAGGGTCGCAGGGGTGAATGTGGATCGCCCATTTTCCATGCAGAGCGTGATGAAGCTGGTGGTCAGTCTTGCCGTCCTTGACCAGGTGGATAAGGGGAAGATAAAGTTAAATCAGGTTTATACGCTTTATCCTTCTGACCTTAGCGTCAGTCATCAGCCGATTGCAGAGCACATCACTGCCAAGGGATACAAAGCCTCTGTAAAAGAGCTGATTGAAAGGTCTGTGCAGGAGAGTGATTCCTGCGCTGTGGATTTTTTGATAAGAAAGATAGGCGGAGTTATCACTGTCCAGAAATTCCTCAAATCAACAGGAATCAAAGGCATCCGAATCGACAGGGATGAGCGAAGTCTTCAATCTGAGAATGCAGGAATCACATGGCGTTCGGCCTATACCGACCCCCAAAAGTTTGAAGCCGCGAGAGCTGCAGTTTCAGAAAGGAAAAAGGATCTGGCTTGGAGGAAATACCTTTCAGACCCAAGGGATACAAGCACGCCTCAAGCGATGGCGCAGCTGCTCTCTATGCTGATAGAGGGAACTCTGCTCTCTAAGTCATCCACGGCATACGCCTATGACGTAATGAAAGGATGCGTGACATATCCTGATCGTTTGAAAGAGGGAGTGCCTAAGGGATGGCAGTTTGGACACAAAACGGGCTCCAGCCATACCTATAAAGGTGTTGCCGGAGTCACCAATGATGTTGGCATCGCTGTCTCACCCTCAGGCAGCAAGGTCGTTTTGGCGGCTTTTCTTGCCAGATCGAATCAGGATATGAAGGGAAGAAATGCTGTTATCCGTAAAGGTGCGAAGACAGTTTTTGAAAGCCTGCACCCATGAACCTTTGGCTGTCTTGCAGGCAGACATTGTGATGAGCTCTAGAGCAATAGAACGGTTTTTCTGCCTTAGAGCAGCAGTTATGCAATTTTGAAGTAACAGGTGATTAGGATGGATTCTGGAAAGAATCAGCTTTCAGGGAACGCAGGCTTTGAAGACGTGCTTTCTGTTCTCAAAGCAGAAGGGGAGAAGCGTCGAACTAACGCAGCCGCTATGCGGCAGATAGTTTTCGGTATTATTGGCGCGCTGGTCGTGATTCAAATCATTCTTGGTTTGGTCAAAGGCAGGGTTGAGCTCAGCAACGTCTCCATAATCTTTTCTCTGATAGCCATCACCGCAGCAGGAACCGCTGTATCAAAAGGGCATAACGATGCTCTAAAGCTGGCTCAAACGTGGAAGGATCCTCTGCTTGCTCCCCACTTGTTAGAAGTCATAGATGCCAACGATGAAGAGATTAAAAAGGATGCCAAGGCAGGCTTGGGTGTGCTGCTGCCTCTTGTAACAGAAGAGCACGGTTCCGTCTTTAGCCAGCATCAGCTGAAGACGCTAGGCGGCTTGACAAAAGATCAAGATCAGGTATTAGCTGGTCGTGCTATTTCTGCTCTAGGAAAGATTGGCACAAAAGGGAACCTTCATGACCTTGATGCTTTGGCAGACGCTGAAGCCGAGAAGGGCAAGGAAAGGCCGCTTCAAGCTTTAGCGCTGCAGGCTAGAGGGGATATAAGAATGAGGCTGGCAAAAGAAATAGTGTCCGCAAAATCGGACGCGGCAGAGGCTCCTACAACTCAACTAAACTCCTAATCATTGGCCGATTATAACGGGTGGGGACCCTGACCCTAAGGATGTAAGCCAGGTTGCGGCTAAAATTAAAGGTGCAGATAGCAGATGCGTTGACGATAAAGTAATTGCGCCTGCAACTAAAATGTGCGCGGGTCCTAGGACCATTGTCGTGTAAGTGACTTTTCCATTGGCGCAGCTAGGCTCCCGCTGGTAGGATAAGCAATCTCTCCCCCTGCCCCGAACTGGGTTTATCATGCCCGGATCATTCTGCTGGCAGGGTCGAGGTCAGCAAGCCTATGGCCGACAGCAACCTCTTCGATAAGATCCGTATCGGCATTGCCAGCCCCGAGGAAATCCGATCCTGGTCGCATGGCGAAGTCAAAAAGCCCGAAACGATCAACTACCGCACCTTCAAACCGGAACGTGATGGCCTTTTCTGCCAGCGCATTTTCGGACCAATCAAGGATTGGGAGTGTGACTGCGGCCGCTATAAAAAGATCAAGTACAAGGGCATCATCTGCGAAAGGTGTGGCGTTGAAGTCACCCGCAGCAAAGTGCGCCGAGAGCGCATGGGCCACATTGAGCTGGCTGCCCCTGTCTGCCATATCTGGTTCCTAAAGGGTGTTCCTTCGCCTCTCAGCCACGTTCTGGATATTTCACCCAGGCAGCTGGAAAAGGTTATCTACTTTGCCAGCTTCATTGTCATTGATCTTGAGCACGACAAGATTGTCGATCTTCTGCCTCAGATTCATAAACTGGTCGAAGCCGAAAAGGTAGCGATCATGAATCAGATGAAGGAGCTTGAGTTCAGCAGCCTTGAGCGGTTGAGCCGAGAGCTGCTTGACAACGCTGAAGAATATCAGGATGAAAGCTACGTCCGCGATAGGATGAAGAACAACTACGATCGTATCAGGGCAGAGTTCCGTGATGCGGACGAAAGGATTCGAGACCTGGACGTTGCTGTCGAGCTGCTTGGCAAAATGGAGCTTCATCAGCTGATTGAGGAAGACAAGTGGCGCGCTATCAGCAAGCTGCTTGACTCAGTTGGCCGCCGCATGAAGAAGGATCTGAGCGGTCTGATCGGCGCCAAGATTGGAGCAGAAGCTGTCAACGAACTGCTCAACAGAGTTGATCTTGAGACATTGGTTCGAAGCCTGCGAAGAGAAATTGTCGAGACGACATCTCAGCGCAGAGCCAAGGCCATTAAGAGGCTGGAGCTCGTTGAAGCATTTATTCAGTCTAAATCCAAGCCTTCTTGGATGATCCTGGAAGTCATTCCTGTCATCAGCCCCGAACTGAGGCCCATGGTTCAGCTAGATGGCGGCAGATTTGCCACCAGCGACCTTAACGATCTTTACCGAAGGATCATCAACAGGAACAATCGCCTTAAAAAGATCATCGAGATTCAGGCTCCTGAATCGATCATCAACCACGAAAAGAGGCTGCTGCAGGAATCTGTGGACGCCCTCATTGACAACGGCCGCCGAAGCCGCCCTGTAGTGGGCAGCAACCAAAGGCCCCTTAAGTCTTTGAGCGATATGCTCAAGGGCAAGGAAGGTCGATTCCGAAAGAACCTGCTCGGTAAGCGAGTTGACTATTCGGGTCGATCCGTCATCGTTGTTGGTCCTCACCTTAAGCTTCATCAGTGCGGACTTCCCAAGGAAATGGCCCTGGAACTCTTCAAGCCCTTCGTCATGAAGACGCTTGTTGAAAGAAAGGTCACCCTCAACATCAAGTCTGCCAAGCGAATGATTGAGAGGATGCATCCTGCAGTCTGGGATGCGCTGGAAGAAGTGATTAAGGAGCATCCAGTCCTTCTTAACCGCGCTCCAACCCTGCACCGATTGGGAATTCAGGCTTTTGAGCCAATTCTTGTCGATGGCAAGGCAATTCAGCTGCACCCGCTTGTCTGTCACGCTTATAACGCTGACTTTGACGGCGACCAGATGGCTGTGCACGTACCCCTGAGCATTCAGGCTCAGGCTGAGTGCCGCTGTCTTATGCTCTCCACTCAGAACCTCTTCTCACCGGCAGACGGCAAGCCCGTTGTCTCGCCAATTCAGGATATCGTTCTGGGTGCCTATGCACTGACCTACACCAATAGGGCTGCTGCGAAGAGGCTGGAAGACGCTGAAGCGGCTCATCAGGCTGATCCTGAGAATCAGCCCTGCCCCCACACTTATCCTTCTAAGGACGCAGTTCTCTTTGCTTACGAGACTCCGAACATGGCCGACAAGGTTGGCCTAAACGATCTTGTCAAGGTTCAGATTCGCCGACCAGTCTTCAGGCCCGCGTCTGAAATTGACTATCGCGATCCTGAAACTGGCATTGAGTACAAGAGCGTAGAGGCTGAAAATGAGTTTGGTGAAACCTATCACCGACTTGAACCTCTTTCGCAGGAGTTTGAGCAGCTGGTGGTTAAAACAACCCCAGGCCGTTTGATCTTTAACGATGTTCTGCCTTATCCTCTTAAGGATAGCGACAAGTACCTTCAGGTTGAACTGACCAAAAAGGCACTGGGCGAAGTTGTCGGCACCTGTCATGACCTGGTGGGTCAGGGCGGAACCATCAAGCTCCTGGATGATATTAAGCAGCTTGGCTTTACATGGGCAAGTCGGTACGGCATCTCTATTGCTCTCACCGACATGGACCCGCCACGTCGAAGAGAAGAGATGCTGGTGGAAGCAGACAACAAGGCCAACCGAATTCTTCAGCAGTTCAACCGAGGTCTGATGACGTTCCGCGACATGCAGAACAGCCTTATCAGACTCTGGACGGATGCTTACGATCAGATCGGAAACGCCATTGTTGACACGATGCATCAGGAGAACCCCCTCTCCATCATCACTGTCTCTGGAGCCCGAGGTTCAATCAAGCAGCTCGCCCAGCTGTCTGGAATGCGCGGCTTGATGTTCAACCAGTTTAACGAGGTTATCTATGAACTCCCTGTTAAGAGCTCGTTCCAAAAGGGCCTCAGCATGCTGGAGTTCTTTGTAACCACCCACGGCGCTAGAAAGGGTCTGGCCGACACCGCTCTGCGAACTGCAGACGCCGGCTACCTTACTCGTCGTCTGGTTGACGTTGCTCAGGACGTGATCATCAAGCATGATGACTGCGGCACCAGTGACGGAGTTCTTTCCTGTCGGCTCGTTGTTGACGGCAAGATTCTTGAAACGATGGGAGATCGGTCAATTGGCCGAATGTCTCAGGCCACTATTGTCGACTCGGAAACTGGGCACTATGTTGTTTCACACGGCGAAGTGCTGACTCAGGGCATCTGCAAACAGCTGGATGCCATTGAAGCTTCCTACTATGCTGAACTCGCTGAGGCCGGCGCCGATCAGGAGAAGATCTTTAACAAGTATCGCTCGTGGGGCTTCGAAATCGATGATCACAGCCGTCTTGGATGCAAGGTGCGAAGCCCAATCACCTGCGAAGCTGAAATTGGCCTTTGCGCTCAGTGCTACGGCATTGACCTTTCTACCAAGAAGCTTGTTGAAGAAGGCGTCGCAGTTGGAATCATTGCTGCTCAGTCGATTGGTGAGCCTGGCACACAGCTCACGATGAGAACGTTCCACACGGGTGGTGTTGCCGGTTCGGCAGTTATCGCCCGCACAAACCAGTTCAAAACTGGCAAGTTCGTTCGACAGTTCCAAGATGACTTTAGCGCAGCAGCCAATGTCGATATGACTCAGTTCGACCCAAGCAAGCTGCTTGAGTCGCAGGAAGAGGTTATCAAGCGGCTTTTCGTAAGAGAAGGCGCAGGCGAAGTCAAGAAGAAGCGCACAGTCAAGGCGCAGGAGAAGGCACACGAAAAGCTGCAGACCGAAAGCCGAAAGCTTTGGGAAAGAAGCAGAAAAGCCTTCTTCTACGCATGGACAGGTGAATCCAGCGGCATCGTCCGAGTTGAAGAAATCTTTGAAGCCCGAAAGCAGCCCCGAGGTAAGGCGATCATCTGCCCGGTCACGGGAACTATCGCAGAGATCACCCCCACCAACTTCGGTCGGTTTGTCATCGTCGATGCCGAATTCCAGCTGGAAGGAACCGTTAAGGATGCAGTTCTTTCAGACCAGCAGGACTGGCCAAAGACTGCAGAAGGTGGATTTGATCCTGCTTTGGAACGATTGATTGGTCAGAAGCTGAACACTCAAACCGTTCAGGCTTTGAAGAAGTATGTCGGTCCGAACGAGGAGAAGATCACAAGGGTGAGAGCTTTCTATCCCATTAACTGTCCTCCCATCGGAACCCTGCCTGTCAGCAAGGGGCAGAAGGTCATTAAGGGCGACCCCTTGACCTCAGGCCCTCTGGATCCTCACGAGGTTCTGGAACTGGCTGGAGCCATGGCAGTTCACGAGTACTTCATCGAAAACCTTCAGTCTGTTTACAAAGACCAGGGTGTCGATATCAACGACAAGCACCTTGAAACAATCGTCCGACAGATGCTTCGAAAGAGGCAGGTGAAGGAGCCGGGTGACACCCCATTCCTTCCAGGTCAGATTGTTGACCGTTTCCGCTTTGCCCGCGAGAACGAAAGGGTGCGAAGGATGCAGGAAGAAGGTCGAAAGATCAAGTACACCGATCCTATGACGGGTGAAGAGAAGGAGCGAGAGCCCAAGGAAGCAACCGCCAACTGGATTCTGCTTGGAATCACCGAAGCCTCGCTGGCTACCGATTCATTCCTTTCTGCTGCGTCCTTCCAAAAGACCACAAGGGTCCTTACCGAAGCTGCCGTCCGCGGCAAGCACGACGGACTGCTTGGTCTTAAGGAAAACGTTATTATCGGTCGGTTGATTCCTGCCGGTACAGGCGAAAAGGCCAACAGAGAACTGAGCATCGATGTCGATCGAAGCCAGCCTGTGTGGGCACAGCAGTCGCTTATGTCCTTGGCTGATGCCGAAGAGCCAGAAGCTGACAGCGCAGCCGGCGCCTTTGGTGCCATGACTCTCGCCGATCTTGCCATGCAGTCTTCTGCAGAGCCTGATCTGGGAGTTTTGGATGGTGGAAGCCTGGCTGATATGGCCGGGTTTGGCGCAGACGGTGTTGACGAAAACGACCTGGACGGATTCCAGGAAACCGACGGGTCTGAGCTGGAATAACTTCAGCTTAAATCTGTTGTTCATTCAGGGGCCTCTTAAAGAGGCCCCTTTTTTTTGGTTTTGGCTTTCTATGCAAGACTGAGGCGTGTCGCCACGCCCTGCGATGAGTCTGGAGAAAGAGAAGTTGGAGGCTTTAGTAAATAAGGCTCTCAGCCTTGTCTCAGCAGATTCTGCCGTTCGCATTGCTAAAGGGTGGTCTGCCGATATCAAGTACAGGCTGATCTCTCATGCAGGTCCTGATCTGCTCTTGAGGATTTCTTCGCTCGATGTATTGGGCCAGGCAGGGGCAGATCATGCCCTTTTGGCAAAGCTGCAGAACCTTGACCTGCCCGTGCCGAAGCCCCTGGAGTTCAGGGTTGACGAGGAGCTTGGTGCAGTTTGTTCGATACTGACTTGGCTGGAGGGAGAAGACGCGGACAGGGTGGCTGTAGAGCTTCCTCTTGAGGAGCAGTATAAACTTGGCCTGCAGGCTGGCCAGCTGCTGCGGAAGATTCATTCGCTGCCTGCGCCGAGTGATTGTGAGCCTTGGGCTCAGAGATTTAGTCGCAAAGTATCACGGAACATAGCTGCCTATCAAAGATGCGGGTTAAGTTTTAGTGGAGGAGAACAGATGATCAGTTTTGTTCAGAGTCGGCTGAATCTCCTTGGCGATAGGCCTCAGTGCATGCACCATGGCGATTATCACATCGGAAACATGGTCATCTCAAAATCTAACAAACTCGGGATCATTGACTTTAATCGAACAGACTTCGGTGACCCAATAGATGAGTTTAATCGGATCATTTTTACAGCCGAGGTCAGCCCAGCTTTTGCATCCGGGCAGATAAATGGATGGCTTGATGGGGAACCGAGTGAAGACTTTTTTGAACTGCTCACATTCTATATTGCGAGCAATTGTCTTTCTGCTGTTCCTTGGTCGCTCTCTTTCGGGGAGGAAGAAACAGCCTCCATGCTCCGCCGCGTCGAAATGGTTTCGGACTGGTTTGCTGGCATGGAACGGGTGATTCCTACTTGGTACAGCGGGCAGCGGTCAGTTTAGAGGTAACGAAGGGGTATTTCCTCATAACTTTCTCACAGGTCGTAGGTTAAAGTAAGGTCACCTTGAAGGTTCTGATTGTCGAAGATGATCCTCAGCTTGGCGATCTGCTGGCAGATGCAGTGAGGTCGGTAGGCTGGAAGCCGGTCCTGAGAAGGGACGGCCCTTCTGGCTTGTCAGAGGGGCTGACTAGAACCTGCGGCATGATCCTGCTGGATATCATGCTGCCGGGCATGGATGGCTGGGAGGTCTGTCAGAAGCTGAGGGAAGGGGGAATAGATGCTCCGCTTTTGATGCTGACCGCCAAGGATGAAGTTTTGGACAGGATTAAAGGGCTTGACTTAGGAGCTGACGACTATTTGGTGAAGCCTTTTGAACTGAATGAGCTGCTGGCACGAATGAGGGCATTGGCTCGTCGAGAGGCTCATCACAAGTCGGGCAGGCTTGAGGCAGGCTCCTTGTCGATAGATTCTAACGGTAGTTCTGTCTCGATAAAGGGGGTTCCTTTACAGCTGACGCCGCGCGAGTTTAGTCTGCTGGAAGCCTTGGTGAGAAACGAAGGTCAGGTTTTAACACGGGACGCCATTTTAGAAAGGGTGTGGAATGCTGAGGAGGCTCTGCCCAACACGGTTAATTTTCACATGGCTTCGCTGCGTCGTAAGCTGGATGTGGCTGGCGAAGGAGGCCTGATTCAGACCGTTCACGGACTTGGCTATACCTTTCGCCGCAGGTCAGAGGAGAAGTAAAAAGTGGCTAAAAGCTCCTTAAAGGCCCGTCTGATCTTCATCAACACTCTTATCGTCTCAGTTCTTGTGGTGGGGGGAGCATTTGCCACCATTAAGGCATCTGAGAAGGCATCGCTGCAGATGCTGGACAGTGGGCTTTTGAACCGAGCAAGAGAGCTTTCGACTTCGCCTTTTCCCATGGCTCCGCCTCAGCCACACCCAAACGCAGATGGTGTTTCAGGCAGCGTGCAGGGTCAGCAGAGGCAGGGACAGAGACCAGGCTTTAGGAACGGCGAGCCAGGACGGATGGGAAGACCGCCACGAGGGCCAGGACCAGATTTTGGCCGTCCGGTCTGGATTTTGAGCAGTGGAGAAGTGATTGGCCCGCCTGATAGGAGGGCAGCATGGTCTGACCCCATGGTGAAGCAGTCACTTGCTGGCCAGGAAGTTGTCGCCACGGTTGAAAGTGACGAAGGCCCCCTAAGAACAGCCTCTGTCCCCATGATGCGTGACAAGAAAATTATTGGAGTCGTACAGACGGTCCAGCCTATCGAAGGTCTTCTCGTCGCTTCAGAAGCAGGTCAGCAGGTTCTTCTATGGATTCTTCCTTTGGGCTTGGCTGCTGCGGGTCTGGCTGGCTGGCTTGTTCTGCGAAACTCTCTTCAGCCAGTGGAGCGGGCAACCGAAACCGCAACTGCTATTGCGAAGACAGGTGCTTTAAATGAGCGTCTGCCAGTTTCGGGGACCGATGAAATGTCTAGGCTCTCGGGTGCTTTCAATGAGATGCTTGATACTATTGCCGCTGCTCAATCAGAGAAAGATCTTGCCCTTGCCCGAGTTGAGGCGGCTTTAGAAGATCAAAAACGCTTTACAGCTGATGCTTCGCATGAGCTGCGAACACCTTTGGCCTCTATTCGGCTTGCCATTGAGACCCTTCGAAGGTCAGATGCCCTTGAGCCTGACGCAAAAAGGCAGCTCAGCCTTATGGATGGTGTTTCAAAAGGGATGGCTCGTTTGATTGATGACCTTTTAACTTTGGCAAGGGCTGATTCTGGCAGCCTAAGAGTCAATCGTGCAGCTCTTGATATAAAAAAGCCACTAGCCGAAGCCCTGCTTGTCCATGGTTTAGGAGAATCGGACAGGCTGAGAGTCAGTTTTCCTGATGAGGCGTTGATGAGCATAGGAGATGAAGATGCGGTGCGCCGCATTGCTGTCAATCTTTTGGCAAATGCTTTGAGACATTGTCCTGAAGGCGAGTTGGAACTTGGCGGGCGAACCGACGGGATTAAGACGTTTTTTTGGGTAAGAGATAAGGGGGAAGGAATGACCCCAGAAGATGCAGCTCAAGCTGGGACACGCTTTTTTCGCGCAGATTCCGCAAGAAATCGAGAAACTGGTGGACATGGCCTTGGCCTTGCCATCTGCAGATCTTTGGCTGAAGCAATGGGAGGGGGTCTGAGTTTGTCGTCAGAGTTGGGCCAAGGAACCTGCGTCCAAGTATGGCTTTTACGTGGCTGATAGAAACTGGCTTAACCTTGGCATCTGTGATGAGTTGACTCTAGTTTGACTTGGGCAGGCTTTGTCCTATGCCTGCACTTTTGCCTTAAGAGGTGGGCAGATTTTGTTCATGCCAAGATAGTTATATGAACCCCTTGGCAGTCTGCGATGGTTTGGCTTGGTCAGAAAGACGAACTCTTTCGATGATCGACAAAGATCCTGATCCAGAACTGACTAGGATTTTTGCCCATATGATCTGCGCCATAGAGATTTGGATGGACCGGGCTGAAGGCATAGTGAAGCCCATTGAACTCTTTCCTGATTGGCCATTGGATGAAATTCACGTAAGACACGAAGAAGGGCTGAGGCGGGTTAGGCGGGTTGTTGAATCGATGCCTTTGACAAAGGAGATTACGTACCAGAACTGGCAGGGCCAGACCTTTACCAATACTCTGGCTGAGATTCTTCTGCACCTCCACTCACATTCCGCGTATCACCGTGGTCAGATAGCCCAGGAAATACGCCGAAGGGGCAATGATTTCCTGGACACTGACTTTATTTTAACGGTTCGGAAGGAAGGCTAAAGAGCTCTGCGGGCAGCGCTTGAGCCCCACGCCGGGAGCTCTAGTCTTGCCCCTTCGAACTCTGGACCGTGAAGAGCTTCCCATCCATCTGTTTTGAGCGTGGCAAAGCCTGCTTCGTTTGAATAGTTTTGGATTGTCAGCCACTCATAGCCTTTTCCAGATCGCATCTGCAGATGAATTCCTGAACTATGAGCTTCAGTCATTCTTTCCAGATTTGCTTCAGCGGCTATCATGCTGTAGACAGATTTCATGCTGGCCAATGTGAGCTGGGCTCCGATCAGCCAGACTTTTCCTTGACCAATGTTTCTGGATAAGAGGGCAGGCATTCCAGCATAAAATGCCTCGCCGCCATAGCGAGCCAAGACGTCAGCGCCTTCGGCGTGTGTCAGGGCAGCATAGTTTTGAGCTTCCAGTTCGCCAAGGGGAAGGCCAGCTTCTGGCAGAATTGGCCTTCTGACTCCTGGCCTCATCTGGTCGAACTCTTCCACCCACCATCCGCACCATTCTCTTAATCCCAGCCCCGGAAAGCCGCCAAGATGAACCAGATTGGTTGGACCTGCTTGAGCCGTGAGGCCCGTCATGACCCAATGGCCGCCAGCCTCTACAAATGACTTCAGTTTTTCGGCTGTTTCCTCTCTCAACATAAAGAGGTCTGGGGTGGCAATGAGTTTTGGTGAACCCCAATCGGCCAGCTGGTCAAAAACTCCCAAGGGTATGGCCTGTTCACGCAGAGCTCTGTGCTGCCTAATACATTCATCGTTTCCAGATTCGGCGGTGCCGCCTGGTCCCATAGAATGTTCGAGGCACCATTTGCTTTCCCAGTCATGAAGAATGACCGCTTCTGGCGTGGTGTTGACAGTGCCAACGATTCCCTCCATTCGTTTTAAGAGCCTACCGTATTCAGCGGTGAGCTTAAACGTTCTGGTATTGGCGCTGCCTTCATGATCGACAACTGCACCGTGGTACTTTTCCATGCTGCCACGGCCCTTGCGCCACTGGAAGTAAAGAGTTCCTTCGGCGCCGTGGCCAATGGCGTGCAGCATTTCGGCAAAGTGCAGCTCGTTAGACTTAATTCTATAAGGAGTGTGCCATTGGGTTCCTTCGGGGCAGCACTCCATCAGCATCCATGGGGTTTCTGGTTTGAAGCAGCGGTAGAGGTCGTTTTTAAAGCTGGCGTAGGCCATCATGTCGGGCAGACTGTCATCTTCCCAGCTTGGGTTGGTGTACTGATCGTCGCAGACAAAGTCAACAGCCTTGCTGATTTCACTGTAATCCAAGCCGCCACACAGGCCCATGAAGTTTGTTGTCACAGGGATGTCAGGTGAGATTCTTCGTAGTGGCTCGGCTTCTGACTTCATAAAGTCGATCAGCTGGTCATTGCAGAATCTCAGCCAGTCGACAGTCATGCCATCCACTCCTTCATCCGGCACACCGATTTCCTCCCAGTCGGTGAAGCTATGGCTCCAAAAGGCGCACCACCATGCTTTGTTGACTTCATCTAGGCTGCCGTATTTTGCTTTCAGCCAATCGCGCCAGGCTGAAAGACAAAGATCACAGCAGCATTCGCCGCTGTACTCGTTGCTGATGTGCCAGCCGCCGAGAGCTGGGTGCCCGCCAAATTCTTCAGCAAGCTTTGTATTGAGTTCATTCACCTTTCGCCGGTAAACAGGAGATGTCCAGCAGTGGTTGTGACGGTCTTTGTGGACGTCTCTCAGTCCCTTGCGGTCAACACGCCTGATTTCTGGATACTTTCTGCTCATCCAGGCAGGCTTGGCTCCGCTTGGAGTGGCGAGAAAGACTTTTTTCCCTCGTGACGCAAGAGAATCGAGGAGCTTTCTCATCCACTCAAAATCGTAAACTCCTTCTTCCCGCTCATATTGAATCCAGGCAAAGATTCCGATCGAGAAGGCTTGGCAGCTGGCCTGATCCATCAAGTCCAGATCAGCGGCCAGAATATCTGGACGATCAAGCCACTGGTCTGGGTTGTAATCTCCCCCGTGAAGAAGCTGCGAAACACCAGAAATGATGGTAGGTCGTTCCATGCCATTCATGATCCCACAGAGAGGCAGGTTCGTCATCACTGCAGCGGTCGATAGAGGGCTATTGCCAAGCAGATTTTAGTGTGTAAGCCTGTAATTTTGTGACCTCAGCTGTACCCGCTAAGGATCGAATGGAGAAGCGTCTATTGGAACCTTGGGGCGGGTAGGGCCAAGGAACATAGACCCTGCCTTTTGAGGCAAAGATTTCAAGGCCATTCCTATCGCAGAAAATACGGAGATCAAGAGTTCCTGTGTCGTTCTTCAGGGGTGCTTTATGACCTGCGACGTCGAGAGTTTCTGTGGCTGCATCATACTCAACTCTAACGCCACGAACCATCATCTCAAACTTGAGGTCTTTTGAGGGCTTGAACTCTAGGTTGAGCTCTGCCAGTTCAGATGAAAAGTCCGCCAGCTTGTCGGCCTGCTTTGGCTCTAGGACAAAGGGGTCCAGAGCAATAGTCGATTGGCGCAGCTTCTGCAGTTCTTTTACAGGAGTCCAGCTGAGACGAGGTCCGGCAGGCGTCGAAACTAAGGCAAGCTCCAATGGAAGAGACATAGACTGATTGAACGGCATTCCTTTTGTCTCTGACTGCAGCCAGCCAATTTGAATTCTTCTGTCAGGCACATCACTAAAAGTTTGAGCGGCGTAAAAGCCTCTGCCGAGATGACCTTTAAGAATCTCTGTTTCAGGGAAGAATGTGCTTCCATCAAATGTTCCCACCTGATAGTCACTATTAGCCCCGGTTAGAATCCACCTAGTCTCCCCTGGTCTGCCGATGATCGGCAGCTCGAAAAGGTCAGGACATTCGTGATAGCCTTCAATCCTGCTAGTTGGTGTCCAGCGTACAAGATCCTTTGATGTTAAAAACTGAATTGTTGGCTTGTTTGGAATTTCTAAATACAAAACCATGACCCAGTTTTTAGTTGGTTCATGCCAGATAACCTTTGGGTCTCTGTCACCCTTTTCCATCTGAGGGATGATTGGGTTTTGACTGATCTTGTTAAAAGTTCTGCCGTCATTTGACCAGGCTAAACCCTGCACAAAATGACTTCCCGCTGCGGTGTAGAAAAGCACCATGGGGGGTTCTTTATTGGTGCCAAATCCACTGGTATTTTTCCAGTCAACCACGGCGCTTCCGCTGAACATCGTTCCCATTGAGTCAGGGAATAGCGCAATGGGGTGTTCAGTCCAATGAACGAGATCAGTGCTGGTCGCATGGCCCCAGTGCATGTTTCCCCAGCCCCACCCATAGGGGTTGTGCTGATAAAACAAATGATATTCACCCTTGTAATAAACTAAGCCGTTGGGATCGTTAAGCCATCCTCTTCGTGCAGAAAAGTGGAACTGCCCACGCAGAGGTTCCTCGTAGGGTGTATGGGTGCCTACGACATTGTCAGATTGTGAGATGCGGTTAAAGCCAAGCCACCCTCCAGGAATCATATCAATTGTCAGGCTCACCGACTTATTCATGTGCCTGCTCATATCGATAACTGCAAGCCAATCTGGATTATCTTTGGCCAGCTGGATGTTGTTCGTGACAGGTTCTTGACCTTCTACTTTAATCGTTACCCGTCTCTCAGGTGCATTATTTTGAATAGGAACAACTAGATAACGCTTGGAGATTGTGATGGTTCGAGATGAGTTGACAAGTGACATAGGAGGTTTTGAATCCGTCAAGCAAATGTGATCAATACTGATGTGTCCCCAGCCGCCTTTTGCCATATCAAGAATTTTTATGACAGCTTTTTGGCCGCGAAACTCAGAAACATCCCACCCTTCTTTATAAAGCGCTTCTGATCCACCAGGAGACTTGTTTGGTCCTGTTGAGGATCTGACAACTGAACCGTTGACAACAAACTGTATTGCCAGCTTTTCAGGAGAATGTCCACCTCCAATGAGAAAGGACATCCAGTTATGAGTGACTGTAAATTCTGGCGAGGTCAGCTGGCCGGTAGAATCATCGCCGCCGTGGTAGCTGCTGGCCAAACCCCTGCCTTCGTAACTGCTCACCTCCATCTGATTGGGCAGGGTTCCCTGTGCTGGACCTTGGCCAAAAGCAGTTCCTTCTACTTTCCATGAGCCATAGTCATCCTGCTCAAAATCAGCCAGGACTGCGTCGGGCAGTCCTGCGTAGAGACAGGCAAGCAAAAGGAAAGATGCAGGCATTAAGATTTCTTCTGCTTAAACATTCTTGTAATGCCAATCGACACCACTCCATCTGTCTTGGTGACGATGACACTGATGTTGTCGCCCTCTTTGTTTCGAGTATAGGTTGAGAGCTGAGAGCCGGCGGAGAATGAAGACTTCTCTGCTCCTTCAAACTTTTTGTCGTAAAACTCAGTGACTTTCAAGTAATCATCTGAGGTTGTGTAGGTAGCCATGACAGTCACCTCTTTGTCATTCTCAGATCTCAGGCCGTGTTGTTCTCCCTGTGGTTTTGCATCGGGGTAGACGGGGACGCCAAGCTCAGCTACGTTAAAACTGCCTCCCATCTTCAGCTTTTGCCCTGATGAATCTTCGTAACTCAGGCCATCCTTTTCTGAAGCTGTATATCGGCCCGAGATATCTTTGCCATCGGAGTCTTTGCCTTCAAAGCTCCATTTTGCTTCTCCATCTTTTGTCTCCTTAACCTCCATCTTGCCGGAATCTGTTCTGATGACAGTGGAGTCTTTGCTGCCGCACCCAAATGCCAAAAATGCGGCCAAGCCTAATGCGGCAAAACCTGCCAGCCCAGAAATCTTCATCTTGTCAAGTTTAGCGGATTGATTGTCTTAAGGCCTCGACTATTTTTTGATTGGATGCCTGATCTTTTACCGCAGAGCGGATTAAACGATCCTTCAGGTGGTGAGTCAAAGAGCTGCAGTCTCTGAGAAACACATTTCGAGTCCTGGCTTCTTCTGCTGTCCTTGCTGCACCTCCCTGGTGGAGGTGGAGAAGCAGAAAGTTTGTGCTGCTGGGAACTACCGAAACTCCTGGCAGCTGTGAAAGCTGGTCTGCCATTTCATCTCTAAGGGCGCGAGTTTCTAAAACTCTCTGCTGATACCAGGTGGGAGCCCTTAGCGCTTCGACTGCGGCGAGCTGAGCTGGGAGCCCAACTGACCACGGGGGGCTGAACCTTGAAAGTTCCTCAACCAAGCTGGGCTCCATTTCTAGGCAGCCTATTCTCAGCCCGCTGAGGGCATAGTATTTGCTGAGAGATTTTGAGATGATGACGTTGGGGAAGGCCGGTAAATGAGGTTCAAAAGTTGGAACACCAGGGGCAAAATCAATGTAGGTTTCGTCAATCCACAGCTTCTGTTCTGGCCGCAGAGACTCGGCTAGTCTCAACATTTCGTCCAGTGAGATAACTCTGCCAGTTGGGCTGTTTGGGTTGACCAAAATCACCATGTCAGCTCCCTCAGAAAGCCTGATAAGGTCATTGATATCAGGATCAAAATCAGCTTCTGGCTGCAGGGGCAGCCGAATCATCTGGCCTCCCAGCACCTCTTCAATCAAGTGGGGATACTCGCCGTAGCAGGGATCAAGAATCAGCACCTTGGGCTTGGGGGGCAGCAGCCTTGGCAGGGCCAGAAACATGAGGAAAGATGTGCCTCCACCGAGCAGAATCTGCTCCGGTTTTAGCCCTCTTGCCTCAGCCAAAACTTTCCTTAATCCGTCCGCATGGGTGGGCGGCGATGTCTTTACCAGCCAGGCGAGATGCGCCGATAATGATGAAATGACCCCGGGAGCAGGGTCGTACCATGCGTCAAGCACATCGGCATCGACAATTCCGCCTCGTGAGTCAAGTGAATCAAAAGTGACTCCGATAGCTTCAAAAGAAGCTCCCCCGTGGCAGGCGTGGTTTGGCATCTGGCTTATTGAATACTACGATGTTCCTGATAGGTGAGTGAAGTAAAAGGGCCTCTCACTGCTGTAATCAGGGCAGTTTGTGAGTCATGGTTGACCTGTGTTCACCTTAAATGCATCCGCCTGCTGCGTAAAGAGGGGTGAGGGATGATTGCTGCGAGTTTGGAAGGCAGCCTGGAAGGTCCAGAGAACATGGCCAGAGATTCCCGGCTGCTAGAGCTGGCAGAAGGGGGAACTCCTGGTTTTAGAATTTATAGCTGGGATGGCGCATGGGTGAGTCTTGGCCGCTTTCAAATGCCCAGTAAAGCCTTAAGGAACGAAGCGGGAGTTCCCTGGGTGATGCGTCCGACCGGGGGGAAAGCTGTGCTGCATGGTCATGACATTACTCTTGGAGCCGCTTTTCCCTTTGCGCTGCTCGGGCTGAAGGAATCTGAAACAAGAAGTGTTGTTCCTGCCTATAGAGCGATTATTCGCCCCCTGGCGGCAGCCCTGAGAGATTCTGGTGTGAATGTTCTGCTTGGAGAAGAAACCCAGTTTGTGAAATCAGGCGGCGTGACTCCTGACTGCTTTGCTCATCTGGCTCCCAACGATGTTATCGACCCCTTGACAGGCAGAAAGGTGATGGGATGTGCTCTCCAGATGGGAAGACGAGCAGTTTTGGTGCAGTGCAGCATGCCAGTAAGGGAACCTCTGGTTGACCCTAACACAGTTTTTCCCGAAGCTCATTTTCCCTCTTGGATAAAGGAACTTGATCGAGAAGATTTCTTTAAGGCCCTTAGATCACGCTTCTCTGAGGCTATGGCGTCACAATAAGCTATGGCCCTCACCTTCGACTCGCCCTCGTTTTTTGGGGAGTACGGTGGACGGTATGTTCCCGAAACTCTTGTTCCAGCCCTCGATCAGCTGACCGAGGAGTTTGACAAGGCTTGGCACGATCCAGAGTTCCTGGCCGAGTTTCGACGCCTTTTGAAGGATTTTGTCGGAAGGCCAACCCCTATCACCGAGGCACGACGGCTCAGCGCGGAGACAGGGCTAAATATCTGCATAAAAAGGGAAGACCTCAACCATACAGGGGCTCACAAGATCAATAACGCTCTTGGTCAATGTCTTCTTGCCATCCGGATGGGCAAGAAAAGAATCATTGCCGAAACAGGAGCGGGGCAGCACGGGGTGGCAACGGCGACGGTCTGTGCCCTTTTTGGTCTTAAGTGCATTGTTTACATGGGCGAGGAAGACTGCGAAAGGCAGAAGCTTAATGTTTTTAGAATGAAGCTGCTAGGGGCAGAGGTGATCCCTGTCAGCTGCGGCACAAGGACCCTAAAAGATGCCCTTAACGAAGCGATGAGAGACTGGGTGACTAATGTTGCTGACACCCATTACATTATTGGGACAGCAGCTGGCCCTCACCCCTACCCCTATATGGTCAGAGAGCTTCAGTCTGTCATTGGCATTGAAGCGCGGGCTCAGTATTTAGAAAGACATTCGGTTCTGCCCGATTCCATCGTCGCCTGCATAGGCGGTGGCAGCAACGCGATTGGCTTCTTTCATGCTTTTGTGCCTGACTCAAAGGTGCGCATTATCGGGGTCGAGGCAGGCGGGCTGGGACTTGAAACAGGCCAGCACGCGGCGCCGCTGACGGCAGGACAGCCAGGAGTTCTGCATGGCAGCTACAGCTACATGATGCAGGACGAGTATGGGCAGGTTGTGCCAACTCACTCTGTTTCGGCGGGGTTGGATTACCCAGGAGTCGGCGCAGAGCATAGTTTCCTAAAAGATTCTGGCCGGGCTGTCTACACCTCGGTGACAGATGAAGAAGCGTTAAATGCTTTTCGTAGACTCTCCGAACTGGAGGGGCTGATACCTGCCTTTGAATCGGCTCATGCAGTGGCTGCCCTATTCAAGTCAGATCTCTTTACGCCGGGCGAGAGGGTGATGGTCAACCTCTCGGGCAGGGGAGATAAAGACATGGTTCGTGCATCTGAGATTCTTGATCTGTGATGGTTCTTCCACCTCTTCGTCGAATCCAATCCTCGTCGGACCCCAGCGCTGATGGAGCTTTGGATCTTTTGGAGTTTCTTTTTCCCCCAGAAGAACTGGAGCCAAGAGAAGTAATAGAAGCCGAGTTTGATGGCTCGCCGTTTGAGACTTGGATATTTGAAGACGAGGATGGCTTTTTAGGAGGCGTTCTTCGCGGCAGAACCGCGCCAGATGGTTCATGGGCGTGGGTTGTCCATGTTGGATTAAGGCCAGACCTGCGAGGGGAGGGGTGGGGAGGACAGCTTCTGCTGGCAGGCATCGATGCTCTCACCCAAAACTGCCATAACTGTCAAGGCGTGTTTTTGGAAGTTGAAAGACTGGAAGATGCTGTGACCGAGGCTGATAAGTTGATCCGCTCCCGACGATTGAGATTCTTTGAAAGGCTGGGGGCAGGACTTTTGAGCTCGACATATATTCAGCCGTCTGTTCGGCCAGAGACAGGCCCTGTGCCATTGAATCTTTTTTGGCTGCCACGGGCAGGAAAAGAAAAACTCCCTGTATCGGGTGTGATTGAAGAGTTTTACTCAGCTGCTTTTGGCCTTGAAAGCAGTCATCCTTATGTGCTTAGCACCTTGGGCCAGCTAAGTCTCAAGCAGGCACTGCAGACTAGCAGCTAAGGTGTCGGCCGACAAACTGGTCTTGTTCGCTAGGATCAAGGATAACAACATTGGGTTCTAGGTGGCGCATAAACTCATCGAGGTCAATGCCATCAAGCTCTCCTTGGCTTTTAAACTCGTCATACATCACTCTAAGGATGTCGCCTGTCAGGGGTCTGTGTGGCAGGGCATCCACCCAGAGGCCAGGCTTTCCATCGGCGCCTTTGTAGGCAACGGCTGCGATCCAGTAAGAAGCTGAGGGCATGGCTTCAGCTTCATCTTCTGAGCTCCAAAGACCCTCTGAACAGTTAAATCCGGACCTTTCTAGTTTTCTGCGAGTTTCGGCGACAGTGTTTGATGCATCTGTTCTTAACATCAGGTCGCGGTCAGGGTCGCCGCAGGTAACGCGGCAGACAGGTCCAAACCGGGAGAGGTAGGCATGCTTTGGCAGGCTCAGCCTTTCGGCTGCTGCCGCAAACTCCTCGAAAGGAACAGTGAGGACCATTAGACGAATAGTACCGGAGGGTGAAGCTTAAGCTCTGCCCAGGAGAATCTGCAGCCTATGAGTTTTGGCCTGGAGTTCCGCCAAGAACGGAACTCCAGCAGTGCCGACACGACTACCAAGCGTATTGTTCGGGCGAGGTCTTAAAGGCAGGGAAGATCTCATCGATCTTTGCTAGCTCCTCGTCGGTGAAGGTGATATCAAGTGCCTTGACTGCGCCATCAAGCTGAGCCATGGTGCGTGGGCCGATGATGGGAGCGGCAACGAAAGGCCGGGTCAGGGTCCAAGCCAGTGCGGCATCGCCTGGGGCTGCTCCCTTTGCTTCACAGAGATCTTCCCATGCTGTAAAAGCATCTCGCTTGGTCTCAAGCAGATGCTTCGTCCAGTCACCATATCTTCTTTGACCTTCCTGATTCTTGATGACTCCGCCCAGCACGCCGCCTCCAAGGGGGGACCAGGGGATGATGCCGACCCCGTAAGCCTGAGCAGCGGGAGCCACTTCCATTTCGATTTCTCTTTGCAACAGGGAGTATTTGCTCTGCTCAGAAATCAATCCCAGAGTGCCGGCCCGCTTGGCGGCTTCGTTTGCCTGGGCAATGTTCCAGCCGGCGAAGTTGCTGCTGCCAACGTAGGTGATTTTGCCCTGCTGAATGAGAACTCGCATGGCTTCCCAGACTTCATCCCAAGGACATTCTCGGGCGATGTGGTGAAACTGGTAGAGGTCAATAGAATCTGTCTTGAGGCGCTGAAGACTGGCTTCGCATGCGCGGCGAATGTAGTAGGCAGAGTATCTGGAGGTGTTGGGCCAGTCATTCAGCTCATCTTTGCCCATAGGATTGTAGAGCTTGGTGGCGATGACTACTCTTTCACGACGGTTTCCGCCAAGCTGAAACCATTCGCCGATGATTTTTTCGGTGATTCCTTCACCCTGCTTCCAGCCGTAGACGTCGGCGGTGTCAAAGAAGTTGATGCCGTGGTCTAGTGCGGCATCCATAATGCGAAAGGCATCTTCCTTGCTTGTCTCAGGGCCGAAGTTCATCGTTCCGAGACAGAGTCTTGAGACCTTAAGGCCAGAACGCCCCAACTGCGTGTACTGCATGAAAAGGGTTTACCTGATCATTGTCTGCACAGGGTCTCTTGGACCTCTAGCACTTTTCCAAAGATTCCTTGCCGATGTTGCCCGGAACAGGAATAGGGTAGTCCGCATTGAAGCAGGCCGTGCAGAAATGGCTGATAGGACGGCCAACAGACTTAACCGCACCATCTAGGTCAAGATAGCCAAGGGATGTTGCACCGATAGATTCCCTAATCTCTTCCAGACTCCAGTTGGCAGCAATAAGCTGGCCTTTGCTGGCCATATCTATGCCGTAGTAGCATGGATCTGTAATGGGAGGAGCTGTGATTCGGACATGGACCTCTCTGGCCCCCGATTCAAACAGCAGGCGGACAATTTTTCCTGTTGTTGTTCCTCGAACGATTGAATCATCGACCAGTACGACGCTTTTGCCCCTTAGCCTATCTGGCATGGGGCTCAGCTTCATCCTCACACTGTCATCCCTCATTCTTTGATCTGGCTGAATAAAGGTCCGGTGGATATAGCGGCTCTTCATCATTCCTTCCTGATAGGGAAGTCCGCTGGCGCGGGCGAAGCCAAGAGCAGCAGGAATTCCGGAGTCAGGCACTGGCATGACAACATCTGCATCGGGCGCTGGGTGCAGGCGGGCTAGAGCTTCTCCCATTCTTTCCCGCGCATCGTAAAGCGATGTGCCATACATGTGGGAATCGGGTCTGGCAAAGTAGATGAACTCAAACAGGCACATGGCTGCTCGATCTGGCTTGGCAACCTGCCTGAGCCTCAGGCCGTTTTCGTCGATGACGGCACATTCACCCGGCTCCAGATCACAGGTGACAGCTCCGCCGAAAGGTGAGAAGGCGCAGGATTCACTAGCCAGCAGGTAGCCATCTTCAAAAATCTTGCCGACGCTGAGGGGGCGGATTCCATTAGGATCTCTAAACCCAATCAAAGAATTGGGTGTCACGGCAACGACGCTGTAGGCTCCTTGAAGCCTCTTCATTGTCGCAGCAACAGCAGCTTCAGGTCCCTCATCAAGATGCTTGTGCAGCAGAACGGCAATCAGTTCTGAATCATTCGTGGTTTCAAAAGTGAAGCCTTCTGCTTCCAGCTCTGACCTGAGCTCAACTGTATTGACCAAGTTGCCGTTGTGACCGACCGATACTTTTCCTTTATCGGTCATGCAGACAATGGGCTGGGCGTTGCGGAAAACATTTGCCCCTGTTGTGCTGTAACGATTGTGGCCAATGGCGAAGCTGCCTTTCAGCTCTGCCAGCTTGTTTTCATTAAACACCTGTGAGACCAGGCCCTGGCCCTTTTCTGTGTAGATTTCCTCACCATCTCCGCTGGAGATTCCCGCTGATTCCTGCCCCCTATGCTGAAGGGCAAAGAGGGCAAAGAAGGCGCTATTTGCTGCCTGTCGGCCTGGAGTGTAAAGACCGACAATTCCACACTCTTCTTTAATCCTGTCGTCGTGCCACTCTTCGGCATGAAAGGCTTTAGAGGTGAGGGAGCCCTTGGGGGGAGTCACTCTCTGAGTATGGCATGGCTTGTTAAGTCGAACAGTCCCTGACTATCCCTTAACAAGCCTCAATCCCCAGGTAACTTAGCGGCATGACTTGGCCTCGCTGGGTGCTTGTCGTCTACGCCGTGATCAATATCATCATGGGTTTGCAGGCGTACTTTTTTCCTTCTGATGGAGCGGCTCATTTCATGAGCTTGGCCGGAGGGGTGGGGGCCGGGGTTCTTGTTCTCTTCGCTGTCTACATCTCCACAATCAATCCACGGGGCGGCTACATTATGGCCCTGTGTGTTTGCGCCCTTCTCGTCATGCATTTTGGTCGAGGGGTTCTATCAGATGCTTCCAATCCGAACAAGGGGGGAGTTAAGTTTTATCCTAAAGTGCTCTCGGTTGGGATGGCATTTTTGGTGGCAGGCGCTCTTGGCTACGGACATTTTCAGGCGAGAGCCCAATCGAAGGCAGAAGCCGCGTCAATCTCCTGAAGCGGATATCAGCCGGCCGGGTCAAGCAGCATCTTTGCCGTCTTCAAGTTCTTCAACCGGTCCTTCCAGAGCAAGCCACTCAGGAAGGATCACTGCTTTATGGGATCTCTTTGGCCGATTCGCCCGGGCAGGAACTTCATCCAGCTGGGTCAGCCCTTGGGCCGCAAGTTCAATAACTCGGCAAAGCGCCTTCTGCACATCAGCTCTATCAGCCCCATCGGTCAGAAGGGTTTGAGCTTCTCCTGACTGGTACAGCATTTCGCAGGTTGTTCGCCATAGATTGGGGGGCACAGGAGATTGGGAATGCATGAGAACCTGCTCAAATTCTTGGCAGGTTCTCTGCGTTGCTCCCCCTTATTGTCTTAAGACAGGCACAAGTGCCGGTCTGTCCTGGCAGGATTACTCGCTCTTGCCGCCGCCCAATAAGCCGCCAAGCAGGCCGCCAGCCTGATCTTTCAGGCCATCCAGGCCGCCCTTGCCCAATAGGGCGGGAATCTCGTGCATGTGTTCTTGAATGAACTGGGCCACTTTCGCGGCGGTGGCTTCATCGACTCCGACCTTGTCGGCAATCATTTTAACAAGCTGATCCATTTTCTACCTTTGTATTCCTTTGAGTGATAAACGACTTAGTGACTGACGGCTTTGGGAAGGGTTTTGGCTTCCTCAATCCATTTTGTGACATCGGTTTCAGAAGGAACTCTGTTCACAAGGTTTTTGACTGCATTGACTTCTGCGATCTTAGCCGTCAGGTTGGCTGCATTTCGCTGAGCCAGTTCGGCGACTGAATCGACGCCCGATGCCTCAAGAATTTCGGCCATCTGAGGACCAACGCCATGAATCCTAAAAAGATCAGCATGATTCACAAACCTGAGAATCAGCTTTTCAGAAATGCCTGTCGTTTCGGCCAAGCCAACTCGTCCCTTTTTAGTTCCACCGACTTCCAGTAGTCCTTCAACAGTCTTAACTCCTGCTTCGGCAAGTTTGCCAGCAAGAACCTCCCCCACACCTTCAATGTCTTTTACATTCGCCATTGTCTGCTCCAGAACTGTGCAAGTCAGTTCCGAAATAGATTGTAGCTTTACCAGGTGTGTTTGTTCCCAGCTTTAGTGTGTGAACAGATGAATGAGGTCTATGGGGCCGCAACAAACACCAAGGCTTCACCCTTAAAGGAACCATTGGCGGCGCTTGTCGCCGTTATTGTGTAGGTGCCAGGGACAGTCGGAGCAGTCCAAAATCCTGTGGCGTCAATCACACCGCCATTCGCAGACCAGGTGACATCTGCGTTGTCTGCACCAGAAACAGAAGCTGAGAAAGATGTTGTGTCCCCTGGCGCGACAGTATTTCCATTCGGAGTCACTGTGACGATAATGTTTCTGACTTGAATGATACGTTTGCCGAAGAGTGAAGGCGAGGCAATGCTGCGCGCAATCAGGCTGATTGATCCAGGACTGCTGGGGGCAGTTATCCTGGCTGTGCTGATTCCGACTGATTCAACTTTTCCGCCAGTGGTCAGCCATGTCGCTGATTGATCTTCTGGGCCAGTGAAGGCGATTGAAACATCAACTGTCTCTCCAACACCCATGGCGAGGGCAGCGGGAGTGATGTCCCCCTGGTTGCTGTCTCCTACGACGGCCAAGGAGGTGTCAAAGACTGCTGGATCTTTGACACTGCGGACCACCACATCAAAAATGCCATCGAACGAAGGTGCAGTGTAGGCGCCGGTTTGAGTGATGCTTCCTCCGGTTGTGCTCCAAATTACATCTGCGCTGCCAGTTGATTCTATGCTGTATCCAAATGTCTGGCTCGCATCTTGAGCCAATACGGCCAGATCAGGAAAGAGAGTCAGCTTTGTTGCAGCGCCGGTGTCTGTGCCCCCGCCTCCGCAGCCATGGATGAGGGCCAGGGCAGGCAGGAGAAGAATGGGAAGGCGAAAAGCTGATTTCATTGATGAGTCCCTGCCTGGCAAAGCACGCTGTCTATTGGTTTGGTTCGGAGTCAAAAACGATTCCCTTGAACCTGACGCAGGGTACCTTGTCTGCCCTTGTCAGGGAGTCAATTATCCTCCCAGTTGAACCTACCCCTGGGCATCATCTGGAACAGTAACTTTTTCGCCTCGACCTTCCCACTGAGTCACACAGCAGGCTATAACGACGTCTCCTGTGACATTCAGCACCGTGCGGCTCATATCAAGAATTCTGTCAATGCCAAGCACCAGGCCAATAGATTCGGCTGGAACTTTAAGGGTCTTGACGATAGAAGCGATCATGGGCCAGGCTCCGCCGGGGACGCCGGCCGTGCCAATTCCGGCAATGATTGCCATGAGCATCACCCAAGCCTGCTGGCTGAGGTCTAGGTTCACTCCATAGAGTTGACAGAGGAAGAGAATGGTTATCCCCTCGAACAGAGCGGTGCCATTTTGGTTGGCCGTGGCCCCTACGGTCAGGACAAAGTTCGAGATATCTCCTGGCAGTCCCACCTCTTCTTCGGCAGCTTTTAGCGCGGTGGGGAGTGTGGCGTTGGATGAACTGGTGGCAAAAGCCGTCATCATCACCGTTCTCATCTGCTTGAAGAAGGTGATTGGATTTCGTTTGGCGAAAATGGAGAGGACCAGCGAGTAGACCCCGAACAAATGGAGGGCTAAGACGGCCAGCACCAAGACCGCGTACTTGAGAACAGCTATAAATATGTCTATTCCTAATGAAGCTCCTGTTTGGAAGACCAAACAGAAGACACCTATCGGCGCCAGCTTCATGGCAAAATCGATCATCTGAAGAGTCACAGCGAAGAGACCTTCTAAAAATGCCTTAACTGGAGCTGCCTTTTCTGCCGGAACAACAGCCAATGCAAGGCCAAACACCAAGGTGAAGAACATGAAAGGCATGAGGCCTCCCGAGAGGGCGCGGGTTGCTTCAAGAAGAGGATTCTTGGGAACAGTTCCAACCACGGGGGGGTCTTGAGCTGGCGCATCAGGGATGGCGCCCTTTTTCAGAGCCGTTTCTTTTGCGTCATCAATGATTTCAGTTCTGACTTCCAGCGGGATTCCTTCGCCGGGGCGGACAATGTTGACAGCTGCCAGCCCGAGGCCAACCGCAATGCCTGAAAGCAGCAGGGTTACCAGCAGGGCTTTGATTCCAACACGACCGACCTTGGCGACATCTCCGATTTCGGCAACGCCTAGGGCCAAGGCGGAAAAAAGCAGAGGCACAACAACCATGAAAATCATGGCCAGAAAAATGTTGCCTACGTTGCTGGCGATGTTGTCGAGGAACCACTTGAGGGCCTCGTTTTTCGACCCGTCGGGGAGAAGCCATTGAGCCGCAAGTCCACTGACAGCACCGAGAATCAAGGCTCCCAGGATTAAAGTGTGCTGTGGACTTTTTTTCTTCCCCTCAGAAGTCATAGGAGGGATGATAGCTCATCCCTTCTATTCGGGGCTTGATCTTGAGTCAGGAAATGAAGATTACACAGAGGGGTGGGTCATATCTTTGGGGATCACCCATTGGCTGAACTGCTCTTCAGTCACATAACCAGATGCGATGGCTGCCTCTCTCAGTGTCAGGCCTTCCTTATGAGCCTTTTTAGCGATATAGGCGGCGTTCTCATAGCCAATGTGTCGGTTAAGAGCAGTGACCTGCATCAAGTTCTTGTTCAGATTCTCATCGATTTTCGCCTGGTTTGGTTCAATGCCAACCGCGCAGTTATCATTGAAGGCAGAGCAGGCATCGCCGAGAAGCTGAATAGAGGTGAGCACGTTGTGCACCATGACAGGCTTGAAAACGTTGAGCTGAAAATTGCCCTGAGTTCCTGCAAAAGCAACCGCTGCATCGCAGCCAAAGACCTGAACCGCTGCCATCGTCATAGCTTCGGATTGAGTAGGGTTGACCTTGCCTGGCATGATAGAGCTGCCAGGTTCGTTTTCTGGAATATTGATCTCTCCAATGCCGTTGCGGGGGCCAGAAGCCAGCCACCTTACATCATTGGCCATTTTCATCAAGGCTCCAGATAGAGTTCTGAGCGCTGCAGAGGTGGAAACTAAGGCGTCGTGAGCGGAGAGGGAGGCGAACTTATTGGGTGCTGAAACAAATGGATGGCCAGTCTCCTTAGCAAAGTATGCGGCAGCCTTGTCTCCAAATTCGGGGTGAGCGTTCAGCCCAGTGCCGACTGCCGTGCCGCCGATAGCCAGTTCGTAAAGCCCCTTTTCTGCGAACTTAACCTGCTCAATACAGTAGTCAATCTGTGCAGCCCAGCCGCCGATTTCCTGTCCTAGCGTGATTGGCGTGGCATCCTGCAGGTGGGTTCTTCCTACTTTAACAATGTCTTTATAGGCTTCTGCTTTGTCAGCCAGGGTATCTCGCAGCACCTTAACCTTAGGGTAAAGCTGACGGTGAAGTTCTTCAACCACGGCGATGTGCATGGCAGTGGGGAAGGTGTCGTTGCTGCTTTGACCTCTATTGACGTCGTCATTTGGATGAACGGGTTTTTTACTGCCCAGTTCGCCGCCTGCAATCTCAATCGCCCTGTTGCTAATGACCTCGTTGGAGTTCATATTGCTCTGGGTGCCAGAGCCTGTTTGAAAAACAACAAGGGGGAAATGATCGTCAAGTCTGCCGTCAATGACCTCTTGGGCAGCCTTTGAAATCAGTTCCGCTGTCTCCTTTGGCAGCTGGCCAAGATCTGCATTGGCCAGGGCGGCTCCTTTCTTAAGGATTCCCATGGCGCGGATGATCGAACGGGCCATACGGAACCGCTCGACTCCGATCGGGAAGTTTTGGATAGACCTTTGGGTCTGTGCGCCCCAATACCGGTCAGAGGCGACTTCGATTTTGCCCATCGTATCAGATTCAGTTCTTGTACTCATGGCTGCATTTTCATCATGACATTCAGGAGTGATGCCCTTTTTAGTCAGGATTCATCAGAGGGTCTTGGGGCCCTGCTGCTAGAACTTTACTGGAGTTGGAGCTTCGTCAGTTGGAGGCAGCAGCTTCGGACGAACCAGCATCACTCGCACCAAACCTCTCTGTTTTTCCATCACTACTGAGTGCTCCCAGCCCCCGCGGCCTGGCTGTTCTCCCTTAATGATTTGAGACATTCCTGTAATCATTGACTGCCCGATTTGGCGTATATCGAACTCCAGGGCAATGAGCTGGTGCTGCCACGCGGCCAAAACTGGTGATCCATGATTGATGTGGGTGGCAATATGGACGTCTTTTCCTGCTTGGAGGCCTAGGCGCTGCAAAGCCATGACGAAACCCATGGTAAACATGTCATCCACGCAGAAGATGCCGTCTGGGCGCGTCTCGGTTGATTCCGGTGAGAAAAGCCTTAGCCCTTCGTTAAAGCCAGCCTCAATCAGCCGTGATCTACGGCCCATTTTGGGTGGTCTTTGCGTGAAGCCAACTGAAGGTGGAACGACGACTTCTTTTGCGCCGTGAGCAGTGAGGGCAGCAGTGAAGACTTCCTTTGTGCCGATATAGGGGGCATTGTAGAGGGCGATTCTGTGGCAGCCAGCTTTTATCAGCTCAGACGTGCCGATCTGGCAGGCCTCTAGGTTTGCCAGCTGCACCATGTAATGGGATGGGCATGAGAATGAGACGACCGGGATTCCCAAATCTTCGATCATCCAGGGAATTCTATCGTCGAGCGAAAGGCAGAAGGCTCCGGCAAAAGCTCCACTTTTTAAGTCTGCCATAAGGCTTCGAGGAAGGGCTGTTTCAGCGGGCCTATCCTGAAGAGGGACCAAGCTTCCTCCAAGGTGAACTGCCTCAAGCATCTGAGGTTTTTGTCCGAATGGCTGGCAGAGCCCTTCGAAAACCATTTCCCAAAAGGGAGAGGGGCTGATTGTCCAGCTTGCATCGGCTAGAACCAGAAAAGGCTTGTAAGGGCGGGCGACGCAGACATAAATGCCGCTTCCTGGCCTTCGCTCTACCAACCCTTCAGAAGCCAATACATCGAGCGCTGATGATATGGTTGCTTGACTTACGTCAAACATTTTCATCAGGTCTCTAAAGCCTGGGAGCCGTGCTCCATCTCCTGCTTCACCAGCCATCTGTCGCAGCTTTGCGACAACTTGACGAACCTTGCTGGTTAGTCCCTCGTGCCTATCTTCCATGAAGGTCTTTGCAGTCTATCTTGACCTATGTCTGGTCCCACCGCCGAGGCGAATTAATAAGAACTTTTATGACAGGATCTCGTCGTAAATATAAATGCTGATACCTTCAAAAAAAATAGAGCATGAGATAAAGGTGATTCACTATACAACGTGGCCACTTATGGCACTTGTCAGCATTTTTCTTGTATTCATTCTGCTGCCAGCTTTTCCTTTGAAGTTAATGATGGCGTTTGTTCTTGGTTTTGGCGCGGCTGCCTTCACTTTGCCTGCTTTGTTCAGCAGGCTGGAATGGGATGCTGAGAGAATTGTCATGTATGACTTTTTAAATCGCATAAAAGAAAATATTGTATGGGATGATGTGCTGGAGCTTGAGCTGAGAGTGGATGGCAAAGGAAAGTGGAGATCAATTCGCCACAAAACCGGACTGATGCTCGTCAGCCATTTTACAAACTTCGACCTTTTTGTTAAAGATGCAAGGTCAAGGGGTGGCATTAAGATATCAGAGCATCACTAGATTCAAACATCTAGAGAGTTCAGGGCTTTGATGGAATGTATTTTCCATATCCCCAAATTCTACCGAAAGGATTTAGCGGCCCAAATTGGCATGGCATTACTTAATTCTTTTGATTTCTGGCAAATTTGATGTATAGCCGCTGACAAAAAGCAGGATCAGGAGTAATGAAGATTAGTGACTTCTTGGTTATGAAAACACTTGAGTAGGCGTTGGATAACTTGAGCAGAACTTTCTTTAACACTTTTGCAGATATCCGGGAAGAAAGTTCTGCCTGCTAAAATACAGATAAGCATTAAAGTAGATCCAGAGAGGTCGACTTTGCTCCTCTCTACTGCTCACTTAGCTTTGTCCGTATCGGTTGTGGTAGCGGTCGTACCACTTTTCAGCTTCTTCTGGTGGAATAGGCAGTGGTGTGCCGAGCTGTTTGGCCAGGTGAACAGTTTTTGCTACATCCTCTGTCATGACTGCTGCTTTGAGAGCAGACTTTGCAGAAGACCCCCACGCGAAAACACCATGGTTCCCCATAAGAATCGCTGGAGCACGATTGCGATGCTTGAGAATTGCTTCACCAATATGTTCATCTTCGTTGTCGATGTAAGGAGCACAAGGAATTTCACATCCAAACTCATCGGCTATGGCTGTTAAAACTAAAGGAACAGGCAGGTGAACGGCTGCAAAAGCTGTGGCATAGTTGCTATGGGTGTGAATGACTCCGCCAACATCAGGCATGTGCTTATAGAGGAAAATGTGATGTGGAAGATCGACACTAGGCCTAAGAGTTGAATCAATAGCCTTTCCAGTTTCTAATTCTATAGCAACAAGATTTTCGGGGGTGATTCTATCGTAATCCATGCCGCTAGGCTTGATGACAAGAACACCCAGTTCTCTATCTATGCCGCTGGCGTTGCCAGAATGCATGGTGACAAGTCCGCACTCTGGCAGCATTTTGTTGGCCCAGCAGACTTCTTCTCTTAAAGCCTTTAGGATCACGCTTTTACCTCTCGCTGGATGGCTAAAAGTTCCTTCATCACGGGGTAAAGATCCAGCTGCTGTCCTGGGCGTCCGAAGGCATCGTGCAGCTGGGTATAGACTGCTCCGATGCGCTTATATACAGCTGCTGAGTCAGGATCAGGTTCATAGACTCGGTCTTGAGTGCCAGTCATTTTTTCTACTGCTTCTTCGATATTCACGAAGGCGCCAGCCGAAACAGCCCCGAAAAGTGCCGCTCCCAGGGCACAGGTCTGGCCAGATCGGCTGATTTTGATAGGGCGGCCGCATACGTCGGCATAGATCTGCATAGTGAGGGGGCTTTTTTCGGCAATTCCTCCGCAGCAGATGACCTCGGCAACTGGCACTCCGCCGGCTTCTATCTGCTCAATGATCTTTAACGAGCCAAAAGCAGTGGCTTCAATCATGGCGCGGTAAATCTCTGCCGCAGTAGTGTGAAGTGTCTGACCGATAAGCAGGCCAGTCAGCTGCACATCCACAAGAATTGTTCTGTTGCCATTGTTCCAATCTAAGGCAGCCAGGCCGCTTTCACCTGGCTTAAGGCGGCTGGCTTCTTCCTGCAGGCGAATATGAGCATCGGGCCTGCCATCAAGCTCTCTCGCGCACCAGGCAAAGAGGTCTCCAACAGCAGATTGCCCAGCTTCAATCCCGATCATTCCTGGGATGACAGAACCTGGCACAACGCCGCAGACTCCCGGAATATCAGGGGTTCCAGCTGAACCAACCATGATGTCGCAGGTGGATGTGCCCATAATTTTTACGATCGTGCCTGCTTTTACGCCGGCTCCAACCGCGCCCATGTGGGCATCAAAAGCTCCGATAGCTACCGGAATTCCTGCTTTTAGTCCAAGATCCTTTGCACGTTCTTCGGTCAGCAGTCCGGCCTGCTGATTTGATGTGTAGGTTTCTGCGTAAAGCCTGTCTCTCAGGTCCGCCAGTCGAGGGTCTAGGGCGGCTAGGAACTCCTTGTCTGGCAGTCCACCCCAATCGGTGTGGTACAGGGCTTTATGTCCTGCTGCACAGATGCCTCGCTTCATGCTGCCCAAAGTTCCTGTCAGCCATGCAGGAATGACATCCTGCATTTCGCCCCAGGAATGGGCAGCGTCAAAAACATCGGGTGCGACACGGGCGCATTTGAGAATCTTTGACCACCACCATTCACTTGAATAGGTTCCACCGCATTTGTTCAAAAATGGACGGCCCATTTCAGCAGCTAAGGCGGTGATTTCTGCGGCTTCAGCGAATGAGGTGTGGTCCTTCCACAGCCAGCATTGGGCGTGGGGATTATCTTCGAAGCCAGAAGTGAGTCCAAGCGGAGTGCCGTCGGCGGCCAGAGGCATAGGGGAACTGCCGGTTGTATCGACTCCTATGCTAATCACATCGTCAGAGGAAAAGCCTGGTCGAGAGTCGGAGGCTTCGATGAGAGCCAGCCGCACTGCTTTTATCAAGCTCTCAAAGTGGTCGGCAGGTTTTTGCCTGGCGAGGTGGGGGTCCGAGTCCGAGATCAGAACTCCCTCTTCACCGCTTGGATAAGCGCAGACACCGGCGGCAAGTTCTGTTCCTTCATCCAAGTCGAGAATCAGACATCTGACGCTGCTGGTTCCAAAATCTAATCCGATGCCGTAGCGGGCCATAGCTTTGCTTCACCATACCCACAACTATGGGGGGCCTCGCATGGCCTTAGCATTGGTCCATGGCTATTGGCATAGCTGCTTAGTTATGCAGCATGATGACTGCTGCGGAAGCTGCATGGGGGTCGAGTGAAGAAGCGGAACTGATCTTGATATAAGCAGTCATTACCGGCGAATTTTTGGCAAAGGATTGATGGTGCAGCCATATGGACAGGACCTGCATCCTCAGGTGCTCCTGCTGCGTAAGGTTTGGGAACATGGATCCAGAATCCTTTTTTGGGATCATGATCGGCTTCGGTTTAGTTGTCGTTGTTCCGATTGTTGCCATTCTTACCAGCCATCAAAGAAAGATGGCAGAACTCATGGCGCGCCGGAATGTCGTTGAGCAGAGCCAGACAGATCATGCTCGGATAGCGCAGCTTGAAGCGGAGCTTTATGAGCTCAAGCAGATAGTCAACAGTCATATCATTGCCGAGGATCATGGTTTAACCAGTCATGACTTACGACAAAACCCTGTGGCTTCTGTTGACCAGGAAAGAAGACTGACACCACCTTTGCCGGAAGATGTTCAGGCAAGAATCCGTTAGTCAAGGCTGTACTGGGCTCTGGATTCTGCCGCAGCTGCAGTAGTTGAAATACGATAGGCTTCCTGCTTGATGGCATAGCGGATTCGTCTGCGTATTCGTTCGCGTCCCAGCATTTTGGGGGTTCTTAGCTCGTGTTCCCAAATCCTTACTACTCTCCAGCCTTCGCTTTTTAGCGTTTGGGTTACCAGCATGTCGTGCTTTTTGTTTCTGGCTATTTTAGCAATCCAGTAGTCTTTGTTCTGCTTGGGTTCCCGATAGTGTTTTGGACAACCGTGAAAAAAGCAGCCGTCTAGGAAGATGGCAATTTGATAGGAGGGCAGAACAAAATCAGGGCGGCCAAAGACTATCTTTGGAGACTGAAGGATGACTTCATTTGGAAGCCAAACGGCAAGCAGGGCACCCAGCCTTGTTTCTGGCTGGGTGCCCGTGCTCTTAATCTGGGCCATAACCTGGCTGCGTTTCTCTTTAGAAAAGCAGTCGGGCATGTTCTTAAGGCTAGCTCAAAATTTCCAGGTTCAGCACCTTGCCTGTCTCTGGGTCAAGGTCATAAACACGGGGGATTCCGGTCGGGAGTTCGAGTGCCAAAACTTCTTCTGTGCTGAGCTCTTCTAGAGCCATTGCAATAGATCGGTTGCTGTTGCCATGAGCGGCGACAAGGACATTCTTGCCTTGACGAATGTCGCCCATAATCGCTCTTTCAAAGAAGGGAAGGGTTCTTTCGCTGGTGTTCTTTAATGATTCGCCGCCAGGAGGAGGAACATCAAAGCTGCGGCGCCAGATATGGACCTGTTCTTCGCCGTACTTCTTTTTCATGTCGTCCTTGTTTAGGCCGGCCAGGTCGCCATAGTCTCTTTCGTTCAGCGCGGCATCTCGGATGACTGGGATTTCCAGAGGAATAGCACCAAGGAGCAGCTCAAGAGTGTGTTGAGCGCGGCGCAGCCCCGAAGTATAGGCAACGTTAATTTCCAAGCCTCTCAGCTTTTCACCGGCACGTTTTGCTTCGGCGATTCCCTGTTCGGTGAGGGGGACATCAACCCAGCCAGTGAACCTGTTTTCAAGGTTCCACAAAGACTGCCCGTGCCTGACAAGAATAAGCTTGGCCATGCCTCGAAGACTACCCAAGGCAGGGCCAAGCTCTTAATCAGTCCCAGTTTTGCAGCTTCTTGTCGGCCTAGAGTTTGGCTAGGATGAGCCTGCCCATTTCTTTTGTGCCGACCAGGCGGGAGCCTTCCTCGTAAATGTCTCCGGTTCGGAAGCCTTCAGAAAGCACATCTTCAACTGCGTCTCGAATTTTCTTAGCTGCTTCATGGTCGCTGAAGCTGAGTTCAAGCATCATGGCCACGCTTAGAATAGCGGCAAGAGGATTGGCTTTATCTTGACCAGCAATATCTGGAGCCGAACCATGGACAGGTTCGTAAAGACCAAAAACATTTCCGCCCTTTTCGTCGCTGAGAGAAGCAGAAGGCAGGAGACCGAGAGAGCCGGTAATCATGGAGGCTTCATCGGAGAGAATGTCGCCAAACATGTTTTCGGTGAGGATGACATCAAACTGGCCTGGATCGCGGATGAGCTGCATGGCACAGTTGTCAATAAGCATGTGGGCCAGGCTGACCTGAGGATAATCCTTTGAGACTTCGTCTACAACCTCACGCCAGAGCCGGCTCGTTTCTAGAACATTGGCTTTATCGACGCTGACCAGATACTGCCTTCGGTTGGCTGCAATTTCAAAGGCCCTTCGTGCAATTCGCTCGATTTCATGTCGATGATAGATGCAGGTGTCGATGGCAGTATCGCCGCCATTCTGCCTTTCTCGCGGGGTGCCAAAGTAGATTCCTCCTGTGAGCTCGCGCACAACAATCAGGTCGCAGCGGCTCCTCTCTTCTTTGAGGGGCGAGGCATGCAGCAGGGCTGTCATTGTCTGGGCCGGGCGGATGTTGGCGTATAGGTTCAGCTCGCGCCTCAGTGGCAGCAGGGCGCCTACTTCTGGCCTTCGGCTGGCTGGTTCAAGCCTGTCCCATTTAGGGCCGCCGACAGCGCCTAAAAGGACGGCTGTCGCTTCGCGGCAGAGGTCAAGCGTTGCCGCTGGCAATGGCTCGCCTGCACCATCAATTGCTGCTCCTCCAACCAAGGTGGATTTTAGCTGGATATCTGGGCGGAGAGCCGTCAGAATTGCCGTAGCTTCTTGAATAACCTCGGGGCCAATTCCGTCGCCAGGCAGGACCGCAGCAAGATGAGACATGAAGGGAAGTATAGCCGTCTTGAGGCATGTGGACCTCGGCGGCCCATCAAGCTGCTTTGACAGAAAAAAGGCCTTTCTGCTTTTTTAAGCAGAAAGGCCTTTGAGCTTGCGTTTCCCTGCGCGTTACTCGTCGTCGAGCGGCTTGGTAGCCTTGTCGGCCATCGTAGATCGTCGCTTGACCGATCCGTAGCCGCTTTCGGCAGCTGGGCCGCCAGGAACGGTGGCCATCTGAGTGGCTCTCAGTTTGATCTCACGCTCCGCTTCTGCCATAAGGCCGTGGGCAGCACCCTTTGACTTGATGGTTGCTTTATCCCACAGGTACAGAATTGGAGATGCGTTGAAGATGCTTGAGTAGGTTCCTACAACCATGCCAACCAGCATCGCAACACACATGAACTTGAGGTCAGGGGTTGGGGTTCCGACTGCGATCAAAACGATCAGGCTGACGATTGCCGTAGCTGATGTGTTGACCGATCGGGCCACTGTCTGAGTGATTGACTTGTTGATGAGGAAGTCGAATGTCTGGCCTTTATGGGGCTTTCTCAAGTTCTCTCTGATTCTGTCGAAGATGACAATCGTGTCATGGACAGAGAAGGAGGCAACTGTGAGCATGGCTGAGATGAAGAGACCGCTGATTTCCCATCCCAAAAGGTAGCCGACAATAGCAGCCGTGCCGAAGATGGCAGCAATGTCATGAACCATTGAGCCAATGGCCGAAAGGCCGAACTTAAGGCCATTCTTGATTCCACCCAAGGCCAAGCCAAAGCGGATCGCGAGCCAAATGATGATGAAGCCCATCGAGCCCAAAGTGCCGTAGATGGCATTCCAGATTGTTTCATCCCTGATGGTTGCTCCGATTTCCGAAATCGAAGCACCTTCGGATGAGAAGCCAGTCGCCTCTGCAATCTTTCCGATGACTGTAGGGTCATTAGCCTGAACCCCAGCATTGGCGGGGATCGTGATGTAGGCCAGCCTTGTGGCGGCTCCTTTTTCATCCTGCCCTTCGCCAAATTTGATGTTTGCTTCTTTGATGCCTACCTTGTCCAGGCTTTCTATGATCGCTGCCGAAGAAGCGTTTTGGCTGGCTGGCACCTTGAGGATGGCTTCGTAGCCGCCAAGGAACTCAACGTTAGGCTTAAGGCCGCCCATGAAGATGAAAACTGCGCCAATAGCGACGATTGCTCCTGAGATGGCAAAGAAGGTGTTTCTTTTTTCCAAGACAAGCAGGGGCTTTGTTTCAGCTCGCTGTTCAAGGCCCTCGCCAAACCAGTTGCGCTCAAGGGCATACCAGCTTGGATTGGTTCCAATGCCGACGCTCAAGAGGCCGCCAAGAATGGCTCGGGTGACTGAGACGGCGGTGAGGAATGACAGAGCCACACCAATGATCAGGGTCGTGGCAAAGCCCTTGACCATGGAATCACCGAAGGCAAACAAAATGAGTGATGTGCCAATTGTTGCGGCGTTAGAGTCAACAATGGCGGCCAAAGCGCGCTTAAAGGCCAGGTCCATGGCCGTTGCCAGAGATCTGCCTGCCTTCATTTCTTCCTTCAATCGCTCGAAGATAAGAATGTTGGCGTCAACGGCCATAGCGATCGAAAGAATAAGACCAGCAATGGCGGCAAGACTGAATGTCTGCCCAATGAGCTTCATCGCCGTAATGGTGAAAAGCACATAAAGGCACATGGCCAAGGCTGCTACCAGGCCAGGAAAGGCATAGTAAATCAGCAGGAAGGCGATGACGATGCCAAAGCTGATGTAGCCGGCAAAAATGATGTCGCCCAGAGCTTTTTTGCCGATTGTAGGGTCAACTTTTTGGCTGGAAAGTTCCTTGAGGTCGGCGGGGAGCGAGCCAGCTTTGATAAGCTGCGTCAGAGTCATGACATAGGAGGCTTCAAAGCTTCCGTTAATGTAGGCGTTGTCTCGCAGGACAGTGCCTTCCATGACTGGGTTGATGGAAAGAACCTTGCCGTCCAGAACAAAGGCCAGCAGTTCGCCATCATTCCTATACCTTCTGGTGAACTGCTCAAGGTTTTTGGCGCCTTCGCCGCCAAAATTGAACATCGGAACTGTGTTTGTTCCTTCTGCCCTAGGGTAGGCATCGGTAACATCGCCGCCTTCAATCAGCAGCTCCCATCCCTTGATCATGTCCGCGTATGCAGCATCACTAGGAACAAGAACCTTGTCTGGTGTTGACCTTCGTGCAAAAGTGACATAAGGCACGCCATCCGCTTCTGCAGAACCAACCTGCACGAAGGGGCGAGTTGTTCTCTTTGTCGTCTGAACGTTGTCAGCGTGATAGACCTGAATTTTGGCTGTTGTGCTCAGAACAGACTTGGCTTCATCAATATTGGCGTAGCCAGGAAGTTCAATAACAATCTGGTCTGTGCCTTTCTTGCTGACAGTGCCTTCAGTCACACCGAGAGCAGAACCTGCTCGGGACTGCATGATGCGAACAAGGTCAGCCTGGATTTGGGGGATATTTTTTCTCTGCTCTGGCTTCAGACTTTCTTCGATAATCTGATAGGTCAGCCTGACTCCACCTTGGACGTCAAGTCCCAAGGAGTAGGGGCGGATTGTGTAGAGCCAAGCAGAGAGGCCCATCAAAGCTGCGACAATGATCAGGAAGATCGGATTTCGAGACTGCAAAGGAGATTCCTCCGGCGTGGCGAATGCGCCGACTTGCCAGTATAGCTAAGGATGTCCGTTTTGGACCGTGCTCTGGGGGGAGGGGCCTATCCTCTCAACTCATCAAGGGCTGAATAAGCTGCCTGACGGTGGTGAGGAAAAGCTTCTCTGGCGTCTTTTAGCAGCACATTGATCCAGATCACCGCCTCTGCTTTGAGCTGGCTCGATGATTTTTTTGCCCTCCAGGCTGTCATGGATTTATCCAGCAGAATATGAGCAGCCTCGATGGATCCCCATGAGGGGCCAGAGTTCTGGGAAGGCTTAGCCTGTGAAGGCTGTGTGGGGGGAAGCACCTTTGTCTGGCCTTTTCCCCCGCCAATTGGTCCTGAAAGAGTTGGTCTTGGTCCTGAATTCTCCTGCGCTCTCATCGGTGCAGCTCCTGCCGCGAGGGCTAGAGACCTTAGCTCAATCCACTTTGATTCGTGAGCAAGCTTAAAGGCACGCTTCAGTTCTGGCGTCCCGACTTTAACCTGGTCAGAAAGCCTGAGGGCCTCGCCGTAGCTTTTTAGTCGGGAAAGGCAGAACATTGCTCCTTCAACTGACTTGACTGCCTCTTCGGCGCTGCCGTTCATTACCTGCAGAAAAAGGGCGAGGCCAGTAGCCTGCCTGCCAGCCCATACTGCCAGCCAAGCCGATTCCCGCTTCCAAATCCAGCCGCTAATCGGTGCTTCTGCCGTCGCAGGGTCAATGGCAGTCCCGGCAGGACGGATGAGCACCTGGGGAAGGGTAGGAGGATTATCGTAGATGCTTTGAGGCGCCAGTGCCAAAAGCTGCCTGTTGTCGGCATCAGCCTTGACGAAATCTCGCTTATCCAAGGCAGAAATTGCCGCCTCTGCCAGCTCTTTTTCTGGCTTCTGCCACACACTCCAAGCCCTTGCAGTCGAGAGGAGTTCTTTGACTGGCGATGCAGGCGGCCCGATTTGCTTGGTTTGAATGACAGTAACAGCGAGAAGCAGAGAGACCATGATGATAGTGTTCTAGACGTCTGGGAAGACCGGCCCAAATCTATTGTAGTGGTCCTGATTGAGTCCCGTACTGCCTTCCAGAAATTGGCAGTCTCGTCGGTATACTGCCAATCAGAGGCGGAAGCCAGTTTATCTGGTGTTCAGCCAAGCCTTTTTAAGAGAGGTCTTTGGAAACAATTATGACTCTTCAGCCACTCCACGATCGAATCGTGATCGAACCCGCGGCCAAAGAGGAAAGGACCGCTAGCGGCATTATCCTCCCCGACTCCGCCCAGGAAAAACCCCTGCGCGGCACAGTAACTGCGGTTGGCCCCGGCAAGACCCTGGACAGCGGCAAGGTTGTCGCCGTCGACGTTAAGGTCGGCGAAGTTGTTTTGTACGGAAAGTATGCCGGCACCGAAGTCACCGTTGGCGGCAAGGATGTTGTCATCCTCCGATCAGATGACATTCTCGGCGTTTTGACCGAGGTTGGAGCTTAAGCTATGGCAAGCAAGGAACTGAAATTTAGAGGTGAGGCTCGCGCTTCACTCGAAAGAGGCATTGACAAACTCGCCAATGCCGTCAAGGTGACTCTTGGACCCCGCGGACGAAACGTCGTTCTCGAAAAGAAGTTTGGCTCACCTACTGTTATCAATGACGGCGTGACCATTGCCAAAGAGATCGAGGTTGAAGATCGCTTTGAGAATATGGGCGCCCAGCTGATTAGAGAAGTCAGCAGCAAGACAAATGATCTGGCTGGCGACGGAACTACCAGCTCGGTTGTTCTTGCTCAGGCAATTTTTAAGGAAGGCGCCAGGAACGTTGCTGCTGGCAGCAACCCCATGCAGCTTAAGAAGGGAATTGATCTTGCTGTCAGCGCTTTGGTCGAAGAGGTTGCCAGGATCAGCAAGCCAGTTGAAGGCGAAAAAGGTCTTTTGGAAGTTGCCACTATCAGTGCCAACGATCCTGAGATTGGCGAAATTGTCGCCCGAGTCATCAGCACTGTCGGCAAGGATGGTGTCGTGACTGTCGAGGAATCTAAGGTTTCGGCTGATACAACCTTCGACATCGTTGAAGGCCTGCAGTTTGACAAGGGCTATATGAGCCCCTACTTCATCACCAACGCTGAAAGGATGGAGACTGTCTACGAAGAACCAATGATTCTCTTTTACGAGAAGAAGGTTTCCAATGTTCAGGATCTCGTTCCTGTTTTGGAAAAGGTTCTTAAGGCTGGCCGCCCCATGATCATCGTTGCTGAGGATGTGGAGAGCGAATGTCTCGCCACTTTGGTTCTCAACCGGCTTCGCGCCAATCTTCCTGTTGTGGCTGTTAAGGCACCAGGATTTGGCGACAGGCGCAAGGCAATGATGGAGGATATGGCCATCCTTACCGGAGGCACCTTTATTACCGAAGATCTTGGGCTCAAGCTTGAGAATGCCGATCTCGAAATGCTTGGTTCCTGCGCCAAGGTGGTCATCACCAAGGACAACACCACAGTTGTTGGCGGCAAAGGCGACAAGGCTCAGATCGAAGGAAGGATTTCTCAGATCAAGAAGCAGATTGAAGCCACCGAAAGCAGCTACGACAAGGAGAAGCTGCAGGAAAGGCTTGCCAAGCTGAGCGGCGGCGTTGCTGTCCTTAAGGTTGGCGCTGCCACCGAAACTGCTGTCAAGGAAAAGAAGGCTCGAATCGAAGACGCATTGGCTTCCAGCCGAGCATCACTGGAAGAAGGCATTGTTCCTGGCGGCGGCACGGCTCTGGTTCAGGCTGCTCATGTTTTGGATGCCATCGAAGCTGCAGGTGACGTGAATACAGGCGTCAGCATCATTCGACGAGCCATCGAAGCTCCTCTTCGCACCATCTCTGAGAATGCTGGTGTTGAGGGTTCTGTCGTCGTGGAGAAGGTTCGAAACGGCGAAAAGGGAATCGGCTTCGATGCTTCCACTCTTGAGTATAAGAACATGCTGGCTGCTGGAATTGTGGACCCTGCCAAGGTTGTCCGCACCACCCTGCAGAACGCCGGTTCCATCTCTGGTCTTCTTTTGACGACCGAGGCTGCTATCGCCGAACTTCCTAAGAAGGAAGATGAAGGCCACGGCCACGATCATTGATATAAAGAAGCGCAGGCTATAAAAAAGAACTCCGGCCTCTCGTTATGAGAGGCAGGAGTTCTTTTTTGCCATCCTTGCGGATGACTGGTGTTAGGCCAGATCGAAGCGATCGAGGCTGGTGATCTTGGTCCAGGCTGCCACGAAGTCGCTGACAAACTTTTCTGAAGCATCTGCGCTGGCGTAGACTTCGGCAAGGGCCCTGAGAATAGAGTTGGAACCAAAGACAAGGTCGGCTCTTGTTCCTGTCCATTTCAGATCGTTTGTCGCGCGGTCTCTGCCTTCATAAATAAGGCTTGATGCAGGCGAGGGAGACCACTTAGTGCTCATATCAAGCAGATTGACAAAAAAGTCCTGACTTAAAACACCCTGGCTTTGAGTGAGAATTCCTTCGCTGGTTCCGCTGTACTTGATTCCGATAGTTCTGAGACCTCCCAAAAGGACTGTGAGCTCAGGAGCAGTCAAGGTGAGCAGCTGGGCCTGGTCGATTAAAAGCTCCTCGGCTGGGGCTGTGCTGTCCGCCTGCTGGTAGTTTCTAAAACCATCCGCTTTAGGTTCAAGCACATCAAAAGATTCGGTGTCGGTCTGGTCCTGTGAGGCATCGGTTCTGCCAGGCGTAAAGGGAACAGTGACGACGTGACCGCCAGCCCTGGCAGCTTCTTCTATGCCAGCATTGCCAGCTAGAACGATAAGGTCGGCCATGGAGACCTTTTTCCCTGAAGCAGAGGTTTGGCTGAACTCGGCTTGAATACCTTCAAGAACTCCCAAAACTTTAGCAAGCTGTTCTGGCTTGTTGACTTCCCAGCTTCTCTGGGGCTCCAGTCTGATTCGAGCACCGTTAGCGCCTCCACGCTTGTCGGAACCTCTGAAGGTCGAGCAGGAAGCCCAGGCGGTTTCAACTAATTCAGAAACAGAAAGGCCAGAGGCCAAGACCTTAGATTTCAAGGCTGCAGCGTCGGTGCCATCAATCAGAGCATGTTCGACAGGGGGCAGGGGATCCTGCCAGATCAAGTCTTCCTTGGGAACCTCCGGGCCAAGATAGCGCGATTTTGGTCCAAGATCGCGGTGAGTCAGCTTAAACCAGGCTTTGGCAAAGGCCTCGGCAAAGGCATCTGGATTCTCAAGAAAATGGCGGGAGATCTTTTCGTAGACAGGATCGAAACGCAGTGACAAATCTGTGGTCAGCATTGTTGGTCTGCGTTTTTTGCTGGGGTCATGGGCATCAGGAATGATTTCCTCAGAATCCTTAGCCACCCACTGGTGGGCTCCGGCGGGGCTCTTTGTCAGTTCCCATTCATAGCCAAAAAGGTTCTCGAAAAAGTTGAGGCTCCACTTTGTCGGAGTCGTTGTCCAAGTGACCTCCAGGCCGCTGGTGATGGCATCGCCGCCAGAACCAGTGCCGAAGCGGCTTGACCATCCAAGTCCCTGTGCTTCCAATCCTGCCTGTTCGGGGTCTGCGCCAACATTGTCGGCCGGTCCGGCTCCATGACACTTGCCAAAGGTATGGCCGCCTGCAATGAGGGCAACGGTTTCCTCATCGTTCATGGCCATTCGGGCAAAGGTTTCTCTAATGTCATGAGCTGCCGCAATCGGATCAGGGTTTCCATCTGGTCCTTCTGGGTTCACATAAATCAGGCCCATCTGCACTGCGGCAAGAGGATTGTCAAGCTCACGCTCTCCTCGGTAGCGGGTGCTGCCCAGCCAGGTGTTTTCATTGCCCCAAAAAACATCCTGATCTGGTTCCCATGTGTCCTCTCTTCCACCCGCAAAGCCATAGGTTTGGAATCCCATCGTTTCCAGAGCGACATTTCCTGTAAGAACAAGCAGGTCAGCCCATGAAATCTGCTGGCCATACTTCTGCTTAATGGGCCAAAGAAGCCGGCGTGACTTATCGACATTGCCGTTATCTGGCCAGCTGTTGAGGGGTGCAAATCTCTGCTGGCCACGGCCTGCCCCGCCCCTCCCATCGCCAATGCGGTATGTGCCAGCGGAATGCCAAGACATCCTGATGAACTGAGGGCCGTAGTGGCCGAAGTCAGCCGGCCACCAATCCTGCGAATCAGTCATCAGATCTCTCAGATCCTGTTTAAGGGCTTCGTAATCAAGCTTTGCAAAGTTTTCTTTATAGCTGAAGCTTTTGCCGAGAGGGTCTGATTTGCTGGAATGTTGGTTAAGCAGATCGACTCTCAACTGATTCGGCCACCAATCTAGGTTGGATGTGCCGACTGCGCCGCCAGAAAAGGGGCATTTGGATTCGTTTGACATGACTGTTATAAATCTCCTTTAGACTGAGTTTGCTGACATGTGGGGCAGACACCCCAAAAAATGACTTCGGCTTCATCAATAACAAAGCCATGATCGCGCAGAGGCTTGAGGCATGGAGCCTCGCCTGCCGCACAATCGACATCAAGCGTTGCCTGACAAAGGCGGCAGATTAAGTGATGATGGTTGTCATCGACCCGAGATTCGTAAAGCGCCGGGCGTCCTGCTGGTTCAATTCGTCGAATGATTCCGGCTGAGACAAGAGCATTGAGATTGTCGTAGACAGCCTGACGCGAAAGGCCGGCGGCCTTCTGCCTGGCTGCAGCGGCAATTGACTCGGCATCCTGATGCATGCCTGGTTCGCCAACAGCTTCCAGCACAGCAAGCCTCTGCGCTGTTAGACGCATGTTTGCCTGCTTAAGGCGCTGCTCGACACCCTTTTGCATGGCGGTGATCTTACCCCTTTATCTGGACTTAGTACAGATAAAGGGGTCGGTCGGCATACCGGTTGAGTTCCCGCCAAAACCCCACAGCATGTGTGGCGTTACAAGGCTTTTGCGAACCCTTCGGCTTTTACCTTCCATTCTTTGAGAGGAAACCCTGGAGCAGGTGTGTTTCCACTGCCATCCCAGCCGGCTGCCATCATTGCCACGGCATAGAGCAGTCCGCCATTTGAAGGGAAGTATGGGTAGGGGCCGCCTGTCGCCAAGCCCGCTTCATCGAACTGAAAATGCTGGGTTGGGTGGAGAAGCAGGTCAATAGCTCTTTCTGGCTGACCTAACCGTGTGGCGCACATGGCCAGCATGGGCAGATCCCAGCCCCACACATGGTCAAATTTCCAGGTCTCTATAACACGGTCTAGGGTCTTCTTCATAACAGCTTTATCAACCCCGTCGCCAGGAAGAAGTCCGTAGGAGCCTGTTAATGCGGGGTGTTCAAAGTTGAACCTGGTCCACATCTCTTTTATGCCCTCATTCAGAACATAAACACCATCTTCTTGGGGCAGGGGGGCGAGTTTGGCCTCTACTTTCTGCCAGGTGGGGTTTTGGGGTCTGCCCATTCTCGCCAGCCATTGACTGGCTGTCCGCAGGCCAAACCTCCAATAGCTGAGCTCGAAAGCGGGGTTAATGTTGGTTCGTGGATTGACGTTTTCTGAAACTGGAACGAGGGGAGGGCCTAAAATATAACGATCCGATTCCGCATCAAAATGGGCGTAGCTGGCCATCATATCCGCCGCAGCCTCTACCAAGGGATGCCACTTTAGCAGGACTTCTTTTGAGGGGTTTGCCCTGTATTCAAGCTCAGCGAAAAAGATGGGGTGAGGCTGCTGCCAAATCAGAAGGGAGTGAATTTCATCTGGCCATTCTTTTAACGTAGAACCAAGGCATTTGGGCCACCTTGCCCCTTTGTATCCTTGACTTGACGCTAAAAGTTTAGCATCTGGCAGAAGCTTGTTATAGATGTCTAAATAGCGGTTAAGCTGGGGCCATCTATTCCATAAAGCCCAATGGGCTCCATGCCACCAGATCATCTCCATGTGAAAGCGTCCGTACCAAGTATTGTTGACAAGGCCGCTTTCTTGAGGAGGCAGTGATCCTGCTTCGTTAACAGCCATTAGGTATTGGGAGAGCACTACTCTTCTTTCGAGTTCTTTCCAACGTAGATCCGTGCTGCCAGAAAGGTCTATGGCCGCTCCACTTTTCCAATAAGATGGCCAATGACTTCTCGAAGCGGCAAAAACCTCTTCAGGCAGAGGAGCCTCAGCTGCATTAGGTGAAAATCTGCATGAGAAAGTGAGAGAACCATCACTTTCAGCCGGGTTCAAGTAGAAGCGCTTCTGTTCAGAGTTTTGTGATAAAGCAATGAGTGACCCCTCAGGACTTTGAACTTCCTGGGCGACTGAACCTATTGAATAAAGAACCTTTAGGCTTTTGCCAATGCCTGGTGCTGGGTCTGGCATATCTGTACCAGCCCGCAGGCTGATGCCATTTTCGCCTGCCTTGGCCTCTACAAGCTTCAAGACATCAGCCCATTTGCCTCCCGCCCCATAAAACGCGGAATGGATTTTGAAAGGACGAGGCTGCGAGGATCTGCTTTCAAGTTTAGCAGAACCCTGCCACTTAAGGTTTAGTGTGTGTCCACCACCTTCGATTTCTCTTGCCAAGGAAGCGGTATTTTTGCCTGCATCTTGGGCAGGTTTTAAGTGAGCAGGATTGTTCCAATCGCCAACATTTGATGCATGATAAAGTGGACTATCGCCTGGGCAGGATAGATAGACTCTAAGGCGACCAGCTTTGATGAGGGGTGAAAAAATCTGTATCGCCACTGCATCTTGTGTGGGATGAGAAGCAGTTTTAACCATCACTGGCATCCCATCAATCTCAAACCTGCTTGTGGCGACTCCGGCCCAAAGATCAAGCTGCTGCTTTACGTTTTTAAGGTCGCTTGGCAGCAGGGGAGTTCCGTCCGTCTTATCAACATCCAGGCCGATTCGACCCAAGTTGATGCGGTGGGGGTTAGAAGCCATCCATTGCGAAAGGGCGGGATGGTTTGGATCTGGCATAGGGTAGCGAACAGGTCTGCCATGTGTGTCCCATGTTTGCCCCTTAAAGTTGTTAATGTCTTCGCCAGCTGGGATGGGTCCACTGTGCCACCCCCAGTTAGACATAGTGTTAAAGGGAGTAAAAGTCTGCAGACCTGTAATATCAAAACTATAAGCAAAATCTCCGTTGCCCACCTGTAAAGGCCTGCGGCTGCTGAATTCTGCAAGCTCAATATTGTGTCTTGTGACTAATGCTTTTCGATCGATGGCTGAGGGGGCAGATGCCTGGCATGCAGCCGCCGCGACGAGTGATAACAATGCAGACATAAACTTCTAGAGGGCACTGAAATATTGTGAGAGTGACAATCCTAAATTACCAGATTTAGCATCTATTAACTATGGCACGAATGCTAGATGAAATTTTTCTATGGTTATGCAGTTTGCGTGTTAGCCATCACCCGTTGGATTAAGCCCTGCATTTTCGACCAATAACACAACGGTTCTTCCGATTGCACGAGGAAAGTGCATGACTCCGCGAGATACCGTGAGTGCCTGGCGGGGAAGAAGCTTGACAATTTTATCTGGCAGTTCTATATGCAGTTCACCTTCTATAACCATGAAAAATTCATCGGTATCATCATGTTTATGCCAGTGAAAGTCGCCTTCCATGACTGCGATTCTTACCCAGCTTCCACTGACTTCACATAAAGTTCTGTTCCACCAAGGCTCTTTAGAATCTGTTAAAGCTTTGATGTCAAACATTTCGTTTTGTGAAAAAAGAATCTCAGCTGTTGATATATCATACTCCTGCTGAGGCTGACTGTCCATAAAATGATTCTACCTTTGGCAGTTAGAATTTGCCTCCAGTCCGAGCAGCAGCGTTCTTTCCATATCAGAGCATGGCATTCAACTGGTGATTATCAAGTTGGAACTCAGATGTGAATGATGGAGGCAAGGGCTGTACTGTTTTGACAGCTGGTTAATAATATAACAGAAGAGGTAAAGGGAGAAAGGGCAGGGAATTTATGCCGCTCTTTCCCCCTTCGTAATCAGCCTGCTCGGGCCGCCTCAATAGCAGCCACATCAATTTTTCCCATTGTCATCATTGCGGCAAAGGCTCTTTTGGCTTCTTCGCCGCCTGCAGCCATGGCATCGGTTAGGGCACGAGGAGTGATCTGCCACGAAATGCCCCATTTATCCTTGCACCATCCGCAAACGCTTTCTTCACCGCCGCTGCCAACAATGGCATTCCAATAGCGGTCTGTTTCCTCCTGGTCATCGGTGGCGATTTGGAAGGAAAAGGCTTCGGAATGTTTAAAGGTTGGACCGCCATTAAGTCCAATGCATGGGATGCCGCATACGGTGAAATCGACTGTCAAAACCTGCCCTTCGACCCCGCCAGGAAAGTCGCTCGGTGCCCTGTGAACTGCCTTGACCTCGCTGTCTGGAAAGGTTTGTGAGTAAAAAATTGCAGCCTCATGCGCTTCTGCCTCGAACCAAAGGCAAACTGTGTTTTTCGGTGTCATTCCGCTTCTCCTGGCGCACCATGGCCAAGCGATTGATAACATACCTGTTGGTATGTTGAATATGCGAGAGAAGAAACAAAAATCTGTCATCGTTTTGGGGATTGACATGCTGACAGCTGCTTAAGGCAGAATCTTTGAACTGAAAAAATGAGTTCTACTATGAATGCAGCCCAAATACTAAAAGAATTGGAAGCCCTGGGCACTGAAGGGTATCGAAACATTTTGCGAAGGCATGGTGTAACAGGGCCATTGTATGGGGTGAAGATTCAGGACCTGAAAAAATACGAAAAGGTTATCAAGAAAGATTATCAGCTTGCTCTTGATCTTTATGCGACTGGAGTCTACGATGCTATGTACCTTGCTGGATTGATAGCGGATGAAAAGCAGATGACTATGCAGGACCTTAAGTTGTGGTTAAAAACAGCATCCTGTAGTGCGATTGCAGAATATGCTGTCGCCTGGGTTGCTGCCGATGGTCCACACGGATGGCACCTGGCTTTGGAATGGATTGAATCTGAGGACGAGAAGACTGTGGTGGCCGGCTGGGGAACACTCTCTGGTTTGGCAGCGGTAAAACCAGATGCAAGTCTTGACATGGGTGAGTTAAGAACTTTGTTGTTAAGAGTAAGAGATTCAATTCATTTTCAGACCGACAAAGTTAAATACAAAATGAATGGATTTGTAATTTCTTTAGGAAGCCATGCCGCTGATTTTACTGAGGAATCGATTATGATCGGCGAAGAGATTGGTCCGCTAGAGATTGACATGGGTGACACTTCGTGCAAAGTTCCTTATGCACCTGGCTATATTAGGAAAGCAGTCACTTCTGGAAAAGTAGGGAAGAAGAGGAAAACTAATAGATGTTGATTCTAAGTTCGAATTATCACAAGGTCATGTAATATGTGAATCATTTAATGCTTGTTTCGCTGAAGTTATGTGGCTAAAGGTGTAAAATTATTGATATGGATTTGATTGAGTCGTATCGGCAGAGAACTGTCAGCAGCATGGAAATGTTTCTTCGTAACTTTTCTAAAGTGCCGGACGATAAGCTAGAGTGGAAAGCAGCACCTGGAGCAAAATCACCTCTTCGAATTGCTGCCCATACAGCGCTTTACGCTGGACGGTTTGCAAAAATGATTAGGAATCGTCAGCTTCCGGTACCAGAAAACTTGACGGAATGGCTGGCCGGTATAGAGGCAGAAGAATCTGCTCTAGTGAGTAGAGAAGAAGTCGAAAGGATTTTCCGTCAAGGCACGCAGGAGGTTCTTGATGCCTTGGATACATTGCAGCCAGAGGATCTTGATCTGGTCCTCGATTCTGGTCAAGGGTGGTCTGTTTGTATGCAGCAAGTTATGGGACTGCCGTCATTTCACGCCACACTTCATTGCGGTCAGATCGATTTTCTGCAGACCTGCTGGGATGATCAGGAGATATATCTCGGCTGAAATGCTTGGCTGCTGATGGCAGGAGCAGTGACAGCAGCAACGATTAAGAAGATCCAAACGAAGCATCGTTTCATCAATAGGTAAATGCTTCGCTTGCATGACACTAGATTCTAATCGAGGCCGAATCCGTTTTTAGTTTCCCTCACGCGTGAACTCAAACTTTCGCGGAGTTCCACCCACTGTGTAGCCGATTGATGCTGTTAGCTTTCCTTCAGAAGACAACTCATAAGTAATGCGCTTAGGGTAGTCGTGTCGAGGGTTATCGAACACGGCTTTGGTGTTGGAAAGATCTGTAAGTATAAACTCAGTAGCTGCGCCTCCATTTGGCTAAGCAACATAGGCAAGGACGCCCGATTTTTCTACAATTCGTAGATATTCGAATGCGGTCATTCGCCCATTTGCAACTGTTCGAGATACGCCAAAAATCGCCCCACCCGATGCTGGACCCCAACGTTCTTCAATCTTGGTTGTACCGGCTGCTCCTCTTGTGCCAAGCCAAGAACCACTCAGCCATGAAATGTCGGCAATCGAAGCTTTGAATGGTGTTGGCATCGGAATATCCTGAGCATGACGATAAAGACCGACGGACCATGTTCCAGGAGAGTAGCTGCTGGAAACCTTTACGATCAACCCTTCTGATGTAGGCACAAACACTTTGTGCAGATACCCGTCAGGCGAGTTATCTGCGGTTTTTATGAAGTCGGTTTTATAAGCAAACTCTCCATCTTTCCAACTGCCTGTATAGCGCGCAATGCGTGCGCTGCCTTCCGATGCAACGTCGGTTGCTTTGCCATCAAGCGATACCTGCACGTTAACATGGCCATGACCGCGGACAAGAACAACAGCATTGTCAGCTGCTGCAAAACTAAACTTAGATGACATGGGCGCGCCCATTTGTTCAAGTGGCCGATTAGGAGTGCGGTCCTCAAAATAAATCCATTCCCCTTCAAGAGCTTTTAGACTGGTGGAGTTTTGTGAAGTTTGAGAGATAATGCTGCTTTGCAGTAAGGCGCTGGTAAGTAAGATTGCGAACATTTTTTTGAGTATTAGCGCAAGTTTACTCAGAGTACGTACTTTTGCCCTCAAATGACTCCATCCTTATCATGAAATCGATCGAATCAAAAAGATGCGCCGGAGAGTTCAAGCTATTGGGACAGGCTTGTGTCTTTCCATCATTTTGGTTTTTAGGGGTAAAGCGTTCGGGGCAGCTGTTTGCTCCCAAGCGACTGGTCGATATCTTCAGAGTCAATATCCGTAAGTTCCAGGCTGGCACCTAAACATCAAGGATTCCATCGTGTGCCGATTCGGCTCCACCACCTGGGGAAGTAGGGATAAAATCCGAACCCCGTTTCAGGCGGCGTTTTGACTGGTTTCTGGCAGCCTATCATAGTCCTTCCTTCCCGACCGCAGAGTTCTAAGTCTCGTCCGTTTAAATGATTGCAGACAGACTCAAAAGGACAATGGTGCACCCTAGTAAACGCGGTGAGAAATGCCATCACGAGCAGATCTGCGACCTATCGAATACCTGTCGCATTCTTGAGGGAACCTAATCGTCCGCAAAGGGATCATCTTCCTCGACCGGTGAGGCAGTATCCTTCAGAATTCCGAATTTTGTCCAACATGACTCACAGAAGTCATAATGGGGAACCACCAAAGGAAAGGCTAAGAGACCGTGAATAGACGAATAATGGCAGTGAGTGTCATCGTGACTGCTTTAGGGTTCGTTGGATACTCCCTCTATGGGCTGGTAGTGCGAATTCGAGCCATTAACGAGCCTAACCCAAAGTCTGTAGATCTCCTTGATATCACGCGAATACTCTCAAATGACCGTGTTAGCGTTCGCATAGACGATCTTGTCTACGTCAATCGTGACTTCAATGCATACATTTTTCTTGGTCAACTCAGTCGTTCGACTAATGGCAAATCGGCCGATCCAAAGAGGGAAGTGTGGGATCGTATTGACTATGACACGTGTTATCCAAATTCATTTGGTGAAGTTCGGCAGTTTAAGCAAGGCGATCGACTTCTCTTCGGAATTGTTCGAAGCACAACCGCCACTGAATGGCAGCAAGGGAAGAGTCGATTCTTGACAAAGTGGGCTGAATCCAAAGCAGTGCTTTTGCAGAAGAATTGACATTCGGTCTCTACCCGGTAGTAGGAGTTCTTTGTCCCGGCAAGATCGACAATCAAACGATTCACATCAGCAAGGCTCGAGCAATATCAGGCACAACGGGCCACCTAAAGTTCTGTTCGTTCTTTCCACATTCCAGACTGCATTACTTAGTTACGATAAGACCATCAATCTGCTCTGTTCATGTTTCAAGGGAACGTGGCAACTCTATCGAAAAATGTACTGGGGTAGTGGCCGTTGCTTGTGCTTTGAAACGGAGACAGACAAGTGATCTTGTGATAATGATGTGCTGATACATTAAGTCGGAGTTAGTATCCCGTCTGGTTGCTGCAAATTCAGATCTAGAGGATGGTAGTACACCGAAGTGGACGCGCATAGAATTTCACTTACACATTTACAACTTTTTAAGTTCTATGTTCGCAAAGATGTGTTACGATAATAGGACTATGGCGAGCAGTCTCCGCCGGGTGCGACGGGACTTTGGAGTTCCAGTCGCAGGAGAGCCGAAGCGATTCACGCGGATCGATGATCCAGCACTTGCGCTTGAAGTCGCTGCCCGTCGTGAGAAGAACAATCTTGCCGCAGTGCGCGCTGGGCTTCCCACTGTCGGATCAAAACTAGTCAACCGCTACGGTTTGGAGTTCGTTGTTGAGAGCCATGTCCACGTGCCGACCGCGAATTCAGTTCAAAGATGGCGTGAAGGCGGTCAATCTGATGCGGACCTCTTCCCCAGCATCATCCCCCAAAACCTTAGCGAGAAGCTGACAAGCTTCATTGCCGCCGTGGACCGCTGCACAACCAAGACTCTGCTTGTTCTGGATACGATGCCGCATGCTCGACGCGACGGGGGAGTTCCTGACGGCCACTGGGTGGATACGATTGGGAATAGTGGAGCCAACCTTCTTTTCATTGACGCGGCGCAGATTCGTGAAACGCACTTCGCGCATGAGATCGGCCACCTTTGGGTTCAGTATGTAGATCAGGCAGAGGATGAACGTGTGATGATAGACGTTAGCGATGCGGGCCGTCTGCATCAGCTTAGCTTTGTTCAGTCTTTCGTTACCGATCTTCGAGTCAATCAAATCATCGCTGAGAAAGGTTTTGCGTTTCAGTGATCGTAGAAGACCAGGCAGCGAGCATCGCGTCGCTTGGCAGAGCAATTGAGGCGGGATATAGACCGGAAAATCCCCGTGAAGGCGTTTTCATGGCCTTGGCCCTGGCTGCTCAGATTCTCGAAGAGCAAATGAAAGGTACTAATTTGCCTGCCAAACTTGAAGACACCTTGCAGAAGGTCACTCTTCTTGATCCAGAGTTGGCGCCTTTGGCAACGGGCTTTGCCGACACCGTAACTCGGCACGGTTTTCAAGACAAGAATCAGATTCGGGCTTCTATCGATGAGTGCCTCAGAATCGCCTTTGACTACTCAGGTGACGGCATCGACTTGGAGCGAGACCTGATAATTCCACCAATCCCCGAGCCGGACTTTGATAAATATCCGACTTGGATTGAGGGGGCATCACCGCAGATGAAATGTGAGGTCGGCCGCATCATGGCTAGGGAGGAGATTCCCGATGGTTCAAGGTGGTCCATTGCTCAAGGACCGCTGAACACCAGCCTCCTTACCTTTGAATTGCCAGATGGAACGATAAAAGGACCTTGGACGCTTGAACATTCAGAAGCCTTCACGACACATATTGATAACATTCAACGAATAAACGAAATGAACCGCCAAAACCGAGAGCGACCCATGAAACAGCAACCGCCGAACGGAATAGCCAACTTCCCCGGCCAGCCTCGCCGATTCTACATGGCGGGCACGGCAAGGTTCCTCACTCGTGTGCGAGAAGCAGAGTGGCTCGGCGGTGAGCATCCGTATGCCTACGCGCTGAACAACCCGGTGACGTACACCGATCCGAGTGGACTTAACCCTACTCTGAGCGATTGCAAGCGAAGAAGAGGAAAGGAATGCTTCCACTGTGCGAACTATGTGTTTTCCGACCTACTCAAGTACTGCCCGAAAGCGGCATGCCAGGCTGCGAACCTGCTTTGCGGCACAAGTGTGAGGTGTGGGCCCTGCGGACTGTGCCCAACACCCCCTGTTCCAACTTCGTGCTTTGACAGAGCAGCGCTCGAGGAGTTTGGCAAATTCTTGAGAGGACCGTCTAGTGGCAAAGTCTGGGACTGCAGTGCATCGTGCGGTGGTTACGGAAAAGGCGACAAACTGGCCCACTGTTTCAAGGGATGTGCAATTGCAAGCTGCATCGGAGTCACTTGTGGCATGGTTGGCAAAGACGATGACTCAGCCGACAATGACGCAGAGTGGACAGGCTATTGGATCGGCTATACACAGGTCAATGTTGGTTCCGGGGCCTATGTACTTGGCCAGTGTCTGGAAAAGTGCGCTGATGCCGTTTCAGGTATGGAGTGCATTTGAGACAGGATCAGAAGGGGGCAGCCAATGTCATACTAGTCCTTGCGTTGATTGCACTTTGCGTGCTCATTTTCTACTCGATGCATGACCGAGTCACGAAATTGGAAAACCGACTTGAAGTTTTTGACTTTGTAAGAACAGGCATTCCCGTGGAGTACCTCGACAGCAGTGATCTTAAGCCTTATAGGAAGTTAAAGATTGATTACGAAGATCGGCCAGCAGAACTTCGCATTTACAGGAGTTCCGGCAGCTCACCCATTACCAGCAAAGATTTTATCGTTATAGTTGACAGTCTTGGTATCGTTGTCTCTGCATTCAGCATTACGAGCGAAACCCCGCATCACCAATTGCTCCGCCGACTGGGTGTTGACTTGTCAGATCGGAGTGGAATTGTTAACTGAAACATCTCTCGCCGCGTAACAACGATTATCGACCAGATGTCAACTGCTTTCCCACAGACGCGTAGAATCTGCCGCGGTGGATTTCCAAGTCCCTCTTGGCGGAACCATCAAATCAAGCCTACCTATTATGAATGACGGTCAGTGGTGGGGTGAACCAGAGAGTTCGAATCCCGTCCGGTTGGTTCCGAATTTGAACCTAAGCGAAAACCCAGTTTGAACTTAGAGGGTGGTGGTACACCGAAGTGTACGCGCTTAGAACCTCTCTGGACCGACGGGTTGACCACAAATGGACCCATACTGCCAGTTCGGCAGCTCGATGAGATAGAATTAAGGTCTAAAGGAGCAAGATTCGAATTGGCAGGCGGCAAGATGTTTCAGGCCGAGAATGCTGTTGACAAATTCGCGGTTGGAAGCAGCCATGCCAAGTAAAATCGAAATTCTTAAACAGCACTGGCCCGAAGTTTATGCGGCTTTCTGTCAGGCTGAGCAGTTTTCAGAGGTGAATCCGGTTGTCGCATGTTTCCAAGCTCGACGAGCCTTGGAGCTGATGCTAGAGAGGGCCCATCTAGCGTGCACTGGGACCGAGCCACAACGTCTCACGATCCTCGACATCATGAACGTGCCGACGATCCGAGATAGTCTTGAGAGCGGCAAGCACATGCAAGACGCGCAGCGAGTAAGGAAGGTGGGCAATGCCGCAGTACATAAAGGATCAGCCTCGCCGGAGCAAGCTGCCCTGTTATGCAAGGACTTGTACAGCGTTGTTTCTTGGTTTCTATGCGTTCATGGCTTGAATGCATCAATGTCGGCGTCGATCGATGATCAAACTTCGGCAAACGCAGTACAAGGCGTTAGCGGGGGTGCGGAATGGCAAGCAGCTTCTTCCCCAGACTCAACAGCTCAGTTTGAGACGGAGAATGAATATCAAGAAGACTTCCCAGAGTCGATGAGTGGATACACGGAAGTGCTTCTGACAGACCACCGATGGGGTCGGAGATTGCGATATGCAACCTGCTTCGCGTACCACATTGACAAGGCGCTCCGTGATTGGAGCGTACGAAAGGGCTATTCAGCGTTGCTAGTTCAGCTTGAGAATGGGCATATCGCTGCGATAACCCACGAATTTGGTTCACGACACCTGCTTGGTATGGCAAGCATGGCTACTACACTAAATAGTCTCGAATCCAAACTCCGGGGTCAGAGTCAGGCAACATCGCCAATCTGGTGGTGGGACGCTACAACCGACTCAGTATTCAACTCTCAATTCGGAAACACCCTAGATCAAGAAGTAGAACCAACCGTGCAGCGAACTTCGCTAGGTATTGATGGGGTTAGGATAGTGTTTGAAGCCGCCATGCGCGACTACCTTACACCATGGCAGTGTGACATCACTCCTGAAATCCGAGAGGACTTGTCTTGGAAGATACTTGAAGCGGCTTATAAGAGCCAAAGAATCTTTGCAGCAGAAACATCCGAGGAGGGCCAGGTTAGTGAAGATCGCATCGGCATTAGCATGGATCTGAATGTAAGTTCAATTATTCTCTTTACAAGCCGATTGCCAGAGAAATGGTATGGTTTTACTAGATACTTGCAATGTTTCGATGTCCCTCTTAATGTGTGCATCGAGTCATTCTCAAGAGCCACGGGGACGGTGTTAGTTATTCCGCCTGATAGCTTTGAGTCGGAGGAACTTCCCCCCGACGAATTCAACAATGATCGACTTGATGAGACTCTCCGGAGAGCCAGTGCAGTGGGTCTCTATTCGACTGGAGGGTACGGACGTGGGCGGTACCTCGTTTATGACCCATGGCTGCTGCTTGAGATGCTCAATGAGGAGGAAAACAGTGACGATCCGCCTGAACAGAGCTAAACTGTCCTTGCGTAGTTGAGCTCTGCATCGAACACAGCAAGTCATAGCTCACAGAGCGACAATAATGTCGGACGCGTCTCTGGCGAGCACACACGGCCTATCGATCTTTCCTGAACATTCTGCATAGCATTTCCACTGAGCCACGCATGTTGGAACTCAAACCAGTTAACTGCTCCACATGTTCAACCACGGCCCGAGACTTTCCAACACCTACGAGATGGCGAACGAGATCGTCATGTGTGTAAGTTGTCAGGCTAAACCGATCAAGGTTTGCCAGAACAGCTTCAGCTTCGCCAGCCGATATCAGTGCCTCAGCCACAAAGTCGTCAAGTCCTTTAAACCACTTGAGCCAGACCCCGAGCAAGCTTATGCAGTCTCGGCGGATCAGTTCCCGTGCTACCTCATTGTCCTGAATTGGCAGTTCACGCCACAGTCCGTAGACTCTCTCATGCATATCATAGGGCACGTATGCGATTAAGAATATGACGTCTTCCTGGCCGAGCACTTCACCCGCTCGTGACTTCGATAGGATTGATTCGAGTTTTGCTTCTTGTTGAGAAGAGAGATCTTCAGAAAAGAACTCTGAGATATCTTTGTTTGGTTGGCTCTCTGAATATCCGGGTTGAAATGGGCTTTCTGCTCCCATATGGGCAGGTCGTTAGGGCTGTCGTCTGATTTGTGTGAGGCCATCATCCAGGCGTTTCTGCAAGATGATGCTACTGGGCCAATCTATCACAGGATGGCGATGAAGAAAACCGACCCCAGATTAGTCCGGGGCCGGTTCAGTTGACCAAGCATTGAGCAAAGTCATCGAGAGTGCCGAGTTCGTTGTGAAAGAACTCAAGCGGAGTGCTGCCGCAATCATATGCGTCCCGGAAGCACATGTCCGGCAGGTCGTGGATCGACATACCGTACTTCGAGTAACAGATCAGGTCCAGCTCCTTCATCCAGTCACGAAAGCTCATCCTGCGTCCACCTCATGATGGAATCCGCCGCCAGGGAGAGGCGGGGCAAAGAGATCGAACGGGTTACCCTCCACCATGACGGCATAGGGAGTGAACCCATACGCTCCGTCGATGAAGCTAACGGCACAGATCGCAACGACGACCGCTTGGTCAGCAACTCGTCGGACTTCCATCAGGGCGGCATCGCCTGCGCCGAATGCCCGCGAAAGCTCATCAAAGTTCTGTCGTTCATGCCGTGGAATCAATTCGCCACCGCCTATAGATTCGAGTCATTTCACACATGACTCAACTATCTCAGCCACCAGTTGCTCCTCCAAGTGGGAGTCCACTGACGCAACGAGTGCGTGCGTGGATCACAAATTGAAGGCCCTTTCTGGTCGTGAGATCATGGTGAAGCCCCAGTCGACGCCTTCAACGGCCCGTTCACATAGGTGACGGGCCGTGCGAGGTGACGACGATGACAGACCAACTCTTTCCGCTCGGCAGGGTCGTGATTACGGCAAATGCCCACACCCGCCTTCGCCAGGAGGTGGTTATGGCGTCAATTGTTCGACATTCGCAAGGCGACTGGGGCAATGTATGCAACGATGACCGACTGGAGAACGAACTCTCGCTTGAGCGCGGCTTTCGACTTCTCTCGGTCTATGAAGACCAATCCGAACCCTTCTGGATCATTACGGAGGCTGACCGCTCAGTCACGACCATCCTAATGCCTGAAGACTACTAAGGTGCGACCTACCTAGATCGCACCTTATTCTGACTTCGATTCTCCCAGACTTTCTTCTCAGTTACGGTCAATTGCGGAAGGACACCTAGCTCATGCAAGTTCTGGGAGACGAGTCTAGCCACCGCTTGACGAAGTTCCTCATTTATCTCAAGGTTAGCTTCAAGTTCCTCGATGACATCCTTTGGTAAGTCAAGGTTGGTCTTAAGCCTATCTAATGCTTCTCTGATGTATCCCTCGTATCCATTCAAGCTCTTAACGATCCTCCAATCCCTGTTACGCTCAATTTCAAGACGAAGGATATTCCTCATTTTGAGGGTCAAATTCATTTCGCGTGGCGTGGCGTTGCCGATAATCTGGTGGACGAGAGTTGCGCGTCGGCTTGACGCAGTTTCCTGGTCTACTGCAAACAGCGCAGGTCGGAATTCGCGAACCTCTGGATCGTTGCTCTTCAAATCTCCGTAATCGCAACACAAATCTGTGCCGAACTTCTTTCTCAGCATCACGTTCGTCACCTTCTCAGTGACGCGTTCACGGACGGTTCCTAAGAAATTGATATTCACCTCGTCGGAAACATGGCGTACTCCATAAGTGGGTTTCATATGCCACTTGATCCGTGACCCACGCATTTGAAGAACGCAATCGGCATGCAGACGATCCAGGGCTTTCCCAGCCAGCGGTGGATTTTTTATACTGGGGAAGGTGAAAAGTGCTCCATAGAAATACAAGTTGCCCTTGTCGCTTTCACTGACGACTTCATCAAATTCAAGCACCTGGGTGAAGAGGTCCACATTGGTTGCTAGATCAGCTAGGAGAAACGGGTGTTTCCCAGCAAGCACCTCTTCGCCAAGCTTAGGTTTTAGGAACACGCAACTTCCATGACACAAGAGCTCGCGGGTCGAAGCCGACATCACCATACTGCCCCAAAAGCGATCTCTCATCATCAGAGCTTGGAGAGCCGACTCAAGCTTGTCAGTAATGCCCCGGGCCTTGACTACAGGAAAAATGTCAGAGGTTTCAAGGCAGCGGCGAATATCGCCTGGCTGCATTCGGCGAGAAAGGACGTGGTCATCTAGGCTAGCCATAACAACTCATTGTCGCAATTAAGGACGAACATGGAGTCGCCCGAGGAGCAGAAAGACTGAAAACCTGCGGAAAACCGCAGGTCACTACTGGCGGCAGTAGGGTGCCCCATCTTATCCGGGCACGCTACGGTTTTCACTCATTAAGGGGCCTATCTCGTTGCAAAGTCGAGGGATTCACGGGCCGGGCTTGTAGAACATGACCAGGAAGTCAGCAATGACCGCCTTTGCCAAAAGTCCAGACCGCTGGATAGGCGCAGTTCATAGAAAACGGAGCCCGACCGCAGATGCAGAAGGACTCCGAGAGCCGAGGGTGTCAGATACCCAAGGCCATGACCGAAACAAGTCCACCATTATGAAAACTTGCCCGATCAGCCCCATTTGCTCAAAAAACGCTTGGGACGTCAATAACTCTACCGTCGATGCAATCGAACCAACCAGGTTTGATTCCAGACTCATTCGCGAGAGCGTGGTTTATGCTCTCCTCGATTTCATTCCCCGGCTTCGTCCGTTTGGCCGCCAATTGGACTTCGATCTGACTGGTGAAGTTGCTGATAAGGCCGTTCGCGCAGCAAGTCGCGGATCGATATGCAAGCTTCCCGAATCTGATCTGGTCAGGTCTAAGCGTCTGGCATGGCCGATTGCTTGCCGTGTTCAGGCAAGAGAACTCAAAGCCCGGGCAGGCCTTTGCACCCTCCCTGATATCGAAAACCTTCAGGACCAACAAGGAGAAACTCCTTACCGTCTCATCGAGACTGAGTGTGCTGTTGAAGCTGCCAAAGTCAACCTCGTGCAGGCGGGAATGGCCCCAGAAACGGTGACCGCAGTTGTCCTGCACTTTCTGGGCTGGAGTCCGGCCCAGATTGCCGAGAGGTTCGGACACAAGGTGGAAGCCGTCCGCAAAAGAATCTACCGATGTAAGAGTCGGGTCCGAAACGAACTCCGCTACCAGTTCAGCTCGGAGGTGAACTGAGGTGGAACTACTTCGCACAAAGCTGGCGTGGATCATTGCTGGCTTGCTCCTGATTTTCCTGCTGTTCATGGCCGCGCCAAAGGGCCAGGACAGTTACACGCCGAAGTCCGTGGTCATGTACCTCGACGTATCCGATCAGTCTAAGAGCGCACTGCTCGTGATCGGAAACTTGGCTGCGAAAGCGATGAAGTCGATGCCTCCAAAAACCAACGTGACCGTCATCGTCTTCGCGAATGATTACGAGATCATCTACACGGGCCATCCCATGAAGAGCCGGGCTGCGTTCAATACAAATGTTGGACAATTCCTGTCAAAACCATCACGGGCACTGCAGGTTCCCAACACAAACGCGAGAGTCGTCATTGACCACGCCAACTCTCTTTCCTATCAGCTCCCTGTTGAAGTTCTTGTGATCTACGACGGTGGACTCGAAAATAACTCAGCGGAGGCAATCTCGAAGATCAAGAAGGCCGCGCGAGACTTAGCTTCAAACCAAAACATCAAGCGAATCTCATTCGTCGGGTTGCTTCATGAACATCGTCGGGAATGGACCGAGTGGCTCGACTGCCCTGGTTCGAAGGCTGTGATCAGGGGTCGAAATGATGCCGACTTGGTGATCCAAGGGGTGGGGAAATGGTAGGGCGAGCAACGGGACACTCTCCCCGCATTGAGACGCCGCTCCCGCGTGATGAGCGCGGGGCGAAGCCTAGGAAGGTCGTTGTCTCCTCGATCAGACCTTCAATCGCCATGGAGGCCCTGAAACAGGTACTTGAGGCGAGCGAAGGTGAGTTAACCCTCAAGCAAAAGATCGAGCTGGTTTCCGCCGTAGCCGTCAAGCTACGGCAGAACCTGCTCGACATCCGGCAGGAGATCGTAGAGTCTATCCAGGCTACCAACAAGCAGTGCGACACCGAGATCAAGGTGTTGAAGTCGCAGGCTGCCAAGCTCCAGAAAGAAGCTGACAAGCACTGGAAGGCGTACGTCTCGGCCTGCATCCAGGTGGGGATGGAGCCAAAGAAAGATGCTTCTGGCCAATGGGCCGACAATGAACCCAAGTCGCTTGACGAGTTGGCGGGCGAGCACAATTTGCCCGACCGATCTTTGGCCAAGGATGAGGAGTTTGGAAAGTGGACAGGGATAATTGCGTCGGCAGCTCAGGGAGGTCTCTTGACGCTTGGTCTGCTGGGAATGAAAGGCATTTCCCTTGACCAAATAGGAGAGAACGGGGGCATGACCCTGGGCATCTTTGCACTGTGCACGGCCACCACATTTCTCTTCTCGCAACTCCTCCGCTTCGTGGGGACAGCTGCTGGAGATCATCTTGCCCGGCTTAACCTTAAGTCAAACATCGTAACTTGGATCGCCTTTGTTTTGCCGCTCCCGACATTCTTCCTGGTTGGCTACGGAATGGAAACCGTGATCGACGGGTACGGAATGATGAAGGCACTGGATGAGTCTGGATCTCTAGAGGCGTCTCAAGGTGTCTCACGGCCAATGATATGGCTCATGGGATCGTTCGTCAGTTTGCCCGTGCTGGCTTACTACTCAGTGAAGTACTTCCACGTCGGCTACTACCGAGTCTTTCGGAATCGACTTCTCAATGTCCTGAAGGAGCTACGGATAGGAGCCGACAAGAAGCAGCGTGAGATCGTCTGGCAAACCAGCAAGCTGCTTCAACCCATCCTCGCTGAGCTCGGCTCAATCGCGGAAAAAGTCGTCGAGCTTGAGAAGAAGATTCGCGATGAGTTCACCCAGGAGGAACTGAATCGCCTAGAGGACTTGGAGGAAACGGTTCTCTCCCACGACCTGGCCCTCGGGAAGCTGTTGGGACTGGAGGAGGATCGCAAGCGCAAGTAGACTCAACGTTGAGCATCTCGATCAGAGGCAGCCCGGATTTAGGTTGCCTCTCTATTTTTGAGTCAAGTTCCTTACGAACTCACCGAAAACTGTCTCAGGACTCGCTCCGCACGTTCGACAAATCTCGACGAGTTCCAGAACGTCGATGCGTTGTTGCGCATTTTCAACCTTCCACACATAGCTCTGTCGGCGACCAAGCCGCCTGGCAAGCTCAGACTGCGAAAGTCCGGCCTCTTCGCGCACTGCAACGAGCGCTTTAACCAAGTGAAGCCACTCTGCACGCGCCACATTGGTGAGTGATCGTCGCACACTCTAACTTGGAGTAGATGCTTAATCTAAATTAGAGTAGCTGCGGGTAACCTACTCTGCATGAGAGTAGCCATTCTCCTTTATGCGGCCTTCAGTCTGATCGCTAGCACCGGTTGCGCACCACTCGCGAAGGTTGGTGCTACAGACTCCCAAAAAGCTGTTCGAGCCACGCTCCCATCGCTTACCGGCCAATCTTTCGCCGTCGTTCGTTCCGTTCCCCAAGGAGCCGGGTCCATGACCAAAGAGGGAATCGCGGGCAGAATTACCTTTGACGACAAGGTTGCGACAAAGTGGATTATCTGGCCCACTCCAATCACAAAGAGACCGGACGGAACCTACTCCCAACAACCACTGGAGTACCGCGAACAGTTCGAGAAGTATCCATACGGCGTGTTGATCCCGACCCTGAAAATTCCCTACAAAGTGCTAACCGGAAAGACATTTCAATTGGATATGACCACGGCTCAAATCACACCCGAGTATGAGGCGTTCGGCAACGCAAACGAATTGCGTTTGATTCGAGAGGGCGAAGTGCCCGCTGAAGTTTGGGAATTAGATTTCGATGGTCAGGCAGTCGTCTCTCAAAGAGGTAAGAGTGATCCGATCACGTACCCCGGGAATGTCTATGTTCGAGAAACTCCCGATCAAGCCACGCTGAAGAAGAGGAGCCTTGTATTAGCTGGCAAGACCTTCAGCGTCTACCTGTCTTACGACCGCATGAGCTTCGATGAAAATACAATGACTCAATGGTGGAAGGATGGCGATGGCAAGTGGAATGTTCTCTATACGGCTCCATATCACTTGATTGGGGAAACGTTGCGAGTCGAA
>CAZSIM010000005.1:0-126055 GCA_964607175.1 uncultured Fimbriimonadaceae bacterium
ACACTGAAGCACCACGAGGGCAGTCAGCCAATGACTATGTCGTACGACGCGGCCAACCGCCAGGTGACCATCCAGGATGGTCCGACAAGGGTGACCTTCACCTTCGACAACAACGGCAGCACAACTGTTGAAAATCGTGGTGGAGTGACGACGAACTACATTTACAACCGCAGAAACAGGGAAAGTGTTGTGATTAATCCTGACTTATCTCGTGAAACGATGACCTATGATGGAGATGGACTTCGTAGAACCAAACAGGTTGGTTCAGCGAAGACGACCTACGTTTGGGATGGAAGCGACTACCTGGGGGAGGTGATCTGATGCCGATGGCTGTGGTCTATGCGACGGTGAATGGTCGCCTGGTTCAAGAGAACCGGGGAGGGGTGGTGACACGCTATGTTGCCGACACCCTGGGAAGCGTCATCCAGACAAGAGATTCGTCGGGCAACCAAACATCCTCGACGACCTACTGGCCTTTCGGAGAGGTCAGGACTCAAACTGGAACCAACCCCAGCCCCTGGGGATTCTGCGGAGTTTGGGGCTATTACAAAGATGCTGCATCCAGATTCTATGTGCGACTGAGAACGCTGAGGGCTGACCTGTCTCGGTGGATGACGGTCGATCCACTCTGGCCGAGAGAAAGTGCCTATTCGTACGTATCCAGCTCCCCTACCTGCAATATTGATCCATCAGGCTTGAAAGGGTGCAAAATCTACATCTGCTCCGTAAATAGCATCAAACTAAAGCACCAATTTATCTGTGTAGAGGGTCCTAATGGTGGTTGTAGTATGGGCATGTACCCAGAAGGTCCAGGTGACACGGGATACGGGAATGTCTGCTCTCAGCCGGGATTGACAACTTGTAAGTTGATCTCATCTGAGTGTGGATATGCATCGGAAGTGTGTGCCTGCACCAGACGCTACGCGAAGGGAAGTCCAGGCTTCTCGGACTATGTCAAAGCTGGAACTTGCTTGGGCTTTACCGCCTTAATGGCGTGTTGTGGCTGCGCTGGAAATCAAACCTGCCTTGAAGCTCGTGGATGTGTGCCGAGAGGGAGTGGCGGCGGAACATACGATTGCCTGCCCACTGTAGGACCCAATGATCAGTGTCCACCGGGATATCGGAAGCGTGTAGGAAATGGGTGGGTTGTTGAATAGTCCCGGTAAATCACGCATCATCGTCGCCATTGTTGGAACTGCCATCGTTTCTATTGGTACTGCTTGGTATTTTTCACTTCCATTCGCAATGGCACGAAACGACTTTCGGGACACTTTGACAGCGCATCTCAAGAACAACTTCACGCAGGTCGATCGACATGCACATCCAGCCGCCAGTATCCTTGCTGAAACAGAGCATGAATTTGGCCCTATCGTTAGGCTGGACAAAATCGAACGGATTCCAGATCCAAGATGGACCTACCCAACTTTACAAGCTGAGACGAGTGTGGTCAGAGGTTCCTCCAAAAGATATGAAACCTATACCTTTACAGTTGACGACAAAGGTCATTTGAACCTGGTTGGATTTTCAAGCGGTAGTCCACGGTAAGTCCTGCCTGAACCTATGTCTTGAAGCGGACGGGAAGTGAATTGACGTCCGAACACTTCCCTGCCGTCACGTTCCATAGGCTTTTTGAGTCTGTAGTCCGTCCTTCACTTTTAGGGTTGACATCTTTGAACATCCATTCTCAACTAGAATCAGGTGGATGCATGGAACAGCCCAGGAGAAACAACGGCAGCACGACTGTTGAAAATCGTGGTCCATTGACGACGAATTACACTTACAACCGCAGAAACAGAGAAAGAACTATATTTAGTTCTGACTTATCTCGTGAGAATATGACGTATGATGGAGATGGACTTCGTAGAACCAAACAGGTTGGTTCAGCGAAGACGACCTACGTTTGGGATGGCGCGGACTATCTACAGGAGCGAAGCTGATGAGCGTGACAACTTATGCAACGGTAAATGGACGTCTTGTTCAAGAGAATCGGGGCGGGGTGGTGACACGCTTCGTCGCCTACACTCTGGGAAGCGTCATTCAAACCCGGGACGAAGTTGGGAACCAAACCTCTTCAACGACTTACTGGCCTTTCGGTGAAGTCAGGACTCAAACTGGTACTAACCCCAGCCCATGGGGCTTTTGCGGTGTTTGGGGCTATTACAAAGATACAGCTGCAAGGCTCTACGTCAGAGCGAGAGTCCTGAGAGGCGACCTTTCGCGGTGGTTAACTCAAGTTCGTTCAAATGAGCTGATGCTTGGTGAATCAGCATATGGATATGGTTTGAATCGCCCCATTTCGATAAAAGACAGTACAGGTTTGCATCCTCAATACTGCAAAATCGACTCGAACTGCCCCTCTGACATTCAAAAGCCAGTCAAAGACTTCTGCAAAAAAGTAAGAAACCCGTTTAATCCTGATACGAGGCCAAAGATAAATGCTTGCATTCAGAAAACAGCTTCCAAATTTGGCGCAAACTGTAACGGGATAACATCGGAGCGTGTTGCATGTATGCGCAGATTTTGCCGGGGAGAGGGCGCGATCAAATGCGAAACCTGCACGGGCCATTTTGCTAGATATTGCGCCTACACGCCTGGATTTACAGAGCCTGGCGGAAATTGGGACTATCCGCATTATCCTGTCGTTGTGATTTGCATGAACAATGTAAATCAGCCAGGGTGTTCGAATTTTGACGGTTCGCCAAACGGAATATTCAACGTCATCCACGAGATCATGCACAGCTGCGGGATTGCCCACAATGTACCGCCAGGAAACGGCGACCGGCAATGTAACGATATCGCTGCATGCTGCTTTTACCAAGTGCTGATGCTGGAAGGAGATGGCTCAAAATGTTGGCAAAATGTCAGACGTTGAAACATTGCGCAACAGCTGTTCTTGCAATCATTGTTGGCATCTCTGGCTGCACAAATCCTCAAGAGTCTGGAGAATCTAGTCATCAGAAGTCGAAAGCCACAGTGGACGAGACAATGGGCCCGCATTTTCAAATTCTGTCGGCTCGCCTCATACAGCCAGAACAATATATTAAGGCCACAGCTGTCTTAACGAACTCAGGAAAACGCAGCGTCTCGATCGTGAATCATCCGGATTTTTTAGAGATGAAGGTGTTTTTGAAGGGTGCAGAGCAGCGCAGTTTGCTTGACGGGGTCCACTACCAAAATATATCAACAAACGATGTCAGCATAGTTAAGCCCGGAGAATCGATTCAGATAGAATGCGCGTCACCCTGGGGTGCTGATCGCAGCCGAAATGGGTTGGAAATCAAATTAGTTCTTCATCCAGCATCAGATGCAAGTCTTCCAAGCGAAATAGTATCCAAATTAAAGTCAGAAGATGTTACGCCGCTGAACATTACACTACATTCAAAGCCTGTAATAGTAGAGCCAATTGATGGACAATGAAAGATAAACAAAGGATTGCCCCGGCCAAGTGCAGCAAGGTCAATGAAAAGAACTTCAGTGTTCAACCCCTAGAATCTATAACAAGCCAGGGAGGACATTGATGCCGATGTCGGTTGTTTATACGTTGGCACCTGGTTCCGGAAAACCAGGGCGGGGTGGTGACACGCTATGTCCCGACACCCTCGGAAGCGTCATCCAGACCCGCGACGCTTCGGGGAACCAGACGCCCTCCACGACCTACTGGCCCTTCGGAGAGGTGAGGACAAGCTCCGGAAACAACCTGTTCTACGGCATCTGGGGCTACTACGGGGACGCGGCGAGCAGGCTCTCCGTCAGGGCCAGGATTCTGACCAGGTGGTTGACCGTGGACGCTTATTGGCCTTCCATCGCATCCTGCCAGTATGCTTTCAGCAACCCGATCACAGACACAGATGCTTCGGGAATGTTCCCGACCCTTGATTGTTCTGGCGTGTCCAACTGTCTGAAGAAGACGCCAAAATGCGGGGGGACAAAACCAGTAAGCATCACGATGATGCTACGCGTCTTTTGGCAGAAAACCAGCTTGGGACACGAGACACCACCTGATACCCTGCATGGCAAAGGATGCTTCAAGAAGCTTAAAGGCTATGACGATTTTATGTTGAATTCTGCCGACTATGAGAAGGCTCAAGCTGGTTACACCTTTATCCAAGTCGTTGGACTCGACAAATATGGACCAGGCAAAGGCAAGCCGGGAGACTACAGAGGCCCGACTGGGGACAAGATCAGGGCATGCGTAAAATGTATCGAACGAGACGTGCCATACCAGTGCCGCCACTACCTCGGCAATCCGATTCCACAGCTCAATGAGATTTGCGGCTACTGCTTTGTAACGAAGGTGCATAAGTGATTTCACTGCTGATTGCCGTCCTGCTCTCTCCCCCTGCCGGCCACTCAGAAATCAAGCTGCCTTCTGGCATCGTGGTTGAAGCCAACTGGGTTCCCGGTTCATATCCAGGAGGTAACGGCTCCACGGAAGTAGTCGTAAAAGATGGCAAAAATATAAGGAAAGAGGCGGTGCCCTTAGCTTCGGACAGTTGGCCAGAATTAGATGCTCCGGTGCGGCCCGCAGCTTTGCTGACGCCTGGCACAAAGACCACAGAAGCCGTCCTCGACCTCACACTTTCTATTGAAAGTGGGGTGTATGGCTATAGGCGTGTGCAGACCTACAAGGTGTCCCCGCGTGACAAGAAGCTGCTTAACCCTGTTGGCAAGCCGGTGGAGTTTTCGGATTTTGGCTCCTGGCGAAGGGTTGACCTAAAGACCATCGAGTACTGGGATGCCATAAGTGATGATTCGGTGGCTCACCATGCGCCACACCGGTACAGACTGACTCGAGTTACTCAGGGTGCATCCGAAAACAAGGTTTTACTCACAGAGAAAACAAGGAAATCCTATCTAGCCACCTGGGAAAGCAGTCTGACAGCTCCGATTAGCATCCCATCAAAAGATGACCCATTGCGGGAGCTCGGCTCGGCATGGACATGGTGGGGCGAACCAAAGCTACAGGCTAAAAAGGAGAAGAACTGATGGCAGTGTCGGTGGTCTATGCAGTGGTGATCGGCCGCCTTCATCATAAGAACCAGGGTGAAGCGGTGATTCAATATGTTTCCGAGATTCTGGAAAGCGTTTTCAAGACCACCTACGCTTCGGAAAACCAGACATCCTCGACCTCCTACTGCCCCTTCGGAGAGGTCAGGACTCAAACGGGAACCACCCCTAGCCCTTGGGGCTCTGCCAAAAATATCGCAGTGAAAACTGCTTGGACCTGTGTCATCGTGCTAAGAGGGAGAAGCTGCTATGCGAAGTGTGAATAAAAGAGAGCGCGGCAGCAAGAAACTTATCAGCAGCCTTGCCCCATACAAGGCTTTGCCGAGACGTGCTAATGTTCTTCTTCCTGTTGGTGCTGGTTCACTTGTCCTTCAGGTATGGACCGCTGGGCTGGCTGTACACCTGGATCGAGGGGCCAGATTAACCGGTGAAAAGCCTTCCACGACGACTTCGCCGAATCTCTGTCGCCGGGCGCAATATGAAACAAAGAGACGTTGATATAAGCCTATCTTCCCCGGATGCCCGGGGTCGCTTGTTAGTGGGTGAATATGGATGAATACCTGAACGATCTGGCCTCGCCTGATCCCAATATTCGATTCCGCGCATTCAGAATGCTTAGAGACAACTACGACCCTCGGGTTGGTGATGCTCTTGTATCCGCCTTCATTAAAGAGCAGGCGATTGGAGTGTGGTGGCTAGCCGCGATCTGCGTTTTGCCAATATGGCTGCCTTTACTCGATAGACGTTTATCTGAGCTGCAGCGGTGGCCTTTTACTGGCCCAAGAACGCTGCGGGTAATTAAGTTGGCGAACGGACGCGTGCTCCATTCAGCTGAACCACACGTCAGAACTTGGGCCGACGATCCTCTATGGGAATTTCGTTTCTCTGCGTTTCGCTGGCTGACCGTTGGAGGCACCATGAAGTCTGCTTTCATCGTGGCCACAGACCTTCTAGCCGCGATCGACAGTGACTTCAGTGTGTCAGATGAGGCTCATCAAGAGGGTTCATGGATGGAAGAATTCGCTCAGCAGAAGGATCGAAAGGAAGAATTGAGAGCTTTTCTTGAGGATTGTGAAGGGTAACCACCCTGGTTCTAACAAACTTTGACCTAATCGTGTCAGGAGCCAGACGCTAAAGCACCATCAGGGCAGCCACCAGGCGACCATCCAGGATGGTCCGACAAGGGTGACCTTCACCTTCGACAACAACGGCAGCACAACTGGTGAAAATCGTGGTCCATTGACGACGAACTACATTTACAACCGCAGAAACAGGGAAAGAGTTGTGATTAATCCTGACTTATCTCGTGAAACGATGACCTATGATGGAGATGGACTTCGTAGAACCAAACAGGTTGGTTCAGCGAAGACGACCTACGTTTGGGATGGCGCGGACTATCTACAGGAGCGAAGCTGATGAGCGTAACAACCTACGCAACGGTAAATGGACGCCTAGTTCAAGAGAATCGGGGCGGGGTGGTGACACGCTGCGTCGCCTACACTCTGGGAAGCGTCATTCAGACACGCAACGCCGCTGGAAACCAAACCTCTACTACGACCTACTGGCCTTTCGGTGAAGTCAGAACCAGCTCCGGAACCAACCCAAGTCCCTGGGGGTTCTGCGGAACCCTCGGGTATTTCAAGGATGCAGTGACAAGACTCTATGTGAGAGCCAGGGTTCTCAAAGCCAACCTGTCAAGGTGGTTAACAGTCGATCTGCTGTGGCCAAGTGAAGAGGTCTACAGCTATGTGTTAGCACAACCTACTCTATATGCCGACCCCAGTGGACTATGGACACCAAAGCCTGGCAAAGATATTCTCGACTGCGCCAAAAAACTCTTCGGACAAAAGTGCACATATACAGAGCCAGGTGGCTTAGCGTGTGTCGAGGTCTTCTCAATCTGTGCTGGGATCAAGCCCAAAGACATACCTCAGCCTTGTAATCATAGGAGGCCAACATCTGATTGTCCGCGCTCGACCGATGACGTTTGCAATTTGTTGAAGAAGAGCGGGCTTTATCACCCCACTCCATGGCAACCCAAAGGCAAGCCATGTAAAGGTGGAGATGCTATTTGCTTTGGCATGAGCGATTATCGACCGAATGCTCCCTGTGGAGGGCATTGTGGCATTGTTTCTCAGGTTGACTCGAAGGGACGCCCAACCCATGTCATCATGTGTAGTGAACAATGCAATCCTCCAAACACGGTCTGTGAAGTAGAGATACATAGTTGGCTGGATGAGTGCCGCAAGCATCACGGTAACTGCTGGGTCAACGGGTGCGGGGATGCAAAGTGATCACAGGATTGTTGCTTTGTCTGCTCGCACCATCGCTTGCGGTTCCGAAATCAATCATCTGCCAGAAAAATGACAGCATCTACTATGCAGAAGTTGGGTCTCAGTCTGTTTACTCTGTACACTTGGAAGACGGTTTGCTCAGCAAAGATGCCACATCCCATTCCCTTAATTTTGGTGATGACGCAAAACTATTGGCTTTTGTGTCTCAAGGGGATCACTTGCTGTGCCTTGTCCAATCAAAGGCTAATGATCTTAAGCTCGTAGAAGCCTCTGATAAGTACCTAAAGACCTTTGACATCCCTTTGGGAGAAATAGAGCACACCGCGGCAAGCTTACGAAACCCTACCTACCAACTCCTGAATGCGGAAGGGGTTGTCTTGTTGAAGACTAAAGGTCAACAAACAGTGTCGCCGGAATCCATCAGGGGCAAGTTGTGGATGATCGACCTCGCAGGCGGGCATGTCGCTTCTCTCAAGGAGCCTGTGGGAATTGAGGGCCGGTTTGCCCAAATCGCTGGCAGCGTTTACACAATTGCCGGTCGGTATCGAGAAGGACAAAGCCGCGAAGCACCGCCAGAACTCAGGTCCCTATGTCGAATCACAGTTAAGACGGGAGCAAGAGAACTTGCCCTCTCTGCGCCTATGCAGCTCGATGGCGGCAAGCTGGATAATATTCGCCCTTACGCTTTACTCGACAGTGCGGACGGCTCGTTCAGGGTACTGAGCATCCCCGAGGGTAAGCGGGCGGAGATACTCGATGTTCAAAAATCATTCCAATGGCTAGGGTCATGGGTATTGCCATGGCGAGATAATGAGGGCATTTATGACGATGTCCTTCCTGTTATTGCCGTGGGACAAAACCTCGTTTTCACCTCCTCTAACGGCTTGAAGTCACTGGAGAAAAGCTAGTGTCGATGTCGTTAGTGTATGCGACGGTGAACGGACGCCTGGTTCAAGAGAACCGAGGGGGAGTGGTAACGCGTTATGTTGCCGACACCCTCGGAAGCGTCATCCAGACTCGGGATGACGCTGGAAACCAAACCTCTACTACGACCTACTGGCCGTTCGGAGAAATGAGGGCCAGCTCAAGCCCTTGGGGGTTCTGCGGAACCTGGGGCTACTACAAAGATGCAGTTGCCAGGTTCTACGTCAAAGCGAGAATCTACCGCCCGAGAGAGGCTAGGTGGAATACCCTAGACTCCCTCTACCCGGATAAGAGAGCGTACGCCTACGCGGACGGGGACCCCGTGGGACGGGCCGACCCGAGCGGAAGGCAGGCTGGACCGCTCCTTACGTGTTTGCAGTGCGCCGCACAGACGGTCGGGCCGGCCATCGAGAAAGCCAAGCGATTCTGCAAGGAGAACGGGATCGGCGGAAATGCCGGCTCCTCCGTCTGCAACGCGATGCAACATTGCATGTGGTCGTGCCTCATTGCGCAGAAGTGTCACCCAACAGGGTTTCAATGGTGGGAGTGCACAAAGCTCGTGACGGACAGTCACAAGAAGGACGGCCCTTTTCCGCCCTACCGAACCAATCCAGGTCCCAACCCGCCCGATAAGAAGTGCATGGATCTCTACAACAACCGAATCGGAATAAATTGCGCCTCGGCCTCAAGCTGCTACTTGTGTTGCTCGGCTAACATCAAATCCGGTAACTGTCAGTTCATTGATCCTTCTCCTGGGTACCCACCGAAGGGATGGAGACGATGCAGGACCGGCTGTAAGCCTAACCCAAGCAAGGTCATTCTGCCGCCAATTCTGTACTAAGTGACGCCATGAAAACTGTTGCTAAGCGAATCATTTGGAGTATCGCGGGCCTGCTGGCGATTGCCGTCTTGGTGCTTCAAATCCGCCCCTACCTAACGCCTATTTCTGGCCGAGCGAGCTTTGATCGAGCGGTGTGGATGCACTCTAACCCATCGGATCGAGACAGTCCGCGCATCAATATGATTAACGACCTGGGTCGAAGGATCGTTGTGCCTGGCACCGACAAGTCAGCTGTCTTGACCGAGTTGGGAAAGCCCGAGCAAGTGAGGCCTCCGCAAGACTTCGGTCCAGGCGCACTTCCGTCCGAGATCAAGTTCGTATGGAACTACCCGGTCGGCAGTTGGTCCGGATGGCGCGTAGATATGGACTATCTTGCCGTCGGCTTCTCTTCGAAAGGAAAGGTGGTGAAGCATTGGATATGGCAGTCCTAGCGAGCAACAATTCGACAGCGCGGCTAACCCCCGGCCAGCGTTACGACTGCCTGATATGCACGGGCCTCACGGCCTCCAAACTGACTGCCCACGCCTGGGACGGCTTGGATTACCTGGGGAAGATTAGCTAGTCATGCCGATGTCGGTTGTTTATGCTGCGGTGGATGGCGTCCTGGTCGAAGGGGACCGAGGCGGGATTGTGACCTGCAACGGAACCAATACACTCGGAAGCGTCACCCAGACCAACGATGCTTCGGGAGCCGTCACCTCTGAAACTGAATACTGGCCCTTTGGTGAAGTGAGGACAAGCTCCGGCACCAACCCCAGCCCCTGGGGGTTCTGTGGAGTTTGGGGCTACTACAAAGACACGCTTGTCAGGCTATATGTTAGAATGCGCACCCTGCGGACTGACCTATCGGAAGGGTTAGCAGTTGACCTTCTATGGCCAGAAGAAAGCGCCTATGGATACGCCCACAACTCTCCACTTGAGTGGATCGATAGCTGCGGCACGTCTACATGCCTGGGCGAGCGTCCGGAAGAAAAGAGAGGTGTGAGCTCCTGCTATAGCGGTAAAGAAGGGTTCAAAAACTGCTGCACGGCATGTGGTCAGTGCTTCACGGAGGCCCAGGAGTGCAGCAATGGAGCTGCAGCCTTGAAGGGATCTGGATTCAAATGTGGGGATATGATTCGTTGCTGCTTGGCATCTAACAAGAACAAATGCTGGGACTTGGACATTACGAACACTGGCTCAGGACGCGCTGGTAGGATCGTCGATTTAGGCTGTTGCTTCGCAACAAAAAATGGAGTCATGGACAAGCCGGGCCTAGTGGACTTGATCTGTACGAAGACAGGTTCGAAGAAACTAAAGAGGAACTGCAGCAGGCACACGGATTGCGGATCAAATAGAGGGAAACACTGCAAATGATGACAGCCTGCCTTCTCTGGGTGACCCTTCTTGGCAATGAGAAGCCGACCTACAAAGACACTTCTGAGTTGGTCGGCATTATCAGTCAGTGGCCCAGCGGCAATGTCTTGGTTTTCGAAGACCAATATGTTCAATTCGAGTCGACCTCCATTGACTCGATCAAAGAATGGGATGCTCATCACGTCACCGTTAAGGATGTATTTGGCAGCTCATTCACAATTGATATTCGGAAAGTGCCTCTCGCCAAAACAAACCTCTGGAGCGACTCCCCAACTGTAACAAAGGGGATGGGATTCTACATGCCAGGCAAGGTGTCGCTTCACAAGCCCCATACCCTTGTCTCGGCTAAACCCACTTCCCAAATAGAGTTAGGTGTTGGCAAATCGTCATTGACTTGCCGGTTCTTCACCTCTTCATTCGACCCAAGGCAGAATGTCACTCACTTCAATCAGGCCATCAGCCAAGCCAGCAGCCAAAATAAGCCCATTCAGATCACTGTGAAGGGCGAGTGTGAGCCGGTGTTCATTAGCGATGCCAGACACTATGTCTACATCAAGGGTGAAAATGCACGTTTCGGCTCAGCCTATGTATGTGGCGACAAGGGAACCAAGAAACTGATCGACAATGCGATGTGGTTTTTGCCCCTGAGATTGAAAGTCAAGGAGTCCAACTAATGGCCATGTCTGTGGTTTATGCGACGGTGAACAGTCGATTAGTTCAGGAGAATCGGGGCGGCAGTGTCATTCAAACCCGCGACGGTGCCAGGAACCAAACCTTCTCGACGACCTACTGGCCGTTCGGAGAAGTGAGAACTCAAACTGGAACCAACCCAAGCCCTTGGGGGTTCTGCGGCATTGGGGGCTGCTACAAGGACACGCTTGTCAGGCTCTACGTCAGGGCAAGGAGCTTGAGAGCGAACTTGCCCAGGTGGTTGACCGTCTATAGCTATTGGCCGGTTGAAATGGCATATGCTTACGTCAAAGAACAGCCTATCACTGCAGCAAATCCTTCTGCATCGGAGGATGGGATTCCGATAAATGCAAAGATGTGAAGGACAATGCCCTTGGAAAACTCAAGGCTTGCTTTAGCGACAAGGATGCCGAGCTGCTGCCAAGGTCATGATGTGTATGGCTTACGGAGAAAGCACCTGCGACGTCAGCACGAAGGGGATAACGCCTAACGTCATAGCCGTGGACTATATCAAATACGGTGCTGGCAATACAACGCCTATTTTGATAAAGACTCAGGCTGTGTGCCCTTCAGAACGATGGACGAGCCTGGCCGGGGCTGCACGATTGAACAAATCGGATGTGGAAACATCGCCTTCATTAATTTCATGATATATAGGGCAAGCGGTTCCTCATCAATAGGAGCTGGCCTATGCCCTGTTTTTGGTGTTTTGCCCTGTCCACTCAAACGAATGCATCCACAGAACGCCAAGATCATGAATTATCTTAAAGCCTTGAAGATTGACATCTTCAAGATTAAACTTCCAAACTAAAAACCTGGGGCAAGCTGCGGCTGTAATGGGAGCCCGTACAAGCCTAAGCTCAAGGATTAGAAGCATATGCCGCACCTGTTTAAAATGATTCTGACCTATGGCTTGATCTGTTGCCTGCTGGCATCATGTCGTGCCCCGGTGCCTGCGAAAAACATGGGAAATCGTGCTGAAGTAGGAGAAACGGAAGTCCACGTGTATGCTGAGGACGGCAGCACAATCTATAAGAGTTATATCCACAGTCACGAATCAGTGTCTCGGGGTGAATTTACAGTTGTTCCTGCCGACAGCCTTCTCGTTTTGTCCCAAAAGCAACTGCTTTACAAAATTGACGGTTTTACAGCAAATGACCCTCGATCACTGCTTGTTTCAGAGGATACGATCATTTTTTCGATGGGCGCGGTTGCCATCGCAAAATATGAACCTTCCCAAGTCGATCATCTATTTCAATGGCTGACCGCTAATCGTCAGGTGTTTGCTATAGACCTTCCCACTGGAAGACTGCTTTGGGGAAACTCAGAACTTGAAAGCGGCACTCCGCTCGCATTTGTCCAAAAAAATAAATTCGTTTCTCTTCGAGCCTCAAAACCACGCGACATACTAAATCTTAAGGAGGGCGTGGAGAAGTTCATTCTTTGCAAAGCAGATATTCGGACGCGGATGAATGAGCAGGCTTTCGAATTTGAAGTATCGACAACATCTCCGGTTTACCAGACTCTAGTGAATGTGATCTTTGGATTCAAGCTCATCGACAATGTTGTATGTGAATGGGATGAAGAGGCTCCCGTATCTCTTATCATTGATGGATCACCAATCCTCGTGAATAGTAAGCCGATACAGCGGTAACAGTAATGCCCGTAGAAGTTTAAGCCTCTGTGCCCCACCACCCTAATTCATGCGCTCGCATATGCCATCCTTCTGCCCGTCCGGCATCGCCCCGGAGCTGAACCAGAAGCACCGTCCCTTTCGCGTGACAGCGTCGTGAAGCAGGTCGAAGTGAGAAGCTGCTTCCTGTTCGCGGCCTGAGTTGAAGAGCCTCAGGGCAAGGAGCGTTCTCGCCTCATCGTTGCTTCGAGTGCGGAGGACCGCCGCTTCCCATTGAGGCAATGGATCGAAACCGGCCGCATTGCACCATGCGCCAGCCATTCCCACTACATTCCAGTTTCCCCTTGGTGGCGACAACCTGGACGGGCTATCTTGGCGCCGCCAGGTGACCATCCAGGATGGTCCGACAAGGGTGATCTTCACCTTCGACAACAACGGCAGCACGACTGTTGAAAATCGTGGTGGAGTGACGACGAACTACATTTACAACCGCAGAAACAGGGAAAGAGTTGTGATTAATCCTGACTTATCTCGTGAAACGATGACCTATGATGGAGATGGACTTCGTAGAACCAAACAGGTTGGTTCAGCGAAGACGACCTACGTTTGGGATGGAAGCGACTACCTGGGGGAGGTGATCTGATGTCGATGTCTGTTGTCTATGCGACGGTGAATGGCTGTCTTGTTCAAGAGAATCGGGGCGGAGTGGTCACACGCCATGTCGCCGACACCCTGGGCAGCGTCATCCAAACGAGAGATGCAGCTGGCAATCAAACCTCTTCGACCACCTACTGGCCCTTCGGAGAGGTCAGGACTCAAACTGGAACCAACCCCAGCCCCTGGGGATTCTGCGGGACGCTCGGATACTTCAAGCTCGATGCTGCCGCCCGAGGGAGGGCAGGTGGAACACCCGTGACCCGCTTTGGCCAAGTCAACTACCATGCCAGTATGTTCGGAACGCACCCACTTCACTTGTCGATCCTTCTGGACTTTATTCCTTGGCTTGTGCCAAGCACGACAAATGCCTTGCGACGACAACAGAATACCTCACCAAACAAATGGAGTGCAACCGAGCTTTGTGCAGAAGCGTTATTGCTTGTCAAAATAGTGGGCGCTGCAATTCCTATGCATGCGATCAAACGGCTAATGAAATTAAAGTGTTCTACTGCACTGTAGCTTTGCTATGAAAATCCCCAGCAGCCACACAATCCCGTTCTTATGCACGGCACTGCAGTACTGCTGTGCCGCAGCGATCCTTATAATTGGAAACTTAGTGCACTGGGACGGTCAGGGAGCCATTTTAGTCCTACCGTTTGTGTTATTGATATGGGGCAGCTGCCCAATTGCCGTCCTGTCATCGGTAGTTACTATTCGTCAAAACGCAAAATGGTCTCTTCTGTTACTCGCGCTCAATGTACCGGCAATAGGCTTGATTGTCTGGACTATCTTACAGTAAGGACTTGTGACAATGACAATTCTGTAATGAACGCAGCTAGATGGTTTAGCTGCGCTGGAGCCTGCAGATAATGCCACAGGAATACAATGTCCCCGACTGGTTTACTCCCGAATATCGCAAAGCAATGGGTGTCGTTCTTGATGAGTTAGACTATGCGTTCCAACTGTCGCTGACGACAGACGAAGTTTTACGATACATCGAAGATCACGAAACTGACGGTCCAAGATCACAAAGAGAGGTTGAGCGCACGCGAATCATTTGGTGGGGAGATAGTTTCAACGTTGGGTACATGGCACTTTTCTACGCCCCTCCTCATATTTACCGACACCTCTTTCCGAGCGCTGCTAGGGCGGCTGTTGAAATACATCCTCGAAAACCATCCGCCGCCGAGGAGTCCGCCCTTCCCTACACACTTGCAAAGTCTCTCTCGGTAGAACACAGCAGGCCCGAGCGCGTTCATCAAATCCGTGTCTCATTTTCGGCAGAGGAGATTAAGGTTATCGCTTCTGTTCTAGAAGCACCTAGTCTAAGAAATGATGAGTGTGGTGCGGTCGCGGCCAATGCTTTGCAAGACTATTGGCTCAAGCATTCTTAGCCACGCCGGGATAACCAAACAGGTGCGTCGTCCAGACACTTCTTCATTGCTGTTACCATATCTTCCCGGTGGGTGAATCGCGGTCAGTCCGCCTGACCTTGACATCCATTTTTTGAGAAATCCTCGTGCCCTCTGTGAGAATGAACCCCTGACCACTGTTTAGTCCATCCTACTCTCCATCCGATTTTTCATCACAGAGATCGAGTGGACCAGGCTGTTCTGCTTTTCACATTCTCCATCGATTTCATTCCTCTTCAGAGTAAAGGATGATACGGGGGCGCATGGCGGTCCGGCTAGCCTTGAAAGTGTTCTCGTAAAAAGAAATATCTTTCAGAAATTTCTGTATCATAAAGTGAGGAACTACTCTCATGCCAATGTCGATGGTCTATGCGACGATGAAGGGTCGCCTGGTTCAAGAGAACCGGGGAGGGGTGGTGACGCGCTGCGTCGCCGACACCCTGGGAAGCGTCATTCAAACCCGGGACGAAGTTGGGAACCAAACCTCTTCAACGACCTACTGGCCGTTCGGTGAAGTAAGGACCAGTTCCGGAACCAACCCCAGCCCCTGGGGGTTCTGCGGAGTTTGGGGCTACTATAAGGACGCGGCCAGCAGGCTCTACGTCAGAGCGAGGATGCCTCCAACAGACCTTTCAAGGTGGATGACCATTGACCCCCTGTGGCCAGAAGAACAAGCTTATTCCTACGTTGACGGAGCACCACTACTGTAGCCCGATCCTACGGGAGAAAGCAGCAGGAACGCAGCGATGAAGGGTCTGCTGAGCTGCACATTCCGCAAGGGATCTGTCACAAAACACTCCAAAATGAGCAGAAATATAAAAAGTTTGGAGTGCGATAAATGCAAAAACACCGGGCCTTTAAAGTGCTATGTACACGCGAGCTTAAGTACTATTCAAAAGAGTTATGGACGAGCTGATATGAAAATCGTCAGTTTTTCAGTAGAAGGCGATTGTGGAATCTTAGGCAACGCATTGCTTAATCAACTGAAAGGAATGCTTGGCAGCATCTTTGTGGATACCCTCAAAGGGCTCTTTGGTGGCGTGGGAGAGGAGAAGCCTATTGGGTACATTGACTTTACAGGAACAACTGATCTATGGATCGCGATTTTTGAATGCGGCCCAGAATATTGCCCAAAGACCAAGCCTCCGACTCCAATCCCCAGTTTTCGCAAACCACAACCACCCGTGCCTGGACCAATTATGCCTGGCATGCTAGTAAGAGGAGACAGTAATTCGATATGGCAATGATTCTTCCGCTTTGTGTCATGCTGGCGTTCCAAGGGAATGTCGGAAACTGGAACCCGAAAGAAGTTCACATTCCTGCCGATTTGGGACGCATAAAGTTTCAAGTGTATGCGCCTAGCAAGAAGAGTGGCTTTGCTGTTCACCAAGCACTGCTTGTCTGGGTGCCAAGGTTAGATGAGTTCCCTGGACGACCCGGACGTCAAGCGATTAGGTTGACTATGAAGGACCAAGATGGCAGGGTCCTTGAAGTGTTTGAAGTTCCTTCGATCAAAGCAAGCGGCAAGGCCAATATTGGTCAGATCATCGGCCAAGGCTACCTTTCGTTTTCGATAAAGCAAGGTATGAGCATCGTGAATGTGGAGAGGGAACGTACTTGCATTGGTTTGATTTCCAGTGATCTTGATATTTCATCACTCAATGAAGTCGCCAAAGATCTTCAGCATTTACGTGAATAAGGAAATGTCAATGTCGGTGGTCTATGCGACGGTGAACGGCGTCCTGGTTGAAGAAGGCCGAGGCGGGATTGTGACCTGCAACGGAACCGACACACTCGGAAGCGTGATCCTAACCCGTGATGCGCTGGCGGGATGGAGTTGGCACAGAAGCAGAGATTGTCTGCATTACTGTTGACGCTGCAAATCTTCAGGCACTGTTTTATTGCAGGGTAGAGGTTGTTACTTTTGGAATCGGTGAAGAGAAAATTTCACGAACGAGTGGTTGGGCTGTGGGAGAGCTACTGGAGAAAGCGCGATGACATCGAACACTTAAGACGTAACAGCAACTTTAATCAAGATGTTCAAAAAGTTCGAGCAGATTTCGCTAAGAATCTCCTCGATGAGTTTATCCAACTTGAACGAGACTCTCAAAACATGGAGCTTGATAGTGCGTCGGTACTTTTACTCCACAAAGTAGGCTGTTGTCTTTATGGAGATATTAATGATGATGTGTCTGCACTTAAGCATATGCGGGGCATACTTAGCCGATCACCAGATGACAGCACCCTTGCTGCAGAGCAAAGCTTTGCGATCAAGTTGTCACTAAAGGCATATCAGAAAAATCAAACAGAGTTGGCCAAGACTCTGTCGTTAATAAAAGTGACTACCAATAGCGCGAAAGGTATGGGTGAGCTTCGCCGGGTCATCGTTCACGCAGTTGAATCAGTCTGCAGCAACGATATTGGTGCACCAATTCAACACGTGCTTTTCGCGGAACTATGCCGAGTTTGTATTCTGAAAAGCGATAAATATGAGCAGCCCACCTTAGCTGATTTTGTCAAATCGGTTGGTGGAAAAGTATCTAGCTAAAGGATCGAGGCCTCCAAACAGATGGCGGTAAACCAGCTAATCAAGCCAGCTAGGATGCCCTTGCCACCCTAGCTCTCTAACCCTCTCGTACCACCCTTCCGCTCTCCCTGCTATCCCCCTGATTCCCTGCCAACTGTGCCAACAGCAACGCTGCTTCGGCGTGGCCGAGCAGTTGGAGGAGATCGAGGTGGTGAACTGCATTCTGTACCTGGCCAAAGTTGAGAATTTTCAGCGAAAGAAGCTTTCGCACTTCATCGCTGCTTGGGCTGCGGAGTACACATTCCCTGCTGCATTCCTTTCTTTTTTATGGAGGGCCGCAGCCCAATCTTTTCAGAGAGTTGACGAATAGAGTCGGCATCGCACCAGAGATAAAGTAAACAGAAACAGTCACAAGAACGAAAGCATGCGGTGAACTTATCAAACAAGACATCCCGAGATGGGATAAATGCTGCGCTGCACACAATGACGAACTTCGTTGGCGATGCTTTCCTCCCGAGGATATGTTTGGGTATATAATAAGTCGTAACGAGGATTGCAGCGCCGCTAAAAATTGCAGGGACGTTTATGAACTTGTCTGTAAAGGAAAATTCCCACCTCACCATTAAGGAGTTTGTGCCGACAAGCTTTGGTGCCAAATTGGTGTACCCACATGGAGTGCCAGAGACTCTTCCTGCACCCAAATGGTCCGTAGATGACACAGGCGAGATGTCTGATTGCCAGCGCTTGTTTTTCCTCCGATATTGCAATCAAGTGCCGCAAATTCTTATTCGAGAGTTCCTCAACAACGATTGCATAAGCTTCATGACTGACGGCGAAGAGGCTCTCTGGCTGCCTGTTTGGATGTGCGGCAGTTTCTTCGCCATTGAAGTCCTTGACGATCAAAATGAGAATTCAATTTGGTGGACGCAGTGCACCCTTGAGCGCTGCCTGGTGGCAAACAACGTCACAATCTCTCTCGATGCTATTGACTATTTTGTCAAGGTCGCTTGTGATCCAATCGAATATGAACCCGAATTGTATGCAAAGCTAGAGCATTATCGTGAAGGTTTGAAGCAGTGATCAGCTGTGACTTCTACTTATTACCAGACGGTGGTGGGGTTCGGAGAGACTACCTTACTGATACGCTCGGCTCTGTTACAGCTGCCGTCAACTCCTCTGGAGCAATAGAGAACACCAGCCGCTGCAAACCTTACGGAGACATGCTCTCCAAGACAGGAGACACCGGAAGCAGAAACACAGGCAAGAAGGCCGCAGAGCAATACAACCAAGCACGACACTACGGAACGAAGTCTTACTGCAATCAGGCTAAGAATTTGGGACACAAAAACTACGGTTACAACTGCTTCTGCAAAGTATCTAGCATGATCTGCAATTACATTAACGCACAGTGCAATGCATTGCCTCCTGCATTGCGAGAGGCTTACAGCATATGTAAGCCATGGGCTGAGTGCATTAACAAATGTTTGTACGATTGCATTGCCTCCCGTAAAGTGTGCTCGGCTTCTGCTAATAAATGCTGGGATCGCGCTTTTCGGCCACCTGATCCACTGTTTAGGGATAAGGGAAGCCCATGTATGCAGATCTGGTCTGGCTGCATCCGATGGGATGGATGACCAGCGTCATGATGACTGCTGTCGATCAATGGTGTTTTGCGAACAAGAGCAATTGGGCTACTGCAATAGCAGCTCTGGCCCCTGTAGTTCGCTGGAAAATAGGTGCACTATGGTGTTTGAAGAAATTGCTAAACACTTTGGCCTTGACTTCCCATTCTTATGGGATGATCCCGCCCGGCAAGGGGCCGCTTACCGCTTATCCTGCAAGAGACGAGTGTGGCAGGAAACCATTCCAGGCACTCCGCAAATTAATGTACGACCTTTTGGATCTTAAGAACATGCCACAACTCCTGATTCTGAATATGATGCTTGCTATGATGATGCTTTGCGGCTGCACACAATCAGACGGCGGCGGAGTTTCTCAGAGTGGGTCGGTGCAACGACAGTTTTACGCATACGACCACTGCTACTATCTTGAAGATGATGCCAGTGGAACCAAAGTGTTAGTTTTTGATTCAACAACAAAGCTTCAAAGTGAACTGCAAATTGACCGGCCAGTTCAGTACATTCATTTGATTCCAAACAGAGGTGGTTTTATCGTTGATAAGGAGGGGCAAGTCGGAATCGTCAACTGGGTAAAAGAATCCTCTACCCGAGCGGCGGCTCGCACTACGATTCCCAAGAGGTTGGCTGACTACCAGATAGGGCCGATCATTGCATGGGCGCACATGTCGAACGTGCAGGCCGCTTGCGATAAGAAAGGTCGGCTTCTCATCACTAATGCGCAAACATGGAACGCTAAGATCGTCACGATCCCGCAGTTTCCCTCTCATGTTGAAAGGCTGCTTGTCACAGTGATCGAGGAAAATGATGGGGCTAGCAGAAAGATTGTGGTCTCCGGGCTTGTCGATAGAAAAGTTTGGACTTGGAGCACGAATACGCTCGACTTGGAAAAATAGGGGCTCCTATGGTTCAGGAAAACCGAGGAGGAGTGGTCACACGCTATGTCGCCGATACTCTCGGAAGCGTCAGCCTTCATCCCAATGATATATTCTTTGGTATCGGAGAAGAATTGAGTAAAGCAATAAAGACAATTGTGGACCTTGCAGGAGGATTTGTGAATTTGATGTTAGGCCAACAGCCAGTGAGAGGCTGTCCTGAACCTTACGAGAAATGGGAAGCGCGCGCTTGCCTGGGAGGATGCCTAGTTACTCGGAACCTCAAGGTCTGCTTTACGATCCCTGGCGGTCCTAGCGTGGAATCCAAGATTGGATTCTGCGGATTTCCGAGTTTGAGTATTGAGGCTGGAGTTAGATATAACTCATGCAAGTAGAAAGGTTTGCTGTAAGCAAGTCAAGCGAAAGGGGTGGTTATATCTTCTGTTCTGTAGTGGAAGCTTTTTTTCTCGCCGGGGCGCTTTATTCGATGTACGATCATAATTGGTCTTCTGCTGCCATAATGTTTCTTATTGCATTGAACTTTGTGGTGTATTGTGTGATATTGTTTGGAACAGTAGTCGTGTATTGGGTTGAGATCGACGAAGAAGGCATAACGTACAAGCAAAGCAAAATGATAAAGAGGATATCTAAGTTGGAGAGAATTCAACTCGAAAAGCCTAGGTATACTGAGGCGCCGGGGTGGGGTGGAACAGATCTTAATTTGTTTTCATCTCACCACAAATTAAGGCTTAATGAAAATATCGACGGTGTAGACAAACTGATCGATAGAATCATTATGGTTTGGTCAGTGGATGACCCACGTCGAAAAAGTTGACTGCTCTGCAAGACTCCGGCCTCAACGCTTTTTGGCCAGCAGACAAAAGCTGTCTACGGTGATGGAATCATCACACAAGCCTACGACCCTATCGGAAACAGGACGAAACCGGCACGACAACATACGCCTACTCGGCTCACTATGAGCTTCTTAGCCCGGCGGCCTTGTCGTATCGTATCAGTACGACCCAGTTGGAAATCGCATCAAGATGGACAACCCGGACGGCGTGCCGCAAGGTCAGTCAGACAAGGGATGGTTCCACCGCGCTCTATTCATATGACGATGTGAACCGCTTGACCGGCCAGCCGCCTCCGCAGGTCGTCGCTGCGATAATTTCGGGCATTACAAGCTGCGTTGTGTCTGCCATTGGAAGCGTTATCACAGGCTGGCTTTCTGGAGACAGTGGACCAGCTGCAGGCTGTAAAGCTTCGGTAAAGTGCCTTGCAAATGGTATCAGGTCTGCGTTGACAGTTCTGTTTGGCCCGCTCACAGGATGTCGTCTCCTCGGAATACTCTCTGCGCCATCTGGTTTGGCCGCAGATAAGTTATGTCCTTGCATCTCAAATCCATGCTGCGATAAGAGTCCAGATTGGTGCGATGCAATCAAGGGAGCAGCTGATGCGGCGACGGCATTTCTTGGTGGATTTGCAAACGAAGAATTTCGTGATACATTTGAGAACTGGCTAGGCGGTGTCTTGAATCAGTTCATTAACACAGTGACTCGGGGTGCGGCTAGCATAGCATGCAAGAGCGTAGTAGATATTGCAGGAATCTGATAGGTCACCATGCGCAAAGTGCTGTCTCTGATTTTTTTCGCCTGCCTTGAAGCTGGGCTCATTTGGATGCTCATCAGATTGGCCTTTGGTTCCTTGTCTGGGAAAGTGTATCCAGATTTGTTATTGCTGGGACTGTCTCTTGCCTGCACAACCACATTCGAACTTGGATTGCATTTCATGCCAGAGTCCGCTAAAGCAAGGACTGAAGACGTGCGAGCAGTAATGGTTTACATATGTACGTCAATGCTTTTAGCATGCTACATAACAATAGGACTCGTGCACCCTGATTGGCTGCTAGGGGACGTGCCAGCAATGGAACAAGTTCAAAATCTCAGGAAGTAAGGTGCCTGTTCTTACAAGAGGGCGGCAGCCATCTCAATTAAGCTTCTGGCTTGCGCTTTCTTGCCATCCCAGCTCTCTGGCCCTCTTGAACCAGCCTTCAGCGCGTCCTTTGTCGCCGTGGTTCTCGGCAAGCTGAGCAAGGAGCGCAGCGCCTTGTGCATGACCGCGCCGTTGAAGCTGATCGAGATGTGGAACCGCTTCCTGTTCCCGGCCAGAGTTGAGGAGCCCCAGGGCAAGGAGCGTTCTCGCCTCATCGTTGCCAGGATTGCGGAGTACCGCTTCCCTCCATTGAGGCAAAGGATCAAGGTCGACTCTATCACACAATGCACCGACCATCCCTGGCCACATTCCGTTCTCTCCCTGATGGGCCACCACCCAGGCAAGGGCTTCTTTGGCTGCCGCCAGGTCGTTCTGTTCCAGCGACGAAGAGAAGAGAGCACTGGCCGCTTCATGGCGTCCTTCGCCGTCCATAGCGGCTTTCCACGCCGACTTCGCCGAATCCCAGTCCCCAAGGGCAATGTGAGAGAGCGCAGCATTGTGAAGCGCCTTCCATCCCCGGATTCCTGGGTCCATGCTGGTGAAAGCCCCGCCGGTGTCTCCGGAGAGAGAGGCCTGATAGAGCCGCACTGCTTCCTCGTGCTCGCCACGCCCAGCGGCCAGTCCAGCTAAAAGAAAGAGCAGCTCGGGATCATTCGGAACCCGTTCCAAGCCTTTCACACATTCCTTCTTCGCTTCATCCATCTTGCCGAGGGCTTTGAGAGAACCCACGAGCAGGGCAAAGGCCTTCCTTAAGTGGGATTCATCTTTGCCTGAAACCTCGATAGATCGCTTGAGCCAGTTCACTGCTGCTTCGTGGCCATCTGTGTAGTGGTCGGTCATGCCCAGGTTGAACAGCACAAACGGATGGTCGGGCCGTTCTTCGAGATCAAGCTTGAGCAGCTTTTCATCCCGTTCCCGTTTGCGAGCCTGGCCCTCTACAGACACATCGTAGCCAGAGTGCAGTACGTGGGCGCTCAATCTGGCCAACCTGCCTTCCGGGAAGGCCTTTCGAAGCGAAGCGAGGATCTGTTCATGAATTCGCCCCTCCCACTTCAGGCCGGGGAAGCTGCGGAACACCTTCACATGGTCCACTTCCGTTCCATTGCCCTGCTCTTCCAAGAAGCGCACTGGTACGACGAACCCAATCACGTCTTCGGGAGCCGAGGCGACAGCCTGAACGATGGTCTCCCCGCAGGAGAGAGGAAGCGTATCGTCAGCGTCCACCCACATGATCCACTTGCCTTTGGCGTTCTTCATGGATTCAGTCCGGGCAAGGGCGAAGCTGTCCGGCCAAGCCATCTCGCTTACGATCGCACCGCATTCTTTAGCAATCTCGATTGTCCGATCGGAGGAGCCAGTGTCGAGAATGAGCATCTCTCGGACGAAAGGCTTCACGCTGTTCAGGCAGTCAGCAAGCGTCCGCTCTTCGTTCTTCACGATCATGCAGAGCGAAACATCCGCTCTTTTGGCGAGCTTCTTGACCTTTTCCAGCCGGGCTTCGGGCTTGCGCTCAGGGTGGAAGGCGATGGGTTCGGCGGAGATTCCGCTGAGAGACGATGCGAACCCAGATTCCAAGTCTTCCCGCCACTTGGCGACGTACTTCCGGTGGTTTTCGCCCAGCAGCTTCTCAATGTCCAAATTCGCCGACTGGAGAGATTTCGATCCCTCATGATGAACATAGGAACGGGCAGATACAACCAGGCGGCAGCCAGACCGACGAAGCCGATAGCAAAGGTCGTTGTCCTCAAACAACCCCCGGCCATAGCGGGCATCGAATAGGCCGACCTCTTCAATGGCAGAACGTTTGACCGCCAGGCAGAAACCAACAAGCATGTCCACGTCGCGGTCCTCTTCTTCCCGCTGAGAAAAGTCTTCGGCAAAGAGATCCAGGCGGCTGATATCGGTGTAAGTCGGATCAATCCGCTGGAAATGACCGACGTTGTTGCTGTATGGTCCCGCCGCCATGATGGAGCCGCTCTTCCAAAGGGATTCGAGGAGCCGAGCCAGGCCGATGTGGGGAACGATGGTGTCGCTGTTGAGGAAGAGAACCGTATCGCCGCCAGTGGCCTCGAAGCCGGTGTTGCAGGTTCGCGCGAAACCAAAATTCTCTTTGCTGCGGATGAGCTTCACGCCCTTGGGCACAGTGATCCTTTCAGGAGAGGCATCGTCCACCACGACGATCTCTTTGACCAGCTCCCCGCAGTCCGCCAGGCTCTTCAAGCAGGCATCAAGGGCCTCCTGTTCGCCAAACGCGGGGATGACGACCGAGCAGTGCCTCGCCCTCGGTTCCTCAATCTCTCGCTCAATAGGTTCAATGCCGACTGCTTTAAGAACGTCAGGCAGGAGAATCCGCTCCGCAAAGCCGTAGTTGGCCGGATGCGTCGGGTGGAGGCTGCGCAGAAGCGGCTCGGAATCCCACCTCTTCCAAACCCGCTCCCACCAGCCAGGAACAATTTCGTCCCGGTGGCTCCAAGTCGTGGTCTTCTTCCATATCCGGGCATCACCGCCAGCGTAGCTGAGGTGGTGGACGATTCCGTGCGATTCGTTCAGGAAGAGAAGTCGGCCTCCTTCATATTCCCGCACCTTGACGTGCCTTGCTTTGCGCAGGTCCACCATGATGCAGGGCGTAAACGGCTCCCGTGGTCGAATGACATGCTCGGCATCCTTCCAGTAGGTGTCCCATTCGATATACACGCGGTCCGCAATCTCGTTCTCGGCGATCTTAAGGAGGCTGGCCAGAAGCTTCGGTTCTAAGATTTCGTCGGAGTCGATGGTGAGGGCGTGGGTAAAGCCCTTCTTCTTTGCCGCCTGCAGGGCATGTCCACGATGAGAGGATTCATCCGGCCAATCGCCTACTTCAACATCGGCTCCGCAGCCTGCTGCAATATCCACCGCAGAGCGCCATTCTCCTTCACAGCCTTTCCAGTCTTTCCGGCTTACAAAGACAAGGCGAGGCAGCTCCGCGACCGACTGAAGAGAAGCAGCGAGAAATGCCACATCATCGTGAACACAATACACTGCACAAATCATCTGACTAAACTATACTGCACAAGCCATCTACTATAATTTAGTCAGCCTTATTTTTTTAAGAGATATTATCTTGACATCGAATAAGATGTTCACCTTCCTGTGATGCACAGGAAGGCTTGGGGCCAGTAAAGAGGACCACAGAAGCTGCAAATTGCGCCATGGAACCCCTGCCAGAAAAATCACATTAGGCCAAGTTTAAGAAAAAATCTAGCCTAAAGAAGCACCTGCCCAACTCGGGCTATTGCTGAGCGCATGACTCGACATTCCCTTAATCTCTCACAGACCATGCTTCAATCAGCCATTTCTTTTTCAGCATTGCCATCCTTTTGACAAAAAACTAGTAGACATTATGATACTATTTCAATGTGACTCTTTCCCCCATCCAGCTTCTTGAGCCAGATTTCCAACTCATCACTCAAAGATGCCTCTGGCCAGAAAGCGCCCGCCCTCTCCGCTTCGTCGTCAAACTTCACCGCTCGACCCGCCTCCACTACGACCTGCGATTCGAACTTTACGGGCGGCTGCTTTCCTTTGTCGTCGAGGATCTAGGCCGCAGTTGGCCTGCCACCACCTCAATCTTCCGAGTTGGTGACCACGACCCTGAGTACATGCTGGGCGAACGCTGCATCCCGCCTGGCAGCTATGGCGCCGGCCCAATGCTCATCTGGGATCACGGCATCTACCGATCCAGTCTTGGCAGTGAAGAAGACATTTACCGTCAGCTGCTTAATGGCTGCCTGGAAATCTATCTTCAAGGCATCCGGCTTCACGGCCGATTTAAGATAGCTGGCCATGGCAAAAACTGGCGGATGCAGCGTCTCTCGGGAACAGACGCTCCTCATTCTCACCATTCTGTGCTCACTGGCCGCACCCTCTCAGAAATTGAATCTGGATTTGCGCCTCCAAAAACGGCATCCCGGCTCTGGCTGGAGTGGGAAGGTTTTCACACGACACAGACAGCCGAACCCGAAATAGCAGTTCATAAAAAAGCTGTCGTCGACATCAACTTCGCTGCCAAAACAAGTGGAATTTCCAAGGGCATGCCGCTGCAGCATGTCTTGCCGCTAGTACCCAGCTGCCGTGTCAAACCATTTGCAGCTAACCCTCATGGTCAAAAAGCATGGCTGAATCATCTGCTGCAATATTCCGATACGATTCAGCCCTTCGACTGCCATTCAGCAGCGATCGACCTTGCCGCACACCCCAACCCTGCCGACATCGCGGGAAAAATTGTAACTAAGCTGACCCAGACAGATTTTGGCTATCTGCATTACGGAACAGGTCCATCTCTCTGGATAGCCAGATTAGCCAATCAGCTAAAAGATCCATTTGGCTTTTTGTTCGATCCCGCCGCAAAACTGGCATCACTCGGAGTTGAAAATCTGCTCGCCATCCCTCAACAGCACCGCGAGCATCTGCAGCGTCTCGGTTTCGAAACCATCGGTGAAATTGCTGCCATCTCTCCTGTAAGACTGCACCAGCAGTTCGGAGAATATGCCCACAGCATTATCTCCGCTGCCCAAGGCAAAACCTGCGACCAAATCGCTCCGCTTTATCCTCCATGCGCGACCGTCGAAACTCTACGGTTTGACGCCCCGGTCAACCAATCGCACACACTCGAAAAAGCGGTGAGCGTCATCGCGCATCGCCTAGCCGGAAAAATCATAGGACAACAGGCCGGTCTTGCAATCCTTACTATCGAATGCGAAGATGGCACCGAGCACACTCTTAAGCGCCCCTACAACCGCCCTCTTCACTCTCCCAGCCGCATCCAATCCTCCCTCGCCTTCCTTGCTTCGGAACTCCAAAAAGGATGCCCTGGCATCATCCGCCTTACAACTCAACTCGACCAGCTCGAACCCCGCAGATCTTCACAGCAAGACCTCTTTGCAGCCGCGTGCCGCACTGATTCCCAAGCTGCGCTCGAATCTCTCAAAGATTCCCTCGGCAGCAAGTCCATCCTCCTCGCAAGCGAAATTGAAGCCCCCCGCCGCGAGCAAGTCCTGAAAGCGTGGCGGAATGCAACCGGCTGGAGCTGAAATTCTCGCTAAATGGCGGGAGTCCGGTGAATGGTGGAAAGGGGAATCTGATCGCGAAATCCACAGATTTATCGATGCCAAAGGAGTGAGGCGGGAGCTGGCTGTCTCGTTAGCCCCGGTCGAAAAAAACCCCGATTCCCAAGTCCGCGTCCGCGTCATCCGCGACGAGACTGTCAGCCTCGCCACGGGCTGTTACACACCAGCCAACTATGGCGCACAAACCCAGTCAGAAAAAGGCGGCATCCTCCTTCACGCCCTAAGCGCCTACTCACTTGGGGGCACCATGATCGCCGCCGAAATTCCGGCCCTCGCCGCCGAAAAAGGCTACCGCGCTGTTCTCCTCGCTGACCGGTTCTCTCTTACCGGAGCCCGCGAGTTCTGCCGCACCGCCATAGAAGTCGATGTGCAGCCCATTATTGGCGTCACAGTTGAACTTGCCGAAGGCGGCACCCTCGTCCTTGTCGCCAAGAATCCCATCGGTTACCGTTCTCTTTCTCGTCTCGTCACCGAATGCTGCCTGGAAGAACCCCGCACCTATCCTCTTGCCACCTGGGAACGCCTCGCCCGCCACACCAAAGGCGTTGCCTGCCTCACCGGCGGCAGCCATGGCATCCTCGACTTATGCCTGATCAAAAAAGACTTCTCTAGAGCAAAAACTGTTCTCAGCCAGCTGGCTGCTCTCTATGGAAAGGATTCTGTCTTCGTCCAAGTTGAACACTCTGCCCTTCCTTGGCAGCACACAAACAGCAGATACCTCCGACAACTGGCTGAGAAGCTTAATGTTGCCTGTGTTCCCGGCGGTCCGACGGTTGCCGCTGAACCCAGTCATTTCCCCGCTCACGATGTCCTCGTATGCATCGATACCCTTTGCCTGATCGAAGAAATCGATGGCCGCAAGCCGCCTCGCGACCCTGCCCAGCCGCTCGGATGCCAGCTTCCCCGCCGCTCCCTCAACCGCGAACGGTTCCTACGGCCAGCTCACGAATACCAGGCACTCTACTCCGATCTGCACGCCAACGCCCAACGCTTCGCCGAATCCTGCTCCCCCAATGTTCTCCCTGACCGTACTGAACTGCCTCGCTTCTGCCCAGACGAAGACAGCGCTCTCCGTCAAATCGTTGAACAAGGCGCCTGGATGCGCTACGGAAGCCCCACTAAGGCCCAAAAAGCTCGACTAGACCGTGAACTTAACCGGATGGTTAAACTGGGCTGGTCGCGCCACTTCCTTATTGCCTGGGAAATGTGTCAATGGGCGGAAGGCGAACGCATTCTCTTCAGCGGACGTGGCTCCGTCGTCGATTCTATGGTCGCTTACTGCCTCGGCATCTCCCGCATTGATGCTTTCGAGTTCAAGCTCCACTTCGACCGGTTTCTGCCCCCCGACGGAAGCAAGCGTCCAGATATCGACATAGATTTTGAAGCCGCCCGCCGTGAGGATGTCCGTCAGCACCTTGTCCACCGATACGGCGATGCCCATGTTGCCACAGTAGCTGCGATTGGCACTTACCGCACTCGAGGCATTCTCCGCGAAGTTGGCAAAGTCATGGGAATCCCCGAATCCCATATTGCATTCCTCTCAAAAAGACTGCATGGCGGTGTCTCGCCAGAACGCCTCCTCACCGCTCTTGATAACCGCCCTGAGCTCCGCGACAGCAGCATCCCGCGCGAAAAATACCACTGGATTTTTGAGTTCGCCGAACGTCTTGCCGACCTCCCTCGCAGCATCCGCGCTCACTCTTCGGGGGTCATCATCTCTCAAACTCCCATAGCCGATACCGTCCCCGTCCAATACTCTGGTGCTGATGGGGTCAAAATCATCCAGTGGGATAAGCGGAGCGCCAAGCACTTTTTTGATAAGTTTGATGTGCTCTGCCTTCGTGGCAACGATGTTCTCGGCGGCACCATGCGCCGCGTTAGCGGCCTTGATGTCTGCCAAATTCCCCTCGACGATGAGGAGGTTTACCGCACCATGCGCGCTGGCCAGCTTATTGGCATCCCCCAATCCGCATCCCCCGCCATGCGCCAAGCTCATATCCGCATCGGCACCAAAAACCTTAAAGATGCCGGCATCGTTCAGGCTGGCATCAGACCCGGAGTCGGTGGGGCAGTCAAGCTGAACGAGTTTATAGCCCGCCGCCAAGGCAAGCCGTATAAGCTCATCCACCCCGATCTCGAAAAAATCCTCGGCCCCACACTGGGCATCGTCGTCTTCCAGGAACAAATCGATCAGCTGCTAGAAACTTTCGGCGGCTATAGTGGCGACGAAGCCGAAGAAATCCGTGAAGCCATTCAAAAACACCATGCCCTGGATCGAGAAGGCCAAGTTTGCCAAGAGATTGTCGGCCGCATCGCCGCACGGGGATATCCACCCCATACCGCCCAAGAAGTTTACAGCCTGGTATCCGGATTTAAAGGCTACGGGTTTGCTGAGGGCCATGCCCTCTCTTTCGCCGAAGTCTCCATCCGTTCCATCTACTGCCAGCAAAACTTTCCCGCCCCCTACTTTGCCGCCCTGCTAGACGCCCAGCCTGCCGGTTACTACGGCCCTGCTACCATTGCCAACGAAGCCCGTGTCCGAGGCGTTAAAATTCTCCCCCCGGATATCAATCTAAGTGAAAGCAAGTTCTCGGTTGAAGATGTAAAAGCCATCGAAGATCCCAAGCTGATCATCCCAGAAGGGGGATTCCGCATCCCACTCAAACAGATCTCTGGCATCTCCGCTCAGACACTCCATGCCGCCCTAAAAGGACGCCCCTATCACTCATTCTTTGACTTCACTGCCCGCGTCCGACCCGAAAAAGACGAACTCGAAAACCTCATCCTCGCCGGAGCCTTCGACAGTCTCACACCCCACCGTCGCGCCCTGCTCTGGATGGTCAATCAGGCTCTTGCACAAGCCCGATCCACGCCAGGAGAAAACTGCCTCCCTATCCAATTCGAAGATCCTCCCCTTCCCCTAGACCTTCCCGATTTTAAGGCAATCGAAAAAGCCATATCAGAACGTCGCCTGCTCGGCATGGATGTCGCACACCACCTCATGGCTTTCGAACGTGCTAGGATCACCGCTCGGGGTGGACTCACTGCCGCAGAAGCATCGAATCTCGACCATGCCAAACCGGTCTTTGTCGTTGGCAATCCCATCCGCCTCCGCTTCCCACCCACCCAAAGTGGGCGGCGTGTAATGTTCTTTGATCTTGAAGATGAAACAGGCCTTCTCAACGTCACCTGCTTCGACGATGTCTATCAACGCGACGGCCACAAAGTCATCTGCTACCCTTTCGTAACGATTCGCGGCTCAGCCCAAAACCGCGATGGGCATATCGCTTTTATGGCCAATCAAATCTACGCATACCACCCCAACATCCAAGAAGCTTCCTCAACCATCCCGCTGCCCTTCACGATCGGCGATTTTCTGATGACATAACTCAGCTTATGAACTTTAAGGCTGCAAATCGCAGCCTTAAAGTTCCACCAGCTTCAAGTGTTCGAAATCAGTCCATGAGAGTGGTCCCCGCCTGCTAATCGGTACGTGCTGCACAAGCGTTACATCGTTGAACTCGACTAATATATTCGTGGACGATGCACCCATAGTAGAAAAATCTGACAATGACCTACAGCGCGTCAGCGACGGGGTTCCCTCCTTGGCTTTCCAGGCAATTCAGTTGAGAACATAAAACCCTACCGCTCGCCTTCTGGCCACAGGAGAGTCAAAACCAGATTCACCTACGAAGCAGGCTATTTCCCTGTGCTTGACCAGTGCGGAGCATCGCCAACAAGCTTGATTACCCCGTAGGTTTTGCCCACCCGATGCAGTTCGGTGTTGCCAATCCTTAAAGGATGATCTGCCGGATAGGGGTTTTGAGCTGAATCGACACCGATTCCCCCTGTTCGTGGCTCGCTAGAAATCAACACTTCGCGGCCTTCGGCATCCTTTACCTTAAGGTCGCCGTTCCAAGTAATGGTCATATCAACGGCTTCTCTAGCTGTATGGGCGCTGTCTTCAACGGCATGAAAAGCCATGTGGTAGCCCTGAACCATGTCTTCTGCAGCCCGTTTCGCTGATTCGTAATCAATCCGGCGGCCTTTGGCATGAGACCAGCAGATATCAATGCCATTAAAGGGATGAACTTGGGTTGGATCGTAGTCTTCCCGCGCGACCTTCCAGGCATAGGTCATCAGGTAGGCCCGTTCACGTGGACGATAGCAGGAACCAATGGTGACTTGTGCGCCTGCTTCCCTTAGCGCCTCGATAAACTTCTCAACACGGGGGCGAAAAGTCGCGCTTAGTGATCCGGTCTGTTTCGAATCAGGGTATCTGCCGCACCACTGACCGCCGCTTACCTGCCCTGGGCAGTCAAACTTTCCTAAGTCGATAACAACCCTCATGTTTCCGTTGATGCTGACCCCGGCTGTGCCAGCCAGTGTCGCGTTGGAAGTTATCTGCCCCGTATCCGACTTGCCTGTCATAAATGATTTAATCGAAGGACGTGAAAAGGCGATTCTCTTTGATGTCCATGGATTGCTGCCAGGGTAGAACAGCCACCGCTCAATTTCATCTCGCGTTTCGGTACGCGGCTCTAGTGAATCAGTGTTTCCACTGCGCTCAATGCTGTTGCTGCCATGCAAAGTAAAGTCGTTTACGGTTCCTACATACTCATCGTTAATGGTCTCAAAAGTCCATTCCAGGGTCACGCTCTTGGCATGCGAGATAGTTTCTGTCACCTGTGCTCTATCTGGCCGCCCTCCAGAAGTGCCCATGTGAGTGCGAGTCCTTTCCATAAAGCCCATTGCAGTGGGCTGCTGCGGCTTGGAGTAGACAAGAAGTGAGTCGCCTTCGGGGTCCCATTCGATGGTGCCAGGAATGGTGAAAAACGCTTCGTCGTTTGTTACGATGGCGCCTGGCCCTTCTCCAATGATGGAGGTCGACTGGTGCGAAACAGTTAACGTAACATCACGCTTAATCGGCGTTAAGTGCAGGGCATAAGTTAAGGCAAGTGATAAAATCATGATCCAGCCTTAAAAGAGCGAATACTCCTTAATGTTGTTGGCAGTCTCCCAAGTGGAAGCATAGACCCGACCATCTGGATGAAAAGCCAGGCCGGTCAGCTCGGCTGAAAGCTGACCAGCGTGCCAATCTTCACCCGAGCCAGGTTCGGCAAGACCGCCTCGTCCGAACACCCACAAAAATCTGCCTTGAGAATCGTACACGGCAAGACGTGTGTCGTACTCATTGCCCGTCCGTTCGCATGACCAAATCTGACCGAGTGGATCGACGCGCAGGTAGTTGACCTTTCCCTGCACTCTTCCCAGCCTAGCGCTCGGTCCCTGAACAAGCCTTCTGCCTGCGCCGCTTCTGCCATCGACACGAAAAATATTTGAACCCGAACCAATGACAATTGAGTTATCGGCTGCAAGGTCGTAACCAAGAGAAGTCTCAAGCTCAAACGAATCAACCTTGTCAAGTGTCAGGTCAATAATGCCGCCCTTAAGCCGACAGATCTTGTTCCAATAAACCACGTAAAGGCTGCCCTCCTTGTCGTACCGAGGGACAGCGGGCTGTCCGTTGTTTTCCGGCATGGCCGGGGCCGCAATCTCGTCCCCACCCTCAGAGTAGATGTGGTAGACATCTTCTCCCATCGTGGCTGCAATTCGTTTTGCCTTAGGATCATAGGCAAGCTTTGCCCGGTAAAAGGGAGTCGATGTGACAAGCTCTATATCGCCAGTGTCAGGCTGGTACCTATAAATTCCTTGGACCTGACCACTGCCAATCAACAGCCTTCCTCTGCTGTCTACTTCCAATGAACTCAGCGAGTGTGCAGGCAGAATCGACTTCAGGTAGGTCAGCCCGCTCACCCTGGCAGTCACCAAGATATTGAGTGTTTCTGGCCCCCACTTCAGCCCCTTTCCTCCAAAAGCGTAAGCTGGCGTTCTGTGCCCTACCGGCATCTCTCCCAGCAGAATGGGCGTGTCTTCGGCCAAAGGCTGACTCCGCGTACGAATGATCTCCTTCCCTGCTGCATCCCGATCCTTATAGCTTTCAACAGCCTCAACAAGATCAAATCTCACACCCTGCAGGGCGTATCCAGAACTATTGACCATCTGGACCGAGCCCGTAATTGCTCCGCCAGAAAACTTAAGGTCATGAAATGAGAGTTTTGCCTTGCCGGTCCACTTCTGTCCCTGAAGGTCAAACTCTATCGCGTCAATTGCCGCCCCATCAGCGGGGATTTTAATGGCAGCATCAAGCCCCTTCGAAGGCATTCCCCAGGCAGCTCCCTCAACGGCCAAATCGGTAAAAGGGCCAGTGTAGTTAAAGGCTGCACCCTGCAGCATAACAGCAGCGGCGGCTAGGCCAAAAAACATCCCGCCGAGTATAGCTGGAAAGTTTTACCCATTCACAAAGTTACGTTTTTCTTCAGAAATAGCACATATTCTCCTATTTCGCGCCTCTCAGCCGCTGGCTAAACTCCGCGAATCTAGGTGAAATCAAGACAGAAAGAGGCCAGCCTATTCATTTGGTAAGTTAACTTTCTGTGACGGATTCACAAAGGTGTGTCCTGTAGACTCCTTGCCATCGTGATGCATCCTTTCATCCTGCTCTTAACTGCTTCCATACCACCAGAAATCGAGAACGAACAGGTTCTTGGGATCAACAAAATCCCGTATCACAGTGAACTCATGCCCTACGGCAGTCTTCGCGAGGCGCTTAACGGGCGGCGTGAAGAATCTACATTCGCACGGTCGCTCAATGGCACATGGAAGTTCCACTACGTTCCTAGCCCTGAACTGCGCCCGGCAGATTTTTACCGCGTCGACTACGATGTCTCCTCTTGGGATGCCATTCAAGTGCCATCGAACTGGCAGGCAGTGGGATACGGGACACCTATTTACCGGAACGTTGGCTACACGTTTCAACGTGACTGGCCCCGTGTGATGTCCGAACCACCAAAAGATTGGACAGCCTACAAAGAACGCAATCCGGTGGGTTCGTACAAGCGTTCCTTTGAGGTGCCAGATGCCTGGAAAGATAGACAGACTTTCATCAAGTTTGACGGAGTGGATGCCGGGTTCTTTATCTGGGTAAACGGGAAGAAAGTTGGCTACTCACAAAACTCACGAAACACAGCTGAGTTTGATATCACCAGCTGCCTAAAGCCTGGCAAAAATGATTTAGCGGTAGAGGTTTACCGCTACACCGCAGGCTCCTACATGGAAGACCAAGACATGTGGAGGCTTTCAGGAATCTTCCGCAGCGTCACACTCTGGTCAGCCCCCAAACTCCATATCCAGGATACTTTCGTCTCAGGCGATCTTGACTCTCAGTACGTTAATGGCGAGCTCCATGTCAGAGCAAAAATCCGTAACTACGGCGCTCCTTCACTGCCCAAAACCCTGAAAGTGGATCTCTATGACTCCCTAGGAAAAGTGGTGGCCGCTGGCGAGCAGCCAGTCGAAGCTGTTCCGTCAGGCGAGGAAGGCAAGATCGAGCTCAAAATCCCTGTCCTGAACCCGAAGAAATGGACGGCAGAGACACCGAATTTATATACGGTTGTGCTTAATCTCGATGGTGAACTTATATCTCACCGAGTCGGCTTCAGGAAAATCGAGATTCAGGGTCGTCTTTTCCTTGTAAACGGCCAGCCGATCAAGCTCAAGGGCGTCAACCGCCACGAAATGAACCCCAACACTGGTCACACAGTTTCTGAAGCCGACATGATTCAAGACCTTAAGCTGATTAAGCAGTCCAACAGCAATCATGTCCGTACAAGCCACTATACAAACGACCCGAGATGGTACGAACTTTGTGACGAGTACGGCATCTATCTGGTGGCCGAGGCCAACGCAGAAAGCCACGGCTACTATAACGTTTTAGACCGTGAACCACGCTTTGAGCGCATGGTGGTTGACCGAAACATTGCGAACGTAGAGCAGGTAAAGAACCATCCTTCTGTCATCATCTGGTCGCTGGGAAATGAATGCGGAGGCGGGTCGAACTTCCGCGCTGCCTTGAAAGCCGTCGAGGCACTAGACCCCTCGCGCCCCACTCATTACGAACCATTTGGCAGCGGCCCAAACAACCCCGCGAGCCTAGATTCGCATATGTACTCCACAGTCGAAGCGACTGAGCAGATGGCCAAGGATCCGCGGCTGACCAAACCCTTGTATCTCTGCGAGTACGCCCACGCCATGAACAACTCTATGGGCAACCTGGGCGAATACAATGATATCTTTGACAAATATCCTTCAGTCCTTGGCGGGGCGATATGGGAATGGGTGGACCAAGGCCTTTGGAACCGAAGAGATCCTAAGCGGCCCTACCTTGCCTACGGGGGAGGATTTGGAGACGCTCCCACTGACGGCTACTTTATTCATAAAGGCGTCGTCTTTTCTGATCGGACTCCAAAGCCACACTTCCCCGAGGTCAAACGTGTCTTTCAATGGATCAGCTTCGCCGACCTTGGCGAAGGCAGACTGCAGATAAAGAACCGATTCGCCTTTACTGACCTTAGCAGGTACGACTTTCGCTGGTCAGTGATCTCAGAAACTGAAACCCTCGCCTCGGGCACTATCCCATCCTTCTCCCTTGAACCAGGCGGTGAAAAAATCGTCACTATCCCCCTGCCAAAAACACAAAGCGCTGCATACCTAAACATTACAGCGATCCAGCGTCATGAAGAAAAATGGGCGCCCAGGGGATTTGAAACAGCCGGAGCACAGTTCGCGCTGCCTGTCAAAGCCACAAAGGCTGCCGTGATCATTCCCCGAAAGGTCACGGCAGACAGACAGGCCAATGGCGACATTCGGGTTTCAGGCTCAGAGTTTGCCGTCACTTTCGACCATAAATCAGGCTCCATTTCGGAACTCTCTCATAAGGGCAAAAACATTCTTCTGCCCGATGGAGGCCCCAAGCTTCACCTCTGGCGTGCACAGCACCGCATCGATGACACCTGGGCAGCAAGGGGATGGCATGAGGCGGGCCTCATGAATCTTGAGCCGGAACTTATCGACCTGAATCTGTCGGCTGGAGAGAACGGAGAAGCCCTTGTCACTTCAAGCATCCGCTATAAGGGGCAGGGCGGCTTCATGACTTCTCACTTGGCGCGTTATACGGTGTACGGCGATGGAACAATTGCAGTAGATAATGGAGTCTCTCCAATACGGTCCAACCTTCCGCTTGCCCGTGTAGGAGTTAGGATGCTGCTTACGCCTGGCTTGGAAGACCTGACCTATTTTGCACGCGGTCCAATGGAAAACTACATTGACCGCAAAAGGGGGTCGGACCTCGGCCGCTATGGAGGCACTGTGACAGGGCAGATGACTCCCTACCCTAAGCCTCAAGAGAATGGCAGCCACGAAGACTTGGCATGGCTGCATCTCCGTGGCAGATCGCTGCCTTCACTTCAGGTTTCTGCAGCAGGAGAGCCGCTTCAGTTCTCTGCCCTGCCCTACCGCGATGAGGACATGGAAAACGCCGCCTACGCTGTTGACCTGCCAAAGCGAAGCTCAACAGTTCTCATTGTCTCAGGCCGTACTCAGGCAGTAGGCGAAGCTGGACGCAACATTCCCCTGCCCCAGTACATTCTGAACAGTGAGCCAAGAACCTTTTCTTATGTGGTAAGACTTGGCACAAAACTGCCGGAATCCCAGATCCCGGTTCCTAGCCGTGGCATTGCCCCAATCCTCTTTCAGACCGACTCATCAGGCCTAACCAATATCACGTCAGACGGACCTTTTGAAGTCTCGTCAGACGGAACTGTCTGGAAACGCTTTAAGGGCCCCTTTGCTGTCGAAGCGTCGACCCGGCTTCGGGTCAAAGGAAAGGGATTTTCCAGCGTGATCGCCCTAGAGCCGCCTCCGGCAAAACTTTTGTGGAAAGCCAGCGCCACCAGCTTTCAGCCTAACGAGGGAGAGCCGCAGAACGCTATAGACGGCAATCCCGGAACCTTTTGGCATACTCGGTGGAGCCCGTCAGTCCTTCGCCCGCCCCATGCCTTAACGCTCAGTTTCGGCCGCCCCTACACATTCCAAAAGCTCTTAATAACAGGGCGCCGGGGAGGAAATGAAAATGGCTCTCTACGAGAGTATGAGATTTACATCAGCGACGATGGCCAAAACTGGAGCGAAGCGCTGACTAAGGGGTCTCTTCAGCGAACCGAGTCCACCCAGACTATTCATCTTCCCCGACTTGTAACCGCCCGCTATCTCAAGCTGACTGTTCTGAACACCTACTGGAATGAGGGCTTCGTTTCGATCTCGGAAATCGATGTAGAGAAATAATCCGACATCAGGAAGGGTGAATCATGACACCATTCACCCAGGTTTCCCTCATGTCAACTCGATAGATGCGCCGAGGAGCAGCCTGGCTGCCTTCAGTGTAAAGTTCGCGGTACTCGGAAGGGGTCATTCCAGACTCCTTCCGAAAAGCCGTGGCAAAGGCTTGGCCAGATGAATAGCCTAAATCAAGGGCTATCTCAACATTCGTCTCTTCACCCTGGGCCAGCCGATGCTTCGCCTCGGCAATCCTTTTTGCCCGAGCCCAATCGCCAGGCGAGGCCCCCGTTTCTCTAACAAACAGCTTGTGCAGCCAGACTGCCGAAACTCCAAGTCGGCTGGCGACAGTATGAATCGTCGGGCGAATTCCTTCTTTCCCCAAAAGTCGGCGTTGAGCTAAACGAATAAGGCGGCTTTCCTCCAGCTCCACATCGTTCGGCTCAAACGCAGCAATCTCGGCTGCCAGCAGCGTTCCTAACGCGCCTACTGATTCCCTAAAGAACCTGTTTCTGTTCCTATGCGCTTCAAACACATCAAAAGTGCGAGCACTTATTTCTGCATGCCTTATCCTCGTCCAAGTTAGATCTTTGTAAAAGAGATTCAAACATTCGGGCAGCTGCTCAGGAGCAAAATGAACCGCGACAATTTCACAGGGCTGAAGATTGGCATCAATCGCGCCATGAACCTGCTTGGGTGGCACTACGACTACTTCACCCGGCCGCACAACGTAAGTTTCATCCCCAACAAACCAATCCAGCTGTCCCCGGATCACCGCACACACTTCGATGGTGTCGGGATGAAAGTGAGGACGATTGGCATCTGGCTGGGCAGCTAGACTTGATATTCTGCTGACAGAAACGAATGGCTTACCCACATTTGGCAGACTATATTTTTCAGTTTCCATAAGCCATCAACAAAAACTGTCATTCACTTTTCCAACAAGCGTTCAATTTTCTAAACTTAACTTGGCAGGATCACATTTCCCATGCTGCTTCCCGTAAAGTTTCCTTAGGTCAATCCTATGAAACATCGCGGTTTCACTCTCATTGAGCTTCTTGTCGTCATTGCGATCATTGCTATTTTGGCCGCTATTCTTTTCCCTGTGTTTGCCCAGGCAAAACGTGCTGCAAAAGACTCTGCCGCCCTAAGCAATCTGAAGCAGACGGCAGTTTCGCACGCCTTATATGCTGCTGATAACGATGATTACTGCATCATTTACGAACAGGGCAGCTTTCCGTATGCAGCTTGGCCTGTGCTCATCCAGCCTTACATGAAGAATGTCGGTCTCTTGTTCGACCCAGCCAGGCAGAGAACCGTAACGATTCCTGCACAGCCATGGGATGTTGACCCTAACAATAGGTGGGCTTGGCAGACTCACTTGGCGATCAACATTCATGGATTTACCAACAAGCCTGACAACAGCCGCAGTCTGACCAGCTTTGAGCACATAAACGAGCGCATCGCGTTTGCTTATGCCGAAACAAAAGGAACAGCCGTCTCTCTTTCTCAGCACTGGTTTGACGCAGAGCGCGCCGCCTGTCCGGTCCCTGGAATAAATGCCGATGGAAACAACTTTGAGCGGGGTCTTTACAACCCAATCACCGATGCAGCAAACCGCTATCACGGCGAAGGGCTTATCGGTTCTTTTACCGACACTCACGCAAGAAAGTTCCCAGTTAAGAAATACACCAGACCCAACACTTCATTTGGCACAGTGGATTCCTGCCGCGCAGCAAACTTCCATGGCCCAGACGGCAGCTGGAATACAGCTGACGATCCAGATACAGATCTGACCCGGTTTTGGGGTCGATGGTGGTCAACCAGCTATTAAGCGTTTAAGGTGCCATGAAGAAAGATATCCCTCTCCCCGTTATCATCATCGCAGTCGCCGTCCTGGCGGCGGGCGCATGGTTCCTCTTCTCCTCAGCAACCGGTCCGGTGCGATCAGAATCACCCAGCCCTGATGTCACAAAAATGTCAAATGAAGAGATTGAACGAATCAGACAGGGCTCAATGCCAGACAATGTCCACTAAAGACCATCTCTGATACAAAACATAACATGACTGCCTCGCAGCAATACGGCCACGAGGCAGTCATGCATCACAAACTACTAGAAGCGGCGCTAAACTAGCGGACAGAGAAAGTCGATACAACCGCTCTATGATCTGAAGGCCAGGGGTCAACCGCGATATCGGTTAAGGGGCCAGTTTCTCCGACAATTTCTGATTTGGTCACCCTTAGGCTTCCCTTAAACAAAACAAAATCAATGCGGTCCATCACATCGTCGGCTTCGATGTTAGGGACAGGGTAGCCCGGGCTCCACGTATAGCCTGGCTTCTTCACAGGGTCCTTGTGTATGGCGCGATATGAATCGATAAAGCCAGCTTTTTGGGCAGCCACGGTCACAGGCCAGGGCATCACCAGATCGAAAGTTCTGCTTTTTGTGCTCTTCACCCAATCAAGATGAGAAGGGGTGTTGAAGTCACCAGTAATAATAACAGGCCGCCTGCCGTGATCCGAGGCCTCGATATGTCCAAGGATGGCTTTCATCTCGCGTACCCTTCCGGCGGATTCTTCTACCTTGATGGCAGCCTCAACCGTCTTCGCCTTTCCATCCCTAACTTCGTAGGGTCCATAGGGATAAGCAGTCAGGTGATCGTTGTAGACCACAACCTCTTTTCCATTGGGAAGCTTGATGCGGGCGCCTCCATGGCGGCTGCCTTGAACTTTCCAATCTTCTAGAATCTCGAACTTGGTGACAAGAGATGCTTTGTCGCTCTTGTTCCACTTCAACCCTTCCGCGATGGCTGCCAGGCTGCTGCCCGCCTCCTGGAGTCCAACGATGTCAGCCTTGGCTGTCTGAATAGCCTTGACTGTTTGGGAAATGGGCTGATGCCTTGTGCCTCCAACCCAAATGTTAAAAGTCATGGTCCGAATATCGACCGGGCCTTGAAGAACGGCTGTGGAGAGAAGAATTCCAAGCACCTGTAAATAATAGCTCTGGCTTCCTATAAAAATGCAGCCTTAGTTTTGTGCATAGGCTCACTGGCACACAAACCCTTGGGGCATTTCAATGGCAGCATTCACCTGCCAAATCATTTCAGCCTCTTCTTCCACTCATCCAGCTTCATCAAGGCCTCAACCGGCGTCAGCCGGTTGAGGTCCAGTTTTTTCAGCTCCTGCACAACAACAGGATCTTCCACATCGAACAAAGTCATCTGAACCCGCTGAAGGCTTGGCCCGACAGGCACAGGGGCTTTATCTTTCTCTTCCAGACTGGCTAAAACCTCTGCGGCTCGGTTCAGCACCTCATGAGGCATGCCAGCCATCCGGGCCACCTGAATGCCATAGCTTCTGTCTGTGCCGCCAGGGAGAACTCTATGAGTCCAAACCACTTCATCACCGTACTCTTCAACTGCAACTCGGCAGTTGAAGACGTTGCTCATTTGATCAGCAATGTTGTTAAGCTGATGATAATGAGTCGCAAAAAGAGTTTTTGCCCCCGTGTCAGATAGGTTTTCAACCATCGCCCAGGCAATCGCCAAGCCATCAAATGTAGATGTGCCGCGGCCCACCTCATCCAAAACCACCAAGCTGCGCCGGGTGGCGTTGTTCATGATGTTTGATGACTCAATCATTTCAACCATAAAGGTGGACTGGCCCAAAGCCAGTTCATCCTTAGCCCCGATCCTGGTGAAAATTCGGTCACATAACCCGATAGCTGCAGATTTTGCCGGAACCCAGCACCCTATCTGGGCCAGCAATACGATAAGGGCTGTCTGCCGAAGATAGGTGGATTTGCCGCTCATATTAGGGCCGGTTAAAATCATCACCCGTCTTTCGTCATCTAGGTGAAGATCGTTGGGGACAAACAAACCCTCCTGAGCCTCTACCACGGCATGGCGGCCCAAGCTGATCTCAAGCCTGTCATCTTCAAAAACTTCCGGCCTGGCGTAATCGCGTTTAACTGCCGTTTCAGCAAAACTGCACAAGCAGTCCAGTTCTGCTAAAGCTCTTGCAGATTTCAGAAGGCCAGAAGACTGCCTTGCCACCTCGTTTCGTAGGCTGACAAACAGCTCTGCTTCCAGGGTGTTCAGTTTTTCTTCTGCCCCCAAAACCGCCGATTCGTGCTCTTTAAGTTCAGCAGTAATGTAGCGTTCGGCGTTGGCCGTAGTCTGTTTGCGAATGTAGGTGCTGGGAGTCTTGTCACTCTGAGACCGAGGGACTTCTAGGTAATAGCCAAAAACAGAGTTAAAGCCCACCTTCAAACGGTCGATTCCCGTGGCTTCCCTTTCCTTCTGCTCCAAGGCAGCAATATATTCCCTGCCCTTGGCTTTCAACTGGCGCAGCTTGTCCAGTTCAATATCGTATCCCTGTTGAAAAATGCCTCCTTCTCTTAATGTAAAGGGCGGCTCGGGCACCAATGCCTGATGAAGCTTAAATGCCAGATCGCGATGAGAATCTATCTGGCCTCGAAGCAGATGCAGGCGGCCCAATGCCACCTTTCTCAAAACTTCATCAAGCAGAGGAAGGGTCAACAGAGCATTGCGAAGTCCCCCTAAATCTCGTGGAGAAGCCAGACCTGTAGCGCATCTGCCCACCAGTCTTTCCACGTCCCCCAACCTGCCAAGATGGTCGCGCAGATCGCCCCTGACAATCACCTGATCAATGAGCCGAGCCCCTGCCTCCTGCCTTTCTTTAATCTCATCCAAGTCGAGCAGAGGCTGTTCTATCCACCGCCTCATCAGGCGGGTGCCCATGGGGGTTTTAGTACAGTCGACAACGCTGAGAAGGGTGAACTTTCGGCTTCCATCCTGAAAGTTCTGGGTCAGTTCCAGACTTCGCCTTGTGGCGGGGTCCAGCTTCATAAAGCCCTCTATAGAGTAGGTGGTCAGGGTGTCAATGTGTCCAAGCTGAAGTCCGCTGGCGGAGGCGTAATCCAATACCATTGATGCGGCGATCACGGCTCCGGTTTGGCGGCCCAATCCAAAACCTTCTAGGCTGTTGACCTTAAAGTGACCTAAAAGACGCCTTTCTGCCTGGCTTGCCGAAGGGTGATCTTTAGCGGAATGAGGGATTCCCAGTCCCTGCTGAGCCAGGTCTGCCACTCCTCCTTCCTGCTTGGGGGCAATCAGTTCGGCAGGCTTCAGCCTAGCCAGTTCCTGAAGCAGCTTTTCCTCCAGCCTTTCCCCTTCAATTTCTGTGACCATAAACTCGCCGGTCGAGGGGTCAAGAACCGCGAGTCCAGCTCTGCCATCCTGAATACAGAGTCCGGCCAAAAAGGCGCTGCCAGACCCCTGCAGCAGAGATTCTTCTACAATCGTGCCGGGTGATAAAACCCTTGTGACCTCGCGGCGGACAAGCTTTTTTGTAAGCTTGGGGTCTTCCACCTGTTCCATCAGGGCAACTTTCAGACCTGCCTGCAGGGCTTTAGCCAGATACTTATCGATGGCGTGAAAAGGCACCCCTGCCATGGGAATTCGGCCATTTGCTCCATCATCCCTGCCCGTCAGGGTGATTTCCATGGCGGCAGATGCCTGCTCGGCGTCTTCACCATAGAACTCAAAAAAGTCCCCGACTCGCATGGCAATCAGCACGCCTGGATGGGCGGCCTTTGCCTGAAAATACTGCTGCATCATGGGAGTCTGGGGCCGCATGAGGTTCAAAGAGTATGGCTCCTTTGAGCTTGACAGCCTGCTGCCGTCCCCTTGAGCAGCTTGTGCTGCAGAAAGCGGAGGCTTTAGCCAGAATCGACCCGGAAAATATGGACTGCCAAGTTCCGGCCTTGGCACACATCTGCATTGGGGATCATTCAGGACGCTCCGCTTCCTTTACACCCAATACAGAAAGAATGCCAAGCAGCTTATCGAGCCATGATGCTTTTTATAGCTGTCAGACCCGAAACCCTGCATTGCCTGCCAAAAAGCCACCGATTACAAACTTTTTCAAAGAAAAATAGAGAACCCCAATCGGCACGGCTTTATGAACTAACTCTGCCATGCCGCCTTTATCTGCTTTGCAGTCTGGGTGAATCTTTCAAAACTCCCCTGCATTTAATAGAGTAAAGGGTCAAAATCTATAGAAGCTGAACTCATGAAAAACCTTGGACGAACATTAGCCACTGGCTCTTTGGCCTGTCTTGCTTTTACTATCGCCTCAGCCGATCTCTCATTTGGAGGAAGCAAAGCGGCTGGAATGGGTGGAGCTGGCTTGGCTTTGGGAACTGACATGACAAGGGCAGGGGCCAGAAACCCAGCCTGGTACGCATTCAAGCCAAAAAACCAATTCTTCTGGCCATCTCTTCGATTTGATCTGAGCGGAATCAACTATGGAGATTTCGACGACTTTTTCAAGTCAGGCTCCAATGGCGCCCTTAACTCTGATGGGCTGGGCAGAATCGCCAGAACCTTTGGCAACAGAAATGTCGAAGCGGGTGCTCATTTTGGCCTTGGCGGTCAGTTCGGCGCTTTCGGGCTCGATTTCTCCAGCCAGGGACTGGCAGCCACTCATCCCAACCAGCCCTTAAGAACCTGGGCAGACAATGGCTCTGACATCAACAACGTGCCTGCCGACGCTCGTCTGGATGGCTACGGACTAGGAATGGCCGAACTGGGGTTTGTCGCAGGCCAAAAGCTGACAACCCAGCAGGATGAAGTGGCTGTCGGAGGCCGATTTAAGATCGTTCGAGGCTACTACTCACATTACTTTGCCGACGCCAACGCCATTGTCAACGGAGGCAGCACGGCATCGCCAGAGCTGGGTGGAAACAGTGTCAAGGAGAAGACTGGCATCGGAATCGATGCAGGCATTCAGTGGAACTCCAAAGCGACCCCGGGCCTGATGGGGGCCGCTGTTGTCAACAACCTTATTGAACCCAATGTCAGGTTTGATGCCACTTCTCCTGGTGGAGGACTGGCTGACAAGGTCAAACCCTTCACAAGAAGCATGGATATAGGGTTGGGGTTTGACAAAGGCCCCTGGCTTGCTGCATTTGACGTGATTGACCTGGGCAACAACGCAGGCAGGCAGGAGATTCGATTTGGCGGCGAAGTACATGCCGGTCGATGGATCGCGGTTCGTGGTGGCTACGGCAGCCGAACAGGCTGGACGATTGGAGCTGGCTTGGCTGGCTTTAACATCGCCTACTCTGGCCGCTATCCTCTTGAAGCAGGCTACGCCTTAAAATTCTGAAGAAAACATGTAATCTTCTTAAAGTCTGCCGGTGTTTGCGGCACATGGCACGTCTGATACTTCATTCTCGGCAGGGTCAGCCTGCTAAGCAGAACAAGAAAGCGTAGGTACTATTCAAGGACTGAAAGTCTGCGCTTCTTGTTCCTCCTGCTGAGCTGCGGGGATAAAGGAAAAAAATGGTTCATCCATGGGCACAAGCGGCATCAATTTCAGGGACGAGGACTGAACCTGTGACACTCATTTATGATGGCGACTGCGGCTTCTGCCAGTGGTCGGCAGCAAAGCTGGCAAAGAGGTTCCCCGAAAACGCCTACCGCATGGTGGCTCGTCAGCGTGCCATGAATCTAGGAATCGACCCCTTGATGCTTGAAGAAGGCCGTGACAAAGTTCTTCTGCTGACGCCTGAAGGAAGGATGCTTTCAGGGCACGTTGCAGTGATGAAAGTTTTAGAAGTCACAGGCTGGGGTGGATTTGCGCGGCTTCTGGTCAAGCCCCCTTTTGGGTGGTTTCTTAGAACAGGATATCGCGCTGTAGCTCAAAACCGCCGACTGATTTCAAGAATTTTCTTCAAGAACCAAGTCTGCAGGCTGGATAAATAGGCAGGCATCTGTCTGCCTATTTTGTCACCCCTCCCAGTCTTCAGGTTGAAAAAAGGGCTTGGTGCCGGGAGAGGGACTCGAACCCTCACGACCTCGCGGCCAACGGTTTTTGAGACCGTCGCGTCTACCATTCCGCCATCCCGGCAGGGAAGGATAAAAAGGATACCTGCCGCAGCAGACAGGACTCAGGGCAGCTGGGTGACCTTGGCCTGAGCCACCAATCGTTCGACAACAGACCGACGCGCTATTTCGGTTCCATCAGTGGTTGCGGTTGCCGCTCCGGCTGCAGAAGCCCAAAGCAGAGCTTCCTGCCATTGCATGCCTCTTTCAAAAGCCGCCAGCAGTCCGCCAAGCATAGAATCTCCACTGCCGATGGTGCTCTTGGGTGTTATTGGCACAGGTGAAGCATAAAATTTTCCTGCTGGGGTCGCAGCGACGGCTCCATCTGCTCCCATGCTGAGCAGAACAGCCGCATCCTTCGCTCCTGTGCCTTCCAAACGCGCTCTAAGCTCTTCGGCGGCTTCTACTGCCTGATCAATTCCATGAATTTCCCTTCCAAGCAGGCGGGAGGCTTCTTTAATATTGGGTTTTATCAGGTGAGGACCAGCTTCCATAGCCAGCTTCATCGGTTCGTTGTCCGCATCCAGCAGAACTTTGACGGGACGGCTTTTGACGGTTCGAATCAAAGTGCGCCAGGCGTCATCTGGAATACCGCTTGGAAGGCTGCCTCCCATGCAGACCCACTCGGCTCCTTCTGCCAAATCTGCGACAGTCAAAATCATCTGCCGCCATTCATCATCAAGAATCGGCCCGCCTTTCATGTTAAAAGTCGTCGGAGGCTGGTCGGTGCCATCCTGCACCGAAACATTGACTCTCGTCTGAGCTTCTGTGGAGATGATGGCTGGAATAACACCCTGCTCCTCAAGAATCCGCTGAACATGCGCCCCCGTTCCACCACCCAGAAAAACACAGGCTGTCGTTTTAGAACCCAGCTCGGCGGCGACTCTAGAGAGATTCGTCCCCTTGCCCCCTGCATCCTCTTCACGAGTGACAACCCGGTTGGTATCGTGCAGGTGCAGGCCCTGGGTTCCTAAAAGCAGATCGACACAGGGGTTAAGAGTAACTGTTAGGATCATGACGCTGATATTAGTATGGCAAGCCTCAAACCAGGCGGGCTTTAAGAAGACATCAGCTCGACAAGCCTCAGCTTGTCGGGATCTATTTTTTTGCTCTGGCTCAAAACATAGCTGAGAGGGTGAGAAACAATGCGTCCCGATTCGACCCCGGCCATTTCTCCACTAAAACCGCTTATCAGGCGATTAGCGGCACTAACCCCAAGCCGCAGGGCGAGAACTCGGTCAAAGGCAGTGGGGGTCCCTCCTCTCTGCATGTGGCCCAGCACAACGGCTCTGGCTTCGAACTTGGTATGAAGAGCTATAAAGTCGCAGACATCAACGCCCTTGGCTGCTCCTTCTGCCACAACGACAATAGAACTGCTTTTGCCTTTAGCTCTCTGAGCTCGAAGGCTTTCGCAGATCTCCATCAGTGAGTAAGGAACCTCTGGCAGCAGTACAGCTTCGGCGCCGCAGGCCAAAGCACATTCCAAAGCGATAAAGCCATTATTGCGCCCCATCACTTCAATGACAAAAACCCTGTCGTGAGAGTAAGCCGTATCTCGAACCTTGTCAATGGCGTCTCGTGCCGTGTTTACGGCAGTATCGAAGCCAATGGAGTAATCAGTGCCTGGAATGTCGTTGTCGATAGAGCCTGGGATGCCCATGATGGGAAGGCCATGTTCTTCCATCAGCTTCTTGGCACCTGTAAGGCTTCCATCTCCGCCAATAACCACCAAGCCCTCAATGCCATTGGATTTCAAAACACCCATGGCTTGAACTCGGCCTGCTTCTTCACGGAATTCCTGACAGCGGGCTGACCGCAGCAGGGTTCCACCAAGGCTGATAATGCCTCCCACAGATTTGCTGTCAAGGGGGGTGATTTCTTCTGTCATCACTCCACGCCAGCCATGCTGAAAGCCCAAAACATCTGCGCCTCGGGCAATTGCCGCCCTGACAACTGCTCTCACCGCAGAGTTCATTCCGGGAGCATCACCCCCGCTAGTTATCACGCCGATCCGCTTCATGCTGGCTCCGAAGAACAGGGCGGCCTTGCCCTTCTTTTCTCGTGTAAAACGAGAAAGGGCTCTTTCACCTCAGTCAAGCCTGCGGCGGTGGAAGCTTGATGGGTTAAAAAGCCCTTCTATTCTGCCCAATTTGACGACCTGCCTGTCCGCCGTAAGGGTCTGTCTTAATCAAAAAAATCAATGCACGCACTGGCCATTGGCATAGCTTGCGCTGCGCTTAACCCAAGTGACAAATACTTCCTGGTCTTCCAGGATGGTTCGAGACATCCTGACATACTCCTTCATAGGAGCAGCATTAGTAGAAGTGGTAAGAGGCTCGGCGCCTGGCATTGATAGGGCGGCCTGCTGATCCTCAGGCGACAGCTTGAGTCCAACATCCTCCCCTGCCAGGTAAGCAAACATCTTCTCACCTGAATAAACGGCCATGCCGTCATGCATTCGTCTAGCCCGAACATCAAGGCCATCAGCAGCCTTCATCATCTGTTCGTAGCGCAAAGGTCTATAAACCATTGCTTCTGGTCATCCCCCCTCGTTAGGTTCAAATAAATAAGGCTGACCGGTTCGTTAGGAGCGATCCGATCAGCCTCATCAACTCTGATAATACCAAAAAAAGAGAAGCTTCTGCCCAGGCTTTTCTCTCAAAACACCTCTTCGCCGGCCCTCAAGCCCAGTGCCTCAAGACAGCCGACTGGGCAGAAGTTTGGACTCTCCTGCCCCCAGCAATCACCCCACTGTAAAGGTGCCAGCGAAGAATGACAGAGGTGGAAGCGAGACCACGGCTCGGCCCTCCTGCAGACAGACCTGATCAAAGCTCTGGGCCGTAACCTTGGGCTCCTGACCAAACTCGTTGGCAGCCCCAGCATCGGGACCCGTGACAATCTCGCCGTTTTTCACCCCTGTGATATGCAGGGTGGCCAGATCCAGAATAACTTCAGATTCTTCGGCAGTGCTGCGGTTAATGAGAAAAACGCTGAGCTCATTCCTGTTCAAAATCGCACTGGCGTCAATCTGCTTTGCGCCGGCATAGCTCTTTGAGTTCACCTCTGGCCCCTTGACATTCACCTGCAGCGAAACTCCGGTTCGTCGGTTGGCAAACATCTCAATCGGATAAAAGATGCTTTGAAGAACCATATCGTCTCCCTTGGTTAAGATCGGCGCGATGACATTGACGATCTGGGCAAGATTGGCGATCTTAACCGAATCGGCGTGACGAACAAAGCTGTTGAGGAACTGAGCCACTACCAGGGCGTCTTCTAGGTTGTAAACCTCTTCCAGCAGAGGAGGAGCTTCTTTGCCGCGCCCATCGACATGCTGCCCCGCTCTGGCCCGGTACCACACATTCCACTCGTCGAAGCTGAGCTTAACGTTCTTTTTTGATTTGGAAAGGCCCTTAACATAGGCGCATACCTTCTCCATCTCTTCAATCTGCTGGTCGATGGAATGGCCCACGGCAAGGTAATCCTCAGTATCGCCATTTTCATTGCCTACGTAGCGATGAAGACTAATGTAATCCACATCGTTATGGCAGTACTCCAGCACCTTTCTATCCCATTCCAGGTAGGTGGGCAGGTTTGTAGCACATGAGCCACAAAGAACAAGCTCGACCTCAGGGTCGTACATTTTCATCAGGCGGGCTGTCTGCTGGGCACGAACAGCGTAATGCTCGGCTGGAACATGACCGATCTGCCAAGGGCCATCCATTTCATTCCCCAGGCACCAGAGCTTGATGTTATGGGGATCTTCGTACCCATGTTCACGGCGGAGGTCGGCCCAATAGGTGCGTTCTTTGCCGTTGGTGTATTCCAGCCAGTTGCGGGCTTCAGCAGGGGTTCCTGTCCCCAAGTTGACTGCCATCATGGGTGTCCAATCCATCTCATTGGACATTTCTATGAACTCATTGGTGCCGAACTGGTTGGGTTCCAAACTCTGCCAAGCCAGATCCATTTTCGCCGGACGCTTCTCCCGAGGACCAACCCCGTCAAGCCAGTCGTAGCCGCTGACAAAGTTGCCGCCAGGGTAGCGCATGGCCGTGAACTTCAGCCTCTTAAGAGCGTCAAGCACATCCCACCGGAATCCACGCTCATCAGCATGTTTCGATCCGGGGTGGTAGACCCCTTCGTAAACAGCACGACCAAGGTGTTCAAGAAATCCGCCAAACACGCGGGGATCAACCTCGCTGACGGTGAAGGATGGATGCAGGAAGACAGTGGTCGGTTTCATAAGCGTCTGCGTTAGTCTTTTAGGCCGGACGAGGTCATGCTCTCAATAATCTGTTTTTGGAAAATCAGGAACATGATCAACAAGGGCAGGGTTGATAACAGGCTTGTTGCAATAGTCAGCCCGTACTGGGTGGAATAGCTGCTTTGAAAAAGTGCAATTCCAACCGGAAGCGTGTAGTTGGTCACAGATTCCATAAACACCAAAGGCGTAATGTAATCGTTCCAAGAGGCGATGAAAGTGAAGACTGCCAGGGTGGCGATTGAAGGTCCGCAGAGAGGCAGAGTTACTTTCCAGAAAACCTGAGTCAGGCTGCATCCATCGATAAGCGCCGCTTCTTCGATAGCTGCGGGCAGATTTCTCATAAACTGCGTCAGCATAAAAACGCCAAACCCTCCGGCGGCAGCCGGCAGAATCATGGCGTAAGGGGTATCCAGCAGCCCCATGCGGCTAAGAATCACATAAAGCGGGATCAGGAAGAGCTGTGCAGGCAGCATCATTGTCCCCACAATAACATTCAGCAGAAGCCTCGACCCCTTCAGCTTGATTCTTGCCAGAGCAAAGGCCGCCAGTGACGAAAGAATCACCACCAAGAGCGTTGTTGAGGAGGCAATGAAAATGCTGTTTAGGAACCACAAGCCCACAGGGGCTTCGACAGAATTCTGCAGAACAGACTGGTAGTTTTCAAGATCCCAAGACTTAGGAAGAATCGCATCTGGCCTCAAAACCTCGGCTTCGCGCTTGAAGGATGCAAAGGTCATAAAGACAAAGGGCATGACAAAGAGAATGCCGATCAAGCCCATGACATAAACCGTAATCACGTTCTTGAGTTTCATGCTTCCACCTGGCTCCTAAGAACTCTTGCCTGAAGGATGCTGAAGATAAGAATTCCGGCAAAAAGCAGCCAGCTGATGGCAGCTCCATAGCCAAACCTAAATCCGTTAAATGCAGTCTCAAACATAAACTGCACCATCCCACGAGTAGAAAAGGTCGGTCCACCGTTGGTCAAAATCATTGCCTGGCCAAACATCTGAAAAGACCCTATAGTCGTGGTGACGAAGACAAAAAGAAGAACCGGCTTGAGCAGCGGCATCATCACCCTGCCAAAGACTTGACTGTTGGATGCGCCATCCAAAGCCGCTGCTTCAAAAAACATCTTGGGAATCTGCTGAAGAGCGGTAAGGATCACAACGCTTGTTCCCCCCACCGTCCACCAGAGACTCATCATAACGATGCTGGGCATCGCGAACCTAACATCGGTCAGCCAAGGAACCTGAGGCCCGCCGGCGCTCTTAATCGCGTAGTTAAAGAGCCCAAATTCGTTGTTAAAGAACCACTGCCAGAGAATCCCTGTCGCGGCGACATTAAGCATCGAGGGCAGATAGATAAGGCCCCTCACCATATCTCGCCCCTTCACCATGGCGTTCATTCCCAAGGCTAGAGCCGTGCCGATAATCAGCACGCTCGGAACCATAAGAAGTGAATAACGCCCCGTCGCCGATGCCGCCATCCAAAAGAACTGGTCGTTTACGGCATCTGAATAGTTCTGGATTCCAATAAACCTAGAAGCATGGGCATTAGCCAGATCGAGCTGGACAACAGAAAGCCACATCGAAACCAAAACCGGAACGATGATAAAGATAAAGAAAAGCAGCAGATAAGGGCTGAGAAAAGCCCAGCCCAAAAGCTGTTCCTTCTGCTTTGAAGTCACAAAGGCCTCCCTGTTCCGTTTTCGTAGGATGCTGGATATTCACGCCTGTCTCGATCAATGACGGTCTGTGAAGTCTTCTGTGCCTCATCCAGAGCTTCTTTGGCTGTTGCCTGACCGCGCAGAACCTTTTCTGTCGCACGGTCTACTTCCAGCATGAACTCAAAAATGACAGGAGTCCTTGGCGGGTAGAGCATCGTGGGAATCTGCTCAGCAAAGGCAGACTGCACCTGCATTTTAATAAACTCAGGATTGTCTCTTACACTTTTGCGGCAAGGAACCTGTCCGGCGGCGGCCCATTCGAGACTATGGTCAGAAAGATAAGAAACAAACCTTGCCGCCCCTTCCCTTTTCTTTGCGCTTAAGTTCTTTTTAAGACAAAGCAGGTGAGAGTTTGCCAGGGTGCCATCTTTCCCCCCGATGGCTGGAAGGGGTGCGCCCATATATTCAAGGTCATTCAGGCGAATCAGATCGCCCAGCATAAAGACCCCATCCCAAACCATGGCGGCTCTTTTTGTTCTAAACCCAAACCAGCCAAGACCATTGTCTGGCGGAGGCACCAATTTTTCAGCAGTCAGGTCGCCCAAAAACTGCATCGCTTTTACGTTTTCTGAACGGTTAAGGGTGGGGTTTCCATCCTGGTCAACATAGCCGCCGCCAAACTGTGGAACCAAGCTTCTGAAGTTGGGCCCCCACCCAGTGAGGGCAAACCCCCACTGCTTCTCCTTTAAGCTGCCTCCTGCTTCTTTGGTGGTCCGCTTCATCAGGTCCATAAACTCTTCTCTGGTTTTAGGAGCTTTAGGCTCGCCTTGGGCATCAACAAACCCAGCATCACGAAGCATCTGCTTGTTTAGGTAAAGGCCCTGAGGGTGAATATCAAGCGGGACAGCAAAGCTTCTGCCATCAAAATCGACCTGTTCAATAACGGATTTATCAAAATCAGATTTCGGAAGCCCCCCCTCATAAAAGTCTGTTACATCCTCGACAAATCCGGCCCGACGAATTCTTGCCAAGGCGTCTGCATGGACAACAAAAATTTCAGGGCCTCTTCCATCGCTGCCTGCAACAGTGAGCTTGTTGTAGTAAGTAGCCCAAGGAATCCTCTGCATGACAACTTCGACATCTGGGTTCTGCCTGTTGAAGTTCTCAATAATCTTCAGCATCACAATGCCGTCTGGACCTGTGAAGCCATTCCAAAAAGCAATCCGGGTTTTGCCAGTCGCGGCAGCACCTCCTGAAAGAAAAAACCTTAGGCCTCCCGCCAAGACCACAAGTGCAGCGAGCCCCAGCAGAAGGCCGTGGATATTAAAGCTGGCGCGACGCCTTGACATTGTTTTTAATGGCACGAATAACCACTCCTGCCTGATTGCGCCCCGCCGCATACTGCCTTGATTCATCAAGAATCAAGGAATCGACCCAAGCGCCGCCCGGCGCTTCCATATTGGGCCATTTCAGCTTTAACTCGCTCCCCGAAAGCTCCCAGCTGCCTTCTCGACGGTTTTGGAGAAGCACTCCCCCCTTTTTAAGCTCAAGCCGGTCGATTCGGCCAAAATCAACCTGAATCTGCCACTCTCCTTCGACAGACTGAGCCTTGGGCAGCTTAACGCCAGCAGGCAGTCCGGGCAGAGGCCAGCCATCGCTTCCCCATAGAATGTTCCTTACCTGGAGAGTAGGGGCTCCCCAAAGATCACGAGTCCAGAATCGGCGGCCATCGTAATAGTGAAAAGCCATAAAATGGCTTCCTTTGGCATCGGTAAAAAAGTTTCCCCCGCCAGGCCCAAACATGGGGGAGCTTGACCTAAGCAGAACCGCATGTCCCCCTTCGGCCATCGGCCTGCCATCCCAGCCAAGGAAAGGCCCGGTTGGAGACTTGGATCGCCCCACCACCATGCGGTAAGTGCTGCGGATTCCCTGTGCGGCCAGACCGTAAGTGACCCCTAGGTAGTACCAGCCCTCACGATAAAACATGGCAGGTGCTTCAAGGGGATTGCCGCTCTCATCATTGCTTGCGACATGCAGGTGAGGCTTTTTAGGATCCTTGAGCGAGCCTGTTTTGGGGTCTAGCTCTACTTGATACATCCCTGACCAGTAGGAGCCATAAACCATCCAGTGTCTTCCATCTGGCCCGATCAAGACATCGGGATCAATGGCGTTAAAGTTGGATTCTCCCGCCTTGCTGGTGATAAGAACGCCCTTGTCTTCCCACCCTTCGGCTGGGCGATCTGGGTTGAACTTGGCACATTCGGCATAAGCTATATAACTGGTGTTAGAACCAAATTTTTCGCTGGCACAGTAATAAATCCGAAGCGAATCACCAACCACCAAGGGGGCAGGAGCCCATACGGAACGATGACCAGGAATGGCTGTTGTCAGCCACTCTGGCTGGACCTTAAGAATGGTGCCATGAGACTGCCACTTAAAGAGGTCCCTTGAAGTGCTGATGGGGGCAAGCTCGTGGCCGCTGGTATTGACCATGACGTAGCGCCCTTTAAAAAGAGCGATGCTTGGGTCATGAACCGATCCCCCTTCGTAACGGGCGCCATCGAAAGGAAAAGCAGCATCCTCTGCTGATTTCAACCAATCGTTTAAATCAGTCTGTGGAGTCTGAACTAATATGCCAGCCATGAGAATTGCCGAAATAATCACGTCTTTGTGAGCCCCATACAAAAATGTCAGTGCCCGCTGGTGGAAGGCGCTGCTGGAGTTCCCCCACCCATCTTGCTGGGATCCATAGCCCGCCTTTGGTCGTCACGAGACTTGGCAATTTCGGGGTCAGGAACAGTTTCGTCATTGCAGCCAGCCAAAGCCGCAATAAAACTGACGCAGATGACGGAAAGAATAAGAAGCTGAAACTTTTTCATGCGTGATGTAGATCCGATTGGATCAAGGAATGGGAGGATGTTAGAGGGCCGCGTTTAAGGCCCTCTCGCATTCACTCACCGTCAGCTGTTTAGAGGGCAGAAACGTCGCAGCCGCCCCATGAATCCCAGAAGTTGGTATTCGCGGCTGGCTCATGAAGCTTTGTTGTGTTCGGAACATCAGACCAACCTGTCAGCGAGTTTCGGTGGACGATGGTGTGGAGTCCAAAATTCCTAAACGAAACCGCATTTCGTTTACTGAACTTGGCGTGGCCATCGGCGTAGCCGTAGTTGTCGCCCTTATCGTAGGTGTTGCCCATCCAGTTCAGGTCAATGCCGTTGCAGGCCGGGGCGGCATCTTCAAAGCTATAAGACCATTGAGTCGGCTGAACAATGGCCTCGCGGGCCGTATCAATTTTGCCTTGAAAGACAATCAAAGCCGCAACATCGCTGATCTGTGTCTGCGACTTGGCAAGGACGATGCCGTTGTAGGCATAGCTTGTATTTCCGGCACCCGAAGCAGTCGCGTAGTTCCAAGGGAAGTTCCCGCTCAGCTTAGCGGCAGAACTCTTGTAAATATCGAGGCTCTTCAAGTAAGGGTAAAGCGAGCGCCCCCAGTTCTGGCTTGCCAGAGGGTCCATAAACCCAAGAAGGCAGCCGCCATTCGTGTCATTGCCGCACTCTGAACCAGCTGTCCAGAAGGGGAAGCCATCTGCATTGCGGTTTTGATCGGGGAAAAAGTCGTCATAGTCCGCAGCATAAAGAATGTTGCCAGTGGAAAGCTGCTTGACGCTGCTGAGAGAAGATGCCTTCTTGGCCGCTGTCTTGGCTTGGGCAAAGACCGGGAAGAGGATGGCAGCAAGTATCGCAATGATGGCGATGACAACGAGCAGTTCGATGAGGGTGAATGCCTTTTTAGTAGAGTTCACGATTCTCTCCTGTGAGAATTCCCTTCCAGGGTCAATGCGCCTGCGCTATGGCTCCAGAAGAAGGAGCGACCTCTGATCTCACCGACCCTTGGTCTTTCCTAATTTCACTTTACCACGGGACATAACCAAATGAGAATATGTTTTTCTATTTTTTCATAAAGTCACTTGGGAATAACCCCCTGCAAACTTATCCAGATCGTAGAATTTGGTCCTAAACACATCAACTTGTGAGTGCTGACTTGGCTTTTCGGCTGGGTTTCGCAGGGGCTTCCTCAAGGGGAGGAAGGTGCCTGAGGCGAAGAATCAGCCCGATTTGATAGTTGCCAAAGCATCTGCCATAGAGGGTAAATCCGCCTTGGTTTTTGGCCTCATCCTTCACCCCGATGCGGACTTTTGTAGGAGCCCATGGCATGATGTTCAGGTCTGAGATCTTCACATTTGAAAGCTCCATTCCATCAAGAAAAGCCCCCTTTTCGTCGACCGTCCAGGTTTTCAGCACTCCCCACTGATTCATGTTGTCTGGGTACCAAGAAGGGTTAAGCTGGCCTCGACTGCCCCCGAAATCACCAGGGGATGTCCAGGTTCCAACTTCCAGGCCATTCACCCATACCGTGACATCTGACGGCCACTGATTGTTGTAGCCAGGTGCTTCTGAGCCGATTTCCATCACAAGCTCTAGTGAATTCACCTCGGCATTGACTGGCATCGTGTTGGCAAAGGCGTACTCCACCGACCCTCCAGCTGACCAGATAATCTCTGCTTCTGACCTTTCAGGAAGGTAAAAAGAAACAGGCGCATCCACTAATCCTATAAACTTCTCTTTTGTCGCCAAGCCGCATGTGGGGCGAACATCAATGTCTGTGTAGAGGCCGACAGGCAGCTCTGTTTCTGTCACCAAAAGATCTTCGGCAGGCTTGGGGGCCAAATCCACTGTCAGTCTTTCAAACACGCATCGACATCGTTTTTGTGTCCCCTGCATGGCCGCGACATAATCGCTGCGCACCAAGCCTGCCTCCTCCAAAATCTGAACGTGCTTGGTGACGCTGGGCTGGGTAAGGCTGAGAGCAGCGCTCAGCTCGCCAATGTTCATTTCGCGTATGGAAAGCAGTTCGATGATTCGTGCCCGAGTCATTGAACCCAGTGCCCGAAAGAGGGCGACGTTTTCTGGGGCAGCGAGATCGGTGACGTGATGATGCATGGGAAGGTCCCATTCCGTTGTACCCGAGCCATAGGTGCTGTCATACGCATGAAAACATGAGCTAAACTCGCCCCAAGCTTCAAGGGCTGCAATTCATATTCCATAATGAGAATAAGAAAACATCCCTCAAGGAAGAGGCTCAATGAAGAAGTCCACTTTTTGGTTTATCACAGGCAGTCAGCATCTTTACGGTCCCGAGGCTTTAGCTCAGGTTGCGGTCAACTCGACCCACATTGCCGAGGAGTTAAATTCTTCCAGCCTTATCCCGGCGCAGGTGATCTTCAAACCTGTCATCACTGATCCTGAAGGGGTCCGCAGCCTGATTGCCTCTGCCAATGCCGATCCAGACTGCGCTGGCTTGATCCTGTGGATGCACACCTTCTCGCCTGCAAAAATGTGGATCGGTGGCTTGACTCAAGCAGCCAAGCCGATCTGCCATCTTCACACCCAGTTCAATGCCGAACTGCCTTGGCAGTCCATCGACATGGACTTTATGAATCTAAACCAGGCAGCCCATGGTGATAGAGAAGCTGGCCATCTTCACACCCGCATCGGCCTAAAACGAAAAGTGGTGGCTGGACACTGGAGCCACGATTCAGTACAGAACCAGCTGGGAGACTGGGTGAGAGTCGCCCTTGCCTGGCAGGATTGGCAGGGAGCCAAGTTTGCCCGATTCGGCGACAACATGCGTTATGTCTCTGTCACCGATGGCGACAAGGTTTCTGCAGAAGCTCAGTTTGGGTTCTCTGTCAACGGCTTCGGAATCGGCGACCTGGCTGCTGTCGTAAACTCGATAACCGATGATGAAATCAGCGGCTTGGTTTCAATATACGAATCGGAATACGAAATAGCTCCTGAACTAGCCCTCGGTGGCGCGAGACACAACGCCTTAAGGTATGCGGCGAGGCAGGAGCTGGGCATTAGGAGATTTTTAGAAGAAGGCGGCTTCAAGGGCTTTACCACCACGTTCGAAGACCTTCACGGTCTTGACCAGCTGCCAGGACTGGCATGCCAAAGGCTGATGGCCGATGGTTTTGGCTTTGGCGCAGAAGGCGACTGGAAAACCTCGGCGCTGCTGAGAGCCTTTAAGGTAATGGAATCGGGCCGTCTGCCTGGCACCAGCTTTATGGAGGATTACACCTACCACCTAGTGGAAGGTGAAGAGGTTGTTTTGGGCGCACACATGCTTGAAATCTGCCCCACCATTGCCGATGCCAAGCCCAAGCTGGAGATACATCCGCTCGGAATTGGAGGCAAATCGGACCCCGTCCGCATGGTCTTTAACGGCAGAACCGGAACTGCCACCAACACCACCTTGGTCGACTTGGGCCATCGATTCCGCTTTATTGTCAACGAAGTTGAAGCGATAACAGTGCCAGAGATGCCGAATCTTCCTGTGGCCCGCGCCCTCTGGAAAGTTAAGCCGAACTTCCAGGATGGAGTCGCCGGCTGGATTTACGCTGGTGGAGCGCATCATACGGTCTACAGCTTTAACATCACCACCCAAATGGTAAAGGATTTTGCAGACATCGCTGGAGTTGAATGTCTGATTATTGACCAGGACACCAAGCTCAGCCAGCTTCAAAATGAGATTCGCTGGAACGACTCAAGCTATCGATTAAGAGGTTAAGCATAGATGATTAGACTTCAGCTGCAGCCAAAGGCCGAATCTCCAACGATTCACAGGGAGATTTATAGTCACTTTGCCGAACACTTGGGCCACTGCATCTACGGTGGCTTGTGGGTGGGAGAAGATTCTCCCATTCCCAACACGAAGGGAATTAGAAACGATGTTGTCGCTGCTTTGAAAGACCTGAAGATTCCAGCTCTCCGCTGGCCAGGAGGCTGCTTTGCCGACGAATATCACTGGAAAGACGGCATCGGACCAAGGTCAGAAAGGCCCTCGATCTACAACTCCCACTGGGGGGGAGTTGTAGAAAACAACCATTTCGGCACCCATGAGTTTTTTGATCTCTGCGATCAGCTTGACTGTGAAGCCTATGTCTGCGGCAATGTGGGCAGCGGAACGGTGCAGGAGATGTCTCAGTGGGTCGAATATATCACTTCTCCAGCCGATTCTCCAATGGCTGACCTCCGCCGCAAAAACGGAAGAGAGGAGCCCTGGAAGCTGGCTCATTTTGGAGTCGGCAACGAAAGCTGGGGATGTGGTGGACACATGAGGCCCGAGTACTACGCCGACCTCTACCGCCGGTTCAACACCTTTGTCAAAAACTACGGCGGGCAGAGGGTTGGCAGAATCGCCTGTGGCGCCAACACAACAGACTACAAATGGACTGAAGTGATGATGGAAAGAGCTGCCAATCACATGGATGGCCTTTCGCTGCATTACTACACTCTGCTGGATAAAAAGTGGCCCCCCAGCGGCTCGGCCAGAGAGTTCAACACAGCCGAGTGGTTTTCTATCCTTAACTCAGCCATAGAAATGGATGAAATCGTTGCCAAACACAGCGAGGTCATGGATAAATATGACAAATCCAAACGGGTGAACCTTGTGGTTGATGAATGGGGTACCTGGCATCCCGTTGAAAAAGGCACGAATCCTGGCTTTCTCTTTCAGCAGAACACAATGCGAGATGCCCTTGTGGCGTCAGTCCACTTTGATATCTTCCACCGCCACTGCGAAAGGGTCCGCATGACCAATATCGCCCAGATGATCAATGTTCTCCAGGCTATGGTTTTAACCGATGGCCCGCGAATGGCTTTGACACCCACCTACTGGGTCTTCCACATGTACTCCTGCCATCAAACGGCACAAAGAGTCGATCTCGCCCTTCTGGGCGGAGACACGATCGGAGGCCAGACTCCTGTGCCCTCAGTATCTGCCACCGCCTCAAGAAAGGAAGGCATATGGCAGATTTCTGCTTCCTGCCTTGATCCCGAAAAGGGCAGGACTCTGCACATCACGGGCCTTCCTTCGAACGTAAAGCTCGAATCGGCAAGAGTTTTAAACACTGCCACGATGCAGGCCTGCAATACTTTTGACGAGCCGAATCTGGTGAAGCCCAAGGATCTAAAAGTAAATGTTTCGGGTGAGCTGGTGGAACTCGATCTTCCCGCTATGAGCGTTGCAACGATCGCTTTCATAGAAGGCTAGTCTTAGGTGCTGTCTGCCTTAGCTGGCTAAGGCAGACAGCACCTTAACCCTGCAGAGCGGGTATGAGTTCGATTAATCCTTTAACCACCAGCTCGACTGCAATAGCGCCAAGGATCAAACCCATCAGGCGCTCCATCACTGCAATTCCTGTCGCACCCAGCTTGTGAGCAATTTTGGTGCTCAGCCTTAAAACCAGGTAGGTGATCAGGCAGGCAATGAGAATAATGATGATGACGGCCGTCTTCATCGGCCAAGCTTCCTGCGCTTTAAAGCTGATAATCACAGATGAAATCGCACCAGGACCGGCTATAAGCGGCAGTCCCAGGGGCACAATTGCCGTCTCTTTGCGCACCTTCGCTTCTTCATCTTCCTTCTCAGTTCTCTTGGTCCGGCTTGGCCGAGAATTGAGCATATCAAGGGCAAGCATAAAGAAAAGCACGCCTCCAACAACTCGGAAAGAAGCAAGGCTGATGCCAAACATCTGCAGGATATAAGGGCCGATGACAGCTGCAGTCACCAAGACAATGGCCGCAGTAAGAATAGCTATCCTAGCAACGCGAGATCTGCCTTCGGGATGACTGGCGGTAAGGGCTAAAAACAATGGCGCCAAGCCAATAGGGTCAACCATGACCAAGAGGGCCACAAGAATCTTTAAGAGATCGGCCCATTCCAGCATGGGGCCAAGTGTACGGGCCCGGACAGCCCGCCGCATGAGCAGCCCGGGCAGAGAGGCCCATGCCATTTCAGGCCGCCATAATGTTTAAAATCAACATGGCCAACGCCGCCCATCATCGAACCATCACTGCTCCCCGGGGCAGTCAGATTTCATGCGCCAACTGGCAGATTGAAGCTGCCTACCGGATGATTCAAAACAATCTCGATCCCGAAGTCGCCGAAAGACCAGAGGACTTGGTTGTCTACGGAGGAATTGGCAAGGCAGCCAGAAATTGGGAAAGCTTTGAAGCCATTCTTTCTACACTAAAGGCACTAAAGCCAGATGAAACCCTTTTGGTGCAGTCGGGCAAGCCCGTGGCGGTTATCAAAACTCATCCCGATGCCCCCAGGGTCTTAATCGCAAATTCCAACCTCGTCCCCCACTGGGCAACTTGGGAGCATTTTCATGAGCTTGATAAAAAAGGCCTGATGATGTACGGCCAAATGACAGCCGGTTCTTGGATATACATTGGCACTCAAGGAATTGTCCAGGGCACTTACGAAACTTTTGTGGAACTAGGCCGCCAGCATTACTCTGGCAGCTGGTCGGATAAATGGATTCTAACCGCAGGGTTAGGAGGCATGGGCGGGGCTCAGCCCTTGGCTGCCGTATTGGCCGGAGCCCACTGCATTGTGGTGGAATGTCAGGAAAGCCGGATTGACTTTAGGCTTCGAACAAGGTATCTGGATAAGAAGGCCACGACTATCCAGGAAGCATTTGCCATTTTGGAATCAGCTTCAGAACCCACATCGGTTGGACTTTTGGGAAATGCGGCGGAGCTTCTGCCGGAATTTGTTAAGATCGCCAAACAGGGCGGTCCACGCCCTCATGGGGTTACCGACCAAACCTCTGCCCACGACCTGATCAACGGCTACCTCCCTGCTGGATGGACCTTGGCAGACTGGGAAGAAGCTAAAACATCTCAACGAGACAAGCTAAAGCAGGCGGCAGCCGAAAGCTGCGCCATTCATGTCAGAGCCATGCTGGACTTTCATAACATGGGGGTCCCAACCATTGATTACGGCAACAACATTAGGCAGGTCGCGCTGGATCAGGGGGTGAGTGATGCCTTCGACTTCCCCGGCTTCGTCCCTGCCTGTGTCCGCCCGCTTTTCTGCGAAGGAAAAGGCCCCTTCAGATGGGTGGCTCTCAGCGGCGATCCAGAAGATATCCGAAAAACTGACCAAAAGGTTAAAGAGCTTTTTCCCGATGACAAAAAGCTGCATCGATGGCTGGATCAGGCAAGTGAGAGAATCGCTTTTCAAGGTCTGCCGGCAAGAATCTGCTGGCTGGGGTTAGGCGAAAGACACAAGGCAGGATTAGCTTTCAACCAAATGGTGAGAAATGGAGAACTCTCTGCCCCAATTGTCATAGGACGAGATCACTTGGACTGCGGAAGTGTCGCGAGCCCAAATCGAGAAACGGAGGCAATGAAGGATGGCAGCGATGCTGTTTCTGACTGGCCTCTTTTAAACGCCATGCAGGCAGTCGCAGGAGGAGCCACCTGGGTCAGCTTCCACCATGGAGGCGGAGTCGGCATGGGCTTCAGCCAACATTCAGGCGTCGTTATCGTTGCTGATGGAACACTAGAGGCAGATGCCAGACTTGAAAGGGTGCTATGGAATGACCCCGCTATCGGAGTGGCAAGACACGCAGATGCAGGCTACGAAACAGCCCAAAAGACGGCCGCTGCCATGGGATTGAACATGCCTGGGGCTGGCCTGTGATCATCACTCCCGGCACGCTGACCCTTGCCGATCTACGCCGCATCGCGAGGGTTTTTGAACCTATCGAGCTGAATGAGACGGCATGGCCTGCCATTGAACAAAGCGCCGCAACAGTAGAGGAGATTGTCGCCAAAGGCGAGCCTGCCTACGGAATCAATACAGGTTTTGGCAAGCTGGCAAAAGTTCAAATCTCTTCAGAAAATCTGGCTCAGCTGCAGGCCAACCTGGTTCGATCTCATGCGGCAGGTGTTGGTCCGCTTTTAGATGACGCTGCGGTCAGGATTATCTTTCTGCTTAAAATAGCCTCGCTGGCCAGAGGTTTTTCTGGCGTCAGACGGTCAACCCTAGAGACAGCCATAAGGGTCTACAACGCAGGGATCACTCCCTGCATACCCAGTCAAGGCTCGGTCGGAGCCTCGGGTGATCTCGCGCCGCTGGCCCACCTGACCCTTGCCCTGATGGGCGAAGGAGACGTTATGGCAGGAGGCAGAATGCTGCCTGCCCGGCAGGCCCTTAAGAATGCGAACATTGAGCCTGTCATCCTTGCCGCAAAAGAGGGCCTGGCGTTCCTCAACGGAACTCAAGTCTCAACCGGGATAGCCCTCGTAGGTCTCTTTCGAGCCGAACAAGCCTTCGCCGCTGCCATCGTCGCTGGAGCCTTGAGCATAGACGCTGCAAAAGGATCTGATGCTCCCTTTGATCCACGTCTTCACGAGATACGCGGCCAGATTGGGCAGATAGAGACAGCCCGACGATGCCGCGAACTGCTGGCAGGCAGTGAGATTAGGGAAAGCCATCGTGAAGGCGACGACAGGGTGCAGGACCCCTACTCACTTCGATGTCAGCCACAGGTGATGGGAGCCTGTCTGGATATCATCCGCAATGCAGCAGAAACTCTTAGAAGAGAGGCTAACGCCGTCAGTGACAATCCGATTATCTTCAGCGATACCAAAGAGGCTGTTTCTGGAGGCAATTTTCACGCCGAACCAGTGGCCTTTGCCGCAGACACTCTCGCCCTTGCCATCGCCGAGGTAGGAGCCCTCAGCGAAAGACGCATCGCTCTCTTGATTGACACAACAATTTCTGGCCTTCCTGCCTTTCTTATAAAGGAGGCAGGATTGAACTCTGGCTTCATGATTGCCCATGTCACGGCAGCCGCCCTCGCCAGTGAAAACAAGACCCTTGCTCACCCTGCAAGCGTCGATTCTCTGCCTACTTCTGCCAACCAAGAAGACCATGTCAGCATGGCCACCTTTGCCGCTAGAAAGCTGGCAGATTTAGCCATGAACACAAGGCATATCATCGCTATCGAAATCATGGCAGCAGTTCAGGGCATAGAGTTTCATCGTCCCCTGAAAACCTCAGCTGTTCTAGAAGCGGTCGTGGCAAAGGTGAGATCAAAGGTTGAGTTTATGGAAAATGACCGTCCCTTCAGCCCCGATATTGCGGCGATTGAAGACTTGATTGATGAAGACCATTTCACTGCCTTGGCTGGTGATCTGCTGCCCAGCTTTGTGAAAAACCCCGTGTGACGCTATGAATGACCTCTGGACCTGCCGCACCGATCCACTTGATGAAGACCTTGGCCTAAGATGGGGGCACCTTATTGCAGCTGGCCCCCCATCGGCAGGATGCCTTGCCCTGCTGGGGTTCCCTTCCAACGAAGGTGTCAAGCTGAATCAGGGCAGGGTCGGGGCAGCCTGGGGACCAGATGCTCTGCGGAAAGCACTCGCCAGCCTTGCTGCCCATAAGGTGAGAGCCCTTTGTGACCTGGGAGATACCGACGTCATATCAGGCGACCTGGCAGGCTCACAAGACCGGTTCGCCCAGAAAGCCAGCGAGGCTCTTAGTCAAGGAGCCAGAGTTATCGGCTTAGGGGGAGGCCACGATATTGCCATGGCCAGCTTCATGGCAGTGAAAAGGGCTTTTCCTAACGAGACAATTGGAATCCTAAACTTTGATGCCCATTTTGATCTGAGAATCAGCGACACAAGAACAAGCGGCACACCTTTTAGGGATGCCTTGATGCTCGACCCTGGCGCCAGATACAAGGTAATCGGCATCAGTCGATCATCAAACACCCAGATGCTCTTTAAGACTGCCTCTGAGCTGAAAGTAGAAAGCCATGAAGACCACTCAGTTCCCACAGATTTAGGCAGTTGGCTGGACGAAATTGACCATCTTTATATGAGTTTTGACCTGGATGTTCTGCCCGCTTTTCAGGCTCCTGGCGTCAGTGCTCCTAACGGAATGGGGGTGCCCCTATACCACCTGATGCCCTTGGTGAAAGAAGCTGCCGCATCGGGCAAGCTAAGACTGTTTGATGTAGCAGAACTGAACCCTGTTCATGACCTTGATGGCAGAACAGCCCGGACAGCAGCCAGAATCATTTGGGAAGCTGCTGAACAATGGATCTGATCTTTAAGAACGCCCAGCTCTATTCACCGGGAATCAATCTCTCTGAAGGAAGCTGTCTGGCGGTAATGGGGGGCGAAATCGCTTTTATCGGGCGATTTGAAGACTGCCCTTATAGTGGTGAGATTTTCGACGCAGAAGGAAGATGGCTGACCCCCGGTCTTATAGACTGCCACACCCATATTGTCTTTGCTGGCAGCCGAAGCGATGAATTTGAAAAGCGTCTGCAGGGTGTCTCCTACGCTCAAATTGCAGCCGAAGGAGGAGGAATCCTTTCTACTGTTGCCTCAGTGAGAAGGGCCGCAGAAGAGGAGCTATTGACCTCTGCCCAGGCAAGAACCAACATCCTGGCCGGGCAGGGAGTCACCACCCTGGATGTTAAATCTGGCTATGGCCTAGACCTTGAATCCGAACTGAAAATGCTGAATGTGGCGGGGCAGATTAAGGGCCCCCACATTGTGCGAGGCTTTTTAGGAGCCCACACAGTGCCAGCCGAGTACCGCCCTCACTCAGAAGACTATCTAGACCATTTGATAAAGGTCATCCTCCCTGCTGTCAAACCCCATTGTGACTACATCGACGCCTTCTGCGAAAAGGTGGCTTTCTCACCAGATCAGGTCCGCCGCCTCTACAAAGCTGCAGACATGCCAAAGCGGATTCATGCCGACCAATTAACCGATGGCGGCGGTGCTGCCCTGGCCGCTGAGTTCAACTGCCTCTCGGCAGACCACCTGGAATATTCATCCACAGATTCTCTCCAGGCAATGAAGCAGGCCGGGACGACGGCGGTTCTTCTGCCCGGAGCCTATTTTGCTCTTCGTGAACCCAAGGCTCCGAACGTGCAGGCAATGCGTGATCTGGGCCTCAAGATCGCGGTGGCAACTGACCTCAACCCCGGAACATCGCCATTCACCTCTCTTCCTTTTGCCATGCTGCTGGCCTGCGTTGAGTTCGGTCTGACTTCGCAGGAAGCTTGGGAAGGTGTGACCCTTCACGCGGCATCAGCCATCGGACGGCCAAACTTAGGCTGCCTGAGCGTAGGGGCGCCAGCAGATTTGGCTCTGTGGAACTTCAGCCATCCCCGAGACTTGACCGCCTCGCTCGGCATCCCTTATCTAGAGAAATCCTGGGTTTCTGGCATGAGGCTAATCTAGAACAGAGAGCTGCAGATCAGGGGGCATCCACTGCGTAAGCGACGAGATCTGAGAGATTCACATGTTCCAAAGCGGCCTCGTGAGTAGCAGCCAAAACAACCTGGGGCGCGCAGCCTGCTTCAAAGGCTTCCTGCCATCTTGGGGCGCAAAGACACCAGCGGTCTCCAGCTTTCAGTCCAGGAAATTGAAATTCTGGCCTCGGGGTGGAAAGGTCATTTCCGACCCTGCGGCTATAGGTTAAAAACTCATCTGTGCAGATAGAACATACGGTGTGAACTCCGTAGTCACCAGTGCCAGTGCTGCAGCATCCATCGCGAAAAAACCCCGTCATGGGATCAGTTCCGCATATTTCCAGCTCTCCTCCCAATACGTTTCTGTCAAGTCTCCTGCCCATTTTCTATGCCTCTTTGTCTTTTGCACCCTTGAGGATGGCCCCTTTAGTTCGGTTGAACTGCCATCTGCGATAGATGGGAGTGAAAAACATAATAATGCCCGAAACGCCTAAAGTAATAAGACACAGAGCCACAAAGGGAAGAACATTTTCTCTAAAGGCATCATTAAAAAAACTGAGATCGTGAATATCTTCAACCATCTGGTCGTTTCGTTTTGAAACGCTTAAGACTTCTGCAGTTTCGGCATTCACCTGCACTTCGTGATAGCCTGATTTGCTGGTGACCTTAAAAATTCCCTTGCCCGTATGAAGCTCAAATCGGTCAATATCATCAATCGATTTCAGTTCGGGAATTCCTTCTGCAAAAACTGAATCAGCTATTTTGTCCAGGCTGGTCACCTGAGAAGCCGACTGTAATGAGGCCCCTTTTTGACTGGGGGGCTGCAGCCAATCGACTTTCTTTTTCCACGCCAGGAGAAGGCCAGTGACTGAAACCAAAATCATGAAGAGACATGAAATGATTCCTACCCATTTGTGAAAAGTACGTGAGAGCCGAAACACTCATCTTCAGACGGCCTTCAGGCCAAGAAGGATTGATCCATCAAAATATTCATCTGCCCTCGCTAGAGCGAGCCTCAGCCCAAGGGTTGAAGCTCGGAAAGAATTGGACCAGCAGCCGAAAGAACCTCATCACTGCCCAGAACCCTGGCACCGGAGGAGGTCAGTTCGGTCACAAGCGGCAGACCCCGTCTAAAACCACCTGTCGCGCTGTCTAGCGAAGCAGCTATGTCAAGAATCCTCAGCGCATCTGCAAGGGCTTCCTCTGCTGGCCTCTCTGCCCACGGCCCCTTTGTCCGAATCAGATACTCAAAAACACCTCTAATCCTCTCGCTGCCAGACCCAGCACAGGCATAGTCAGAATCTTGAAATCTAGCTCCCGCGCCGTCGAAGAAATAGACTCCAAAAGCCTTCTTCTTTCTATCGTAGGCTGCCGCAATAGGCAGAAAAACGCCGCCGCTTGCCGCCATAGCCATGTTGCCGCTAAGAGCCCGCGAAATCTCCATCAGCTTCGCTTCAGTGGAAAATTCCTGCTGATTCAGCCTTTCGGAATACTTGAAGCTGTGCTTTAAAAAGCGGCAGATCTCCAAGCTGCGGGCATAGGCGCCAGAAATTGCCACCACAGTCCAGGGATCCAGCTCTTCAATCTTCTCAGCTTTTTCAAACATGATGAGATTGCCCATAGTCGCCCTTCTATCAGCAAGAATGTAGGCTCCCTCTTTAAATCGTAGAGCCAAAACGGTGGTGCCATGAACTTCGGAACCAGGCTGATATGGAGAAAGCCCCCCTACCAGTTCAGAAAAGCTCCTGCTATGCGCCTCGATCATTGTCCGGACCGCTGGCGATACTTTTTAGCCTGGTCAGGATCAACATTTCTCATGCGCCGAAGCAGTTCGTTCGGGGCTTCTGGCCTTTTGACATCCGGCCTGTTGGGGCCGCCATCCTCGCCTAGCTTTCTTTCTGGCTCAGATTCCTGGGGTCTGGTTGTGCGTTCAGTTTGGATCATCACGGATTTCCTGAAGAAGACTGATGAAATCCTCCAGTTCTTCTACGTCATCAAGAGACTCGGGGTAGATGGCATTGGGCGGAAGATAGACTTCTTTTGGTCCATCGGGCAGATTAAAGATGATGCTGGACCAAGAAAGTCGAATGATTTTATCTGAGAACTTTCTTACTGCGATTCCGCGGGCAAAGGCGCGTGTTGGCTCGCAGACTTCTGTTTCCCTTACAAAAACCTCTGAGCTGGCTGGCTGATCTTCGACTGCCCCCAATGAAACCAAGGCATGAAACAGTCCTTCTTCTGGGTCAATGTCATGATAGGCAAGGTCAAGACTCTGTGCCATGGGGGCTTTCCAGTCAAACCCCTCTGACTCCATAAAGCCCGAGATAAGGCTGTGCTTGGCAGCCCAGTCTACTGATGAAGCAAACCTTGCCGGATCATTGAACCTCGCTTCCAGCAGCCCAAGACATTCTTCTACGAGCAGAAGCTCTTCTGGCGGCAGATCAAACACCTTTTCGGCCTGCAGAAGATAGCTCTCAAGAACTTCACGAGGGGTTGTCCAGCTGCCCCCCTCAAGATCAATTCTGCCTTCACTAAAGGGAAAACGGCTGATTCTCTGTGCAGTCCGAACAGGATCACTCATCCTCCATCGGGGTGCATCATTCACCAAAGCCAGGCGTATTGCCATTTTGACAAGCTCCAGTTTGCGGGCGGTCGAGCCTGTTATCATGCAGGCATCTCCACATATAACGTGCAGCCTCATCCACAGTCGTGGATCAGCATGGGGTTCATCTCTGGTGTTGAAAATTGGGCGTCTGTAAAGAGTCTCTGCGTTGACCGGCTCAACATAAAAATCGGCTCTCTGGCTGATTTGAAAATCACACCAATCGCCTGATTCACTTCCCACTTTGCCTGCCCCAACCAGAATCTGCCTTGCCGTCAGCAAGGGGAGAACGGACTGATAAAGCAGATCGAAGCTGATGGACCGGGGAACAAGATAGGATTCATGAGTGCCATAACTCGCCCCATGAAAGTCTGTGTTGTTTTTATATACCTTGACTCGTTTGCCTATCTGGCTTTCTAGGGCCGCAGCAGAGTTAAGAAGAAGATTTTCTCCAGCCCGATCTAAAAGAGCCGCTTCACAGCTGGACCAAGCCTCAGGCGTTGAGTACTCAGGATGTCCGTGATCGTTGTAAAACCTGGCGCCATTGATAAGAACCTGGTCTGATCTGAGGTCAGGACCAGGCAGCTGAGATCGGCCTTCATCAAAACTGGCATCGTCAGGATCAACAGCAAGATGCTCCAGCGAAAAGCCTCTCAGGTCCCGCCGTGGAGATTCCTGCGTGTAATCCCACCTAAACGAAAGGCGCTCGCCGGGAAAACCCCTGACGAGCGCCATGGACTGATCGAGCAGTCCCTCGGCTCCCTCTCCTTCAATCAAAAGACCATACTCGGTCTCGATCCCGGAAAGGATCCGATCCATTTTTTTACTTAGCGTACATGATCCACGCGCCGCTGGAAGATGAGAATCCGGCGGGAGTGGTGTTCAGTGTGAAGGTTCCTCTTCTTGCCAAGCCAGCTGAGGTCTCCGTGATAGTAACTGCTCCAGTGATGGAACCGCTTACGTCGGAGAAGTCTCGAATGTTGGCGATGGGGAAGGCTTCGAAGGCGTGAGTGCCATTTTCAGAAGTCATTCTCACAATGCCCTGGTAAAGCTGAGTGACAGCAGTGCCAGTCTTCTGGTAAATGACGATCTGACGATCCTGTTCCCTTCGGCTGTTGGGGAAGATCAACATTCCAAATGAAGGAGCGTTAACCAAGGCTTCGGCATCTGCCTTCCAAGTTCCCTGAAGGGATGAAATCCTGTTCAAGAACATGGGGTCTCTTGGGTCGGTCTCAAGCAGAGTCCAGGTTCCAGGAGCGGTGCCAGTTCCGAGAGGAGTTGGCCGAACGATCTTTCCTTCATCAGCTGCGCCGATGCTGGGGAAGAGCATGTTGAAAGTGCCGTCAGTATCAAACCCAGCTGAGATGCCAATGTGGTCACCTGAGAAATGGATCTGGGTTGCACGGTTTCCGTTGATCAATGTGGGGCGAAGACCAGAGGTCATGCCTGAAAGATCGAATGAAACGAAGTCGCTGAAGAACGAGTTGATTGTTCCGTAAACCGGATCAAAGTTCTCCACTTCAAAAACGTCTCGATCAAGAACGGGAGCGCCGCCGGTGAAGGAAACGCTGGCATCGTTCAGCTTGATCGCCACTCCAGTAGATCGTCCTGGATAGATCGTTGCATCCAGTGGGAAGTAGGGGTTGAACTCAACGGGAGGCCCGTTGAAGATCGCGCTCGTCGTTCCATCTGACTGCTCGGTGAACATTCGATCAATACGAACCGGAAGCTCTGTAAAGGTCTTGTACGCCGTGTTAGCAGGCAGGTTCAAAGAAAAATCAACCGAGTTCAAGGTGTAGCCATCGAGAGCAAACCTGGGGTTCGCCGCCGGAGCTTCACTCGGAATGATGTCAGCTGAACCAGCTTGGAATCGGACATAGCCCAATTCAACGTACTGAGAACCTTCTGCTCGTCGGTTCTGTCCACTCAAAAAGGCGACTTGAACGTTAGTTGTGTTTGTTAGGCTGGTGCGAAAAGTAGTGTCTGTTCCACCACCGCCGCCACCGCCACCGCCGCCGCCACCAGCGCCAGAGTCACCACCACTTCCGCCGCAGCCGACCAGCAGCACTGCCGCAAATCCCGCAATCCACCACTTACTCAAGGCCTGCTCCTTCATGTTCCAGGTGCCGATGCCTCATCCTCGAATCTCTCCGAAAGGCATCAAGCTTTGGACGCAGCCTTCCGCTGTGTCCATAACCGCACTATCTTACACCCAAGGACGCCTTTTAGTCTTGACTCTGTTCGCTTTCAGGTTCAAGACAAATAAAAAAAAGTCCTTCCAGCATAAAAAAACTACATCCTGCTCAAGGGATTCACTGGTTTTCCATTGATGCGGGTCTCAAAATGGAGATGCGGACCGGTCGAATAGCCGGTCGAACCCATAAGAGCAATTCGCTGCCCTTGTGTCACCCGCTGACCCGCCTTTACCAGTAGTCGCGAGCAGTGGCCGTAAAGCGTTGAAAGCCCTCCACCATGATCCAATACCACGGTGTTGCCATAGCCGCCCCGCCAGCCAGCGCTGATGACAACCCCAGGGGCAGCAGCCACAATAGGGGTTCCGGTTGGCGCAGCGATATCAATTCCAGCATGAAGTCTGCGTCGCTTGCTGATCGGATGAACACGATAGCCGAACCCGCTGGACAGCCTGCCTGATGCCGGACGGATCAGGCCGCCTCGAAAGGCAGCCACAAAACCCCTGTTTCCTGGGCGGCTGGCATTTTGATAGCTCGCAATCGAGGAGGCGAGTTTGTTGGATTCTGCATCAAGCTCATCGAGCTGGCTTTCTAAACGACTTTCCTGCTGGTTTAAGCCTTTAATAATGTCCTGTTTATCCTGCTGAGCAACCATAAACCGAGACTGCTCTTTCCGCATCTTGGCTTCAAGCGCCCTCACTTCATCGACTAAGCCATCGACTTCAACTTTTCGTCTTTCAACAGCAGCTTTGCGTTCTTTAACTTCATCAAAAAGCTGTCTGTCCCTTTGGGCGATTCTTTCTACAAAGGCTTTTCTTGCAGCCAAAGCTCCGGCATCCGCTGATCCCATCAGCAGCATGGCGGCGGGGGTCTGCCCCTGCCGGTAGATAGAGGCCACTCTTTTTCTTAACCTCTCTCGCGTAGCCGACATCTTATTTGTGGCTTCCAGCAATGACTGTTTGGCCTTGGCCTGCTCGGCGCGCCTGCTTTCCAGCAGCTCTTTGGTGGACTTAATCTCTAGATTGATGCGCCGTATCCTATCGTTGACCCATCCAAGCTCCTCTCTAACCTCTTCTCTCTGCTCTTTTACTTCACCAATCTTTTTTTGAATAGCTTTCTTGCTTCCACTTATGTCCTTCAGCTTGCTCTGCGCCTGCTTGATCTTGGATGCAGCAGAATTTGCCTGACCTGGAACGCTGCCGGGAAGCAGAACCGCCAGACAGGCAGCAGCTAAGAGCAGCCGAAACTTCAAAGCTGTCTCCCCAGCTTTCTGGTCGCAAGCCACGAACAGCCAAACCCATAGATGGCGCCAGCGGCCAAAAAGAACCCAAGAGCGGGCATAAGAGGAATATCTTCAAACTTGGCCAAAGCATCAAGCGATTGGACGATTCCTTTAGAAACCTGTGTGGTTACGTAAAGAAAGAGAACAGCCAAAACCCCGCCCATTGCGCCATGAAAAACTCCTTCAATCAGCAGAGGGGTAAGGATGGTAGAGCGTGTGGCGCCCACCAGTTCCTGAATCTTCATTTCTCTCCTGCGGGCCTCAATCGTCAGGCGAATGGCGTTAAAAATCAAAACTCCGCCAGTGATAAACATAATGCCCCCCAGCACAATGCCCAGCATCCGGCTCTGCTTAACCCCCGCTTCAACAAATTCTCGCAGCTCGTTTGATGCCCTAACAGCATCCTTAGATTCAAGAAAATCTTTTGTCTTCAAGGTTTGTGTAATCTGGTCAACCTGATCGAGATTGGATAAAGTCACCCGAAAAGTATTGGGCAGAGGGTTGTCTGCGGCCAGATCCTTCAGGTCCACATTTGGCATCTGAGACTGAACTTCAACAAGACCCTGCTCCTTCGATACATAAATGCAGGCGGCTACACCAGGAATTTTAAGGATCTCCTGCTTGGCCGAAGCCGTTTCTGACTGGTTTAGATCATCTTTCAAAAAGACTCGAATCTGATAGTCCTTTTTCAGTTCATCCAGCCAGGTGTTCAGTCTAAAGTAGGTGTAGCCCAGCCCACCAAGCAGAAAGAGCGCCATTGCGGCAGTCGAAACCGCAGCAAAGGTCATGAGAGTGTTGCGCCTTAGCGCAGTAAATGCCTCGCTGAACAGAAACTCAATGCGGTCAAACATTGTTCACTCCATCGCCATCCGGCAGAGGAACAGAATCATCCGGCCCGTCATCAACGGCGACATCCTCTTTTATCAGTCCAAACTCTAGTCTTACGATCCGCCTTTTAAACCTTTCGACTATCGGCATATCATGCGTTGCCACAACAACGGTTGTGCCCCCGGCATTAAGCCTGGTCAAGAGCGACATAATTTCGTCGCTGTGGCTGGGGTCCAGGTTAGCCGTAGGTTCATCGGCCAAAAGAAGCGGCGGCTGGTTTATAAGCGACCTGGCAATGACAACTCTCTGCTGCTCGCCTCGACTCAACTCGCTGGGGTAAGCGTCGGCACGATGCAGAATGTTGACCTGCTCTAGAATTTTGGGCACCATCTGGCGGACTTCCCTGCGAGACCGCCCCACTGCCCTCATGGCGTAGCCGACGTTTTCCCAGACCTTTTTGTTTTGCAGCAGGCCAAAATCCTGGGGGACAATGCCCATCTGCCGACGAATAAAAGGGATGTCCTCCCTTGTCAAGCCGCCAAGATCACGGCCATTCAGCTTGATGGTTCCCGATGTATGAGGCACTTCTCGGGTCAATGTTTTAAGGAGTGTGCTCTTTCCAGAGCCTGTCTGCCCCAGCAGAAACACCAGCTCGCCTCGCTGAATCTGAAGGCTGACGCCCTTGAGACCAGACACCAGTTCGCTGTAACTGACATCTACGCGGTCGAGTTCAATGTGGGGAGGCGCCAGCATAACGACCGCCGCAAAGGGCGGCATAGATGGTACCCCTCTACTGTGAACAGCCCTTAAGTCGGCTTTTTTGACTTGGCGAAAGGTCACAATGAGGACATGAACCTATCTCGGCCAACCCAAGAAGTCATCCGGGTCCGTTTTGCCGAGACAGATAGGATGGGGCACGCCCACCACAGCAGCTACCTTCCCTGGCTGGAACAGGCCCGTGGAGCATGGTGCCGCGATAGAGGCTTTGACTACAAAGACATGGAATCGATGGGCTATGGCATGCCTATGGTGGAATGTTGGGTCAAGTATCGAGGCGAGGCCGAATACGATGACCTGCTTAAGGTTGAGATCACGCTTGATTCTATAAAAAGAACCTTTCTCACCTTCAGCTACACGATAAGGAATGGGACTGGACAGCTGATTACAGAAGCTTGGACCAAGCATGCCTTAATGAACTCGGAAAGGAAAGCTGTTTCTGTGCCGCCCGAAGTCATGGCAATGCTTCAGGGCTCAGAGTCGTAAGGATTGAATCCTTTGATCCACATATAGGAAACAAGCTGAGCCGTGTGGTACCACTCGTGCATCGGCAGTGCCTGAAGGATCTCAATTCTTGGCAGGAGCTCCAGCCCTCCAGACTCGAACCAGGCTGGATCGATAGGAACCGGCTCGGCAAGGAACTCATCAGAAGCCGCCTCGATGCGATGAAGAGTCAGAGTTCGGGCATCGGTGAAAGCCGCTTTCAAGTCAACCAGCTCTGCCATTGCCTTCACCTCTTCGTACCTCCCGCCGAAATCAAAAGGCCGACCTGTAAAAACTTCGTTAAACTGCCCTTCGGTCGCGACTATCTCGGCTACTTGTCCCCCAATGCTTCTCATGCCTGGCTGTGGGGCCCATTCGAGGTCTGCAGCTTCGACCTTGGCGAAAACACTTTCGAGCTCCTTTCTTACATAGCTCATACAACCAATAAGGAGCTGCCGGGAAGCTGCCATCACGACCGAAAGCATGGCAGAATCCAGCCTTTTTATCGGGATCAAGAAGGCGTAGAAGTCCGATGATGCTGATGCGGGGCCCTGCGCTTCGTATTTTGTGAGGTTCTAGGATGAAAATTGAACGGCTAGACCCGGCCGTCGCGGCCATACAGTACTTGGCCCGCGCGCCAGTTCCCGCTTCAGGAGTCGCCCAGACAACGGCAGCCTTTCAAGCTGGAATGAACTTGGAGCAGCAGAATCGTGATTCTGCCTCGAACACCCTTAAGGCCAGACTGAATCGACTTGACAAGCTCTTTGATCTTTCTGGCACCGCCAATCGACTTCTGGGTTCTCTTAAGAAGAAAATAGAATCAGATGGGGGAAAAACATTGGAAGAAGAGGCAGCGGAGGCCTTGAAGCTGTTTGCTGAAATGGCAGAGGAGATGAATCTAGATGGCCCGCCTATATTTCCTCCCCTGCCTTCTCCCCTCGCTCGGTCGCTTCATATGCTTAAAGGCTACATGGACCAAGTGCCCGATATGGCCCTGCCTTACCCCTCGACAGAAGAAGGCCGCACTTTAGAAAGGGCAGCCCAGCTGTTTTTGGGTGATGAAGGGATTTTTAAGACACTAAAAAAGCTGTCCAGCGGTGAGATTGATCCCAGTTCAGCCTCAGGCAAGATTGGCCGCTTGGCCGAAGACGCTAAAATCCTGACTAGCGCGCTGCAGGATTCTATGACTGGTCTCAAAAAAGCAGCAGAGTGGAATCCGCTGGCTGGCCAGCCCTTTGAAACGGCTGCGTAAACGTTCTGTTAATGCAGTAATAGGCGGGCTGGCGGGCATAAAGTGAGCCCCTAGACCCGCCGCAATTCTTCCGGCCCACCCCATTTTGGCCTTGGTGCGGTATCTTTCCCCCGATTCGAAAGGTCATGCCTTTTGAGTGGTGGATGCCCCTATGCCTTCCGTTGGAAAAGTCGTCCAGGTGACTGGTCCCGTTGTGGACTGCCGCTTCCCGACCGATTCGCTGCCTACAATCTTTAATTCCATTGAGATTAAAGATGCAGCGCGCGGCGTTGACCTAACCTGTGAAGTGGCTCAGCACTTGGGTGACGACATGGTTCGCTGTGTCGCTCTCTCCAGCACTGATGGCCTCGTTCGCGGGATGGATGCTGCCGACACTGGCGCCGCCATCACTGTCCCCGTAGGAGAAGCCACTCTTGGACGAGTCTTCAACCTGCTTGGCAAGCCAATCGACAATGGTGGAGATGTTGCCGCTTCGGCCACTTACCCCATTCACCGTCAGCCCCCGACATTTGACCAGCAGAGCGTTAAAGTCGAGCTTCTTGGCACAGGCCTCAAGGTTGTTGACCTTCTCATTCCTTTTAACAAGGGTGGAAAGATCGGACTCTTTGGTGGAGCCGGGCTGGGCAAAACAGTTTTGATTCAGGAACTCATCCGAAACATCGCCGTCGAAGCCTCTGGCGTTTCGATGTTTGCAGGCGTCGGTGAGAGAACCCGCGAAGGCAACGACCTTTGGCTTGAAATGTCCGAATCCTTCTACAAGGATGATCAGGGCAAGTTTGTTGGTGAAGGCGAGCACAAAGAGCCCTATACCGAAGGCGCTGCAGGCCAGAGATGGAGCCGAGTCATCGACAAGACCGCCATGGTCTTTGGTCAGATGAACGAGCCACCCGGAGCCCGGCTTCGTGTTGCTCTGACCGCCTTGGCCATGGCCGAGTACTTCCGCGATGAGGTCGGCACAGACGTCCTTATCTTTGTTGACAACATTTTCCGATTCGTCCAGGCAGGTTCCGAAGTATCGGCCCTTCTCGGAAGAATGCCAAGCGCTGTCGGCTACCAGCCCACTCTGGCCACAGAAATGGGCTTCCTGCAGGAACGAATCACTTCGACCAGCAAGGGTTCAATCACTTCGGTTCAGGCTGTCTACGTCCCTGCTGACGACCCCACCGACCCCGCTCCTGCCACCACATTCAGCCACCTTGACGCCTATGTCTACCTAGAGCGATCCATCGCCTCTAAGGGCCTCTACCCGGCTGTCGACCCCCTGGCTTCTACGTCAAAGAACCTTGACCCCCGCATTGTCGGAGAGAGACACTACAACGTGGCTCGACAGGTTCAGCAGATTCTGCAGCGTTACAAAGAGCTTCAGGATATCATTGCTATTCTCGGCATTGACGAGTTGAGCGATGACGACAAGCTGATTGTTGCCCGTGCAAGAAAGGTTGAAAGGTTCTTCAGCCAGCCCTTCTTTGTCGCCGAGCAGTTCACTGGCAACAGTGGACGATTCGTTTCGATTGAAGACACCATCGATGCCTTTGACAAGCTCTGCTCTGGCGAACTGGATGAACTCCCCGAACAGGCGTTCCTCTACTGCGGTGGACTGGACGACGTTTACGAAAAAGCCAAGAAGCTTCAAGCGGTTTAAGCAGAAGATTTTCAGCAAAAAGCAGGGTTCTTTCATATTGAAAGAACCCTGCTTTTTTATGCGTAAAGCGATACAGGCCCCTCAACCTTTCATCTCAATATGTCTCTCTTCAGGATCCAGTTGACAATACAGCCAACCGCGAATATCAACAATATATCTCATTTTCGAAGGCGTCCTGAAACTCAAATATTTTAACAGCTATGAGTTAAGTATCTATTCAGGAACCTGTCTTGTTAGGGCTGGTAGCATTTTGACAAGCACTGCCTCATGTCTAGAATTCGCTTGAAAATTTGGGTTCATGCCCCAAAAGAAAAGGTGTTCAAGATATTAACTGACATAGAAAGTTTCCCAGCTATACAGCCATCTATACATTCTGTAGAGCTCTTAACAACCGGCCCAACAAGGGTTGGAACAGCATGGAATCTAAAGCGAACAATTCTTGAAAAAGAAGTAACTGTAAAGTTTTTAGCGGCTGAACTTGCTGTTCCAGACAAGCTTGTTTACTACAGTGAAGCATCCGGAATCAGTTATAAAACCAGCTACACAATCACAGACAGCAGCTCGGGAACACTAATCGAGATGGAGGTTGAAGGCTCATCGCTGGGATTCGTTGCAAGCCTCACTGACAAGATAACCTCTACCAGCCTTAAGGACTGGCTAGAAGATGATCTTGCCAGAATTAAGCTTGCCGCTGAAGGAACCCCGCCTTCTACAGAGGAATTATCTGATCAACCAGATCTTCCGGCGCCTTAGGCTCTATTAAAACCTTGACGATTCGTCGTCCATCGGTTTCGGTGACAGTAAACTGCCAGCCTCCATGTTCAATAGATTCACCCTGGTCTGGCTGGCGTCCAAATAGGCCAAACACATAGCCACCCAAGGTGTCAAAGTCGTCGCTGCTGAAAGAAGTGCCACATTCATCGTTAAGGTCATCCAGGTGAAGCTTTCCAAGCACTAGATATCCGTCCCCCGACTTGATCACTTCTTCCTGGTCGATATCGTATTCATCTACAATATCGCCCATGACTTCTTCAACAATGTCCTCAATTGTCACAATTCCGGCAGTGCCGCCAAAATCATCCTGAACAATAACAAGCTGTGTCTTTGAGCTGCGCATCTCCTGAAGCAGATCATGCAGAGATTTGCTTTCTGGCACAGGCACAGCGGGCCTCAGCTTAAAATCAGAAAGCACCTTGTCTGCATTGCCATCAAGCAGGGCCTGCATAACATCCTTGGCGTGAATAATGCCAAGAATTCTATCGTCAGTGCCTTCATAAACTGGCAGACGAGAATGGCCCGTCGCCTGAATCATTTCAGCCGCTTCTCTTAATGTCTTGTCACAGGCAATTGAATCTAGATCCACGCGAGGGGTCATGATCTCAACGGCCACAGAATCACCAAACTCGAAAACCGAGTCAAGCATTTCAATTTCCTCTTCTTCTATGTGACCGGATTCGCCGTAGGTTTCAATCAGAGTCTTTATCTCTTCTTCGGCATGGTTGGGCAGAGCAAAAGAAGCAGAAGCACCAAACTTTTGTGTAAACAAGCCTGCAAACCAAGTGGCCAGCCTGGTTGGTATGGCAAAGAGACTGGCGCAAAGACGGATAAAGCCATAGAGCCTTACGCAGACTGCAGTTGAATGAACCGAAGCATAGCTTTTAGGAATCAGCTCTCCGAACAGCACGTTAAGGCCGGCAATAGGTATTGAAACAATGATCATCCAAAGGATGATCCAGAAAAATCCGCGAACATCCGTGTCTGGCGTCATCAGCTCTTCAAGCGCCCAGGCAGGAATAAGGCAGAGAAGAAAGAGCCAGGCTCTCATGGTTTGAGAACCCATAAATGCGCCTGCGGTGTAGATATCGCGAGATTCAAGCAGGTGGCCAAGCTTGGCAAACTCCAAGGCTTGTGCTTCGGTCATTTTGTCAGGGGTTCGATCTTGAGCCTTCACCAAACTGCTTTTAAGCAGGTTTAGAGCTGTTTCAGCCATCACAAAATGTGCGTTGAGCGCAATGATGGCCATGAAGGCAAAGACGGCCAGACTAAGGTAGAGCGGCTGGCCCAAAAGTATTTTTGGGCTGGCCCCCTGCAGGGCAGCAGCGCCGAAAACGATAACCACTCCCGGGGCAAAAGAAATGGCGGCGGCAGAGCCTATAAGCTCCTTGGCTGCCAATCCTCTACGGTGGGTCGTCCTCAGTCGCCGCCGATGTTCACTAGGGTCGCTGGTCATCGGGTGAGACGAAGTCTTCTCCCTTTATTTTGGCATAAATCCGAAAAGCACAACCCCTAAAACTGATCCAACTACCGCTCCTAGGGCTAATTCAAAGACAGAATGGATCTTTGCCTCCCATCTCGACTGGGCAATAATGACCGCTAAAACGATCGCGAGCGCGGCAGCAACAGCATTATTGGTTATAAAAATCAGGGCAGTTGCCAGAAAAAAACCGTAAGCTGCATGCCCGCTCACCAAGCCTCCTTGTAGAATGCTTCCCCTTTTGCCTAGCCCTTTTCCTACAATAACAAGCACCAAGACCATGACCAGGCCAATAAGCAGACGCCAGGCAAAAGAGACTCCAACCGCCTGCCCTACCAGGTTCAGCTTTATCCTTTCCCAGTTGTCATCGCCAATGGCAATCAGCAGGCCGACAATAACAGCGAGCACCGTCGTAATAAGCACAGCCCCTGCCGCAATATCTTTCGCAAACTTGGCTAGGGGGTGATAGTGGGGCGAGGCTAAATCAACTGTTGCTTCGATGGCAGAGTTGAACATTTCTGCAATCAGAACAATGGTGATCATAAAGAGAAGAATCAAAACTTCTCTCATTCGCAGGTTCAAAAGCACAGCGCCGAGAATCGTCGCCAAAGTCACATAGAGGTGAATCCTCATGTGCTTCTGAGTTCTAAAAGCGTGGACAATTCCTGCCAGGGCCACCCTAAAGGGCTTCATCAGCTCTTTAACTGGCACTTGGCTCTCCTAAGCAATGAGGCTGAGAGGCCCAATTATCATCTGGCTTAAGACCGGCCAAGATGGCGATTCTGTTCATCTCTGCCACCATCTCATCTCGTTCCTGGTCGGTTTCGTCCTCCCAGCCTGCCAGGTGCAGAGCCCCATGCAGGGCAAGAAAAGCGGTCTCTTCACTTAAAGTCACTCCTCTTGCCTTGGCGCCCCTTTCTGCAAAATCCATGCTGATGGCAATCTGCCCCACCATGCCTGGCCAGGCTGGATCAGAGGGAAATGTAAGGACATCGGTAGCCTCATCCACCCCTCTCATCCGCTGGTTCAGCTCTCTTAGAGCTTCATCATCTGCAAGGAGAATCTCTACTTCTCCACTCCTCACCTTTCCTTCACTAAGGGCGGCAAGCACAGCATTACGAAGCAGCTGTAGACGAGGTTTCCGGCCCGACTGATTCAGCAGAGTCAGACGATTTTGATGGTTTGGCTTCATTCGCAGTCAGTTCTGGGTAGGAAATTCTATCGTGACGCAGAGCGTCTAGGCTGGCAATAAAAGAGTCCTGTATGGCCTGCAGCTCTCTAAAAGTTAAATCACATTCTTCAAGCTGTCCATCTTGACGAGAACGTTCTACCAGACGATGAACAAAATCGGCTGTCTCTTCCCGCGAGTTCAGGGTTCGACTGGCTGCTTCCAAAGTATCAGCCAAATGAAGAATGGCTGTTTCCCGGGTTTGAGGCTTGGGTCCGGCGTACCTAAACAGTCTTTCCATATCTTCTTCAACCTCGCACCCCTGGGTGGCTTTCTTAAAGAAAGGGGTCAAAAGCGATGTGCCGTGGTGCTGGGCTATCCCATCAATAATCACCTGGGGAAGCTTGTATTTTTCCCCCAAGGCCACTCCTTCGGCAGCGTGTCCAATAATAATTCTCGCGCTGTAGGCAGGGTTGAGGTCATCGTGGATGTTGCGCCCCCTCTGATTCTCAATAAAACAGGCAGGACGGTTGATCTTGCCGACATCGTGAAATGCTGCCATAGCTCTGCAGACCACAGTGTTCGCCCCAATCGCTCTTGCGGCTGCCTCAGCCAAGTTCCCTACAGCAACTGAGTGGGCATAGGTTCCTGGCGCTTTAGTGCAGAGCTCCTGGATCAGAGGATGTTCAGGGCTGCAGAGTTCCAGCAGAGTCCAATCGCTGGTCAGGCCAACCATTTTCTCCATCAGCGTGGCCCCCAGCCAAAAAATCGATGAGGCAATAAGGCAGGCAACAGCCCCCCACAGAGCAGATTCGCCTATATGAGCCCAATTGGTGGTTCCTGAAACAGCGACCGAAGCACCGACCAGCCCGCCCATCCAGAAGAGTGAAAAAACAGCCCGCAGAAGATCTGAGCGCTTTTTGAGAGGCGAAATAAGGAAAGATCCTCCGACCCCCAAGCCCCAGGCCGCTAACAGAACCGGCCAGGCAACTGCCCCGGCTGCACCAAGCAGAAGAACTGCCATTGAAACAGTGATGGAAGCGAGACTGCACCCCACCAAGCCTCCAATAAGCAGGCCTTGAGCAACAATAGGAGCCGCCGCCAGCAATGCTGCGTCAGATTCTGTACCTGCCCCAACTGCCCGCTTGACGATGTAGACACCGCCAACCCCAAGAAGAGCGGTGATCCAAACCAGCCTCTCTGCCGGTCGGCGATGCTCAGGCAGTAGATGCTCTCTTTTAAGCTGAATGTGAACTATCCAGCCAGAGAGAAAAGTCAGCACGAAAAGACCCCCAATCTGCAGAACAGATGGGGGTGCTGAAGCTGATAAAGCCAGAAGAACAGTCAACCCAAGGGCGAAGACGGACCTAAATCCATAGGCTTCTACCGCGGGGTGAATCTTCATAGCCGCCTCCGGACCTATCTGGCCCAAGAGTGCAGGAGAAAGCTCCTAGTAGGTTTTACGTCGTCGCTTGGCGCGGCGTCGCTTTTCGCTGGGCTTCTCGTAATGCGCGTGGTCTTTGACCTCGCGAAGCAGGCCGCTCTGCTGCAGCTTTTGATTGAATCGCTTCAAAGCGCTGTCAATCGATTCGTTTGAATTGACGGTAACGTGAACCAAGACGAGTGTCCTCTGAATTTAGAATTATGGCCGATCGATTCTAACCTTTGCCCAAAATCGGCCTTTTGGGGTCATCTTGCTGGGGCTGACGGCTTGCGTTCAAGCTTTGGACTGACAAAAACAAAGTCAGCAATTCCTCGGCTGATCCCATCTTCTGGCAGAGGCTGTTCCAGGCCAGCCAGATTCAAAGAATCGTATCCTTTCTTCATCAATCGGTAATTGATTCCCTGCCCGTACATGGTGTGTCCGCTGCCGGCAATAATTACCATCACTGCCCTGCGGCTGACACGGGGAGCCATAAAGTCTACGGCAGATTGAGCCATTGATTCATCCCATGAAATCTGAGCGGAGATCATATTGTCCCCCCTCTGCCCTTCTAGGGGGTGCCCTCCAATCATTGCAGTAAAAAGCCTTCGATGGTTTTTATTGTCAAGGTTCACATCAGGAGCCCACTTTCTTTCCTCAGGGGTCAATGCGCCGATTCCTTCTCGTCCTACCCGCCTCACCCATTCCCTTGGCAGATTAAGGGCAGCCATGGGCAGCTTCAGGTCTTTGACTGCATCGAAAATCGGCTTATAGAGAAGGTAGTCAAAGCCCCATTGGGTCTTCCAATTGGCTTTAGTCTGAAACTCAGCATCATCCCAGTAGCCACGACTCCATGGGAACATGGCAGCCTGGTTGTCTCTTGTAAACATTTCCAGGCCAACCGAAACATCGCGGCCATCTGCCGCTAAAGCTCTAATGACATCAGCCTGAAACTGGTGATGGTATGGGTTGTCGTGGCTTTCTCCCACCAGAACAAACCTATGGTTCTTAGCCGCCTCGACAATATCTTTCATTTCCGAAGCCCGGCCAGAGGCGGAACTTGAGATGCCAAGACCTGGCTGAAATCTGCCTGGCGTTCCGATAGGCAGCTGATAAGGATTTTCCGGTGCAGCCTTGGCAGGGGCCTGTCCCTGCGGCGTATAGAGGGCAAAGGGCAGAATCGCCAAACAGGCTGAGATCATATGGTTAACAGGATGGAGTCAAAAAGGAGCAGGAGTCAAGTGCGAGGGCCAGTCAGCGTCGGCCTCTTGATTGCTGGGCTCTGCCTTGGTTTAGTGCTTGCCACAGGCTGCCGCCCCAAACAAGCGCCCGCTGAAGCTGAACTCGCCGGACAGGATACCGAAACCACTCCAGAAGCAAAAACCGCCGCTTCCCTTAGAGCGGGCTCAGTCTCGCTGGAAGGACTTCTGGAAACTCTTGAAGAAACTCAGACAGCCATCTTGAACCTCAAATCAGGGGGAGCCACCGCTGAGTTTCTAGAGGGCCTGGCAGAAGTTGAAGATTTAATGGGCAGCGCTGCCGATGCTTCGGCTGAATATTCGGGCAATGCCCCCACAGCTGAGGATGTAAGGGGTGAGTTAGCCAAATATGATGAGCTTCGGCTAAAAGCTATTACTGAGCTGAATGATGCCCTGATTGACCTCAGAGGAGCCAAGGCAACGGCTGAATCGATGGCTGAATCAGAGCCACGCCTCACGTCCCTTTCCGACCTCCTCGCGCTGGCTGTCAGCGACCTTCAGGACGCGATCAAGGCCTTTGGCGGAACACCAGAAGAAGAGCCATCAGACGACAGCTCAGCCGCGCCAGTCCCCTAAAAGCACCTATCAAGCCTACGAAAAGGCCCCCGAAAGCACCCCGTCCCTAAAGACTGCGTAGGATAGAATAAACCAGCTTTCACTAAAAGGTGAAAGTTGACGAGGAACAGAGTTGGCACTGGCCCCAGAACACATTGTTGGAAGCGACCTGATGGACATTTATGCCAAGGTCGATCAGGGAATTAGGCTGAGCCTCGAAGATGGAATCCGTCTTTACGAACACCCTAATCTGACCGGAATTGGCTACATGGCCAATATTGTCCGGGAGCGCAGGCATGGGGCAAAGACCTGGTACGTCCGCAACCAGCACATCAACTACACCAACATCTGCAATAAGTTCTGCAAGTTCTGCTCCTTCTATGCCAAAAAAGGCGGTCCAGACCCTTACGAGTTCTCAATCGATGAAGTCCGACGACGCCTAAGCTGGCATAAGGATGTTGAGATCACAGAAGTCCACATGGTTGGAGGCATCAATCCCCGCCTTCCCTATCAGTACTACATGGACCTCTGCAGCGTGGTCAAGGAAATTTTCCCCCACGCCCACGTTAAGGCATTTACTGCCATCGAAATCGAACAGATTGCCAAAGTCGGCAAAGTCAGCATTGGCCAGGCCCTTAAGGATCTTGTCGCGGCCGGACTTGACTCTCTGCCCGGTGGTGGAATTGAAATCCTTTCTGACCGAGTTCACCAGGAGCTTTTTGGCCGCAAAATGGGCGGCGAAGGCTGGAAAGATGTGGCGCGAGAAGCTTCGAAGATTGGGCTTCGACAATACGCCACTATGCTTTATGGCCACATCGAAACCCACGAAGAGAGAGCCAGCCACCTTATTCAGCTTCGCGAACTTCAAGATGAAACTGGACATTTCTTAACCTTCACTCCCCTCAGCTTCCACCCAGAAGAAACTGAACTGGCCGACGTGAAATCTCAGACTGGCTACACCGACTTAAGAAACATCGCCGTCAGCCGCTTGATGCTCGACAACTTTGAGCACATTAAGAGCTTCTGGATCATGAACACAGAAGAGATCACTCAGGCTTCACTTTGGTATGGGGCCGACGACACAGACGGCCTTGTTCACGAGTATGAAATCACTTATAAAGAAGGCGAGTTCGGCAACAAAAGCCAAGGATTAACCTACCGAAACATGTGCCGCATGATCACAGAAGCAGGCAGAATTCCGATTGAGCGTGACTCGCTTTATGAGGAAGTCGTCAGGGAGATTCAGCCAGAAGCCAAACGACGCCTGACTCCTATTGCTGTGGGACTGAAGTAACCACTTACGTTTTTTTACGTAATACAAATACAGAACGGACGCTTGACGTCCTGCGTTTTGCCTCTGCATAATCTTACGAGAAATGCCAATAAATATAACCAGTGTCCAGACAATGCAGCACAGAGATAATCAAGGTCTTCTGCACAACGAAAATGGTCCAGCAATTACAGATAGTGCGGGAAGGACGGAATATTGGGTGCATGGCGTCCGCCACAACCCAGATGGTCCGGCACTGATTTGGCCAGAAAGAGAAGCTGAATATTGGGTTCACGGCTGGCTGATAGATAAAGAGATTTTTCTTGAATGGAAAGAACAGGATGGGGGCAGGCTTGATGCTTCCGATGCTCAGCTTATTTTAAAGAAGCTGAAGCATGGCTAATTCACGGGACCTCTCTTGGTTAACACGTTCAGATCTACATCCAAAAGCTGATCAAGCGCTCTTGGAAGAGTATTTCGAATGGACACGGGCCTGGCATCAGCAATGTCTCGAAGGCATAAGTGTTAACGACTTTCTTGAAGTCAGTCTTCACCAGCTTTCGGACAAAATTCTAACGGCATCTGGCTATTCAGAATCATTTCCGTATCAGTACTTCACCCTCGTAGAGATCCATATAAGCCACCTGATCGCCTTTGGTCAGGCTGACGAAGCCTTTAAAGCAGCTGAAGACCTTGAGAAAAATGCCCGTACGAGAATCCGCCGAATCGGCGACTTTTTTGATCAACGAGTTTTCGTCGCAAAGAGACATAAAGCTGCTGCATCCAGACAGCTTGGAAGAGTGAATGCCCTTAAGCTTCTTGGCGAAGCCAGAAACTACCTTCTTGAAAGACCCGACGAGGAATACATTAGGACAGACCTGCCTGAGCCGTTGGATTTAAGAGAGACCAACATGTTCAAAAGGTTCTGCCTTGACCTGGCGCATGAGGAAACTCGGATTCGAATCCGTGATGTTCTAAGATCCGATACGACTCACAATTCAGGGCGATTCCCTGAAACTGTATTGCCTTTAATGCAGACAATCCGTCAGTTTATGGAACTGTATAGCTCCGTCCCCCATGGTCAAAGACGGCCAATGTTAAGAGACACGCACCTAAGAGCAGAAATCTTTTGGGGTGGCAGCCTTGAAAAAATTCAATCTATGCTAACGGAGGAGACTGAAAAAAGCGGCCTGCCATGGGCAGAACGTCTAGCGTTTACCTGCACTTCGGCCCTCGCCCATTACTTTGCTCACGAAGTTGACGAAGCATCGGACCTGCTAAAGCAATGCCGTCACGAGGCCCAAGAACGAAGACTGCTGCGAGCTGTTCAGAATGCAGATGACCTCCTGTGCTGGCTAAACCTGGAATAAAAGTTCATAACTTCCAACGGCCAGAGCCCAGTCCCTGAATAACTTTGGGCTTCAAGTCCGCCTCAGTGGCGCCGGAAAGCAGCAGCCTTTTGTTATAGACCGAGCTGGAAGACATGCCAATAATTGGCCAAACCCCGCACCTTGACGCGGCTTCCACAACATCTGCCCCGCAGAACCCACCTAGAATTTCATAGTCGCAGAAGAGGGCAGAGACATCATTCCACGCAGCAAAAAACGGCTCATCGTGCAGCCCCGGAACGTGTCCCTTAATCCCATAGCCGTCTATCTCTTCCACCTTAGCTATCAGCTTAAACTCAACACCAAGCGCCTCTAGAATTTCAGACATCTGCCTTAGAGCAGAGTCAGAATCTTCCACCACTAAAACAAACTTCACTTCAACCCCTCAAGCCAGGCCGCTGCCTTATGCACCATTTCCTCACGAGATTCCAAAGAGCTCAGCCGCAGAAGCGGCATAGTCAAGGATGCGATAAAAGACTCGTGCTTCAGTTTAGATCGGCCTGGGAGCCTGCCTGAATCGTAGCCAGCAGCCCACTCAATAAACTCTTGAGTGCAGAGTTCTCTATCTCCCCCTTCTAAAACCCTTGCGCCAAATATTCCCCTTTCTCTTTTCCAAAGCCTTTCTATTCTTATCTCGGTCGGGCAGGTGATATAAATGGCTGCCTGGAATAATGGAAGCACTGGCCCTACCCAGCTGACCATAGAACCGCTCAGTATCCAGTTTTCTTGTTCGGCCAAATCTGGCAGAAGAAGCGCGTGCCTTTCACTGGCCGGCCGCACAACTGAGTAGGGAATTTCAGCCGGAGCCCAGTAGTAGTCATCGGCGTCAAAAAACCTCACCATTTCATGCAAGGCAATTCCTCTGCCCAAGGTGCTTGTTCCAGACCCGCTGGCGCCAAAAACATGAACCCTCATGCAGCAGGGAGTCTACTCCTGGCCTCCCAAACTGAAAGCATTGCCCCTGGTACCCTTGAACTCTTGTGAGCAGGAGAGCTATTGTCATCGTCCTTGATGGATGCGGAGCCGGAGCCGCCCCAGATGCCGCCGATTATAAAGATGCTCACAATCCCAGCACCTTAAAAAATGTTTGGGATGCCTGTGGTGGGCTTAACACACCCCTCCTCACCAAGCTGGGGTGGTGGGCTGCCGCTGGTGTAGGCGAGGCTCCCGAATCAGCCACCTACGGGCGCCTGAAGCCCATGGGCAAGGGGAAGGACTCTGTGACTGGACACTGGGAAATGATGGGAGCCAGAGTTGTCGAAGCTTTTCCCACCTATCCAGATGGATTTCCTATTCCTCTGGTGAAGTCATTTGAGTCAAAAATTGGCACTCAAACCCTAGGCAACTGTCCGGCAAGCGGAACAGCGATTCTTGACAGGCTGGGTGAACTCCACGTTGAAACTGGCTTTCCCATCCTCTACACTTCGGCTGATTCTGTCTTCCAAGTTGCCGCTCATGAAGATGTCGTCCCGATCGAGACGCTTTACGAATGGTGCCGCATTGCTCGAAGCCTCTGCCAGCCTCCTGACCAGGTGCAGAGAGTCATTGCCCGCCCCTTTATCGGCCAGCCAGGCGCGTGGAAAAGAACCGAGCGGCGCAAGGACTTCCCTGTTCTTCCCCCCACCTGCCTTATTGATGAACTCAGCCCAGTTTACGGAATTGGAGTGATTCCTGAACTCTTCGGCGGCAGAGGATTTCTGGATATACCCAGAACTCAAAGCAATGCCGAGCACGCCAAGGCTCTCGCTGTCGCGATGGAAACAGATCACCCCTTTATCTTTGCCAACTTTGAAGACTTTGACATGCTCTTTGGCCATCGCAGCGACCCTAAGGGGTTTGGCCGATGCCTTGAAGAGTTCGATCTTTTTCTCAAGGATTTCCTTCCTCGCCTTAAGACGGACGATCTTCTGATTCTTACCGCAGACCACGGCAATGACCCGACGGACACCTCCACTGACCATACAAGGGAATATGTTCCTTTTGTAAAGACTGGCGGCCAAGTGCCTCCTGCTCTGCTGGGTGATCAAGATGGCTTTGAAGCTATTGGCGAGACAGTAAAGGCATGGATCTCACAATAAACATAAAGACAAGCCGACATGGTTGACTGATGAAGGGCGGCTTGGCTATGCTCCATAACATAACCTGTCATGAAAATTGAACTTAAGTCAGATTTCCCTCTTACCGAAGAGGCCTGCCGGGAAAACACCGGCAAAACCATCTCAGAATGGATTGAAGAGATTAACGCCAAAGGAACAGGCCTCAAAGGCCGCCGAGAAGCCATCAGCTGGATGTATGAGACCACAAAAGAAGTCTGGTGGCCGACTACAATTTGGGTTGAAAAAGATCGACGTGAGGGGACCGTTAAGAAAGATGGCCGAGCAGAAGGTTTTAATATCTGCTGCACAAAAGTCATTGCCGCCCCTCTCGGCAGAGTTTTTGCCGCCTTTTCCTCCCCAGGTGCTGCCGCCTGGTTTGATGGCGTGGTAGAGCCTGATCAGTCGCTAAAGTCAGACCAGGGACATACAGGCAGAGCCACAAGGGTAAGACAAGACAAAGATCTGCGCTATGTTTGGCAGACAGTGGGAGTAGAGAGCCCCACAGAGCTTGATATAATGTTCGCCGAGAAAAACGGAAAAACCAGCATTACTTTAAGCCATAGCCGAATACAGGCTCGTGAAGAAGCTGACGGAGCAAGAGCGGCATGGAGTGAAGCCCTTGCCAAGCTGAAAGCCGAACTGGAAAACAGCTGACTAATAAAGTGTGAGGCCGTAAGGCCCCACACTTTAAAGAACCTTCTAAACCAGCTGAGTCTTCTTCTTTCTTCGACTTGCCACCAGAGCAGCGATTCCAGCCCCTAAAACCAGCATCGTTCCAGGTTCTGGCACAGGATTCGCCATCAGCTGCGATTGAGCTCCCACCTCGGTTGTCCCGTAGTATGTGGCTAAGTTTACGGGGTTCTCAAACCCTTTATCAAAATAAAGGCTCGCCAAACTCAAGACTTCAGAACTCAGTCCCTGCACGCTAAAAACGCTGCCCTTATCATCAAAGCTGTTTCCACCGTTGTGTATAGCAGACCAAACAGCAATCTGCAGGGCAGCCTGCTGAGCAGCAGTTTTGGCATCAAAATAGCTGTTGGCTACAATCCTCCCTGCCATGGCAAGGTTTGTTCCGGCATCAAAATCAACCGTAGATGAAGTGTAGCTGTGATAGCTGGTGTTCATGGGAGAGAAGACATCAGCGCAGTAAGATTCAAATGTTTGTGCGCCATCGGTCATTTTAAGAATGCCCGCTTTAGTGCTTTTATAGTCTCCACCATTCAAGGCAATTTTAACAGTCAGGGCGTCCTTTAATCCAAGCCCAGTGAATTTCAAATCCTCGGCATATGCTGAGCAGAAAGCGAACAAAGAGACTGCGACAAGTGCAGCTTTCGCAATAAACTTCATAGGAGTAACCTTCACACAAGGGACAAAACTAAGCCCTCACATGACGTATCGGCAAAAATATCTCCTCTCCTCTATAAACCGGTAAGTCGCTGGGCAGCGATTTTGCCAGTCTGCACAACCCACAACAAAATAAGGTGCCTCCCTTTTAAGAAAGGAAGGCACCAAAAGCTGACTTTAAAAAGATTGCTTAATCCTTTGAAGCAGCCTTCTTTCTTCTTCTTGCCAAGAAGGCGACTGCTCCAGCACCAAGGGCGATCATGGTTCCTGGCTCGGGCACCGGAGCCATGCTGGAAAACCTGTAGCCATAGTCGTTGTAGTCAAGCAGTCCGCCTGCTCCTACTTCTGTCTGGTCAACCAGATCCTCCCAGGTAAGGAAGATGTCGCTGGTGTTCGTGGGATGAAAGACACCGACATGAATCCTGCGGTCAAATCCATCGAGCTCAGGATCACTGCTGACCAGAGGGGTATCGATGTTGCGGTTTGGATCGCTGTAGAAGTAGCTGCCGTCGCCGTTATCCAACACGAGGCCGAACTGTCCGGAAATGCTGCCGGTCCAGGAGTAAGTCTGCCAGCCATCCTGATTCTTGTTGCCCAAAACCCAGTTGATCGTGTCAGGGCTATCGACTCCATACCAGCCAAGGCGATGCTCTCCAACCAGTCCAGCGCGAGACCAAACGTACTCCCAGGTCATGACAGCGCCATCCTGTGAGAAGATCCGATCGGCAGACTGATTGGCCTGCAGATCAACGACGGCACCGTTTGCCGCCAGAAGGGACTGAACATCACTGCCCCAGCCATCATTAGAGCTGTTCAAAAGCTGACTTGGAATAAGGCCGGAACTTAGGGAAGGATCAGCAAGAGTAACAGCGGAAAGCGAAAGGGCAAAGGCAAGCAAGGAAAGTCTTTTCATTCTGGAGCAGCTCCGAACAAAGACTTGATACCATTTAGCGCAAATTTCGTGCCAATTGATTTTGGGCTCAAAAAACTGTTATTTTTACCAGAATCACGCGTGTTATAAGCATGTTCTTACCGGAATCAATACATCCATCTACTTTTCAACTCAATCGCAAAAAATGGGCATATACAGCACTTTTCCTTGGGGGATCTTAGCATATCTTATTCAACAGCAGATGTGATATCTGATCTGCAAGCCAGTTCTGACAAAGGCTCTTACTTAAGTGATCAAGCTGTAAAGCACCAAATGACATGGGCTGACAGAAAGAAACCCTGGCCATTTAGGGCCAGGGTTATAGAGGGATGGAGGGAGGATGAATCAGGCTTTTCTGCGCTTTGCCAAAAAGAGCGATCCAGCTGCGCCGAGAAGAAGAAGGGTGGCTGGTTCTGGCACAGGATCAGGCCCAGGAGCGGCGTTGACCCCCATGACCGGCTCGGCAGGGACATTAGGATTAGCCATGATGTCATTCACCAAACCAATCTCTTTGCTTGGCAGTTCTGGAGTTGTGGCGACGAGGATGGACTGAGATGCCATAGACGAAGCAGCGACGATCAGGACCAGGGCAGAAGAGAGAATTAACTTCATGGCAGACCTCCTTTATCAGGAATACAAAGGCCGACTGCACTTCCCATGCCATAGCTTAACTTAAGCTCGTAACCTGGCAATAAATACTGATCCCTGCCCCACCGCTCTCGCCTGCCATTTGCCGCTTACATTGCGCGCCCTGTTTCATGGTCATAAATCTCAATCTTCTGGGTCTGCAGGCAATAAACAAGCCGACTCCCGCCTCAGCATAGTCAAGGTATTTCTACTAGGTGGAAAACATTGGGGAGATGTTTTAAAAAAAGCTGCTCCCCCTGTGAATAGTGATAAGTGCAGGTCTTGAACTCTGGCTGCATTCCTTTCCCAGCCCCCCAGGCTCAAACGTGAAAGTGTAGGGCCAAAACAGCCAGCAGCGCACAATAATCAAGCAGGAAAAAGGGCAGAGATGGCAGTTCAGGCGACATGGGGAAGGGGCTTTTCACAGACCGAAATGGCTGTGAAACGTTTCCCAGCACCTCAGCCAGAAATCCCTCGGGTCCTGCCCGATGCCCTGTCTGATGTCCTTTTAGGAGACTCCTGCCACTGGAGCGGCTTTGCCGCCCTGCCTTCTAACTTTGCTGCCTTCGAAGCCGCCATGAGGGTGGCTCACGGACTAAGCAGCTTTGCAGTCATTGTCGGACCAAGCGGCTGGGGGAAAACTCACCTTCTGCAGGCTGCCTCAGAACGAGTCGCCAGTCAATACCAAATCGAGAGTGTCATTCACTCACCCAACAGCTTTCTTGCCATTCCTGAATCTCAAAATCCTTCTCAGCCAGTTTTGGTTGACGGCGTGCAGGATATCCTGAGGCTTCCCCGCCTGAAGCACAGATTCATGATGAGATTAAGAGAAAGAACGAGGCTTCGTCGCCCTATTCTGCTTGCTCTAGAATCTGAACCCCAATCAAAGCTGCTGAGAGAACTGGCGATGCTGAGGGTCAAGCCCGCAGTTTTCCCCATAACTGTCCCCACAGCTTCTGAGCGTGAACTGATTGTGATGAACGTCGCTCTCACAATGGGTCTGCAGCTTCATCGGACGCTTGCCAAACTCATTGCCCGCCATGTTGATGGAAATGGGAGATCTATATTAGGCGCTCTTAACCGCCTGGCCCTCTATGGCAATGACTGGTCTTGTGAATCAAATCTCCCCCGGGCGTTGGGGATAACTCTTCCATTTTTAAGAGGCAGGGATGGGTGGGATCTGCGGGACTCTGTTTATGAAGCTGTCTGTGCCGCTCTTTGTGATACCTGTGATGCTGAGAGGCTTAAAAGCTGGCTCTGCTGGTCATTAAGAGACCTGCTGAAGCTGCCAGAAGACCAAGTCTCTGCCTTTATTAACATCACTCCCGGAGAAGTCCATTCACTTACGCAAAGAGTCAAAACGTGGAAGGACGAGATGACGAAAGAACGGATTAGAACGGTTCTCCTATCAGTCCTTTCGACTTGATTCATCAGCCCCCTATGTTTATTTGACAGCTTTATAGTGCCTTGGCACGAGTTGTGCCGTCCAGAAGGGTGAGCCCTGGTGAAAAGAACACTTGAACTCCTGTCCTTGATCCGCGTGACTTTGAATCCAGAGTCTACAGGTTCTTTTGCTGCCCAGATGCTAAAGGATCTTGGGGTTTCTGCCGTCGCTGTGGGAGGGAGCCGCCCCCTCTATATCACTCTTGAAGATGCCGAACAGCGCGGAGGTTCACTAGTGGCCGAACTGGCCAAACCTGCCCCGATTATTCCGGCAGAAATGGATCTCAAAGAAGCCGTCTCCACTCTCAGTCAAATGAAAGCCGATGTTGCATGGGTGCAGAAGTCTGGCTCTTTCATCGGCCTTGCCACAGTCAGCATGATTCTAGATGAGCTTGCTTTATCGCGGGATGCCATGACTGGTCTGACCTGGAGCGATCATCTGCGTGAGTGGGGACAAGAAAGACTGAAGGAAGGCCAGGAGCTCACCATTCTCTTTTTCGACCTTGACCGTTTTGGCGCCTACAACAAAAGGTACGGACATATCTACGGGGACAAGGTGCTAAGGCAGACAGCCAGCATGATCCTTGATGTCCGTGACCCTCGCCGTGACATAGTGGTTCGCTACGCTGGGGACGAGTTTGTCTTGGCATCGACCCGCAGCAGAGCTGACCTTGAAGAGCTGCGAAGTGAACTCCAGGAAAAATCACTTTCCGTCGAAGGAATAGATGAGCGGATCACCTTCTCTATCGGCATGGCCGGTGGAAACAGGGGAAGCGAACGCACCACCGTTCACCTGGCAGCAACTCTGGATAACCTCATCAACTTAGCCAGCAGAGACGCCCTGGCCAGAAAGCCGAAAAAGACAGAGGCGCCATCACTTGTTCTTCACCCCTCCGAGGCGCTCTCCTTGGCTCTTTCTGCCTTTAGAAAGGACCATCCAGACAAGGCAGGCCGAATTGCCGATGTGCAGTACCAAGTCATGCCAGAAGCTGGCCTGGTGGTCAACCTTATCGATGCTGACGGCAACTCGCTCAGCACTGCCCCCTTGGGTCAGGACCTCAAGGCATCACTGCAGAATGCTCTGGCTCACTTTGCCCAAGCAGGCTGAGAGGAAAGTCTAAGTCGAACAAATAAACGTGGGGGGTGAAGATTAACTTCACCCCCCACACTGCATTTAAGTTTCGATGCTAATTCAGATTTAGGCTAGAACCTAAAAATGTTGACTCCAAATCTTTCCAGAACAAAGAAGAGGCCAAGAACCTGGTTGATCTGATCGAAGTTGGGGTTGCCATTATCAGGAACCACTATCACATCTCTTCTCTGAAGAAGAATGTTCTGCCTAAAATCACCCTTCTTAAGGTACTCAACCACATTGCAGGTGATTCTCTGGTAGGTGCCAGGGGCTCCAGCAACCTCTCTAATCACCTCGACACGGCTAAACCTGGACTGGTTGGGCACCTCGCCTCCAGCAGCGCTGAGGGCATCCATAAGACGCATTCCTTCAATAAAGGGGTAAGCGCCAGGAGTGCGAATCTTGCCAAAGACAATAATTCTGTTAAGACCCTGTTCCTGAGGAATGTTGAGAATATCACCATCCTTGACTTCATAGTTCTGAGAAAGGTCGCCGATTCTCAGAGCCACAAGATCAATGGGAATAATCTCTCGGCTGCGGGCGCGGGTTAAAGTCGCTCGGCGGAGATCAGCCTGTGCTTCTGTCAAAGCATCTCCTGCCAAAGAAAGCAGGTTAAGCACTGTGTCGCCAGGGCGAATGTTGAAGCTGCCAGGAGTGCGCACAGCGCCGACCACCGAAGCCCTCATTTCCCTCATGCGAACCAAAGTTACAGAAACCTTTACGTTGACCAGCTTCAGCTCTCTGTTATAGAGCTGGGTCAAGTCGGACTTCACTTTGGTGATCGTCAGCCCCTCGGCGACCATGGGGTTAAGGAATGGAGGAGTAATGCGTCCATCTCGCCCAACCTGAATCTGCTGGTTGACCTCGGCCTGCAGACGATCGAGAATCTGGATTTGAAGAATGTCTTCCTTTTGAAGCCGATACTCTTCCTCCTGTTCTGGCATAGGCTGAGGACGCGGGGGTGGAACGCTTCCTTTCGGGGGATTTTGAACTCCGTTTTGTGGCTTTGCTTCAGCAGCTGATGGACCAAAAAACACTCCGACAGCCAATACAGCAGCCAGACAAACCTTAACGCACGAGAAAAATCGGCCTTCCATAGCCCACCCGAGAATACTACTCTACCTCTTCAGACGGATCAAAGCTGGATAGATCACCTTTTCTGAGCCCTTCAATGACCAAAGTAAACTCTCCCTTGGAAGGAACCTGCTTATCTGTCGGCAGCTTATCCAAAGACCCGCGCCACACCTGCTGGTGCAGTTTAGTTAATTCTCGGCAGATGACACACCTTCTTGCACCTAATGCCTGATGAGCCGTCTCAAGGGTCTTAAGCACCCTATGAGGCCCTTCAAAAAGCACCAAGGTCAAAGAAGAATCGACAAACGGAGACAGAACCTCTTTGGCGGGCCCTGGCCTGCGCGGGAGAAAGCCTAAAAAGGCAAACCTTTGTGCAAAAAATCCACTGAATGACAGAGCCAAGGTCACAGCGCTTGGTCCAGGCAGGGCATCAACTTTTAGGCCGGTCTCAACTGCCTCCTGCACCAACAGCGCGCCAGGGTCGCTGATTCCTGGCGTGCCAGCATCGGTTAAAAGCGCTGCTGGCCCCTCCTTTGCAATCCTTTCCACCAGCTTGGTTATCTGGCCCGGGTGGGAATGATCTGTAAGCAGGGTGAGAGATGGCCTCACCTCAAGATGCGAGGCTAAACGTGAAGAAACTCTCGAATCCTCCACCACCCACAGGGGGCAGGAGATGAGAGTTTCTTTGGCCCTTAGGGTCAGATCGCCTAAATTGCCGATCGGACCCGCCACAAGGGTCAGATCCGGTCGGTCATCCATAGCTTTTTAGTTTCCTGTGCCCGCAGCTGGCTTGGCCTCGGGTTGAGAAGCTGTTCCAGAATCTGGCTTTGCGGCAGAACTAGCAGCAGCCTTTTCTGCAGCCTTTTCAGCTTCCTCTTTCTTCTTTTCCTCTGCCTCCATCTTCTTCTCTTCTTCCAGCTGGCGCTTGTCTTCTAGTTCAGCTTCTTTGCGAGCCTCTTCCTGCTCCTTCTCGTATTCAGCCTTGTCTGTGCGCCACTGTGCAACCACAGCCCGAATTTCATCAGCCTGCTCTTTAGTCAAGACCTTAGAATTCTCAAGCTGGGTCGCCTTAAGCTCAACCCTGCCCGCATCAACGGTCGTCATGGGATCGAAGCTGACAATGTGGCCAGAAGATTCTAAAAGCACCTCGAAAGCCTTGTCATTGTTTTTCAGCTCAACAAACTCATCGACAAGGGCAAGCCGAAACTCAATCGACTCAAGAATGGGCAGAAGATTCTCTCCGGCTTCGGCCTTTTGTTCCTTCAATTCAGCCTGTTCTTCGGTGGTTGACCTGTTGTATATCTCAGTCAGAAGAACATAGCGTGACAGCAGCTTGTTGGAATCATCTGCCTCAAGCGCATCGGCTTGAGCAAGGAGGGCTTCGAAGTCTGCCTTGGTTTTACCGATTGGTTCATTAACTGCCTGGTAAACACCGTAGATAACTTTAAACTGAGGAAGCTTCCAATCAATTTTGACTGTCTTCTTAGCCTCATCAATCTCTTTTGTCACCTGCGCCCCTACTTTCTGGACCTTAAAATCTTCCAGCAGCTTGGCCTTGTTCTTTTCAAAGTCCGGTGGCAGCTTGGCTTCTTTCTTAACCATCTGGAAGAAAGTGGGGTTGCCATACTGCTGAACAACAGGACTGAGCTCGCCAGGCTTGAGAGTCAAAATCACCTTCTGAATCTCGTCGTTTTCCAACTGACTGCGGGGAAGTTCGACAGGAGGAGTGATCTCAGTTTTCATCACCCTCTTATAAACTTCGGCAAGAGGCTTGCCAGAGGCAATATCTTCCCTTGCCTTCTCAGCTTCTTCCTCCCGCTTTTCAGGTGTCATAGCAGCATCCACAATACTGATGCGGTGGAAGGAAAAAGAGTCAAAACTAGCCTTCAGATTATCTTCTGTAACAGTGACCCGCTTTACGGCCGCCTCTTGAATTGATTTGACAATGAACTGATCCTCAAGAGCTTTTCTACCCTCTGGCTTCTTTAGCTCAGCTTCAACGTTCTGGAGTGTTAAGGCCTTCGCCTCTTCAATCGTTCGACCAGTGCTCTTCTTATAAAGGGCGGCAAATTCTTCCTGGGTGCCCTGCTTAAGTTCACCCTGCATCTGTGCCTGCATCTTCATCATTTCGAGCTGAAAATCAACCGATTCGGCAGCCCACTTTTTAAGAAGTTCATCGTTGGCAGCTGCGCCGTACTTCTGCGCGACCTGCCTTCTGGCTGCCTGCATCACAAAATGTTCAATCAATTCGCCTGTCTGGCGCAGCATCTGGGCAGGATCACCGCTTGGCCCCAAAGAAGCCTGCTGGTTTCGTGCCATCTCATCAAACTGGCGCAGCCTGACATCTGTTCCACCCACAGAGAACAAAGTTTCGTTCTGCTGGTCTTGGCCGCCTCCGCCCAGGCCTGGCATCAAAGAGGGCAGGAGCATTCCTACCACAAGGGCAACTGCCAGGAAGACCATGACAACCTGACATCCCTTTTTCTCGAACATTGAACGGATGGAAAGAATCGACACTCTGGGCGGACCTCGCTTCAGAAGAAGAACCCAATTATGCCACGGACTGTTCCAAGGTCCCCATGATCGGTAGACGAAACTGTAGACAAATTAAGTTTCAATCATGTAGAATAGCTGTGCAGGCGCGGTAAACAAGATGGCCAAAGGTTTAACAAAGAGGCAGCAGGAAATTCTGCAGTTTGTGCAGAACTACATTGCTGGTGAGGGCTACCCCCCTTCGATCAGAGAAATCGGCTCCCATTTCGGGATCGGTTCTCTAAGGGGCGTCACGGTTCACTTGGATGCCCTGATGAAAAAGGGCTACATTGAACGCAGCAACACCCCCCGTTCAATCAAAATGACCCATCCTCAGTACCAGGCAGCCAGCCCCCGGGTGGCCATGCTCCCTCTCTTGGGACAAATCGCTGCCGGTGTTCCGATTCTTGCAGACCAGCACGTTGAAGACACAATCCCCATCCCCAGCGAGATGGTGAGAAATGTCCAAGGGGCATTTCTGCTGAGAGTCAAGGGTGATTCTATGTCTGGCGACGGAATAAAACCCCGTGACCTTGTGGTGGTAAGGCCTCAGCAGTCAGCCAACCATGGCGATCTTGTCGCAGTCCTGATAGGCGATGAAGCCACAGTCAAGCGAATTCAGTTTGAAAAGGACAAGGTGACTCTGCTTCCCAGCAACCCCGCCTACGAACCGATTGTCATCGACCAGGAAGATGCCCGAATTGTTGGCAGAATCATTGGCTTGATTCGCGACTACGAAGGCATGGCTTTTTAAGCTCAGCCAGTTGGCCTGCTCCTCTTCTGGGAACTGCAGCTCATTTTGTGCTCAGTGATCTGCTCTTCCAGAAGAGGCCAGCTTTTCCTGCTGTCTCGCCTGCCATGCCGCCTGTCTTTTTTGGTGGCGAATGTGTCCAATAAGGTACGCGACATCTGTCGGCCTTAGCCCGGGAATCCTAGAAGCCTGCCCGATTGTGGCTGGCTGAACCTCGCCCAGCTTCTGCCTTCCTTCGTGGCTCAGACACTTGATGGCATTCCAATCAAGTTCCAACGGAATCGACATTTCCTCCATGCGTCGGGCTAATGTTGCTTCTTCTTCCTGCCTCTTTAGGTAGCCGCCATAGACAGCCTCTATCTCAAGAAGCTCTCTAATCCCGGCAGCCACAGTCCCGGTCGGTGCTTCCAAGTTAAGTTCAGGAAAATCATGGTCTAGTTTTTCTGCGGCTCTGCCCAAGGCGGCAACACTGGCTCCTGGCCTTGTCAAAAGCTGCCAGTAGCTGGCCCTCCCGCGAACTGCTGTCATCCCCACCTCTTCAAGCGCCCAAGACTGAGGTTCGCTTATGCTCTCTGCCTCCATCCACTCACGCAGAGTTCCTGTGCCTTCCTGCCTGTGGCTGAACCTCTCCCACCTCAGATCATCAACAATTCCCAGGCTGCGTCCCAAGGGTGTCAGACGAAAATCAGCGTTATCGTGCCTTAACAGCAGGCGGTGTTCAGCCCTGGCGGTCAACATGCGATAAGGGTCTTCAACTCCTTTCGTTACCAGGTCGTCGATCATAACGCCAATCAGGCTTTCTGATCTTGGAAAGATGAGGGGTTCTTGATCTGTGGCGTAAAGAGCAGCATTGATTCCTGCTGCGATTCCCTGTCCAGCAGCCTCTTCATAGCCGCTGGTCCCATTGATCTGGCCAGCCAAAAAGAGCCCATCAAGCTGACGGCTGGCAAGAGTCGGCCTCAGCTGAAGAGGGTCAGCCATGTCGTATTCAACAGCATAGCCAGGACGAATCATCTCGACTTCCTCCAAACCAGGAATCGTCCTAAGAGCCGCCAGCTGAATCTCGCCAGGCATCGAGGTGCTGAAGCCTTGAACATAAACCGATTCGCTGTCCCACTCTTCCTGCTCCAGAAATATGGGATGAGAATCTTTTCCAGCAAAGCGCACAACCTTGTCTTCGATTGAAGGGCAGTAGCGGGGCCCAACACCTTCTATCTGGCCGCTGTACATGGCGCTGTGAGCCAAGTTTGCTGTCAGATACTCGTGAGTGGCGGGCAGAGTTCTGGTCTGCCAAGTCGGCACCATCTCCCTCTTTGGCATGGGGGCATCGTGACGAAAAGAAAGGGGGCCGCAGTCTGTTTCGCTCGGCATCAGGTCAGTTCTGTCCAGGCGAATGCTGCTCAGCTTTATCCTGGGTGTAGTGCCTGTTTTAAATCTCCTTAACCTCAGACCGATCTCTGCCAAAAAGTCACTGAGAGAAGAAACTGCCTGGTCGCCATGACGCGCCGCCACTGTCTGGGTCGCGCCCATGTGGCAGAGTCCGTTTAAAAATGTGCCGGTAGTAAGAACTACAGCCTGACAAGAAATGGTGTGAACTTCTGAGGAGCCTGTCGGCAGCCAATGGATTCCGGTCACCTTGCCTCCTGCCTGTGCAACCCAAGTCGCCTGACCTTCCAGCAGGGTCAAGTTCTCCTGCCCCTTCATGACCCCCTGCATAAAAATTGGGTAGTCGTGCTTGCACACCTGGGCGCGAAGCGTCTGCACCGCGGGCCCCTTGCTGGTTCCGACACGGCGGATATGTGTCAGGGTGTGATCGGTCGTCACCGCCATCTGACCGCCCAAAGCATCTACTTCTCTGGCTATCGGACCCTTGCCGGGTCCGCCTATGCTGCAGTTGCAGGGCAGATGGCCGATTCTATCAAGCCGGAGGGTGAGGCAGGCAGTTTTCAACCCCATTCTTGCACTGGCAAGCGCGGCTTCAATTCCGGCATGTCCGGCACCGACGATAACGACCTGAAAATCCATCAACCTTGAATGAAGTGTACCGGCTGGATTCTTAAGGCCCGAATGATGGGTGGGTTTTCACCCAGGCACAGTTATGATAAAAAGTCTCTCAGCCTGCGTGTTGTCGCCAAGGCACGCAGTTTTCGTATAGCTTGAGCTTCAATCTGCCTCATCCTGTCTCTAGAAAGTGCAGGCTCTGCCTGCCTGGCCTGCTGCCCGGTAAGGCCAGTTAATCGCAGGTATAGAATCCTCCTCTCGCCTTCATCGAGCCTCAGCATCAGCTCAGAAAGTTCCTCTTTCAGCTCAGATTCCATCACCCTATCTTCTGGGTTCGTGCTGCCTCCTGCTCTTATCAAGCTTCCCAATGTGGCATTTTCGGTTTCACCCACTTTCATATCCAGGCTGAGAACCTCTTGTGCAGATGCCAGCATCGCCTGCAGCTTAACAGGGTCGAGGCCGCATTCTTTAGCTAAGGCATCCATGCTCGGCTCCTTTCCCAGCTGGTCTGTCAGCTCGTTTTTAAGCCGTTCAATCTTCCTTAGGGTCTGAACAATATGAGCGGGAAGCCTGATGGCTTTGGCTTTGTTGTCAATGGATCTGCCTATTGCCTGCCTTACCCAATGGGTGGCATAGGTTGAAAACCTAAAACCTCGATCTGGATCAAACTTTTCCACCGCCTGCATCAATCCAATGGCGCCTTCCTGAATCAAATCTTCAAGAGGGATAGATCGGCTGTGGTAGGTGCGGGCGATATTGATAACCAGCCTCATGTTAGATTCAACAAGCCGCTTTTTTGCCTCTTGATCACCGCCGCGAGCTCGGCGCGACAAGGACTGCTCCTCTTCTACTGTCAGCAGAGGAGCTTGGGTCAGCCTCCCCAAATAGCTGGGAAGACCTTCCTGCCCTGGACCGTGATCATTGGACATTGAGGTCACCTAAGAGTTTCACCCGCAAAAAATAGATGCCGATTTGTGCTGCACAGGGTCGAGCAGCTAGAGTCAGCACTTATTCTACGTCTCAAGGGGCATTCAGGTGACGAGCAAAGAGAAATACGCTCTACAATAACTTGGTATGACCAACGAAAAGGAGTGGGTTGAAAAGCGCTTTGCTGAATGGCAAAGGCTTGAACTCATGACGCGCCAAGCCGGAAGCCGCAGGAGGCTGAAAGGGGCAGAGCTGGTCGAAATGATGAACCTCTACAGAAAGGCATCGGCAGATTTAGCCTTGGTCAGAGGGACAAGCGCCAACCCCGAACTTGCCTTTTGGCTGAATGGAATAGTCTCCAAAGCCTATTCACAGCTTTACGCAGCGCCAAGAGTCAGCTTTGCCACGGCCCTTTCGAGAAGTGTGTGGAAAGCCGCTGATACAGCCAGAAGACGCCAAAGGCCAATTCTTTTCGCCACATCACTTTTCTTTTTTATGGCTTTCGCCGCCATTCTGCTTGTCATCTTTTTCCCTCAAGCCAAAGAAGCTGTGATTCCTGGAGCGTTCGATTCTGCCTTTGATGCCTGGAAATCTGGCGCTCTCCCCCCACGATCAAGCAGCGAATCTATTGCAGCCACAGGGGGCTATCTCGCCAACAATTCCCTGGTCGGAATCATTACAAATGTCATGTCGGTGGCGACCTTGGGAATCTGGGGAATCTCGGCGCTTTGGCTGAACGGAGGGATTTTAGGAATCCTCGCTAAAGAAGTTGCCGAAGCTGGCCACCTTGGCTTTCTGTTCGGCTCGATTCTTCCCCACGGTGTAAGCGAAATTGGAGGCATATTTGTTTCCTGCGGGGCAGGCTTTCTGCTCGCCTGCGCGGCGATCAATCCCGGGAGACTGAGCCGGCTAGAAGCCATCCGACGAGCAGGAAAAGACGCAGCAATCCTGATGATGCTGAGTCTTTTTATGATTGCCGTTTCTGCGCCAATTGAAGGATTCTTCAGCTTCAACCCCTCGATTCCCCTTTGGGTCAAGTACCTCTTCGGATTTGTCCACTTTGCGGCCTGGATGGGCTTCTTTACAGGATATGGAAAAAACGGTCCTCCCGAAGGCACAACCTACAGGCAGATGCGTCCTGAACCTTTGGATACCGACCCTCAAACTGATTAACCCATCTTGGGTTTGAACCACATATAAACAGCCACGATCACCAAAAAGATCGAGAGCGACTTCCTGACAGTTTCTTCATCAAAAGAAAGAGCAAGCCTGCTGCCGCCCAAGGCCCCAGCAACAAAAGCACCAGCTAAAAAAAGTGTTGCCCACCAGTTGACTTTTCCCGCCATGTGATAGTTGTAGACAGCCAAGAACCCAACCGGGGCAAGCATAGTCGCCAAAGAGGTGCCGATCGCTGTTTGAAGGTCGAAAGCAAGGAGAAAGACAAGGGCTGGAACAATAAGAAGCCCTCCTCCGATTCCAAACATCCCGCTCAAGAGTCCAGCCGAAGCACCAATCACTAGGCCCCACAGAGCTTCTTTCATGCGAATCTATGGTGACAGATTAAGCGGCATCTCCCTGTTAAAATACAGAGCCTGCCTACCCTGCTGCTGGCCGTCGATTCAATCCGGCTAAACTGGCAGAACAAAGATATGCACCCGATTCTCTTCCAAATCGGAAGCTTCCCGATCAGAAGCTACGGCGTCCTGCTTATGATCGGAGTGGCATTGGCTGCCTTTTGGGCGGCAAAGCGCACGGAAAAATTTGGGCTGGAACCTGAAGCTGTCTGGGACGCGCTGCTGTGGATGATCATCCCCGGCATTTTGGGTGCAAGAGGAGTCTACATGGCTACTCACTGGAATGAATTTGCCGGACAACCCGACCGCATTTTTTCACTTCAGTTCAACGGTCTGACTTCTTTTGGCGGCATAATTTTTGGCTTTATTGGCCTGCTTGTTTTCTTGAAAATCAAGAAAATCCCTCTGTGGCCCATGCTGGATACGGTCGGGGTCCCTGGCCTAGTCGCCCACGCCATAGGCAGAATCGGCTGCCTTCTCAATGGCTGCTGTTTTGGCTACCCCTGCACAGATGGCTACTGTGTTCATGTCGAAGGCCACACAGGCGCCTTTCTGCCGGCTCAAGGGTTCGACACTATCATGTGCCTGATTATTGCTGGCATTCTTCTTCTTATCGAAAGAAAACAGCTTAAGCCAGGTGTTGGGTTTATGTTCTGTATCGTTGGCTATGGTGCCAGCCGCTTTGTTTATGAATTTTGGAGGGCTGGACCCTTCGACAGCGCCTCAGGCACTTATCTGCCCGACCTATTGGGCAGCACCCCCCTCACCAAAGCTCAATGGATGTCCACCCTCCTCATCCTTGTCAGCATTATTGTGATCATCCTCAGGCTGAGGGCGCCATCTTCCGATGATTCATCGAGAGGACCCACCCAGGCATGACCCTCGCACACGTACTAGACCGAATTTCTGAACTCACCGTCGTAGTGATCGGAGACTTGATGCTGGATGAGTACATCCACGGGGCAGCGACAAGAATCAGCCCCGAAGCGCCTGTCATGGTGCTGCTCAGGGAAAAAGATAGAGCTGTCCCTGGTGGAGCGGCCAACGTGGCCCTCAATGCTGCTGTGCTGGGAGCCAAGGTTCGAGTTGTTGGCTTGGTTGGAGAAGATGCAGCAGGCACAAAGCTGAAGGATGCTCTGCTTGAAGGCTCGGGAATTGAGCCCTTCTTGGTGCGAGATACTGAACGCCCTACCACCCGCAAAACAAGAATCATCGCCGGGGCTTCTCATCAAGTCATGAGAATCGATCACGAAGTGACTTCTCCGCCTTCGACTGCTGTAGAAGACGCTCTTATTGAGGTTGTAAAAGAAGCAGCAGAAGGAGCACAGGCAATTCTCTTTTCCGACTACATCAAGGGAGTCTTGACTGAAAGGGTAATTAAGGCCGCACTGGACCTCGGCCTCTTCACTTCTGTCAACGCCAAACCCGAATCTGCTCCCCGCTATAAAGGTGTTGACCTGATGAGCCTAAACAGAGTCGAGATTAAGGGATTGATGAAGCAGGACCCCAAGAACCTTGATGAAGCTCAGCACTTGGCGGCTGGCGCCATTGAAAAGCATGGCCTGAAATCTGTTCTCGCCACGATGGGAGATCAGGGCCTATCCGCCGCCTGGCCCGGCGGAGGATGCCAGGTTTCTGCGCCAAAAGTTGAAGTCAGCGACGTAGCTGGTGCCGGAGATACTGTGATTGCCTGCGCCAGTCTAGGCTGTGCAGCCGTCGGTTTTGAACCCAGCGTCTTCCGGCTAGCTGTCGAAGCTTCATCCCGTGTTGTGCGTCATGCTGGAGTCGTGGCTCCGACCGCCGAAGAGCTCAAAGAAATACGGGCCCTGGGGCTGGATGCCTAAAGAGGTACATTTCTTGGTTCATTCGCGTGGGACCACATGAGAGTTAAGAACAAGGAACTTCGACAGCGCCGACACCGCAAAGAGCAGCGGATCAAGGAGCTGATCAAGCTTGCCATCGCCGACAAGAAGGCCGGCAAATCTGCCCCCAAGGCCAAAAAGGCCGTAAAGGCAGTCGAAGAAAAGCCCAAGAAGGCTGCCGCCCCCAAGAAGGCAAAGAAGACTGAAGAAGCTCCTGTTGAAGCTGTCGCCGAAGCTCCTGCCGTCGAAGCGGGCGAAGAAGCCACAACAGCCTAAAAACTTTAGCCGATAACCTTTCGACCCCTCGCTTTCATGAGTCATCATGAAGCCGAGGGGTTTTTTATCTGCCCTGAGCCATGAACCCCAACGAATCTTCCCCTGAGCCCTACCTTGAAGGGCAGGATCAAAGAAACAGCGGAAGCCGCCTCGGTCTGAGCCTGGACTTATCGCCAAGCCAGGCGGAGGGCTGGGAAGCCTTGGCAAGGCACCTTTCCACCCCTGGGCAGCATGCTGATCGTGAGGACTTGGCCGCAAAGTTTGGCATGTCGCCCTCAACGGTAGAGGAGGTGATAAAAGGCCTGGAGCCAAGGCCAGTGCGTGAGCTTCCTTGGGTAGCCATATGGCGGCTTTTTGTCTCAGGCCTTAAGGAGGTTTTTGAACAGCTGAGAAGCGTGTTTAGCCGATGGACTCACCGCCCTCTGCTGTTTCAGATTATCGCCTTCTTCATTCTGTTCTCCATCCCTTACCTGACTATGGCAGCCAGCGGATTTTTCCGCGCTGGCCCCCAGGCAAGCGTGAACCTAGATTTTAGGGGATCGGTTGGCCTGGCGATCATCGTCATGATCGCCATCATCTCTTTAGCCTTCTACCGATGGGGCACTTACCGCCAGCTGGGATCGGCAGCCGTCCTGCTTCTGCTGGGTTTTCAGCCATTCATCATCTTCATCAGTTTTTTTGGCAGCAGTTCAGGCTTTGGTTCCTACGTCATCAGCAGCCTTGCCTCTCTGGTGCCTATCTCGTTTTTTATCGGAATTTTTGCCGCCTTTACCTTTGCCGGGTCATGGGTTGCTCTGCAGAAAGAAGATAGAAGAGAGGACAAGCTCAGCCGCCAAGAAATGCTTGACAGGCTGTTCACTTTGGAATCCAGGCTTAAAGCGATGCCGCCAGAAGCCTTTTCGGCTAAAAGGCAGTCACTCAGAGAAAGAACTCGATCAAGCCCCCTCTTTCCCTATTACGGGGTCTTTTTTGGTCTTGCCTTTGGCTTGTCAGAAGTTTTGGTTGTTGCTGCCCTTTCACAAATTCTTGCCGGGCAGCAGGGCAGCATCGAGCTTGTCCGTGGCTTGTTAAGGGTCTTGTTTGGCCTTACTGGCCTGCTTCTTTCCGGACTTTTAGGCTTCTACACAGGAGGGGTCTGGCGCTCCCTTATAGCCGCCGTTGTTGCAATTGGCGGCAGCCTCCTGGCCATCCTCACTCCCATTCCTCCCTACGGGATCTCAGTTTTCAGAGAAACCGCTGCCAGCCAATCCTTTGCGATTTGGGCTGGAGGCAGCATTGCTCTTGCCATGTTTGGGGGCGGCGCAGGGGTCATCGACGGTCGAACTGCCAGAAGACGCAAAGCCAGGGCCAACGACCCCGCCGCCCTTGTTGCCGAGGTCATTCTTCTTCGACGCAGGCTCCAGGCGGGCCATCAGCCCATCGTTGTGATAGCGGTAGACGTGGCTAGAAGCACGATGCTCAAACAGGATCAAGATCCTCTTGATGTTGAGTTTTCGTTTAGGGAATATCAAAAGCTGGTGGCAGAAGTCTCAAAGCAGGAAGGTGGTGAAGTTTTTTCTGAAGCTGGAGATGGTGCCCTGGCCAGCTTTAGAGACGCATCACAGGCTCTGCGGGCCGCTCGTCTGCTTCAAGCTCATATTCAGACATTTAATGCGATCACCAACCGCCTGACGGGAGATTTCAGGCTGAGAATCGGAATTCATGCCGGACAGGCCCAGGCGGGTTTTGCCGATGTTCCCTACCATGAACTCATCGACATAGCCGCTCATGTCGAATCGGCAGCGCCGGTGGGAGGCATAGCAGTAACAAGCGAGGTTCGACGGCTGCTGCCCAGCGAAGAGATGGCAGAAGTGGCAGCCCAAGTGGATGGTCACCCCGTCTGGATTGTTTTGAAGCCCATACTTTTTGAATGAATGCACGCCTGATGAACCTGGGCACCAGGGGATACTTGGAGAGCTGGGAGATTCAGAAACAGGTCTGCCAAAGGGTTCAAGAGGGCGAGCCAGATACCCTGATCTTAGTTCAACACCCGGCTGTCATGACTTTGGGTGCAGCCTTTCATGCCAGCAATCTGCTGCTGAAACCCGATGAATACGAAGCCAGGGGCATTGAGATTGTCACAACAGATCGAGGTGGAGATGTGACCCTTCACAACCCAGGCCAGCTTGTCATCTATCCCATTTTCAACTTGGAGAATCATGGCCGAGACCTGCATGGATGGATGAGGCAGCTTGAGGAAACCATGATACGAGTCTGCGCCAAGCTAGGCATAGAAGCTGGGCGAAGACCGCCCAATACAGGCTGCTGGATAGGCGATAGAAAGGCTGCTTCGATTGGCGTAAAGGTGAAAAAGTGGGTTTCTCTTCACGGAATCGCCCTAAACTGCTGCAATGACCTTGCCCCCTTTGACCTCATTGTTCCCTGCGGAATTCCTGGCAGGCCGATGATTTCGTTAAGTCAGGTGCTGAACCGCGAAGTGCCACTTTCAGAAGCTGCCCCCCTGACCCTAGAAGCATTTTCTGAAGTGTTCTCTCTGGAGTTTGGCGATACAAAACTGGACTCTTACAATTTCTAAACCCAGGTTTCCACTTTCCCTACACGTCTGACCAGCCACAACACCTAAATTTTCACAAATTTCCAAGCTAGCCAGGTTCAAGTTCCACCGCCCGGTACCATTGAACGATCATGCTCAGTGCCCTGGCAGCTTTGGTGCTAGCTCCTTCAGCCCCACTTATGGCCTACCTGGATAAACCCGACGCCAGCTTTGCGTGGAAGGCTGTTGACACTGTCGGTCGAACCACAAGGCTGGAAATGACCAGCCAGACTTGGCAGGGAATCCCCTGGAAGCACGAGATCGTGGTGGCCAAGCCAGAAAAAGACCTCTCGCCTGGGCACACTCTGCTGCTCATCACAGGAGACAAGGCCGCAAGAGACGCTCCCTTAGCTCAGCTTATTGCTCAGAAAACCGGCATGACTGCCGCGGTTCTGTTCAATATTCCCAACCAGCCACTCTTTGGCCAAATGAGAGAAGATGAGCTGATTGCCCACACTTTTGGCAGGTACATGGAGACTGGTGATGAAACCTGGCCCCTGCTTTTCCCCATGACCAAGGCTTCTATGAGAGCCATGGATGCCGTACAAGCTCATCTTGGGGGCAGATCACGAAAGTTCGTGGTCACTGGCGCCAGCAAAAGAGGCTGGACCACATGGCTTTTGGGTGCATCTGGAGATAAGAGAATCGCCGGAATAGCCCCTATGGTCTTCGATATGCTTAATTTCCCCAAGCAGCTGGCACACCAAAAAGCCAGCTTCGGCAGGCTAAGCGAGCAGATTGGCGACTATGAATCAGCTGGCCTTACCGAGCTTCTTGCTACTGAAAGCGGACGCACCCTAACCCAAATGGTAGATCCCTACAGCTACCTGAGCAGGATCAACACTCCCGTTTTGGTGGTTGTCGGAGGCAATGACCGCTACTGGACCGCTGATGCACAGCGGCTCTACTGGCAGGATATCAAGGCTCCTAAACTGCTGAAAGTTGTGCCCAATGTTGGACATGACCTTGGCAGCGGAGCAGAGGCCATCGACTCTATCAGCTTCTTCGCACGAGCTCTTGCCGGATCGCTTCCAGGAGGGATTCCGAAATTTGACTGGAAGAACGATGGGGCGCCCACCTCAGCCGAAAAAAGAGTTAAGAAGTCATCTGACTGGATGGCACGATCGGGCACAGCCGACTTCCGCGAGTCTAAATGGGTCCAGACACCGCCTACTGGCATAGGCCGATATGCTGCTTTTAAGGAATACCTCTTCGAATCAGGAGGCGTGACAGCATCCTTTACTTCCCTCGTCAAAGTGGCCGGAAACAGCTCCATCCAAGCGGCTTCTAGTCCTGGGTCCACCGCACAGGGGAGTAATCCTAGACGCATGTCTCTTGGCTATCAAGATACGCCAGTCATTCCTGGATCAACTTACAGGGTGCATGACGGAGAAAGACCTCAGCCCAAAGTTGTCACCCCCGGAACATTCAGTTCTCAGGCAGCCCCCGGCACTCCTCCCTCTGACGCTGTTATCCTTTTTGACGGCAGCAGTCTTGATGGCTGGACAGGCAGCGGCGGCGAAGCCAAATGGAAGATTGAAGATGGCGCCATGCACGTTGTTCCTGGCGCGGGCAACATCCGTACTAAAGAAGAGTTTGGCGATGTGCAGCTTCACATTGAATTTTCCTCACCAACCGTCGTCAAGGGCGATGGTCAGGGCAGAGGAAACTCTGGCGTCTTTTTGATGGGCCGATACGAGATGCAGGTCCTAGACAGCTTCAATAACCCAACCTACCCTGATGGCACAGTTGGAGCGATCTATGGTCAATATCCTCCCCTGGTCAATGCCAGCCGTGGACCTGGACAGTGGTCGTCCTACGACATTATCTGGGAAGGCCCTCGGTTTGATGGCGACAAGCTGGTCCGCCCAGCCCGCGTAACCGTCTTTCTTAACGGAGTTCTGCTGCACCACGCCAAAGAGCTTCAGGGACCAACCGAACATCGCCAGACTGCTTCTTACAAGCCTCATGGTGAAAAGGGGCCGCTGGAACTGCAGGACCACGGAGATCTTGTCAGGTTCCGCAATATTTGGTACCGCCCCCTCAAGGGCTACGATCAGCCATAAGCAGAGGACAGACTTCAGAACCTAAATGCCCCGGAAGCCATTCCGGGGCATTTCTGCTTTTCAAGAGACAGCTTTTCTCCCCAGCTGGCACCCAGCCATTTGGGTCCGATCATAGAAACGGCATGATAAAATTCTTTCTGCCTCTCTGGCTTATTTTAGAAAGGCTGACCTGGCTAGGATATGTCCAAGAAGAAGCTTTCTCCACTCGTCGCCATTTTTCTCACCGTCTTCATTGACATGCTTGGGTTTGGCATTGTCATCCCAGACATTCAGCGCCGAGGTGAGGTGCTGGTCGGGGCTGGTCCACAGCTAGGGCTCCTCATCGCTGTTTACTCCATCGTTTCCTTTATCTTTGCCCCTCTTATGGGCAGATGGAGCGACAAGATTGGGCGCAGAGGAATTCTAGTTTTCACTTCCCTGCTTGCAGCAGCAAGCTTTGGAATTTATGCCTTTGCCACAGAGCCATGGATCATGGTCCTCTCCCGAGCGTTGGGAGGGCTGAGCGCCGCCAACCTTGGTGTCGCCTTTGCCTATGTTGCCGATGTCACCAAGCCAGAAGAAAGAAGCAAGTCAATGGGCTTGATTGGCATGGCCTTTGGCTTGGGATTCATTTTAGGACCGCCCATCGGAGGACTCTTAGGCCAGCTTGACCACAAGGCATACCTGGCATCTCAAGGGCTGCAGCTGACCCGGGAAACAGAGGTTCTAGCCTTTCAGGGGGCCCCTTTTCTTATGGGAATGGCCGCGGCTGTCTTCTGTTTTATCAACTTTCTCGTTGTTGTTTTTGCCCTGCCAGAATCCTTGAAGCCAGGGGCAGAAAAAGCGAGAGCCTTCAACTTTCAAAGCCTGATTCAGGCCTTCAAGACGCCAGGACTCAGCACCCTCTTGATCCTGTTTTTTGTGGCTAATTTTGCCTTTACCAACCTTGAAAGCACCTACTTCAACCTGGTGAACATTCGGTTTGGCATGACCCAGTCAGAAGGAACCTATGTGCTGGCAGCCGTCGGGGTGGCCACTGCTTTTATGCAGGGCTATTTCATTAGGGTGCTTTTAGCAAAGTTCACAGAGCCTTCTCTCCTAAGGTTCAGCTATCTTCTGCAGGGCCCACTGCTTCTCTCTGTCCCTTTCTTCGGTCCCTGGATTCCGATGCTGTTAGGAGCAGTGGGGCTTGGGCTCTCTTCTGGCCTTGCTCAGCCCATTCTCAGCGGATTGATCAGCCAGCAGACTCCCCCCGAAATGCAGGGGGGAATCTTTGGCGTAACTCAAGGATTAGGATCAATGGCCCGCATCATCGGCCCCATTGCCGGAAACTGGATGCTGGGCATCAATCCTGTGCTGCCTTACGCTGTTGCAGCGTGCCTTATGGTCATTCCACTTGGCTTAGCCTGGAAGTTTAATGCAGCCTCACAAGCCAGGGCTGCCAGCTAGGCGAAGCGTTTTTGACAAGGTAATGATCTGAGCGGGGCCAGGCTTTTCCAGCTTGGCCGGCAGCTTGCAGTAAACCTCTCCGATCACTGCACCAGACCGCTTGTATTGAAATGGAACCACCCAGGCTTCCTGCTCATCTTCTGCCTGCACAACGGCGTAAGCCTTCATTTGGGCGTCACTCGCCAATGTCCAGCTTCCAGAGCTCCACTTCCAGTCGTATTGACTTGTCCATGTTTTCTCAGACAAAACAACATCAATGACCCGGGTGCCTGTGAACTTGTCTGCAAAGGCGTTAACTCCCATCTGATCTAGGTAAGCCAAATCGCTGCCTAGGTACCTATCCTGGGGCGGCTCGTTGCTTTCAATGATCACATCTGAGTGGCTCGTTTCAGCCGCGCCAGTTTTGGCGATCTGCCTTAGAGCAAGACTGACAATGTCTGTCTTAAAAGCCGTCTTTCCTCCAACAAGGGTGCGGTAGGCGAAGATTCTTGATTCCAGTGCCTGCACCTTTTTAGGAATATCGATCTTAAAGGTAGTTGGCATTGATTCAGAAACGGCCCTCTGCGTCAAGGATTCAAGCGTTGAAACAGCATTCAAAATGCTCTGAGGCTCGGCAGCAGGATACGATGAGGCAATATTTCCCATCAAGGTCGTGTACTGAGTACGCAGGCTTCTGATGCCGTTATAAAAAGGCCGATCTTCATCTGAAACTTCCGAAGGCCTTCTATCTGGATACCTCTGAAGCAGATCTTCTGCCGAGGTCCGAATTTCCTTGATCTGCCGCAGCCCATTTAAATCTGGGTTGTCGGTGCCAAGTGATCGAACCAGCGACATCACCAGATGCTGTAGGGCCTCCTGTGCGTGTCGATCTTCTGCTGAAACAGTCCTAGCTCCTGAAGCAGCCAAGCTGGCAGAGGCAGTGACAAAGAATGCTTGAGCAGAAAATGGAAGCACAGTGACAGCAATCAAGGACGCAATCGCAAAAGTGCTACGGTGAACTCTAAACGTGCTGTTCTTAATCTGCATGGTTTTATTACCAAGGGTCATTAGAGAATATTTGAGAAAATCAGTAACCGTTCAGAAAAATATACTAAACGACCTGAGCCATGCTAGTAAAAAGCGCAGCTGATGCTCTCTACAAGTCATGAGGCTTTTAACGCCCTTCATGTTCCGTGCCAACACTGAACAAAAGCTGAATGTGGACCTTTGATCCTCAGAATCGCCTTATTCACGGCAAGCCGGTCCTGCCCCCTGTACTTTCTAGGTCTTCTGGGCGTATGGTCTGTGCATAGGATGATAGGACTTCTAGTTTCCCTCCTCCTGGCCGACCAGAAGCCAGTCGCGCCGCCAGCTTTTTTAGATGGCCCAAACAAAGTGACTGTCTGGCTGCCTGAGCCCCTGACACCAGAGGAAGCTAAAAAGTGCTTTGCACTCATCGTCGATGGATCGGCGTTGGCAATTAGTGATGCCGCCCCAGCAGGCAGCCCTTGGAGCCCCGCCAGGCCAGAGAAGCCAGGCCGGGTTGTTCTTCCCGGGAGCTTTCAGGACGAACTGGGAGGAGCTGAATGGGACCCAAATGGCGAAGCCACCGAGATGACACAGGTGAAAGAGAAGGTCTTTGAACTGATTGTCACTCTTCCGAAGGGGGTTTATGAATACAAGCTGGCTGTCGGAGGAAACTGGGGAGAAAACTACGGAGCCGGATTTATTCGCGATGGATCCAACCTTGCAATCACAGTTCCTGATGGCGGAGCCCGCATCAGGTTCATTGCGGACTTTGAAGCAAAGACTCTTCTCAACTCTCTGCAGCACCCAGACAAGGTGGCTTCACCCCCGCCTGGCACAACTGCAGCGGCCCCAGAGCAGGGGGAGGTCAAGTTCTCATCCTTTGAACTCACCCTCGACAAGCCAGTTTCTCCCTCTTCTGTCACGAAGCCTATTTTTCTGAGGCAGTCGGGTCAGCCAGACCGAAATGTTGAACCAAGAGACTTTCTAGACCAGGAAGCTTTTAGATACAAAGGGGGAGACCTGGGAGCGGTCTGGAGCCCAGGCGCCACCACATTCAAGGTCTGGTCTCCGACATCCAACTCAGCTCAAGTTCTGCTCTACAGCACTCCTGCCGGAGGAGCAGCAAAAGCAGTCCCCATGACCAGGGGACCAAAGGGAGTCTGGGAGGCCAAGATCGCTGGCGGCCTGCACGGAACTTTCTACAGATTTAGGTTTGAACGGCATGGAAAGGCAAGGGAGGCGGCTGATATTTACGGGCGTGCAGCCAGCGCGGACTTAAAGAGAACAATGGTTGTCAACCTAGCCTCGGCCAACCCTGTGGATTGGCCGACAAAAACTATGGTTAATCATGGCGACATGACCGACGCCGTTCTCTACGAGCTGCATGTAAGGGACTTCACCGCTCAGGCAAAATCAAAGGTCCGTCCTGACTGGCGTGGCAAGTATCCCGGTTTGGTTCAAAAAGGGTTGAGGTCGTCCAGCGGGGCTCCCTTGGGGCTCGATTACCTAAAATCTCTAGGAGTCACGGATCTACACCTTCTTCCAATTCAAAGCTTTGAGTTCACTGGCTATTCCTGGGGCTATGCCACAACCCTTTTCAATGTTCCCGAGGAAAGCTATTCCACCACTCCTAACAACCCTCTCGGAGTTGTAAAGGAAGTCAAACAGATGATTCAATCAGTCCATCAGGCCGGCATGAGGGTCGTGATGGACGTGGTTTACAACCACACTTGGCCGCCAGAAGGAGAAGGGTCTCACTTTGAAATGACCGTCCCCCACTTCTATTTTAGGACAAATGAACAGGGGCAGAACCTCAACGAATCTGGAGTGGGCAATGCTCTGGCAGATGAAAGGTGGATGGTTAGAAAGTACGTTAAAGATTCCTTGCTTTATTGGACACAGGAGTACAAAATTGACGGCTTTAGGTTTGACCTGCTGGGAATGCACAGGCCAGAATCAGTGGCTGAATGGGTCCAGGCGATTCGGGCCGCCGACCCTGATTCGGTCATCTACGGCGAGCCATGGACCGGCGGAGGGCCAACTTACTTTGGCAAAAACGCCCAAAGAAGCCAAGGCATCGCCCTCTTTAACGACCGCTTCCGAGGGTTCTACCGAGGAGACACACGCAGTCCTCAGCCTGGATTCATGCAGGGCGCAGCCTGGAATCAATCCGAAGCGGACCTTGCATTTCGCGGCTATGTCGGCCCCCTTGGTCACCCAAGAGCCTTTACGGACAAGCCCAGCGAATCGATCAACTATGTCAGCGCCCACGATGACCTGACTTTGTGGGACAAGATCAGCATTTCGATGCCTCTGGCAGAAGCCAGAAGAAAGGAAGGAGCGGTAAGAATCGGCTTGGCTGCCACCCTTCTCAGCCAAGGTGTTCCTTTTATAGAAGGAGGTGTTGAAATGGGGCGCACCAAGGGCGGCGACCCCAACAGCTATGCCAGCGGAGACAAAGTCAACCAGTTTGACTGGGCAGAAGCGGCCAAGTTCGTCAGCCTGACCGAGTACACAAGACAGCTGATAAGCATAAGAAGAAGACACCCCATTTTCCGCCTGAGAACAGCCGATCAGGTCAGCCAGCTGATTTCAACCTGGCCCCTGGATAAAGCCGAAGGGATGCCAGTGTTTGAACTTAATGGCAGAAAAGCAGGCGATTCATGGGATCGAGTCATCGCTGTCTTCAATAACAACCCGACTGCCAGGGGGATAGATCTGCCCAAGGGCACTTGGCAGGTGGCAGTCGAAGGGAGTCGAGCCAAAGATGGAAGTCTGAGAAAAGTCACAGGCCGGTTAGAAATTGCCCCTTTCAGCGTAACGCTTGCATGGCAGGGCCGAGGCAGCTGAACCCGTAATCAGTTCAATGAAGCAGTCCGAAAATCAGGCCTGCTTCATTGACCGAGGGGTAAAGCTGGTGCCGCAGCCACAGGATTTTTCTGCATTTGGATTTTCAAATGACAAGCCTCCGCCAAGCAGATTGCCAGTAAACACAAGCGAGGCGCCAGACAGAAACTTGGCCGATTTAGGGTCGCAGACGATCTTAACACCTTCTGCTTCAACCTCCAAATCATTGGCTCTAGGCTCGGTCTCCAGCTTCATCATATATTCCAAGCCAGAACAGCCGCCTCCCTTAACTCCAATTCGGAAAAATGCCCCTGGCCCTCCCTTTCTATGAACAAGGCGGGCTATATGCCGGGCGGCATCATCCGTTACTGTGACGGGAAAAGCAGAGGCTGAAGTTTCCTGGCTCAAAACACTTCTCTCCTACGCCTGTTTAGCTGCCTTTGCGCGAATGGGCGCCCAAATGGACGAGAGGCTCTGGAATTCGCTGATCAAGAACATCCTCAAGCGTATAGCGGCTGACAACCACATCAACTGCTTCCTGAATATTGGTCCAGAGGGGATGCAGAAGACAGTCGCCTTCATGAACACAATGGGGTTCGATGCCAGAATGGCGGTCGCAGAACCCATCATGAAAGAGTCTGCCGCCCAAGGATTCAAGAACATCCTTAATTTTGATTTTCATTGGCTCCTTGGATAAGGAGTAGCCGCCGAGCTGACCTCGGGTGCTTTTGACAAAGCCAGACTTGCGAAGAATCGCCATTAGCTTGGCAACGTGGGAAGGTGTAAGGCCCTCCATTCTGCTGATCTCGGGAATCGTCAGGCTCGCCTCGCTGCCTTGGCGAGCAATGGCCACAAGGCATCGAAGTCCGTATTCTTCCTGCGCGCTGAATTTCATGTCCGCATAGAGAGCATAACCTACTCTCTTATCCACATTGGCCCAAATTGTCCCTTTCTTGCCTGATCTGGCTTTTTAGGTTCAATTTTTCTAAAATTGAACCTAAAAACCTACTTACAGAAGGCCCAGGTCTAGGCGGATATGTTCTGGGATTCGATCGACGGTGAAAGGCGGGTCCCAGACAAGTTCGAGTTCAACTTTTTTAACGCCTCTTACAAGGGCTGCTCTTTCTACTTCACCTGGCAGAGTTCCTGCAACAGGGCAGGCTGGGGATGTAAGAGTCATCTTTATTTCAACGCAGGCGTTTTCATGAACTCGAATATCGTAAATGAGGCCAAGATCGTACACGTTGACAGGGATTTCAGGGTCGTAGACAGTTCTAATCCCTTCAATAATCTCAGATTCAAGCATCGATCTCTCGATGCTGTTCAAAATCTTTTCGTCTGAAGAACTTGGTTCAATGCGTTCTGGCATAGGCTTAGGCTGTCACAGGCTGAGGGGCGGCGTTAAGGGCGTCAATAAGGGCGTGCCAAGCAAGGGTGGCGCACTTGATGCGGTTAGGGTAATTCTTCACTCCGCATAGGCAGACAAGGCTGCCCAGTTTTTCTTCATCAAAAGATTCATTCCCAAGCACTGTATCGTGAAAATCTCTAAACAAAGACTGAGCTTCTTCTAGGGTTTTCCCCTTTACAGCTTGGGTCATAAGGCTGGCGCTTGCTGTCGAAATAGCACAGCCCGCCCCCTCAAACTTAATCTCCTGAATGACTCCCTGATGAAAATGAATCCTCACATGGACCTGATCGCCGCAGAAGGGGTTGTAGCCCTCGGCCTCACAGTTGGCATGTGGCAGAGGACCAAAGTTTCTTGGCTTTCTGCCATGGTCCAAAATCACATCCTGGTAAAGATCGTCGAAGTTCACTAGCTCAACTCTTGAATAAATCTGATGGAAAAAGGTCAGCCCAAAATCTGCTTGACCTGGGTTAAGCCTTGAATCAAGACATCAATGTCTTCTTTCACATTGTACACAGCCAAGGAGGCTCGGGCCGTTGCGGGGAGGCCCAAGCGGTGCATAAGAGGCATACAGCAGTGGTGCCCAGTTCGTATCGCGACCCCATATCCATCCAGAATTGTGCCGATATCGTGGGGGTGAATCCCATCAATCGTAAAGCTGATGATTCCGGCTTTTTCTGGCGCCTGGCCGTGGATTCGCAGTCCGCTTATCTCTCCTAATCTCTCTTCGGCATAGCGAAGCAGAGCGGCTTCATGGTCTTGAATTTTTTCTATTCCCACGCTGTCAAGCAGATCCAGGGCCGCCCCAAACCCTACAACTCCGGCGACATTCGGCGTGCCAGCTTCAAATTTATTAGGGATGACATTAAAAGTCGTCCCTTCAAAACTGACCCTGCGAATCATGTCGCCTCCGCCCTGATAAGGAGGCATCTCGTTCAAGAGTTCCGATCGCCCCCACAGAGCACCGACCCCAAAAGGTCCATAAGCTTTATGTGCCGAAACGGCATAGAAATCGATTCCCCAGGCCATGACATCAACCTCTTCGTGGGCCAGGCCCTGGGCGCCATCAACAAGCAGCAAAGCTCCTGCATCTTTCACCAGCTTGGCGATATCTGCAATAGGATTCACTGTGCCAAGAGTGTTGCAGACCTGCTTTACCGCCACCAAAGCAGCCGGAAGATCCTGCAGCATCTGAGCCAATGCGTCAAGGTCCAGCACGCCATGGTCAGTAATAGGAATCGGAACAACCCTGGCTCCTTTTTCTTCAGCAGCCATCTGCCACGGAACGATGTTGGCGTGGTGCTCCATCGTCGAAACAAGAACCACCTGGCCCGGCCTTAAGAACCTTCGCCCCCAGGATGAGGCCACCAAGTTGATGGACTCGGTACAGCCCTTGGTATAGATAATCTCGTTGGCATCCTGCGCGCCAATACGCCTGGCCAGTTTATGTCTTACTGCCTCGTATCGGTCGGTGGCTCGCTGGCTAAGTGTGTGGACTCCTCTATGAACATTCGCATTATCTGTCTCATATAGGTCCTCCATTTCCCTCAAGACCGCCAAGGGCCTTTGAGTTGTGGCGGCATTATCAAGGTAGACCAGCCGCCTGCCTTTTACTTCTTTCAAAAGGCAGGGAAAATCCACTCTTGGAATAGGGCAGGGAGGGATTGTTCCTGGCTGGCTCATAGACTTTTGTTTCTACTCTGAAAAGTCTATGAACCCCTGGAGTGGTCCCGGCTGAATGACCTCCATCACTCTGAAGGCATCGGCAGAAAGCTGCTGGCAGAATCAAATCCAAACCTGTGAGCCATTAAAGACTCACTCGATCCTGTCCCAATCTAGACCTGGAAATAAAGGGCTCAGAAGCAGACGAAAGCCTCTGGTATCCTAAGAAAACGCATGGCGCGCTACAGTCGAAGGCGAAACTATGACCCAGGCAATATGGGCAAAGGGGACGGCATCGTCCTTGAAGGGGAGATTGTTGAAAATCTGCCCAACACGCAGTTTCGCGTCCACCTGCCAGAAATGGACAAGGCCATTATTGCGGTTGTCAGCGGAAAGATGAGAAGAAACTGGGTTCGTCTGCTTGTTGGCGACAAGGTCCGAGTCGAGTTTTCGCCTTACGACCTTGAAAGAGCCCGAATCATTGCGAAGTTGAAGTAACAGTTCATCAGCCAGCATAAAAAAGCGAGCCATGACAGGCTCGCTTTTTTGCTTTAGGTCCTGGGCTTTTCAAGATTTCAGCAGCGGGGATACCCAGCCGCCCAGCAGGAAGCAAACACTTATCAATTCCAAGGTCCTAACTGCATTAATTTTTCAAGTATTCAAGGCTCTCCAATGACCCAATTCTTAAACTGCACTTAAACATTAAGCGTCAGTGCAGTTAAGGGGCTGGATGAAAAGAAGTCGACTCGTTCAGGGTCTTTCAATCGTGGAAGTGATTCTCACCTGTGTTTTGATGGCAGCCATGGGCGCGCTGCTGACAGCGGGTTGGAAAGGGGGCAGAGAAGCTAAAAGGGAATCTATCACTCTTTCGGTGATGCATGAATCAACACGTGCCCTTCTCGTTTACGCACAGGATTTTGACGGCCGTTTCCCGGACAGCGACGAGGAAATCAGGAGGACATTTGACATAGGTGCCGAAGGAGCGTCTGTCGCGATGAACGCATGTCTCACCTCAGTTCCCGAAACGAACCCCGCTGAGCGGCTGGTCCTGACCGCACCGATTGGAAGGTTTATCGCCATCACTGGTGAAACTTTCAGGCCAGTACGAACAACAACAACCGACAGCTACTCTGCCTTGGCCCTGGCCAGCAGAAACCTGTGGAGCACTTTTGAGCCTCAAGATAAACGCCACCTTGGCGCAGCTCCTTATGGACTGCCAGATGGAAGCATTAGGGTTTGGCACCCTGCCGCCTTTCGTCCCGGCCCTGTGCGCCGATCCAAGTGTGACGGAAACCTTCTTATGGGAACCCCTGATAGCCCCTCATTCATCCCTGATCCTAAGCTAGACCAGCACCTGCGGCAGAATGTGGACTAAGACGAGCGAGAAATGGCAAAGACAGGCGAAAGACCCAAGATGCAGCGCACTGGGCCAGGATGCCCCTGGTGAGGAGCAAAGGCTGCGTATAATCCTCCTCTGCGTCAGGCGCTCCCCAACGGGAACTAGCGCGCCTTGAGCCGCTGTTCCTTGAGACGCGCCAACCTGGCGAAACGATCCGAGGCTGACCGTTATGAAAGTTCGTGCCAGTGTGAAACGCATTTGTGAAAAATGCAAAATCATCAAGCGGAAAGGTGTTGTCCGCGTGATTTGTGAAAACCCCAAGCACAAGCAGAGGCAGGGTTAAGGAAAGAGGAAGACTGAATGGCTCGTATTGCCGGTGTTGATCTGCCAAGAGATAAGGCTGTCCTTTACGGACTGAGGAGCATCTACGGAATTGGTCCGAAGGTCTCTGAGGCCGTTGTGACCAAAGCGGGATTGGACCCCCGAACGAAGATTCGTGACTTGTCTGATGATGAAATTCAGAAGATTAGGAACGTCATTGAAGAGGACTGCTTGATTGAAGGCGATCTGCGCCGCGAGATCTACAGCAACATTCGTCGCCTCTTTGAAATCAACTGCTACCGTGGCACCAGGCACAAAAGAGGCCTGCCTGTTCACGGACAGAACACTCGAGCCAACGCTCGAACCCGAAAGGGCAAGCGAAAGACCGTCGCCGGCAAGAAGAAGGCGAAGAAGTAAACCATGGCACGCAAGCAGGTTAGAGGAAAGGTTAAGGAGAAGAAGCAGGTTGCACACGGTCACGTGTACATCCATGCTTCCTTCAACAACACCATCGTCACCATCACTGATCCTCAGGGCAACGCGCTCTGCTGGGCCAGTGCCGGCCATGTGGGCTTTAAGGGCAGCAGAAAGGGAACTCCCTTTGCTGCGCAGCTCTCCGCCGAAAAGGTGGTCGAGAAGGCCAAGGGTCACGGCATGGGTTCAGTTGATGTCTACATCCACGGTCCCGGAGCCGGCCGCGAAACAGCAGTCCGTGCTCTTAGTGCCCGCGGACTTGATGTCAAGTCGATCCGAGACGTCACCCCAGTGCCCCACAACGGCTGCCGCCCCCCCAAGAAGCGCCGCGTCTAACGCACACCACCACCCATGCCCCAGATTCAAACCCTCGAACTCACCGAAGAATACGGCAAGATCGTTCTTGAGCCGCTAGAACGCGGCTACGGAACGACGATCGGCAATGCTCTTCGCCGCGTCCTGCTTTCCAGCATTCAGGGCGCAGCCGTCATGGGCGTCCGCATCGACAAAGTCTTCCATGAGTTTCAGTCCATCCCGGGCTGCAAAGAAGATGCCAGCGAATTTCTGCTGAACGTCAGCCGCCTAGCCATTAGGATTCATCCTGACTCCATTCCGGCTGAAGAACTGACATTGAAAATTGAAGCGAGGGGGCCTGGAAAGGTAACCGGTGCTGACGTTGTCTGCCCCGAAGGAGTTGAGATCATCAATCTCGACTGCTACCTGGCTACGCTCAATACCCAGCATGATGTTTTGAATGCAGAACTCTTTGTCGGCTGGGGTGCAGGCTATGTCCTCCCAGAAAGACAGGAGCGATACAAGGGCGTCATCGGCATCATCGCCGCTGGCAGCCAGTTCACTCCCGTCAAAAAGGTCAACTTCCTGGTCGATCAGACCCGAGTTGGCATGAGGACTGACTACGAAAGGCTGATTTTGGAAGTCTGGACCAACGGCGCAGTGACGCCTAACGATGCTGTCACCCAGGCCGCTCATATTCTTGATAAGTTCTTCCGCATGTTCTTCGACCTCGGAGATGCGGGAATTGAGCCACTAGAAGCTTTGGAAGCTGAAATTGCCCCAGAGCTGGCCCATGTGCCCGACATCAAGATTGAGGAGCTGGATTTCAGCCAGAGAACCTTTAACTGCCTGCGACGCGCCGGAATTCTTAACCTCCGCCAGCTCGCCGGTGTGAATGAGGGAGACCTGATTGGAATTCGCGGCTTTGGCAAAAAGTCGCTCAGCGAAGTTCGAGAGAAGCTAGAAGAGCACGGAGTTGAGCTTAAGGCGCCTAAGGGCGGCTTTGCCTACGACCTGCCGGACGACGACGACTACTAAGATTTTTTTAAGGAGACCACGATGCGCCATAAAATTGACAGACGCAAGCTAGGACTTCCTCACGATCAGAGGATGGCCCTGCTGACTAACCTTTCCCGACAGTTCATTCGGGTTGGTTACGTTCACACAACCCTGGGCAGAGCCAAGGAACTTCGACGAATGGTTGAAGGCCTTATCACCCTGGGCAAAGAGGACAGCCTGGCCTCACGACGCGCCGCCAGAAAGATTTTGGTCGGCCACAGCAAGTCCAGCATCAAGCCCACAAAGGTGCTTGCCGGCAAGACAGACATTGAAAAGCTTCAGATCCTTAAGGAAAGAAGCCTGATCAACGGTGAAGACCTGGTTTCGCACCTTTTCGACAACGTTGCTCCCCGCTTTAAGGATCGCCCCGGCGGCTACACTCGTTTGACCCGAACCGGAGTTCGACGTGGTGACGCAGCCCCAACGGCTGTTCTTGAGCTTGTCAGCTAAACGCATTAAACTCACCGTCGCCTACGACGGAACCGACTTCTGCGGATGGGCTTCGCAGGTGGACCAAAGAACGGTCCATGGCACATTGACAGAAACTGTTCGCCAGATCTCGGGCGACGATTGCGAGATCATCGGAGCAAGCCGCACAGACAGCGGCGCCCACGCAAGGGGTCAAGTGTGTCACTTTGATACATCCAATCCTATGCCGATTGAAAAGTGGAAAAGGGTCATTAATGACCGCCTTCCCTTGGATGTCAGCATTGTTGAAAGCAAAGCTGTCTCGCCCGACTTTCACTCACGATTCTCAGCAGACCGCAGGTGGTACCGCTACAGAATTCAAGTTGGAAGCAGGGACCCTCACCGGACTCGCTTTACCTTCAACTGGCACAGTGCCTTGGATGTAGAACTGATGAACCGGTCTGCTCAATACTTGGTTGGCGAGCATGATTTTTATGCTTTCAGTCAAGACTTGACAGGGGTGGAGAACACAGTGCGAACTCTCTTTTCGGTTGATGTTAAGGCCGTAAAAGATGAGATTTGGATTGATGTGGCTGGAACCGCTTTTGTCAGAGGAATGATGAGGCGGATCAGCGGTTCGCTTTGGGAGATTGGCCGTGGGCAAAGGCCGAGCTCTGACCTTCTCCGACTCTTAACCGAGCCGGAAGCAGAAGGCCTTCATTGGCCGACTGTTCTGCCCGCTAAGGGGCTGACCTTGATGAAGGTCTTCTACGGAAGACACCCCAGGGACAACCGCTTAAACAAGTTTTTAACAGAAAAGGAAGACGACAATGAATAAGACTTTTTCGGCCAAGCCGGAATCCATCGAGCGAACGTGGCATCTGATTGATGCCTCGAACGTTCCGGTTGGAAGACTGGCCGCCCAAGTTGCCCAGATTCTTAGGGGCAAGCACAAGCCAACCTTTACCTACAACCAGGACTGTGGCGACTTTGTGATCATCATCAATGCCGACAAGGCAGTCTGGACTGGCACCAAAGCCAAGGAACTGCTTTACTGGCACACTGGCTGGCCCGGTGGTCTCCGCAACATCAGCCGCGGCGAACTGCTTGAGACCAACCCAGTTCGAGCCATTGAAAAGGTTGTCTGGGGCATGACCCCCAAGACCAAGCTCGGCAGAGCCCTCTTTAAGAAGCTTAAGGTTTACGCTGGTCCCGAGCATCCCCACGAGGCTCAGAACCCTCAGCCCTTCGATATCAGCAAGAAGTAAAGGAAGACTATGGCACTCGCAGCAAACCAAATCAGCTACGGCACAGGCCGACGCAAGTGCGCCATCGCCCGTGTGTGGCTTGAGCCCGGCGAAGGCGGCATCATTATCAACAACCGCGACCACAAGGATTACCTTGTTAGACCGGTTCTTGAAATTCTCGTCAATTCGCCCCTCGTGGCCGCCCAGACCGAAGGCAAGTTCACTGTCCGAGCCTTGGTCAAGGGTGGCGGAACCACCGGCCAGGCTGGTGCAGTCCGCCTCGGCATTGCCCGAGCCCTCGTTGCTTACGACGAGACTCTAAGGCCCGCCCTGAGAGCAGCTGGCTTCCTTACCCGAGACGCTCGAGTCAAGGAAAGCAAAAAGTACGGACACAAAAAAGCCCGACGCGGCTTCCAGTTCGTCAAGCGCTGAGACTGGCAGACAGTCTTCCTTTTCACAGCCAGCCGTTTCCTTACAAGGATTCGGCTGGCTTTTTTGTCTTTTTGCGCGGGCTAAAGAGACAGGGGCCTTCGACGGTGCTTTTTGTTTTCCTCGTCAATCAACTTTACTGTCTGCTTAAAAACCGTCCAGTACTGGCTGCCTGGGTCCAGGCCAAACCAAAGATTCTGACTGGCATCGGCCAGTTCAATATATCGGCCAAACATGCACCAAGCTATCTCTCTTCTCACGATCCCGCTTGAAGCCATGAGGCCAACTTCTTCAAGAAAGCCGATGAAGTTCCGTCTTTCCTGCTTAGAAATCTCTCGAAGGCCCGGATCATCCGCAATCAAAAGCTCCTGGATTCTCCTAAAATCGCGGTCCTCCAAAAACCTGCGTCGAAGTTCTACAAAGTGGGTGGCTCTATCCGCCCGATTCTTCTTTCGGTACTCCCACCCACTGGCAAAAAGGCCAACCAGAGTAACGGCACCGGCAACGATGATAGAAACGTCTTTTACAAAGGTCAGCAGACCTTGATCCATGTTAAGGCAAAGTCTGGCAGGTTAGATATAAAGGCTTCTAGACTCAGAGGGCATAGCTGCCTATCTGTCCGCTTGACCCAGCGTGCCAGAAAGGGCCATCATGGTATATGGCTTCTTTTTCCCGCCGTGATGTTCTTAAATCTGCGGCTCTGGGTGCGGCAGGTGTCGCCGCTGGCACTGTGTCTGGCCATTCGTCGGAGAGCGAAATGACGGCAGAAGCAATTGTTCCAGCCCAGCAGGGCAAATCGATGATTGGAGTGGCCTTTGAACCACGAGATCTGGTGAAAGTTGGCTTTATCGGTGTCGGAGGGCGCGGCACAGGCCTCCTCGGCGACCTCCTTAATGTTCCCGGAGTCAGGGTTACAGCCATCTGCGACCTCAACCGCGAAAGAGTGGTTCGCGCCCAAAAAATGGTGATGAATGCCGGCATGCCCGAACCCACCGGCTACTGGCGCAACGAAAGAGATTTTGAAAACCTAAATGCCAGAGAAGATCTTGACCTGGTGATTATCGCCACACCCTGGAACTGGCACACTCCCATGGCAGTCGATGCCATGAAGAAAGGAAGACACGTTGGCCTAGAAGTGCCAAGCGCTCAGACCATGAAAGAGTGCTGGCAGCTGGTTGACACAAGTGAAGCCACTCAGCGCCATTGCATGATGCTGGAAAACTGCAACTACGGCGGAAACGAAATGCTCGTTTGGAACCTGGTGAAGAAGGGCATGCTGGGGGCCATTACTCACGGTGAAGCCGCCTATATTCACGATCTGCGCAGCCTGCTGATGGGCGATGGCGGCGAAGGTGTCTGGCGCTGGATTCCACATGTCGAAAGGGATGGCAACTTCTACCCCACTCACGGCTTAGGACCTGTCGGCTTCTATATGGACCTGAACCGAGGAGACAGGTTTGAATCAATGGTTTCCTTCTCATCAATGGAGGCCGCCCTAAGCGACTATGTCAAAAACAATCCTCCGACAGATGAGCGCAAAAAGAAGGCTAAATACAAGGGAGGCGATATGAACTCTTCCATCATACGCACGGCCCTGGGACGCACCATTCTGCTTCAGCACGATGTTGTCACACCAAGGCCATACAGCCGTCTTAATCTTGTTCAGGGCACCAAAGGCTGCTTCTCTGACTACCCCGCCCGTTTGGCTCTTGATACAGTCGATGGAGCCCACCGCTGGCTGAAGCCAGAGGAATATGAGCCGATTAAGGCTGAGCATCAGCACCCCATTATCAAACAAGTGAATGAAGAGCTGGGGGGCAAAGGCGGCCACGGTGGAATGGACCTTGTCATGCTTTACCGAGTTATTCACTGCATGAGAAAGGGCTTGACTCCAGATATTGATGTTTACGACCTTGCAGCCATTGCGGCTCCTGGCCCTCTAAGCGAAGCTTCAGTGAAAAAAGGAGGAGCTCCGCAGAAGTTTCCAGACTTCACCCGAGGGCGCTGGAAAGAGAAAAGAGAGACATACCTGCCATGATCCACACCTCAGCCCGGGAGCTTACAGCTTCGATCCAGGCATCCCTCCCTTTGATAGATGCCATGCCGAGCTTGAGAGCTCCTGGGCCGGTGAGCCACGCCCACATGGCAGAAAAGGTGTCCTCTGCCGAGGTTAATCCTCTCTTTAAAGCAGCTCTATTTATTTACCTGGATGAGCTTGACCTCAGTCACGAGATTAGCCAGAACATAGACACTCCTTTAGCCCATTGGTGGCACGCGATTATGCACAGGCGAGAAGGAGATTATTGGAACAGCGGCTATTGGCTGGATAGAGCCTGCGGCCATCCTTTTTTTGAGAACAGTCCGGTCAACTCACGCGAACTGGTCAGCCTTTGCGATCAGGACCTGCACCGCAATCAGCCTGAGCTGGTTGATATGCAGAGAGCTGAATGGCAGGCGCTGGTCAACTGGATGCTGAACCACGAGGATCACCTTTAAGCATCACTGCCTTCCGGCTAACCGGTAGATTTCCAAGGTCTTTTGGGCCGTTGTCATCCAGGAAAACGCCTGCAGCCTCTCTCGGCCTTTAGCTGTCAGTTCTGCCCGCTTTTCTGGGTTTTGCAGCAGGCCAGCCGCTGATTCTGCCCAGTCCTCAGCCTTCCAGCTGCTCATCACCAGGCAGGCATCCTTAGCGACCTCTGGCAGAGCCCCTCCTGAACTGCAGATAACAGGGCAGCCGCAGGCAAAAGCTTCCAGCAGCGGAATTCCAAAACCTTCATGCCTTGATGGGCAGAGATAAAGGTCAGCGCATTGGTAAAGTGCTGTCAAGAGTTCATCAGAAACATATCCAGCAGCGTGGGTCCGCCTGCCATGACTCTGGTCTCCCCAGCCAGGCTTTCCTGTGACAACAAGCTTGTGGGGCAGATTCTCTGGCAGCATATCTGCGGCAGCAATAGCCAGTTCCATGTTCTTTCTTGGCCACCTTGTCCCTGCCGTCAGCATATATGGCCCCTCAATTCCAGCCTCCTTTACCATCTGCCTCGCCTGCTCGGCACTGTGGGGCTTTATTCCCTCACCCACCGAGTTGTAGGTCACATGAACTTTATGAGATGACCCGGGCACGAACTGCTCAATTTCTCTTTTGGTCGTCTCCGAAACCGCGATAACTGCTTTTGCTCTACGAATCGAGGCAGGGACGCTTTTCTGAAGAAGAAAGCGATCCTTCGGCTGAAACCACTGGGGACCGATGAAAAAACTGACATCGTGAACTGTTGTCACCCCCCCGCGAGCCAGGGGAGAAAGGCTGTACTGAGTGTGTAAAACTGGACTTCCCCGCTTTTTAGCGTAGAGGGGCAGAGTCACCAGGCT
>CAZSIM010000005.1:126065-157091 GCA_964607175.1 uncultured Fimbriimonadaceae bacterium
CAGGCTCCACCACCTGCCTCTTCCCGGAAGCTCAACCCATTCAAATCTTGGGTCGTCGGGAATCTCTGGGGGTCTTTGCGTGTTGGAACAAAGCAGAAGATGAAAATCTTCCTGTAGCTTTGAAAGCCCTGAGACCAGGCCACGCCAATAGCTGGCATCGCCTGTGCTCCTGGTGCCAATCAGCCGGGCATCCAAAGCGGCAAGGGGACTTTTCATGCTTCTGCTTACTCAACCTCTACTCTTGCCATCATAATTCCAACAAACGCCATGAATCAGAAAAAGACCCCCGTCACTCTTTTGGCCACAGTCGTGGTCTTGGTCCTTGTAGGAGGAATCGTCAACGCAACTGGCTTCCTGCAAGATCCTGGCCGATTTTTCAGAAAGGCTCCAGAACCTCCTAAAGATGTCGCTCCTAAAGAGCTGACCGTAGAGCAGAAGGAGAAAAACAGACAAGGCCTTCAGGCTGCTGCCCGCAGCCGAGGCTCTGGCCAACCTGATGAGGACGGCGTTGAACTGGTCAACGGCGTTCCCAAAGATCCTTCCATTCTCATCCCAGACATCATTATCAACAAGCCTCAAATCAACGATTCAAACATCAGCACCCAGTGGTACCGCGAAGAATCGAGACAGAAGAAGCTGACTGAGGAAAAAGAAAGAGAACGACAGTCGACAGGCGCGTAAAGCGAAATGACCTGATACAAAAGCCGTCACCTTCACGGGTGACGGCTTTTTTTCTTTCCACAGGTATTTTCTCTCCAAAGGCGTAGTCGATGGAAGCATAAAAAGATGTCTTCGGCAGGAACTCCTGCCGAAGACATCTTTTACCTTTGCGCTTAATGCGCTTTATGGGGTGGCGTTTCCGCCAGTTTTCTTGTATTCGTCCCGTGGATTAGGAGTCCTTTCTTCGTGAAGCCGAGGAGAGGCGGCATCCTTTCGGTTGCCCTGATTCACTTCAACGGCAGCGAGAACAAAGACAACCTCTGTTCGTTCCTTAGATTTTTCAGTCCTGGCAAAGAGTGACCCAATGATAGGGAGATCCTTCAGAATCGGGATTCCAGCAATTCGCTTTCTCTCAATATCCTGAATCAATCCGCCCAAGACAATCACTTCGCCCGCCTTCATGTTTACAAAGGTGTTAGCCCTTCTCTCACTGGTCTGAGGCAGCTGTCCACCGCCAGGAACGGGTGTAAAGCCGTTCAGAAGCGAGAAGAGTGTTTCAAGGTCCAGAGCAATGCTGCCATTAGCACCGAGCCTTGCCACCATGTTCACTGTCACTCCAACATCGATGCTGGCAGTTGTCACCGTAATTCCCTGCTGGGTTGACTGGATTGACTCAACGTATCGAATCGTGTCCCCAACAAAGAGATTATGTCCACGGCCATCGGAGAGGAGCGCATTGGGACGAGCCAGAAGGTTTCTGCCTCCATCGGCCTTGTCTAAAGTTGCCAGGAAGCCAAGTGCTCCACTGGATCCCTGAACTTGATTGTTTCCACCATCCGTCGTGCTGATGAAGTTGTTCAGCCTCTGAACCCTGCCGCCTGTGATCAGACTCCAGTCAAAACCAAGACGCAGAGCATCTTCTTTGCTAAGATCGAGAATTCTCATCTCGAAGGCAACCTGTTTGGGAGCGATATCAACAGCAGCAAGGTAAGCCTTGGCTTCTTCGATCTGCTGCCGCGTGCCTCGCAGAACAAGCTTCATGGGCTCTCGACCAATCACCTTTTCCAGCTCTTCCTTCTTGGCGGCTTCAGCCTGCTGACCGCCGCCCTGCTGGTCTGGCGCTCGTGTCGCTTCCTGCTTTTCGTCCCTTCGTGTGCCAATTCCACCAGCGGCAGGGGTCACGGGGTCAGGGAGAGTGGTGACATAAAGTCCACGAATTCTGTTCTTCAGGTCAAAAGCCGCCATAGCAGGCTCAATGTACTGAAGGTCAACAACTTCGTAAATCCTCTCAAGTCCATTGACATCGTTTGTGTAGGCAATGCCAGCGGTTCGACAAAGATTTTCATCGAGCGACTGAGCGTACATCTTCATCACTTCAATCTCAGCCTTGGGACCGATCATGAGAAGGACGTTGGTGTTGAGGTCGCCCTCGCTCAGTTCACGAAGAGTTGATTCGCTGAAGGTGAAATCTGCCCGGCGGGGGTTGGGAGCCAGCAGCTTTTCAAGCATCTCTTTGATCTGCTTGGTCTGGCCGCTGAGAATCGGAATGGCGGCTGCTGCTGTATCGTCGTTACGACCAACACTAAAGCTCTTAGAAATTCTTGTGTCAATATCCTGAATGGCACGGACAATTTCATCAAGCCGACGCGATTCCCCTACCACCATGAGATAAGTGGCTTTGGCCGGACCAGCAGCTGGCTTTGGCTGAAAGAGATCGACTGGCTGAACCTGTCCGCCAGCAGAAGCCTGGCCTGAGTTCTGGCCAAGAGCCTGTTTTTCCTCTGCATTGGTGGCCACAGGGCCAGCTCCCGCAGGATCGAGAATATCGTAAAAACCCCTGCTTCCTTCCTGAGAATGAGCTGCAAAAACAGCCTGACGAATCTGGCCAGCTTCACCTGAAATCAAGTTGACAACTCTGGTGTCAAACTTTGCGGCATCTCCTCTAAAGAAAGAGCGCATTGTCGTGGCGAAGTTTTCGGCCTTCGTCACAAAAAAGGTGTTGCCCAGCTTCGCATATCTAAGGCCGGCCATGACCGTCACATAGTTAAGCGCGTTGGTGACTGTTTCACCCCTAAGAGAAACGGTCAGTCGGCTTGGCCTGTCTGATGGGCTGATATCCGGAGCGGTAACGATGTTGACACCCGCTTCCTGACTCAGAGCGCGAAGAATCATGATCACGTCGGCTCCGACGAACTCAAGATTGACCTTTTTCTCGGGAGTGGGCTGTGCCACAGCCGCAGCTGATGATGCAGCCGCTCCGGCAGCGGGCTTAGGCTGAGGAATGTTTGACAGGGGCGGCAAAGGCTTGGCTGCAGATTCGTCTGGCTTAAGCGTGCTGCCTGTCTTGTTCTCAGATTTGGGCTCGGTCTTTGCCTGAACAACGCCGCCCGTTTTGGCTTCCTGAGGGGCTGCCTTCACCGGGGGAAGCACTGCTTCAGTTAGTGGCGGAGTCGATGCAGGAAAATCATCCTTCTTGCCTGTTGGCTTGGTGGGAGGAACAACCGTGCCAGGCTGCGCTGTGACTCCTGGCCCGACCTTAATCGTCCAGCCACCTTCAATCTCTGAAATGACTGGTGTAAGGCTGGGCTGCAGTTTAAAATGAATTCTAGACTTTGGCGGTTTTGCGCTAAACCAGCCTACTTCTACGCTGGATACCCCGCCGCGATCGACTCTGCGCCGAAACCCACGAACATCGAGACTAGCATCGAATTCGGCGATAAAAGACTGGCCATTTAGCAGTCTCAAATCGCGCGGCTTCTCAAGCTTCTCGCCCAGGACGATGACTTCCATCCCTTGGGTAAGGGGCTTAATCTCGACCGACTTAATGACGCCCTGCGCCATAGCCCCAAAGGCCATGGCGGTAATCAGAGCTGCTGATACGGTCCTGTAAACACTCTTCAACGGCGTTCCTCCTCTAGGGCGACATCCTTTCTTCGCCCTTTGCTGCTGATTTTGACGGTATTGCCTTGGACCTTGACCACTGTCGTGTCTCCATCCACAGAGCCGCCTTCTGGCACCAGTTTCTGATTGCCATCGGCATCCTCTAGCACAACCATCCTTGTAGTACCGACGATGATCCCCTTCACTTTGTAGCTGGAACCTCCAGTAATTGTGCTAGGTCCCCCGGGATCTGCTCCCGAAGCGACCGGACCAGTCGGTGCCAGGCCGATCGACCCACCATCTGGGAAGCTTCCCCCCATCGGGTTCATTGCGCCGATCTCTAGATTTGAATTTCTGCCCGAACGCCCGCTTCGTCCTTCATTTGGATTGCCGACAACAGGTGCAGGCACAGGCGGAGCCACCTTGCCTGGCGGCATGGCATATTCCTGCGCCAATGATCCTGCTGGCTTAAAGGGATCGCGGGGAGTCGCACTGGACGTTGCGTAAGATAGAAGGGCTTCTCGAACAGGGTCCGAGGGGACCTTTCCTTCAACAAGACCTTCGCCCTCAAGCGGAGCCTCGGTTGGCTCTCCACCAGCCACTGTTGTTTCTGCTGGCGGCACAGGTGTGGGGCTAGGCCCCATGAACTGAAATGCCCCTACGGCAAGCAGAACCGCGGCAAGCACTCCGACAATGGCAAGCTGCTTTGAACTGTTGCTGCTGCTGGTTTTCATTAAGATGAACCTCCTGGGCTGCCAGCCATTTCGACATTGGCATTGCCGCCCTCCTTATTGGTGGGGAAGACAAAAGCACGCAGCTTAAGCGTGGTATCGATATGGGTGTAGGTAGGCTTGACTGGATCGGTGCGAGGTGTCAGATTGACAGTCTTAACCGCAACGATCTTTGGAAACTTGCGAAGCGCATTGACCAGGTTGATGATTGACTGGTAATCGCCCTTGCCTGTGATATCAATATCCAGCTCCTGATAAGCTTTTTTCTCCACCTCCATTCCTGGCGGAAGGGGGGGAGGCAGCAGGGGCCGCACGCCTGTGACCGTGAGATTGGCCTGACGCCCGGTTGCTTCAATTTCTTTAAGCAGGGTTGGAATATAGGCAGGCTGTGGCACCCCCTGTTCCAGGTGGGTCAGTTCTCTCTGCAGAACAGCCATCTTCTTGCCAGCTTCATCCAGGCTGGCCATAAGTTCAGATTCTTCCGGCACCTCTTCATCAAGGGCCTTCATCCTCACTTCGGCTTCAACCATAGAGTTGTACTGCCAGTAAACAGCTCCCCCTCCAATGGCAAGAGCCATGATGGCAAGCAGAACTAGGGTCTTCTGATCAATTCCGTGGGCTTTCATTATCCGGCCTCCGTTGCATCAACGGCATTAGGATCTTTAGTGGCGCTGCCTTCCATGCCAGCGCTCAGCTCAAACTGTGTGCTTTTATTACTGGGACCAACCCTCTCCTGGGTGTACTTAAGCGTCACGCCAGTCATTTCAGGGGAGGACTCTAGGCGAAGGATAAAATCACCTACCTGCTGCTGATCAATTGAAAGACCGATCATTGTCAGGCCAGTTGGTGTGCCTGGGTCTGGGGACATGTCAGACCGGAAGTCAGAAAGAACAACACCATCAGGCGTATTGCTGCCCAGGTAGGTAAGCAGGCTCGACCAGCGGGCAGTATCCTTTTCGGCTCCAGTCAAGGTGTCTCTCCTTAACTGCAGGCTTCCGATTTCAAGGTTCTTGTTGTCCAGGTCGGTCATCATGGGAGCGAGCCTTTCTTTTTGAGCCCTCAGTTCTCCGCTCTTCAGGTTGTATTTGACAGTTTCAAAAGTGAAGTAGCCAGCCGTCAAAAACGAGACAGCGCCGATTCCCACAATGGCCATAAGGACCATGCGAGTCTGCCGCTCCCTTTGACGGATCGCGTTTCTCTGTTCTTGAATAAGATTAACAAGAGGCATGGGTGTTATCCTTGGGGTTAAGCGCTTTTGGCATAGGCTCTAAGAGCCAATCCCGAAGCGACGGAAAGATCGAGGCCCTGGCTGGCATCTCCTGAAGCCTGCAGGAAGCGGGGATTATCAAAAACGCCAGAACAGGTGACAGGGAGCCCGAGCTTGTGCTCAAAGTAGCTGGCCAGACCTGTCATCTTTGCGGCACCACCACTGAGGATGATTCTGGTGACTGGCTTAGGCGAGCCATTTTCTGTCTGCTGAGACTGGTAATAGTTAAGCGAGCGGCGAATTTCGCGGATCATCTCGTCAACGAGAGGCTGAACAATTCGCAGGGGAGGATTCTCCAAAACCTGTCCTTCTTCTAAAAGCGGCCGCAGGTCAAGCTGAGATTTGCCCGATTCAGCATCGCCATCTGAAAGTTTGAAATAATTCTTAAGCGCTTCGGTAAAGCTCTTTCCCGCATTGGGAATTGTGCGGGTCATGGCAAAAATCCCGCCGCTTACCACGCTGACATTGGTTGTGCCCGCCCCAATATCAACCAAAGCAACAGTTTCATCTGCTGCCGATTTATCAAAGTTCGCCTCGACTAAAACCCGATACATGGCAAAGGGTTCCAGGTCAACCGTTTCAACCTCCAGGCCAGCTTTTTCACAGGCTGCAATGCGAGTCTCAACAATCTCTCTAGGGCTGGCCACGATCAAGACATCCATCTGACCATTTTCGGCCTCACCCAAAATTTCAAACTCAATAAAGCTGTCTTCAATAGAAGAAGGCACGTAGCGCCCTGCTTCAAACTTGATTGACTTGCGAAGAGTCGCTTCCGGCATTTTTGGGATGCGGACAGATCGGACAATCACCGAACCTCCAGCAACAGCAATGACAGCCGAGGTCGCACTGATTCGGCCCTGCTTCATGGCCTGACGAATAGCCGATGCTACGGCATCCTGCTCAGCTACAACACCATCTCTAATGGCTCCTGGCGGTGTAGGCACGGTGACGCTTCGCGTCACTTTCCAAGCATCCCCTGCCCTTTCAACCTGTACGGCCTTAATTGCATGGGTGCCAAGATCGAGTCCAACGTAAGACTTTTTCTTAAACAAACTAAGCGACATTCTCTGCATCCTCCAACTGGCTGCCAAGCCGCTTCACCGCGCTCAGCGTCATCCATTCATCCAAACTAGATTTGGGAAACCGCCATGCGCCGTTCATCTGAACGCCCGGCACTTCTCCCATCTCGGCCAGCTCCTGCAATGAGTTGGGCGAGATTCTCAGATAAGCGGAGGCTTCCTTAAGAGTCAAAACAGAGTGCTGTCCGGCCAAGATAGCTTTAAGCAGTCCAGTCATCTGTTCTGAGTTCAAAAAGAGCTCAAGCCTCACTACATTTCCCGTGGTCACCGTAGGGGGTTCTGGAAAATACTGTGTCGGCCTTTCTTCCTGAGAAGGCTCATGCGATTGAGCCTTAGTCTCTTCATCGGCTGATTCCCCCGTAATCTCCACATTCTCAGGTTCAGAAAGTTCAAGCTTTACGTGAGAGATTGGGGATTCAGCCTGAAGCGGCTTTTCTATCGGCTTGACTCCTGGCTGCCAAGGGCGCACCGCTGAGTCTTCCGGAACTCCCTTTTCAGCGGCCTTTCTAATGGCGTCGGCAAGGTTCAAGCGGCCACCCCTAGGTAATCCTGAGCCAGTTCGTGGGCTAGATAGCCGTCAATCATCTTTTCGTTCCTCGCCATTCCCTGCAGCAGGGCATTATCTGCGAACTGTAGAATCAGCCTGGGAGCCCCACTGCTGTTCTTGTGAATAAGGTGAATCGCCTCGGGTGTAAATGGGCTTCGATCTCCGACGAATCCAGCGACCTTCATGCGGTGGTAGATCAGCTGCGCTGTTTCAGAAACATCCATCGGCTGCAGGTTGAATCTCACCGCCAGCCTCTGCTCAAGGGCAGGAACCTTTTTAAGCTTGGGCATGAGTTCGTTTTGACCCAGCAGAACAAGACTCAGCAGAAACTGATCGTTCATCTGGCAGTTAAGCAGGAGGCGAAGCTCTTCAAAAGTGCCTAGAGACCTGATAAGGTGAGCTTCATCCACCATCAAAACCGCCTTCTGACCTCTATCGTAAAGCTCCATCAGCTCAACATGAAGGCGCTGAACCAAAACCTGACGATTGCGTGATTGAATTCCAACGCCTAGCTGGTCAAGTATTTCCTGATAGATTTGGGTCGGGGTCAAAATGGGGTTGACGATCAGAACAATCTTGTGCTGAACAGGATCCAGAGTCTCAAGCAGCTTGCGGCTGACAGTGGTTTTGCCCAAACCAATATCGCCAGTCAGCATCGCCGCCCCTTTGTTTCGAGTGATCGCGTAATGGAGCATCATGAGCGCGTCCTCATGTGAGCGGCTCATATAAAGAAAGCGCGGATCTGGTGTCAAGGTAAATGGCGCTTCCTGCAGTCCCCAATACTTCTCGTACATTGCTCTTCCTGTTGCTTGACCTCAGCATGTCTATCGGCTAAAACCCGTAAAACCTCAAGGGTCTATTAAGGGTTTCGGGCCTAGAACCTGAAGCCAGTGAGGTTGTGCCACGATTGGGCGGGCAATAACCCTGGCAAGGCCAAGGGGTTTTAAGGCTGATTAGGCCCTAAAGACCAGAGCTGAGCCAATATGAACCGCTCTTTAGGCAGAAACCAGAGGATTCTTTTCTCTGCACTGGGCAGCAGATGTCCTTTCCTCGGCCAAAAACCTTCAAACTAACCTCAAGTTAATAAAGGAATTGAGTACATTCTTGAGGCAATGCTGAACCCTGGGAAGAGAGTGGCCCTTATCCTGACCCTTTTGGGGACAGCAGCAGCCCAGACAGCATGGTCTGAGCCTGTCGCAAAAATCAGCAGAAAAATTGAAGGGTCATGGCATCACGCCATCATCGCTGACCTTAACAGCGGATTAGTTTCTGCCCAGGTGGTTCATACCGAACAGCTTGTTTCGCCCTGGAAGCTGATTGGAATGCAGCAGCCCATTGCGGCTGTGACAGGCACTTTTTTTGCCTGGGAAACCGGGCGCCCTATTGCAGAAGTTTTGGTTGACGGCACTTTGGTAAGCAAAGGACGCCGAGGCACAGCCCTGGGGATTGACTGGAACGGAGCAGCATCGATTTTTGACGCGCCATTTGGGCGAGAAATCGACTGGCTGCCCTTTAGATTTGGTCTCAGGGGCGCTGTTCGACTGGTGAAGGATGGTGTTGTCAGTCCAGACCCAAAATCTCAAGGATTTAAGGACCCGCGAATATGGGGAAGCGCACCCCGAACAGGGGCAGGCATAACCAGACACGGCAAGCTCGTGCTCATGGCGACAGCGAAGCCTATGACTCTGAGCAGATTTGGCCGCGCCATGGTCGAAATGGGAGCAGTCAATGCTGTCAGCCTCGATGGAGGAGGATCGACGATGCTTTACTACCGAGGCGAAATGGTTATTTCAACCCGCCGCCCCCTCTCCAATCTCCTCGTCGTAAAAGCCGGTGGACCGGTGGCATACAGGCCACCGTCTCTGGCCCGAATTCAGGGCCTCTGGTAGACTCCTTTCGCCTTGGCCAGGACCTTTCTTGCCCTCGTGATTCCTGCCTACAACGAGGAAGAACGACTCAGCCCGACTCTGGACGCCATTTGTGATCATCTGGCGAAGCAGAGCTATACCTGGCAGATTGTTGTGGTCAGCGACGGCAGCAAAGATGCCACCCAGGCCATAGTCAAAGCCAAATCAGAATCTGAACCAAGAGTCACTCTCGACGATTCCCAGCCGAATCGAGGCAAAGGCTACGTCGTCCGACGAGGAATCCTTCAGGCTGATGCTGAGTGGATCCTGTTCAGCGATGCCGACCTCGCCACCCCGATAGAGGAACTAGACAAGCTGCTGGCCAAAACCTCTGAGGGAGAAGTCATTATTGGCAGCCGTCCCTTAAGAGAAAGCCAGTTAGAGGTTCGGCAGCCCCTATGGCGCGAATGGGGAGGCAGAATCTTCAACAAGTTCATTCAGGCTGTTGGAGTCTGGGGAATCAAAGACACTCAATGCGGGTTCAAACTGTTCAGCCAGAAAGCGGCAAAGGATATTTTCAGCAGAGCCAAGCTGGATGGCTGGGGTTTTGACTTTGAAACCATGATGATCGCCCGGGATCTTGGCTACGAGATCATTGAAGTGGGGGTCAGATGGCGGCACATGGAAGGCAGCAAGTTTGAGCCCATGAAAGAAGCGCCCAAAATGCTGAAGCAGCTTTTTGCCCTGCGAATCGCTGGAAAGAAAAAAAGGATCAGCCCCAACCCCAAAGCCGACCAGCTTATACACAAGGGATAGAACCCCAAGGAGCCCAGCATCAACGCAGACGAATACCCCCGTATGAGGGAGCTGGAAGACCACTACTGGTGGTTTGTTTCCCGCCGAATGATGGCGCAGGAATGGCTGGAAGAGTTCTGCCCAGAAGGCAAAGTTCTTGACCTCGGGTGCGGCACAGGAGCTCTGCTTCAAGCCCTGCAGCAGACTCGCGAGGCAGAAGGGGTGGATTTCAGCCCTCTTGCCCTTGAGTTCTGTGAATCACGCGGCCTTAAAAATCTCCACGAGGCCGACGCTCAGGCCCTGCCTCTCCCCGATGCTTCATTCAAGGCCGTCATCACTCTGGATACCCTGGAGCATGTCCCCGATGACACCAAAGCCTTGGCGGAAATCTGCCGTGTGCTCGAGCCGGGCGGCATAGTCATCATCAACGTTCCCGCCTTTCAGTGGCTTTGGGGTCCGCACGATGTCGCGCTGCACCACTTTAGGCGCTACACGCCAGGAATGTTAAAAACCCGCCTCGAAGCAGCTGGTTTTAAGGTGGCAAGGCTGAGCTGTGGAGTCTTCTTTTTCTTTCCTCTTGTTGTGGCGATCCGCCTGACAGAAAAACTTAAAAGGCGAGCCCCAGAGGTCAAGCTGCCCAAGGTATCGCCGGGGCTCAACAAGCTGCTGCTCAAGGTCATGACTTTCGAAGCCAAGCTCATGACCAAAATCTCTCTGCCTTGGGGGTCAAGCGTCTGCGCCGTAGCCATGCGCGACCCAGGCAAGGCTCCTCTTTCTCTTCACCCCGGCGAGGCAGAGCGTAAGTAAAGGTTAAGCAGAATGGCGAAACTAACCCTGGCAACTGTCCCTTACGTCAACGCTTACCCCTTGGTTTTTGGGCTTAAAGAAGCGGCTGGTGGGGAAATTGATCTGCTTTCGGCCCCGCCTTCAGCCCTGCCCGCTCTTCTGGATTCCGGCAGAGCCCAAGCTGTTTTGGTTTCAAGCATCGAAGCCGTTCAGCGACCCGATCGGGCATGGATCGGAGAGCTCTGCATAGGCAGCGATGGCCCGGTAGAAAGTGTTCGTCTTTTCAGCAAAGTCCCTTTTCACCAGATAAAGCGAGTGGCCCTAGATCAGTCTTCCATGACCTCTAACATCCTTGCCTTGATCCTCCTCGAAGGATTGTTCGGTGTAAAACCACAGACTTTCACCCACCCTCCTCTGCAGTCAGAAATGCTGGCTAAAGCAGATGCCTGCCTTCTTATAGGAGACATTGGCATGATGGCTCCCTCCGACGGGCTGGAGGTTCTTGATTTAGGCCAGGGTTGGAAGCAGCTGACAGGCCTCCCCTTTGTCTGGGCGGGCTGGATAGGCACACCTGGATACGATTCATCCCTGCCCTTGCAGCTTCAGGCAGCCTACGAGCTTTCTGCCTGCGGCATTTTCCCTTCAGACATGGCCCCTGCTGCTCCAGATATGAAAAAAAGGGAGCTCGCCCTCAACTGGGCCGAAGCGGAATCTGGGTGGACACGCAGCCGCCTAGATCATTACCTCAACTCGATAATGATCTACCGACTTTCCGAGAAAATGAAGCAGGGCAGAGAAGAGTATTGGTCTCGGGCTAAAGCCTATCTTCCTTAAGAGGCATAGGCTCCAGCACATCCGGTCGGCTTAGCCTTTCAGCCAGCTGTTCGATCATAAACTGTGCTTCTAATCCATGTTTTCTCTGCAGTTGCGGGATTAAGCGCAGCATGAAGTCACGTACTTTTTCTCCCCACCATGATAGGATAGTAATGCCGAGGCCCAAGCCAGCAAATAAGACCAGCTTCCCCAAACTGACTGCGCCATCCATGCCAGATCCTGCCGGCTAAATTTTACCTTTCAATCCGAGCTAGCCAGCCAGAAAACTAACACCCGCAATACATTACGCTTTGTCTCTTGCCGCCTTCAGTTCACGAGCCAGAACAGAACCTGAATCGAAGCCAAGTAAATCGGTCACACGAGATTCATCTTCGGGCCGCAGGATAATCACAAAAGGAATCCCTGAATCCGGATAGAACTTTGCCACGATATCCTTGTTTTTTGCGTCATCGATATCGACATGGACGACCTTGTAGTTCTTCATTTCTTCAACAAGAACAATGTCGCTTTCCATCGCCTTGGTCATATCCCTGCAGGGACCGCACCAATCAGCTTCGAACTTTAGCATCAGCAGCTTCCCTTCCTTTTTGGCTTCAGCTCTGGCGTCATCGTAGCTGGTCAGCTTCGCTTCAGCTTTAGGCGTCTCGGCAGAAGGGCTTGGCTTCAGAGCGGTTTCTTTGCCTGGCACACAGCCAGCTATAGCCAAAGCGAGGACAGCGAGACTGGGCAGCAGGAAAAAGAGTTTTCGTTTCATGATTTTGGGGCAGACTCATCAGGATCGGGTGGTGTGACTTTTGCGATTTCTACAAGAAGAGAGTAGCAATGGGGGTCCATAATGACTAGGCCAACCCACCGGTTCAGCCTTTCTTCTTCGGTTGCCTTTTCAGGCTCTTTTGGGTTTACCCAGCTGGCAGGAATAAGGTTCGCGGCGACCTTTTTCTGGCTTGGTTCCAAGGCGGTGTTTATATAGTTGAACACGGCGGTCAAATGCTCTGAAACCAAAATCTGCCTGGCCAGAGTCATGCCTGCTGTGCTGGTATTGATTTTAGTCATCAACGCTGATGAAATCACCAATCGCTTTGTTGTTCCGGCGGCTATGGCAGCATCACACTCTCTTTCCAAACCACGAAGAATAGCGGCTTCTTTCGCCTTGAGATCCGAGTCGGCTTTTCGAGCCTTTTCAAGCAGAGGCAGAACTCCTCCAATCTGCTTTTGAGTCAGCAGAACAGGAAGAGTCAGGTTAAGCAGTTCCAGCCTGCGGAACTTTTCCTGAACCCTGGTTGAAGCGGCGACATCTGCCGGAGTCTGAGCGAGAGCAGGAAGGGTCAACCCGACAGCAAGGGATGCTCCTAAAAGAAGAGTGGTAAAAATTTTCATGGCGTGGGTTCTGTGGGTTCAGACTCTGTGGGTTCAGACGCAGAAGTCTCTCGGGCAGTTTCTAATGCACTCGAAGGGGCTTCCTTTTGGCCGGAAGCAGATTTGATCTGTTTAGGTTCCCTCTGGTCAAGCATCAGAGTCGTCAGTGCCGCCGCGCCGAGAACCTGAGCATGGATAAAGGCTCCGCCAATAACAAGAATTATAGGCCAAGCCCACCACTTGATTCCGGCGGCATCTGCCCCCCCTAAGGCTGCTAAAAGCGCCATGCCTCCAACAAGAAACGCAAGGCCAAGAATCATGCCTCCCGAACCGAAAAAGACCTTGCTCTTTCGAGACATTCTCATCAGCTTGATCCTCATTTTTTCGCCAGACTTCCTCAAGGTCCAGCCATAGCCGATCCAGAGAATCAGGCAGAGGGCTCCTCCGATCCAGGTTGTTGGGCTTGCTCCGCTCGGCTCCACCTTAAGTGCAGCAGAGAGGGAAATCCCCAATAGGTTAAGGGGAGGACTCATTAACTTAAGCATACTGCCTCCACAATCCATGACCATGGTCGTTGTCTACGGCACAGTCTGTCTAGACCGTTTAAGGCAGGTTCCCCATCTGCCTGCCCCTGGCGCCTATGTCGAAATCACCAGCGACCGCTCGGCCCTTGGGGGCGAAGCTGCCAACACGGCCGCAGCCCTGCGTTCTTGGGGCGACGAGACTCTTCTTGTGGGCAACTCGGTTGGAAAGGGCCACATTTCGGATCAGATTCGAGAGCTGTTGAGGGACTGCCAGCTTGAAGATGCCCTGATTCCAGACCGAGACCATGACGGCCCCTACTGCGACATCTTTATCACGCCAGATGGAGAACGCACGATGATGGGATGGGGTTTTGCCCCCATGGCAGATCATCATGGCCTCGACCAGCTTTCTGCCATCCCTGGAGCCTGGCTGACCATGGACGACAACCACGGCGAGGCAGCCCGCGAAGCCATGAGAATGGGCCGCCATGCAGGAATGAGGCTCTACTCTCTAGACTTTCTGCGTGATGATGAGCCCTTGGGGCCAGACGTTATCTGGCAGGGCAGCACTGTTTGGACAGGCACAGGCGGCAGTCCCCAATCTACAGCGGCCTGGATGAAGGACTGGCAGGACCAGCATGGATGCCTAATGATTGTCACAGAAGGCGAACACGGCGTTTGGGTGCTGACTCAAGATGGAGAACTCAGCCACCTGCCAAGCTTCCCCGCTCCCCAGCTGGTTGATGCCACTGGCGCCGGAGATGCTTTTAGGGCAGGAATGCTGCACAGCCTAAGCCGAAATTGGCCATTGGGGCTCTGCCTGGCTTTTGCTTCGGCTACAGGAGCCCTGGCCTGCGGGCGTGTTGGAGGAGCCGCCAATGCTCCTACTCTGCAGGCGATAGAAGGACTTATGCTTCAGCATGCTGGGCTTGTTGAGATTTACCGCGCCCTGGACGACGTGGTAATCCCTGGAGGCTAAACCTTCGGTTGGTAAACTAGACAATTCATGCTCCCTAAGCTCCTAGAGATGGAGAGGCGGTTCGATGGCATCGAAACTCAGCTTCAAGATCCTGCCGTAGCCAGCAACCCCAAAGAGTTAAAAACCCTTGGGAAGGCTCGGCGTGAGCTGGAGCCGATTGTCGACGCCGTGCGCCGACTTAAAAAAATTTACGACGATCTGGAACAGGCAGAAGCCCTTTACAACGATCCAGAAATGAAAGAAATGGCCTATGCCGAGGCCGATGAACTTAAAGCAGTCAAGTCTGTTCTTGAGGAAGAGATTCGGCTCATGCTGATTCCCAAAGACCCCAACGATGACAAAAGCGTCATCATCGAAATTCGTCCTGCTGCCGGCGGCGATGAAGCGGGTCTCTTTGCTGCTGAACTCTTTAGAATGTATTCCCGCTATGCCGAGCGCCGCCGCTGGAAGGTGAGCGTGATGGATATAGAAGAAACAGGGATCGGCGGCGTTACCGGGGTCACCTTTGAAATTGATGCCGAAGGCGCCTACAGTCAGCTGAAGCATGAAAGCGGCGTTCACAGGGTGCAGAGAGTGCCGAAAACCGAGTCGGGCGGCAGGATTCACACCTCGACCGTCACTGTGGCTGTTCTGCCAGAAGCAGAGGATGTAGAAGTCGCAATCAGAAGCGACGACCTCGAAATTTCCACCTTCTGCTCATCGAGTGCTGGCGGTCAGCACATGCAGAAAAACGAAACCGCCATTCGCATTATTCATAAGCCCTCAGGCATTGTCAGCACCTGCCAAGACGAAAGAAGCCAGGCGCAGAACAAAGAAAAAGCGATGAACGTTTTGAAAGCCAAGCTTTTTGAAATGGAACAGGACAGACTAGCCAAGGAAAGGGGCGAGCTTAGAAAAGGGCAGGTTGGTTCTGGCGATAGAAGCGAAAAAATTCGCACTTACAACTTCCCTCAGGATAGGATTACTGATCACCGAATTGGCATGGACTGCCACAACGTTCCGATTTTCATGGATGGCGACATTCAGAAGATGCTGGATGCCCTGGTTCAGGAAGAACAGGCAAAACGGATTTTGGAAGCCGACAAGAACTAAGGCCCCATCCTAAGACAGCAGCCAAACTGAGGTCAGAATCAAGCGAGGAGACCCGCTTGTTTACTCTCGCTGCCGCCTTGGTTATGTCTGCCCCAGTTCTTCCTTCAAAAGACAGCCTCCTGCCTGTTGGGACTGCCTTGCTCGCCGAAAGCAGGCTGACATTTCAGTGGCCATCCAGCGGGTTTGATACAAGGTTCAAAGGCACCTCCCTGATTTTGGATATCGAAGATTCTGCTTCTGGGGAAGAGCATCCTGCCGGGGGGCCTCAATCCAATACTTTAGAAGTGCGGATCGACATGGGCCCCAGCAGAAAGGTGACACTAAAGCCAGGACGCAGCCGGATAACTCTCGCAGAAAACCTTTCCGATGGACACCACATGGCATTCATTCGTAAACGCACCGAAAGCCATGTTGGAATCGTGACTCTCCATGGGCTGGAATCTATCGGCGGAACGATTGAGAAGCCTGCCCCTGCCAGCCGGAGGCTGACAGTTTATGGCGATTCCAACTCCTGCGGTTATGGAGCCGAAGCTCCAAGCCGGAACATTAAGTACTCCCCCGCAACCCAGAACTCTGAGGCGGCTTTTCCTGCCCTTGCCGCTAAAGCTCTAGGATTGGAACTGAACCTGATTGCCGCTTCTGGCTGGGGGATAATGAGAGGGTACGGCGGCGATGCCACAAGCGCGATTCCGCGAGTTTGGCAGCGAGTGCTGATTGACCAAGAAGCGCCACTCTCTAGCGGACCACAACCCGCTGGAATTCTAGTCATTCTTGGAGACAACGATTTCGCTCAAGGCGATCCTGGTTCCGCCTTTGATGATGCCTACCTCGCTTTTGTCAAAAAGCTGAGAGCAAAGCATCCTTTGAGTCCCATCATTCTGTGCACCAGCAGCTTTATGCAGGGCAGCAGCCCCAGTTCGCGGGTGGGCAAGGCTATTGACGGTGTTGTGGCAGCCTTGAACGACCCAAAGGTTTCACGCCTCAACCTGCCTCCCTACCAAGAGGGCTGGGGCTATGGCGCAGACTGGCACTCTAGTCTCGAAGGCCATCGCCGAATCGCTGGCTTCCTTGTGCAGAATCTGGAAAGCAGACGAATCGGCCGCAGAGTCAGCAGCATTTAGCTAACTCACCTGCGGCTAACCAGACCCAACTCTTACAATTTCCCAAAGCGATATTGACTTAACACCATCAACAACTATGTCCTAGACAGTCCATCTAGGCTATGCTTTCTAACCAAACCAAATACTCGACCTAATGAAAATGCGAGAAAAATAAACCATAGCATCCTACACATTGTCACCAAATCCGCAAGTCTTAACTCAACCCACGATAACTGAAATACCTTTTGATCAAGAGTCGCCAACTGACATTCTCTTGATGCCCACAGCTCCGAAGGGCCAAATCCTGCTCCAAACACTTCCCTTCCTAACAAAACCCAACTATCTACCAACCAATATCTCTCTCTGTCTATGTTAGAAGGCTGACTTTGAAACTCAGAACCACCTTCCTTTTTGACATCCCCGGCAGGCGGAGTACTGCTCTGCACCGCACCATTTTTATTGATAGTGCATCCAGGTTGAAGGAAAGGCTGGATTTTTTCCCCTTCAGAAAGGACTAGCTGCCAGCTTAACACAAATGCCAGTAAAAAACCCAACGACCAAATCCGGCCCCTCACACCAAATTTAAACACGTGAAGAGCAAAAAGGTTCATGAATGCAATAACACCTCCACTTTCCTTACTTTCACGGCGTTTCGCTGTAAAGTAAATTTCATCAGCAACTAATCTCATGCCAGCACGGGCGGCAAAATCAGCCAACCTAAGAAAAAAGCTGCCCGAAAATGCACTGACATCTAGAATTCTCTTGAGTATCAATGAATAATGTGCTACTTCGTCATTCGAGCTAGTTGCCTTGTTGGTAATAAACTGCCAAGAACTCCAAAAAAAGGCCCCAAGTATCAACAAAATACCAAAAATAACTGCACCCGGCACCATTTCTTCCCACGGTATATTTTTAGAGCCTGACACACAATACAACAGCACCGAACACAAAAATGCGATAAAGCCAATGAGCGCTCCTGAAAATGCCATTTGAAAACGTGGATCGTAGTTACGATGCTCACCCTTCTTAACAGGAGGATACACATACTCCTGCTTATAGTAATTCACTCTGGCATCTGCGTCTCCACAAAAAGTTGCCTGAGAGGTAACCAGCTCTATCTCAGCAATAGTAACCAATGAAGTGATTAAGCGAGGGCGGGCAATTTTTCCACAATCAAGTTCGACAAGCTTCTCGTCCCAACCACCAAAAGGTTTTAATCTTTTAAAGGCAGATTTTTTACAATTCCCGCTTTTTATATTCGATACTAATTTTTCATATCTGACGTCTTTAAGTGAAGGCGTGCAAATCTCAAACCTAGTAATTTTACTGCCGGAAAGATCAATCAAAGTGGGAACTAGTCCCTCAACACTTTCACCCCTCGCACAAAGTTTATCGCCAACATCACTTCTGTATATCGTCTCGACATAATTTTCGACATTGCCATCAACTCTCCTAAACCAAGCATACAGCCAGCGGATGTCCAGACTAAATGGGCCAGATACTGTGGCCCCCTTCATAGAAAATATAGATGGGAATCTTTCTACAAAGGAAGGCGCAAGGCTTTCATTAGCTTCATCAAGTCCAGAAACTAATACTCCACCTCCTGTCTTCACACCATTCATTGACAGGCAACAGGAGCTGTTAATTATTTCAATATCTTGATCGATAGCTGATACATTAAATATAACAGAGTCGCCCCCTGAGATATTTTCAACAATTATGTTTTTAAGCCTGACTGATCCAATTTTTGTCCTACTAAAATCCAATGTTCCACTCGCGTAAGAAATTTCCCAATCGGAATTAACTTCCCACCAAAATCCACCACCAATCACTGCGCCTTGAGCGTCGATCGAATTACTCTTCACCCAGTTTAGTGAAGCACCAATTTTCGAAGCCAACTGCTTTTCTTTACTATCTAGCCTCGGAACACGTCCACAAGGTAAGGCCTTGATGACTAGAGCTTTGTAGGTTGACTGCAGGCGTCCTTCAAGATAACATCCATTTTCCTGCTTCTCGGCAATAACTGAATGCGCACCACTTTCACCCCCTTGCCCGATGCCCTCTTGGTATACGGCATCTTCAGCGTTAATAGCAGTTCCGTTCAAATATACAGAAGCACCGATTTTTGCCTCCCGTAGCGACATACCCCCCTCAAGTAAAATAGAATTTAGTCTCAGAAGCCCACCGATTTTGCTGCTTCTTAACCACAAACAAAATTCTTTTGGCCCTTGAATTTGATCATTTCTAGATTGACCAATTCTTGACCTAAGTCCGCGAAGCAGATTATAAGCCATATCAAAGTCGCCTTCAATCTGGATAAAAGATCCATCAAGACCTTTTTCAAGCCAAAGCCCTCTCCCTGAAAAGTTTCCATGTACCTTTGCGTGAGGAATGCTAAGCGAGAGAGAATAGGCCAGCCGATGCTGGACAAAACCAATATGGGAACCATGTAAAATTAAGTCACCATGTATTTCACAATGATCTAGAAATACAGCCTGTTTAATGTCAACTGCTGCTATGCACAAATCACCTTTAACAATTAGGTGAGGAGCGTGGATAAACTCAATAGACTTATTATATTGTCGACACGATGATTGAGCGCCCGGAGCGACTAGAACCTCTACGGTTTCATCTAGATGTGATACGATAAAATTGTTGCCACATTCACAATGGCTCGCCTCCAATTTACCGAGAGGAATCATAGACAAATCGACGGTACCGGCTATTTTCGCCCCGGCAAGAGAAATATTAATATGCATACTCACCCAGTTTTTCCCGCTCACAAACTAGAATTATTTATTCTTCTGCCCTGATGTTATAGCCGCAACTTTTAGTCCTGAAAAATCATAATAACCAGATACCTCTTGTGGTTTCGGCTGAAAATGCAAATAACCATTAATTGTCGCGTCAGCAAGACAGACAAACAGTTGCGTTGGCAAAGGCAGCTGATCCGTTTCTTTTTTCACTTGATGATGAAAAGTCGTTGCATGGCTATGACTGCCAGGATTCTCCACGCTAAATGATAACAAACCAGTAGGTGCGCCAAATTCTATTGAATCCATATATACGTCTCCATCAACATGAACATTATCTGCCAAGAGCATCCCCTTTAGCTTAGCTCCAGCCAGCCCTAAATAACCTCTAATGATGGCACCTTCCAGCCTAACTGACCAGTTTTTTGTTCCAGTCAAAGCATCATCAGCATTCTGACCAATATCAGTAATTTGCAGCGATCGTGATTGTAGTTTCAGGTTGCCATTAACAATGCAATGCGATGCCAACAGGCCTTTACCTATTTTGCATCCTGTCAGGTTAACATCACCATTTATCTGTGCGTTTGCTAAACGAATAATGCCTTCAACAACCAGCTCATGGGTAGCCATTATAGTCGAAGGATCCGGTTTTATATCGACACCACCAACAATCGCACCAATTTTCGCATGATCGAGGTTCAGATCCTCTAAAATCTCGAGATGTCGTATATCTAGTGCATCTCTTACAAATAGATGGCGCCCATCCAGAGATTTCATCGTAGAAAATGGAGTTTCGGTGCCGAGGTCTTTACCATGAGGCTTTATGTTAAGAGCACCAGCAACTTGAACTCCATGTAAATCTACATGCCCACCACACACGACACCTCGAAAAGAGAGGTTAGAGCCAATAGATGAAGCATTTAAGTCGATATCCCCTGTCACTATGCTGTTGCTATGATTCCCATCGGACAAGCACCTTAAAAATCGCAATGAATTCTTGGCGCGAAGCCTTGGAGCATAGATCGACCCATTAAATGTACACCCCAAAAAGATCAATGACTGGTTAGCAATTAGGTCTGCGGCAACAAAGATGTGACCATCATTGCTAGTGCTCTCTTGGCCAAATCTGCATTTCTTAAAGGTCACCTCAGCTTTAAGTTCTGTACCAGATAGATTTAGCGTGCTACCATATGTGCATTCTTCAAAAATTAACCTAGAGGCAACACGTATGCCTTCTAACGACAACGGGACACCATTTTCACTGCCCTGGAAAAAACAGTTAACAAAGTGTGCCTCGTCTGGTTGACTAGAATGCCTTATAGGAAAGTCCCTTAAAAGCCAGCCATCCAGTCGAACCTTTTTAACCTTGGCAAGAACATCTAGGAGGACTGAGGTGATAGCCACCGGCTCTTGCTGTACATTTTTCAGCGCAAGTTCTGGAATTTCGCTAATCTTCTTGTCAAGATTTTGCTCATCTATGTCCAGACAGTGAGCTAGATTATCTCGGCTCAGACCATCGGGCGAACAGTTATCCGCATCGATACTATAAAAATTAGACATATTATTAGTAATACAGAGTGAATTTATGATTACTGAGTCTTCATAAATTGAAGATCATACTATATCAGTTAATATTACAGAAGTCAATACTTCCAGAGTTATTTATTTAAAAATTAGTTTTTATATCATATTTATATATAGCAAGTCAAAATGATCCAAAACGCCGCGAAGAGGCTCGAACTATATGACAGCGGCGGCGGTCATTGTCGGAAGTTTTGTCATCCTCTTCGACCCGATCTTTCAAGGCTTGGCCGTGAGCTTAATGGCAGGTGAAATCGCTTCCACTCTTCTCTCTCGCTTCGCTGTTCCCGTTCTTTACTACCTGGCGAAAAGGAAGGAAGAAGCGGCAGGAGCGTGCTTAAGCTGAAGCCCCAGTCGGGCAGGACTAGCAACAGGCAGTCCTGCCCTGCTGATGCATCCCAGACGCCTCATCCTGGTAGGTTCATATCATGCAGTTGAAATCAACCAGCTTCGTCATTTGTGGAGCCCTTCTGATCACATCAGGCTTTTGGATGGCCGGCCAAGCACATGCTGATCCTGCAAATGCGCCTAAGCTGGCGCTGACCTCAGCCAGCAAAGGCAAATCCTACACGGTCAAGAAAGGCGATACCTTCACGGTAACCTTGGGATCAAACCCATCCACAGGCTACGGGCTTAACATGCTTCTGGATGGTTCTGAGCCCTACTCTTTGGTCAAAAAATCTTACAAAAGCAATCCCAACCCTAATGGAGCTGTCGGGGTTGGTGGCGCCAGCACCTATACCTTTAGGGCAGACAAAGCGGGCGAAAGCCGAATCATCTTCATCAACATTCAAAGATTCAACCTAGAGACCCTCAAAACTTCCGAGCCCTGGTCGGTCAGCATCACAATCAAGTAGTCGAGCCCTGGCCCAGAACTATCATCTTCTGGGCCAGGGCTTATTGGACTACCAGCTTTTGGCTTCCTGAATGTCTATCCCTGCAACGCCTTCAAACCGGCGGGAAGCTTCGACCAAGTCCCCAATCCTTGAGGGTGAAAGACCAGTCAACCGAAAGGTGAAGTCACTGCCTGTGCCCTGCCTTACGGTCGATGCCGAGATGAGTCGAACCGAATCGGAGAACTCTTCGAGAAGCGGACGAAAACTGGATTCAGTAAAGCCTATGCCGGTGCGGAGACTTACATTGTAAGGCGCTCTGTCTGTTTCGTTCTTCGGACGCGGGCCAAAGATGAAGGCAGCCAAGCCAGACATCGGAATGAGAATGAGGGGAACCATTAAGTAGCCTGCCCCCAATGCCATGCCGACTCCAACCGCAAGAATCACAAATGCTGTGTCTCGCGTGTCTTCCACCACTGTTCGAAACCTGACGATTGAAAGGGCGCCGACCAAACTAAATGCCCTTGCCACATTGTCGCCAATGACCGATGAAATCATCGAAATCAGCAGAGTCAAAAGAACCAAAGTCGCCATCATAGAAAGGGCTTCCTTTGAATTTGACCTTTTGGTGAACCGATATATTCCAGCAATCACAGCCCCCATAGCAAAAGCACAGGCCTGCTTTGCCAAAACATGGGTCCAATCCAGGGCAGCATCAGAAGCAAAAACGCTGTTTAGGAAGCTCTGCACTTTGCACCTCCCACGTCATGGCTCCAAAGAGCTTCACGCGAGAGCCTGTATTTAGAAAAGCCAGACTGGATAAGTTTATGTTCTAGCAGCAGAGCCTGAAAAAATGGAGGCAGCAGATCAGGAAACTTGATTTCCAGCACCCATCTTTCTGGGCTGACATCAAGACCTTGAATAACTGGTTCTGCCATCCACTCACCGCAGGGCTTGGCGAGAATGTTTCTATCAAGCGTCAGGCGCAGACCTTCGCCCGCAGCTTGGACGTTAAAGGCTGTTCTGGTGTATGAAACCAGCGAAGCAGGGCCAAGATTCAGATCCTTCACAGCATCAAAAAACCATTTAGCTGGCTCGAACTGAACCGTATCGCCCAAGATCATGCTGCTGAAAAGTTCCTGATTAACCTGCACACGCTTTTTAGTAACTTGACACCCTCTCTTCTGCTTCTGTTCGAGAAAAATCATGTCACTAGAATCGTAACGGCGCACACGGTACTTAGAAACTCTGTAGCCCTTTGTCTTGTTGTAAACATCCTGGCTGGGTGTATCAAGGTACAGGGTGCTGATCAGATAGCTGCCATCCTGGCTCTGACTGTTAACATCCAGTTCCATCCGGGCGGCGGCCCAGTTAAGGACCGCCTCGGCTTGATGCTGTGTTACGCTGAACTTGATCTCGTTGGCCCACTTGCCACTGGTGCGTAATGAGGGAGAAATATGCAGGTTCATTTTCGTTCCTTAACCTCTTGGTAACCGAGCAGATATGTTCGTCTTCCTGCAAGAAAGGCTCTAAGGCTTCCGCCACCCATGCCAGGCCCGCCCATGCCTGGCCGGCCCATGCCCGGACCGCCCATAGGAGGCTGTCCCTGGACTCCTGACTGGTTCTGCTGATTTGTCGCGGGAAGGATGAAAGAAGCAGTAAATGCCTCGTAAGTTGAGGTTTTGCGCGTGTCCGCCTTCACCTCTGCATCAATTAGAGCCCGATTCTTTTCGATGAATGGACCGATCTTGGCCCAATCAAGCTGATCCTTAGCGATCTGATTGACATAGCCCAAATACCTGGCCTTAAGAGCAGGGACAGCCAGCAGCCTAGACCGCAGGGGCTTGGATAGATCATCCAGGCCAATAAGGGGATCGATGCCGTAGGGGCTGGAGTTTCTGCCATCCATTCCCGGACCACCCTGCATGCCAGGACCGCCGAAACCCCCTGGTCCTCCTTGTGGAGGTCCTCCAAATCCACCTTGTCCCCCCGGTCCGCCAGGGCCACCGGGTCCACCCATGCCTGGCCTTCCGCCGCCAGGGCCACCGGGGCCGCCCATGCCTGGACCCCCGCCAGATCGAAAGGCTTCATTTGTATCGTGGGGAATGATATGAAAAACGCCTTTGGGGTCTTTATATAGGTTGTAGTCACTGGCGCGGGTCCAGTAGCCGTCGCTGTTCTGCGATGTCACATCCAATGCTAGGAACTTAAGCACCCCATCAACATCCAGTATCGGAGCCAGAGACTGTTCAAGTTCTGCAGCCGGTGTCGTATTCAGCACGCGGCAGAGATTGATCAGGCTCAGCCAGTCTTCTGGCTTGTCTTTTGACTTGATCTCAAATCTCTGTCTGTAAGGGGCAACGGAATCACCCAGATAGCGCAGACCGCCATCGGCCTGGGGACTGCCGCTTACCTTCCACCTCGCTCCTTCGTTTTCTTTAGTCGAAGCGACCTTAAAACTGGATTCGACAAAATCTTTGTTGAACTGTTCAAAGTTCACATAAATTCCCCAGCTTTCACCATTGATGACAACTTTGACGAAATTCGCCCTTAATGATGGGAAGAGCTGCTGTGAAATATGGGCATAGAGCACTGAGCTCATCATTGAAGGGTCACTATTGCTGTTCAGCAGATTCAAGGTTTTGAAGCCAAGAAGCTTCTGCCCCTTGTTCACCATATCAACCGAAAGGTTAAACGACCTTTTGCTGCCCCTCGGCACCATCATATAAGAGGAATTGCCTCTAAAGCGGATGCCTACTTTGTCCAATTTCTGACCGTCAACAGACACTTGAGCGGGGATATCGACATCAGTATTGTTGAAGTCCTCCAGCGCCTCTTCCCAATCATTTTCTTCAAAGGTGATGAAGATGGTTCTCAAGACATCAGTATCGTAAAGCCCCTTGCCAGGATAGGTTTTAACACCAGATTCCGACACTTTGGGTCCGGGCGTGCCAGGAGTCATTCGGCCTCCAGGACCGCCTGGTCCTCCTGGACCCCCCATTCCAGGGCCGCCACCTCTCTGCTGTCGGCCAGAACCTTCCTGCTTTAGCCCTGCGCGGGCAGCCTGCCTTTCGGCCAAGTTCAGCCAGCCATTGCCATCCTTATCGTATCGAGAAAGAATCTTCTGATCCTGTCCTCCCATGGGTCCTCCCGGCCTTCCGCCTTGGCCCTGCATGGGCTGTGCGGCTGGCGCGGCATTGATGGCAGAAAGAGCGAGCAGCAGTTGAGCGGTAAGCATTTTGTTCAACCTCCTTGGGTCTGCTTTTATTTTCTTAACAAGCTGTGAGGGAATTGTGAGTTTGGGGTCTAGACTCCTTTGCTGCAAAAAAATGCCCTCGGCACGAGTCGAGAGCAAAATAGCCTCCCAGCCTGACCGCTAAATTCTGCCCAGCTAGGTTCCGCGGCCTTGACTTCGCTAAACCATGCCCCGTAAATGGGGAGCCACTGAAGCGGCGTAGAACTCGCCCCACCTTGTATGAAGGGATGAAGGAAGGGGTTCCAGTTCCAGAGCCTTCATATTTCTAGTGACCTGACCCACCTTGCTCGCACCCGGAATGACAGTTGTAACGGCGCTCTGGTCCAGCAGCCACCTAAGCGAGCCTTCGGCCAAAGTCATGCCTTCAGGCAGATCCTGTTTAAGGGTATCTGCAAATTCAACCGCTTGGTGAAATGGCAGGCCATTAAAAGTTTCTCCGACATGAAAAGCCTGGCCATCAGCATTGAACTTTCTGTGATCATTCTCTGGAAAGACAGTATCCTTCGTGTATCTGCCCGATAAAACCCCGCTAGCCAGAGGGAGGCGGACGATGATGGCTGCTCCCATCTGCTCTGCCCGTGGCAGCAGAATCTGCAGGGGGTGCTGACGCAGCGCATTTAGAATGACCTGCAGCGAGGCCAAACCTGGCTGAGTCAGGCAAAGCAGGCCTTCTTCCACACTTTCAACACTCACTCCCCAGGCCTTGATCAATCCCTCTGCCTGAAAATCTCTCAGGTGGTCAAAAACTCTCCCCTGAGCTAGAACCTCAGAAGGGAGGCAGTGAAGCTGTACAAGATCCAAACTCTGCGTGCCAAGTCGAGAGAGGCTGGCTTCGATATGCTGCCTCATGGCTGGCTTGTTAAAGTTGGCTGGCCATCCTGGCTCGCTAAAACGGCCGATTTTAGTAGCCACATCCACCTGTGCTCCGGTGGATTTAAGAAAGCGGCCAATTCGCTCCTCGCTTAAACCTGAACCGTAGACATCGGCCGTATCAAAAAAGGTGACGCCCGCCTCAAAGGCTTCCCTGAGAATCATTTGAGCGGCATCTTCTGCAACATCGCCCCAGCAGTCATCACCTATCTGCCAGCATCCCAAGCCGATTCTGCTCCAGTTCTGGCCAATCCTCAGGTTATGTCTCATTGCGCCGATTGAGATTACTACGATATCACGAAGCAGATTCTGTAGAACAGCCAGTAAGATATGCCTCTATGAGCCTTCTGTCCACTCTCATCGTGACAGCCGCCCTTCAAAACCCCGCCTGGGAGGCTGACCTAAATCTGGCTTTAGCCAAGGTCGGATTGACTCAAGAAACAGCACGAATCGACCCAGCTATTCTGGGGATGCTTCAAAAAGGAGAATTTGCCCCCAAGCTTTACACGGCCCTCAGCGCCGATCCTTGGCGCACTCCACTTTACACTTCAGCAAAGCGGGCAGAGTTTGCCAAGGCTGCAGGCCGGCCATCTGATCTCCTTGCTTCAGGCGGACAGTGGCTAGGCTGGGGGGTGAGGCGCACCTTAATGGGCAGCCCCAATGCAGGTTTAGAAGAGAAGGCAAAGAAGACAGATTCCCTTAAAGCGGTCCTTGATAAAATGGTTGAATTGGGGTGGATCAGCAGCTCAATTCCCGACCTGAAATCAGTTCCAAAACAAGTCCAATCGGCTGCCGCCCTAGTGCTTAGCTCCTGCCTAGAAATTCAGCCTTCCATAAAAACGGCTCTCGCTAAAGTAGGAGATATAAAGACAGCCCACCAAACGGTGAACGGAACTCTGCCGGGGGAAAGCGATCCTTTTGGCCGGAGACTGGAAATCTATCGGGCTTTTGATGCTGAGGCTATGGCAGCTGCTGGCCACGACCTTTCTGCCGCCTCGCAGACTGCTGCTGAATGGGCCGAGGCCGTACCTTCCAACAGAAAGTACGATGTGAGAATTCAAACCACCCAAGGCTTGATTGTCCTGAGAGGAGGCACAGACGATTCTGACCTGCTCGGACCTACCCTTTTGACAATTGATACGGGCGGCAGCGATCTGACTGTTGGCGCGGCAAATGCCGGGCCCCTGGGCAATGGAATCTCGGTTCACATAGACACAAATGGCGAAGACAAATATCTCTCCGACCCCTCTTTGGCCGAAACCGCCATTAGCAGATGGGAAGGCAGAAAGGGAGCTTCTGGCGTAGGGCCAGCTTCTGCTGTCTTTGGGCTTTCTGTTTTGATAGACAGCAGAGGCAGCGACCTTTACCGGTCACACCGCCCTGCTTTTGGGTCAGCGCGCTTCGGCTGCTCAGTGCTTCTCGATAAAAAAGGCGATGACATCTATGACACCTACACAGACAGTCTGGGCTTTGGCCTTTTTGGCGGCGGCATTGTAGAAGACCTTGCCGGAAATGACAAATACAGCGGCTTCTTTCAGGTTCAAGGCGTGGGAATCACTATGGGCTTAGGGCTGCTTGTTGACAGAAGCGGCAATGACACCTATAGTGCAGACGATTCTCTTATCGATTTTCCCTCTGCTCAAAGCGCTCAGCACAACATTTCTATGTCCCAAGGAGCTGGGTTTGGCCGTAGAGCCGATTTCAGCGACGGACGCAGCATGGCAGGAGGAGTTGGAATTCTAATGGACAGCCAGGGCAATGACACCTACTCCTGCGGGGTCTTTGGTCAAGGAGTCGGCTACTGGATGGGGGTTGGCCTGCTGTGGGACCTTGGCGGCAGCGACAGCTATTCTGGCCAATGGTACAGCCAGGGAGCCAGCGCACATTTTGCGGTTGGAATCCTTGAAGACGAAAGCGGCGATGACAGCTACCTTGCCCCCATGAACATGGCTCAAGGCGCAGGACACGATTTTAGTTTAGGTTTTCTGCGCGATGGCGGAGGCAACGACAAATACACCGCCCCGAACTTGAGTTTAGGCGCCGGAAATGCCAACGGAATTGGATGGATGCTTGACATGGGTGGCAATGACACCTATACCTCTGTGGGAATCACTCTGGGAAGAGCCTCAGAAAACCCGGCTGAGAGTCTAAGAAGCCGCTCAATCAATCTGGGAATCTTTATGGATTTAGGTGGCAGGGATTCTTACCCCAGCGCCGCGCCTTGGGCAAAAAATGGAGATTTGACAGGACATGTGACCACAGCCGCCCCCACCCCGCGAGAGAGCGCGCTCGGCATCTTTCTAGACAAGTAGCGCATGAATCGACTTATCATTTTCAACATGGCCCCGGGCTCATATGCAAGAGTGGGCAGCTTCTGGCGCCGCCTGTCGATATCATGCGGCTGGCTTTGCCGCTGCGATAGACCTCTGTCAGCACCTAGTCCATATTAACCAAGTGGTGAAAAATCATCCAACAGAAAGTAAAGCATTCAAGGTGCTTCTTCTCCTGACTTAATGATAAGCCCTGACTCAGCAGGAAATAGAGCCCCTTTGGCGGCCATCTTAGGGCTCTCTTAACCTGAAGAGAGCCCAGTTTCCGGTATTGTGAACCTATGTTCGGACTCCTGCTCGTCTCGACAATGGCCCTTGGCGCTGCACCGCAATCCATATCGGTAATGAGCTTCAACATTCGCTACGGAACGGCCAACGACGGGCCAGACCGATGGGAAGTCAGGGCGCCAAGAACGCATGAGGTGATTCGACGCCACAAGTCCGACATTATTGGCCTTCAAGAAGCACTGGATTTTCAGATCACACAGATTCTTTCCCGACTGCCAGACTACAAAGCTGTTGGGGTCGGACGAGATGACGGAAAAAATGCTGGTGAGTTCTCCTCAATCCTTTATGATTCCAGCCGATTGAAGCTTATAGAATCATCCACATTCTGGCTTTCAGATACCCCCTCAGTTGTGGCTTCTAAAACGTGGGGGAATGGCATCACGAGAATCTGCACCTTCGCCAGTTTTGAGCAGCTAAGCTCCAAACGGAGGTTTTATGTTTTTAACACTCACCTCGACCACCAGTCTCAGCCAAGCAGAGAAAAAAGCATCGGTCTTATTCTGCAGAAGATTAAAGCAAGGCCAGTCCATGCCCCCGTTATCGTTACAGGAGACTTTAATGCCCCTGAAGAAAATGCCGCCGTTTTGGCGATGAAACTGGGGGGCTTTACTGATTCTTGGCGTGTCCTCAACCCCACGCTTCCACAGCCAGGAACCTTTAACGGATTTAAGGACAGCTATGCACCCAACAAAATAGATTACATCTTTGCAGATTCTGGCTGGATTGTGAAAAAAGCTGAGATTGTTATGGACAAGCTGCGTGGCAGATGGCCCTCCGACCATATGCCGGTAACGGCACAGCTTGAGTTCAAATAAGATTCAAACAGGATCTTATGTAGAGTTCAGCAGGAAGCGGAATCAACATGATCTCCATTGCCCTCGACCAAAGCACATCAGCCACCAAAGCTCTTTTGGTTGACCATGAGGGAAGAGTCTTAAAAACCGCTTCCCGCAGCCACACCCAGCACTACCCTCAAACCGACTGGGTGGAGCACGATGCTGAAGAGATTTGGCAGAACACCCTTGCTGTTCTTTCGGAACTTACAGAAGAAGGGGTTCATCCTGTATTTCTATCCATCACAAACCAAAGGGAAACTCTTGTTGTTTTTGAGAGGGATACCGGCCGGCCACTGCGAAAAGCTATTGTCTGGCAGTGCCGTAGAAGTCAGGACATCTGCCAGGATCTAGCTGATAAAGGCAAAGCTCATACTATAGAAGAGCTTACTGGCTTAAAACTGAACCCTTACTTTTCTGGTTCAAAGATCGCCTGGCTGATGGAAAACGAACCAGAAACAGCGGCAGCTCTCACTCAGGGCCATGCCCTGCTGGGAACAGTTGACACCTACCTGATCTACCGCCTGACCAATGGAAAAGTTTTTGCCACAGACCCCACCAATGCCAGCCGCACCCTGCTGTTCGATCTGGAATCAAGAAGCTGGAGCCCAGAGCTCGCTGACATTTTCAACATAAAAACTCACTGGCTGGCGGAGATTAAAAGCTGTGATGCTTGTTTTGGTGAAACAACGCTGGGAGGAGTCCTTAAAACAGCCATCCCCATCTGCGGGGTTATGGGTGACGCCCAGGCTTCCCTGCTCAGCCAAAGGTGTCTTTCTCCCGGCGATGCCAAGGTCACCATCGGCACAGGATCCTTTCTCTTGGTAAAGGGTCAAGCGGTTATGCCCACTCAGCCCACTCCTCTGCTTAAGGCAATGGCTTGGGTGATTCGAGGCGAACCAGCCTATGGGTACGAGGGAGTGATCTACGCAGCGGGGGCTGCATTACAATGGCTTAAAGATTCTATCCAAATGGTTAAATCTATCGAAGATGCTGGCTGCCTGGCAGCAAGTGTCTCCGATTCTCAGGGGGTTGTTTTTGTCCCCAGCTTTACAGGGCTGGGGTCCCCCTACTGGTCAACCCATGCGAAGGCAGCGTTTTGGGGCCTAAGCCTTTCAACAGAGAAAGCCCACCTTATCCGGGCCGTGTTTGAATCTCTATGCTTCCCTATTCGTGACCAGATTGAAGCTTTAGATTCAAGCTTAGGGATAAAGATTTCCAGCTTGGCGGTCGATGGCGGAGCCTCATCTGACCCCTGGCTTATGCAGCTCATGGCCGATATCTGCCAAGTGCCTCTTTCTCCCTGTCAAGATTCCAACGCCTCCGCCTTAGGAGCTTGGTCTGCAGGCATGTTAGGGATGAATCCTGAACTGGACCTTGACTGGCTGCCTTCACGAGAAGGCGCCGAAGTGCTCCCACGCCTCAGCTCTTCGGCAGCTCAGGCTTTGTACAGCAGGTGGCAGACTGCAGTTAAGAGTGTCCGGTCAATCTAGAGATTCTCCGCCGAGGAAAAACCTTTAATGTTCCCCCCTGCCAAGCTGCGAGGCAGCCTGGATCAATTTCAAAGAGAAGGCGTAAACACCCTTCCGTAAGCCCCATAGGCCCCCCTGGTACACTCAGGACCTCCCATGAACCTTAAGGAGACTCTTAACCTGCCGGATCCGAACTTCACGATCCCCATGAAGGCCGACTTGGCCACAAGGGAACCAGAAATTCAGGCCCGATGGATTAGCGAGGACCTTTACCACCAGGTGCTAAAAGAAAGGGCAGAGGCCCCCGCTTTCGTGCTGCACGATGGCCCCCCC
>CAZSIM010000005.1:157101-307761 GCA_964607175.1 uncultured Fimbriimonadaceae bacterium
CCAACGGACCGATCCATTTGGGCACGGCTATGAACAAAATTCTGAAGGATTTTGTCATCAAAAGCCAGTCTCTCCAAGGGAAAAGAACTCCCTATGTGCCGGGCTACGACAACCACGGCCTGCCAATTGAACAGGCGGTGCTGAAGAAGTTTGCAGATAAAAAGCTGGTTCCCAGCAAGGTGGAGCTCAGACAGGCATGCCGTGAACATGCAGAGCACTACATTGGCATTCAGTCAGAGCAGTTTCAGCGGCTGGGCGTCTTAGGCCTTTGGGACAAGCCTTACACCTCAATGTCATTCCGCTACGAAGCGGAGATCATCAGGGTCTTTAAGCGGCTTGTCGAAGGAGGATGCATCTACCGTGGGCTCCGCCCGGTTATGTGGAGCCCCACCAGCCGGACGGCGCTGGCAGATACAGAAATCATCTACAAGGATTACATCAGCAAATCCATCTATGTCGCGTTTAAGGTCAAACACGACCCCGAAGGGCTGCTGGATGACTTAAGAGACCCGCAGGCCGTTATCTGGACGACAACGCCCTGGACCATTCCTGCCAACCTTGCCCTCGCCTTTCACCCAGAATTCACTTATGTAGCTCTCTGGACAGGCGAAAGAACCCTTATCGTTCTGCGTGAACTGGCAGAAAAAACGCTTGCCGCCGCCAAGATCGAAGATGCGATCGAAGTAGGAGAGTTTAAAGGTTCTGACTTTGAAGGAATCGTTTTTGCCCACCCCATTTACGGAAGAGATTCTGTGGGCGTCCTGGCTGATTACGTCACCACAGAAGACGGTACTGGAATCGTCCACACAGCCCCTGGCCACGGACGAGAGGACTTTATCACAGGTCAAAAATATGGCCTGCCCGTTCTCTGTCCAGTCGATGAAAAAGGAGTCCTGACGGAAGAAGCAGGCGAGTTTGAAGGAATTTTTTACCGAGACTGTGACACAGCCGTTGTAAAAAGACTTGAGGAAGTTGGAGCCCTCCTGACCAGCGAGGACTACCACCACACCTATCCCCACGGTGAAAGAGACGAAAAGCCAGTCATCTTCCGCGCTACAGAGCAGTGGTTTATTGATGTCGACCACGATGCACTTCGCCAGAAAATGCTGGGTGAAATTGACCGTGTCCATTGGGTGCCTGAATCGGGCAGAAGGCGAATCACCGCCATGATCGAAGGCCGCCCCGACTGGTGCATCAGCCGACAGCGTCCCTGGGGAGTCGGAATTCCAATCTTTTACGGAGCAGAAACAGGCGAACCCCTGCTGGACCCTGCAGCCATCGAAGCCGTTGCCCAGATGGTTGAAAAAGAAGGTTCAGATGCCTGGTACGTCAAAGAAGCTCACGAGATTCTTCCGGCTGGCTACGCCCACCCTGTCACAGGCGAAACCACATTTAGAAAGGAATCCGATGTCTTTGATGTCTGGTTCGATTCTGCCTGCACCAGCCTCTGCGTTCTAGAAGGCAATGTCGAGCCAGAGTGGCAGGAAAAATGGCCCTGCGACATCTATCTTGAGGGCAGCGACCAGCATAGAGGCTGGTTCAATGTTTCGCTTATTGTCGGGGCAGCCACGCGAGGCACAGCGCCATATAACCAAGTGCTGACTCACGGCATGGTGCTGGATGAAAAGGGCCAAAAAATGTCGAAGAGATTCGGCAATGTCATTGATCCTGTTCAAGTCTGCGGAACCCTCGGAGCGGACATTCTGCGCTACTGGTCGGGCTCGGTTGATTATGTCAACGATGTGCCCTGCGGACCCGCAATTCTCAAAGCTGCAGGCGAGGAGTACCGCAGAGTCAGAAACAGCCTAAGATTCCTTCTCGGCAACCTCTATGACTACACTCCCGACTCGGAGGTTGATCTTCTGCCTCTCGATAGATGGATCATCCTTAAGGCGCAGGAGCTGGCAAGGTTTGTCACGGGCTGCTACAACCGCTACGAGTTCCCCAAAGCTCTAGATGCGATTCACCGCTTCTGCGGCTACGAAGTTTCTGCCATCTACGCCGATGCGGTAAAGGACAGAATGTACTGCGATGGCGCTGACTGGACAAGCCGACGCAGCGCTCAGCAGGCTTCTTTAGAAGTTCTTCGCATCCTCACTCTCCTTGTCTCTCCCACCCTGGTTCACACTGCCGAAGAGGTTTATCTGCGGACTCCTGGACACAGGAAATCAAGTGTCTTTCTTGAGGTCCTTGAGGGAATTCCAGAAGCATGGACAGCCGAGGAACTCGGCCTTATCGAAAGATTTCAGGTGCTTCTTGATCAAAGAGACAAAACTTTCCCTCTGCTAGAAGCATGGCGAAACGAATCTGGCACCAAAGACAGTCAGGATGTTGAGATCAGTCTGACTGTCAACTCTGCCCATAAGCTGATTCTCGAAAGCTTCCATAGCGATCTAGCCATTTTCTTTAAGGCCGCGGCAGTTCACCTCCAGGCGGGTGAGCCCTCTGCTTCATTCAAAGTCAGCGAATGGCCAAAGTGTGAAAGATGCCGACTTCGTCGGCCCGATGTTGTGGAAGTTGAATACCAGGGCGAAAAGGTCTTTTTGAGCGAAAGAGACAGAAAGGCGCTTGGCATTGACTGAGGAAAGGATGGCCAAATCAAAAACACTCTTTGTCATCCTGTCTGTCAGCCTTATAGTGCTCGACCAGGTGGTTAAGTACTGGGCGCGGACTGCAGCCGAAGGGGTTGAGGGGCGATCGCTCTTTCCCCTTTGGCCGGGAGTTTTTGAGCTTAAGCTCATCTATAACGAAGGAGTCGCCTTTGGCATGATGCAGGGCAAGGGGTTTTGGATGTTCCCTATTGCCTTGGCTATGGCTGGCTTTGCCGCCTGGCATACCTGGAAGAACCCCGATGCTCCTAAGCTGGTTCACATCACAACCGCTGCCCTCACAGCGGGCGCCATAGGCAATATGATCGACCGAGTGATCTTTCAAAAGGTCACAGATATGTTCTGGATTCGCTTGATCAACTTTCCTGTCTTTAACATCGCGGATATCTGCATCACCTTTGCTGGCGTGATGCTGGTGGGCTCTACCTTGCTGGAAGCCATGCAGGGTAAGAAAAAAGAAGAAGCAGAGCCGATAGAAAGCTAGCCCTGCGACGACATAAAACAGGCAGGGGATTTTTCCCCTGCCTGTTTTATGCTCAGCCTCAGTTAAGACCAAGGATTTCTGCCATCAGGCAGGCTGGGCGGCAATGCCTCACCAACTGCTGGCTGATCTGGCAGGACTCCACCCGGATCATGACTGCCTGCCCTCAAAGGCTGAATTGGGGCCAGACCTTCGTGAAGCTGATGATAAGCCTGTTGGTGATTGTAGTCAGCTTCAGGCACCACAGGTTCCGGCTCAGCCGGAGGAGCGGGCGGTTCCGGTGGAGTTGGGGCTCGGCCTTTCATCATTCTGGCTTTGACCAGCCTGCCAAGAATCTGCGATCCTAAAAATGGAGCGAGCGCCACCAAGAGACCTTCGTCAAACTCTCCACCCGACTCCATATGAGCCGTCACCATTGACGCCAGATCTTCGGCATCAAGAAAAGGCGCCATAGCCACAAGAATTCCTGGGTCCTGCAGTCTTCCCTCTACGCCAGCCCCAGAGTGCGAAGCCTGTTTTTCACCCTGACGGTTTCTGTCGGCAAAGATTCCCTCTTTCCCAAAAGGGCCATGAGGTCCAAATGGACCTCTCGGACCGAAGATGCTTTTGGCGCCAAATGTTTCGCCGTAGAAATCTGAATCAGCTGGATTTTCCTCGTCATCCTGGTCATTGCTTCCATCGAATCTGGCTTGAGCCTCTTTCAAAGAAGCCATCAACATTCGAGCCTCCACTCCGATGTCACCCCAGCTCGCCTTATCAGATAGGGGACGAAAGAAGCCAGCTGGCGAGATTTCCTGAGCTTCTGCCCAGGCCATCAGCCAGTTGATCCTGTCTCGTGCCGAAGAAAGTCCATCAGAAAAGGCCCCGCTGAGCGTGGCATCTTCTGCCATCGAAGCCAGCTCTTTCAGCAGAGCAATGGCCTGAGATGCGTTGAGATTGGGTGCTGTCATTTTTTGTGCCTCTGTTTTAGCGTCTGGCGGGCGTGGTGCATCCGCCATTTCACGGTTGAAACTGGAAGAGAAAGAATCTCGGCGATCTCGGTCAGGCTCAGGTCTTCTTCCACCTGCAGAGCCAGGGGAACCCTAAGCTCCTCTGGCAGTTCCATCAGAGCCTGCCAAAGGGCCATAGCCTCCTGCCTTTCTTCTATCTGCATGGCTGGACAGGGCAGGATAGCCCGGCTCCGCGACCTGACAGCCTCTTCGATCATCTCGGTAAGAACTGCTTGATCTTTGGGTTCCCTTGATCGAATCAGCTGACATCGACGCCTTGCAATGACTCCCAGCCAAGATCGAAACTTAGCTGGTTCGGTTAAAGAGCCAATGGATAGAAACCCTTGAACCAAGGCTTCCTGAACCGCATCTTCTGCCAGTTCTCTGCTTCCCATAAGTGATCGACAGAGCGCGTGCAGGGTCGGCCTCATTCTTAATGCCAAAACATCGTAGGCTTCCAGCCGTCCAGCCTGAGCCATGCGGACCAAGGTCTGTTCGGATAGAAGGTGGATGCCTGATTGGATCATGAGATGCTTCTCGTCTTCACTATGAGAGTGAGAATCTGGTTTCGAAAAGTTAGCAGAGTCCCAAAAAGTTTCTATTGGCCAGCCGGGCTCAATCCATCCCCTAAGGAGGCTGAAGCTGGCGGGTAATCTGCCTTTTATGCTGGACCGCAACAGGATCAGAAAAGACCCTGAGGGGATTCGGGCTGCCATTAGACGTAAAGGAGTCGAGGCCCCCCTAGATGAATTCCTGGCCAAAGATGAGGCCTGGCGGTCCAGCGTCTCTCGATTAGAGCAGCTCAACGCCGAAAGCAACCGAATCAGCAGAAGCATCGGCCAGCTGATGGGTCAAGGCAAGAAAGAAGAGGCAGAGGCGGCCAAAGCAGAAACTGCCACCTTGAAAACTCAGATTAAAGAGCTGGAACCCATTGAACGCCAGCTTGAACATGAGCTAAGAGAGATTGAGCTGAGGTTTGCCAATGTTCCTCATGATTCAGTCCCCAATGGATCAACTCCAGAAGAAAATGTCGTTATTAGGACATGGGGTGAAAAGCCAGTTTTCGCCGAATCTCCCCTGCCCCATTGGGACATTGCCGAAGAGCATGGCCTTATTGATTTTGAGCGGGCCACAAAGATTTCTGGCAGCGGGTTTGCCCTCTATACAGGGTGGGGTCCCCGCTTGGTGCGAGGCCTTATCAGCTTTATGCTCGATCAGCAGACTCGCGAAAATGGCTATACCGAAGTCATGCCGCCTGTTCTGGTGACCTCAGCCAGCTTAGAAGGAACAGGCAACCTGCCAAAGTTTGAAGAAGATCTTTACAAAACCCGCGACGACCTCTATCTCATCCCTACCGCAGAGGTGCCTGTTACAAACATCTATCGCGACGAGATTTTGGACGGAACAGACCTTCCCTTAAAGCTGGCAGCCTATACCCCCTGCTTTAGAAGAGAAGCTGGTGCGGCAGGCAGAGACACACGGGGCATTTTGAGAACCCACCAGTTTGACAAGGTGGAACTGGTTCGCTTTGAACTGCCAGAGAACAGCTACGATGCCTTGGAGTCTTTGACTGCAGACGCTGAGTCTGTGCTTCAGGCGCTTGGTCTTCACTATCGCGTTCTGCTGCTCTGCGCTGGCGATATGGGAGAGAAAGGCTGCAAATGCTATGACCTTGAGGTCTATTCTCCCGGTGTTGACCGCTGGCTGGAAGTCAGCAGCTGCACAAATTTTGAGGACTATCAGGCTCGTCGATCCGGAATCCGGTTCCGTCGAGAGCAGGGAGCCAAACCGGAGTATGTCCACATTCTCAATGGTTCTGGCCTCGCTGTTCCCAGAGTGCTGGCCGCCCTGCTTGAATCCTGTCGTTTGTCAAATGGCGACATTGTTCTTCCTGAAGTCTTGGCGCCCTACGTAGGCACCAACATCATAACAAAGTAACTGCAGGGGTTTTAACAAAACCGCAACTGCCTCCTGCGGCTGGTGTTCCCATGGTGAACATCAGCCTCTGACCTCAAAGGTTGTAACGCTCATCGCCGGGAGAGAAGCGTTAACCCTGCCGCCTGAAACCGAGGCTGCCGCTGGAGCAGGGCTGCGAGGCTGATCGTGTCTAGCCCGGAACCCCTTGACGGATTTAGGGGCATACCCTTTGAAGCCAACGTTCAGCTGCCTGGCTGAGGATGATCGGTTGATCGCCACTATTGTCAGGCGGCCCTTTACGCCAGGATCTGAAGCGGCAAAAACAGAAAGGGAGGCAGGATCGGCCCCAGAAACGGCCAAAGACCGACTGCCGAACTTGGCAGACCTGCCATCAAAGGCCAAAAAGACACGAAAGCCGGCGACCTGAGCCAGCTTTTGCGGTTCTATGCCCCAATGGCTTGCGGCAAAAACTCCGTACCTTCCAAACAGCCCCAAGACATCGGCCTGGGCGATCATTCCGCTGGCCACATTTTCGCCCCCAAAGTCATACTCAGTGATGGCCAGCTTGGTGCCAGGATAATGCTTGGCAATCTGAGCCTGCACCTTGGGCAGAAGAACAATCGGCTTTCTGCCAATGCTCTCAGAAATCCAGCTGTCTTCCACATAAGCGGGGTCCCATAAGGATCGGGGAGCCTGAACTCTAGCCTGATCCATCGCCGGACTTTTCTTGTCAGAAAAAGTGATGCGAGTTCCCTCTCCACGAGCCTCGGGATACCAGTGAATGTCCAAGACGTCCAGCAGTCTTCGGCCAGAACGACTGCCCGCTGCCTTCATGCCGGACAGATAAAAGTCGATAAAGTCACGGCCCTTGGCATCAGGAGCATTTTGAAGGGTTTTAAAACCCATCCAGCCGTAATTGGCAGGGCCAAACACCAAGGATTTCGGCGCCGCCGATTTGATTCCCGCAGCAAAGGCCATATTGTTCGCCAGGAGCTGAGCGTAGGTGACAGGCTTGGGATAAATTCTGGCGTGAGTGTGGGCCCAGAGATCCGGCTCGTTGTCCAGCGAATACCAGACACTGCCCTTCCCTTGAGGCTTTAAGCTCTCAACCCAGTTCACAAACTCATCCTGGTAAACGGTTTTGTCCGCCGTGTTTGGCTTAAGAGAAAACCTGCCTCCTGGTTTTTTAGGGAGAGATTTGTAGAACCTTGCCTGCAGATAGTTTGGAGTCTTGTTCACATCTCCATCGGCCTTTTTATCGGCAGCCACATAGCCTAAAGTGGGCACGGTCACCAAAGCGGCGGCCCCCCTGCTTATAGCCGGAACGACATGGCGGCGCACTGTCCATCCGGGTTCATTCGATTCACCCAAATAGCCATCATTCTGGTGGTGCCAATCTGCCCCGGCATTGCTGGCATTGGTCTCCCAGTTGTAGGCTGTCATGCGGTTTCCCCCCTGTCGAGACATCGTGGCGGGCACTCCAAGCTTTTCCCAGTCAGGGTGATTCACTCCGTAAATATAAGGAGAAATCGGTTTTGATTGGGTGGCGTCAATAGTGATTGACGCCGAAGAATTTGCTAGGGTGAGAATGAGGGGAAACATCGTTGGCCTGCCCTTGATTCATTCAGTCTACATGCTGGTCTGGGCTGCATTGAATCTGTATTAAAAGGCAGAATGAATACCAACGGGCTGAGATCTGCCAGCAGGGTCAAGGGCCTGAATCCTTACTAATAAGTATACAAAGTCCCAGGCTGACCGGAGCCAAAAGCGGCCAGCACCGTAGACTTGAGCCGTATAGCCATGCTTGAGATCAAGAACCTCACCGCCAATGTGGCCGAAGACCAGAGAGAGATCCTTAGGGGAATCAACCTTTCAGTCAAGGCTGGGGAAGTCCACGCAATTATGGGCCCCAACGGTTCAGGCAAAAGCACTCTTGCCAATGTCATCGCCGGAAGAGACACCTATGAGGTGACAGGCGGGGACATTGCTCTTAATGGCGAAAGCATTTTAGAAATGGAGCCAGACGAAAGATCCCACAAGGGCATCTTTATGGCCTTCCAGTACCCGGTCGAGATTCCAGGCGTCAGCAACACTTACTTCCTGAGAGCTGCGCTTAATGCAAAGCGCAAAGCGCTGGGCCTGGATGATCTCGATTCCCTGCAGTTTATGCAGATGATCAAATCTAAGATCAAGCTGCTGGAACTCCCCAACGACCTCTTGACCAGAAGCGTCAACGAAGGTTTTTCCGGCGGCGAAAAAAAGCGCAATGAGATTTTCCAGATGGCAGTTCTGGAACCAAGCCTCTGCGTTTTAGATGAAACCGACTCCGGCCTAGACATCGACGCTCTGCGTGTCGTGGCAGATGGCGTCAATGCTCTTCGCAGTCCCGAGCGCGCCTTTGTGGTGGTCACTCACTACCAGAGGCTTCTCAATCACATCGTCCCCGATTTCGTCCATATTCTTAAAGATGGAAAGATCGTAAAAAGCGGTGGACGCGAACTGGCTCTTCAGCTTGAAGATGAAGGCTATGGCTGGCTGAGCGAAGAGAAGGCCGAGGTCTAATTCGCAATGAGCACCACCATCACCGCCTATCCAGATCAGCTGGAAGATCTGCTGGCTTACGCCGAAGGCAGAACCGGCGAAGGACCAAGCTGGCTTAAAGAACAGCGCCGTCGCGCCTTGGCAATCTTTAAAGAAAGCGGAGTTCCTACCACTAAGCACGAAGAGTGGAAATACACCTCGCTGCGTGCGATTGCAGAAGCTCAGTGGAAGCCATCCTACGGCGAAAAAACCACCTTTCAGGCTCCTTTTTTGGTGCCGGGCAGCATTCGAGTCGTTTTGGTCAACGGCAGACTGGATGAATCGCTTTCTTCACTCCAGTCAGTTGAAGGCCTCATCCTCACCACGCTCGATTCCGCCCTGATTCTGCACCCGGAGCTTGTTGAGCAGAATCTGGGAACCGTGGCAGCCCTGCCGCGACACCCTTTTGCAGCTCTCAACACTGCCATCTGGGAAGGAGGGCTCTTCATTCATCTGGCTGAAGGGGCTTCTATTGAACCTGTCATCGAAATTGTTCATGTTTCCACTGGCTCTGGCCTTGTCGCCGCGCCAAGAATCCTGGTCGCAGCCGAAAAAGGCGCTCAAGCCAAGATCACCGAACGTTATGTGACCGAATCTGAATCAGCCAATCTGATTCTCCCCGTCACAGAATCGATCATCGCCAGCGAAGCGAATGTTGAACACGTTCGAATTCAGGTGGAAGACGAAAGTTCATATCACATCGGCCTCTGGGAATCAACCATGGGCACAAACACAACTTTCCATGCCTACAACCTGGTTTTTGGAGCCAAGCTGCACAGGCTTGACCAGAACATTACTTTAACCGGAGAAGATTCGTCCTGCCGGCTTGATGGAGTTGTTATCGGACACGGTGAACAAGTACTGGACAACCACACCAGGCTCGACCACGCCGTGCCCAACTGCAGCAGCTTTGAGGTTTACAAGCAGATTATTGACGACAGCTCCACTGTCGTCTTTAACGGCAAGATATTTGTTCACCCCGACGCACAGAAAACCGATGCAAAGCAGACCAACCAGGCTCTGCTGCTTTCGCCTAATGCGACTATCAACAGCAAGCCACAGCTTGAAATCTTTGCTGATGATGTCAAGTGCACTCATGGCGCAACGGTAGGGCAGCTGGAAGAAACTCCACTTTTCTACTTGATGTCGCGAGGGATGCCCAAGGCTCAGGCCAAGGGGATTTTGGTTTATGCCTTTGCAGCCGAAGTTCTTGAACTCGTCTCGATCAGGGAAGTCGTCGACGACCTGGAAGATCGACTGATGAAAAAGCTTGGTGTTCTTTAACCATCTTTCTGGCAGCGGCTTAAAAACATGCCGCTGCCAGAAGCTAAAGAAGCACCCTGTTGCAACGCCTTAGGCTTTAATCTGTCAAACCTGCAGAAATCAGCTCCAGGTGAGTTCACTTTCAAAGACGGCAGCGATAAATATCGCCCTCCCCAAAAGGTCCCCATAACCCTGAGTAAACTGAGGCTATATGAACAGCCTCGCCACCTTGAAAACGCTCGTTCTGGCTGATCAAGAGGTGTCAATCCACTCTTTTCAGGCGCTGAAAGAGCAGGGTTACAACCTAGATCGTCTGCCTTTTTCGCTCAAGGTGCTGCTGGAAAACCTACTTCGTCATGAAGATGGCGTCAAGGTCTCGAAGGCTGATATTGAAGCCCTTTTGAACTGGGACCCCCAAGCCGAGCCAGACAAGGAAATCGCCTTCACTCCCGCCCGTGTGCTGATGCAGGACTTCACCGGCGTCCCCTGCGTTGTTGACTTGGCCTCAATGAGAGACACCATGGAGGAACTGGGTGGAGACCCCACGAAGGTCAACCCTCTTAGGCCGGTGGAACTGGTTATCGACCATTCGGTGCAGGTTGATGCCTACGGCACTGATGCTGCCGCCCAGATCAACCTCGACCTTGAGTTTGAACGAAACAGCGAGCGCTACACCTTTCTTAAGTGGGGTCAGCAGGCCTTCCAAAACTTTAAAGTGGTGCCGCCAAACACAGGCATCTGCCACCAGGTGAACCTGGAGTACCTGGCTCGTGTGGTGATGCAGGCCGATGGTTCGGCCTTTTTCGACACCCTTGTCGGCACCGACAGCCATACGACCATGATCAACGGCCTCGGAGTTTTGGGCTGGGGAGTCGGAGGGATTGAAGCAGAAGCCTCCATGCTGGGTCAGCCCATGTCAATGCTGATTCCTCAGGTTGTCGGCTTCGAAATCACAGGCAGGCTGAAAGAAGGAGCCACTGCCACAGACCTGGTTCTCACCGTCACTGAGATGTTGAGGAAGCACGGAGTTGTCGGCAAGTTCGTCGAGTTCTTCGGCAGCGGAATCCCCAATATGCCTCTGGCCGATAGGGCGACCATCGCCAACATGGCCCCTGAGTACGGCGCCACCTGCGGCCTCTTCCCCATTGACGCAGAAACTCTGCGCTATCTCAAAGTCTCTGGCCGCCCCGAATCGCATATCGCCGTGGTCCAGGCCTATGCAGAACACCAAGGAACCTTCCACACAGCTTCCGCGCCGGTCGCCCAGTATTCCAGCACGCTTAAGCTGGATATGAGCGAAGTAGTCCCCAGCGTTGCCGGACCAAAACGGCCCCAAGACAGGGTCCTCCTCGGGTTAGCCGGGGATTCCTTCCGCAGAACTTTCCCGGAGAAAACCGAATCGGCTGACCTGAATCAGCTCTCAGATGGCAGCGTGGTCATCGCCGCCATCACCAGCTGCACCAACACCAGCAACCCCAGCGTCATGGTCGCGGCTGGATTAGTTGCCCGCAAGGCACGATCCTTTGGACTTAAGCCCAAGCCCTGGGTTAAGACTTCACTTGCCCCTGGCTCCAAGGTTGTCACCCGCTATCTCGAAGATGCCAGGCTGCTGGAAGATCTGAACTCAGTCGGATTCAATGTGGTGGGCTACGGCTGCACAACCTGCATCGGCAACAGCGGACCTCTCCCAGAAGAGATCAGCAGCAAAATTCAGGAGGATGGCCTGGCAGTCGCCAGTGTTCTCAGCGGCAACCGAAACTTTGAAGGCCGCGTGAACATGGATGTCAAGGCGAACTACCTTATGTCGCCGCCCTTGGTGGTGGCCTACAGCTTCGCCGGCTCTATCCATGTTGATCTGACCACAGAGCCTCTTGGCATTGCCGAAGATGGACGCGAGATCTTCCTTAAAGACATTTGGCCGACTCAGCAGGAAGTCGCCGAGATTGTTGAAAAGAACATCACCCGAGCCATGTTCACCGAAGAGTATTCGAGCGTTTTTGAAGGCGACGAAAACTGGAAAGACATGCCTGCCCCAGATGGGGGGCTCTATGCCTGGGAAGATGACTCGACCTACATTAAACGGGCTCCTTACTTTGATGGAATGCCTGCCGAAGCCCCCGCCGAGGTTGAGCCTTTGGCTGACCTAAAGGTTATGGCCCTGCTGGGAGATTCAATCACCACAGACCATATTTCTCCGGCTGGTGCGATTAAGGCTGCTTCACCAGCGGGCGAGTGGCTGATGGAAAAGGGAGTCCGACCTCACCTATTCAACAGCTACGGAAGCCGACGCGGCCACGACGAAGTCATGGTGCGAGGCACCTTTGCCAATGTCCGGCTTCGCAACCAAATCGCTCCTGGCACCGAAGGCGGATGGACCACTCACTGGCCCACCGGTGAAGTGACTTCTATCTACGAAGCCGCTCGACGCTACAAAGAAGAAGGCACCGGACTCATTATTCTTGCGGGCAAGGAATACGGCACCGGCTCCAGCCGAGACTGGGCGGCCAAGGGCACCATGCTTCTGGGTGTCAAAGCTGTTCTGGCTGAGAGCTTTGAGCGCATCCATCGCTCCAACCTGGCAGGCATGGGAATCCTTCCCCTCGTCTTCACAGGAGGTCAAAACGCCGCTTCATTGGGCTTGACAGGCAGAGAAGCCATCTCGTTTCCTGGCTTTGAAGCTGCCTTCTCTTCCAGCTTCTCCAGCGGAAAAGAAATTGATGCTGTGGCAGTGGCCGAAGATGGAACTGAAACCAAGTTCAAGGTTCTTGTCAGGCTGGATACTCCCACCGAGCTTGAGTATTACCGCCACGGCGGTGTGCTGCAGTTCGTTCTTCGCTCGCTGCTTAAAAGCTGAGCCTGACCAGCGCCATCCTCCTTCTCGGCTCACTTTATCTTGTGAGCCGAGAAGTTTTTGGGCTTCCCCTTCGGACTGCCCTCGCTTGGCTTAAAAAGGTATCAATAACCTCATGCCTAAGCCAGCGGCACTCAGGCCAGGGGACGAGGTTAGAATCGTCACCCCAGCTTCGCCCTTGACCCCAGATCAAACTGCCCAGGGGATTGCGCTCCTTGAATCGTGGGGATTAAAGGTCACTGTCGCCCCCAACGTTTACGCCGCTGACGGCTACCTGGCTGGGTCTGATGAAGCCCGTGCCAAAGACCTGATGGATGCCTTTCTTGACCCACATGTCAAGGCGGTCTTCTGCTCTCGCGGAGGCTACGGCTGCGCCAGGCTGATGCCTCACCTCGACCTTGATGCCATCGTTCAGTCTCGCAGGCTCTTCTGCGGCTTCAGCGATGTCACCACCCTGCACTTGGCTCTCAACCAAATGGGCCTCCCCACCCTGCACAGCCCCATGCTCATCACTCTCTCGGTTGAGCGCCCCGAATGGGTTATAGAATCTCTTCGCCGCGGACTTTTTGGCGAAGATGCCCTGGCCGTCCCGCATCCTGCGGGAGAAACCCTCATCCCCGGCACAGCCGAGGGCGAAATCATCGGGGGCTGCATGATTCTCATTGCCGATTCGCTCGGCACAAGCTACGCTATAGACACCACAGACAAGATTCTGGTGCTGGAAGATGTGGACGAAAACCCCCATCGAGTCGATGCCAAGTTCACCCAGCTTAGAAACTCAGGTCTTCTTGAAAAGGCCGCTGGAATCGTGATTGGCGAAATGACCGGCACTGACGAAAAGATGGATGAGAAGATTGGAGCCTGGCCCTGGCGCAGAATCGTAGAAGACAGAATGAAGGGCCTGTCTGTTCCGACGATTGTCAACTACCCCTTCGGCCACATGAAGACCATGCTGACCCTTCCGCTCGGAATTAAAGCCCGGCTGGATGCAGACAAAGGTACCCTGACACTTTTAGAGAGCCTATGCGACGCTGGCTAGTCCTCCTTGCACTTATACCGGCAGCGGGCCTGGCCCAAGTTCGATCTTGGGAAAAGCTGATTGCGCCCGGCCTCACCTACCGAATGGAGGTCGATTTTGCCAAGCCACTGGTGATCCATGCCTACCGATGGTCGCCCAAATCACCCGAAGTCAGAGCTGAATCGGGCCTGGCTGGCCCTGTCATCTTTGGCGATCAAAACGGAGCGGTTGTCGGCAGAGAAACCATTCCGGCCATGGTCAACCGGACCAATGCCCTGGCGGGAATCAATGCCGACTTCTTCCCCTGGACCGGTGATCCTCTTGGGCTGATGCTGCGAAACGGCGAGCTCGTTTCTGGACCTTGGCCCAAACGGAGCGCGGCTGCCTGGGGTCCGGGTGGAGTCGCTTACGGACCAGCCGTGTTCAGCGGTTCTGCTTCAGTCGGGGGAGTAAAAACGGCATTGGCGGGGGTCAACCAAGAATCCGCCAACAACGATCTCGTACTCAACATGCCCATTGCGGGTCAAGCTGGCCTTAAAACCAGCGGAGTGCATGTTGTCATTCAAACCGACCAGATGCTGAGGCCGAAATCTGCCTTTACCGCGAAGGTTGAAAAGGTTGTCTCTGGCGAAAAGGTCATCACAATTCAGCCTGGCACTGCTGTTCTTTCTGCATCCGGCACAGCAGCCGAGGCCTTTAAGAACCTGACCCCAGACACAGAAATCTCTATTGAGGTGGGCGTCTCAGGCTTTGACTTCACCCAGTTTAATGAAGCGGCAGCCGGGGGCCCCATGGTTCTTAAAAAGGGGACCCTCTTGTCCAACGGACTCGATGAAGGCTTCAATGCCGCCTTCTGGAACGACCGTCACCCTCGCACTGCCCTGGGCAGCACGGTTCATGGCGATCTTTGGATGGTGGTGGTCGATGGCCGTCAGCCAGGAGTCAGCCGCGGCGCAAGCCTTTCGGAACTCGGGGTGATTATGCAGAAGCTCGGCTGCATTGACGCCATGAATCTGGATGGCGGCGGCAGCAGTGAGATGGTTTTGAAAGGCATGAGCCTTAACCGGCCCTCTGACAAAAACTCCCGTGCTGTTGCCAACGGAATCCTTTTCTTTACCCAGCAGCCCTTCGCCGAAACGACTCCCGAAGCGACTCCCGCCGTGATTCAGGGGCGGCCTATTCTCACCATGGGAATCTTCAACCAGTATAAGGTGCTGGATGGCAAAGGCGCAGCTCTGGACAATGCAAAAGTCATCTGGTCAGCTCAAGGCGATGCCTGGGTAGATCAGGGAGGATTTTTAAGGGGCCTCAAGCCAGGCGAAGCTATTTTGAAGGCTTGGATCAATGGAAAGGTTCTGGAAGTCAAGGTGACAATAGAAGCAGCGGCCCCTGCCGCTGCTTCTCCGCCTGCGAAAGCATAAGAATCAAAAGAGTTCGGTTTATGGTAAAAGCCCGGCATGACCTTGTCCGAAGTAATGTCCGAGCTAGAAGCTCTAGGAACCCAAAAACAGAGAGACTTCAACAAAAAGAACGGAGCCGACGACTGCCAGTTCGGCCTAAAAATGGGCGACATCCGAGCCACAGCCAAGAAAGTTAAGATCAGCCACGATCTAGCCAAGGAACTCTGGGCTACAGGAAACCTCGATGCCAGGCTGCTCTCCATTCTTGTCTGCCGGCCAAAGGAATGGTCTTTTGATGAGCTGGAAAAAATGTCCCAAAAGGCCACACTCTGGCAGCTGGCCGACTGGCTGAACTCTTATGTCATCAAGCTGCATCCAGAAAAAGAAGAAATGAGGGTGAAATGGATCAACTCTTCTGACCCCATGCTGCAAAGGTCGGCCTGGAGCCTGACTTCAGACAGAGTCTGCAAAGAGCCAGAAGGACTTGATCTCAGTCATCTGCTTGATCGAATTGAAGCAGAGATGCCTGGCGCCGAAAGATCTGCCCAGTGGACCATGAACTTCACCCTAGCTTCAATCGGAATCCACCACCCAGAGCACAGAGCAAGAGCTCTAAAGATTGGCGAAGACTTGGGAGTTTTCCGCGACTACCCCACCCCCAAGGGCTGCACTTCACCCTTCGCACCAATATGGATCAACGAAATGGTGAAGCGGCAGGGCTGAAAAACTGCCTGATCCCTGAAAAACGCCTGTTTTGAACTCATTTAGCGGCTCGGCAGCCTCTCGCTCCTGGTCAAGAGTGAGTAATCTGTAGGGGCGATGATGCACAGCCGAGCCATTTGGCTTGCCTTAATGGCCTGTACAGCGGCCGCCGCCTGCCCCCAGGCTTCCCCTTCGATTGCGCCCCTTACCGGGGCCAATTCGTTTCCCTTCGTTCTTCCTTGGGATGCTTCCCCAACCGGGTCAGCTGCCGATGCAAGCCAGCTGAATGATGGTCCCGCTGGAAAGAACGGTCGAATCATCGTTCAAGGCAGCAGGATGATTGAATCTGGGACAGGGAAAAGAATCAAGTTCTTTGGCACCAATGTCGGAGCTTCAGCGGCCTTTCCATCTAAAGCAGATGCGCCTAAGATCGCTCGACGCATGAGGGTGCTTGGCATCAACCTCGTTAGATTTCACCACCTGAACAACGGATGGGATGCCGATGGCACGATCTGGAAAAAAGGACGCACCCATGTAGAAATCGACCCACAGCAGGTGGACAAGCTGGACTGGTTTATTGCATGCCTTAAAAAAGAAGGGATCTATACCAACATCAACCTGCAGACGGCACGCGAAATGGTGCCAGAACTCGGCTTCCCAGAATCAGTAAGGCAGATTCCAAACTTTCAGAAAAAGATCGACAAGGTCAATCGCAGAATGATTGACATTCAAAAGGAATACGCCAAGGATCTGCTGGACAGGGTCAACCCCTACACCAAGCTGAAGTACAAGGATGACCCTGCCCTTTTAGTCATTGAAATCAACAACGAAAATTCGCTTGTTGGCTGGCCAGGTGAATCTCCTGGAGCAGGCCTGGCGGGGCTTCCCTCCCCCTTTAAGGAAGAAGTTCTGACAGCCTGGAACCGCTGGCTCTTGGCAAAATACAAAAATGACTCGGGCTTGGCAGCAGCCTGGAAGCCCATAAACACCTTAAAAGGGCCAGAACTGGCCACGGCTGCCAATGCCTGGACCTACGAAAATCAAAGCAGCTCTGATGCCGTTTTTGCTGTCGTTCCCGATGGAAAATCTCCAGGGGAATTGACCGCCACAGTCAAGAGCCACGATGGACCCGACTGGCACATACAGGCGCATGTGCCCGGCTTAAACCTGGCAAACGACAAAACCTATACAGTCACCTTTGAAACTTGGTCCGATGTCCCCCTATCTTTTGAAGCATCGGCGAGGCTCAACAAGCCCGATTGGAGATTTGTGGGCCTCGCCAGCAGCATCAGCACCAAGCCAGAGTGGACAAAGCACCACCTTGTCTTTGTCATTTCTAATACCGAGCCAAACCACACCCGAGCAGGCTTTACCTTAGGAAGAATCCGGGGAACAGTCAAGTTCCGTGGCTTCAGCGTCCGAGAAGGCACCTATGCTCCTGGGTCAAGGCCAGGCGAAAATCTCACCCTGAGAAACATCACAATTCCCCCCTCTGATCTCAGCCAGAGGTCGCAGGATTGGCTTCAGTTTCTGGCGGAAACCGAGACGGTCTACGCAGAAGAAATGCGAAGCAGCCTTGTCAAAACTCTCGGCTTTGCCAAAACCTTTATCATTGACACCCAAGTGAGCTGGGGAGGGACAACAAGCTTTCTAAGAGAGAAGAATTCGCCCTTCCGCGACGATCACCAGTATTGGAATCACCCTACTTTTCTTGGCGGAGAATGGGACCCGAAAAACTATCGCGTTGAACGGGCCGCTTTGGTGAACGAGTTTGCTCCGGGCAGAAAATTTGGCACTCTTGGCGCCCTTTCCATGGCCCGAATCGCTGGGATTCCTCATAGTGTCAGCGAATACAACCACCCTGCCCCGAGTGATTTTCAAGTGGAGATGATGCCTCTTTACGCAGCTTGGGCGGCACGGCAGGATTGGGACATTATCTACACCTTTGCCTGGGATGCGACGGGTGGCGATGCCCCCAACAATGCCTACACCAACTATTTTGACATGAGCCTCAACCCGGCAAAGTCAGCCTTCTTCCCCATGGCCGCCAGGATATTTAGGCAGGGAATCGTGCCACCTGCTGTAAACAGCTTGACTCTAAATCTTGGCCCCCAGCCTTGGAAAAGAGTCCTTTCATTTGGCTCTGCTTGGCCGACCACTCCCCTTGCTTTTTCTGAAAACAGAATTGGAACCACCGACAAGGGTCAGCCTGGAACGATAGTGGCGACCAAGGCCGCTTCAGTGCCCTTCTATCGTCACCTCGCCGGGACAGGAGGAAGCATTGTCGCCATGGAATCCGCATCATTCCTATCTGCCGTCGGATTTGTTGGGGGCAAAACTGTCACCTTCAGCGGAGGATCTGCTCAGTTCGGTCGATTTGGGGCAGATTTTGCAGCCCTGACCGTGAACACTTTAGATTCTCAACCTCTGGCTAAGTCTTCTCGCCTGCTGGTCACCCTTGGAGGCAGAGTCGAAAACCAAGGCATGGGCTGGAACAAAGAACGCAATACGGTCAGCGACATTTGGGGTTCTGGACCAACCATGGCAGAAGTGGTCCCAGTCACCTTGAACCTCAAGGTCGATGGCCCGCGAAAAGTCTATATGATCGGTGCAGATCACAAGCGAAGCAGCCCTGTGCAGTCCACATTCAGCAAGGGAGTCTTAACCATAAAAGTTGATAAAACCGTGCCTTCCATGTGGCTGGAAATCGCAGGCAGCTGATATTTCCTTTCTGGGCAGATTCAGCTCTGTCCAGAAAGAAGGCTTCTAAAAACAATGTCCTTGAACCCTAAACGCAGGCATCCTCTGACCCCAGCCGAGGAGAGAAAACAGAAGGCGCGCTTTATTCAAAAAACTGAGGCCCGCTATCCTATGCAGTTTGTCTTGGAGTTCACCCGCCCCGTTTCTTTGGCAGACCAAAAACAAATCGCTCGTCGGGTGATGGACCGCCTAAGACTGGACCTTGCTGAGCTCCCAGACTCTGGCCCTCTTGCCGGGGTCAAGATCACCTGCTCAGGCCTTTCCCGCGTGATCAAGGCGGAACTGCCTGATGCTGATATAGAAAGCCTGGAAGACAGGCTGGAATAGACCGGATTTTAAGTCCAATTTTATGCCCCTGCCCCTTCCCTCACTGCAGCCCCCTACCTTTGGTATCCTGATGCCTACCCACGATCATGGCAACTCCCATTACGAAGGGCCCAAACGGGCTGAATGTTCCCAACGATCCGATCATCCCCTTTATTGAAGGCGATGGCACTGGCGCAGATATCTGGGCCTCTTCTGTTCGCGTCTTGGATGCTGCCGTGGAAAAAGCCTACGGCGGAACAAAGAAGATCGCATGGCACGAAGTCTTGGCTGGAGAAAAGGCTTTCAACCAGACAGGCGACTGGCTTCCCCAGGCGACCCTGGATGACTTTTCTAAGTACCTCGTCGGAATCAAAGGCCCTCTTACCACTCCTGTAGGCGGAGGCATCCGATCTCTAAACGTGGCCCTTAGGCAGATTCTTGACCTTTACGTCTGCCTGCGCCCGGTTCGCTGGTTTACCGGTGTTCCCAGCCCTGTTAAGGATCCAGGCAAGGTGGACATGGTGATCTTTAGAGAGAACAGTGAAGACATTTATGCCGGAGTCGAGTTCCAGGGCGGAACCCCCGAAGCTCAGAAGGTTCTTGATTTTCTTCAGGCAGAGTTTCCTGATCGGTTCAAGAAGGTTCGATTTGGCACCCAGGAACAGAATGACGCCTGGTGCAAGGATCTTGAGGGCATCGGCGCACCCGCCCGCAGCCTTCCTGTTCAGTGCGGAATCGGCATCAAGCCAGTCAGCTACTTAGGCACCGAAAGGCTGGTTCATTCGGCGATCGAATACGCCATTGCAGAAGGCAAAAAGAGCGTCACTCTGGTTCATAAGGGCAACATTATGAAGTTCACCGAGGGCAGCTTTATGGATTACGGCTACCAGGTGGCAAAAGAAATGTTTGGCGCTGTGCCTCTGGATGGCGGTCCTTGGCATGTTATTCCTGAAGGAAAGAAGGGAGCTGGCCTGATTATTAAGGATGTCATTGCCGACGCTTTTCTGCAGCAGATTCTGCTTAGACCTGCCGAATATGACGTGATTGCCACACTCAACCTCAACGGCGACTATATCAGCGATGCCCTGGCTGCTCAGGTGGGCGGAATCGGCATTGCTCCTGGCGGCAACGCCAACTACGTGACTGGTCACGCCATTTTCGAAGCCACACACGGCACCGCTCCTAAGTATGCGGGACTCGATAAGGTCAACCCCTGCAGCGTCATCCTTTCTGGTGAAATGATGTTCCGATTCCTGGGTTGGAACGAAGCCGCTGATCTGATCATTAAGGGTGTCGAAGGGGCAATCTCCAGCAAAAGAGTCACCTACGACTTTGCCCGATTGATGGAAGGCGCCACAGAGATCAAGTGCTCTGAGTTTGGCGACAACATCATTGCCCACATGGATTAAGCCATGCCCTCTTCTTCGCCACTTTCTCAATGGGATGGCGGAGAGAAGCTTGTTCAAGACCTCGCCATTCGGTGGGGTCTTGATGCTTTGCGCCCCTTGTCTGGGGCTACCTGCTCTTTGGTTCGTGAATGCGTTTGGCAGGGGCAGACCTGTGTGCTCAAGGTACCAAACCCGACAGTTGAAGAAGCTTCAGCCTGGAGAGCACTCGTAGAAGCAAAAGGATCTGGATTTATTGAGCTCCTGCTGTGGGATGAGGACTCTGGATCGATCCTGATGCCCAAGCTGAGGGGAACTCTTGCCGATTGGAAGGCATCTGAAGCTGATAGAACCTTGGCCTGGGTGAACTGCGCGGCAGCCATGAGAAGGCTGAGCCCCACTTTGGCCCAAAGCACTGCCATAGAATCCTTGGGAAATTTGACCGAAATAGCCGGTCCTTATAAATCTGAGGTGCTGGAAATTTATCAACAGCTGATCTCCACTGCTCCACCAGATTCTTTTCTCCACGGCGACCTTCACCACTTCAACATTCTTTCTGACGGTGCTGAATGGAAGGTGATAGACCCTAAAGGACTGAGAGGAGATTCTGCCTTCGAGGCGGGGGCTTACCTTAGAAACCCCTGGCCGGACCCAATTGCTGCATTGGTTAGCAGGCAAAGACTTAACATCATCTCGCAGAACCTAGACTTGGACCCTTGGAGGGTGTGGGGCTGGGGAGTGGTTCAGCTTTGGGTGAACGGCTGGGAAGAGGAGACTTCCAGCTGGACTCCTAAGATTCAGGAGACTTGGCGGGGTCTTTGGAGTCTGCAGGGTTCGCTAAATCTGTGACTCGGCCCAATAGCCGCCTTCCTCTGGCTCGTGGACAACAGCTTATCTATTTTATGCCTGTGTCCAGCGCGGCGTCATAAAGATCTGCAGGTGGACTCTTCTGACGGAGAGCCAGGTTCTCATGAACTCAACCCGCTGCTGGCTGGAATTCCGCCTTGATTTCTGTTTTTGAACTAAAGGGTGAGCTAGCTCGTTCAAAATTCGCCTGCAGCGCTTTGCTGATGGATGTAGTATAGACATGAGTTAATACTCATGATTGGATTAGTCATTCTACTTTCCACTCTAGAATGCAAGACATCTTAATATCAAATACAATTGCTGACGTACATTCTGGAGTCTTTGCAATGGTCGTCACCGAGAAGATTATTCAGGACGCGATCGTCAAGCCGTGGATCTGGCAGTGCAAGGTGCCTGCGGGCGAAAGCACGGCTGAGTCTGTTGAAGAGGCAAAGAAATGAAAAAAGGCTTTACATTGACTGAAGTGGTCGTGGTTATAGGCATCATCCTGGTGCTCAGTGCTATTGGCTTCTCTGTTTCCGCTCCGATCCGAGTAAAAGCTTTGGAGGGCAAAAGCGCAAGCCAAATGAAAACGATCTTTCAGGGGGTCATGCTCTACTCGGCTGATACAGGAGAGGATGGATCAGTGCCAGGGATCGACAATATACCGATCGGTTTTGGCATCTGGCCATACTCCATAATGCCCTATGGAGTAAGAAAGGAAGATTTCTTTAGCCCAGTCGAGCCTAAATCAGCGAACCCAAAAGAGTTTACATCGTATTTGCTGCCAGTCCTTGGATTAACTCGTGCTTCACTTCGACCTAAAGAGTATCCCTTCCTTGCGCCAGAGCTCGATCGATTTAAGAACATGGGCTCAAGCTATCCGATGATTATCGATACTAATTTCGATTTTCATTTCTATTGGCCAAAGGAAAGGAATTCAGATCCTTTTATGCTTCGAAGACATGAAATCCATCTGACATTAGGTGGAGCAATTTTGACAAAACGGCTGCCTGGCAGCAGAAACCAGAAATCGTTCAAAACAACCGAGAACTAAAATGAGACTCGCCGTGATGACTCCATTAATCGTTTTCTCGATGCTCCTGCTTTTGTGCCTCTCAAGAATCGTTCATGCTTCTAACACTTGGTGTCCTGGCAGCACTCAAAACTGCCCAAGTATTGGCAGCAGCCCAGTCGTAATCAATGAGTTCTTCTGCTGCTCAAATGACCAATCACCCCTTGGCAATAGCATTTGCTGCAGTCACATCTGCAAAAAGATTGAATGTCTCCCAGACGGTATTGATAATTTGGGCTGCCTGGCAATCGGGCATCAGACGGTTAAGGCCGAGGGCAGTCCGCTCACCAGGTCACAGTGCATCCAGCACTCCTGGGGGCAGGCCTGCGCTGTTGATGAAGACGATAACGAAGAGGAAGAAGGCTAATCTTGAAACCAGAGGAAACAAATCTGACGAAGCATAAACTCTTCTGGCCCTCAGTCGGCACTATCGCCATCGGCGCTGTCTACCTCCTCTGGCTATGGTGGCCAGGAGAGGCGCCAGAGTCAGGCTCTAAGAGGTTTGCCTCGGCATGGCAGTCTGGAAACTACAAAGCCATAGCAGCTTCTGTTCACCCCGACGAACTCAAGTTTATGGGGGCAACTGCAGACCAGGTCAGTGCTCTATTGCAAGACCTTAAGCTCATTGGCTCACTCACATTAAGTTCTGTAAATGACAGCCAGCGAGCGCCAACGGGCAAGCAGGTGACGTTGAAGGGGCAGGATGGCAAAAATTATTCTCTTGACCTTATGCCATGCGGAAATAAATGGTGCTACAGCCTGGGAGCCCTGCTGACCAGTACCTGCAAAAACTCCCCTGATCCATCTGGCTGCACCTTGGCAGTGGCAGATGGGATGGAGAAGCACAAGATTAAGACATTGGTGCTCGCTAGGCAAATGTCTCATGCTGGTCCAGAGCAGCTTAGGAAGTACAAAGCTAACCCGGTCTATGGTTTTAGGCCATTGGATAAATCGCTTGATTTAAGCGAACCAGCCGTTCCGCCTGGGTTGTGACAGTGCCCTGCCAGCCCGGGCCTCTGTCGATGCCTTTGGCACTTCGGCGGTAGAATCAGGAGTCCTGCGCGGCGAGCCTCCCCATGGATCAATCCCACATCCGTAACTTCTGTATCATCGCGCACATCGACCATGGCAAATCCACCCTGGCCGATAGAATCCTGGAAAAAACAGGAGCCATTAGGGGCACTGCCCAAGAGCAGATGCTCGACACGATGGACCTTGAACGTGAAAGGGGAATCACGATCAAAATGACTGCTGTCCGTCTTGCCTACAAAGCGCGCGATGGGCAGGAATACGAGTTCAACCTTATTGACACACCTGGTCACGTTGATTTCACCTACGAAGTCAGCCGAGCCCTTTATGCCTGCGAAGGCGCCCTTTTGCTGGTAGACGCCACTCAGGGAGTTGAGGCCCAGACCATAGCCAATGCCGCTATGGCTATGAACCAGAACCTGGAAATCATTCCGGTTATCAACAAAATGGATCTCCCCCATGCCGACCCCGACATGGCGAAGGAAGAAATTGAAAATGCCCTGGCACTCGATGCCAGCGAGGCACTGCCCTGCAGCGGCAAAACTGGCGAAGGGGTTGAGGATATTCTTGAAGCGATTGTCGCCAAAATTCCTCCTCCTAAGGGCAGCTCAGAAGCTCCTTTAAGAGCCTTGATTTTTGACTCTCACTTTGACAGCTACCAGGGTGCAGTGGCTTATGTTAGGGTAGTTGATGGGGGCGTTAAACCTGGCGACAAAATTAAGATGATGTCGTCCAGCAAGGTTTTTGAGGTTGACGAGGTCGGGCTGTTTAGACCTAAGCTCGAAAGAGGCCAGGCTCTAAACACTGGCGAAGTCGGGTTCATTACTGGCGCGATTAAGAGCATTGGCGATGCCGCGGTTGGCGACACAATCACCCACGCTGAAGTTTCAGCGACTGTGCCTCTGCCCGGCTACCGAAAGGCCAAACCAATGGTCTTCTGTGGACTTTATCCGACCGATTCAGATGCCTACAAGGATCTGAGAGAAGCCATTGAAAAACTCCAGCTGAACGATGCTTCTTTAGATTTCGAGCCAGAAACTTCTGCTGCTTTAGGGTTCGGATTCCGCTGCGGCTTTTTGGGCCTGCTGCACATGGAAATTGCCAGGGAAAGGCTTGAACGAGAGTTTGACCTTGACCTGATTCTCACCGCCCCCAGCGTCAGCTACAAGGTTTACATGACCGATGGTTCGGTCAACGAGATTGCAAACCCAAGCGAAATGCCCGCTGTCAACTCGACGCTTAAAATAGAAGAGCCTGTGGTCGAGGCGACAATCATGGTGCCAAACGAGTATGTCGGAGCGGTTATGACCCTCTGCCAAGACAGAAGAGGAACTTACAAGAAAACCGAGTATCCCACCTCGAACCGAGCCATTCTTTACTACACTCTGCCTCTGGCAGAAATCCTGCTCGACTTTTTTGACAAGCTTAAGTCATCTACAAAAGGCTATGCCAGCTTTGACTATGAGCTTTCTGGCTACCAAGAAAGCGACTTGGTCAAGGTGGATATTCTGCTTAACGGCGACCCTGTTGATGCTTTGAGCTTTATTGTCAACCGTCAGTTCAGCTACTACCGAGGCAAAGCCATTGTAGAGCAGCTGAGAAAGGTTGTTCCCCGCCAGCAGTACGAAGTTAAAATTCAGGCGGCCATTGGCGCAAAGGTTATTTCTGCCGATGTCATTAAGCCCTTTAGAAAGAATGTTATTGCCAAATGCTACGGCGGAGACGTAAGCAGAAAGCGAAAGCTTCTTGAAAAACAGAAGAAGGGCAAAAAGCGCATGAAGAACATTGGAAGCATTGAGGTTCCTCAAGAAGCCTTCTTAAGCGTCCTGAAGGTTGCTGAATAAGCTGATTCAACCATTTGGTGAAGCCAAATCTTAACATTCTCATAACCGGCACTGTGCCCGGCTTAGAGAAGAGTGTGCCTATACTTATCTTGGCCTCGCTGCTGGCAGTTTGGCCAAAAAGTTATGCCCGCGACACTCGCCGTTTTTGCTCTTCTTGCCGCTCACAATCCATCTGCCCTCCAAACTGCCCCGGCAAAGCCAGCTGCTCTTTCTGAAAAAGAGATTGCCCGCCCCTCGGCAAGACCAGATCGAATTGTTCTCACCTGGAATGCGGACCCAGCCACCACTCAGGCAGTTACCTGGCGAACAGATGCCACGACTGCTTTTGGCATCGCAGAAATTGCCTTGGAAACTGACGGACCAGGCTTTAACAAGACCCCAGGAAGCGTGACGGCAGTTAATGCAGAAACCCAAAACCTCACCACGGATCTAAACGAAGCCAACTACCATTCGGCCACCTTCAGCGGCCTTAAGCCAAAAACGAAGTATGTGTACCGAGTAGGCGACGGCATCAACTGGAGCGAGTGGATTCAGTTTACGACGGCCAGTGCAAAAGAAGAACCCTTCAGCTTCATCTACTTTGGAGATGCCCAAAACGATGTCAGGTCAATGTGGTCGAGGGTAATCCGTCAGGCTTACTCAGATGCACCCAAAGCCAGGTTCACTCTTCATGCCGGAGACCTGATCAACCGAGCCAACAGAGATGCGGAGTGGCACGAGTGGCACGGGGCCGGAGGATGGATGAACGCCATGGTGCCCGTTATTGCAACACCTGGCAACCATGAATACGAAAGACCTGCGCCGGACAAGGCGCCGGTTGTCAGCAGGCACTGGCGTCCACAGTTTAGCTACCCGACCAACGGCATTAAAGGGCTGGAAGAATCCAACTACTTTATTGACTATCAGGGCGTGAGGATTATCTCTCTTGATTCTAACATCAGGCTGGAAGAACAGGCGAAATGGCTGGATCAAAACCTCTCAGGCAAAAAGCCGCGCTGGGTTATCGTCACATTCCACCATCCGGTGTTTTCAGCAGCCAAGCGTCGTGATAATGCTCAGCTTAGGGCTTTGTGGAAGCCCATTCTAGACAAGCACAAGGTTGATGTTGTGCTTCAAGGCCATGATCACACCTACGCAAGAGGCTATTACACCAACGTTCCTGAAGGGTCAGCCTCAATTGCAAAGAGCGGAACGGTCTACGTTGTCTCGGTCGCTGGACCAAAAATGTATGACCTTGAGCGAGAACCATGGATGGCCAGGGCTGCCGAGGACACTCAGCTTTACCAAATCATTCATGTCAGCTCAACAAGAATCCGCTACGAGGCAAAAACATCCAAAGGAACTCTCTACGATGCCTTCGATCTGGTGAAACAGGGCAAGTCTCCTAATCTTTTAGTGGAAAAGAAGCCAAAAACCAAAGAGAACCTAAGGCCCAAAAAGACCTCGCCCTAGTCTGGCTGTCAGCAGCACTCTCTGATTAGTGGAAGCCGTTTCTGCCGGCTTCCACTTTTTTTGCAGAATCAACAGCTTCGGTGATAGAGTATCAAGAAGGTTACTGTGCGACAATATCTCCCGCTTCTTACCAGCTGCCTGTTTGTTTCCATCCTTGTACTAGCCACGACCAAAGCCCAGGCACCCAGTTCAGATTGGGCGCATTTCTTTGAAGGAGCTCCCATTTTGGCTGGCGGCGAAAAAGCCTGGATCGTACAGGAGCCAAAAGTAGTCTCTGCTGGATATGTTGAATCCATGGCATTTGGACCTGGACCAAACGGCATAGTGACCGTGACAAGGCCAAAGCTGCGAATCACCCCGGCCAGCATCACAGCACCAGATTCAGAAAAGCCTGTTCAAAGCCGATACCAGGTTAATCTATACAACTGGATGAACCCAGCAGCGGCTAAATCCATTTCACTGCCCCCCTACATAGAGTCTGTAGATGACATTAACTGGATCTCACAAGAACGCGTGTTAGCCATATCTGCCCGCACCAAGGATGAACCCTGTGAAGTATTGGTTGATGTGATAGGTGGAAGCATGGTTTCCACCTACGACATCAATAGAATGAGCGGGGAGAACTTCGATCTTGCTGTCAAGAGCAGGATTCCCACTGCAGCCATTCTATGGTCCTATGAACGCCACGCAGAACAAGGCAAATCAAAGCTGTGTGTAATTGACTTTTCGGCAAAGCCTCCTGCATGGCGGGTGGTAGAACTGCCCTCAGGGACAGGAATCCCCATGTCGTTAACTCAAAATGGCACCCTTGTGCTTAGCAATCCTGCTGGGGGCTATGTTGAATATAGCCTTAGTGATGGATCGATAAAGCCACTGAAGCAGGATGCGGATAACTATGAGCTTGATTCTCCAGAGGATGCAGAGCTTGGCCCTGGTTATGACATCAAGTTACAAGATGATCCCAATCCAGGCGTTTGGCTTGTCACATCGCCTGGGCTGCGGAGCCAAATGCGCCTCACCAAAGAAGCTGACTTGGTGATGATGAATACATCAGGAACCGGTGTTCTGTTTAGAACCCTTGGAGCGGCCTTTTTCAGTGAACTGACTCCAATTGATCTTGAGGCTGCAAAACGGAAGCTGCTTGCTCAGGCGAAGACCAATGCTATGAACATGGCAAAACAGGCAGGAACGGCGATGCAGATATACGCAGCAGATTATGATGATATTCTGCCCTTTTCAGGCGCCAGCGTCACAGAATCTGTCTATCCCTACATCAAGTCAGAGAAGATTTTGAAAATGGTTGTTTGGAACAATATATCTGGCCAGAACCTTTCAAAGCTCGATTCTCCTGCCAGCTACGAGCTCGGCTACCTGCCAGGGCCTGGGGGAAGAGCCATTATCTATGCTGATGGCCATGTCGGCTGGCTTCCAGATTCTAAATAGAGTTTTAGGTTCTTCCAGACATATTGCAGCCACGAAACACTCAGTCCCTGGCCTGCTGGCCAGGGACTGAGTGTTGTGCTCGGTTCTAGTTGGAAGCAGGGCGGCCTATGCCTGCACCTCCGTTTCAATCGGCAGCACCTGTTCCTGTGTGCCGCCAATTCCAATTTGGATGGATCGAGGCTGTTCTGCTGGAATTCTTGGAACCTTTATGACCAAAAGTCCATTGGTGAGGTCAGCGGAGACTTTCTCAAGATCAAGTCCTTCGGGAAGCCTGATTGACCTGGTGTGAGAGCTTGTAGAGACTTCTCGTCTGTAGATTCTTGCGTCAGAAAGCCCTTCCTCATTAACAGCCTGGGCCTTGATGGTGAGGACACGGTCTTCCAGAGAGATATCTACTTGGTCGCTGGTGAGCCCGGGCAGGGGAGCGCGAAGGACAAGTGTGTTGTCTTTTTCCATGACATCAAGAGGAAGGAACTGGCTGGCTTCTTTAACGGGAGCTCCCATCATCTTCTCAACCATCTCGTTGATGCGGTCGAATTCTGCGAATGGATCGAAAGTGCGTCGAATCATCTTAATCTTGCCCTCTCTGTGAGGTGACACTTATATGTTACGTGAGCTTCTTAGACTAAGGTTTCATATTGGGACCAAAGTAATGTAGGTTTTCATGGTGAGACAAAAAAATTCCCCCTCGTGTATCGAGGGGGAATTGTGCGCCTTATCTTTAAGGCCGCTGACTAAAGCCTAAGATCGATAATGCCGCTGACGCCGACTCCATCAACGGCTTTAAGGTCCTTGATCTTTGTAGGGTCAGCTTCCGAAACTGGCACCAGGCCTCGCAGCATAATCTCTCGGCCAAACAGCTGAGCTTCTGGCGCGGCGACAGCCTTAACCTTGTCAACATTCACCTTCGCGCCCTTAACTTGAGCAGCGCCAATAGCTCCACGAGTGTTAAGACCAATTGTAATAATCGGCACAACCTTGGTGTGACTGGTGTTTGTGTCGGTGTGCTTCAGAAGCCGATTCATACCTTTGTTCATTTCCGGACCAAACTGTCTAACAGCAGTTCCGACTCCAAGAATCTTGATAGCTTCTCTTAGCTGAGTAAATCCGAAAGCTGCCATGGCGACACAGGCGACTACAGCGGTGATCCTGAAAATGCGGTTCCTCATATTCTATAAATTTTGACGCTTTTCCTGCGTCAAGGCTCCATAAAAATTCACTTCTTGTCACAAAAACAGGCCCCCAGAGAAAACTCTGGGGGCCTTGACTCGATATCAAAGTTCGATTAGAACTTGATGCCGAGCTGGGTGCCGATCAGGCCGCCCTTGTAGCGGTTGCTGGCCAGACCAAAGGCTCCGTTGAAGCCAGTGCCCTTGAAGTCAACATCGCTGTAGATGTAGAGGAACTTGATGAACGCATTGGCGCTCATGTTCCACTTGACATCGGCGGTGTACCAGCGCATCACGGGATCGTTGGCGCCAGCGAACTTGTAGAGATGATCTTCGTACTTAAGACCGAAGGTGGTCACATCGCTGAGCTTGTAGCTCAGGCCAACGTGGTAGCCCACATAGTCGTCAGTCGTTCTGATCAAAGGAGCGGCGACGTTGGTGGTTCCTTCAGCAGTCTCGTATCCGGCCTTGATGGTCAGATCGTTGCTGACATTGAACCAGCCACCGAAGTTGAAGCCCTTGAATCCGGTGGGATTCAAAGCAAGACCCCAGCTGCCCCAGTCTCCAGGAGCGGCGTAGTTCTCTTCAACTCGTCGATAGGCGCCCTTCAGGCCCCATCGATCGGTGCTGTAGCCAAGGCCAACTTCGTAGGCTGCATTATCCTTGGTCACCTTGCCAGAGGTGTTGTAGTTGACGTCGGACTCGTAGTAGGAGCCGTTGACATCAAGACCGCTGAACTTGCCAGAAGCTTCGACACCGTAGGTGACGAGTCTGTTGGCATTTCCACCGGGGGTGGCGACCAAGTTGGTGAAGTCATGAATCAGGTAGCCGGCCAGCAGGTTAAAGCTGTCGGAAACCGGAAGCGAGAGGCTTGCACCGAGAGTGTTTTCAATGTTGGCGAGACCAGGATTGATCAGGGCGCCCTGGCTGATGGTGGTGATGGGGTTTCGACCACCAAGCACGGTCAGAGAAGCCTTGCCGAAATTGAAGTTGAGGATTCCACCATCCCAGTAGAACTTGCCGTCGTCGTAGCGGCTGTGTTCCAGCTCAACGCTGGTGTCTGGCTTGGCGAACTGATACTTGCCAAGTCGGGCGCCAACGCGGCCCAGGGTTGCTCCGAAGTTCTGGCCAAGGAAGGCAGAATCGAAGGTCACCTGAAGGTTGTGGACGTAGATGTCGTTGACATTGTCAGAAAAAGTTCCGACGCCACCGAGCTGGTTGTTGAACATGTTGCCAACAACGAAGGTGCCGGTCCACTTGGGACCTTCTTCGTTGGTGCCAGCCAAGGTCAGACCAACTTCGTGAAGAACGTTCAGATCTCGGGTCACGCCAACTGGCTGACCAGCGTAGGCGGTGCCGGGCTTGCCGACGCCGACGACGGGGCCGTTAGAGGTGACGCCGAAGAGTCCGCTGCTGCTGTGACCGGCAAGAATGTTGAGGGTCACGTCGCCGCTGATAAGAACGGAAGGCTTGGCAGCTTCGAGCTTCTTGAGTCGAGCGTCGAGATCGGCAACGTCCTTCTTGAGGGCGTCAACGTCAACACCGAGAGAAGCGAGTTCCTTTTCGAACTCACCAACAAGCTTCTTGAGCTCGGCATGGCCGGTTTCAAGGGTGCCAACTCTGGTGGCGAGAGATCCGAGCTGATCGCGAAGACCGCCGATTCCTGAGTTGTCCTGTCCCTTGATCATTCCTTCAAGGGCCTTGACCTGATCTTCCAGACCAGAGATTCGACCGGAGAGCAGCTGGTGAAGCTGGTTGATTGCAACGGCGAATTCGTAGCGGGAAAGGGGTCGATTGCCTCGGTAGAGGCCATCTGGGTAGCCAAAAAGGACCTTGTCCTTCAGGTTCTTAAGGGCTTCGTAGGCCCAATGGTTGTCGGGAACGTCCGGGAACTGATCCTGAGCCATAGCAGGAGCCACGAGTGAAGTGGCGAGAACTGCGCCCAAGGCGAGTTTAAGCATGTTCTGCATGAGTTTCCTCAGAAAACAAGTCCTCTCGTTTCAGTCTTTTTCAAGCTAAATGTCTCAATAAAATCGGCAGCTGTTCCACAGTTACCTGCACAATTCGCCATTTCAACACTCGGCTCAATCTAAACTAAGCAAAGATCGACCTGCGATCAGGCAAACCTGATCACTGTTATTATGGCTCAATAGTTCACTGGCTGCAGGCAGCTGCCCGGTAATTTTCTCAGTCAATCACGGACCTTTGTCCCTGCTGAAGAAAAATCAACAACCCGACAACTTTATCAGGATGAGTCAAAAGGAGCTTGCTGCCCGGGCTGCAGCGGTGCTGTCTATAGCAGGAATCTGGGCGATCAGCGGGTCTGGACATTGGCTGTGGACCAGCCTCTGCCTTGCCGGATTGACCTTAAGCATCCCATTGGTCAGCAGAATCGAAATGATAGGAGGCAGGGGACCCCAGCTGGCCGCAGCCTTCGCCCTTTTCGATGGCCTGCTGACCGCACTCGTTCTTGGTTCTCTTGGCCTTTTAAAAGAAGCAGCCTTCCTCATCCCTCTCAGCTCCCTGTGGGCTGCAAGCCGTTTTTCATCATCCACCCTTCTTCTTATCCCAGGGTGCATCGGTTCCTTGGCGGCTGCCGCCAGCCTGTTTGATCCTCAAGGTTTTCACTCTGCCTTCTACCTGCCCGCTGCGGGCATAGCCCTTATCTTGACCGCCAGCTCTGGCTGGAAGGCACCCAAGCGCAGAATCATTCCCCTTCAAAGCATCACCGAATCGGATTCTGAGATTGACAAAGAAGAGAACATTCATGTGCTTAAGGAAGCCTATCGTTCACTGCGCGACCACTATCACAGAAAAGAAAGAGCGGCTAGGATTGGATGCCTGGCAAAAAAAATGCTTGAAGCTTCTTTTTCTTCTCAGCCTTGGGCAGAACTCTCAAAAGCGCTTCAGGATGACCTCGGCTTGAGAGGAATTCGCATCTACGCCACAGGCCATTTAGGCTCCCGACTAGTCTGGCGCGCAGGCAGCGGTCCCATGCCAGATTCTCCTCTGGGAGGAAGATCAGTGGCGGGGGGTGGAGGGTATGCAGCTCTTAAAAACCGAGTGGATTCCTTGATGGGCGCTATAAAGCAGGATGAACCTGATTCAGTCACATCAACCCAGGTGATTCGAGACCAAGGAAAGGTCTGCGCCCTTATCGTCATGGATGCAGATACAGACCAGCGCCTGAAGGAAGCTGAAGAAAGAATCGCTCCTGCGCTCAGCCTCATAGGCCGAACAATCAGCCACATTGCCAAGTGGGCCGATGATGCAAGAAGAGTCAAGGAGTCCGAAATTCTCTACTCCGTGGTGAGCCTGGCCAAAGGGGCAGCCAGCCAAGAAGTTCTTGCAGACCGAATACTGCAGGAACTGAAAGAGATTGTTCCCGCTGACCGATTCAGCTTGGTTAAAGTCAGTGGTGGCAAAGCTGTCACCATAGCCCAGCATGGTTCCGGGCCAGAACCAATCAATCTGTACTCATTTGCCAAGGGGCCAGGCTGGCAGGGATGGCTAAAAACTTCGATTCCAGAACTTCATCTGCTGGACCCGGCAGAAGACACGAGGGTAGATGCCGAAGCAGCCTTTAAGTCTCGAATCAGATGCGTATGCCACCTGCCTTTGATGGCTGATGACGAGATTATCGGATGGATTTCTGCTTCTTCTTCTCGATCTGGCGCATTGGATGAAGGACACCTGACCACCCTTCGCATCGTCGCTTCAGAAGCAGGACCAGCAATAGCTTCTGCCTCAGCTGGCAAAGCCGGCAGAATAGGTTCTGGATTAGCTTCGCCAAAAGAGTTCATCAAGTCGCTGCAGACAGTTTCTGATGGGGTCATCGTAGCGGTAGAGGTGCCAGCGATTGATGAACTCAGGCGTCGATTCGGCTCAGCGGCCCTGGCTCAGGCACTTAACAGGGCCAGCAGAATGCTTTCGGCAAAAGCTCCCCCAGGCAGCCTGGTCTGCCGTAGAGCCGAAGGAGACTTTTTCATCCTCATCAGAGGAACAGCCCAGCAGGAGGCTCAAAGCTGGGCCAACGAAATCGCTGCATCGGCAGCTTTAATCACCCTTAATTCTCCCGATGGTTCCCAAAGATTAAGCTTGGCCTTAAGGGCAAAAGTTCTTGAAGAAGCAGGTCAGACCCTTGCTGCCAGCCGTATAGATAGAGATAAAGTGCCCGCATGAATCCTGCACGCAGTGAAGACAACAGAATGCTGGAGATCTGCTTGGAATGCCGACGCATCCTTCAGGTACAGCCCAACAACAAAGCCACACTCAAACGTCTGGCTTATGCGCTTTGGCTGATGCAGGATTACCCCGAAGTCGAGGCAACAGCCACAAGAATTCTAGAGCTTGACCCTATCGATGTCGATTGGCTCTACTCCCGAGCAATGGCAAGGCTGGGAATGGGCAATATTGAAGAAGCTGAAAATGACCTCATCTGTGCCAGAGGAATAACAACAGACCCCCGGGTTCTGGCTGTTGTCGCAGAAGCCCTCCAGTCAATTGCCGACCTAAGAACCCGTCAAGAAGATGGCGAACCAGGCTCCATCAGCTGAGACAGATCCTTTAACTTAAACTCACGAAGAGAAGGGACCACTTTATCGGCCATGGTGAAATCGAAGGTCACGGTGACAGGGCAGGGGACTGCGATCCCCCACATGCCCGCTGCTTTGGCAGCCTTGATTCCATTGGTTGAATCTTCCAGAGCGGCAGCATACATGGGATCGGCGTTCAGCTGTCGGCAGGCTTCTAAATATAGGTCTGGGTTCGGCTTAGCCCGCAGAACTTCGCTGCGAGTGACAATGATAGGAAAGACGCCCGAAAGCCCTGCACCCTCCAAAAACCGATTGACCCATTCTGCCACCGATGAACTGGCAATCCCATAAGGGATTCTGTTTCGCTTCAAGTCCTCCACCCACTCAAGAATTCCGGGCATGGGTTTAAGGTTCTCGGTTTTAGCTTTCAGCCTTGCCTTGTGGTCCGCCTTCACCTTTTCCTTATCATAGGGGCCGATCAAGGTCTCCAAAAACTCAGTCGCGGTCCAAGTCCCTGGGGCTGCGCCAACAGATTTCCCCCATTCCGACACAGAAAGCTGCTGGCCATAATCTGCAAAGACTTCTGCCCAGGTCGTGTATTCCGGAGTTTCCGTATCCACCACCAAGCCATCGAAATCAAAAACAACTGCCTGCAGCTTCATTATCTGCTTCTCCTTTTTGTAGTCTTGACCTTAAAGCAGGCCCGGCATCTAGCTTCGTAGCTTTCGACCGCGCCAATGAGGATGATCGGGTCATCGATATGTGCAGGGCCGCCATCGATTTGCCGGTAGGTATGGCTTGCAGGACGGCCGCATTTCATGCAGATGGCTCTCAGCTTTACTACTTCATCGGCAGCGCACATTAAGCCAGGCATTGGCCCAAAAGGACGTCGTCCAAAATCTTGGTCAAGACCGGCACAGATCACCTCCACTCCCTTATCGGCAAGGCTGACGCAGAGATCAATTATTTTTTCGTCAAAAAACTGAACCTCCTCTATGCAGACAACATCCGTATTTTTAGGAATGGCCGCCGCTAGTTCATCCACACCTGCCACGGCAGCAGCTTCGTGGCGGACTCCCATATGGGTCACCACCATGCTTTCGTCATATCTGCTGTCGATCTTTGGCTTAAAAACACTGACTTTTTTCTTGGCGTACAGGGCTCTTCTCGCCCTCCTAATCAGTTCTTCAGATTTGCCTGCATACATGCTGCCGCAGATCAAAATCAGGCTGCCATCAGAACGGCTCAATCTGGCTCTCCTTTTCCTTCCAAGTCCATTTCAAGCATCTCTTCCAGTTCATCACTCGCTTCGTCATCGCCTGCCCTCCCAATTTCCTTGACAAGGCTCCTCATTTCGGCAGAAGTTTCCGGCTCGCCCCTATCTAGTCTGTCAGAAATCTCGGCGAATCTGTCGTCCTCGCCTCTCAGCCGCCTAAATCGACTGACCCGTCGGCTGATTTCCCTGCTTCCACATTTCGAGCAGGCTTCTTCATCTGGCTTAGCTACCATGCCTATCAAAAGGCTGAATCGTCGACCGCAGGCGATGCAGTCGTATTCGTAGATCGGCACACTTTGAGCATACCGAGCCACAGCCGTAAGTTTGGAGTAGAAAGAATCAGAAAGAAAAGAGGACTTTTTATAGAAAAAGTCCTCTTTTTAAGACAGGTGGGGTAAGTTAACCGAAACGTTTCGCGAAACCATTCGCGAAACGTTTCTAAGAGCCAAAGGAGGTTCTAAGGCATGGCTGCTACTATAAAGGATATTGCGCGGAGGCTGAACATTTCTGTCAGCACTGTCAGCTATGCCCTTAACGGCGGCCCACGGTCAGTCCCTGAAGAAGTCAAGAAGAAAGTCTTCGAGGTGGCAAAAGAGCTTGACTATCGGCCCAACAGCCTTGCCCGCAGCCTTGTGACTCGCCGCACCAAGACTATCGGGGTCGTGCCTGGTTTTCTAGCCCACGACTTGGTTCTTAGCCCCTTTGTTCGCGTTATTCTCAATGGAATTTTAAACGCTCTAGAAGATCACGGTCACGACGCCCTGATATTCACAGGCATGAACCTAAGAGCTAATCGAGTTCAGGTTGACCGACTTCTTGATGGCAGAATCGACGGGGTCGTTTTTCTCCCTCCAACCCCCGTTGAGGATGTTCTTGCCAACCTTGATCAAAGGCGGTTCCCCTATGTCACCATCGCTGCAAAGCCGAGGCAGGGTTCAGTAAACTTCACTTCTGACAACGCTCAGGGAGTTCACATTGCCATCAACCATTTGGTTGAAATGGGTCATGCTCGCATTGGGATGATATCTGGCAGAGAAGACCATCTTGACGGCTCCACTAGAAATCTTGCCTTCGAAGAATCTCTTTCCAGGCATGGCCTTGAGCATAACCCACTTTGGGTTGAATCTGGCGATTTCACAGATCAAGGCGGAGCCGCAGCGGCAGCCAAAATTCTGCGAAATCCAAACAGGCCATCAGCTCTCTTCTGCGCCAACGACGAATCTGCCTTTGGCGCCATGATCGCCGCTAGAAGCTTGGGAATTGATATTCCCAAAGACTTAAGCATTGTCGGCTACGACGACATTTTCATCTCACAGCAGGCAATTCCGCCCCTGACAACTATTCGGCAGTCAGTGGAAGACATGGGACTTGCCGCAGTTAATGGACTGATTGATCTTATTTCTGGTCAATCGGTTGAATCTCAAATCTTTGAACCTAAACTGGTGCAGCGAAGCTCAGTTTCCTGTCCACCAGAGGACATCTATAAATGACCCATCTCACTCGCCGAGCCTTTACGCTCATTGAACTTCTGGTCGTCATCGCGATCATCGCCATCCTGGCGGCGATCCTCTTCCCTGTCTTCGCACAAGCCAAGCTTGCCGCCAAAAAGACTGTCGCTCTCAGCAACGCCAAACAGATTGCCACGGCTCACATGATCTACATGGGAGACTACGATGACCATCTGATTAAAGCCTACTATGGCTTCCCCGCTGACTGTGCCAGCTGGCCCGCCAACGCCAGCTCATACTACGGATGGCGCCATGCGCTTGCTCCTTACATTAAGAGCAATGACATGATGGCCGACAACACCAACCCCTTTGCTGCAAGACAGTATTGGGTAAGCACCTGGGACAGCAACAACGATGGAGACGTGCTTGACCAGTACGAAACTCTGCCCACTAACTTTGCTGCCAACACCAACCTGATTGGCTTTGCCAACGGAACCTGTGCAGGCCCCTGGACTCCAGTCGGTCTTTCAACACTTGATACATTGGAAGAGGTTGCCAGCACCATGCTTATGCTGCCCAGCCGCACCCAGTGGAACGAGCTGAAGATGAGCTTTGTCAGCACCGCCGAAGCTAAGCCAGGCTGGTGCATTAACAACAACTGCCCATCAGGTGAGAATGGCCCCATCCACGCCGTTGGAAAGCAGGCCAGCTTTATCTGGGCTGATGGCCACGCTAAATCAAAGAACCCCGTCGCTACTCTCGATGCAGGCAACGCCAATCGAGATGACTGGGGCTCTAAATACGCAATCAACCCTGTTACCGGCGTTAATTACACTCAGGCAGACAGAATCTCTTACCGAGACACTGCCTGGGGCGAGTACCGATAGCAGCGTGACACGGCTTCGCGGCTCTTCCGTAACTGGAGTGCCTCGATGAGAGTGAGTCATTTCGGCCTGCCGTTCAGCCCAAAAGCTGGCGGCATGGCCGGATGATTTGAGCCGCGAAGCACAAACTTATAACTGAAAACCAATGAAAAAGCTGATCTGGATTCTTCCCCTTTTTGTCATAGCCCTCGCGGCTTGTGACTCCGGCGAAACGTCGATTGAGAAATATCCTGATAGTCCTGATGCCAAGTCAGGCATGTCATCTGGTGCTGGTGCTGAAAATAACATCCCCAGTGCTGCAAAAGATGCCATGGGCGGCAAATAGCTCTTCAGGAGTTCATTAGTCTTCAACCGCCGCCGAGCCCTTGGGCTGGCGGCGGTTTTTTTGACTGCCCCAAACCTTAGTAAGTCCGATCCTTCAACTGGCCCGAGCCAAGCTTGACTTCTGCCTGAACTCCAATCCGATTAGGGTTGACGAGAAAGACCCCGATCCCTTCGACTGGGACAGTCCAGGGAAGCGAGATGCCTCCCAAAATAGGCTTAATTCGGTCTAGGTTGTCTGGAGTCACTCCCACTGCCAGACTCATCTTGCCTGCCCACACGCCAGGAGCATATTCGGGCCTTGGGGACTTGCCGTACTTCTTCATCATTAAGTGCATTGAGTTATGAAGAGCAGATAAAGCCGGGTTAGGCTCCATGTTGATGATGACCTCAGTGCCCGAAAGCTCAAGCCTGCCAAGCGTCACATCAAAGGGGGGATTTTGAGTGGCAAAACGTTTGAGATCGGTTTTTAGAGCGGAAGCATCGACCGAAATGAACTGGCAGAGTTCGATATGCGGCCTGTGGCCAGCCTGAGCGGTCCACCCAGGGACTCCTGCCTCTTTCATCTTTGACTGAAGATCAGCAAGAACCGCCTCTGCTTCTGCAGATAGAAGCAAATTCACCGAGTAAGCCATGACTTTGTGACGATTTAACCAGGGCCATTGATCCCTACTGATGCCCCAGAACGTCTATCGAGACCCAGCGAGCAGGCGGCGGAAAGGTAATCTTCCACTCCATCCTTGCAGGCTCTCTGCGTCGAGCTGCGTGCACGGCGCCCAGCGAGGACCAGAGGGAGCATGAAGACCGGCAAGTACGAAACTCTTTACATTGTCTCAGCCAACCTGACCGACGAAGACTGTCAGAAGATTGCCGACCACTTTAAAGAAGTGGTTGAAAAGAACGGCGGCACCGTAAGCGAAGCAGCCAAGTGGCGACGCCGCAAGCTGGCTTACGAAGTGAAAGGCCACCGCGAAGGCAACTACATTCTGATGAACTTCGAAGGCCCAAGCGCCATTCCGGCTGAGCTCAGCCGCTTGATGAACATCAGCGACGACGTGATCCGCCACAGGATCTTCACCCGCGAGGACGTTCCGGCATGAGCCTGAACCGCGTTGTGCTGATTGGCCGTCTTACCAGGGATCCCGAAGGGCGAACTACCAACACGGGCAAGACAGTCGTCAACTTTTCGATCGCGGTTGACAAGCGAATCAAGCCACAAGATGGCTCCCCCACGGCAGATTTTTTCAACATCTCTGCCTGGGGCAACACAGCCGATTTCGTTGTTAACTATCTTGCAAAGGGCCGCCTTGTTGCCATTGACGGCAGATTGAGCACCCGCAAGTACACAACTCAGGATAACCAGACCCGAGAGGTTTTTGAGATTGTGGCAGACAACGTTCAAGGTTTGGATCGTCCACGAGAAGACGGCGGCGGAGCACCACGCTCTGGCGGCGGTTATGGTGGCGGAGGCGCTGCAGCCCAAGGGCCAGGCTCCTATGATGATGACGATCCTTTTGCTGACGAGTAGTTCTCATGATCAATCTGGATTCCAGAGAAGCAGTGCTGAAGCTTGACCCCAAAGGCATGTACGCCTTGACAGTCGGCTTTCCAGACCAAGTAGCCAAAGCGGTGGAAATTGCAGAGGCAGCCGCCCTGCCCAACTGGAACGCAAAGCCAGACATGGTCATCCTTGCTGGCATGGGCGGATCGGCAGCTGGCGGCGATTATGTTAAATCGCTGTTTGAAGATGCCGGATCGGTCCCCATGCTGGTGGTGCGAGATTACGTTCTGCCCCACTATGTAGGGGCAGGTGCCTTGGTAATCGCTGCCTCTTACTCAGGAAACACAGAAGAGACTGTCTCTGCCTACCACCAGGCAAAAAGCCGAGGAGCCAACATTATTGTTGTCACCTCCGGCGGCAAGCTGGCACAGATGGCAAAAGAAGATGGGTTCCCCCTCATCACTATTCCTTCTGGACAGCCGCCACGCACCGCACTCGGATTCCTTTTGATTCCAGTTCTCGTGGCCTGCATTAAGCTTGGCCTTCTGCCTGCCATCGACTTTGCCCAGCTGATCGCTGAGCTTCGAAAAATGGTTGAGGCCTGTGCTGTTGAAGTAGAGTTCGAGCATAACCTGGCCAAGCAGATTGCCACAGAATCTTTCGGACGTCCCGTACAGTTTTATGGTCTAGGTCAATGGCAGGGAGCTGTAGCTTACCGCTGGAAAGGACAGTTCTGCGAAAACGCCAAATGCCTGGCCTTCTCTCACACCTACCCTGAACTTTGCCACAACGAAATTTTGGGCTGGGGCAACGCCGACAAGCAGTCGCCCAACGGCTGGGCCTTGTTCACATTGATCGATGGCAGTGAATCAGCCAAGATGGAGGCCCGCGGAAGGATTTCTGCAGAGCTCATCCAGTCGAAAGCTGTCAATCGCTATGTTCAGGCTGCCGGTTCATCTCTTATTGAGCGCATGTTGACTCTCACCCTTATCGGTGACTTCGCATCAATTTATCTGGCCGCCCTTTATGAAGAAGATCCAGAATCAATTGACGCAATCAACATTCTGAAAAAAGCACTGGACGCTATTCCTTAGCCTATAAAGCTCTGTCTCAAAGACAAGGCGGCTCAGAGAAGCTTCTCTGAGCCGCCTTGTCATAATCAGCTGGCTCCCCAAAGGGCAGAACTAATCTCTAAACACCCTCATCTCATGAACCCGCGCAATGGTGGGCGGAAACTGTCGTGTTCCTGTGACGGTCACCCTTACATAGTGTGCCGTGTGGTTTGAAAACCGATGAATGTAACCCGCCACTGTAGGAGCATCAGCCATGCTGGAAGCATCCACTAACGGCTTCCAGAGAGTTCCATCCAGGCTCGTTTCTATCTTATATTGAATCGCGCCACCAGAAGCCCAAAAAGGCACAAGCTCAATGCGATTAAACTCTACAGACCGGCCAAAACTAAGGGTGAATGAAGCCGGAATGGGGTAGCTAATCCAGAAGGAACTCACTTCATCGGCAACACCATCAGTCAATAAATCTGCGGAAAACTGAGGATCGTGCTGGCCACTAGAAACCACCTTGGCCCCCAAAGCCAAATTCGGCACAACCTTAACCTTGGCCATTTTCAGAAACTGGGTTTCCCCAATCGGGTTAGAACCACGATAAGCCTGTACCGTCACAACTGAACTTTCGCTAATTTCAACTCCATCTGGCTTGATATCAGAAACCTGCGGAATCTGTCCATCTGTTCTGTAGGCAACCCTTAGAGTGTCATCTTCGGTTAATGCCTTAATAGATGCTTTAGCCTCAAACTGAAGCTGACTTCCCTCTCTTGTGCCCTTAACCGAGACATCAAAAGGATGCACGCCAGCCTTTATAAAAGCATGAACTTTACTGCTTCGAGCAAGGAAATCATTGAAATCTGTTTCACCTTCCTTATTCCACAGCCTAGAGCCAAAAGCCGCAATTCGATGAGGAAGAGTCGTGTGGGCGTTCCATTCGTGCCCTTCCCACCAAGACATAACCGCACCTTCCACTTTTCCATCTCTTGGAAGATCCAGTGTTCGGCGTCGTCCGCCAGACCAGTTGACCAGATCGAATACAAAAGGATCGAACTGATACATTTTAGTCAAGGGAACAAGAGTAAAGGAATCGTAAGGATAGTTGTTGACTACATATAGGGGGTCCCACCCCGCATTCAACACCCGATACCCGTCAGAAACCAGCTGCTTTGCAGGATAGTAATCATCCTCCCAGGCGACAATAATAGCCTCTTTAGGAATGCGATTCTTTGCGTAAGTCGTTGGACCAAACCCCTCCCAAACTATGGGAGTTCTCTTGAGATTTATCACTTCCTGACAAAGATCAGCTACGAAATCCACAAATATCTCGTGGGGCCCAATTCCTTCACCAAGAATCGATATCATCTTCGCAATCTGGGGATCTTTCTCAGCATCTGGATACCACGCTTCATCCCCGCCGATATGAAGGTAAGGTGAGTTCTTAAAGAGATCTGCGGTTTCGCGCAGTAGAACCTTAAGCTGGCTTCGAACTTCGGCAGAACCAAAGTTTACACAGTTTGTCGACTGAGACCTTTTGATAGAGAAAACTTCGGGATTATGTTTTACGAGAAGAGTGCTGTGGCCAGGAAGATCAATTTCAGGAATAAACCTTATTCCTCTCGCTTCCGCGTACTCTATAAGACCTTTAAGTTCCTGCTGAGTATAAGCAGGTTTTTTGTGAGTGTTGTTCCGGTCAATGCCGGATAAAACTTTAGTGGGCAGCATCCAGTTTTGGTCATCGGTAAGGTGCAGCTGAATAAAGTTCACCTTGGCAGCCTGACACCACCTCACAGCCTGACGAAGAGTGCTGATGGAATGAAACCTCCTCGCAACATCCAGGTTTACTGTCCTGAACTTAATATCTGGCTTATCCTTTATAGAGGCACTGGAAACACCTTGGCTGGCAAGCTGCCCAAGGGTCTGCAGTCCCCATGCCGCGCCAAGCTTTGATCCTGCCTTAAGCTTGACAAGGGCTCCGAACTCAAGATGATATTCTTCTTCTCCAAGGCTTTTATCAAGCGTGACATCCACCCTTCTGCCAGAAAGAGAATCTAACCCGGGCCAATCCTGCCTAAAAGCTTCTGCTTCTTTGCCCAAACTCTTGGCAATAAACTTCAAGTTGAGGTGGGTTTTAGCAGAACTTGATCTGCCAATGGGGCCTTCTTTAACTGCCGGCAGCACCTGAGCCTGCCCAATCGCAATCCCCCAAACAGCCAGCGAAAAACAAGCAGCGTATCGACAGCATCCTTGCACAGGTTGAGTTTGGCAGATGCAGAATATTTCTGCACCGGCTAGAATCTGCTAACTGCCGCGTGAAATGGGGGCGACGGCTGAGTAATCTGGATGCGCCTGAAGAAACGGACCATCGGCGCTGCTGGTAAAGCGAATCCAGTCGTATGTGGCAGAACATCCCGTGTTTGCTCCCCCAACAATCAATCTGATTCTTAATGAATAGACAGCAGGGTCAAGCTGGCTGCTCAAATCAATAAAGCTGATCCCCGCCTTCTGCAATGTCGAGGTACGAAATGACTTAACTGGTTTTTTCTCAGCGTTAAGAACTTCTATATCCAAGTGAGCATAGCCGTATATATCATCGACCTTAGCTAAAAGGTAAGAATATCGTGAAATATCAATTCTTATATCCTGCTGCAGACCGCTCCACTGATACTGCCAAGGCCAATCTTTCGGTACTGGCCCTAAAACAAGCTTCACCTTCCCTTTGCCTTCTGCCACGCCAACCCTGTTGTCAACCTCCAGCGAATGCCACTGACTAGAACTGTTGAACTCATCGTTCCAGCCAAGCATAATCGGCCCCTGCCTAGACTGAAAGTCCAGTTTGTGTTCAACAGCCGGCTGCAGAGAAAGGAGGGCAATAGCTGCGAAACCAGAGAGCATAATCTTGAGACGCTTTGCAGCGCTTTCCGCTGCACAATACATCCAGCGCTGGAAGTGACCTGTGGGAGATAACCCGCCCCAGGCAATCATCTCCTTTGCAGAGTTCCTCACAATGAACCTGAGATCAGAGCAGGTTATGATTGATCTTTCACCACCAGTTCTCCCTTCCTTTACCGTCAGCATCTGCCTGCCAACCCCATAATGAATAGTGTAAGCGAAAGGCAAAAGAGGAGTTTGTCTGCGCTCCATCAAGCTTGACAGGTGCAGCCAATCCTTACCCTACGCTAGTTTGAACTTGATTCATCCATCTTAGTGCTTCTGCCAGCCACACTGTCAAACGTTCTTTCTGCTTCGAAAGGCGGCGCGCAAAAACAAGCCTGCTCTGGCTTTTCAACTTCCTAGACCCTGGCATTTAAGAAAATCACCCTTCCCCGCCCTGTGGTTGACTTTGACTGCATCTTGGTGGCAAACTCAGCTCTATATAGAGGATGCAGAATTTTCTATATAGCTAATCATGGTCGCCCAGCCTCTCTACCGTAGAACAGCCACTCAGCTGGAGCAGATGATCAGTGATGGCTGCTGGGAAGAAGGAGAACAGCTGCCTTCCGAGAAGGAACTGGCACGTCGACTCGGGGTTTCTTACATGACTTTGAGAAGGGCAGTTGAGGGCCTGGAACAAGGCGGAAGAGTCACTAAGATTCCTGGCAAGGGCACTTTTCTAAGAAGTTCGGAGCCTCTAAATCTCCAAACAAAAAAGACAACTGTTACTCTAGTGCTGCCTCAGTTTTGGCAGAGACTAGACTCCCATTATTTCCCTGATATTGTCCGGGGCCTTTACGAAGAAGCCGAAATCGCCGGGGTAAACCCTTTGGTTGTAGATGGAGCCAGCGGCACCATTCCGGAAAAAGCTCCGACAGCGGTCCTGCTTATCGAGAAGGCTGACGAGGACATCCTAAGGCATCTAAAGGAAAAGGGACATCCCGTCTTGGCAGTCAATCGCTGTCAAAGCCGACTGGTAGTGCCCAAAATCTCGCCGGATAATTTTGGCGGCGCAAAAAGAGCCGTTGAAAGGCTGATTTCTCTCGGCCACCAGAGAATCGCCTTCCTCCGTGGCAATCCGCAGAACCTTGATGCGCAGGATCGCATGAATGGCTACCGGCAGGCCATGAGAGAGGCTGGGCTGCCTTTGATGGAGGCAGGTTCAGGCTTTTCAGAACGAAAAGGCCGCCTCGCTGCAAGAGAACTGCTTCAGTGTGCCGGACGTCCAACGGCGCTGGTATGTGCCAGTGACCTTTCGGCAATTGGCGCCATGAGCTACGCCCGAGAAGCAAATCTCAACGTCCCCGCTGATCTTTCAATCATTGGGTTTGGCATGTTTGACATTCGCTCTTACGTATCGCCATTACTCACAACTGTAGAGCTGCCTCGAACCGATTTAGGAAAGGCTATATGCAGGGCCCTCATCGTCATGGCAAAGGGCGAAAAACCTGCCAATCGTATTTTAGAGACTCCTCTGGTCATCGGCCATACCGATGCTCCACCACGAGTCAGTTAAAGCCCGCATCGCAGCGGAGTAAGAAACCATGAACAAACATCACAAGCATGCGTTCACATTGATTGAACTTCTTGTCGTCATTGCCATTATCGCAATCCTCGCCGCCATTCTCTTCCCCGTCTTTGCTCAAGCCAAAGCCGCGGCCAAAAAAACTGCCTGCTTATCCAACACCAAGCAGCTGAATTTGGCTGTAATGCAGTACATGGCCGACTATGACGATATGTATCCCATTGGATACTTTGCAGCTCTGAACTACGAAACCGAGATCATCTGGCATTTCATCATCTCGCCCTATACCGGAGAAGGGCGATTCGACTTTGACAACCAAACAACAAGACAGAAGCCTGGACTCAGAACAAGCCCTGGCGCCGCTTTTCGCAACGGCCTTGCCTACTCAATGAATCAAAGAATCGGAGGCAATGGCGATGCCAATGACGGGGGTTGGTATGACCTCCCTCTTTCTCAGAGCGCCATGACTCATGTTTCAGAGACAGTACTTTTCAGCTTAGGAACACAAAATCCAAACTGGGCTGGAAACTGTGGTTCACTTTACCTATGGACACCCGGCCTCGTTAATGGATGGGGAGGAGACCCGGCCCGAACAGATGCAGAATGGAATGCCATCGACAACGACTCTGGCGTCGGTGCCTCCCGATTCCAGGTGCGGTATTCACATTCAAAATCCGCCAATGTCGCCTATGCCGACGGCCACAGCAAGTCAGCAAAAAGAGGGTCGCTAAGACTCTGGAACTGGCAGACTGGCGGAGAGACAGAAGACTCCGCAATCCGCTAGCTGCCGCTTGGGCCGAACCGCATCTGTCTGTTCGGCCCTACTGTCACCAACACAAATCCCCATGCTTACTGCTGTCCTTCTCTCGAACCTCATCATGAACCAAACCAACGACGCGCCCCGCACTATCAAGTTCGCGGGACGAGAGTGGCTGATCCGCAAAACTCCTGAGAAATCCGGTCCAGGCCCCAACTTTTTCAGCGACCATGTTGACGGAGTATGGGTAGATGCCAAAGGCCGCCTTAACCTTAAGGTGAAAAAGTCGGAGCGAGGCTGGGAATGCGTTGAAGTCGGACTGCCTGCTTCGTTAGGTTATGGAGAGTACAAGTTCACGATCGAGACTCCGCCCTCTGCTTTGGCCGACAACGCCATTCTCGGGCTCTTTACCTACGAAGACGACGTGAAGGAAATTGACCTCGAAGTTTCCAGATGGGGTTCAGCCTCGGGTCCCGACTCTCAGTTCGTCGTTCAGCCTTGGGATAGCGAAGGAAATCGACTGAGATTTGCTCTTCCAGAAAACCCAGGTTCATACGTCATGTCTTTCCGGTGGACACAAAAGGAAATCAAGTTCTCGACTGCCGCAAAAGGTTACAAGACTGAATGGACCTACACAGGAAAGGACATTCCTCCTCCTGGCAAGGAAACAGCAAGAATCAACCTCTGGCTTTATCAGGGTGGAGAACCGACTCCTTTGAAAGAGCAGACTGCGGTGATCTCCAACTTTGTGTTCACACCTATAAAAACTCGCTAGCCTGCCTAGCAGCAGGCTGTCAGGCACAAGCGTCCCCTGTTTACTTTAATGACAATGCAGTGAGCAGGGGACAAAACGGCACCGTCGAACGGCTGCTTAGTGCCCAAGTTTCGATTAAAAAGCATGGCGCTAAGTCAGGCCTGCTTTTTTATAGCCTGCTGAAATAGTGAAGCCAAAAGTCAAAATCAGCCGATCAGCAAGACTGATTCTATAGATCAATACACAGCTTAAGACGCTGCGCAGAAAGGCAAGGGAGAAATGAATAAGTTTTGCAATGAAAACTTGGCCCGGGCGAGAGGACTCGAACCTCCGACCTACTGCTTAGAAGGCAGCCGCTCTATCCGCTGAGCTACGCCCGGACACCGCTATTATTGTACCGGGTGGCACATCCTGGCCCCAGAACCATAATGGCTCATAAAGATAGAAGCACAAAAAAAGCCCTCCCAGGAAAAATCTCCCAGAAGGGCTGAACACCTGCAGGCAGGGTTCTTACTTATGAATCGCCATGCCGTGAGCATCCTCGAAAGCTTCGAGAACAGCTTCGGCCATAGTGGGGTGAGCGTGAATCGTATCGATCATTGATTCAAGGGTCGCTTCCAGCTTGATCGCTGTCACACCCTCACCGATCATGTCGGTAACGTGCGAGCCCAGCATGTGAACTCCAAGAACTTCTCCGTACTTCTTATCGACAACAACCTTAACAAAGCCATCCTGATGGCCGCTGGCAATGGCCTTGCCCAACCCGCGGAAGTCGTAGCGTCCTACTCCAACATCGTAGCCCTGCTCTTTGGCTTGGCCTTCGGTAAGGCCGACCGAAGCCACTTCTGGGCTGGTGTAGACGCAGTTCGGAACAGCTTTGTAGTCAACCATGGTCTTTTTGCCTTCAACAATGTTGCTGGCGACAATGGTGCCTTCGTGGCTGGCAACGTGGGCGAGCTGAATTCGGCCAGTCACGTCTCCTATGGCGTAAATGTTGGGGACATGGGTAACCAAAGTGTCATCCACAACCTCTACTCCGCGCCGATGCAGCTTAAGACCAATTTCCTCAAGGTTCATTCCAGCGGTATTGGCTTTGCGTCCTACGCCAAGAAGCACAACTTCGTAGACGATCTCTTCAACCTTGCCATCGGCAGACTTAATAAAGGCTTTCCAGCCGCCTTCGACCTTTTCAACCTTCTCCAGAGTGGAAGCTGTTCGCACATCGACTCCCTGCTTTTTCAGCACCTTGCCAAGCTCCTTGCCAAGGTCTTCATCGCTAAGAGGGATGAGGTTGGGCATCATTTCAAGAACAGTCACCTTGCTGCCTAGAGCGTTAAAAACGTAGCTGAACTCAACTCCCACTGCACCGCCGCCGATGATGAGCATGTTCTTTGGCGCAAAAGGAGCAGTGACGGCATCATCGCTGGTCCAGACACCCTCTTCTCGGCCGCCTTCTAGGCCAGGAACAGGAAGATAGATGACACTGCTGCCCATAGCCAAAATATAGTTCTTGGCTCTAAGAGTCGTAGTTTTGCCATCCTTTTCGACCTCAATGGTGTGAGGGTCTTTGAACTTGGCAAAACCTTCAACGTGAGTGATCTTATTCTTCTTAAAAAGCATTCCCACGCCGCCGCGCAGAGTTTTAACCACCTTTTCGGTGCGGGCCATCATCTTGGCAAAGTCCATGGTGACTTCACCCCGAATCTGGACACCATAGGTGTCGGCATGCTTCACCGTCTGAAAAGTTTCTGCAGCAGCGATCATCGCCTTGCTGGGAATACATCCCCAGTTAAGACAGGTGCCGCCCAAATACTCCTTTTCAACGACTGTAACCTTGGCGCCAAGCTGGGCCGCCCTAATCGCGGCAACGTAGCCGCCAGGGCCCGCGCCAATCACAATGACATCTGCATCAAAACTGCCGTTAGCCATGGGGTTTGGTTGTTCCTTTGGGGTTCCAAGAGACTTAATCTCCTGAATGATGGCGGAAGCGGGAACGCTGAGAAGCGAGGCTCCACCTGCCACGACAGCAGCAGATTCGATAGTCGAACCGCTTTCACCTGTCGCTGGCATTGCTCCTTTTTCCTCCACGAAATCAGAATACCTTTGCCTTTCCACGGCAGCAGGGCATGACTGGCAGCCTAGTCCTGGTCCAAAAACACAGAAAAACATCGTGCCAATTCGTCATCATTATGGGGTTATGTGTGCAGGGTTCCAAAAGGCATCTTCACTTGTTCTGCGCCGAAGCCTTGCTGTCATGGCTGCCTGCCTGACCATCGGTCTTGTTCCTGCCGCATCAATGGCTCAGCCTGGAACAGAAATCTCACCAGATCACTGGGCGTACAAGGCCGTTCAAAACCTATACAACAAGGTTTTGGTGGGCTACCCCGACGGTGCTTTTAGGGGAAATAGACCAATGAGCCGCTACGAGTTTGCGGCAGCCACCTACCAGCTATGGCGGGAGACTTCCACCAGTCTCGACGGGCTGAAGAGTCAGATTGATGAGTTCATCCGGCTTGGCAGACCCCAGACCGATTCTGGCGCCGAAGAGCTGAAGAAGGCTTTGGCTGCTCTTAGTGATAGAGTCGCGGCGCGTGAAGCTGCTGCCGCCGATTTCAAAAAAATCTTCGATGAGTTTGAAAAAGAACTCGCGAGTCTCGGTGTTGATATTGCCGGCCTTAAAAAAGACATCAGCGATATTGATTACCGGGTGAGGAACCTGGAGAACAAAAAGCCGCTGCTGGTCCTTTCTGGCGATGTCAATCTCTTCACCTTGGCAGGCTATTCTTCCTCCGGCACGCCTGGGCTCCTTACTTCTGGCTTTAGAACCGGGTTGGGCGAAGGAGCTTATGCAGGTCAGCCTGTCGGAGTGACAAGAGACCTGCAGATGCTGCACGAAGCGGCTTTTACGGTTAAAACCCAGCCAGAAGCACCCATTCGGTTCAAAGGAACCTTCACGGTCGGAAACCTGCTGGCGACCAATGGAGGCTACTCCTCCAACTCAAACCAGCCCCTAACCGAAGGCGCATCAGACTTCGCTATCGATACTGCCCAGGCAGAGTGGGACTTTATGAGGGCCAGGGGCAAAGGCACCATTACGGTCGGGAGATACAGCCACCAGGTGGGCCCCTACCTTCTGCAGAGGCCAGACACAACTACCCTTTATACCAACGAAAGGTGGGATGATGGAGGCTATCGTTTCGATGGCGCCAAGCTGACCTTCAACTGGCCAGGAAGCGAAATCAATATCTTTGGTGGGCGATCTGGCTCTGCTTCCAGCCTCAATGGGGTTGATCTCACCCAGCCAGCTATCTTCATCAACAATGCCATCAGCCTTCCGATCGAACAGGTCTTAGGATTTTCCGGAAAGTTTCAGCTGAACAAGGTGGCTTCGCTTTCTGGCGGCTATATGTACCTAGATGCCAACACCCAAAACCCCGCCCCTCAGTCGGTTAACCGAATGATCACTCTCGGCGGAGCGGCTCATTTTGATTTTGGCGGGTTTAAGGTCGACGCCGGGGTTGCCAAGCCAATCAAAAAAGACGCAGGAACGACAGTCCAGGATAATGAAAACGAAGCTTCATTCGCTGAGGCTTCCTTTAACCTTGGTCCAGCAAAACTAACAGGAGGCTGGCGGAATGTTGAAACTTTCAGCTTCAACAACGGAGACTGGGGGAGATTTGGAACAATTCAGAACCCAACAGGGTTTACCGGCTACTACGGAGAAGTTTACGTACCCCTTGGCACGCTAAGCCTGGCAGGACGCTACGAAAAGGCAGAAGGAATGGGGGCGATAGGAACAGCTGGCATCGGTGCCAAAGACAGCCTGGAAAACTACTCTGCCTCTCTTACCCTTCCGGTCAGCGATGTCTGGAGCCTCTATGGCGGGTTTGAAACGACCTGCTGGAAGTTCGCCGCCGGCACAGATCCCTATCAAAGCTGGACAACTCTTTCTGCCCGAGCCAGGTGGAGCAATACCTTTATGAGCTTTGGCATTCACATGACCGATGCCGACAGCAAAGGCCGCGCTTTTCTGCCTGCCTACAACGGGTCGGGGAGATTTAAGGGCGGGGTCCTCTTCAGCCAGATCTCACTTAAGTTCTAGACTCACCAAAATCATGTCAAAAACTAAGCCTCTTGGGCTGGAGCAAAACCTCCAGCCCAAGAGGCCAGTTCCGGACTGAGCCTCGCAGACTGCTATCCTCGCCTTTTTAGCAGGGAGATTGAGGCAAAAAGCGTTAAGCCTGACCGTCTCGGCCTCAAGAACGAGAGGAGTCTGCCGATACAAAGGATGAGATCAGCCAGCTGAACTCGACACTTGTCATGTCACGAGAGAACCTGCGTCCAGGCGAAAAAGCCGTTTCGATAAGAACAGCGGCAGAAATGACTGGCGTTGAAATTCACACGCTCCGCTATTGGGAAACGGAATTTGCCGACTTCCTGCATCCTATCCGCACGCCCGGAGGGCAGCGACGCTTTAGGGGTGAGGACATTCAAATGATTCTCACCATTAAAAGACTAGTCAAAGAGGAAATGTTTTCTCTGGCTGGAGCCCGCAAATGGCTGGAAAGGCAGTACCGAGAAGCCGCCTGACCCCTTCGACTTCACTCTAACCCTAACTATACGGCTTTGGCAGCAGCCTGGCGTGGGGGAATCTGAACTACATAGGCCGCCGCTGCACAAGCCAATCCCGCTACGACATAAGGTCCAGGATGATAGAGGTCAAAAAGGGCCCCGCCTAAAATTGGCCCCAAAACAAAGCCGATCGAACGCGCCCCCTGCAGAAGGCCAAAAAGCTCTCCCTGCCTGTCCTCACCGGCTTCCTTGCTGCACAAAGCATTCACCGCCGGGCTGGCAAAACCCTGACCCAAGGCATAAAGCAGACTGCATCCGAAAAGCAGCAGCAGCGAGGGCGCAAAGGGAAACAAGGCCAGACCGATCCCCATGAGAATGTAGCTGTAAGACAGGGTGCGTTTTTCATACCCCAGCTTTAGGATCGGAGCAAGCAGGAAGGCAGAAACCAGCACCCAGACCACAGACTCGAAGGCAAAAATTAAGCCAAATTCCCTTTTGCCCAAGCCCAAGGTTCTATTGATCAATCGGCCAAAAGTGCCTTCCAGCATAGCCAGGCTAAACCAGGCCGTAACCGCCCCCAAAAATAGTGGCAGCACGTTGGGAAACTCTCTCACCAAGGCAAGAAAACCATACTTTCTTTCTGCAACGGCAAAGTTTCCTGGTCGAAACTCTCCAAAGAAAAACGCTGCCAGACAGCCGATTAAGGAAAGACAAGCCGCCCCCAAAGCGGCAGAACTGCTGCCAAAGTAGTGCATGGCATAGCCTCCTGCTGCCGGGCCAAGCACCATTCCCAAAGTCTGGGCTGCACTTAATCTGCCCAAAGCGGTGGTTCTTTCTTCACCAGACCAAGAATCTGTAATGACGGCTTGAGCGACAGCCGTATTTGCTGCCCCAAGTCCGCTGAAAATGCGGCTGACAAGCAGAAAAATGAGACTCGGTGCGAAAGCATACATGACCATGCTTGAAACACTGAAAAGGCAGCAGATCAGAAAAACCGGCCGCCTGCCCCATTTGTCTCCCGCTCTTCCCCAAGCAGGAGAAACCAAAGTCTGAACGATGAAACTAGAAGCCAAAATGGCCCCGATCATCCAGCCAGGCGCTCCCATTTTCTCAGCACGAAACTGGAAATCAACCAGAATCGCTGTGAACCCAAGGAGGTCCAAAAACATGGCTGCCCAGAGAGGAAAGTCTCTCCAGGCAGTGCGTTTCACTGAGCTATTCTGACTCTAGGTTCAATTTCTTAGCGCAGGAGTGATGCAGCAAGATTTATTTTCGAGTAAAGACCCACTCAATCTGGTAAGGAACCTCATCCCATCCACGGCCGATAGGATCAAGGCAGACGTTGAGAGCATTTGTGATGACTTGACCGCGAGCTATCGGGGGATTCTCTTTCAGCCAGCTTCCCGACTTGGGATTGAGCAGGCCTCCAAAATCCAGTCCGCCCACGCTCACGATGCCATCTCCAGGCCTGACTTCTTCACCAGGCAGCCCGCCGAAGTATCGACAGTTCCATCGAGGCAGAAAGCTCCTGAGGTCAGAAGGGGCCCCGCTGTTGATAAAGTGCGGCACGTTCATAGTCCCTCGGTACTTTTCCCCCGTAATCTGCGGGTCAACCACCAAGTTGACTGGTTCGGTCAGAACTGCTTTGAGAAGTTCAGCATCTGTCTTCAGCGCCGTGTAGCTTGAAGAAAAAGATTCAGGAGTCAAGCAAAACCAGCCTGCATGATCGGTTCTTGCCTCCTGCTTCGTCAAGGCGTCGATGACTGCCTCGGCAGCTAAAACACCTTGGGTGCCGAATTTCTGAAGCCGAAGTCGGCCCGAAGCGGACAGGGTTCCGAAGGGAGCAGGCGGAAGATAGACAGCGGCATCCACATGAGCATTGCCATCCGTCGTTTCATCAACGTTAATCAGCTTGAACATGCTTTGAGAAAGGTCAGACGTTCCTGTGAAGTCGTAGGCTAAGGCCAGATCCAGCTCAGCGACGACCGATCTAAGGAGGGAAGAAAAAGCTGCCAGCTCAACAGATCCAAACTTCTTCTGAACCCCATCAACCTTAAAGATCATGGGGTCGACATCAGTCGCCAACCCAGGCGAAGAGGCCAAGAGCTGCTCCAATTCGGACACCTTTCTGTAGACATCCTCAAGAAAGGCGGTTATCGAGTCGCCGTTGGCTCCGCTGGACAGCATTATCACCCACAGCTTGCTGACAGTGGTCATGGATCTGAGCGGTGCACCATCTTCAGGGGTACCGCGCCAGACCTTCCCATCGGTCCAACCCAGCCTCAATCCTTCGGCATGGCGAAGAAGCACCTTGGCCGGATGTGCCTGAACGTCGCCAGTTCTATCTAGAGCGGGAAGAAAATCGATGAGCCTTTGAGCCTCCAGAGACGAAGCGGCAAGCAGGCAGCCCAGCTTGGCTTTTTTGTTGGCCGCATCCTTCTCCGATGCCGTTTTGAACTTATCTGCAACCGGGGAGAGACTTCCAACATTGATGGCTGATGCATCGGCTAAAAGACTGGCCAGACTCCCCGTCGCTTCTTCAGTAAGACGTTGAGCCTCAAGCACATCTGATGGGACGACAACCGTCTCGGCAGATCCTCCCCCACTGCCTCCGCACCCCGTCATCGCCAGAATGATTAAGGCGGCAGTGCCTCCCACAATCCATCTTTGAATGCTTGATCTTTGGCGATTGATCATAACTCTAGTGTATCAAGAATTATGAAGTTTTCCTGATGGGCGTAAGCACCCCTGCCGATCTGGTTAGGTTTCTGGCGTTACCTTCGTCATCCTGCACCCATAAAGTCCTGGTGTCAGACTTTTTTCAGTTGCTTGGAACCTAAGTGTGACCTTGTTCTTGCCACGGGTCAGACTTGGTTCAATCGGAATCCTAAGGTCGTAAAAGCCGACTTCTTTGGGGCCGTTTAGGGGCTCATCTTTTAAGATCTTGCCGTCCAGCAGAAGTCTTAAGTCTCTGCCGGCATCACCTGACCAAAAGGTTAAAAGCAGCTCATGTTTCAAACTGGGATCAACCATCAGGTCAAACTGGAAGAATCCTCCTGGATGAGCGTGCCGCCAGTTTCGATTGTTGTGGGCTCCTGTCTCGCTCTTCTCTGCCGTCAGGTTGTGGTCACGTTCCGGCTGCATCTCGCCGATCCGCAGATAGTCAGTGGTAATGGCTGCCAAAGCCGCGGCTTTTGCCTCTTCAGCCTTAATCTCTGCTTCCTTCTCCGCCCATTCACTGAGCGTTAAAGCATCGAAATATGCCGTGTGCCTGCCTTTGCTGAAAGAAAAGAATGGCCGGAAAGTGAGTTCCTTTGGACGAGGCAGATCTCTGCAAAGATAGGCAATGCTCTTCCCTGGCTCTCTTTTTAGCGAGGCGGCAGCCGCTTCCGGATCGGCGACGATCACAGGATCGTAAGGGAAATCTTCGGTTTCTGCCGCAAGCAGCAGAGGGCCATGAAAGAAGGCAAGCCTCTTAGGGTCATCAGGCATGGATTCTGTCCTTGCCCGCAGGGGCGCCTGCCAGGTCACTTTATCACCCGAATCCCATCTGCGCTTTATGCGCAGAAAACCATCGCTGCCTGTCTCTGCCAAGACCGGCCTGCCGTTCAGCTCAAAAGTCAGAGAGCTGCTCAGCCAACGGGGCTGACGAACAGCCAGAGAGAACTCTCTTTTCTCAGAATGGACAAATGTCAGACTCACTGTTTGGCTGGCAGGGTAATCAGTTGATAAAGAGGCGATGACGTCTGCCTCTTTCCACTCCAGACGAGATGGAATAAAGAGGTTTACCATCAGTTCCTTCTCGCTGGCGAAGTAGATATTCTCTGCCGCCCGTGCTGCGTTTTCCATGCCTGTGCCGACACAGCACCAAAAGTCATTGGTCGGGTGAGAATAGGGGCGGGCAGAACGGCCAACGAGAGGAACGTAATAGGTGAAGTGGCCGGGTTCGCCATCCTGCGAGGCGAGAATGTGGTTGTACAAAGCTCTTTCAGCAAAATCGCCCACCTCTGCGTCTGGCTGCCAGCTAAAAAGGTGACGGGTCAGCTTAAGCATGTTGTAGGTGTTGCAGGTTTCCGATGTGTTCATCGAAAGCTGATCTCTTAAAACCCCCGCCTGGGCAAGATGCTCGTAGTTGCTGTTGCCGCCGTTAACGTAGGTTCTAGCCCGAACAATCCTATCCCAAAAAAAGGTGCAGGCTGTCTTCTCAGATTCCTTTCCTGCCCTTTCGTACTCTTTTGCCAGCCCAATAACCTTGGGAACCTGAGTGTTGGAATGAAGCCCGGCCAGCTTGTCTTCCTTGGCTCTTAATGGGTCCAGCACCGATTTATGATCAAACTTATGGGCGAGGTCAAGAAACCTCTGCTCGCCTGTCACTCGGTGTAGGTCGTAAAGAGATTCATTCATCCCCCCATGCTCACAGGCCAGCATGGTCTGCCACTGGTCAGGAGAAAGGTTTTTGGTGACATCAGCAGCCCAGTCGGCCAGCTTGACAGCGATCTCTAAAGCCAGCGTGGATTCGGCAAGAAGATAAGCATCGAGCAGCCCTGCAGAAATCTTATGCTGTGTGTACCAAGGCACCCACAATCCATTCAAGTCAAATCCTTGACTTTTAAGTTCGCCTCGCTTTATCTCAGCCCAAACCCTGTCTGCATCAGGAATCGCTCCGATATAGCTGTCACTCCTCGCTTTCTGACAGACATTCAGTTCATCAATCAAAAGCTCCAGCCTCTCTTTATGCCTGCCGCTGTCGGCAAGAGCAGAATGCCAGGCCAAGCCAGAGAGCAGGTGGCCAAGAGAATGTCCTGCCACCCCCATTGATTCCCACCCGCCATAGGGTTCGGCCCTTTGGGGAAGCCCCGCACTTTTGTGAAAAAGCGATAGCAGGCGATCAGGTTCCAGCGAAAGCAGATAGGTTCCGTTGGAATCAAGGATCGTCTTAAAGGGCCCAGGCAGCAGCCAGACATCTTTTGGTGAAAATGGCAGAGCCTTGATCCTGGCGTTGGAAGGAAAATAGGGAGGGATCCGATTCATTTTTAGGCTGCTCTCCACATCCAGTATGGGTGAGTCTAGCCAAATTTGGCAAATATATTCCCAAATAGATATTCCAATTCACTAAAATAAATAGGGCAGAATATAGAAATGCTTGGCCTCCTCTGCTCCGCTTGGGCCCTGTCGGCTCAGGACGAAGGTGTTCTGACCCTAAACCTTTCACAGCCAGGTCCAAAAGTCTCTCGGTCACTGTTCGGAATCTTTTTTGAAGAGATCAACAATGCCGGCGAAGGGGGAATCTATGGAGAACTGCTCAACAACAGAGCCCTGACTCCCGTAGGTGTCAGTGGAATTCCTGAAGGCTGGCAGGTTGAAAATGGGAGCATTTTATACGATAGAACTCAAAAGCTGAACTCTGCCAGAGATGGGTCCATAAAATTCGAAACAACCATTGGACAGGAAGGAGCCCTGATCAATACAGGCTTCTGGGGCATTGGAGTTCAAAAAGGTCAAAATCTGACCTTAAAAATCTGGGTCAAAGGCAGGGGAAAAGTCACCCCTACCCTCACCGAAAACCGAACGGTGCTGGCCTCAGCCACAGGGGCAGTCCTTTCGAGCGAGTGGCAGGAACTTGCTTTCACCCTCAAGCCTAATTCCAAGGGCAAGGCCAAACTAAAACTAAACCTGACACCAGGATCTGAAATGTCCCTGGGCTACAGCAGCCTTATGCCCGCCAAAGGCTGGAAAGGCAGACCAAACGGCTGGCGGCCTGATCTGGCCGAGATGCTGGTTGACCTGGCCCCTGGCTTTCTTAGATTCCCCGGAGGCTGTTATGTTGAAGGCCACAACCTTTCAAACAGGTTTGAATGGCGCGATACCCTAAAGCCGATTCATGAACGAAAGGCGACGCCGGTCACTTTTTGGGGTTATCCATCAAGCAATGGCTTGGGCTATCACGAGTATCTGCAGATGTGCGAAGACATGAAGGCAGAGCCCATGTTTGTTGTCAACTGCGGAATGTCTCACTCAGAAATTGCTCCGATGAGCCAGATGGGCCCCTTTGTGCAGGATGCCCTTGATGCCATCGAATACGCCATTGGCCCCGTCACCAGCAGAATGGGAGCCCTAAGGGCTGCCAATGGCCGAGCCAAGCCTTTCCCCTTAAAATATATTGAAATAGGGAATGAAAATGGCTACAACTGGTCTTTTGGTGGACCTGCCCCCTATTACGAAAGGTTTAAGCTGATTCATGAGGCCATCAAAGCCAAGCACCCTCAAATCATCACCATCTCAAACGTCCCAACTCCTGTTCCGGGAGACCTGACCAGCGAGCATTTCTATGAGAATCCAGCCTGGTTCTGGAACAACAAAGACCGATACGATTCCTATCCACGAAACGGACCAGGAATCTATGTTGGTGAATATGCTGTGACCCGAGCCAACGGCCGGGGCAGCCTGGCCGGAGCTCTTGGTGAAGCAGCCTACATGACTGGCCTGGAAAAAAATGCTGATGTTGTTGCCATGGCGTCTTACGCTCCACTCTTTGAAAATGTAAACAGAAGACAGTGGAACCCCAATGCTATCAACTTCGATGCCACCCGCAGCTTCGGCACACCCAGCTACTGGGTGCAGCAGGTTTTTGCTCAAAACAGAATCAATGTCGCCGTTAAAAGCCAGATTTCAGAATCTCTTGGCGAACCCCCAGCCGTCGAGGGACAGTTCGGCTTTAAAACTTGGCGGACAACCGCCGAGTTCAAAGACATAAAGATTTCAGTCTATACGGCCGCAGCACCCAAACTCTCAGATTTTAACCTCAACAAAGGACTATGGTCTGAAGCCAACGGCTCGGTTCGCCAGACAACAATGGACGAGGACGCCCTTATAACCCTAAAGAACGCGGCAGCCAAGCCAGGAGAGAACTGGACCTTTGAATTCAAAGCCAAGTCTCTGGATGGCGATGAAGGATTTATGGGAGTTTTTGGCTTCAAAAGTCAAGGAGAACTGCTGCAGTGGAATCTGGGCGGCTGGGGCAATACTATCCACGCCTTTCAGCGAGATCACCAGAGGACAGGAGTGGGAGCCTCTGGCTTTATCGCTCCCGGCGAATGGACCGATATAAAAATTCAGAAAGAAGGAGCCAAGATTTCTGGCTTTATCAATGGCCGCCTTATCGAGGCGATGGTGGAAAAGCCCGCCCCAAGTTTAGCCGCCTCTGCCGGAATTGATTCCAGCCGAAAAGAGCTGGTCATCAAGATTGTCAACGGTTCAAATCTGCCTCAAACCCTAAAGCTTAATGGCTTGGAGGGAGCCAGGGGGAAAACCTGGACAGAAACTGTGCTCACAGGGCCAGCTCTTTCGGCTGAGAACAGCTTCGAAAATCCGGAAAACGTCGCCCCAAAGACCACAAAGCGTCCCGTAAGTGATAGCATCACAACAGCGCCTCGGTCTTTAACTGTTCTGAGAATTTCTCTAAACAGCCAAGCCCTAAAGCCAGCCTTGAATCTGCTTGCAGAGAGTAAGTAAATGAAGAGTCTCAACATTGTCGTTTGGGCATCTGCCGCCGCCCTAGCCCTTTCTCTTGCTGGCTGCACGCCAGCCCCTTCGACCGAAACTGGCTCTTCTTCGGAAGGCGGCACAGCCTCGGCCAAATCGCTTAAATTAGCCTTTGTCACCAACAACGCTTCTGACTTTTGGACAATCGCCCGCAAAGGAGTTGAGAAGGCCGACGCTGAGCTTGACAATGTGACAGTTGAGTTTCAGATGCCAGGCGATGGCACGGCAGCCGAACAGAAGCGCATTGTCGATGACCTCTTGGCCAAGGGTGTCGATGGCATGGCTATCAGCCCCGTTGACCCAAAAAATCAGAAGGACATGCTTAACGCCGCCGCTGCCAAGGCATTGGTGGTTACTCAGGACAGCGACGCCCCTGACAGCGATCGAGCCGCCTACGTGGGCACCGACAATGTGGCTGCCGGACGCATGGCAGGCGAAGAGCTGAAGAAGGCGCTGCCCGATGGCGGCAAAGTCATGATTTTTGTCGGCATGGCCGACGCCCAAAACGCCAAAGAAAGAATTGATGGGCTGAAGGAAGCCATTGCTGGCTCTAAGGTTGAGATTCTTGATATCCGCACTGACGGCACAGACCGAGTCAAGGCTAAAGCCAACGTAGTTGATGCCATGGTCAAAACACCTGACATCGCCGCCCTAGTGGGAATCTGGAGCTACAACGGCCCCGCCATTCTCAACGCTGTCAAAGAATCTGGCCGGCTCGGCAAGGTTACAATCGTCTGCTTCGATGAAGAAGATGAAACTCTCGCTGGTGTTCTAAACGGAGACATCTACAGCACCATCGTACAGCAGCCCTTTGAGTTTGGCTACCAGTCGGTCAAGCTGATGGCAGAAGTCAAAGACGGAAAGGCCGATGCCATCCCCGCTGATAAAAAGATAATCGTTCCTACAAAGGTGATCACCAAAGAAACGGCGTCTGAGTTCAAAACCAAACTGGATGAGCTGAGGGGCAAGTAGCCTTTATGCTTCAGGCCACAGGCCTGACCAAGAAGTACGGCGGAGTGGCGGCCCTTCAGAATGTTCATCTGGAGGTCCGCCCAGCCGAAGTGATTGGTCTGATTGGCGAAAATGGGGCAGGAAAATCCACCCTCATTAAAACACTCTGCGGCCTGGTTCAACCCGATTCGGGACAGATGCTTTGGGATGGCCGACAAGCCACTGGCCTGACTCCAAAGATCTCAGAAAAGCTTGGACTAGGAGTGATTCATCAGGAACGTCATGTGCTGGACAACCTGACTGTCGCAGAAAACATTTTTCTTGGCCGTGAACCCCAAAAGGGCTTCCTTGTAGACACAGCCAAGCTGAAGCGTGATGCCCAGACCGCTTTAGACCGCATGGGGCTGGAAATCAGTTCCGACGCTCTTGGCGCCACCCTTTCCAACGCGCAGAAGCAGCTGATTGAAATCGCCCGCGCCTTAACCATGGAGGCCAGGCTGATCATTATGGATGAGCCCACTTCGAGCCTTTCATCCGGCGAAACAGAGAAACTGTTAAGCGTTGTAAAAGAGCTGAAAGATAAGGGCGTTGCCATTATTTACGTTTCTCACCGCCTTAACGAGATTAAGCAGATTGCTGACCGGGTGGTTGGCCTGAGAGATGGCAGAAACGCGGGCGAGCTGACCAAAGATGAAATCACAACAGATTCAATGGTTCGGCTTATGGTGGGAAGAAACCTGCAGAAAATGCCCAAGGCTCCTGCTGATCCCGGCACAGCCAGGCTCGTGGTTGAAGACCTGCGGACCAAGCGGTACCCCAACTCATCGGTGAGCTTTACTATCCATGCTGGAGAAGTCGTCGGCTTCGCTGGTTTAGTCGGCAGCGGCAGAACCGAAATTGTCCGAGCGCTTTTTGGCGTGGACCGCCCCCTTTCTGGCAGAATTACAATAGATGGAGAGCTGGTAAAGCCTGGTCAGCCTCGTTCTGCCATAAACCAAGGAATTCTGCTTGCTCCCGAAGACCGAAGAAATCAGGGAGTTCTTCTTGACCTTTCGGTTGAAAAAAATATCAATCTGCCATCTGTTCCACGCATTGGCTCTCTGGCTCTCGTTGATGAAAACACCGCACGCAGACGGGCTGAAGAACAGAAAGCATCCTTAGGGGTCAAGTGCGCCAATATCGATGCTCCTGTTTCATCAATGAGCGGAGGCAACCAGCAGAAAGTGGTTCTGGCCAAATGGCTGGCCATGAAATCCAGCTGCCTTATTTTAGATGAACCGACATGCGGCATTGATGTAGGGGCCAGAGCCGAGATTTACGACATTATGAAAAAATTATCAGACCAGGGCACTGCCCTGCTCATGGTGAGTTCTGATATGGAAGAAGTAATGGCCCAAAGCGACAGGATCTTGGTCTTCTGCCAGGGAAGGCTGGCAGGCGAACTATCTAGGGAGACGGCCAGTGAAGAGGCCATTATGAAGCTGGCGGTGGGAAATGCTTAGTCGATATCAAAAAGAACTCGCTCTAGCCGGGCTTCTATTCGTCCTCTGTGCCTTCTTAACTTGGCGCAATCCACAGTTTCTCTCCGAAGTCAATCTGCAGAATACAGGCCGACTGATTGGCATGTATGGCATTTTAGGGATCGGAGTTGCGGTTGTTATCGTCACAGGCGGCATTGATCTTTCGGTAGGTTCTGCCTGCGCTCTCCTTGGTGTTCTCCTCTCTATTGGGCTCGTTGACTGGGGGGCTTCTCCCTGGCTTGTCCTTCCCATCATCCTTTTAGCAGGCGGGATTCTAGGCTGGATTCATGGTCTTTTAATAACCAAGCTCAAGCTGCAGCCCTTTATAGTCACCCTCTGCGGCCTGCTTATCTACCGCGGCGCTGCCAGGTTTATCTCAAACGATGAAACAAAAGGACTCGGTGAAGCCAAAGGATTTGAAGGAGCAAAGAGCTTTGCGACTGGCAGTTTTTTAGGCGTTCCAACCACTTTTTGGATCTTTTTAGCGACTGCTGTCATTGTTGGAATCTTGATTCACAAAACAGTTTATGGAAGGCACCTGTTTGCCCTTGGTAAAAACTCAGAAGCCGCCAGGTATGCAGGAGTCAATGTAGGCAGGGTTGAAGGTGGCGCTTACATTGTCGCTGGACTCTGCACAGGGCTGGCAGCCATTCTTTTTGCCTTTTACACCAACTCTATCGCGCCATCTTCTCATGGAAACTTTTATGAACTCTATGGAATCGCTGCCGCAGTTCTAGGCGGATTTTCTTTGAGAGGAGGCGAAGGCACAGTTGTGGGAGTGCTGCTGGGAACGGCTCTGCTGCAGGTTCTGCAGAACCTGGTCAATCTCCTGGGCATCCCAAGCTCACTAAACTTTGCTGTCATGGGGGTGGTGATTCTCCTTGGTGTGCTGATGGAAAGGCTGTGGGCCATGAAGCAGCAGACGGCATAAATTCATCCAGCATTAACATCCAGATATGCGTGATGTGCTATGACAGAAAACATGGCCCTCTCTCGTCGTGACTTTCTGGCTGGAATCACCGCCGGTTCTGCCGCCCTCGCTTTGACCCCCAGCGGGGCCGAGGCTGAAACGGTGCTGCAGGGAAGCAGAAATCTGCGAATCTGCTTCTTTACCGATGCTCATGTTCCCATGCCAAAAGAAGACGACCCAAACCCAGCAAAGACTCTGGAAGCTTCGGCAAGGCTGAAAAAGGCCTTTGCCAAAGCAGGCAGCTACAAGCCTCAGCTCTTTGTCTTCGGGGGAGACAATGTTATGGCCGTTGACCAAGGAAACAGCGAAGCCCACGCCGATGCCCAGTTTGCAAACTGGGCTAAACAGGTCAAGGAAAACGTGAAGGTCAAAAACATAAGCGTGATTGGCAATCACGATATTTGGGTCCCTAAAGAAAACAAGCCAACCGACCCCAAGGCCAAAGCCATCGCTGCATTTGGCATGCCCAGCCGCTATTTCCGTCACGACCAGGGCGGCTGGAGCTTTTTAATGCTGGACGTCTTTCATTCCTCTGCTCCCAATGGGCTGGATAAAGAGCAGTCTGCCTGGCTGGAATCTGAGATTCAGAAATCGACCAACCCCATCTGCCTGGTCAGCCACTGCCCGTTCTTTGGCCCCTGTCTGCAGCTGGATGGCGATCCCCTGCCGGGAAAGATGGAGCTTCGTAAACTGCTGCTGAAGAACCCCCACGTCAAGCTGGGCTTAGGCGGACATCAGCACTGGATCGACCAATGCCAGCTGGACCACGTCACCTACCTTACCGGTGGGGCGGTTTCCGGCGCATGGTGGGACGGCCCCTACCAGGAATTTGACCCTGCATTTCTTATTATTGACCTCAGCCCCAAAGGGGACATTAAGGTTCAAAAAGTGTTCTGGGAAAAGTAGTGGCACAGATCAGCACCAAAAGCCTGCAGAATATAGATGAAATCAAACACCTTCTGCCCCTCTCAAGAGCAGAAGGGTTCAGGCACCTTGACCGTTTGGTCAGCTTATGGAACGAAGGCAAAAAGTTTGATCGGCCAGGCGAATGTCTGATGCTCGTCACTTTGGATGAAACTGTAATTGGCGTGGGCGGAATTCTGCGCCAGGATGAAGAGACAGGAAGAATCAGCCGAGTCTACATCCACCCGGAGTTCCGAAGAATGGGAGCAGGCAGAGTCTTAATCCTTCAGCTGATCGCATTTGGCCGCGGCAGCTGCAGAAAGGCTGTTTTGAGAACTGATACAGCAGCAGGAGCAGCCTTTTACGAAAGCCTTGGCTTTGTGCCAGTGGCTGGTGAAGAAAAAGACCAGGCGACTCATCGCCTGGTCTTTTAACCAATTGGTTCAGGGGTCTGTTCAGCGGCCGCGTCTGCCGCCAAAAGTTCGACTCCCGGTAAAGGCACCCCTGCCGCCAGACCTTCTCCCACCGCCGTTATTTGGACGGCTGAACGAATGTGTGTGCTGTGCCTGAGCAGTGCTTTTTTCAGAGATTTCAATGCTTAAGCCGAGCAGTTTTTCAATCTGTCTGACGTTTGCCGTCTGCTCTGGCAGCGCCAGAGTAATGGCCCGCCCCTTTGCCCCAGCCCGGCCAGTTCGACCGATGCGATGAATGTAGTCCTCTGGGTTATCGGGCAGATCGTAGTTCACAACAAGGCTGATTCCCTTAACGTCAATGCCTCGGGCGGCAATGTCGGTGGCGACCAAGATTCGGTAATCACCAGCTTTAAAACCCTGCAGAGCTTCGCGCCTTTGGTTCAGGCTGCGGTCAGCATGAATCTCGGCCGCGGTGTGTCCCTGCCTTCTAATGTTCTGAGCCAGCTTGCGCGCCCCATGCCGAGTTCTTGAAAAGACCAAAATCGTGCCGTCGTTGTTATCCAAAAGTTCTGAAAGAACAGATGGCTTGTGGTCGAAATCAAGATAGAGCATTTCATGGTCAACCAGGTCTGGCGCCGAAGACTGCTCATCCACCTGAACTCTTACAGGGTTGGAAAGATACTGCTTAGCCAGCTCTGCAATCTGAGGTGGCATGGTCGCGCTGAAAAGCAGCGTCTGGTGGCCCGGCTCAAGCATGGAAAGAATGATCTTGATCGCCTTGGCGAATCCCATGTCCAGCATCCTGTCGGCTTCATCCAAAGCGACAATAGAAACTCGGTCAAGCCGCACAGCATCCTGCTCCATCAAATCCATCAGGCGGCCAGGAGTGGCGATGATGATTTGAGGGCGGCCCTTAAGGGCCCGAATCTGTCCGCCATAGCCTGCCCCTCCAACAATAAGAGCACACTTCTGACCCAGTTTTCTAAAGGTTTCTTCAATCTGCTGGGCCAGTTCGCGAGTCGGAGCCAAAACCAAGCCAACCTGATCTCGCCTCAGCCTTTCTGACATAGGAATAGCGAAGGCCAAAGTTTTGCCAGTGCCTGTTTGAGCAATGCCCACAAGATCTCGGCCTGTAACAGCCTCGGGAATGGCGGCTGCCTGAATGGGGGTAGGTTCTGTGATGCCCAGCCCAGAAAGACGAGAAATGAGGGGCACAGAAATATTAAGGGGCGCAAAGCCCGAAATCGTTTGTTGATTTAGCATGTGAAATAAGGCGCGGCCTAAAGCAGCACCTAACCTGGAGGCATTAAGTTGTCGGTTCAACCAGCAGAGAGCGGGAACCGGATTCTGAAGACGTGACTTCAGGGTTGATCCTTGCCAGGTGACTCAAGTTCTTTCTTGAGGGACTGGAAAATTATGACTCTATCAAAGAACAATCCTGCGCCATTTGGCTGAAACCTGTACTCTAGGCATTTTTCAAGTCGCATCCACTATCCCGTTCTGCCTCAATAAGCCTGCTCTACTTGACACAGTGTTTCTGCCGGGTTAAGCGGACAAGCTCCAATCAGATGCACTTGATAATCTATGCTAACTTTTGCGCTCTGCGTTGGGTTAAGCGAACAATCTCCGATCAGATGCTCTCCATTGAGTTGACCCGGTCCTCAGACCGGATTCAGTTCTTAGGAGCCCAGAACTAAGAATAAGAAAGCTGATCTGGCGGTTTCTATAGTTCACGGGCCCTTGTTGATAGGAAAACCTTCATCCGGCCCAGCTGCTTATCCGTAAACAGCATAATGCGAACCGGCCCAACTTAGAGCGCGTCTAAGCCATAATAGCCTAGTCAGGGTCACCATGAGCCAGAACACTCCCCTTAATCCATCACGAAGAGAATTTTTGACTGTGGCCGGTGGCCTGGCCGTAGGATCAATGCTTCCTGATCTCAGCGTTCCTTTTGTCCACAGTGGATCAGACGAAACAATTCAGGTTGCTCTGGTCGGCTGCGGAGGAAGAGGCAGCGGAGCCGCCATGAACGCTGCTAATGTCAAGGGCGGCGGCACCAAGCTGGTGGCCATGGCCGATGTTTTTCAGGACCGCCTGGACAGCAGCATCAACAATATTAAGGAAGCCATGGGCGACAAAATGGATGTGCCCAAGGACAGACAGTTCATTGGCTTTGAAGCCTACAAAAAGGCCATGGATGTGCTGAAGCCTGGCGACATCGTCATCCTTACCACCCCTCCCGCCTTCAGATGGGTTCACTTCCAATACGCTATCAGCAAAAAGCTTAACGTCTTTATGGAAAAGCCCGTCACTGTTGACGGCCCCACCAGCAAGAGAATGCTGGAGCTTGGCAAGGTGGCAGATGCCGCTGGTTTGAAAGTTGGTGTCGGCCTTATGTCACGCCACTCTAAAGGCCTGCAGGAGCTGCACAAGCGCGTGCAGGATGGCGAAATTGGCGACATCACCTTTATGCGCGGCTACCGAATGCATGGTCCTGCTGCCACTTTTGAGTCAACTCCCAAGCCAGATGGCATGAGCCACCTTGAGTACCAGATTCGACGCTTCCACAGCTTCTTGTGGGCCAGCGGAGGATGCTTCAACGACTTTTACATTCACCACATCGACCACCTTTCTTGGATGAAGAACGGCTGGCCGGTAAAGGCTCAGGCTTTGGGCGGCAGGCACTACAAGCAGAACGACGAAGGCAAGATCTTTGTTGACCAAAACTTTGATACTTACGCTGTTGAATACACCTTTGAAGATGGCACCAAAATGTTCTTCGATGGCCGCTGTGTTCATGGCGCCAAGGGAATTTTCTCCAGCTATCTTCATGGCACAAAGGGTTCTGCCATTGCTGCCCGAGCCAATGACTGTGGCGGTCCTTCTGCCACCTTCAGAGGTCAAAACATGGACCCCGCCAGCCAGATCTGGGTTTCGACCGACCGGACCAACCCCTATCAGAACGAATGGGATGCCCTGCTTGACGCCATTAGGAACAACAAGAAGCACAGCGAAACCGAGACAGGTGTTTACGCCAGCTTGGTGAGCAGCATGGGACGCATGGCTGCCCACACAGGACAGGAAGTGACCATCGATATGATCCTTAACGGCGATCACGAGTTTGCTCCCAATGCTGACAAACTCAGCTTCAGCGGAGATGCTCCTTTGATGCCAGGAGCCGACGGACGCTATCCCATCCCCCGCCCTGGCCAGTCAAACCGAGAGTTCTAGGGTCAGCTTCATAACCTGAAAAGCGGCTTTCTCACTAAGAGAGAGCCGCTTTTTCATTCTGCTATCCAGGAGATGTAACTCCCCTTCTATTAAAGCGTCATCAAATTGTGAGTGTCTTTGCAGCGGCTCTTAGTCTTGTCATCACCGCAGAAGAGCCAATAGGCAGGCTCGGCGAGGCAGAATTTCTTAGCCTCTTTACCAAAATGGGATACACGCGATACAGCACATCTCAAAAGCTGCCCACCTCACCCATTAAAAAAATCAGATCTGGCTCCAGCGAGTTTCTTGTCGGCTGGACTCACTACATGGACAAAGAAGGAGAGCCAGCCTACATCGGCAGTTTTACAGCCTACGCCGAATTCAACCTTCCCCGCTCATTTTCCAAAGCAGCCTTTGCCTCATGGCTTAAGAAAGAAGGGTTAGCTCACATTGCAGGCTCCTCGTACCTTGGCGGAAGAATTGCCATCCAGGCTGATCTTTACGACCAAGATACGTCGTTTAACTCGTTAACAGAAAGGACAAATAAATTCGTTTCAGGCCTGCAGAAGGTAAAAAAACTTGCAGAAAGCCTTGGCGGACACCAGGTGAATGATCTGCTTGGGCAGGGGCCAGCAAAGCTGGACCCCAGCTTCACAATCGACTGGGTTGAAGCCCGCGACGTAGAATCGCTGCGGGACAAGATGGGCTGGAGCGAAGGCCCAAGCCCGGGCGGAGGCAAAGGATGGGTCTCCTCAATCCAGATTGGCAGGGTTCCGATCTACGTCAATGGAATGATGACCAAAGGACCAGTTGCCCTTATCTGCTCTGGTCAACCCAACAAGGCTGCTGCAGCAAAATTCTCCAAAACGCCCTCAGATTTAGCATGGGCTGACGTTCAAATCTCAGCCGAATATGTTCAATTTCGTACAATGCTGGATTCTGGCAAGGGAATTACTGTCCGAGAAATGACTGAGAAGATTGAAACCTTTGCCCGAAAGATCAAGGAACTTAACATCTTTTAGCATCCCAATAAACATGGCCTTCCCTGCTCTTCATCCATAATAAAAGCTGTGATTGAGTGGGAAGCGACAGATAATTTTGGCAACCTCATGGTCGCCAAATCAGACGCGGATTCGGTTGGAGAACTGAGGGCAGATCTGCAGAGCTTGGTTGAAGAAGCCCTGCATCGCACCCCGGTGAACGCTGTGTTCGCTGTTGATGCTGCCTACGCAGAAATCGCCGCCCCAGATGGCAGCGCTGTCACTCATATTCTCCAGGTTCCCCTTTTAACACAGCTGTCTGCCAAAGGACAAAGCAAAGCAGAAATCGAACAGGCCATTATCAGCGAACTGACTCTGATAATCGCTGCTCTGCCAGAATGTGGCGCCAGAGCTCAGGGGCCCTGGGAGTTCTAAAAATCAAAGGGCCGGACCTCTAACGAGGATGGTCCGGCCTTAGATTCTGCGGGGTTTATATCAATTTCTGCGACAGTCACCTCCATCTACCAAAATGTGCGGCAGGGTGGGCTTAGATCTCCGGAGAAAGGAGTCCAAACGTGCCGTCTGTACGCCTATAAAGCAGCTTCGCCACACCGTTCCTGTCATCCTTAAAGAGAAAGAAAGGATGTCCGAGAAGCTCCATTTGAAGAAGAGCTTCTTCCTCCGACATGGGCTTCATCATAAAGCTCTTGCGCTGAGTGATTTTTAAACCATCCGATTCAGAGTCATCCTCTTCGTAATCAACCACATCGGGTGGAAGATGCTTCGTTCCACGACGTCGGTGGTCTTTGGCCAAACGCCCCTTTGCCTTTTTCAGTCTGTTTTCCAGCTTGTCGGCCACAAGGTCAATGGCAGCACGCACGCTTTCGTCTCTCTCTTCACCCCTAAGGGTCAGACCATCGGCAAAAACTGTCACCTGAATAAGGTGAGTCTGCTTTTCCTCAGTGTGGACAATTTCAACCCTTTGGGCTGGACCGAAAAATCGGTCAAGTCGTGAGAGCTTTTTTGAAGCGTAATCTCGATCTCGGGAACTCAGGTTCCCTTCTGCGTTTCGGACGAGCATTTCCATCATAATCCGGATGCCTCCTTCACTTCATTCTAGGCCACTTTTGCCTTATCTGCTGCAGATCACCGCAAATTAATCTTGAATTTGTCGTTATGAATGAATAAGGGAGCGAAGCGAAAACAGAGCCAAATGCTGCCACCAGGCTGCTGTCAAGCTGAAGTTTCCTGAGGGAAACCTGAATTTCATCTCAAGGCAGCATGGGTCTTTATCAAGAAGCCTGCCAGATTCCGGTACTTTCTTGACCCAGCCCGACTGCAGGGGCCTTTATCCCAACCTTATTTCACTATGGCGATTCCGCCCCTCCAATACCGCGCCGTCTTTATCAGCGACCTGCACTTAGGTTCGGCAGCCTGCAAAATTGATGAGTTCAACGAGTTCCTCAATACAATTCACTGCGAATCGCTTTATTTGGTAGGAGACATTATTGATGTCTGGATGGTGGTTAAAAAAGGAAAGTGGCGTCCAGAACACACAACCGCAGTCAGACGCCTGTTAGGCAAAAGCCAGCACAACTGCACTGTCTATTATCTGCCTGGCAACCATGACACATTTGCCCGAAACGTTGGCTCGCTTGAACTCGGCAGCATTCGGGTGGCAGATACATTTATTCATGAGACTGCCGATGGCAGAAAGCTGCTGGTGATTCATGGCGACCAGTTTGATGCCTCGGTAAAGAGTTTTACTCTCGCTTTTGTCGGAGCCTGGGCTTACGAAGCCAGCACCATGATTAGGCTGGCCACCCGCAAGCCCAAAAGCGGTTCTGGCAAGCTGAAAAAGTCATTCAAAAAACTAATCAGCATAATGGGCAAGTATGAAGAAAAGCTGGTTCTGGCCGCCCAAAACGAAGACTGCGAAGGGGTGATCTGCGGACACATTCACCGGCCCGACTTGACAAAGATTGATGATGTGATCTACGGCAATACAGGCGACTGGGTAGAAAGCTGCACATGTATAGTCGAGCACTTCGACGGTCAGCTGGAGCTGCTTACGTGGGACAAAATGAAAAAGATGGCAGCCCAGGAATCTGGTGCCTCTTACGAAGAAAAAGAAAACAGGCAGTCTTCTGCCTCACCCTATCATTTTCTCAGCAAGGTTGGGCGCAGGCACAGTCCCCGGACTTCCAGCCGTACATCCCTTAAAACACTGCTGACTCGACGGGTACGCTAAATCATCAGCTGATTTTGGCTTGAGTAGGCATGCTGCCACGACTTCTTGAACTGCTTGGCATACGTGCCTTCTACTGGGTGATGAGTCACCTAGCAGGCGAGAGGATGCTTCCGGCTTGGGGAACAAAAGAATCCGGTGAATGGAGTCGGGAAAAAGTAGCCGAAGTCAAAGAAGGGGCAAGATACTTCTTAATTGCCAACATCCTGCGGGCAGGCATCTACTTTTTCCCTGTGATGGCAGCGGTAAAGGAACATGCTGAAATCCCCTATTGGACAATGGTTTTCATTGTCTGTTTTCACTTTCTTTGCATAGTTCTTGAATGTTACAAGTCTATGCTGTGCAAAAAACATGACCAATCTCTTGCCGCTGACTTGTGGCAGGAAGGTCATCCTGCCGATCCTCCTGATATCAGACTATCACACAAAATGGATTGGTATTTTGCGCCTTTTCGTTTTGAAACCGAGCCATTTTATAGGCTGCTGGGAGTCGAAGCCTTTAAGAATATTGTCACCCTTTACATAGACAACACAAGGCTGACAAAAGAAGACAGAGAAAATGGCAGAAAAGCCAGTTATATAAGAGGCGGATCGAAGCAGGAAAAGATTCAGTTTGTAAGAGATACCAGGGTTGCAGAAACCATTCACTTCTGCGCCCTGCTGATTAATGTTCCTGTCTTTATTGAAGGAGTTGTTTTAGGCCTTCCTTCAGTCGTTTGGTTTATTCTTCCAGTGCTGATTTTAGATGTCTATTTGGTGCTTTTGCAGCGCGCTCATAGACTAAGAATGTGGCCTTTTATTGTGCGTACAAGGAGCTTAGATGCCCGAGAAGCTTGATTATTTGATTCTTAGTGCCTCAACTGGCAACGGACACATTTCGGCGGCCAAGGCCCTGGAAGATGAATGTCTCTCACGGGGCCTCAAAGTCCGCAATGAGGATGTTCTCGACTTTACCCAGAAGGGCTTTAAAGCCTGGTATCGAGGCGGATACGAGCTGCTTGTAAAACGCGCCCCTGAACGGTGGGGCGACATTTATGAATCTAGCGATAAGCCTGGAGTCCCCTACGAATTTCAAACAGTTCTTGATAAAACTTTCTGCAGACCGATTGATGAAATGATGGAGCAGGGACAGCCAAGATGGGTGCTCTGCACCCACTCTCTACCCCAGCCCCGTATTCATTTAGCCAGGCACTTTTCGCCAGGCGTTAAAATGGCGGTCGTTGTCACTGACCTATACCCTCACCTTATGTGGCTAAGAGGGGAGCCGGATCACTTTTTTGTGCCAGATGAATGGTCGGCAGAAAGACTGGCAGAAAGACACCCCGAATCAGTCGGGAGAACCTCGGTTACAGGAATTCCCATCTCTCCGGTCTTCGCAAGAACTCTATCAGTCAATGATGCAAAAAAACTAAAAGGTTTTGATACAGAAAGACCTCTTATTCTTTTAACTGCCGGAGGAATTGGCGCTGGCCCAATGAAGCCCATTCTGCAGCAGCTGGCTGATTCTAAAAAGCCAATGCAGGTGATTATTGTCTGTGGCCGAAACGCATCTGCCCGCAGAAGACTGGCCATGGCAGCCATTAAGCTGGAAAGGCCAGGAGACTTTGACATTCAGATTCTAGGACACATAAAGGCCCCCCAGATGGCTGGCCTAATGCACGCCTGCGACCTGCTTGTTTCAAAGCCGGGTGGATTGACAACCACCGAAGCACTGGCGGCTGGCTGTCCTTTTCTTGTGGCAGATCCCTTCATGATTCCAGGGCAGGAAGAAGGGAACGCCGAGTTCCTTGTTCAAGAGGGTATAGGAGTAAGAGCCACCTCTGCCAACGAGGCGGCGGTGAAAGTGCTTGAGCTGATTCAGGTTCCGGAGAAGCTGGAAGAGATGCGGCAAAAAGCCTTGTCTCACTCAAAGCCTCATGCCGCTCGCCAGATTATCGAGATTCTAGAATCTCTTTAGCTCTGCTCAATCCTCAGAGGGAGCAGATTCCAAGCCAAGCGCCGAGATTCCACCTGTTCCCTGCAGGGCTGACTGTCGGGAATAGCCCATCAGCTTTTCCCTTGTATCCTGAATATCAAGATTTCTCATGGCCAGCTGGCCAATCCTGTCTTCCGGTCCAAATTCTCCCTCGCCGCTTTCCATGCTCAGCTTTTCTGGGTGGTAGCCCAGTGCCGGTCCGGTGGTATCGAGAATGGAGTAATCGTCGCCACGACGCAGCTGAAGCGTCACTTCGCCCGTCACCAGTGACCCGATCCAGCGGATGAGTGAATCCCTAATCATAAGGGCCTGAGGGTCAAACCACCGGCCTTCATAAAGAAGCCTTCCCAGCCGACGGCCCATGCTGCGGTAGTTTTCAACTGCTCCTTCGTTGTGAATCGCATTAACCAGCCTTTCGTAGGCAGCAAAGAGCAGAGCCATTCCTGGAGCTTCGTAAATGCCGCGGCTTTTGGCTTCAATAATCCGGTTTTCAATCTGATCACTGCAGCCCAAGCCATGGCGGCCCCCAATTTCGTTGGCTTTGTAAACCAAGGCCACCTGGTCAGAAAACTCTTCCCCATTTATCGCCACAGGCCATCCCTCATGAAACTTGATCGTCACGGTTTCAGTGGCAATTTCCACGCTGGGGTCCCAATATTTGGCGCACATAATGGGTTCAACAATATCAATGCCCCGATTCAGAAACTCAAGATCCTTCGCTTCGTGTGTGGCTCCCCAAATGTTCGCATCTGTGGAATAAGCCTTCTCTTTTTTATCGCGGTAGGGCAGCTTTCTCGCCTCAAGAAACTCGCTCATTTCTTTGCGCCCCCCCAGCTCGGTTACAAACTGTCTATCAAGCCAAGGCTTGTAAATATGAAGATCCGGGTTGGCCAGCAGGCCATATCGGTAAAACCTTTCAATATCGTTGCCCTTATAGGTGCTGCCGTCTCCCCAAATGTCCACGCCATCTTCCTGCATGGCCTTAACAAGCAGAGTGCCCGTAACAGCGCGGCCAATGGGAGTGGTGTTGAAGTAGGTTTTTCCGCCGCTTGTAATGTGAAAGGCCCCGCACATAAGGGCAACAAGCCCTTCGCGCACCATTTCAGGACGACAGTCGACAAGCCTTGCTTTTTCTGCGCCGTAATCCAGAGCTCTCTGCGGAACCGAATCAACATCCGTTTCATCGTACTGACCCAGCAGACCGGTATAGCAGTAAGGCTTGGCTCCCTTCTCTCTCATCCAGGCGACTGCGACAGAGGTATCAAGTCCGCCCGAGAAGGCGATTCCGACTTTTTCTCCAATGGGCAGCTGGGTAAGGATGCGAGACATGATCTTGAGTTTACTTTGAGCCAGTCTTGAGGTCTGGGAGGGAGCTGAGTCAGCAAAGGAGCGTTCCTGCCACATAAGACAGGAACGCCCTTTGCTATTCTTAGAACTATCTGTCAGGCTTCTCTACTTAGGGACAGCCTTCACAGCAATATCTCGCGTAAAGACAGGGAGATTGACCCTGATCTTTCCATTCATAGACGTGGCATCAAACGAGCCAAGAGCCTCTCCTTTACGGGTATCCCAGACTTCCACTTTATAAGCCCGATCAGTTGAAACTGGCAGAACAAGCGAAGCCCCCGACCACTGCTTAGGCGTTTTGCCTTCCGCATCGTTTTTCCAGTTCGACTCAGAATCACAGGTCCAGGCGATAAAGGCTCCTGTCTTGGCATCGACCATTCCGAGGCCCTTGAGCCCAGCCGTCGCTTCCACGCTAACGGGTTCATAGGATGCCTCGGCAAAGTCAATCTTTTTGGTGAAGCGGCTGGCTCCGGTAATCACTCCCCAAAGCCCGGCTGGTTCAATATAGTTGTCCCACCACCAGGTTAGCGGCGCTCCAGATTCACCCGTCATGATGGAAGCCCACAGCGCGTTGTGAAGAGGGGTGCCTTTTTTTGCCTTGTCCAGGGCAATATCCGGCTCTTTCCAAGTGATTCCGAACTCGCTGATAAGGCGCGGCTTGCCAAACTTCTGCAGCTTTTCGCCGTTTTTCACCACTTCATCTACAAAATCTAGGGTGTCGCCCTGGCCGTACATGTGACGCTGAGTCATATGCAGGTGAGGACTCTCCCACACCTCGGCCTTGTCATCCCAAGAATACGAGGTGGAAATCGGGTGCTTGTAAGGGTCAAGCGCAGCCAGATGAGCCGTCATTTCTCTAAACCACTCAATCGGAACACCAGGCTTTTCAATATGGTCCTGTTCGTTCCAGATCTCCCATATTCCAATGGCTGGCATTGCAGAATAGCGAGCCACCAGCATCCGTAGACGATCCTTATAGATTTTGCGGCAGAGAGGGTTGGAGAAGAACTCCAGAGGTTCTTTCAAAGGCCCCCCATTAGCGGCATTGTAAGGAGACTTGTCCCAATGAGCAACAAAGAAATCTTCCTTTGCCAACACACGGTAGTCATCAAAGGTGTACATCACCCTGATGTCATGGTCGGCAGCCAGCCGAAACACTTCATCATAGTAAGACAGCGCCTTTTGATCAAATCGAGCCAGACCGACTTCTTTGTTCTCATGCATCTGCTCGGCGGTTGTCCAGATGCGTGTAAAGTTCCCCCCGGCAGATTTCAGCTTGCCAAAGAGGTTTGTATAGTCCGAAACCCCCTCTTTTCCAGGCCAGCAGACATTGATTCCTATCGGGAAAAAGCTCTCCCCCGTCTCCAGCCTAAAGTAGCGTGACCCTTTTGAAGCAATAGCGATCGAAGCGAACCTGGGTTCTGATTCAGCCGTGAACTCCTGGGCATCAAGGCTGGTCGTCCCCTGGCTGTCAGTGATCTTTGCTGTCACCTTCCAACGGCCAGATTTTGTGGGGCGAAACCGAAACCTAAAGCGGCTGCCATCCCAAAAAGCAGGCAGCAGAATCTTTGTGCCCTGGGGGCCTTCGAAAGCCGCATCAACCCGCACGACCTCAGAATCAAAAGGATTGGAGTAAGGCTTTGTGCCGCTAAGCACAGCCTCGATGACACCAGAAAAAGGGCGGCCAGTTTGGCCAACTTCTAAAGTAGGAACAGCAATAAGAGACATAAGGAGTGCAAACATAAGCTAAGCGTGAATGAACTGCCGGAGGGCGGCTTGGACAGCTGTCCAAGGCACCCTCAGTCACCAGAGAGTCAGGCAGCCAGCAGCTATTGGCCAGAGTTCCGCGCCGCCGCGGCCTTCCTCATAGCTTCTGCCTGTGGATCTGCGCCCTGCCCCTGCATCTTGTCCTTCACATCCTGCGGAAGACTTTCGATGACCTCGGGATTAGGCTTAGGGGCCACTGCCCCCATTTCGGGGGAGTTTTCATTCTGACCACACCCCATCATCACGAGCAAAGAGAGACCTGCCACGCACAGAAGACTAGTTGGTTTTGCCATAACAAGCATTTCCCGCATCCATCAGCCAATCATCACTGCCGCCAAAGCTGTTGAAGCCATGAGTGAAGATGTTTTTACAGTAGTCAATTCCACCTTTCTTGACGCTCTTGGTGTGGCCGTCTGCCCAGGTGATATTGGCTGACTCTGAGTAGCGATATCGTGGAAGCTTCCAGCCAATCCTGCCATCGCTATCGCGGTTGTCACCCTCATACTGAGCCATTCCAGTGGAATCCCAGACGACGGGCCAAGACCAGTTGCACCAGGTCCACATAAAGGTCTCCACTCCGCCTGCAGAACCAGAATTCCACGACGGATTGATGCCGACGGTGGTGAACATGAGGGTGGAAGCAGGGCTGTTCAGCTGAGTCTGAGTTCGAGATGAGTTGAAGTCAGCCGGGGCATACCAGTGATAGTCATAAGGAAAAAGACCATCGTGGGCGCCGTAGCCATAAAGCGAGCCTTGGGGCTGCGAAGGACTGGACCACAAGCCTCCATTCACGTAAGGATCACCGTTGCTGTAGCGCTGGTCGCCATTCTTAACGTATGGAGCAACCATTTCACGCCATGTAAACCAATTGCCAGCCGAGTTCTGCCGACCTGCACGGGGATAGGTGTCGTCGTAATCGGCGCCATACATCATAGCGGCAAGGCCAATCTGCTTGAGATTAGAAAGGTCGCTTGCCTTCTTTGCTGCTGTCTTTGCCTGGGCAAAAACTGGAAAAAGAATGGCAGCGAGAATCGCGATGATGGCGATTACGACAAGAAGTTCGATGAGTGTAAATGCTCTTTTCAATCTCTTAACCTCAACGTTGGGATGTCGGAGTTTGGAGGCATGAACGCCTCCTTGATTTTATTCTAACACACTGTTAGGTCCTTTTCAATAGCTTTTACTGCTTTTTGAGTTTTTTTGTGTATCCTCTCGCTGGTGTCAAAGAACACGGGCCAGCGCAAAGCCAGACCAACCAGAAAAGACGTTGCCCTCGCGGCAGGCGTGGCCCCTTCTACTGTCAGCCTTGTGCTCGGCAATCGTGCTGCAGAACTGGGCATCTCACCTGAAACCCAGGCTAGAGTTGAAGCAGCCGTTAGGGAACTTGGCTACTACCCAAACCGGAACATTCTTGCCGCCTTAAGGGGAAGAACTGGCAACATCGGCCTCTACCTGCGCAGCGACCAATGGGGCACGAACTTTGGCTATTGGGCCTGCCTTAGGGCCGCCATCGAATCGGCTGCCTCGGCCCTGGATGTGGCGATACTGGTCTACTGCGGAAGACCCGAGATTTCTACTGAAGAGATATTCGCCCGCCACGCCGGAGGAGTTGTCGATGGCGTCATGGTCCTAAACTCTGCCAACGACCCTATAGCCGCAAGACTGCTCGAAACAGGCATCCCTGCCATTCAGCTCGGTGATGCAAAAGGAGTCCTGCCCTATGTGGCGATAGATGCCGGCGATGGCGTGAGACAGGCGGTAGACCATCTGGCGTCTCAGGGCAGAAAACGCCCCTGCTACCTGAACTTTCATTCCGAATACAAAGGCAGCGAAGATGAAAGGATCGAAGCTTTTAGGGTCCACAGCCTCTCAGCTTTTGGCAGGTCGGGAGAAGTTATTGAGGCCCCTTGGGGCACAGATTCTCTTGACGCCATCCTATCCTGCGGAGCACCTATTGATTCTGTGGTCTGCGGCTCTGATGAACATGCCTACTCCTTGATGAAGGCCGCATCACTCAGAGGAATCAAAATTCCTGAAGAACTTGCCATCACGGGATTTGACTGCCTGCCTCTGCTGGGAACTGGCCCCCTCATGACCAGTGTTCAAACTCCCCTGACTGACTTGGCCAAAACTGGGCTGGACCTTCTGCACAGGCAGATCAATGGCGAGACGGAAGTTCAGTCACAAATTCTGCCCGTCTCACTGCGAATTGGCAGCACAACTTAAGAGGCTGAACAGCGGTCCCTGCACCTTGCAGGACTAGCCAAAGGTAACCTAACCCCATGAGAGCGGAATCCCTTCAGTTCCTGAAGGACATCGTCAATGCCCCCTCACCATCGGGGTTTGAAGAACCAGCAGCCAGAGTCTACAGAGCCTACACCGAAGCCTTTGCCGACAAGGTGACCACAGATTTTCACGGCAATGTTGTGGCATGTCTTAACCCAGAAGCTGAAACGAAGGTGATGCTTGCCGGACACATGGATGAGATCGGCTTCCTTGTTCACTACATCAACGATAAAGGACTCATCTACTTCCAGCCCATCGGAGGCCACGACCGCACTATTCCACTTGGGCAAAGAGTGTGGATTCACGGCAAAACCAAGCTTGCCGGAGTTCTTGGCCGAAAGCCCATTCATCTTTTGGAAGCCAAAGAGCGTGAGGTCATGCCCCAGATCTCCGACATGTGGATTGATGTCGGCGCAAAGAGCCGAGAAGAGGTCCTGGAGCACATCAGTCTGGGCGACCCTATCACCTATCAAGTTGAGTTCATTGATCTTCTGAGCGGACGAGCTGCCGCAAGAGGATTTGACAACAAAATGGGCGCAATGATTGTCGCCGAAGCCCTAAGGCTGCTTAAAGAGGAAGGCGGACTTCATGAAGGAGTTGGAGTTTATGCAGTCGGCACGGTTCAGGAAGAAATCGGACTGAGAGGAGCCAAAACTTCCAGCTACGGAGTCAATGCTCAAACCGGCTTGGCTGTAGATGTCAACTTTGCCATCGATCATCCTGGCGTCAGCAAGGAAAAGCATGGAGATACAGAAATGGGCAAGGGGCCAACAGTCAGCCGAGGCGCAAACACCAACCCCATCGTCTTTAGGCTCCTCACCGAAGCAGCCGAGGAAAACGGCATTCCCATCCAGATTGATCCGGCGGCGGGTGGAACGGGCACAGACGCCAACGCCATGCAGCTGAATCGCGCCGGAATGGCAGTCGGACTGGTGGGCGTAGCGATTAGGTACATGCACTGCCCTGGCGAAGTTCTTGAGCTGAAAGACGTTCAGCTCTGCGCCGAGCTGATGGCCGCCTACTGCCGCAAGGTCAAGCCGGACACCGACTTTAGGCCAGGCTTAGGCTAAGCACATCATCACTTAGGAACCTGCCAGTTTGGCAGGCTCCTAAACTATCTGCTGCCACTTTTTATTTTCCTAACCCAGAGTCAGAACTAGCCTGCAAGGCGTAATTAAACTAAGTTCCTTAAGAGCCAACACAAATATGCTGACGACAAGCAATCCCCGGTTATGGTTCACCCTTTCTGGGCTGCTGGTCGCCTTCATCATTCTTGGGGGCAGCTGTCTGGGCATCGCCTCAATGGTCGGAGATGCAGAAAGCAGTTACCTTAGGGCAGCCAACGAAGCCTCCCGCTGGAAGCTGACCAATCTGCCGGAGCAGGCTTTTCTTTGGCGAAGAGAAGACCCGACGGACGAGCAGTGGAACGCCTTGCCTGGGGCCCTGGCGAAAAGAAAAGAATCTTGGCAGAGAACAATTGCCGAAGTTCAAAAGAGAAAAGCCCCTGATCGACTGAAAGAAGTTGAGACAGCCTTGAAGTCGGCGGATTCTACTTTAGAAGAACTTTTTAGCGAGGCAGAAAAAGCGATCGAACTCAAGGATAAAGAACGCTCCAGGATGGGTCTCACCGTCATCCGCCGCCGCCTAAGGGCCTTAGAAAGAGAAGTCGAAGGAACGCTGCAGAGGATTTATCAGCCCAACACTCTGCGAAACTCACCAGATGGTCAGGACCCAGCAAGGGCATAGAAAGGCTCCTTCAGTCAGCCTAGAAAATAACCATGGGCTTCAAAATCTGCCCTTCCTTCATCTTAATGTAGTGCTCCGGCAGCTCTTCCAGCGAGATGAATGTGCTGACCACCTGTTCTGCTCTAAATAATCCTCCGGCAAGAAGCGTTTTGGCTTCCCTTGTCTCACGCGGACCACAGGAATAGCTGCAGGTTAATGTGAGGTCTTGAAAATAAAGGCCATGCAGGTCAAGTGAAGTGACCTCTCCTGGAGCCATGGGAGCAAAAAGACAGATTTTAGGGTCAGGCTCCGCCGTCTCAAGAGCCAGCCGAAGGGCGGCATCAGATCCCGGACAGACAATAACTACCTCGGATTTTTCTGCCTCATCTGGCGCGACAGCTTTATGCCCCTGAGAGACAGCCCACGCCCGGCGAGAGGGCGAAAGATCGATGCCCTGGGCGCCAGGCAAAAGGTGCATAAACATGAGCCCCATGACACCCAGGCCGATGACAGAAACCTTTTCATCCCCCCTAAGGTGAAGCCGATTCACCGCCTTAACAACGCAGGCTAGAGGCTCGATCAGGGCCGCTTCCTGAGGGCGAAGTTCACTGACATCAAGGCAGTCGCTGAGGTTTGCTGAGGGCACGCCAAAAAAATCTGCCATGCCACCAGGAATCAGCTTGGTTGACTTCCACAGGGCATCGTGAACTTCTGCGCCACGAAGACTGAGTGCGGAGCTGGGGTCTGGCGCGTGGTGGTGGGGAAAAACCTTCATTCCCACAGGAAAACGACTGTCCTGAGATTCTATAACTTCGGCACAAACCTCGTGACCCAGCACATGAGGAATCTTTCGATCCATGTACCACGCCATCAACTCGCCGCTGCAGAGGCCACATGCCAAAGTCTTAACCAGCAGGCCGCCGGGCGGACAGGAGGGAACCTTTTCTTCAACAATCTCCACCCTTCCCTGCCCCATATATCGGGCGACTCGATTGACTAGCGGCAGATTCATGAGGGCTGAAAAACGTACTTCAAGCCGCGTCCGTGTTCAAGGTCTTCAAAAACCCTGCCTGCTTCTGAAAGGCTTCTGACTCCGCTGAGCAGAGGGGAAAGGTCAAAGGTGTCGGTCAGCAGCCATTGTCTTGCCTGGCGGACGGCTTCGGTTCCAAAGTGAAAAGGGCTGAGAATCTTAATCTGATCGTAATGAACCTTGCGGGTATCGAAGCTGGCCGATGTGCCGCCAGGACAGCCGCCAAAAAGCACCAAAGTGCCGCCTCGCTCAACATAGTCCAGGCTCTTTTCCCAGACTTCAACTCGGCCAGTGCATTCAATCACCAGATCGTAATGTCCCCTTACATCAGACAGCTGTTCCGGCTTAGCGCCCAGCCTTTCCCCAATTCCCAAACGGCTGGGGTTGCGGCCCGCCAGCGTTACGTCGTTGACTCCAAGCTGTTTGAGCGAGGCGGCAAACATCAGGCCGATTGCGCCAGGACCAATAATCAGAACCTTATCTTCCTGCCTGGGCATAGACTCATGCAGACCCTGAGCAACGCAGGCTAAAGGCTCCAGCAGACTGGCAATGGGAAAGGAAAGCTGAGTTGGCTTATGAAAAACGTTCAGGGCTGCAATCCTAGCTGGGATAAGCAGATACTCTGCATAGCTGCCCAAAACCTTGGTTGCCATTATTGACTGGCAGAGATTTTCCTGCCCTCTGCGGCACCAGCGGCAGGTTTGACAGGGCGCGCTGTGCACCCCCATAACGGCCTGTCCCGGAACAAAAGGAGCATCTGAGCCAGATTCAACCACCACCCCGCTGTATTCATGGCCTAGAACCCCAGGCATTGGGATCTGAGGATGCCCACGCAGATAAGCCTTAAGGTCAGTGCCGCATGTGGTGGCGGCTTCAACCTTGACAAGCACTTCACCTTCCTGCGGCTTGGGAATGGGCAGCTCTTCCAGCGTCAGTGACCCAGGGTGATGCAGGACCAATCCCTTCATCATTTCGTCACTTTTCACCCGTCTTCCCCCCCATAGATTTAACCTGACCGCCCCCTTGTTTTCCCTACCCAGTCTGCCTGCGCTGGTAAAATCGCATCTGGCCAGCAGCCCATTATGCCGACAGTCACTTCGACCATCTTCATTCAGGCTCCTTTAGAGGAAGTCTACGCGATTTCTAAAGACAACAGCCGCTTTCCCGAATTCATGAAGGACGTCCAGTCCCTTAATGTAGTCGAAAGCGATGGTCAAAGAATTGTCAGCGATTATGTCGGGATCGTTTCTGCCTTCGGTCTAAAGGTCAAGTGGCGCCAGGAGGATCTTTGGGATGACTCCACCCACCACTGCGCCTTCCGACAGCTTTCTGGAGATTACGACAAGCTGGAAGGAACCTGGCAGTTTACAGAAGAGAAGGGAGGCACCCGATTTGACTCGACTCTTGACTACGAGTATAAGGTGCCAGGTTTGGGGGCTTTAGTAGGCCAGGTCATCCACGGCTTGGTAGTCAAAAACATCGAAGGAATTCTGCAGGCTATCAAAGAAAGATCAGAAAGCAAAAAGCAAGGGTAAAAGGACAGCCAGGGCCATATTTAGCACTAATTAGGTTCATTTTTCTTACAGTTTGTTAAGTTTACAGATGCTTTCAGGCCACCAAATCTGGCAGAAAGGTCGTACACTGTGCAGATGATCAGCCGACTCGCCATTGCCTCTTTTGTCATCTTGTCGGCGGCGGCGGCTCATGCTCAAATCAAGCTTCCTGGCGGCGGCAAACTGCCAGACCTCAAAATTCCAGGGCTTGACAGCATTCTTAAGGGCGAAGACCCCCTTACCACCAGCATCAAAGATATCAAGCTGCTGGGCTGGCCCGAGTTTGACCATGTCCAACTTACCGACACTGTCACCCTAACCGCCACAGAAAGATCAGCCGCAGGGACATTTAGACTGAAGCCAGGGTCCTACAAAGCCACTCTGCAGACCTTCTGCGCCAGAGGCTACACCTATGGCCCAACCGAAGGGATGGGCTATGTGCTGGGCGAATGGAAGGGATCGAAAGCACCCTTTCTGCAGAGCTTGATGAAAGCTTACGGACAAAAAGGAGGCGTCGCTCAGGAGGATGTTCAGCTTTTAGTATGGGCTGTGCTGGCCAAGGTCAAACCCCAAAACATGAGTGATGGCGCAAAAAGAGCGCTTGTTCAGCTTATGGGGCAGGACGCCACAAAAATGATGGCTGAAGGCGCAGTCGACTACCTAAACGATTCGGTCATGAGAGAGGTCAACAAACAGCTGTCACCCGCGCTCCGGCCCTTTTTTGAAGCAGACAACAAGATGCGCGGCCTCTTTGCCAAGGCCGGAACCAGCTATGCAGAGTTTGAGAAAATCGGAGTCCTTAAGGCCACAGAACCCTTGAAATCATCTATTCCCAAGGGCAGATGGAACCTTCATCCTCAGGGCTATCTGGTCAGATACTTCCCCGCTGGCTACAGCCAAACGACCAGCGAAATCATCGTCCCGCATGTTCCTCAAGTGAAAAAAGATGACAAGGGGCGAGTTGTCGATCTTAAGATCGCAGACTTTTCAATGCAGATCACCTATGATGATGCCCGCCGATCAACAGCCTATCCCAGCGATCCCGGCATGGTGGCCCACCCTGTTGCAAAGGTCAGAATTGAAGTGCCAGAAGCAAGAGGAGGAGTGCTTGAAAAATCGAGTTCCACTGAATGGGTTTTTGTAGGGTCGCCCAAAAAAGCAGCCCACCAAATCAGCCAAGATTCTTATCTTCTTAGGCTCATCACCCGGGCTCCTTTTCAAGATTTTGACAGGTGGCGAGAAAGGTACGAGGGTGCAAACGATCTGAACGACCGCATTGAAACCTACGAGGAGTGGTGGGAGCGAACCCAGCGCATTGAACGGGGAGAAAGGCCAAATGAAGATGTCTTCAATTCTGATCACATTAGAGACATGATCGAATCACTTTTTGGCGGGTCAGACGACAGGCTGGGCGTAATAGCCGAAACCCATGGCAGACTGGCTGAATGGCTGGCCTACGCTACCGGCGTGCTTGACAGCATGAGCGGAGATGCCGAGATTGACCCCTCTGACGGCCTTATCATTCCCGCAAATGGCGGCTCTCAAAGGCTGGCTGGCTCAGCTCAGTTTCGGTAGCAGACAGCCCCGCTGCTGTCAGTACCGCTTGTCTCGCTGACGAGCCTGAAACATTTACGTAAATTTAATAATCACCAACAGATATAAAATTAATGTAGGTATATGGAATTATGCCTTCTATGAAGAAAATCATGGCGATCTCCGTGATTGGCATAGTTTTGGGCTGTGGGGGTAGTTCCAACGCTGTTTCTATTCTGCCCACGGAAGAATTTGCCTGCTCGCCGAAAAAAGCTGCCATCTCAGGCACGATTGGCTGCAGCTACGGCGCCACCTATTATTTTGAGTTTAGCGAGAATCGAAAGCCTCCACAAGATCCAGCGGTGTTTCGCGAGATCAAACTGATGGGGGCTGGCTGGTCTCGCATCGATCTGAACAAAGTGACTTCAGATGCAAGAGGCAGCGATTCTATCAAAACTATGGCCCGCCCCTTTGCCAATAGAGCCTTTGAACAAGGAATGGGCCTCATCATGGTGCTTTCTGCATGGGGACAGCCACCGAAAACGCCTGCAGAATTTGAAGCATGGAAGGAGTTCGTCCGCAAATGCGTTACAGAGTTTCAAACTGAAAGTGCAAATGGGCAGATCGTTTGGAACGTCTGGAACGAGCCAAACAACGATTCGTGGGGCACTCGCATTTACTTTGAAGATGCTGACTCGGTATGGATCAACCGTGCCAAAGAGTACATGGCGGTTCTGGATGCCACAGTTGAAGCGATTCGTTCAGTTGACCCAAATGCTGTTATCTCCGCACCGGTGATGGGGTGGGGCACTGAGAAAATCAAGCTCTTTTTTGAGGAATGCAAACGCCTTGATATTGAGAAGAAAGTCGATTTTATCGACATTCATCCAGACAAAATCGGCGCAGCGATTCCTGGTGGTCCACATCCAAAACAGGATCCAGAATCAATCTGGGGCAGAGACAAGACCTTTCCATTTGTCAGTCGGTGGAAAAACACTCTTCTGTGTCTCGATGATCTCTTCAGCCTCTTCCCTTCAATGAAGTTTATCGTCAGCGAATGGCCCTATGGCGCCAGAAAGCATATCGACGATCGAAGCACCCTAACAGCAGAGCAAAACCAAGCCGCCCAATCGTTAAGGGCTTACCTCATCAGCTTATCCGAACCTGTTGCCCTTCATGTTCAATGGGAGTTTCAAGAAGAGATCGCCCCTCTGGATGAGGACGAACGTGGTTACTTCATAGATGTCGGAATACGCAGGATCTCTGGCGAGCCAAGAGAAGTTTACGGTGTTATGCAGAAGTTCCTGGCAGATTACAAGGGCTGGAAAGCCATTTCAAAACCCGAATCCGTTTCAGGCAGCAGGATCATCATTGATGCGCCAGGAGCCTATAGACTTTATATTCAAAGCCCAGACGGCTCGGAAGAAAAAGTCATTAAGTGGGGTGTGGCCGGCAACTCTTCCAGCTATCCCGAAATGCCAGAAGTCTCCTAAAAAAAGGCCGCGTAAAAGCCTGCTCTGCTCACCTGCAAAGCAGGCTTTTACCTTCTCAGCAGCTCGGCTGCCTTCATAAGCTCTTCTTGAGATCTATCTCCCACCAAAACAATCGTGAGATTATCAACTTTCCAAGAAACACCTTGGCCCCCGTTGACCTGGCCAGAAGTGTAGTCACTGCCAGACCGGGCAAAGCCTGCCAATCTATCAGCCCCTTCAATAACCAACAAAGTCAGCGGCCCATCAGCATCGTCGCCCCTAAATCGGACCGTGCGATAGCCTCCAATGGCACCGTTGGCTGCTTCCTTAGCTCTAAATCCACCTGTAAGATCGCAGGGGACTCGGCCAAAGGCTCTTTCTAAAGTTAAATCTGGCTGATTCTCAGCACCCGGGGCAATCTGCAGACCAGTAAAAAGCGAGGCCATGGTGGCCTGGCCCAGCTCGCTTCGTCCCGTCATGCGGTTGACCGTGACACCGGCAAGAATAAAAACAGCGGCTGCAGCCACAAAAGCCCAGGAAAACCGACCGACGAAAGATTCGGTTTCAGAACGGGCATCGATGGCGCGAATCTGCTCCTTGGCCTTTTTCAAACACTCAGGAGAATCATGACTAAGAGCCTTATCATGAAGACACTGCCGGACGGCTTCAGCCCATTTCAGCTCACACTGCGAAGTATGACAATCCTTGATTGCCTCCTTCAGCTCTGCGGCTTCACTGCCTTTCAGCTCGCCTGATGCCAGGGAGTGAATGTCTTCTCTCGTCGCCTTCATTCGTCTTCGTCCATTGTGCCATCGGGCTTTATATAGCCTTCCTGCTGCGCGTAAGTTAAAAGCTCTCGACGCAGAATGGCTCTGCCTCTCGCGATTCGACTTCTAACCGTACCGACAGGCACCTCGGTAATCTCAGCGATCTCATCGTAAGAAAGCCCTTCTAGGTCGCTTAAAACGACCGAGAGTCGAAAAACCTCTGGCACCTGGGCCAAAGCTGCTTCAACCTCCGCTCCAAGCAGACCATCAAAAATCTGCCTGTCCGGGGCTTCTTCGATCGGGGCCGCTGGTTCAGCTGAGTTCTCATCATCAAGGGAACTAATTCCCCCAACCCTCTGCTGCCTTCGATAACGATTGATGTAAAGATTGGTGAGGATTCTTAGAATCCACGCCTTGAAATTTCTGCCATCAAACCTATCAAACGCCTCAAAGGCACGGACGAGAGCCTCCTGGGTCAAGTCCTGTGCGTCCTCAGAGTCTCGGGTTAGGCGTAAAGCGGTTCCGTAGACTGAAGAGAAGCAGGACTCTGCCAGCCGCTCGAACCGCTCTCTTTGGGGATTTCCCCTGCGGAAGAGCATGCGACTTATCGAGTTTACCTGTCGCATCCTTCAACCACCCCACAGAGAGGTCAGTTCCCATGCTTAGGCCAATTTTCAGCCAGACTTTAATGAGCCAGTCCTGGCCGGACTCGCCTGACAAGTGAGTGCTGGCAAATAGCCCAGTCAACTCAAGGGGTACCTTTCGGGCAGAAATGGCGAGGCTGCCGATGCTGGGCACTGTGATTAACACCGCGACAGTGCTGGTGGGTGCGAGTCTGGGTCTTCTGATGGGAGCCTGGGTGCCGCAGGAAGCCAAGCCCCTCACTCTTTCTGCCATCGGAATCGTCACCCTAGTCATGGGGTTCAAAATGGCCGGAAAATCCAGACAGATTCTTCTCGCCATTGCCAGTCTGGTCATAGGAGGACTGCTTGGCATTCTCCTTCACCTGCCTCAGACAGTGGCCTCATTAGCCGAAGGGGTCAAAAACCTTACTGGCAGTGGAGGCCGATTCAACGAGGGTCTCATCACGGCTTCGGTTCTCTTCTGCATTGGCCCCATGACCCTTTTGGGCTGCCTTGAAGACGGCCTAGAAGGAAAGATCGAGATCTTAGGTCTTAAATCCAGCCTTGATCTTGTCGCTTCATTCTTTCTCGCCTCAGCTCTTGGCCCAGGGGTCTTGGCGTCTGCCTTGGTTGTCTTGCTTTTTCAAGGAGCCCTCACCCTCGGAGCAAGACTTCTAAAACCCATGGCTGCCAGCCAGGCAATAATGGATGAAACGACCGGAGTCGGAGGGCTGATTTTAGTGGCGATTGGCCTTAACCTGCTGGACATAAAGGAAATCTCGACTGAAGCCTTTCTGCCCGCTCTCATCCTGGCCCCACTGGGCGCAGGATTGATTGGCAGATTTGCCAAAACACCGCCAGAACCAGAGGCAGCATGAAAAAACTTCTCCTCATCCTCGTTTTTATCAGCCTCAGTCTTGCTGGTTTTGCTCAGCTTCAGCCTGTAAATCAGGCAGCCGGGCCCCGCGAACTTATTCTCGACTTCATTGCGGCCTACGCTAAAGGCGAAGACCTCAGCCCATATATTGTCCAAACAACCGACCCTGCTCTTGATAGGCAGCTGGCTCAAAAACTGGCTCAGGAACTTGAGTCAAAACAGGCTGCATCGGACGATGCTTTTATCGCGATACCTGAACAGACAGATGAATCCTCAGTCTCCAACCCTCTTCTTACTCAAGTGGGGTTCGATATGGTCAGGCAGGATTCCGGTCAATGGCGGCTGAAGCTGTCTCGAAGCGTCTCCACCCTGCTGCCCCCAGCCACAACCCAGGCCGTCATAAAAAAGGCCGTTCAATGGCCCTTGATTCTGCTCTTGGCAGGGGCCGGAGTTTTAGCAGCCTGGCTTGTTCATTGGCCTTTGCGGCGTCTTCTGCATAAGTTCGACCATGACAGCAAAAGGCTTTCACGACGAGCCAGGCAGCTTTTAGCCTGGGGGATTGGACTGGGGATCTCCAGCCATTTTCTCGGGGTGGCTCTCGGCTGGATGCCCCAACTTGGACGTCTGCCTGACGGGTTTTTTATTGTCCTTAGGATCCTGACCTCTACTGGGCTTGTTTTAGCTGGCTGGGGAATCTGGGATTTTATCTGCAGCGTGGCTGGCGCAAAGGTTGATTCTACTGGCGGTCCAGGCTCTAGGCTGCTTGTGCCGATCATGCAGAAATTCGGCCAGTTCATCATTTTTCTAGCCGTACTTTACGCCCTGGTTCTCGCCTTTGGATTCAACCCTTCCGGCCTTGTCGCCGGACTTGGCTTGACCACAGCCCTAACCGCCCTGGCTGCCAAAGATTCTGTCGAAAACTTCTTTGGAACTCTTACAATTCTCTTTGAGCGGCCCTTCATTATCGGCGACTGGATAAAGGTTGGTGATGTAGAAGGCATTGTTGAGGAGATAGGTTTGAGAACAACCAAGGTCCGCTCCTTTAGTGACTCGCTGATCTCCCTGCCAAACATTAGAGTCGTGGCGCAGCCAGTCGAAAATATGGGCAAGAGAAGGCTCAGACCTTTCAAGCTCACCTTCCCCCTTATTGGAAGCCACGAAAAGGTCTGCGCTTTTGCTGAATCGGCCCGAAAAATAGTCCGAGCCACTGAAGGCATTGCCCAAGACAAATCTCACGCCGCTGTAGCTGGACTTGATGCCGGAAAACCCCAGATGACCCTCTCTCTCTTTCTGGCCGTAGACAGCTACTCCCAAGAACTCCAGTTAAGAGAAGGATTGATGCTGAAGCTGCTGGATGCTGCTGAGAAACAAGAAGTCAAGCTTTATGCAGAAATGGTGCTGCCATGAACCCCTTTCAAAGAGCCAGGCGAGACCACAAAGATGAAAGGCTGGAAGACTATCTCGAACTGATCTCTGACCTCATCAGCGAAGGAGGCGAGGCGAGAGTTGTCGATATCGCGAAAAGGTTAGGCGTAAGAGCAGCCACAGTCACCCAGGCCATTAAGGGACTAGCAGAAGAAGGATGGGTTGAATACTCGCCCTATCGCCCCATCACCTTAACAGAAAAAGGTCAGGAATCTGCCCGCCATTCACGAGCCAGACATGAACTTTTAGTTAAGTTTTTATTGAAGCTGGGAGTCAGCGCCGATACAGCAGAACACGACAGCGAAGGCATGGAGCATCACCTTAGTCCAGAAACCCTAGAGGCTATGGAGAAGTGGCTTAATCTGCCTTAAACCTAAGTCAGTTCAGATTCACCCTATTCAGCAGATAGTATTTGTGAACGAACCCACCCTTTTCAAGATTTGTTGGTCCCGAAGCTGCTATAGATCCTTGAGGACCAATCACGGGAGAAGTCGTAAAAATCCCTTGAAACCTATACTTTGTCTTTAAGTCAGAAACATTGCTGTTCAAATCATCCAAGTAATAGGAAATCCCGTCGATCACCACAACACTTCTGCTGTATTTATCCGAATTAGGCGCAGGCTCAAGCGCCCCGTACCATCCGTTCAGCCCGAGCCTGATATGAGCCAGATCTTTCCCGGCCGGGCTCTTAAGCATCCTGCTGCCGTTAGGTCCATAAATCACTGTGGGTCTAGGCTCCAGCGGTTTTGATGAACTTACAGAAGTTAACAAGACTTCAGCTCTCTGCCTGTCTACTCGCCAAGTATAAATATATCCAGGGTCATTTTTTGCCTGGCAAATCAGCTTCAAATCCCCTTTGCTGTATAAGTAAAATAGCAGATCATCTCCTTTTGACTCAGAGAGAACAACCCTGCCGTCATCAAGCAGTGCGGAAACCCCTAACCCTGGCTTCTTCAGCGATTCTGTTAAGTTGATGGTTTTGCCTCCCTGAATCAGCAGACAAAGGTAGGGTCCGGCTGCCTTCTGTTTAACGACAGCTGCCACATCGCCTGCCTTATTTGTAAAAGCAGCATCACAGTAAGGAAAACCGGGCGGACTCACCTGCTTCCAGCTTGAATTTCGATAATGATAAACGGCTGTGTTTCCATCATCTCGTGTCACAACAGCTTTCAGTTCGCCGCTGTCATCAACGGATGGACTAACTCGGTACTTTCCCTGCGAGGGTGAAGAGATCTCGTAAAGTAGGTTTGTCTCTGGCTTCAACAGCAGATGCCGTGTGGTGAGCTGATTCTGCCAGACATAGAGTTCACCGGTTTTTAAGAAGCCCATAGCCACCGAATAGCTGTTCAGATCGCTCGGAATGGCTGTGAGCTCGGCCTTAAAAGCAGGAGGCTGAAGAACGGCAGATACAGCCACACCAGTCAGCAGAAGTGAAAGCATTAAAAACTATCTTATCATGAAAAGTACAGGGTTTTTATAGATTCCATAGCATGACTGAAACCAGACGATCAGCCCTTCTCGGGCTGATCGTCATCCTTTACACTGCCAGGTGGAGATACCTTTACCCCTCGGCGGGAAAGCGCTTCTCGCAGAAGAACTTCAACCTGCGCGTTGACGCTTCTGAGCTCAGAATCAGCCTGACGCTGCAGCGCCGTCCAAAGCTCAGGTGAAAGCCGAAGCAGAAAAGGCTTGCGAGCCGAAGGCATTATCCGTAAAGTGTCCCGGCGTTAACCACTGGCTGAGCGGAATGTTCGCTGCAGAGAACCACCATAAGGTTGCTGACCATTGAAGCCTTGCGCTCATCATCCAGCTTTATAACGCCTTCTTTATCCATTCGCTCAAGGGCCATCTCGACCATGGATACCGCGCCATCCACAATCTTTGCCCTGGCTGCAATCACGGCTTCTGCCTGCTGTCTTCTCAGCATGGCTCCCGCGATTTCTGGCGCATAAGCCAGGTGGCTGATTCTCGATTCAAGCACTTCAACACCGGCCATTCGCAGCTTTTCCTGCAGCTCTTTTTCAATGTGAGTGCTCACCTCGCCAGAATTCCTTCTCAGGCTCTCAGTCTCATCATCTCCATCGTATGGATAGGTAGAAGCCGAGTGCCGCAGAGCCGTTTCTGCCTGCAGCCGAACATATTCGAACACGTTCTCAACGGCAAAGCTGGCTGAATAAGTATCAACAATCTGCCACACAACAATGGTGGCGATTTCGATTGGATTGCCCGCAGCATCGTTGACTTTCAGCTTTTCGCCGTTCAGGTTCTGCACCCTGCGGCTGAGGTTTCGCTTGGTCATAAATGGGTTGACAAAGTACATGCCATCTCTTTTGATAGTCCCTTTGTAGCTGCCAAAAAGAAGAAGCACCTTGCTGCCGTTGGGCTCAACAACAGTCAAGCCGTTCCAAAGGAAGAGGGTGACAAGAAAAACCACAATAGCCACAACCACATAGGGGCCGCTTTCAATAGAAATCCCCTGAATAAACAGCCAGATAGAGGCAGCAGATGCGGCGAGATTAACAAAAACCATGGGCAGGCCAGGAAACCCCCCGACTTCTCTTTCTTGATTCATTGCATTCACCAAAAGCGATACCATTATGATATCACTTTGTTATCACGAATCGGCGCAGGCCAGGCTGCAGAGACCTACTGACAGTCAGGACAAAAAGCAGGTTTTCACCAAGATGGCAGAAGCTGCATAGAGGGGCTATGGATGCAGAGTCAATATCCCGTGAGCTAACATGAGCTCATGATCGCTCAGGTCCACTCTGCGGTGCTGGCCGGCATAGATGCTGTGCCTGTTGTCGTAGAAGCAGACCTTCAGGGCGGAGCACCGGGGTTCTACCTGGTCGGTTTGGCAGAAAAAGCCGTTCAAGAAAGCTATCAGCGGTTTGTGTCAGCCATCCGCAACAGCGGCATGGTCTTTCCCATGACCAAAATCGTCGTCAACCTAGCGCCAGGCGACGTGAGAAAAGAAGGCACTGCTTTTGATCTCCCCATCGCCCTTGCCATACTCGCCGCCAGCGGGCAGGCGCCCATTCAGGAACTTGAAGGCACCCTTGTGCTGGGTGAGCTGGGTCTCGAAGGCCTTGTACGGCCAATTGATGGCGCGGTAAGCGCAGCCATATTGGCCCAAAATCTTGGCCTTAAAAGGCTGATTGTTCCAGAGGAAAATGCCGCCGAAGCCGCCGTTGTACCGGGCCTTGAGGTCTTTGGAGTCAGGATGCTGGAAGAAGCCCTTGCCCTTTTAAACGGCAGCCTCAGCATTTCACCCACTCCTCCCAAGCTGGAAGGACGCGGGCTTCCGCAGTACGAAGTTGACTACAGTGATGTAAAGGGGCAGAAGCAGGCAATCCGCGCCTTGGAAATTGCCGCAGCAGGAGCCCACAACATTCTGATGAATGGCCCTCCGGGGTCGGGCAAAACCATGCTCGCCCGCCGCCTCCCTACAATTCTCCCCCCCTTGAGCCTGGAAGAAAGCATTGAGGTCACCCGCATCTACAGCGCAGGAGGAGCCAAAGGCGGGCGGCAGGGACTGATTTGGGAAAGGCCCTTTCGATCGCCTCATCACACAGCCAGCTATGCAGCCTTAATAGGAGGAGGAAGGGTTCCAAAACCCGGCGAAGTCACTCTTTCTCACCTGGGAGTTCTGTTTCTTGATGAAATGCCCGAGTACCCAAGGGATGTTCTGGAAGCCCTGCGTCAGCCCCTTGAAGATGCAGTTGTGACTGTTTCTCGTGTTCAAAGCAGCCTCACTTTTCCCGCCAACATGATTCTTGTCGGGGCGATGAACCCCTGCCCCTGTGGGTTTAAGGGCTACCCCGAGGCAAAATGCGTGGGAGCCGCCAACTGTGAAAGGTATGCGGGACGGCTTTCTGGCCCCCTTCTCGATCGAATCGACCTCCATATCATGGTCCCCAGACTTAAGCCAGAAGAGCTGATAGACCGAGGATCTGGCGAGCCAAGCTCTGACATTCGTGAAAGAGTCTCCAAGACAAGAGAGATTCAGCATAAACGCCTTGGCAGTCAGCGGACAAACAGCGGCATGACCGCTCGTGAGTTGAAGGAACTGGTTATCCTAGATGATGCCGGCACCGATTTCATGAAGAAGGTCTCCATCCGCATGAACCTTTCCGGGAGAGTTTTTGACCGGCTTCTGAAGGTAGGGCGTACTATTGCCGACCTTGAAGGGTCAGAAAAGGTTCTGCAGAAGCATCTAGCCGAGGCAGCCCAATACCGAGGGTCTGGAGCATGATCTCTACAGTCAGAGAACGCAGGCTCTGACTGTAGAGAAATGACAGCACTAGTGAGGGCTGGCCGTACCGGGAGCCTGCTCTCGCGTCTCCTTCATTCGCTCCATCATCGCCTTATTCATCTCCGCCTCCTGCTTTTCTTCTTCAGAAAGCCAGCCAGGAGTTTGAATTCCAATCTCGGGCGATACCGGAGGAAGAACTTCCTTATCTCTGCCTAAAACAAGAAAGAGAACGAAGCAGATGAAAAGACACAGTCCAGCACCAACAACATAGTGCCAGGGTCTTAAGTCAGCCTGCATTACTCCAGATCCCAGATTGACTGATCGCTGAGCTGTCCGGGTGAGAGAGCCTTGGCATGGCTGTCAACAAATGCCACGACAAACCTTCCCCCGTATCTTGGCCAGCTTAACCCGTAGTACGATGGGTTGCTGGCTGCAGGTCCATCAACCTGGCGCCACCATCCTGGCGGGTCCACTCTCCAAGAGCCAAGCATAGGAGTTGAAGGATAGTTCGGCGTAGGATAGCCAAAGGTGCTTGATACAAACGCCACAGTTTCAGCCTGGCTCTGAACCTCAGATTGTGACTTGCCTCTGCCCTGACTGTCTGTGCAGAGAGGAGCCGCGCTGCCGGGAGCCGGACAAGGCGGATTATTGGCAAGAAATCGATTGTTGTAGCCATATTCTGGCCAGACTCTGCGGGCGTAATCGTAAACAAAGGCGTTTGCTGGGCTGCGGTATCCACCTGGATCAAACGTCTTCATAGGAGACAGAAGAATGTCCCAGTTCTTAATGTAGCCAATCAGCTGATCTGGATAGCGGCTTCCGGGGAGAGCATTTGACCTGATTGTGTAATCATCATAGTCATTTGAATAAAGAGCAGCAGAGAGGGCAATCTGCTTGATGTTGTTGAGGCCATGAGTCTTTTTTGCGGCAACCTTTGCCTGGGCAAACACCGGGAACAGAATGGCTGCCAAGATAGAAATGATGGCGATTACAACAAGAAGCTCAATGAGGGTGAAAGCCTCACGGCGCCCCTGTCGCCTGGAGCTGAAGGGTGAAGATCCGTTGGTCATGATCATCTTTAGCTGCTTTCATGCAGCGTCAAAAACATGCTGACCTTGGCTTCTACGCTGCCAAACTTACGCCTGATGAAGATATGACTCTGCTAACGAAGCGTCATAAAATAAAGACTTTAGCCCCCTGCAAATTTCATGCAGCCGAATCACTACCAAGCATCTGTATGGTTACATACGAACTGGTTATTAACCTGAAAAGCAGAACAATTTATCAGTTGTGTCCTGGCATTTTTTCATAGATTCAGCCACCTGTTTTCAAGCACACAAAAGAGCAGTGAGAGCAGATAGCCCAGCCCATACAAGACTGCCTCTGTTCGAAAAAAGAATGTCATGCATGGCTAACCCCTCAGCCTCTCAGCATCCCAAACACTGGCTCCACGTATATAGTTGGACGAATGGGAAAACTAAGGGCCCTGCAGATTGTCCGGTGGAAGCAGACAAAGTCCAGCGAATCTCCGTACCCAAACCTCGAAGCCTTGATCGATGAAGAATCAGGAAAGGTCTCGAATGGCTGGCACTTAGCCAGGTGGATCGTGCCCCCCTGCTCTCTTGTGGCAGGGGGAGTCTTTCTGCCTCTTGCCCTACAGGCTCATCAGTTTTTTTGGATAGGAGTGGCTGGACTGCCCATAACTGGCAGCATTCTGGGAGGCATCTTTCACTGGCAGGCTCGACAGATATCGCCCACCCAGGTAAAGCTCAGAAAAAAGTGTGCGGCCCTCGCTCAAAGAATGGTCTCTTGGCAGAACCTTACTGGCATTGCCCCAGCCATTCATCCTCAGATCACGGCAGCGCTTGAAGAAGCCGCTGAAGTTTATATGTCTGTGAGCCTAAAAGCTCCCCTGCCTCAAGCAAAGGGCCTCTGGCATGAGTCGGTTCGTCGGGCTCAAAGTGCCCTAGAAGAAGCGATGACCCAAATGCTCTCGCTGGCCGATTCTGAAACAGCTCTGGGGCAGGAGCAGGAACTCGCCAAGGGATGGGCAGAACCTCTGCTGGCCGAAATGAAAACTCTGGCAGCGGCGCTCAAAAACCCTTCCGGAAAAGCTCAATTAGCAGCAGAGATTGATGCCTCACTGGCCCCCATTTCAAGCCTTGCCGAAGCGCGGGCCCAACTGGAAAGACTGGAAACCGCCGCTCGAGAGCTTGAAACACTTGAGGTCAATGAAAGAGACTAACGAAGCAGAACTGCTTTCTGGGTTCTTTTCAGTTCCTCGCACCCTGTCTCCAAAGCGGCAGAAAGCCAGATTCCCAAATCTTTTCCGTAAAAGCTCAATCCGGCCTCGTAGCCGCCTCGATCATAGTCAGCCGCTTCAAGCATGTAGCCCGCCCATCCGTTGACATGGCTGACAACAAGGCTGCGCTGAAAACCGTTGGTAAAGGCAGTTTTTCTCAGCCGCAGGGCTGCTTCTTCAGTCGGTTCTCCTGGCACCCCAATCACCAGCCATCCCCCCCAATCAAGCAGAAAAAGCGATGCCTTTGTGGGTGCAAAACGCCCCACTGCCATAACAGCCAAGGGTTCTGAAATCTTGTTTTGAACAGCAAAAGTGGGGTGAGGCTTTGGCGCAGGCAGCTTGATGGGAGCAAAAGTCCACCGAGCCAAGGAATCATCCGCCCAAGCTGCAGGGACCTGACTTAAAGCAGAAGTCAACTGCGATGCCAAATAGCCTGACTTCTCATCGCCATCCCTCCCCTCAGCGACAGGAGAAGCCGAACCTATTGCCCCCGGCAAGGCAATCCAAGGGCCAGAATCTGACCAGGCTCCCGGCCAATCGCCGCTCATCTGCATCTCAGAGGCTTCATGAAGAGTTGGGTGAGCCGCATAGATCCCTAAAAGGTGGGTCGAATTCCACGAATATTGAGTCGCCCATTTGTCAGGCGCCAGGCCCTGTCTGCGCGCCCTATTGGCGTCCACCTGCGCCCGCCTGACGCCAACCCTTCCATCACGCAGAGCCGGAGCCTGCAGAGCCTGCTTTACTCCCTGCAGAATCTCGGCTGAATACCACTCAAGCCATCGGGACGAATAGCCTGCTATGCCAGGAATCTTAAAATTCAGCTTTTGGTTCAGCATCTGGCTGTCCGGAGCCGAATGAGTATGGGTGGCAGCCAGCACTATCTCAACTCCTTCCGGCAGTCCAGCTCGAACTGAATCTATCAGGCTTTCCGGAACAGTCAGCATCTCCAGCCCCGCGATGACCAAAGTTTTTTCCCCCTGTTTAAGGGCCACAAATCTGGCTCTTAGGGGTCTTTGGCCTGGCTTGCCCAGGGCTTCGCCCCTTTCTGTATAGCCGCCAAGGGGCAGGGCCTCTGGCGGAGCGAGGTTAATCTGCGCCATTCTGACCTCGGGTCGATTTTCACCTGACTGGGGAAAACTTGAAGCCATAAGGGCCGCTGCCAGCAAAGAGACCATTATCTTTAGTTTACGGCCTTAAAGCATTTGCCGATCCACCTGCTACAATGCCGATTGATGAGCTTCTCGGTGGAAGGCCAATCTTTGTCAGCCAAGGTTGAACCTGGCTCCACCGTGGCCGGGTCTGTTACTGTCACCAATCAGTCAGAAGAACCTGTTGAATTTGAGCTTGTAATAGAAGGTTTGGACCTTGAATGGGCCGCTGTCCCTGTTCCTGTCTTCACGGTCAATCCCGGCGAAAGCCTGACCGAAAGATTCTTTCTCAAGCCATCAAGATCGCCAGAAAATGCCTCGGGCGTCTATCCCTACGCCATCCATGTCAGGTCTTTGGCCTCTGGCGAAATTCGCAAAGTGCCGGGTCTGTTGGAAATTCTTGCCTATCACCACCTTTCGGTCGATTTTAATCCCAGACGCTGCACCATTGGCTACCGTGGTGAAGCCTGGCTGGAAGTCATGGCTGCCAATCTGGGAAACAGCGAACATAGAATTCAGCTGTTTGCTGCCGACCAGGACAACCTCTTTGCTTTTGAATTTGAAGGGGGCGACCAGGCATCCCTGGCGCCAGGCCAGCAGAAGCCCTTTAACCTGCGCCTTACGGCCACCCAGGCTTCTCTGCTTGCCAACCCCAGACTTTCACCTTTCTCCGTCTCCGCCCGTAGCCTAGATCAGCCCGCCGTTGCTGGTTCGGCCCAAGGCCAGGCTCAGCAGAAAGCCTTTTTGAGTCCTGGTGCGGCATTAGCCGCCATGAGCCTTTTTATAGTTTTTGCCCTTTGGTTTGCCTTTCTTCCTAAACCGCCACGCATGGAGGTCTTCAGCGCCTCGGCAATGGAGGGAATGGTCGGGGATTCTGTCACCCTGTCTTGGACCAGCCGTGATGCTTCCTATGTTGAGGTCAAGGTCGGAGATGATCCCCCACAAAGGGTGCAGACTTCTGGACAGATTCAGGTGCCTTTAGAAGAACCGGGCGAACTGGCAATCAGAGGCAAGGCGGTTAAGGATGGCAGAGAAACTACGGTCAGTTTTCTGCGCTTGATCGTTAAGGAAACACCCCAGGCGCCTCTGCCTAAGATAGATAAGTTTGATGTTCAGCCAAGGGTTGTTCAGCTGGGCGAAGGCATTTTAGTGACCTACTCCCTCAACAGCGCGGTCACCCAGGCCACATTAGAACCTTTCCCCAACCCTGTGGACCCGCGAGCCACAAGCCTGCAGCTGACACCCAACATAGCCGGTCCCCTAAACCTCAGGCTCATCGCCCGCAATGCCGACGGCAAAACTGTAGAGCAGATAATCAAGATTACAGTGAAGGATGAAAGCCTTGCTAAGATAACCTCTTTGAATATCAGTCCAAAGGAAGTCGATGCTGATTTGGCCACGCCAGTCAGAATTGTGTGGCAGCTGGAAAATGCCTCGCGAGCAGAGTTAAAGGTTGGAAGTCAAACCTATCCCATTGAAGCCCTAAGAGGAGAACAGGAAGTGGTGGTGACAGGAGCAACAGCCATCACTCTCACTGCCTATGACGCCAAGGGCAAAGCCAGAACCGAAACAGTCCAGGTCGTGGCGAAAAAGCCCCCAGCCCCGCCAACCGATCCGACAGTAGTCCCACCGACTGAGCCAGGGCCCAGTCAGCCTGCGGGAACCGGGCCATAAAGTCCTATCCATGCCACGCGCTCTACTTTCTGTAACCGACAAATCTGGCCTGGCAGCCTTCGCCTCTGCCCTGGCAGACCTTGGCTGGGAGCTGGTTTCTACAGGAGGAACTGCCGGTCTGATTCGATCTCAAGGAATTCCAGTCCTTGATGTGGCCCAAGTCACCGGTTTTCCTGAAATGCTTGATGGGCGCATCAAAACTCTTCACCCCAAAGTCCACGGCGGCCTTTTGGGTGATGTCGATAAAGAAAGCCACCGACAGCAGATGGCAGAGGTCGGCATAGAAGCCTTCGATCTGGCCGTCGTAAACCTCTACGCGTTTGAAGCCACTGTCACTCAAGATGACTGCACTTGGGAAGACGCGATTGAGAACATTGATATTGGCGGCCCAGCCATGATTAGAGCGGCGGCCAAAAACCACAATTCTGTCTCTGTCATTGTTGATCCTCTTGACTATCAAGTCTTTCTAAACGAACTCCAACAGATGGGCAGCATCAGCCAGGCAACCAGACAGAAGCTGGCAGCCAAAGCCTACAGCCATACTGCACTTTATGACTCTATGATCTCCCGCTGGCTGAACGGGCAGATTGGCCAGAAAACTCCTGATGAACTCACCTTCGGATTCCGCCTGGCACAAGAACTGCGATATGGTGAGAACCCGCACCAGAATGCTGCTCTCTACCTTGATCCTCTTGGCAAAGGGGGAGTCGCACGAGCCAGCCAGCTTAACGGCAAGGAACTTAGCTACAACAATCTGCTGGATGCCGATGCCGCCTGGGAGCTGGTGTGCGACCTTGAGCCTGGCAGCGTGGCAGTCATCAAACATGGCAATCCCTGCGGCGCGGCAAGCCTTGGCAGCCTAGCCGCCAGCTTTGAAGCCGCCCGCAAAGCCGACCCCATCTCTGCATTCGGAGGAATCGCCGCCTGCCACGGGGTGATCGACGAAGAAGCCGCCCATGCCTTGACCATTAAGGGCAGCTTCCTTGAGGTCGTTATCGGCACAGAAGTCACTCCAGAAGCCCTTGCGATCTTCCGCACACGATCTGGATGGGGACCCAACGTGAGAGTCCTGGCCGCAGAAGTCAGTCCGGCAAGCACCTACCCAACCCTGCGAACCATCCGTGGCGGTGTTTTGGTGCAGGATTCTGACGAAGACCCCAATGCCGGCTGGCAGACTGTCACTGATCGTCAGCCAACTGAGGAAGAGAGAGCGGCTCTTGAGTTTGCCTGGAAAATCATTCCTCACGTTAAATCTAATGCGATTCTATGCGCTGTCAAGGGCGAGCTTCTTGGAACAGGCGCGGGCCAGATGAATCGAGTCCAGTCTGTCAGGCTCTCGCTCGAACAAGCCGGTGAAAAATCTAAGGGTGCGGTTTTGGCCAGCGATGCCTTCTTCCCCTTTCCCGATTCAATCATCACTGCAGCCGAAGCGGGCATTACCGCCGTCATACAGCCTGGTGGAAGCAAAAAAGATAGCGAGGTGATCGCTGCTGCCAATGAAAAAGGCATTGCAATGATCATGACTGGCGTCCGACACTTCAGACATTAGTGAGAATTTAGAGTAGAATTAACTCTGGAGCCAAAAAATGAAGAATCAGAATGACTTGATCGCCCTGATCGTGGCCATTGTTGTTGGCCTTGGCGGGATCGCAACCTTCGCCTTCTTTATGAAGCCAGAGGTCCCAACTGTGACGGCACCGGCTCCGGTCAACACAGCTGAAGCAGCCCTTCCCCAAGGATCAGTGACCTACGTTGCCGCTCTCCCTGGCGGTGGAGGCACTGCAGGCGGTGGCGGCGGATTTGGCGGTGCGGCAGCCGGAAGGGGTGGTCCTGTAGCCGGAAGTCCTCGTGGCGGACTTTCAATGTCTGCTGTTGGCGGCGGAGCTGGCAGATAAGATAATAAAAGCGAATGTGGACCTCAAGGCAGTTTTCAGCCTTGAGGTCCTTTGTTTTGTAGAGCCCCTATGTCATGCTTGTTTCACTCTTTCCGGAACCTTTAAAGCATGGCTCTTCCTCGCGGGATTCGCGCCCGCCTTACCCGCGATATTGGAATTGATCTCGGCACTGCCAACACGCTGGTCTGTGTCGCTGGCCACGGTGTAGTTATCCGTGAGCCAAGTGTTGTTGCCATCAATAAAGACACCAACGAGGTTCTTGGTGTTGGACAAAGGGCCAAAGAGATGCTGGGCAGAACTCCAGCCAATATCATTGCCATCCGCCCCCTAAAAGATGGCGTTATCGCCGACTACGAACAGACCTTGGCCATGATCAAGGACTTCGTTAAAAGGGCAAAAAGAGGCAGCTGGTCTTTCTATACAACTGTTGTCGTCGGAATTCCATCCGGCATAACAGAAGTAGAACGAGATGCCGTGCTTGATGCCTGCCGCAAAGCCGGAGCAAACAAAGCCTACGTCATCGAAGAGCCTATGGCTGCCGCGATTGGGGCAGGGCTGCCAATTACCGACCCAGTCGGCAACATGATTGTCGATATCGGAGGCGGAACCACCGAAGTCGCCGTCATCTCGCTGGCCGGAATCGTTCACTCCAAGTCAGTCCGAGTCGCAGGCGATGAAATTGATGATGCCATTGCTGCCTATGTCCGCAGAAGGCACAACCTTTTCATCGGTGAAAGAACCGCCGAACAGACCAAGATTGAAATTGGCAGTGCGTACCCCCTAGCTCAAGAACTGGATCTTGAAGTTAAAGGCAGAGATATGAAGACAGGCCTGCCACGAAGCGCTGTCCTCACCAGTGAAGAGATTAGGGACGCCATTTCAGAGCCCGTCATGGCTATTGTTGACGCGGTAAAGCTGACCCTTGAGGCGACACCGCCAGAACTGGCCGCAGATGCCATGAGCTTGGGCATTTATTTGGCTGGCGGTGGAGCGCTTTTAAAGGGACTTGATCAGCTGATAAGCGAACATACAGGAATGCCTGTTAAAATTGCACCAGATCCCCTCTCCTGCGTGGTCTATGGAACAGCCAAGGTGCTAGAGGAGATTCATGAAAACCCGGATATCCGCCGGATGCTGGAGAAATCCTCACGAAGCTAGAACAGGATATATCGCGCGATTGGCTGGCCCCTTTGATTTTGTGCATTGTGGGTCTTGGCCTTGCTGCGCTTCAAAACTCGGCAAGAAAAGCAGGACAGCTTGATCCTGTCACCAAAACTGTTCGCCAGGCGCTGAACCCAGCCAGCCAGATGGCCGCTGGAGGGGTGGTGACAGTAAACGGCATCTTTGAATCTTGGCGAGAAGGACCCAAACTTTTAGCAGAAAATCAGCAGCTAAAAACTCAGGCGGCAGCCCTGCAGCTTTACGCCGCAGATGCCGTGCTTTTAAGAGCAGAGCTCGATCAGCTGCAGAAGCTGGCAAAGATTCCCATCCCTCCAGAACGAACTCTGCTCTATGCCGATGTCATTGGCTTCTGGCCGGTCGAAAACCGGCTTTCCATCAATCTCGGATCCAAACAGGGGCTCAAGCCAGATATGCCAGTAATTGCCCCAGAAGGCCTTGCTGGCGTTGTCGAGACAGTCGGCACGGAAACATCCCAGGTTCTGCTTCTTTCCTCCCCCTCGGTAAAGATTGGCGCCATGGTGGCCCGCCCCTCGCCTTCTTACGGCATTACAAGCGGCCTCAAGTTTGATGCCCTGACAATGGAAGTGCCCGGATCGGCGCCAGTGGAAGTAGATGACAAGGTTCTCACTTCAGGACTCTCCGATGTGGTTCCTGGTGGAGTAGTCATAGGGGTCGTCACCGATGTCGCTGCTCAAGCTGGCTATGGAACTCGCCAGCTGACAATTTTCCCCCTTTACAGGATTTCACCTGGTCAAAAGCTGGTGGTAGTTAAATGAAGCCCATAGGCTGGGTGCTGACAGTCACCCTTTATGTGGCTGCTGCTGTCTGCGACCAGGCTGCCAGCGCTGGCCAGCTTTTTGGGGCTGCCGGCCCCGACTGCCTGACAGTCGTCGCCCTCTGTGTCGCTGTTGTTTCGCGTCCAGCTGTCGGAGCCTTGGCTGGCTTCATTGCCGGGCTTCTTTCCGGCTCCATTATCGGAGCCAATATGGCTCAATGGATCATTACCAGAACCTTGGCAGGCTTTGGAGCCGCTTTATCTATTAGGCTTAGGGTCGAGGTGAATTCAATCACCGCCGCAATGGCTGTATTTATCGGAGTGCTCATCAGCCGAGTGAGCTACCTTTTCCTCATCTCGCCCCCAGACCTGGGTCCTCTGCTGCTCCAAAGCATCATTTCTTCTTTCATAAGCGGTCTGCTGGCTCTTCCGGTGTATGCTCTGCTTAGCCGCACTGTCGCGGCTGAAAGGACCTAGAAATCAATGAGCAGGGATAATGTGCTAGAAATGGCGCGGCAGCAGTTAAGGCTTGCCGCACAGCACACAAACATCGACCCAGGTTTGGTTGAAGTCCTCTCACGGCCAAAGAGGGCTGTGACGGTCAACTTCCCCGTTGTGATGGACAATGGCAAAGTGGAGGTCTTCGAAGGCTTCCGCGTTCAGCACAATGCCAGCCGCGGCCCTACAAAGGGCGGATTGAGATTTCATCACCATGTTGATGTTGATGAAACCACGGCCTTGGCCATGTGGATGACCTGGAAATGTGCTGTTGTCAACATTCCTTACGGGGGCGCTAAGGGCGGCGTAAGGGTTAATGTCAAGCGGCTGAGCGAACGAGAACTCGAAAAGCTGACTCGACGCTTCATTTCCGAAATCAATATCGTGGTTGGGGAACGAAGCGACATCCCTGCCCCCGATATTGGCACCAACGGCAAAGTGATGGGCTGGATCATGGATACCCTCTCCATGCAGGCTGGCTACACTGTTCCTGGCGTTGTCACAGGCAAGCCTATTGAACTCGGCGGTTCTGAAGGCCGAGTTGAGGCCACAGGCCGGGGTGTGACTGTCTGCACTATCGAAGCCTGCAAAGAGCTGGGAATGCAGATTGAAGGCAAGCGTGTTGTCGTGCAGGGCTTTGGAAACGTCGGTTCTGTGGCAGCCAGACTGCTTGCAGCCGCAGGCGCGACTGTCGTCGGAGTTTCTGATGCCACGGGCGGAATCTACAACCCCCTTGGCCTGCCGGTTGATGACCTTTACTACAAGTACAGCGGCATCGATGGTGGAATTAGAAACTACAAGGACGCCGACCCTGTCTCAAATGAAGAGCTTTTGGAACTTGACTGCGATATTTTGGTGCCGGCTGCCATTTCGCAGCAGCTTCATGAAAGCAATGCAGACAAGGTTAAAGCCAAGCTGATTGTTGAAGGCGCAAATGGCCCGACTACACCGGAAGCTGATGCTATTTTTAGCGACAGAGGAATCGTAGTCGTTCCAGATATCCTCGCCAATGCCGGCGGTGTCATCACCAGCTACTTTGAGTGGGTTCAAGACCTGCAGAACTACTTCTGGGAAGAAGGAGAAGTCAACGACAACCTTGGCAGGATCATGAGGCGAGCCTACAAGGAAGTTCACGAGACGATGGTTCGCAGCAAGGTTGACATGAGAATGGCCGCCATGATTATTGGCGTCCAGCGTGTAGCCGATGCAACGATCCGACGCGGAATCTTCCCCTGATCCTACATAAAGCTCTGCTCTGGCAGGGAGAAAGTAAATCAGGAAGGGTGGCTTCACCCTTCCTGATTTTTTTAGCTCGGGCTTTAAAGTCCAGCTAGGAAGACCTCCTCATAAAAAGCTTCCTCTATAAAAAAAGCCTGAGGCCAATATGACCCCAGGCTTTTTCTAACCGTCTTTTTTACTAACCGCCTTCTTAGTTAGCAGGCGGTTCGCAGTTCTCTCTCGTCTGCAATGGAGCGTTGGGTGAGTTGGGGCATCCAATGCTGAAGTCCCATGCCGTGCCCGATCGCGGAGCAAAGATGATGACTGTCACAGTTGTCGATCTTCCTCCAACCAGCTTGAGGTTCGTGGTTCTAGACCCCGAAACCAATCCACCAGTGTTAAAGAGTTCGGCAGAACCCTGAGTAACTATGGCCTGGTCGGGAATGCCGTACATCTCATATGAGAAGGCGACTTCGCCGCAGGATTGTCCCATGTTGAAGGTTCGGATCGTGCCCCCTTGGCCTCCACTGCCTGATGAGGCGTTGCAGGTGCCAGGAGGAGTTACGTTTCCGTTCAATCCGCCGCCGCCACCACCGCCGCCGCCGCCGCTGGTAATCGCCCAGCTTCCGGTGGCACCTGAAGTGACCTGAGCCGTCCCTGACAGATTGAGCTGACTGCCATCTGACGTTGAGCCTAGAGCAGTAAAGACGCCGCTGCCATTGATGGACCCTTGAAGGGGCACTGTTCCCCAATCACGAGAGTAGGCCAGCCCAGTCACAAAAGTAGGATCGGAATCGGTGAAGGGATCAGTGATGCTGGTGGAAAGAACATAGCCTGCTGCTCCGGACTCTTCCTCAGCTTCCGTAAAGATTCCACGGCTCACATATTCTGCTTCTGGCAGCCCTGTAGGAATGCCTTCGAGAACATAAAGGTGCGCCACCAGAGCCGCCGAAAATGCCTGTGCAGACTGAAGATAAACAGCTGCATTGGTGTTGCCTGGGCCAAAAGCAGCCCGAATCACTTTATCCATTCCTTCGACAGTGCCGTCGGCGAACCTAGCGCCAAAAGACTGCTTCAGAAATGTATTGACCGGACTGTCTGCAGTCAAGCCGCCAAGTGCTTCAAAGTCAGAAAACCAATCAGCAGTCTGCAGTCTTGTACCGGGTTCATAACAGCGGCTGCAGGCAGCGGTCGTGACGGCACTGCCATCATCAGCCCCAGTCACTTCCAATGAAAAGATTCCATCAGATACCCCAGCCAAGGTTCCTTGATAGATTCCCCCTTGTGACGGCGCTGTCATCTGAGATGGATTCAGAGGCCCCGCGAGCGGCACCGTGGCCCCTGCCTGATACATGCCTGTTGAACTGTAGAACTTCATAGCCACAGTTGTCTCAGACCACTCTAAAGAAAGCAGCAGTCCGTCATCAGAGTTTGTGACCCGAACCGGGCGGCCTTCCTGATCGAAGACTGCACGGGCTGTTGCTCCTTCGGCTCGGCTTGCTGCCTGAACAGCAACCTGCAATATCGAACTGGGATCACTTTCTTCTCCTCGAGTCCCAAACACAGTGACTTCACCCGCTGATGTAAAACGCCTCAACAAGGGAGCAACCAGCTTTCCAGAATCATGGCCAAACGATGCTTCTCTGCTGAAGAACTGAAGGATGTCAACTCGGCCGCCACCAGGTGTATCCCCCCACAAGGGGTTAGCACCATTGCCGGCACATGACCACAAGCCAAGCACTGAGGCGGCAAAAAAACCGATGACGATTCGTTTTTTCATGGCTTAAGGCCTCCACCAGCAACGGCCGGATCCAGTTCCATAGGCTTCATCTTTACCTTGAGGTTAATTGAGTCAAACCAAACATAGTCTGTGCCCACCAAACGATAAATTGGAACCCTTACATCCGTATCTATAGGCTTCTGGGTTCTGTGAGGAATCATATTGGTGCAGAAGTCGCACTCTTCATCCTCAGGATCAAAGACACCTCGTTCCAGATTGATCATCTGAAGGTTGTCCTTTATGGTTGCAGCCTCAACAGTTCCGCCAGGAGTTCTAAAGAAGTACCTTAACGGCTCCACTTGTCCTGTTGTTTGATTCTGCAGACCAACCCGATATTCACTTGTTGGAAAGAACTTCAGGTCTGGATTTTCCAAAACAAAGTTGTCATTGCCTCTCACCGTGATTTTCTTCGAACAGTAGTCCTCCAATGTATAGCGGTTGACACCACCAAAAGCATCTGCTCCTACTTCGCCAGCAATGGCCGCCTGATAAAGTGGCTCCAGCTTGTCGGCGAACTTCATCGGATCGACAAGGTAGAAAATATCATAGTCACCAGGTGCGGCAGCTGCATTTAACTGCGCGGAAAAAGGATTCCACTGGCTGTTGTCGGCATTGGCAGTCAGATGCCTAATATCATCTGGGAAGTTCGGATCGGCAATCAAAAGATTGTTAGAACCGGCCGCAAAAGCAACCACAGCATGTCCGCCATTCGCCGTCGAGCTGAAAAGGACTAAGAGACAAGGAACACCATCAGCAAACCTCTTCTTGGCAGTCTTAATCAGCTTGGCTGGACTCACCGGAGTGGTGAGGCCATCTCCAAACCATGCTCCCAGACCCAATGCCCCGGCTGTGCCCAAGTCCTGTTGAACTTTTCCACACAATCTTCTAGCATCTCGATCATCGGCAGTAAAGCCAGGCGTATCCTCAGTGAATCTGGCATCGGTGCGAATCGTCGGTCCAGTCGTTGCGGCATAAATATAGGCCGCTGTTATGCTCATGCCAGTGCAGTCCCCACCAGGTCCAGCATAGCTGCCCCAATTTACAAAAGGCCAAGCATTGTTGAGAGGGAGAAAGCCGCTTGCAGATTCGACAATGGCCCTGCCATCAGGGATATTGGTGGGTTCGGTTGGAGTCCTGCTCTCAACCAAGACGATCCCTCCCTGGTCTCCCCTCTTAGGGGCCGATCCTGCAACCTTAATCTTGTGCAGGACAACATCGATAAAATCGGCGTCGGCGCTCGAAACAGTCTCGTAGACCAAAAAGCTCTCTAGCGGGTCCACCGAAACAGCATCACTGTCGTCGTTGTAGCCTGCCGGCCGAGGAATACGAATCTGAATTGGACCGCGAATTTGGGCGGTGCCCTCAACCGTAATCATTGGGGTCAGAACTTTAGAGAACCTTGACCCAAAAGAGTTAGATGTTATATTCGCGGCAGAAATCGTGATTTCAGTCCCAGCCGGAATGTTGCCACCAAGGTCCCGCACCACCATTCCATCCATGGCGTGACCGGCCTGGTTGACCGTGAGGAGAGAACCGCTCCAGGCGCCCTTCGAGAGCTCAACTGGGGCATCAAGTAAGAAAGCCCCTCGTGGCCGCTTGGATGTCCCCGGATTCCGAGTTACATCGCCGCCGCCACCTCCTCCTCCACCACCTGGGGCAGACCCTGGCGATCCCCCGTCCCCGGCACAAGCTGCACCTAAAACGAGAACCAAGATCGTCAGAATGCTTAGCGGGAGTTGAGAATAAATAGTCCTCATGCTTTTCCTCTTAACAGAGCTGACACTCTGCCAAGAGCGTAACATTACCCGGCCCCACATCAATCTTTGTCTTTAAAAAGCATTACTTAAGCATTACATTCACCAAAAATTCTTTTTGTTCCACTTAACCAGTACCAAATTCGCTTCACATCCGCTTTCACCCAGCTTGAAACAAAAAACGGTTTTACAATCCGGGCAATAACAAACTTTCTCGACTTGAAAAATAACTGGAAGAAAAAAACAAAACCTCTTTCAAGCGTCTTTAAACCCTAAGCAGCGCCTGTCCTTTTCACCAGGCAGAAAATCCGGCACCTGCTGTCCAGCCCGACGCAATTCTCAGCCAGCAATTACATTTACTTTTCTGGCTGTTTTTTGCACATATTTTTTACATGTACCACATTTCATAGGGAGGAAATATAGATGACTAAGGAAAAGCCAGCTGGCTTTTCAGCCTCATTGGCGAAGAAAAGAGAAGCTGTTCCCACCATTGCTGAACTCAAAATAGAGCAGACTAAGTGTAAAAAGACTCCACTTTCGAGGAAATTCCTCCAATGACAGAGCCCAAACATTAAGCTCGATGCGCTTTTTAAACTCATTTCAACTCAAATGAATCCTGGCAGATTCACCAAAATGGCTGCCTCGAAGTGAATCTTGGTCTTTGGCGGCAAAAGGCAGGGATCTGTTTGTTATGAAAAACCCAATAATCATGGTTATCAACATAATCTAAAGCCATGCACTACAGAAAGCCATACCCCACGCCAATCTAGCCTTAGGTAAGGTAAATGTACATTCAGCCATGCTCTTCCTGGCGATTGCGGCGATCTCGATGACTCAAGCTTCTGCCTCAGAAAGACCAATTTTCAGTCTTTGGCCTGATGGCTGCCCTGGTGGATGGACCTGCGAAGAGAAGGAAGCAGCTTCGCAGGAAGGCGACATTCTTGTTACAAAACATGTTGGCCAGCCGACCCTTGAGTTCTTTGCAGCCCCAAATGCAAAGGCAGATGCCCCGACAGTCATCATCTGCCCAGGCGGCGGCTACTGGCTGCTGGCCATAGAGCACGAAGGCTGGGATATAGCCAAAATGCTGAACAAGTCTGGCATCCATGCCGCAGTTCTCAAATATCGGCTGCCCGTGCCAAACCGAGACAAGGTAAAGCACCAGGCTGCCTGGGAAGATGCCCAAAGATCGATCCGGATCATGAAGACAAAGGCATCTGAACTCGGCATCACTCCCAACAAAATCGGCATCATGGGCTTCTCAGCCGGAGGGCATCTGGCCGCCTACACCTCCTGCAATCCTCAGCCTTCTACTGCGCCCCTTGATAACTATGACAAGGCCTCTTCTCGCCCCGATTTCACTGTTCTCATCTACAGCGCTTACCTTGTAGAAGAAGGCCAAAAGGAACTTAAGCCAGAGATGAACGTGACCGAAAAAACTCCCCCGGTCTTTTTAGTTCACACGATGGATGACAACATTACCGTGCAGAGCGCCTTTGCCTACATGACAGTGTGCAGAGAAAAAGGTGTTCCTGTTGAAGCTCACATCTATCCTAAAGGAGGGCATGGCTACGGTCTGCGAAGCAAAGAAGAAGGGCTCAAAGACTGGCCCTCCCATCTTGTCGCGTGGCTAAAACGCTTAGGCTGAAGTATTTTTTGCGGCTTTCAGCCTGTATTGGCTAGGGCTGGCAAGGTGCGCCAATGAAAAACGATGGGAAAAATGGAACTCGCTGGCAAAACCTACTTCCCTTGCAATGGTTTTAATGGGAAGATTCGTTAAGGCAAGCAGCTCTCTGGCCTTTTCCATTCTTCTCTGCTCTATGTATAGCCGGGGAGAGGTCCCCATGACTTCCTTAAACTTGTGGGCAAAACCAGAAGGGCTAAGATCAGCCGCCTTTGCCAGATCTTCCACCCTAAGCGGCTTATTTAGGTGCTTCAGCGCCCAGGCCAGGGCCGCATCTATCTGCAGATGCCCGCTGGTTGAAGCATCTTTTTCCATTCGACGGCAGATTGAAATAAGCATGGCCTCCAGCTTCTGCTTGGCTTCCAGCTGATCCAGCCACGACCCAGCTGCCAGCCCTCTAATCTCTGCCATCTGCGCTGCCAGCTGCTGCCATAGGGGCGATTCTGGGTCGCAGGAGTACGAATGCAGACCTGCCCCTGCTTCGGGCCAGTCAACTAATGGCTGCCAATGTGGACGCAGGTGAAAATGTGCCCAAGCCAGCTCCCACCCTTCTTTGCCAGCTGAATACTCCTGCCACGTGCCAGGCTGCCAAAGGGTCAAATCGCCAGGCAGCGATTCAACTCTGTGGCTTGGAGTTTGGTGCCTCCCCCGCCCGCCTAAGGTCATTATCAGCAGCCAGTAGGCTGCCCCCTTTGTCCGCCGAACTAGATAGCCTTCCTCTTCATTAAAGTGGCCGGCAATAATGTCAAAACCTATTGGATCTCTTTTATCGGTGACAGCAGAATAAGCAGATTTACGCATGGCTTCACCAAGTTTGACATGGATTTTGCCATAGATTAAACGTCACAATGGCAGAAAATGGCATCAGCGCAGTTCATCGAGGAATATAAGCGTGATGGTTTTGCCATCGCCAAAAAGCTGTTCTCTCAGGCCGAAGTCGATTGTTTCTCCAAGTACTTCACCGACATGGTGGAGCGGGGTGGAGACGGCTGGGCCGAGGGCGGAGTGGACTCGGAACATCCTGACCCTTTGAAGCGCTACCCCCGGCTTCTACAGCCTCACCGTGGCGACGATGTCGCCATGAACTTTATGCTGGATTCCAGGCTTGACGATCACCTCACTGCCATCGCAGGAACCTCGCCCTATGCCGTCCAGACAATGGTCTACTTTAAACCCCCAGGAGCCAGAGGGCAAAACCTGCACCAAGACAACAACTCTCTGCGCGTTCACCCAGGAACCTGCCTTGCCGCCTGGCTGGCGCTGGATGACTGTGACGAAGACAATGGCTGCATGATGCTGGTGCCAGGAAGCCAAGATCTTCCCATCATCTGCCAGGTCGAAGTTGAAGGGCTGGATTCAATCTGCTGGAACACCTACGAAACACCCCTGCCCCCAGGGTCATCCTTAATTCCTGCCCTCATGAAAAGAGGCGACGTGCTGTTCTTTAACGGCAGCATTATTCATGGCAGCTACCAAAACAACTCAACGACCCGGTTCAGACGAAGCCTCATTGGTCATTACGTGGCGGCAGAAGCCGAGCAGGTAGCAAAGTACTACTTCCCTATTTGGCGCATGAACGGCGTCAGGATGGATGATGATGTGCTGCAGGTAAGCCCCAGCGGCGGACCCTGCGGAGTCTACGTGCCCAACGATTCTGGCTACACCGTGGTCGACCAAGGCGTTATCAAAGATGCCACTTCGCCTCACTAGCACCTGATCTGCCCTCTTAGAAAGCAATTTCATCCCTTTAATTCAAAAAGGTTAAGGAAGTTGAAATTCTTTGCTAAGGGTAATCCAGCAGAACGCTTCGAATGTTGAGGGTGGCTGGCACTTAGCCACCACCAGCCACCCTCAACATTCAGTCAGCCCGATCTCTAGCCAGAAACCTCTCTTCGAACCCGGCCCGCTCTATCGTGAGCAGCCGACAGCTTGTAGCGGCCCTGCTTTACCACCCATTCGAAGATGGTGATATCAGATGACCCGTCCATGCTCCAAATAGGAGCGGCCCCTGCGCTGCACCAGCCAGTCAGCTGACCGCCATCCTGCCGCTGAAGTCCAGAAACCAGCCAATCAGGGTGGGCTGAACCAGGTTCTGAAGTCACTTCATCCTGCCCTTCAGGAACAATCTCTGCCACCACGCCCCTCAGCATCTTTTTCTGCAGAGCCAGCTGGCTGACGTTAGTGGGCAGCCAGCCGGAGTTATGGATGGCCCATCTAATTTTCATCAGACCTCCTTCCTGAGTGACCTCTATGGCGCGTTCTTCCAAGACGGGGGTAGTGGCTCCCAGCCACACTGTCCACTCTGCCAAGGGTGTAACCTCTGACTCTAAGAACTTGACAGGAGGATTGCGCCAGGCAAGCTGAGCATCCCAGCCTCCTATCTCTATTTCACCAAGCTGAGGGTGGGTAAATGGCACCCAGGGTCTATAGCCCAAGCCATCCAGCTTCTCATCACTCCATTTCAGCAGAGCGATGTCGTCCTCAAAGGGGTGTTCTCGGAACCAATCCATAGCGTGCTTGACCTCAATTCCGGCCTGCTTCTGCGGAGACCAAATCTCAATCGTCCAGGCATGAACCCCTCTGTGCTCGTACATCCAGTCATCAAAAACACCCGTGATGACCTCTTTAGGGTGGTACTTAAAATCGTGAAAAACGCTGATGGCCGGGTAGCCAGTCATCTCAGTCCCCTTTCTGCCAAGAGCCTTGTAAATCCAAACGTCCTCAGGGGGCAGATTGTCCTCTGGCTCGCGTCCCGGAGGACGCAGAAGGACGCCTGAAAAAGTATGGAAGCAGACGGCCCCGCAAATGTTGGGGTGTCTGGCAATAAAATCCACTTGGGCGCGAATCTCAGGCTCGCTGGCTGGGTAGGGTCCGGCGCCATGCTGCTCCCATTCGCCGCGCCACCCGCTGGGATAGTTTCGGTTAAAGTCCAGCCCCTGCTTTCCTTTATGGGCCCTCATTGTCAGGCCATCCCAGTTATGAAAAAGGCCTTCGGGCAGAACTCGGTAGTAGGTGCCCCCTGTTTCGCCCGGCTCACGCCTCTTCATCAGGCGAGGCTCTTCTTCAGAAATCTTCCAAGGACCATTTTGATCCTTGATCCTCATGTTCAGCACACTTCCATTCCCGTCGATATCTATCCGCTCCAGACCGGCAATATCCTCTTCATCGTAAGGATAAGGGCGGGTTCCGCTGCGAATGATTTTAGGTGTGTCGGCCAAAGCCCATTCCGCGCCATCTGGGTTCAGGCGTGGACAGACATAAAAAACACGGCTTTTCAGCAGATCCTGCTTTTGAGTCACAAGAATATCTATGACCTTGAGCGAGGCAGAGGAAGCGCTCACCTCGCTGGCATGGATATTTCCATCAACCCAAAATGCCGGCTTGTCTTCTGGTGCCCCAGTAGAAAAATCTGTAATCGCTGCCAGCCAAATCTCCCTGCCTTCGTGGCTTGTGCCGATAGAGCTGATCTTGACGAGGCCGGGGTGTTCGGCGGCAAAACTGTTCAGAACCTGTGTGAGCTCATCGTATCTCACATAGTGGTCCATAGGGACATGAGGCATGATGCGATGCTACCTGGACACCAGACTGCCTGGCTTTATGTCGAAAGGTACTGTAGAAAGCAATGGCTTTAAGGGAAAAGATAGATATTCTGATCTACATCGAGCATCCCTCGCGGGAGCTGGATCTTGCTTCACTTTATGCCTATCTTCTCGAAAAAAACCATCGTCTCAAGGTCAGGCTGGCCCCAGTTTTCTTTAGAGATTACGAAACCTTTGCTGCTTGGGACCCCAAAGTTGTGGTTTTCCCCAATTACTACGCCCCCAGCAAAGGGTCGGAGAGAACACGAGCCTTCTTTTCTAAAGCCAGGTTCCTCAACCTTTCCAGCGAGCAGATTTTCTCCCGCCTTAACTTCGACCGCAAGGCGCCGAAGGGTGATTTTGCCCTCAACGAACTCTACTATCTAGCGTGGAGCAATGCCTACCGCGATTACCTGATTGAAAAAGGCATAGCAGCCGACAAAACCACAGTCACAGGCAACCCCACCTATGCCCTCTACAAAAAGCCCTGGAGCAGCAAGTTCGAAAAACGTAGAGAACTGGCAGAATCACACAATCTCGATTTAACCAAAAGGTGGATTTTCTTTCCTGAAAACTACGGAGCAGCCTGGTTTTCTAAAGAACGACGCGAAAAAATGGCTGCAGACGGAGCCGACCGAGACAGCGTTGAAGCCAATCACCAGACCGCCCTCAGTTCACTCAAAGAAGTCTGCCGATGGCTTGGCTCTATCCCTGAGGATGTTGAACTCATACTGCGCCCAAGGCCAGCAACGGGCAGAGAAAAGTTTCTGAAACTCGCCGGACCTTGGCTGCCTTCAGATCAGCCAAGACTGAAGATTATTGAGGAAGGAACGGTGAGGGAATGGATTCTGGCCAGCGATGCCGTGGCCTCCAGCTACTCCACCAGCCTTATCGAAGCAGCCGTCGCGGGCAGGCCCGTGGCAATGGCTCAGCCCTATCCCATCCCTCCTGCACTGCACAACGAATTCTATGACTTAGTCATGCCCTGCCGCACAGAAAAGGAATGGCAGAGTTTTCTTGCCGATCCCCAATCGGGCGATCCGGCTTCCCTAGCCAAGTGGGCAGCAGAATACTACATGCCTCATGGCGATCCCATCCTGCAGGTCGTCAGCTGGCTGGCTGACCATGCAGCCCAGGCCGATGAATCTTGGAGCCCAACAAAAAATCTTGGGAGAAAAGCAAAGCTCAAAGACATTTTGTTCAAAGCTAAAAAAGCACTTAAAGGCAGAGGTGAAAAACGACTAGCCTCCGATGACTTGAGCCAAAAAGAAGCTCAAAAAGCCATTAGTGAGTGGAAAAGCCAGAACCTGCCATAAAGCACTTTCCCAACTCTATCCTTTCAAATCAAGTCATCATATTCAAATTCCATGGGCAAGCCTGTCAACATCCTTTTCTTCATAGACCATCGCGTCAGAGAGATGGACTGCCTGACCGCTGTGGGTCACCTGCTTGAAAAGAAGGGACTGACCGTAGCCTATGTGCCTCTACGCGGAGAGCAGTACCACTCTCTCACCAGCTACACGCCGGATCTTGCCTGCTTCACCTGGTTTTATTTTCACGAAAACAGCGGATTCAACCGTTTTCGCCGATACTGGCCAAATGCCCGCTATGTCAACCTGGCGTTTGAACAATCTGTCAACGAAATCAACCGGAGCCTAAAAGCCCCCAAGCACCCCTACGTTGTAAAGGAAGTCTGGCAGTCGAGCTGGACCTACGGCTGGGATGAAGAGCTGGGCCGCAGAGGAGTCCCTTCAAACCGCCGCGAAGTCAATGGCCACCCTGTCATGGCTCTCTATCAGGAGCCTTACTCAAATATCTATCCCTCTAAAGAAGCCTTGGCAAAGCAGTTCAACCTCGATTTAACCAAAAGGTGGATACTTATTCCAGAAAACTTCAACCCTGCTTTTCACGGACCAGAAAAAGTGGATGAATATGTGGCGGCAGGTGAAGACAGAGCCGAGATAGAAGCCTATTTTCAATGGGCTCGCGACAGCCTGGATGCCCTTATCGAATGGCTGATGGCGACTCCGGATGATGTTGAACTCATCTTCCGCCCCCGGCCTGGAATCGGCATGAAGGCCTACCAGGATAGATTTGGCGAGAGGCTGAATCACTTTCCAAAATCAGTGAAGATGCTGGACGACTTAACGGTGAGAGAATGGATTCTTGCCAGCGACGTTGTGGCCAGCAACCTCAGCACATCGCTTATGGAATCTGCCCTTGCGGGCAAAGATACTTTCGTCATTGCCCCCCTGCCCTTTCCCGATCGAGTGATGATTGACTGGCAGAGCCAGGTCACTCAGATCCAAAACATCAATCAGTATTTGGGTGCGCTTGATGGCAGCTTTAAAGGCAGCCCTCAGATGCTGGCAGACTGGGTGAAAACAACCATGATGCCGGTCGGAGACCCCATTGCCAAGCTCGCAGACTGGCTGGCTCAGGTTCACAAAGAGGCCACATCCCTCCCGAAACCTCTTGGACCTTTGGGCACAAAGCTCCGTGGTAAAGAACTGGATTTCAAGTCTTGGAAGCGCAGAGCCAAGCTCAAACTCAAGGGGGGCTACACTCTTCCCCCTGTCGATGTTTTCTCAGACGAGGATATAGCAGCCCGTGGAAAGGACTGGCAGCGAATCCTGAGGTGAAACCCTTGCTAAAATGATAAGGATGCAGCCCCTCTTGACAACTTTGCTCCCCGGACTGCCCACACCCCGCCGCGGAAAGGTGAGAGAAGTCTATGACCTGGGCGACAAGCTGCTGATCATCGCCACAGACAGGATTTCGGCCTTCGATGTGGTGATGGAGCAGGGCATCCCTGACAAGGGCAGAATTCTGACCCAAATGAGCACATGGTGGTTCAACCATCTTGGACACCTGGCTAAACACCATATCATTTCCACCGATGATGCCGAAATCGCCGAAGCGATTGGCTTTAACGATCCGGCTCTTAAAGGACGCTGCACCCTGGCCATCAAGGCAAAGCCCCTTACGATTGAATGTGTGGCAAGAGGCTATATAGCTGGCTCTCTTTTTAAAGAATATAAGGCCTCCGCAGATGGCCGGGTAAGGGACCTGGTTCTGCCAGCCGGCCTTCTGGATGGCAGCCGCCTTCCAGAAGTGCTCTTTACTCCCGCCACAAAAGCAGAGGAAGGGCATGATGAGAACATCAGCTTTGCGGCAGCCTGCGATATGACAGGCAGAGAGATCGCCGAAGAAGCGAGAGACCTGACCCTAAAACTTTACTCAGAAGCCGCCCGCCATGCCGAATCGGTTGGAATCATTTTGGCTGACACCAAGTTTGAGTTTGGCCTCACCGACCAAGGACTGATCTGGATAGACGAAGCCTTAACCCCAGATTCCAGCCGCTACTGGGAAGCCAAAGACTGGGTTCCCGGCGGAGCTCAGCCCTCATTTGACAAGCAGCCCCTGCGCGACTGGCTTGATTCACAAGACTGGAATAAAATGCCTCCGCCCCCAGCCCTGCCCGACGACACTGTGACAGCAGCCAGAGAGCGGTACCTCAGTGCCCTGATGCGGATTACTGGGCAGGGTCTTGAGGGATGATCCTCCTCTACAATTTTCTGCTTGTCATCACGGCCTTTTTCTGGCTTCCTTGGATGATTTTAAGGACCAGAAAGAGAAAAGAACAGCCCAACTGGTCAGAAAGAGCAGGCGACTACAGATTTTCGGCGGGAGCCAACCCCAAACGAATATGGCTTCATGCCGTCTCGGTTGGAGAAGTCATGGCTTCGCTGCCAATCCTCACCGCTCTCAGGCAAAAGCTGCCAGGCTGGGAAATCGTCCTCTCTGTCACAACATCATCAGGGCACGAAACAGCCAGAAACAAGGCCGCCGGACTCTACGATTACCTTGTTTATCCCCCGATAGACCTGATGCGATTTACTGTGCGGGCCATGACCCGCACCAAGCCAGCAGCCTTGGTGATTATGGAAACCGAGCTCTGGTACTCGCTTCTTTGGTCTGCAAAAGAGTTTGGAGCTGCGACGATTCTTGCGAACGGCAGAATCAGCGACAAAAGCTTCAGCCGCTCGAAAATGATCGCCTTCTTTTACAAAGATGTCCTGAGCCACTTCGATCATATTCTTATGCAGACCGAGCAGGACAAGCAGAGAATTCTGGCTCTCGGTGCTCCGAATGCTGAGGTTTTTGGCAACACAAAGTATCAGGAAGCGATGGATGCCCTTTCTGCCAGCCCTGAGCATTGGCGAAAGGAACTTGGTGTAGAGGCGGATGATTTCGTCGTCTTTGTGGGCTCGACAAGAGGAGAAGAAGATGAAACCCCCGTCCTTGATGGAATCAAAATTGCTTTTCCTGACCTCAAGGGCGTGAAAGTGATCTGGGCGCCGCGACACCTTGAAAGAGCAGGCGACCTGGCGAAGAGAATTTCTTCAACTCTGGGGCCAGTTTCGATGAGATCGAAGGGAGAGAAGGGGCAGATTACTGTTTTGGACACCTACGGCGAACTGAGCCAGGCTTACTGCGCCGCCGACATTGTTATTGTAGGAGGCGGCTTTGCCAATATGGGAGGCCAAAACCTGATTCAGCCCCTAGCCCACGGAAAGCCTGTGATTCATGGAATTCACATGCAGAACTTTAGGCAGGCTGCTCAGCAGGCCAAAGAAGCCGGAGCCAGCATAACCGTGACAACCGCCGCCGACCTTGCCGAGAACCTTAAAAAGCTAAAGTCAGACAAGCCCTTAAGGGAAAAAATGGGCCAGGCAGGCGCAGCAATGGTGAAAAGCCACTCTGGGGCAGCTGAACGAATCGCCGACCGAATCGCTTCGGCAGCCCAGGATGCCTGGGAGAAGAAAGAAAGTGCGAAGCTGGAACGCGATGCTCGTAGAAAAGTAAGAGAAGAACAGCGAAAAGCAAAGGAGAAAAACAAGCGCTAAGATGGCTCGATTTATCAAGTTCAAGGATCTACTGCCATTTGGAAAAAAGGCAAAGAATCCTGGTTATGGAATCAGCAGAAGCTTCTACCTGACAGTCCTGGCTTCTGATTCCGTCCTGCCCTCTCTGCTTGTGCTGCTGAACCCAAAGGGAGAAGGCGGAGCCGTTAAAGGCTTTGGCGTGCCGATGCAGAAAGATGCAGCAAAAGCCGACCTGGCCAAGCCCTTAAGCCGGGGGTTTTATGGCCTTGCCTCTTCTGACCAAAAAACTCTGCTGAAACTGGCGGTAGTCAGCAAAGAAGAAGCAGGCTTTGATCCTGGTCCCCTGCTTAAGTCTCCCGCAGCTCTCTTGATGAAAGAAGATATCCGCTTCGGGATTGCCGGAGCCTGGCACCTGCTTCAGTTCACCTTTGAAAGCTATGACCCTGAGGTCTACCCCGCCCTTGATTTTCTTCACTCATTAGTCAAGCGGACAGCAGAAACATCGAACGGCATCATCGCCGACCCCTTGGGGCAGGTCTACTGGGTTCACCAGGAGTTTCCGATTGAGCACGACCCCAGCCTTGCCTTTGCCACCCCTGCTTTGGTTTCGACAAAGGAAAGAGCGGAATCTGCGGGACTGAACCTCTACACGCTTGGGCTGCAGAAGTTTGCTCTGCCGGAGCTTGAAATCAAGGGAGTCTCACCTTCTGAATCAGAAATAGGACAGGCTTTTCTCCTCTCTCTCTGCCAAGGAATTCTGGGGGGAAGCAAGGTGGAGCTGGGGCAGAGAGTCGGTCATGGCGATGCCTCCTTCCTTGTCATTCAGGGCGGATCGAACCGCGCCCACTGGGAAGGAATTCCCTGCTTTGAACTTGTGCCCAACAGCAATCTCACCACCTCCGCCATTCTAAAGCTCTGGAAGGAGTCACAACGATGAAGACCATGTACCGCGATATCCTTCAGCAGCTTCAAGGCAGCTCTGCCTTCGGAGCCGAGCTCCGCCGCGAAGCCATGAAGGCTCTCAGCACCCTTGAAGGCTGGAACTGGTGCGGAATCTATCGCCTGGAAGGCGAAACTCTCGTTCTTGATGAGTATGTGGGAGCCGCCACCGACCACACTCATATTCCTGTCGGCAGAGGCGTCTGCGGCACTGCCGTTGCGGAAAACAAAAATCAGGTGATTGCCGACGTTCATGCCCTTGACAACTACCTAGCCTGCAGTCTAGAAACCAAATCTGAACTGGTGGTTTTGGTAAGAGATGGATCGGATATTCTTGGCCAAATTGATATCGATGGCCACAAGGTCGGTCAGTTTGGATGCGAGGAAGAAGCCTTTCTTGACCAGATGGCAGCTCTTCTTGCCGAACGCTGGGCGTGAGCTAAAGGGTCACACACCTAAGCTCCTAGAACTAAGTGGAGAATTGGCCCACCCACTCAGCCCCGACCTAAACAGATATCGGGAACAATACAGCCTATGCAAGAAAGGGAAGCCCTTTCTCTGACCGAAGAACAGGCCAGAGATTTTGATCAGGTCTGGGTCAGTCAATCTGACGAGGTGGACTACACCCACTGGACGTCAGGCGAGCCTGCCAACCAGATTCAGCTTGCCTTTAGGTCTCATTGGAATCTGTTTAAGGAACTGATGGGGCCTGACTTTGCCGGGCGACGCTCGCTGGAACTCGGAGCCGGGAGAGGAAGCATGAGCGCCTACTTTGCCGCCAATGGCTTCGAAGCCACCCTGCTTGATCTCAGCGCAAGCGCGATGGAGACAGCTGAAAGGATTTTTACAAGAAATGGCCTGAAAGGAACTTTCTTGGTGGGAGATGCCCTAAAAACAGAACTGCCTGATGCCAGCCAGGATGTCATCTTATCGATTGGCCTGCTCGAACACATTGAGGACCTTGAGACTGCCTTAACCGAAGAGGTGCGCCTCCTAGCTCCTGGCGGCCTGCTGCTCTGTTATGTCGTGCCAGAAAGGCCAGAAAACGTCCAGAAAGATTACAGCGCAGTCTGCAAGATTCTTGCCCTCTACGATGAAGCCCTAAGAGGCAAAAGAGCCGCCGGAACCAAGCCAGATTTATACCGATCAGATGCCGATTCAGGCATTTATCTAGATATTCTCAGCCGTCTCCCCATGAGAGACGTTCAAGCTTCTGGGGTCTACCCCTTCCCTATGATCTCGCCATCACCCACTTTCCCCTTCACGCTTATGCCTCAGCCAATGGAGGCTCTGCTCGTGGAAGATTTCACCAAAAGGTTAAACGAACGCCGCGCAGCCACTGGCAGAAATCCTTGGCTGTGTGATGAGGCACTGGGCCAAGCCTTTTTAGTTTGGGGCTTTAAAGAATGACGATTTTGGCAGTCGTGCCTGCCCGTGGTGGATCGAAGGGAGTCCCGGGCAAAAATCTTAAGCTGGTGGGGGGCAGAACGATGACAGCCCGAGCCGTTGAAGCCGGGCTCCAGGCAGGACTGCCCGTGCTTATCTCTACTGATGACCAGGCCATTCATGACGAAGCTGTAAGGGCTGGAGCGGAAGGAGGCTTTTTACGCCCCGACGAACTTGCCACCGACGAGGCAAAAACTATTGATGTGCTGATTCATGCGATAGATCTGTGGGAAAAACGCCATAACCAAAAGGTTAATGCCGTCATGATTATTCAGCCAACTACGCCTCTGCGCGATGCAGCAGATGTTTTAGCAGCCCTAAAAATTTGGAATAATCGGCCAAGTGGTTCAAGGTCTTTAACCAGCCTTTCTTATGGCTCACACCTCAGTTTAGGAGTCCTTTACCAGATAAAAGATGAAGCCGCAGTATGCATTGCTCCGGCTAGTTTTTCTCGGCACGATGAGGCTCCTCTTTGTATAAGAAATGGAGCGATCTATCTCTCCGAAACAGACCTGCTGAAAGAAGGGAGAATTCTATGCGATAGGCCAGCCGCCCTTGTCATGAAGCGATGGAAATCGGTAAATGTCGATGACCCGCTAGACATGCACATGGCGCAGATTCTAGCAGACCACCCTCCCGAAGAAGAAGCCAGGCTGTAAGATCACCAGCGAATGAGGTTGGCGCCCCAAACAAGACCAGCACCAAAACCAACGGTCATAACAAGCATGCCTGGTTTTAGCCTGCCAGATTTTTCAGCTTCATGAAGACCAATGGGAATAGAACCGGCGCTTGTGTTGCCGTAGCGGTCCACATTGATGAACACTTTTTCTGGCGGAAGATCCAGCCTATGGGCAGCTGATTCGATAATGCGGATATTGGCCTGGTGAGGAACAAAAAGGTCCACATCACTCGATTGAAGGCCGGCTTTTTCTAGAAGCTTAAGGCAGGCATCTCCCATAGCGTGGACAGCAAAACGATAAACCTCGTTGCCTGCCATGTAAACCAATCGACGCTTCTGGTGGTCCTCCCACAGATGGGAAGGGTAGCGGGTTCCACCAGTTTCTAATACAATGTGGCGCGCCCCTTCGCCGTCGGCGTGAAGAGTTGTCTTCAGCAGGCCTCGATCAGTGTTTTCCTGCCCTTCCAGCACAACTGCCCCGGCCCCGTCTCCAAAAAGAATACAGGTGCCTCTATCTGTGTAATCAACCACCTTGCTAAGAACATCAACGCCGATGACCAAAATCCTGGCAGCGCGGCCAGTTTCAATCATGCTCGCCGCCAAATCCATCGCATAGATGAATCCGGCACAGGCAGCCCCAACATCCAGCGCTCCGGCGTTTTTCGCACCCAGGGCGTTCTGCACAATGCAGGAAGTTGAAGGAAATGGATAGTCGCCTGTCACCGAACCAACGATGACCATGTCAATTTTGTCTGGCGAAATGCCAGATGCTTCCAGAGCCTGGCGGCCCGCCATAACGGCAAGATCGCTGGCGGCTTGTTCAGGCGAACAGATTCTTCTCTCTCGAATCCCTGTTCTCTGAACGATCCACTCATCGGTAGTCTCCACCATTTTCTCAAGGTCTTGATTGGTCAAAACCCCAGATGGCACACCCATTCCTGTGCCGATGATGACGGCACTTGTCATTTATGGCCCTCGTCGGCGATAGCCTGCTTAATAGAATCTGACAGGTTGGCTTCAACAATTTTAGCCGCCTGACGAATGGCATTGAGAACTGCCTTGGCGCTGCTGCGCCCATGTCCGATGATTGTCACTCCGTTCAATCCCAGCAAAGGCATTCCGCCGTACTCTGCATAGTCAACTTTTTTACGCAGAGGGGCAAGCGCCTTCTTAAGTGGAAGATACAGCAGCTGAGCTGGTCCTGTGGGGACTGCGGCACGAATTTCGGTCATGATGAACTCGGCTACTCCCTCTGCGGTTTTCAGCACCACGTTGCCAAGAAAAGCATCGCAGACGACTATATCGCAGGGCTGCCTAAAAATATCCTTGCCTTCAATGTTTCCGGCAAACCAATCGTGCCTTGCCAGCAGTTCGTAGCTGCGTTTGGCAAATGCATTTCCCTTTCCTGGCTCTTCCCCAATATTTAAAAGGTGAACCTTAGGGTCTTTTTTATCCATGACAGCCTTGGCATAAGCCCGGCCCATGATTGAAAACTCCACGAGATGCTCTGGGTCAACATCAGGAGAAGCCCCAGCATCTAGCAGCAGAAACTGTCCGTGCTTGTTGGGAAAATGACTGGCGATGGCAGGACGATGAATGCCTGGCATCTGGCGCCACCCAAGCAGACTGGCGGCAGCGGCGGCTCCGGTGTTTCCCGCGCTCACCACAATATCTGCCTGCCCCCTCTTTACCAGCTCTATGCACACAGAAATAGAAGAATCCTTCTTCTTTCTCAGGGCATCCATGGGTTTTTCATCCATGTCTACCACTTGGCTGGCCGGATGAATCATCACATTGGCTGGGCAGGGGCCTTCCATGACAGCCTGAATTGCTTCAGGCTGTCCAACCAAAATCAATGTGCCCTTGACTTCATGAGCAGCAGCCATGACCCCCTTAACAATTTCTGCCGGAGCATGGTCGCCGCCCATGGCGTCAATGGCGATTCTCAATTAGGTTCCTCCTCCGCAGCCTTTATGAAACCCAAAGCCTCAAAGGCGGGATGCCCAGAAGCCGGAGGATTAAGCAGAGCTGTTTGAACCTCATCATAGGTGCATTCTTTTTTCAGCACCTGATCACAGGTGGGCTGAAGGGGCAGACTAAGGATAAAACCCTGCCTGATATAACGGTCGCGATAAAGCCTGTTCTCCTGAAACAGGGGCACTGGTTCATCTTCAGGGGCAACTTTAGCAAATGAGTCGTGGGACCACGATGAAGGGACGCCATCGACTAAAAAGTCGTCGTCCATTTCAAACACATGGTCAATTTCAAGCGGATGGCCACACCGGGCGCATTCCAAAACGAGCTTGGTCGTAAACTCACCAGAAATCAGCAGAATGCTGCCTGTTGATTCAACGTTCAAAGTGCCTTGGATCGGCGCCAGGAGGTCGAGATCCTCCTCCTGCTTTAGCTCAGTGGAGATCTCGAAGACCATCTTCCGGCCCGGATGCTGCAATGCATCGTTCAGGTCGAGGAGATCCTCCCTCTTCATGGGTTGGAGAGTTTACCAGGGGGCGTCTATCCGGAAGCTGACAGGTCCAGCCCAAAGGCTGGAAGCCAAACAAGCTTCCTATTGAAACTGAGCTGCTATTTTCAGGCGGTCAAGGCTCACAACCTAAAACTTCCAACTTTCGCTTTTCAAACCAGATACCATTAAAGCTATGGTCGGGGCTATTTTTCTCCTTTCTTCCTTTGCAGGCCAGCCTGCTGCCAGCCTTGCATCCAGCGAAGCGAGGGCAAAGATCGCCCTTCCCCTTGATTCGAAGGGCTTTTCGATGGTCCTCTCCAGCCAGCAGCCCCGTCTGGAGGATGAAGCCGAACCCAGCCTAATTGGAGCCTTTGGCGTAGGATTTGACACCTACAACCCCAAAGAATCCAACCCATTCAACGCCAATGGCAACATCTACGACCGGCCACAGCGCGAAGTCTCTCTGCATTGGAACGGAGTCGAACTAGCCAACAAGCTTTCACCAGTTGAAATCAAAAGCTCCAGCCCCCAAGATTTCAGGGTCCAGATAACAAGCGTTTTAGGAGGCAGCACTGTTTCAGTTTTTATTGGCAAAACTGCCGTCTACGACAAGCACTTTGTGCCCTTTCTTAAACCTCTTGCAAACTCCTGGCACATGGTGGGGGCGGGGGGAACCCTTGCTGCAAAAGCTGGCCGAACCGCCAAGGCAGAAAAGTCAGCCAAGATCAATGTTTTTAAGGATCAGCTGAATGATGCCGGTCAGCACAGATTCAGCCAAAAAGTACAGCTTCCTAACGATCTTTCTAAAGTCGGACGCATCATCGCGACTCTAAAACTGGGCCCCACACCCAAAGGCATTGACCCTTGGGACAGGTTTGCCACTCTTTACCTAAAAGATGATTCTGGCCAAAAGTTTGAGGTTGTAAGGTGCATTACCCCCTACCGCAAAGGCTGGACCTGGACCAGCGATGTCACACACCTCCTGCCCCTGCTGCAGGGCAGCAAAGAGTTCACTTGGGAATGTGAAACCTGGGGCGAAGGCTGGCTGGTCAGCTTTGATTTAGACTATTTTGATGGCCCGCTAAAACTCCGTCCCACCGAAGTCAAGCCTTTGTGGCAGAACAGCTATGAAATCGGCACAGGAAAACCCCTGCCAAAACCCCTTTCCTACAGCCTGGGAAAAGTTAAAAAAGCGGAGGTCTACACCACCGTTACAGGCCATGGAATGAGCCCCAACTCAGACAACGCAGCGGAGTTTCTTCCCCTTTGGAGAAAGCTGTCGGTCAACCAAAAAGTCTACCAAAACAATCTGTGGAAAGAAGACAACTACCTTAACCCCTGCCGCCCACAGGGAGGAACCTGGAAGTACGACAGAGCAGGGTGGGCGCCAGGATCAGTCGTCGATCCTTGGCGGGTCGATGTCACCAAAGATCTATCTGAGTCATCGCGGTTCAGCTACGAAATTCAGCCCTACACCAACAAGACTCCAGCCGACGGAAACCCGGCCAGACACATTATTGAATCGGTCTTGGTTGTTTACCGCTAAGCTCTTAATCAGGCATTTTGAGGCTGTTCTTCTCTCTGGCGAGTCGTCAGCCTCTCAATTCTTTTTTCGTAGTCTCTGCCCAGGATGATTCGATTGACGAAGGCAGCCGCTGTGTGAATTTCATCTGGAGCAAGACCCCCGACTTCAACCAATTCTTCTACTTCGGCGATGGTGACCTTTCCAGCCGTCGCCATCATGGGGTTGAAATTGCGGGCAGTGCGTCGAAACACAAGACTGCCCCAACGGTCTCCTTTCCACGCTTTGACTATGGAAAGGTCTGCCTTGAGCGCCGTCTCCAGCACATAGGTTTCCCCGTCAAACTCTCTCAGATCCTTGCCTTCGGCGATGATTGTGCCAACACCTGTTTTGACATAAAAGGCAGGAATCCCTGCCCCGCCTGCCCTAATTCTTTCGGCCAGAGTTCCCTGGGGATTGAACTCAAGCTCCAGCTCTCCTGAGAGATACTGCCTTTCAAACTCGGCATTTTCGCCTACATAACTTGAGACCATTTTCCTGATCCTCTTTTCTCTTAAAAGAAGGCCAAGGCCGAAGTCATCGACTCCGCAGTTGTTGCTGATGACAGTAAGGTCTTTGACACCAGAATCCAAAAGGGCTTGAATGAGATTTTCAGGAATTCCGCAGAGGCCAAAGCCTCCTGACATAATGGTCATTCCATCGAAAATAACGCCTTCCAGAGCCTGAGCAGCACTGCCGTAGACCTTGTTCATGTGTTCTTAGTGTATCAGGTCAATCTTCGTCAGGGTCTGGAATCTCTTGCGAGGCTCGGCTTTCAGCCTGAGCCAGCACTTGATCGAGCTTGAAGGTGAGGACAGAGTTGGTGACCACAAGATCACACCCCGCTTCGCGCCCAGCCTGCAGCAGCCCTTTTTCCTTATGTCCGGCATGACCCACAACCCAAATTCCCGCACTGCGCAGCCGGGGCAGCAGAGAATCTACTCCCATTGTTTCACTGCCTAAGTTCACAATGGCTGCCGCGGCGGCTGGCAGCTCTGGCGGAATAGCGGACAGAACCTGGCATTCGTGCCCCAAACCCTTAATGGTTTTGGAAAGCTTGACTGACCACATGAGGTTGTCTTCAAAAACTAAAACTTTCATGAAACAGGTGCCTCACTCGCCTGACTAGATGACGGCCAGGTTAGGGTCTACCGAAGGGTAGCTGCCCAGAAGAACCGTTTCCAAGGCTCTTTCTTTAATTTCTGCCAATGCAGCCGCTACATTTTCGTCCGTTCTGTGACCGGCACAGTCGACATAAAACATGTACTCAAACTGAGCTCTAGGAGCCGGACGGGATTCGATCATCATAAGGTTAACCGAATGCCTAAAAAAGCTGCCGAGCACATGGTACAGCTCGCCTGGCCTATTGCGGAGATTGAACATTAAAGAAGTTTTATCCTTCCCGGTTCTATCTGGCTCATTGGCTCCCAAAACAACAAACCTCGTGCGATTGTTAGGGTTGTCCTCAATATGTTCTGCCAATAGGCTTAAGCCATAGCGGCTTGCCGTAAGGTGATTGATAATCGCCGCGCTCTCAGGATCATCAGCCGCTTTGATTCCTGCCGCTGAAGTTGGCGTGACATCCAAAATCTCTGCTTTGGGCAGGTGGTTCTGCAGCCATTTTCGGCACTGAGCGGCAGGCTGAGGTCCGGCGTAAACCCGCTTGATCTGGCTCAGATCCTCTGCGACGCTTCCAAGATGATGGTGGATGGAGATAAAAGTCTCCGCACAGATCCTCACATTGGTCTGGGGAAACATATCCAAGGTTTCTGGCACCACCCCGGCAATAGAGTTTTCAATGGGAGCCACGCCGTAATCGGCCTGGTGATTTTCAACAGCCATAAAAACTTCGGCAATGGTGGCGACAGGCATAGTCACTCCGCTTGAGCCAAAGGTTTCGACAGCTGCGATTTCGCTGAAGGTGCCAGGAGGTCCCCAGAAGGCAACGTGAAGCGGCTGTTCGGCATCACGCCCGGCGCTGATAATCTCACGAAAAATCGCCTTGAGGTGGCGGGATTCCAGAATTTTTGTATCAGCCTTTTCTAATTTTGAATAGATGGCCCTTTCCCTCTCTGGAGTAAAGAATGGGCGTCCAGACCTGCCTTTAACGAACCCGACTTCTTGAGCCAATGCGGTGCGTCGATCCAAAAGTTCGATCAAAGAAGCATCGACTGAGTCAATGTCCTGCCGAATTTGGTCCAGTGAGCGGCCTGTGTCTGACATCTGTTTTACAGAATACTCCCGCTGGCCTCCGCCAGACTCCCCGAATGCCCGAAGGAGCCATTGCCGTTCGGCTAAACTTAACTGCACTTTGGGCGAGATCCTCACCCGAATAAGTGATCTCTGGTCTCCGGGCGGCCAAGGGATAATCAGCGTCTTCGATATTCTTGTCGTAGCGTTTCTAACCTATCGCCTGCTCAAACTGGTCCAAGGCCGTCGAGCCTGGACTCTCCTCACTGGAATAGGCGCCTTCGCCGTCATCTTGTTTGTCAGTGAAAAACTGCAGCTCAAAACTCTTCACTGGCTGCTGGAAAAGGCGACAATTCTCGCCCCAGTTGCCCTGGTGATTCTGCTGCTGCCAGAGCTGAGGGCAGCTTTAGAAGGATTTGGCCGTCTTGGCCTATGGCCAGAAAAGCTGCTGGCCGGAACCCTTAGCCCCCAGCAGGAGACAATCCAGGCTGTTGTTCAGGCCTGCACCGTAATGTGCAGCGATCGGACAGGCGCCCTAATCGTTCTGCAGAGATCAGACGGATTGGAGGAAGTCGCTAAAACTGGCGTGGCCCTGAGAGCCAAGGTATCGGATGACCTTTTAAGAACAATCTTTTACGATGGCAGTCCCATGCACGATGGAGCTGTCTTGATAAAGGACGATGAAGTTGTGGCTGCCGCCTGCCGCCTGCCCTTAAGCGAATCGGCGCGGCTGGAAACCAGCTACCACATGAGGCACAGAGCTGGGCTGGGCCTGGCTGAAGTCAGCGATGCGGTGATTGTTATAGTCAGCGAAGAAAGAGGCCAGGTCAGCATTGCCCACAAAGGCTTTATCGCGCCGCTTGAGTCACCTAACGAACTAGAAGCTGAGCTTTTTAGACTGATCGCACCCCACAACGAAACAAAACGATCCATGCTTAGGTTTCGACGCAGGAACGACGTAGACGCCGATTCTGCCCACGAAGCAGACAAGGAGCCATAAATTGAAAGACTTTTTTCTTGCCCTTGCCTCCTTGATGATCGCCGTGGTGCTATGGCTGCAGATTCAGCCCCAAGCCGACCCAGGTAAAGAAAGAGAAATGACGGTCAGGCTTGAGGTGGAAAACCTAGCTGCCGGACTAGCCATTATTCAAGTCCCCGAGTCTGTTCGCATTATTGTCAGCGGCACCACTCAGGTGCTTGATGGGCTAGATTCCACTGAATTTTCTGCCTTTGTTGACCTGGCCGATACAGGAATCGGTGAGGTGACAACCCTGGTTCAAGTAAAGGGTCCAACCCGGGCAAACCTCATTGCTAGAGCCGTAAGGCCAAGAGTGATTCTTAACATAGACCGCATAGACCGGGCTAAAAAAGAAGTCACCCTAGAAACAATCGGGCTTCCACCCAGCGGCTTGACTTACGATATCTCTGCAATCGACCCCGATGAAGTTGAGATTTCGGGACCGGCTCGCCTTGTGCAGAGAGTGGCCACACTGCGGGCAATTTTAGACCTCTCAAAAGTCCGTCCCGGAAGCGCATTTACACTTAACGCCGAACCCCTTGATTCTTCTGGCAAGCCCGTTACCGGCTTAACTCTTGATCCGCCCGATGTTACAGCAACCCCCAGCGTTGTTTCTGCTCCTACTTCCAAAAGGGTCTTGATCAACCCTGTCTTCAGCGGACAGCTTCCCTTTGGAGCATCGGTTGAACGATTTGAAGTCTCACCGAACCAGGTTGAAGTGACTGGCCCCAGCACCGAACTGGCAAGAATCAGCCAAATCAGCACCGCAGTCATCTCTCTGGATGGCCTGAGCGGCACGGTGGAAAGAGAGATTGATCTGATAGTTCCTCAAGGAGCAAGAATCACTGGCAGCGGAAAAGTAAAGGTTCTGCTGGTTGTAAGGCAGTCTCAAACCACTGCTCCTCCCCCCACAAACCCTTGAGCTCGCATGATCGAAGTCAGGACGATAGCCGCAGGCGAAGCCGATGAGTTTCTTCGGCTTCTTTGCAGTGTTTTTGCCCTCGATTACAAGGCAGCCCAGAACATTTTCTTTCAAGAACCTTTGTTTGATCTAAGCCGCAAATGGGCGCTGTTTGATGAAGGCAAAATGGCCTCGATTCTTACCACTTCACCTTTAGAATTTGGATGGGGCAAAGCCGCAGGAATTGCAGGCGTTGCTACAAGCCAAGAGGCAAGAGGCAGGGGATTAGCCACCCACCTGCTGCGCGAAGTTATGGAAGCCACCAAAGACCGTGGAGAAAACGCCTTTATGCTTTTTGCCACAGACCCAAGGGTCTATAGTGAGCTTGGCTTCACCCATGCTGATGACGTGATTAGAGGAGAAGTAAGAGCCAAAGGCTATAACCAAGCCTTGCAGCTGCTGGAAACAGATGACGTAAAAGAACGCTACACAGCATGGGCAGCCGAAAGCGATGATCGCCTGATTAGAACCCACCTGAAATGGGAAGCCTGGACCTGGAGCCTAAAACACTGCGAAGCACGAGGCAGCGGCTATGTATGCATAGAGCCCGTTCTTTTGAGAGAAGCCATCCTTCCTGACCACTCTGGCCCCTGGCCCGTGGAAGAAGGCTCTATTTTCTATGGGCTGAAGCGAACCGCCGAAACTATCGGCATCCCTCTGATTTCCAGCCGAATTGAAATGCAGGCCATGACTTTGGGCTTCCCCCAGACTCCAATCATGTTCATGACCGATCAGTTTTAATAGGTTCAAAACAAGCGGTTTCGTAAAGAAATCTTGGGAGTAGGCAGCAGTACAAAGAGCATGTGAAAGGTACTGCGCCATATTCACAATCCACTTTTGAACCTGGACTGGTGTGGCTGACGATTAGAATTGACCTCCACGGGTTCATGACTGGCTGGTTAACATAGGGTAAAGCCAACCAACTCCTGGAAGTTTTTTTGGGAACCGAGGTTCCCTGTCTGGTCCACGAAGCCCCCAGTTGAGAGAGGCTTATCTTCACGACACGCAGATTAAATGGCCTTTCATCGCGCTTAATCTTCACGGACGGTTCCAAAATGAAAATAAGAGGAGCATTCTGGGAGATAATCTACATCAGGATGGAACAAGCTTCACAACGCGCCGGGGTCTACATATCTCAGCCAACGGGATACAGAGCCTTTACTCCAAAGCCTCTTCCACCCGATCCACCACTTGTCATCGATGGGGAATTATTGGATCTGCTTTCCCGCGCGGACCGCGCCCTTGGTCGTCTCGACGGATCGACGGAGGCACTCCCAAATCCGGACTTGTTCGTAATGATGTACGTTCGCAAGGAAGCCGTCTTAAGTTCGCAAATCGAAGGGACCCAAGCATCTCTTGCCGACGTACTGGAGCTTGAAGCAAAGGTCCTTGACCCGCAAATTCCTAGTGATGTGTCAGAAGTCGTTAACTATGTCCATGCACTGAATTACGGCATTGAACGTCTGCACGTGTTACCGCTATCGCTACGGCTCCTGTGCGAAATCCACAACAAGCTCATGGCGGGCACGCGAGGCCAGGAACGAAACCCAGGCGAGTTTAGGCGGAGCCAAAACTGGATCGGACCTCAGGGCAGCAATCTGAATACAGCTCGCTTCGTACCACCTGCCCCAGAGGATATGAAACTCGCCCTCGGTGATTGGGAGATATTCTTGCATGACGAAAGCCCCATGCCCCTCCTCGTAAAAATCGGACTTGCCCACGCCCAGTTAGAGACGATTCATCCATTCCTAGATGGAAACGGTCGCATCGGACGGCTCATGATTACGTTTCTTCTGTGTGAACGCGAAGCACTCAAACGGCCTTTACTGTATCTCTCCCACTACTTCAAACTCAATCGTACTGAATATTACGATAGGTTGCAGGCCGTACGTGACAAAGGAGACTGGGAAGGGTGGCTACGGTTCTTCTTGGCCGGGGTTGCGACAGTTGCAAACGAAGCCACCGACGTCGCCCGACGCATAGTACTTTTGAGGGAAGACCAACGCTCTAGAATTCAGGAATCATTTGGTCGTTCAACTGGAGATGGATTACGTCTTCATGAACAACTCTTCAAATCTCCATTCGTTAGCGTACAACTTGTCCAAAGCCTAACTGGAAAGGACTTTAACGGCGCCAATAGGCTCATCAAACTAATGCTCGAAGTCGGCGTCTTGAAAGAAGTTTCTGGCCGGTCAAGGAGGCGAGTGTTCCGTCATGATGACTACTTCAGAATGTTTGAAGATACTGAAGTCAATGTCCATGAAATATTCCGATCGGAAGACACTGACGAGACACTTGCACCATCCAGGGAATCCATTTGATGCTCCAAATAACTCTGGGAGTTTGGGTGCATTCCCATACCTCTCAGTGCATTTAAACTAGATTCACAATGCCACTTTTGAACCTAAGCAGGTGTGGTCTGACGATTAGGATTGACCTCCACGGGTTCATGACTGGCTGGTTAACATAAGGTCAAGCCAACTAATTCCTGGAAGTTTTTTGGGAACCGAGGTTCCCTGTCTGGTCCACGAAGCCCCCAGTTGAGAGAAGCTTATCTTCACGACACGCAGATTAAATGGCCTTTCATCGCGCTTAATCTTCATTAACTGCCTCGAAACGCAGATAAGGAGGATGTTCGGGATGGTCTTCGTTTCTAGGGTGGAACAAGTGCCTCCCTCATCTATCCGACGAGACGCGCTGCCAGAGTCAACGGTGCAAACCAACCTCTACGACATGCCGATGAAATCGGCATGTCAGAAGAATATGCCGACGAAATCGAAAAATATCGGCATATTCTGCTAATATGCTGATCATGTCAGCAGATGAGGTCACTACGCTTTCTGGCCAAACATCAGCAGAATTTAGCCAGCGGACGACTCCTTTCAACGATCTTCCTCTCCTGCCACCAGCCGTCGACCTCGAAACCAAGCGCACTCTAAAAAAGGCAATCTCGGCAAACAAAGCTTTAGCTGAACTGAGGACAGCAGGTGACTTGATCCCAAATCAAGCGGTGCTCATTAGGGCGATTCTCCTTCAAGAAGCCAAGCTGTCTTCTGAAATTGAGAACATCGTCACAACGAATGATGAGCTTTACCGAGCTTTCAGCGATGATGCCGAGAAGACAGACTCGTCAACCAAAGAGGTGCTGCGTTACGAAGAAAGCCTTTGGCATGGGTTTCAATGTCTTAAGCAAAACGGTGTATTAAGCTCAAAATTGTTTGTAGAAATAGCTCAGATTATTAAAGAGCACACTATCAACGTTCGTCAGCTGCCAGGAACAAGAGTTGTAAACCGCCGAACAGGCGAATCAATTTACGCCCCCCCTGAAGGTGAATCACTCATACGTTCGCTACTTGACAATCTTAGCGAATATCTTTATGCAGAAGATGATGTAGACCCTTTAATAAAAATGTCTGTGGCACACTACCAGTTCGAAGCCATTCATCCCTTCCCCGATGGCAACGGAAGAACCGGTCGAGTTCTTAACATTCTTTACCTAATAGACCAAAAACTGCTAGGAATCCCGACCTTATATTTATCGAGATACATTATTCAAAACAAAAGAGCCTACTATGAAGGGCTCAAACGAGTTACTGAAGAACAAGCATGGGAAGACTGGATTCTTTATATGCTGGATGGCATAGAACAGACTGCAGGCGATACCAAAAGCAGAATTGATGAGATTCGCAGCTCCATATTAGAAACAATCGAAATGGCGCGTACTGAAATGCGGAAAGGTTATAGCAAAGAGCTGATCGAGCTGATCTTTCAGCAGCCCTACACTAGAATTTCCACTCTTGAGACTGCCGGGATAGCAAAGCGAGATGCCGCTTCTAGCTATCTAAAAGAACTAGCACGACTTGGTATTTTGCAGGGATACAAACATGGCCGCGAGATGCTTTACATTAACGAGCGTCTTCTAAAAATCCTTATCCGCTAAACTGTTATTTGTATTTTTTTTGCGTCATGCCTCATCCAAGCAGGCTCATTGCCAGAGTCAGAGGTGCAGAATCAACCTCTACGACATGCCGATGAAATCGGCATGTTAGCAGAATATGCCGATAAAATCGAAAAATATCGGCATATTCTCTCAATCTGCTGATTTCATCGGCAGAAGTGGATGCCAAGAAGAATCGTGAGGAGAGGCGTCTTCATTCCTGCTTATCAATAGCCATAAAGGTTATAGCTGCACAAATATTGCCCTCACACAACAGACAGTTCAAAAGACCAGCATCAGATATCAGCCTTTGTTTGACTGGTAGAAGCGGGACAGTAATCGCCCGTCAAAAAACTGCGTCAAGTTGACACTTCAGCCAATAACCAGCAGATTCCTGTAAACTGATTTCCTTATGGCTGGGTGCAAAGGAGCATGATTCAGCTCTCCAACGTCACCAAAAGCTACGGAGGGGTCAAGGCCCTTAAGGATGTCAGCCTGGATCTAAGGCCTGGTGAAATACATGCCTTATGCGGAGAAAATGGTGCCGGAAAATCCACCCTCAACCGCATATTGTCAGGGGCGGTGACTCCCGATTCAGGCTCTGTCACCATCAATGGCAGGCCCTTAAAACTTGGGTCGGTCAAGGCAAGCGAAGAAGCAGGAATAGCCATAGTTCACCAGGAAACTCCTGCCTTTCTGCACCTTAACGCTATCGAAAATCACCAGATAATGCAGGAGCCAACCGCGTTGGGCGGCCTGTGGCTGGACCGATCGGCAATGGCAAAAAGAGCCGAGGAAAGCCTTAAAAACATAGGCGTAGAGTTCGACCTGACTACCCCCCTAAGCGAGAGAAGCGCAGCCGACAGGCAGATGGCTGCTATTGCCAAAGCCCTGCAGAGCGACTGCCGCCTGCTTATTTTAGATGAGCCAACAGCATCACTTTCCACCAGAGAAGCCGACATTCTTTTTGCCGTCATCAGGCAGCTAAAGGAAAAAGGAGTCTGCATTTTGTATGTCAGCCATAGGATGGAGGAAATCTTCCTCCTCTCCGACAGAATCTCTGTCCTGAGAGATGGCTGTCACGCCGCCACGATGGAGGCAGCCGAAACCACCAAAGAAGAGCTGATTAAGCTCATGGTGGGGCGAGAAATTGAAGCTGAAAACCCAAGCAGAAAAAACGCCTTAGGCAGTGTGCTTCTGCAGGTTAACAATGCTTCGCGTCATGGCGTTTTTAACGGCATCAGCCTCCAGGTCAAATCGGGCGAGATTGTGGCCCTAGCCGGGCTTGTCAACGCAGGAAGATCAGAAGTGGCAAGGGCCATTTTCGGCCTAGATCCGCTGGATTCTGGCTCGGTGGAGGCAGCAGGCGAAATCGCGCTTCTCCCCGAAGATCGCCAGCATGAAGGAATCCACCTGCCACTCAGCGTCAAGGAAAACCTCTCGATGGCGCGCCAATCCAACAAGCTGCTTATCAACCGTAAAGAGGAATCTGAACGGGCGGCAGGATTGATTGAAGATCTCTCCATAAAAACATCCTCAGATCAAGCGGCGGCTTCTTCACTTTCTGGTGGAAACCAGCAGAAGGTTCTTTTGGGCAAATGGCTTGCCACCAATCCCCAAATACTAATTCTAGATGAGCCGACGCGAGGCGTCGATGTTGGGGCCAAAGATCAAATCCATAAGCTGATAAACGACCTGGCATCAAAAGGAATGGCGGTGCTGCTTATCAGCTCTGAAATGACAGAAGTCCAGGCGCTGGCCGATAGAATTATTGTCATAAGACAGGGGGAAGTGGCAGGAGAACTTTCCCGCGAAAATGCCACTCAAGAAAGAATTCTTGAACTCGCTCTTCCAAAAGAAAATAACAAGAGAGCAGACCAAAAAGCGAAGAAAACCTTCCCGCGCGAAGGCTTGGTAGCGGGAATTCTTCTGGCTGCTGTCATAGGGGTAGGAATGACAAACCCTGCCTTTTTAGCACTGGATAATGTCAGAGACATACTTGTCAAAGCCGCGCCAGCCTTGATTTTGGGCAGCATGATGACCCTGGTCATCCTTGCTAGAGAGATTGATATTTCGGTTGGCTCCCTTATGGGGCTCTGCGCTGCCGTGTTAGGAATCGCCACCTCGACCGATCGGCTTGGGCTTCCTGTCGGTGTCGGGGCAGCCCTCTGCCTGGGAGTAGGGGCAGGAGTCGGCCTGTTAAACGGCCTTCTTGTGGCTTATGCCCGTGTCCCTTCCATCATCGTGACTCTCGGGATGCTGACTGTGCTGAAGGGAATCACAGAGTTTTTGATGGCAGGGCGCTGGATAGAAAACCTGCCTCCTGGGCTCCGCGCCTTTGGAACTGAATCAGCTGCCGGCATTCCCTATGCAGTGTGGATGGCCCTAGCGGCTGTGCTTATTGGCACTTGGCTGACAAGAAGGACTCCTTTCGGGCTGCGAATCTACGCGCTAGGAAGCAGCCCATCTGCCGCTGATCTGGCTGGCATCAACTCAAAAAGAATGAAGCTTGCCGCCTTTGCTCTTACGGGGCTGGCAGCAGGCATTGCAGCACTTTTTAGCGCTACCCAGCTTCAGGTTATCGAATCTGGCTTTGGCAGCGGGTTTGAACTGGTTGTGATAGCAGGGGTAATCGTGGGAGGGACTTCGATTCGCGGCGGCAGAGGCTCGGTGGTCGGCACCGCCATTGGAGTGCTTCTTTTAGGAATGGTCTCTACCGCTCTCATCTTTATGAGGCTTGGAGAATCAGTCACTTATTGGGAAAGAGCGATTCAGGGAGGGGTCATCCTCATCGCCATTATCGCCGACCACTTGGGCAGCAGAGGCAGAACAGAATGAAACTGACCAGAGAAGCGGTTCTGCTGATTCTTATTGCTGCTTTGCTGGCCGCGGCCGCTATTGTCGAACCCAAGTTTGTCACAGTAAAAACGCAGATTCTTCTGGCCTCCCACATGTGGGAACTGGCGATCATCGCTGTGCCGATGCTTTTGATCATCATGATCGGAGGCATTGACCTCTCCGTCGGATCAATGATCGCCTTCAGCGCCATTGTCACAGGACTCCTCTACGAAAAAGGAGTCCCCCCCTATGCTGCGGCTGGGCTGGGAATCGTGGCAGGCGGAGTGCAGGGGGCCACTAACGGATGGTTCGTTGCCAAAATGAAGGTCCACCCCCTTTTGGTGACACTCGCCACATTAGCGGCTTTTAGGGGCGCAGCCGAAGGAATAAGCATGGCTAGGCCAATCTCTGGCTACCCAGATTCTTATCTATTCATAGGGCAAGGATGGGTTCCCCCTCTTGCTTTCTTGACTCTATCTTTTGCCGCCTGGTTTGCCTTAGAAAAAACAAAATGGGGCAGATGGATTACAGCAGTTGGCACAGAAGAACGTGTCAGCCGCTTCTCCCGCATTCCGGTTGATAAGGTCAAGTTTGCCCTTTACACCTTTTCTGGGCTCGCCTGCGGGCTGGCAGCTGCAGTTTTAGTCGCCCGAAACAACACCGCAAAGGCAGACCTTGGCATGGGGATGGAGCTGGAAGCCATCACCGCTGTAGTGCTGGGCGGTGCCAGCATTGAAGGAGGAAAGGGCCGAATCTCTGGCCTTGTTCTTGGCCTTGTTCTCATTCACCTCACCAAGCAGTTCGTCTCGTGGCACTGGAAGCAGAATGAGCTGAACTTTATTGTTATTGGTTCGCTGCTTATTGCAGCAGTTCTGCTTGAAAGAGTTTTTGAATCCAGACAAAAAACAGGTGTAGAATCTGCTGCATGAGGCTCTTTCCTCTTGTTCTGCTGCTCGCATTTGCCCTTGTCGGCTGCACCCCTGGGGGTGATGGCCAAGCTGCATCAGAAGGCGGCGAAACAGCGCATGGAGGAACAGCTGCAGGCAGGAAGATTACAGTGGCTATGCTGCCCAAAAAGAAAGGCGTGCCCTACTTCACCTCCTGCTCAGAAGGAGCGATGGAAGCAGCCAAAGAACTGGGAAATGTTGAGCTCATTTACGACGGACCCACAAGCGGCGATGCTGCCGATGCAGTAAAGCTGATTGACCAGTGGACCGCCCAGGGTGTAGATGTCATAGCCGTTTCACCCAACGACCCCGCCGTTCTTTCTGCAGCCATGAAAAGGGCAAAAGATGCAGGAGTGAAGGTAATCACTTGGGATGCCGATGCTGATCCCTCTTCCCGCGAGTTCCTTGTCAATCAGGCGACGCCAGAGGAGATCGGATTCTCTTTGGTCGATGGCCTTGTCAAGGACTTGGGAGGCGATTCAGCATCTGGCGATGTCGCCATCGTAACCGCCTCTTTGACAGCTGCCAATCAAAACGAGTGGATCAAGCACATTAAGACAAGGCTGGAAAAATATCCCGGGCTCAAGCTGGCCGCGGTCAAGCCTTCCAACGAAGACCAGAAGCTCGCCTTCTCTGTCACTCAAGACCTTATGAAGGCCTACCCAAACCTTAAGGGAGTTCTGGCTATCAGTTCTGTTGCCTTTCCTGGCGCAGCCGAAGCCATCAAACAGGCTGGAAAGGCTGGTCAGGTCAATGTGATCGGGCTCAGCACTCCCAACGATATGAAAACCTATATCAAAGAGGGAATCGTTAAATCTGCAGTCTTGTGGAACACGGTCGACTTAGGCTATCTGACTGTCTACACTGCCCGCGCTTTGGCAGATGGCGATCTGAAGGAAGGCTCAACTGTCATCAAAGCTGGCCGCTTGGGAGAAAAGAAAATAGTCGGAGACAACGTTATGCTGGGTGGCACCCTCACCTTTACTAAAGACAACATCGACCAGTTCAACTTTTAAGGGCTGCCCTCGATTCATTGGAGTCCGATCGAAAACTGAGCTGAGTCACACTTGGTTCAAGTAAAGGAGCTGACAAAAAAAGAACAGGCTTAAGCCTGTTCTTTTTTTGTCAAGAGCCCACTTTCTCTTTAACTTTCGTTCAGAACTTTCTGCTTCACACTGTCAATCGCGTTATGAGCAGCACGGTCCACTTTATTTACCCCTCTATGAGCGGCATTCGCCAGCTCGTGGGTGGTGCTGCGAGCATTCCCTTCAAAGTCCTCAAAAAATTCTTGAGTGCTTCCGGCCATTTCGCGGCTCTTGCCGACGAGGCGATCGAACTCTCTTTGTTTGTAGGTGGCGAAAATCAGTGTGCCAAGGACTCCAGCAGCAAAGCCAACCAACAGAGTCGCAAACTCGTGATTCGGTTTTTGAGATGTATACATGATTCTTGTACCCACATCTACATACACCCAGCAGGAGCATCCTGTTTCACAGCTAGTGCCAAGGAACTGCGCCAAGACTGAACGATTGCTTAACAGAGGCTGAGGAAAACTCCACCGCTTGGAGAGGGAGGTGCTGATTTCTGTAAAGACACACCCTGCCAAAACCCGCGCCATTGGATCAACCCTCATTTACCAGCCGTGAGCAAAACCTGTATGAAGCAGTTAGTTACTTTCTGCCTAGCGGCCATATCAGTTTATGCGTCAATAGAAATGCAGATGCTTTCCCTTTCTCTTCTTTCTTCCTTATTAGCCTCCAAAGAAGAAGGCATCTCCTCAGTCAGCCTTGAGGGCAATATCGCCCACACGACACAAATGCTTCAGCGTGCCTTTGAAATGAGAGCCAGCCTCTCACCAGAGCTCGGACCGATGCAGCTGACTGGTCCCGACCCGGTAAAAGGAATTTTTGTTGCTGCAGGAACAAGTGTCAGCTTTACTGCCCAAGCTTCTGCCGGACAGAAGCTGTATCTGTTCTTTGCTGCTGGTCAAAATGCTCTGGGACAGCCGGGGGGAAGATTTAAGGTTTCTGCCGCCACAAAGGCTGGACCTGCCCCAACCCCAACATTTTCAGGCGGATCGGTTTTCGGAAGTTCAGAAGTTCAGTGGTTGGGGGGAAAGAAGGAAACCGTCACCTTCACCCTTAACAATAACGCCAAATCTGGCGAACCAACCCTGGTAATGACAGCGCTCTGCACCCCTGCTGGCAAAACTAGAACTGCCTTCTCCCCTCAGCAGATCAGCGCAGCAGGTGCTCAGCTCGCCCATATTGTAAAAGAAAATGAAGGAAGATTCTCTCTGCCTACCAATGAGTTCTTTATTGCTGGCACTCCGTTTAAGAAATCAATCCAAGTCAATCTTCCTTCTCCCACTAAACTGCCAGCTCTTCTTTTTGCCGCCGTCGAAGATGGCGAATCCGCGCTTGAATGCTTCACTTCCTCTGGCAAAACCCGCGCCAACCAACAAAAAGGTGCTGCAACGCTCAGCATTCTTCAGCCAGGCGAAAAGCACAGATTTTCAGCGAGGACAGCCTCTGGCAGTCCACAGTTTCTGCTGAGACTTTTAGGAACGGAATACAAAGGCTGAATCAGTTGATCCGCGTTGACTTGGAGGTCTGGGCAGAAGCAGGCAAGTTTCTGACTTGAGCCATTTCTACACAGTGCTGCCTTAGAAGCAACTTTCAAGAAGCACGGACACGCCGAATCATTCGCCTATTCCGACCGGCCTCTTTGCTTCCTCTTCAATCTCAGCCCTAAAGCTGGCAGGCAGATCAGCGTATTTAGTCGGCACGGCGTTCTGCTCCGGTTCGATCTGCTCAAAATAACGGACAACTTCAATTCCGCTGCCAAAATCAAAAGTGACCTTCAGAGTTTCTTGAAAACCTTTAAAAAACTCATAATGCTCAATCCCCTTCCCAGGTTGGCCTTGGCCATAAGCCAGGGCCCAGGCAATGGTTCCCTTTCCTGCGCTCTGCAGAGGCATCCTCAGACTATCGGACTTAAAAAGCCAGCTATCTTTTGCTTCATGCACTGCTTTCACTTGAGCCGCAGAAAAATTCAGACCTGCCAGCGCATAAGTTGACTCACCAGCTAGACCGCCTATGCCATTAATGTTCTGGCCAGACCAAAGAATTAGTCTGTTAATCTGTGCGAGCTGGCTTGGAGTCAAGCTCCGCCAGGAAACTGTTGCCCCAGATCCCTTTGCTGCCAGCCTCACTTCTAGGGGAAGCGAGCTATAGAACTTTAGAAGCTCGAACTCATCCTCTTCAAGAACCTTTCCTCTCTGGCTTGAGAAGATGCCTAAAAACAGCTGAGACAGAAAAGAATCATCGCTCGTTTGATGGGCTGCGCACATCTGGCTTAGCTGATCTATTCTGAGTTTTCCGAGCTTTGCCTGGCCCAGCGATGCCGCTGTTATAGAGCGATTGAAGTACCCGCTTTGAGACCCATACCCAAAAGAATCGGGCCTCAGCTTAATAAGGTCTGGTTCAACTTGAATGGCATCATCTTCATTTCCACCACCACGAGAATAAGTTCGTTCCAGCAGAACAGCAAGGCCATTCCCAATCCGTCTTGGAAAAAAAAGCAGGCTGAAAAGATTGGTATCACTTACTTTGGCAACTATGTTTTTCTCAGAGACTTTTCCCAGCTGAGCCAGCAGTTCGGTCGGGCCAAAAGTAAGCAGATCGTGCTTTGCCAATGCATCCAAACGATCGGCAATTAGTTTATCGGGCTGAAACCTTGCACCAGGCAGTCGACCATGCCCTAAAACATCTGTCAGCAGCTTTTGGTTGAACTCGGCCTCATTAGGCGAAAGTTTTTGAGGAGCAGCCGCACCAAGGAGTTTTGTTAAAGGATTATGACGCTGTTCATCAGGATTGGACGGCATGTCCAAACTTGGTGACTGAGAGGCACATTCCTCCCCATCCTGATTGTAAAGCTTAAGCTGAACATCAGGGCGACCCTCTGTTCTTTTCACTATCAATAGCAGATGACGGGGTTCGCCATAAACATCTGGATCAACAAATCCAGCATTAAAGGCATAGGTTCTACGATCTTGGTTAAGCTTGGGATACCTACTGGCGATAAGGGAAAACTGCCGATTAACCGCCTGAAATCTCGAAAAAGCCTGCCAGGCGCCTTGAGGGAAACCAAATTGCAGAGAAGTGGGGGCAAGGGAAAAAACTCGCCTTTCACCTTCCTTGATAGAGGCCAGATCCTTTTCGGGAAGCAGCGCGTAAAGCTCTTTCAAGAGCCTGCCCAAGGGCGTGCCTTCAGCCCACTCTGTGCCTGCTGCTCGTGCTTCGGCCTCTCCCGCTGACGGATCAGCGTGACGAGCAATAAACTTCGGCCAATCGGGCTGAGAGCTCAGTGTTGCTGAGGCGTACTCCTTAGATCGTTTGATGATCCTGGCGTAAGCGTCATCAAATGACTTCGTCCAGGGTTCTGTTGTCAGAACCTGCACGCCATCAACCTCCTTCCAGACTCCTCTTGCCGCCCAGGCAACAGAATCCCTCACCCTTGATGCAGGCAGGGAATCAACTTTTACGAAAAGCATCTGGCCAGAATTGCTGCCTGTTAAAAGGTGCTTCTGACCCGTCTGCCTTTCAAGCTCAAAAACAACCGAAGAAAGTGGCACAGTCTGGAGATCTAGACTGATCTGCGGCTCTGCCAGAACTGCACTAAAAGACCACAAACAAGCCAGCATGCCGCACCTCCTAAATGAATATTGCGCTTTGACTAAACAGCAGGCAGACAGCTTATTAAATAAGACGGCTGCGGGTCTTTACATTTATGGTTCAACGCAAACATTCTATATCTTGATGATTGGTAAAAATACCACAAGAACTCATCTAAAACATCAAGCAATTCTGCCAGCCATTGGTTCTTTCCTGCCTTAGTTTAGCGTCGCACACTTATAGGCAAAGACACTTAACTATATTACAGGGTTGGTTAAAACTCCTATCCCTTCAATCTCAATCTCAATCACATCACCTGGCTTCATAAACAGCGGAGGAGTGCGCGCCATTCCCACTCCATGAGGCGTGCCGGTAAGAATAACTGTTCCAGCCGGAAGCGTTGTATCTGCGCTTAAGAACTCAATAAGAGTTGGAACATCAAAAATCATATCCTCCGTTGTCCAATCCTGAACAGCAGCTCCGTTGAGACGGGCAGATATAGCCAAGCCATTAGGGTTTGGCAGCTGATCTAGCGTGACAATGCAGGGGCCAAGAGGGCAGAAAGTATCGAAGCTTTTTCCCCTGGACCACTGCCCACCTCCCCAATCTTTCTGCCAGTCCCGCGCGCTTACATCGTTGCCGCAGGTGATGCCAAAAACATAATCCAGAGCGTTTTCTTTAGCAGCATTCAGGCAGTCTCGGCCAATAATCACAGCCAGTTCAGCCTCGTAATCAACCTTGTTTGAAGTCAGATTTTTAGGAAGCTTAATGGGGTGTCCGCTGCCGCAGACAGAACCAAGCGCCTTAAAGAAAACGACAGGATGGTCCGCGACCTTTGAACCCTGTTCTTCTGCATGGCGCTGGTAGTTCTGCCCAATCCCAATGATCATTGCAGGATCCAGTGGAGCCAGCAGCTCTTCCGGCTTGTCGATATCGCCTGTCGCCTTTAGACCAGTAAAAAGGCCGCCAGAGAGCCGAGCGACAGTGCCGTTTTTCTCTTCCCCCCAATAAACTTCTGCTCCTAAACGATATCGAATGATTTTCATTGGTTCTCCGGCTGACCTGAGATCAGAATATCACACAGAATCAGGCTCAAAAGGGATAAGGCCAAGCTCTCGACGAACTTTAAGTGCAGCCTGAACATGAAGCGCGTGCCCCGACCTCTCTGCTGTCACGTTCAAAAACCGAAGAGGAATACCGGTCAGAGCAAGATCACCCATGAGATCCAAGAGCTTGTGGGCGGCGGCTTCGTTATCCTGCCTGGATTCATTCACTGGCCCTTTTGAGCCAAGAATCAAACAGCTTGATTCATCTAAACCGAGCCCGAGCCCAGCTGCTCTCGCCATCTCAATCTGATCTTCAAAAACCCAGGTTCTCGCTTTTGAAACAGATTCTGTGTACTCGGCCAAAGACTTTATCTCAGCTTCCTGATGTAGGGGCCAGCGGCCTCCTTCACCTTCGAGCACAAAACGCCAATGACCGTTCCCTGCCCCAACCGCCACTTTAGAATTGTCACCTATGACATAAGCTCGGGTGAAAAGTCTATGAGCTTCTGCCGGACCAAGATCTGCATATCCTGCCTGGTTTAAGCCCTGCACATATTCAAAGCTCGAACCATCAAGCGCAGGGAGCTCGCCGCTGCCTTCCAGCTCAATCAAGGCATCGGTGACTTCCATGCCAGCAAGAGCGCTGAGAACATGCTCGATGGTGCGACAAGGGCCAATTGACGTTGACCTTCTGGTATCGGTCACATTTTCTGCCAGAGCCGGATAAGTTTCGCCCTTAAAGGTAAACGCTAACCCCTGTTCATAGGGATGCAGCGTCACGCGACCTGCCTCTCCAGAATGAAGCCCTCTGCCTTCAAAAACAACAGATTCGGCGAGTGTGCGGCGGGTGTAGTTAAGCTCCATTCAGGCTTCCTTGGCTTCGATAAGAGCTGTCAGCTTGGCCTCAAGCTCCTTCACCTTCTTCTCTAGGTCAGGCAGGCGCCGGGTCGCTGAAAGAGTTCTGAGAGCGGCCTTAAAGGGCTGCCCAGGAGAACCAGCATAGACATTCTTTTCTACGTGCCCCTGAACTCCGGTTTGACCAGTTAGTACAGTTCCATCTTCTAAAGTTGTATGGTCGCCGATGCCTGCCTGACCGGCCAAAACACAGCCCTTGCCCAAAGTTGTGCTTCCCCCCATGCCTGTCTGGCCAGCCAGAACTGAGTGAGCGCCAATTCGGCAGTTATGAGCTATTTGAACCAAGTTGTCAATTTTGACGCCAGCTTCTAGAACAGTGTCTTCAAATGTTCCACGATCTATGCAGGTATTCGACCCTATCTCTACGTGATCTTCAATAATAACGCGGCCAACCTGGGGAATTTTCCTCTGCGCTTTTCCGTCCCAAACATAGCCAAATCCATCTGATCCAACCACTGTGCCGCTATGGATGGCGCACCTGCTGCCAACAAAAACATCGTGGTAAAGAGTCACCCTCGGGAAGAGGACTGACCCCTCGCCCAGCTGGCTGCGATCACCAACAAAACACAAGGCATGCACCTTTGCCCCTGCACAAATCTTTGCATTTTTGCCAATGACTACATTCGGCCCGACAAAAGCGGTTGGGTCCACTTCTGCCGTCGGGTCGATGACTGCAGAAGGATGGATGCCTTGATTCAAGCTCAAAGGCTTCTCAAAAAAGGCCAAGACCATGCCAAATGCAATTTTTGGCTGAGGGTGTACCAGGCAGGGGCGATCTGGCAGAGCCGCCTCGGGAGACAAGATGACCGCTCCCACTGTTGAAGCGAGAGCCTTGCTCAAATGCTTCTCATCTCCGGCAAAGGTAATCCCGGTCGGATCATCGCTGCCTGCTGAAACGGGCCGATGAATAGGCAGATCCACAGGGCCTTTAAGCTCTGCTCCTATGATCTGGGCGATAACCCCCAAGGTTACTGTCGGCTGCTTCTCCATTCCAAAAACTCCTCTGTCGCGTCTTTAGCCCCTTTAGCAGATGAAGACCAAGATCCCCCTTGAAGCCTGACAAAGATCATAGCTTCATCTTTAAGTCTGGCGCGAAGCGGCCAGGGACTTCTAAATTCTGAACGCCAATCGAGGGGCCGCTTTGCTTCTGCAGCCACTCCCTGAGCTGAAGCAGCAGGCTGAGCCGGAAGACTGCTTTCTGGTGTAAAGGCAGATTCAGATATTGCGCTCAAAGCCTGGGCGGCGCGGCGTCTCGCTTCTGTTTCAGCCTGGCGCACCAAGTCACGATCCTGCAGCTTTTCCTGTTCGATTACCTGAGCCAAAGCAGCATCATTTTCTGCAGCGAGGCTGGCCAGCAGACCCTTCACTTCATCCCGATAGGCCGCTTCAAGCTTTAGAATCTCCTTTCTGATTTCTGCCGATTCTTCCAGCTGAGCCTGCCGCATTTCATTGCTAAAAACACGCCTTCTGCTGTTGGGGTCAGGGTCGGGGAACCCAGCAAGCCAGCTTAATCTGTAGTTCAAGGGGCCAGTTTTTGAAGCCAAAACTTCAAACTTTTCGCGAATCACTTCCCAAACCTTTTCCAGCTTTTCAATCTCTCTCTCAGCCAGTTCACGCCGCTTTTCATCACGCAGCCCCTGCACCTCGGAAAGATAGGTGAGAGTCAGCTTCTTTTTAAGATCTTCAAACAGCTTTTCCCTGCTGGCCTGCACTTCACGCCAGGCCTCCTGAGAAAGAGCTCTAGAATCCTCACTGAGCGTTACCTGTTCTGGAAGAGCTGGCAGAAGGCCTGAACTGGCTTTAAGGCCCTTGAGACCCTGGGTGGCAAAGACACCATGGGGGGCAGGTGTTGAAAGAGCCTCCAGTCGATTGAGATCGACAAACATCAAAGGAGGTTTGGATACAGCACAGCCCCCTGCCAGAAGCACCGTGGCACAGAAGCCAAGGATGATTCCGGGCAGAGGGCTGGACATAGGCAGTTAACAGCTTATCAGGGCTTTGAATCGAGGTCCTTAATCACATCGGCAGTGAGATCGTTGGCTCCAAAAGGAGCAAACTGCCTTTCAAGAACAACAGTAAAAGCGCCCTTTTTGGCGACAGCCGCCAAAGATTCCGAGGCTCGGCTGGTTTCGACTCTTCTCATGTCAATCTGCCTCTGATTCAAGTCTCCGGTGAACTCTTCCTGCCAGGCTTGAAGCAGCTGAATGATTGTCCTCTGCCTCTGGTTGTAATCTTGAAGCTGAATCCTATCTTGATCGGTAGGACTTGGCTTTTGATTAAGATCGTTGTAAGCCTTGGTCGAGGCAGTAATCTCGCCTTTTACCTTCTCGTTATCCTGCTGTTCAGCAGGAGTAAGGGCCGCCCCCTTAAGGGCTAATGTCCTCAGCTTGGTGGCTTGTTCCTGAGTGGCAATGCGGTTGTTGTCTAAAAAGGTCAGCAGAGCCTGTCTTGAATTCACCAGATTGCTCAGATCCTCAACATTTTTTTTGCCGAGTTTGCTGTCTGCAATGGCTTTGTTCATATCAACAACGGCAGTCTTTTCCTGCCCTGATTGAAAGCCGCTGAAGATCATGAAAGCAGCCATAGCCGCACAGGCGGACCAGGCGATTCGGCTGGATAGAGTGGAGTTGTTCATGAGTTATTGGCGCTGTTTGTATTAGAAGCTGGTTCCGAAAGCGAAGTGAGTGCGGATTTTTCCTTCCTGACTCACACCGAAATCGATGCGAATTGGTCCAAGTGGTGTCTTGAATGCGGCGCCAAGGCCGTAGCCAAGGTACAGCTTAATCTTGTCCGACTGGCTGTAATCTCTCAGACGTCCGTACCCATTCCACGCTCCGCCGTAGTCTACAAATCCCACGATGTTAAAGGCCTTTTGGAGGGGGTACCGATACTCCACTGAAGAAAGGAAAGACTGGCTGCCCCAGAACCTTTGGTTGTCGTAGCCTCGAAGGGTGGATGAGCCGCCCATAAAGAACTGCTCGAAGAAGGGCACTGTGCCGCTGATGGTGCCGTACCTTGCCCTGGCAGCAATAACTGGCCTAGGCTTGTCAAACGGGTCGCCTTCCTTCAAAGGACTGGACCAGTACTGGCGGTACTCAACACTCGAACGAAGAAAGGCGTTGTTGCCCAATACATCGGTATCGCTGGCGACAGATCCACCAATTTTGGTGATGTTGCTGACGCCTGGCTCCACCTGAAACCGAATAAACCTTCCATAGAAGGGCTCGCTGGTTGGGCGGCGCGTATCAATATCGTAGTTGAAGCTGAGATAAAGCAGGTCGCCATCCTGCTGCAGAAAATCGTTGCTCGTCAGGTTGTCCTTCAGGTTGATCGTCTTAATCGTCTGAGCTGTCAAGCCGATTCCGGCCCTAGCTGTATCGCTTATGGGTCGGTTGAACGAAACAGAAAGGCCTGTCCTGCGCTCGTTAAAGTCATCCTGTCTGCCAGACCCAAAGGCATCGGTGCCTGTGCCGACAAAGTTGTAGACAACCTTGCTGAAAACCTGAGCTGAGAAGGCTGTGTTCCAGCGGTCAAAAAACCGGTTGGTGTAGGCTAGTTCAGCAGATGGTCCACCGCCCGCCGCTGCCTGGCTGAGGTTGACGCCAACATTCTGGCCAGAGCCACGGAAATTAGAGTCAGACCAGTAAAGGTTGCCCACCAGCCTGCTTGATGGGTCGATGGCAACACCTGCCCCGACCTGAGCTGTTTTGGCTTCTGCCACAGTGGTTTTCAGATTAAAGACACCAGGGCGATCGGTTGCCTGTGGAGGTTCTGGATCGATTTTTTCAAACCACTGAGTGCCGACAAGCTCCAGCAGATCGCTCTGCCACTGGCTCTGCCTGTAAACATCGCCTGGCTTGGTTTTAATCAGCCGGCTCATTGTCGATGCCTTGGTTCGCGAAAGGCCAACAAAGGTGATTTCACCCACCCTCGGCTCAAGCATGGAAATCAGCAGTGCGCCAGGAACCTCTGCATCGGGTTCCAAAGCCAGCAGCTGGGCAAAAGTGCCTTCCTTTTGATAAGCAGCCACGATGGCATCACGAATCAAGGAGCCATTGCGGTTGTTCCAAATCCGGCCCAGAGTTTGATGCTCCAGAACCATGGCTGTTATTTTTTCGGTTGAGATGACCGTGTTGCCCAAAACCCTGATCTCGTTGATGAGAGGGTTTTCTGAAACATCGATAAAAACTTCGGTATCGCCAGCTTGATCACGAGAGGAGATCTTTACATCTCTAAAGAGGCCGATGTTAAAAATAGCTTCTTCATCCGTGTCTGCATCGACCCGGGAAAACACCTTGCCAACCTGCAGTCTGGTCATGGCTGCAAGCACAGCGTCTTTGCTGACATTTTGGGTGCCGCGGACTTCGATGGTCTTGACAACAGCAGCCCCCTGTGCATAAGCGCTAAAGGCGGCCGAAGCCATGATTATTGCGGCGATCGATCTTCTCGTCAAAATGGAAACTCCTGCTGCCCTAGTCAGGGTGGCGGCTTTCTGCGCCAGAGTTTAGACGGGTTGAGGTCTAAATGGTTATCGTTTAGTCCTTACTCGCCAAAAAGTTGCTGATTTTCAGTTGAAAACCCGGCCCGAGAGGTCCTGCTTTCATGTAAGGACTCTCCACAAAAACTCGCGGGCGGCCTTAGCCACCCACGAGCCGCCGCCCAGCCGATCCCTGCTGCTATCCTTTAATGGCTCCGGCCAGCATGGCCTCCTGAATTTTCTCCTTCAGCAGCCAGTAGACGGCCAGGACAGGAAGCATGACAATAACCATCGCCGCAAAAAGAGCGCCCCAGTCGGACTGATACTGCTGGGTGTTGGTCAGGCTGGCCAAGCCAAGCGGCAGGGTAAACCTTTCCTCCCGAGAAAGAATGACCAAAGCTAGATTGTATTCGTTCCAGAGTCCGATAATGTTAAAGATCAAAACTACCACTAATCCCGGCTTGGCCAGGGGCATCATCACTCTGTAGAAAGTCTGCACATCATTGCAGCCATCAATCAGGCTGGCTTCTCGCAGCTCATCTGGCAGAGCGGTGAAAAAGCCGGTCAAAACAAAAATGGTGAAGGGCAGCGAAAACGCCACATAGACCAAAACCAAGCCATGCTGCGTCCCCAACATTCCAAGATCTCTGATAAAGAGAAAAAGTGGAACGATAACCAGGAACTGGGGGAACATCATTCCCGCCAAAAAGGTGCCGAACAGCCCCTGTGAACCCCAAAAAGGGAACTTGGCAAAAATGTAGGCTGCCATCGCCGAAACGGGAATGAGAATGACCAGAGTGCAGATGCAAATGATAAGGCTGTTGCCAAAATACTTGCCTATATGGGCAGATTCCCAAGCCGTGACGTAGTTGCTCCACTTTAAGGAAGCCGGCAGCCCCCAAGGATTCGAGATAATCTCTGGAGTTGTTCTTAAGCTGGAAAACAGAACCCATACAAGGGGCAGGCCCACAGCCATAAGAAACACGACAATGCCAATGCTGCTGAGGATCTTTTTCATCGCTTGCCCTCAACAGGGTGTCGGCCAAACAAAAGCAGAACCCCCACAGTCACAATCAGCACCAAGGCAAAGTTAAGAATGGCAATAGCCGTTGCTTCACCATAAAGGCTGTTGGGCTGAAAACCTCTTTCAAAAAGGTAAGTTAAGGTCACTTCGCTGGCTCTATCAGGACCGCCATTGGTCATCAATCGCACCAAGGCAAAAGTATTCAGGGCAGCAATGCAGGTCTGAATGACCACGATGCGGCGAGTCGGCCAGCTAAGAGGCCAGATGATCGACCAAAACCTCTGCCAGCCCTGAGCTCCATCAAGTTCAGCCGCTTCGTTGACATCCTGCGGAATTGATTTAAGGCCAGCCTGCAGCACCATGATGGCAAAGCCCAAGGCGTACCAAGTAAAGGCGACAATGATGGTTCCTAAAGCGGTGCGCTTGTCTCCCATCCATGCCGGGATATCCTGAAATCCTAAACCTTTCATGCCAGAAGTCAGCAGCCCCATTTGGGAATTGAAAATGGCCTGCCACAAAATGGCAACAACGACAAGCGAAATGACGTGAGGGACCAGGTAAAGCGAACGAAGGGTCTTGGCCAGCTTTCCGTCGCCTTGAGCCGCAATAGCTAATGGGAACCCAATAATGAGGACCAAGGCAACACCGCCAACAAGCAGCGTTAAGTTGTGCCCCAAGGCCCGCATAAAAACACCGTCTTCAAAAATGGTCTGAAAGTTCTCCCATCCCACAAAAGTCCGCTTTTTGCTGAGTCCGCTCAGCCTATAAAATGCAAGCTGAAAAGCCTGCAGAAGAGGCCAGAGAACCAAAACAAAATAGAAGATGACGGCTGGGGCCATAAACCCCAACCGAAACCAGACACTGCCTTTCGACTTCATGCTTTAAGCCTTAATCAACCTTGCGCTTGGTGATGTTGTCATCTTTTCTCACCTTGGCCGCTTCCTTCTCAATTCTCTCAGCGAACTGCTGAGGAGTAATGTCTCCGCCCAGCAGGGCCGCCATGGCATTTTCCGCTTCCTTGCCCAAGGTGGGATACCACTGCCTAAAATCACTGTGCCACTTTGTCTGACCAGCATCAAAGATCTCTGCGGCTCGAACAAGGTGGGAGGGGTACTTGACGCCTTCAGCGGCCTTAACCGCCATGAGAGTTCCCTTCTTCTCAATAAACTCCTTGGCCTTTTCTGGCGAAGTCATAAACTTGTAGATTTCAATGCCGGCAGAGTTATCCTTGGCGCCAGCAGGAATGATGAAGGGCTCGATTCCAACCTGGATGGCCGTGGGGTCGCCCTTGCCGCCAGTCAGGTTGGGAACTCGCATAAACTCAACCACAGGCACAGGGCCCTTCATATCCTTGCGGTAGTTCTCCATTTCAGCATGAAGCCAGCTTCCACAGGGAATCATGGCAGCCTTGCCTTCGTAAAAAGCAGCTTGGCTGTCTGTGTGGTTAAGGCCAACGCTGCCCTGCATAAAGTCGCCCCTCTTCACAAGTTCCTGAGCCTTTGTGGCGGCGAAAATAACGCTCTCAGAAGTCCATGCTCCTTCCTCAAGGTTCTGGCAGGCGTTCCACGCTTCAATGCCGCCATGGCTGATGATAAGGGGGTAGATGAAGCCAGAAAGGGTGTAAAAGGGGTACTGCCCCTGGAAGGTTAAGGGTGCAATTCCTGTGGCTTTAATCTTATCGTTCAAAACAAGCAGCTCGTCCCAAGTCGTGGGGGGAACCCAGCCATTCTTTTCAAAAAGTGTCTTGTTGTACCACCAGCCATTGATGTTGACATGGTAAGGAAGCATGTAAGTTTTGCCATCATTCTGGCCCATTTTAAGCAGTCCAGCATCAAAACTATCACGCCACTTGCCCTCAGTTTTGCCATGAGCGGGGCCGTCAAGAGCGGCATCCCAGGCAGCAAGCTGATCATCGTAAACGAGAGCCCAGTAATCCATTCCCCAGCCGGGCCAGGCCAGGTCGGGCACATCGCCAGCAACAAAGCGCGGGCGGAGTTTTTCCCAAACTCGTGGATCTCCCCAAACCTTGACCTTGCGGCCAGATTCCTTGCCCCATTCTTCGCCAGCAGCCTGGAAGAAGTCAATTCCATAGCCTCCCTGGAAGCTGGCAACTTCGACTTCATGGGCCGAATCTGCCTTTGTATAGCTGGGGGCCTCCTTTGCGGCACCTTCCTCTCCGCCACCTGTTGGACCACACCCTGTCAGCGCCAACCCTGCCGCAAAAGCTGCCAAAATCAGCAGCCGCCCAAGACCCTTGTTCATCGGTCATCTATTGTAGCCGGGTAAAGAGTTTTTGCGTTGGATTTGGCAGAGAGGTCATGATTTCACTCCCTGCCATGCCACAAAGATTCAGCATAAAGACAGACAGCAGCTGTCTGCCACAACAAAACCCGACTCAATTCAGCTGCAGAGTTTTGTTGATAAAGTTTTGAATCATCGTCCTGCCCTGATCGGTCAGGACGGATTCCGGGTGGAACTGAACACCCTCGATAGGGCGGGAAACGTGCCTGAGGCCCATGATGTCACTATCATCCAGACTGCGGCTTGTAACCACAAGAGTCTTAGGAACAGTGTCTTCATAGACAGCCAAAGAGTGGTAGCGGGTCACCTTGACGGGCGATTCCATGCCCTCATAAAGACCCTTTCCGTCATGTTCGATCATGCTGGTTTTGCCATGCATGATGATGCGGCTGCTGCCCACGGTCGCGCCAGAAACCAACCCAATCGCCTGGTGGCCAAGACAAACCCCCAGAATGGGAGTTCGAGATAGAGGTCCATCACCTTCCAGCGCTGCCTGCAAAACCTCCAGGCAGACTCCTGACTCTTTGGGTGTGCAGGGTCCAGGGCTAAGGACGATTCCCTGGGGAGCCAGCGATTCAATCTCTTGGACCGTAATCGCGTCGTTTCTGTAAACTGCCACGTCAGCGCCCAGTTCGCCCAGATACTGAACCAGGTTAAAGGTGAAGCTGTCGTAGTTGTCGATGACGAGGATCATGGCGCGCTATTGCCCGAAACCGGGTTCCGAGGCCACCCTCACGGCCTCGCGCGCGGCGGCGAAGAGCGCGCGGGCCTTGGCCTCGCACTCGCGTTGCTCATAGGCGGGATCGCTG
>CAZSIM010000006.1:0-76744 GCA_964607175.1 uncultured Fimbriimonadaceae bacterium
GCAGGAGATAACAACTCCAATGCCCAGCTTGGGATGGCTGACTTTCTGTCCCGCGTTGAATGGCGGGGTCCAAGAGCTGTTTCTCCTGTTGGGCAGATCATCCACCATTGCCGGTTCTTCGGTTCTGTAGCCGCCGCTTCTTTCCTGCCTAACCACTCTAACCCCAGAGGGGGAATCCATGCGGCCTCCTGGAGCGTAATCCATCAGGTCCTTGGGGACATCCTGCAGAAACCGCGAGGGCGGATTGAAGTTGGGCTGACCGTAGAGGGTTCTTCTTTGGGCGAGGCTTAAAATCAGTTCTTCTCTGGCTCGTGTCATTCCCACATAGCAGAGCCTTCTTTCTTCAGAAAGCTGCTGGTCATCCATCAATGATCGTGAGTGGGGGAAGACGCCTTCTTCCATCCCCATCAAAAAGACGACGGGGAATTCTAGACCCTTTGAAGAGTGAAGAGTCATAAGGGTGACAGCATCGCTTGTTTCGTTGATGCTGTCAACATCGGATACCAGCGCGACTGTTTCTAAAAATGCTGTCAGAGAAGGATCTTCGTGATCGTAGTCAAACTTCGAAGTCACGTTGACCAGCTCCTGCAGGTTTTCCAGTCGTCCAATAGATTCTTCAGTTCTGTCTGCCTTCAGTTCATCCAAGTAGCCGGTAGATGACAAAATGTGCTTGAGCAGGGGGGTGACAGGGCCTTCGTCGGCAAGTTCCACACCGCGTTTCCATGCAGCCGCCAAGACGCCGAGCCCGGCCCGAGGCTTGGCAGAAAAGGCCTGCCTCATGCCGGGGTCTTGAATCGCTTCCATCGGAGTGACTCCCATAGCGGCAGCCGCCGATTCGATCTGTTCCACCGACTTGGGGCCGATGCCCCGAAGAGGGGCATTGATCACTCGGCGGAACGAGATGATGTCGCTTGGGTTGATGACAAGCCGCAGATAAGCAATGGCATCTTTAATTTCTTTGCGGTCATAAAACCTTTGGCCCCCTACAAGCACATGGGGAATTCTCATGGTGAGAAAGGCTTCTTCCACTACGCGGCTCATGGCGTTGGTTCGGTAGAGAACCGAAAGGTCTTTGTAGCTTCGACGGCCGGTTCTGACTTCGCGCAGAACACGGTCTGCCACCTGCATGGCCTCATCCTGTTCTGTTCCTGCTTCTAAAAAGCCGACCAAGGCTCCTTCGGGGTTTGTGGTCCAAAGCTTTTTATCCATGCGTCCTCGGTTGTGCTGAACCACTGCATGGGCTGCCGCGAGAATTCTTTTGGTAGAGCGATAGTTTTGGTCTAGGGTGACCACCTTGGCATCGGGGTGGTCGCTGGCAAAGCGGAGCATCAAGCCGACATCGGCCCCACGCCAGGCGTAGATGGACTGGTCATCGTCGCCGACAACAGTAAGGTTTCGATGCCTGCCAGAAAGGATGCTTGCCAGGAGGTACTGAGCGTAGTTGACGTCCTGGTATTCGTCAACCATGACGTGCATAAACTGCTCCTGCAGCTTGGTTCTCACTGCTTCAGATTGTTCTAGCAGCCTGACCGTCACCATCAAGAGGTCATCAAAATCCAGAGCCCTTGCCCTCTGCAGCGCCGCTTGGTAGTCGGGATAGATCTGTGCGACGATGCCTTCGAAAAAGCCTGCGGCGGTAGTTTTGTACTTTTCTGGGGTGAGAAGCTTTTCTTTGGCTCGGCTGATTTCTGCCAGCACTGCCCGGGGCTGAACTGACTTGTCATCCAGGTTCCTCTGCTTGATCAGATCTCGCACAAGAGTCATCTGGTCAGAATCATCGTAGACCACAAAGTTTCTGTCGAGGCCGATGGCGCTGCCCTCGGTGCGGAGGATTCTGGCGCAGAGAGAGTGAAAGGTGCCGACCCACAGCCTGCCGACCTGGCCTTCTCCCACCATGCCTTCAAGCCTTTCCTTCATTTCCTTAGCCGCCTTGTTGGTAAAGGTGACGGCCAAAATGCGCCAGGGATAAACTCCATCTGCCAGAAGCCGGGCGATGCGGCAGGTGATGACGCGGGTTTTGCCCGAGCCTGCTCCGGCAATAATCTTAAGGGGTCCACCGGGCCATTCAACAGCTTCTCTTTGAGCTGGGTTTAGGCTTTCAACATCAAAAGGCAGGACCATGGGGACTCATCATTGTCCCTCATTGCTGGGGGCATCACAAGCGATTTGGCCCGGGCTGTAAGCCGCTTTGCTCCTTTCTTTGTTAATCTTTCGTCTCTTGGCCCTTAAGTCTGGCCCGAACTGTAACACAGGCGGGGCTGGCAGCGTCCATAATCAGTGACTCAGCAAACGTCAGAGGGGTTCTGACGGGTGAAAAGCCAAATGAAGAAGTTTCTGATTGCTGCGGCGTTTTTTGCGCTCGCCGGAATGACGGTCGCCCAGGGCACCTTCACCATTCGCCGACCGGTGGATGGCTCGACGGTCCGTGAGACGGTCAAGGTTCGCATTCCCAAGAATTCCATCCCAGAAGGCGGCTACATTGGCGTCTATGTCAATGGCAAGTTCCTTGAAGCGACTTTGCCAGATGTCGAAGGAACAGACTACGTCTATAACCTCGACACAAAGAAGAGGAATCTCCCTGATGGAGAGCATACAGTTGAAGTTGTGCTCTTTGTGGATTTCAGCGAGAAGCCTCGCATCGTCAACCGGTCTTCAGTAAGGATCAAGGTAGACAATTCCACCTCGATCAAGGTTCCTGCCAACGGCCTCGCACTGCGATACCGCTTTAACCCCGGCAAGGAATGGACCTACGGCTTGACCCGAAAGACTTCTGTTTCACTGCTTAGCCAGGCGCTGGCACAGGTTGGAGGCCGCGCGCCCAGCCGAGATTTGGAAGCTGAAAAGACCCGCATTATGTACGCCATTGATAATGCGTATGGCGCCAATGCTTCCCGCGAAGGCCTGGTTAGAATCCAGGGTCTGCCCGATAAGGGCCGCGACTACACAGTCGTTTCAGTTGCTGGCGCCAGCGAGCCAGCTCCCCGCTTCGCTCATGAAATGCACCCCATTTACATGAGGGTAACAGCCACTGGTCGAGAAGTCTTCAGCGCCGCTCCTCCTTATTTCCCATTAGAAGGAACTGCGGGCGATGGAGCGAGAACAGACCTTTATTACATTTTCCCCCTTCCTGTTCTGCCAAGTCGAACAGTCAAGCCAGGTGATGTTTGGGATGCTCCCTTCCTTCTGCCAACCTTCGAATTCGATACGAAGGATGAAAAGGACTCTTTTACCCGTGGCATCAGCTCACGAGGCGTCTTTGAAGGTGTTGAGTGGTACCGCAACATGCCCTGTGCAAAGATTCGCATGACTCTTTCGGCAGGTCCGCGTGAACTGGCTGGCATGAGCAATGTCAACCAGGTTGAAGGCCAGGCATCAAAAATCGAAATTGAGCAGGTTTTGTGGTTTGCCATTGACCGTGGCATGGTGGTTCGAGTCGATCGAAACCAGACACAGGAAAGCATCATCGAAACTCAGGCGGCTGGCACGGGTGGCGGACCTGGTGGTCCTGCTGGACCTGGCGGACCTGGTGGTCCCGGAGGTCGTGGCGGTTTGACTCCTGGTTCACAGGGTGGTGGCGGCGCCGCAGCTGCGACGGCCAACACCTTTAACCCAGAGGACTTTTTGGCTTCTCTGTACGTTGAGTTCAAACCAAACTTTGATCCCAAAAAAGGTCTTACACTCTTCCAGGCTGGCCGTGGTGGCCGACAAGGTGGCCCCGGTGGACGTGGAATGGGTGATGATGATGTACAGGGTGGCGGCCCCGGTGGACCTCCCCCGGGCTTTGGTGGATTCCAGGGCGCAGGCGGTGGTGGCGGCGGTCTCACTGTCAGACAAGTCATGAGGATTCAGAGCTCCATTTCGATGGAACTCGAATAGTAGACCGGCGCAGATGAGCGCCCTCAATCGATGGGATGACGAAGAAAGCAGCTCCCCTGATCCATCAGGGGAGCTGCGAGCTACTTTAGCTGAACACCTAGAAGAGCTTCGTCAACGAGTTTTCAGAATCGTATTTGCTGCAATCGTTACGACGACTGCTGGGTGGTTCTTAGCCGACGATGCCTTTAAAACATTCAAGGCAATGTTTATGTCAGCTGTGCCTAAAGGCGTAACAGTTGATCTGGCCTTTAGGGATGTAACAATTCCCTTCTTCTTCTATCTTAAGCTGGCTTTCTTTATTGGGCTGCTGGGGTTAATCCCCTACGGCGTTATGGAAATCTGGGGATTCATCAAGCCCGGACTCAGGCCGCAGGAACGCAGGCCCCTTTCTTATATTGTTCCTGTATCAATTTCTCTTTTTGCCCTGGGCGCTTTTCTAGCCTGGACCATTCTCCCTGTCACCTATCAGTGGTTCTTTAGCTTCGTTTTTTACTTTGATGGCGTGACCATTATTCAAGATCCAGAAGGAGTTATTTTCCTTCCGGTCAACTTGATGCTGGCCTTTGGTCTTGGCTTTCAGCTCCCTCTCATAGTCTATGCTGTGACTTGGCTGGGAATCATAGAACCCCGCACCCTGCTGCAGTACTGGCGTCATGGCATTGTCGGCATAACTTTGGCGGCTGCAATGATTACACCAACCGGAGATATTCCGACCATGCTGGTAATGGCTGGTCCTCTGGTGGTTCTCTACTTCGGCACTATCTTCGCCGCCCAATGGTCGAGGGGAAGAAAGAAAGGCGAGTCAGAACTGGATCGTCTTGACTAATCGGCTGCCTCTGGCTGTCGATCTTGCCAAAGGGGTGCTCGCAGAGCATCCCTCAGCAGGAATCCGCATTAATGCCCGCCCGCCACTTTGGGCAGATATTCCGCCTGGGCTTCATCGCGAAGTGATGGCGGCTTTAAGCGACTCCAACATTCACCAGCTATATCAGCACCAGGCCGAATCTGCCGAGGCCTGCCTGAAAGGACTGAATGTAATGCTGACTACCGGCACATCCAGCGGCAAAACGCTGGCCTACACCCTGCCTGCTCTGCAGATGCTGGCTGATGAGCCTGCGGCAAGAATCCTGCTGATTTTTCCCACCAAGGCCTTGGCGCAGGACCAGCTGGGAAGACTTAAGAAGCTGGCGCCAAAGGGAGTGAAAATTGCTGTTTACGATGGCGATACACCTAAAAATCAGAGGCCGCTGATTCGCCGTGAAGCACAGGTGATTCTCACAAATCCCGATATGCTTCATGTTGGCATTCTGCCAAGCCAGGAACTGTGGAGAAAGTTTCTGCGATCTCTGCGGCTGATTGTGGTCGATGAGGCTCATACCTTAAGGGGAGTTTTTGGCAGCCATTGTGCTTGGATTTTTCGCCGTCTACTAAGGCTGAGCCGTTGGATGGGAGGGAGTCCGACTGTCTTTGCCGCCAGCGCCACTCTTCCTAATCCTGCCGAGCATTTCAGCAGTCTTTTTGGGGCCGACTGTCACCTGGTGACAGATGATTCTTCTCATCAGAGCGAGAGGCACTGGATTCTTACTGAAGGCTTTGCTGAAGGGCCGACGCCTAACGACCTTTCTTCACAGCTTTTGGCAGAACTGACGGCAGAAGGCGTTCGAACTCTTGCTTTCTGTCGGTCACGATCAGCCGCAGAAACCATCACTCGGCGCGCCAAAAAAAGGCTTGAGCGTCGAGGGCTTGAAACCGACAGAATTGACAGCTATCGGGGAGGCTACACCCCACAAGAGCGGCGAGAGATTGAACAGGCTTTTTTTAAGGGAAGCCTGACAGGCTTGGCTTCGACCAACGCCATGGAACTTGGGGTGGATGTTGGAGGGCTGGATGCCGTCATCATCAACGGCTACCCCGGCTCTCTGGCTTCACTTAGGCAGCAGGCAGGACGATGCGGCCGGGGCCACCTGCCTGGCACAGTCATCTTTGTCGCTCATCCTGACCCGCTGGAACATTATCTGTTGAATCACCCAGAGATTTTGACGAACCCAGTAGAGCCAGCTCTTGTCGATCTGGCAAATCTTCCCATCTCCCGCGCCCAGCTTGTCTGTGCGGCCTACGAACTGCCTCCAGCCGATGAAGAGCTGGAAAGGCTTTCTCCAGTGGGGAGGACAGTGGCAGAAGATCTGCAGCTGGCCGGAGAGCTTTCTCCAGGAAGAGGAAGATGGTTCTACCCCGGGTTCGATGCGCCGGCCGCAAGGGTCTCTATTCGCGGCAGCACTGGCCCGACCGTACAGCTGGTCTGTGGCGGGAAGCTGATTGGAGAAATGGAAGATTGGCGCGCCCTTGAATGGGCTTTTCCTGGCGCAGTCTATATTCATCGTGAAGACGACTACTTGGTTCAACAGCTGGATTGGCCCAATAAGACTGCCTATCTGACAAAAGAAAGCGTGCCCTGGACGACAGAGCCAGTGAGGCAGTCTTTGGCAGAAGAAAAGATCACGGTAGAAAAGCGCCGATGCGGAAGCATTGAAATCAGTTTCAGCTCTGTTGAAATCACAAATCGAACTTTAGGCTATCGTCGCATGGGACCCCATGGAACAGTGCTTTCAGTTCATGAACTGGAGATGCCGATGCACCAGATTCAGACGATGGGAGTTATTTTAGACCCGCCTCTTGAGGTTTTTCCTCTTGATGATGAAGAAGCAGGTGGCGCGCTGCATGCCTGGCAGCACCTGCTTTCAGCTTCGGCTCCTCTGCTGGCTGGCTGCGACCCTAGGGACCTTGGGGCAGTTTGGTTTGCCTGGAGCCCAAAAAGCTGTGGACCCCAGGTGGTTGTTTACGATGCGGTTCCTGGCGGAATCGGTCTGAGCCAGAGGCTGTTTTATGAAGCCGAAGAATGGCTTAATCGAGCAGCTGCTATGGTTAAATCCTGCTCCTGCGAAGAGGGCTGTCCAAGGTGCCTTCTCTCGCCTCGATGTGAAACAAACAACGAGCCGCTTAGCAAGGCGAGGCTGCTGAAAGTGCTGCCAGCTCTTCTGCCGCCCCAGGTGTCTGTCCTTGGTTCCGATGCCCCTAAAGGTCAGGGGTAGACTCGTTTATTAAGAGGCGTTATGATCCCCATTCCCATCAGGGACAGTCTGCGGTCATTGGTTCAGCCTCTTGTCACCCTTACCCTTGTCGGACTCTGTGTTCTGATTTTTTTATGGGATAGAGGATTCAGCATTTTCGGCCAAAGTGTTTTTTTTAACGACTTAGCCATGAGGCCGGCCGAGATCAATTTGATCATGAATGGTCAAGGAAACCCGACAGAACTTGGACGAATCTTTACCTCGCTCTTTCTTCACGGCGGCCTGCTTCACCTGGCTCTCAACATGATTTATCTCATGGCCTTTGGTCCGACGATAGAAAGAACTCTGGGCGGCTGGCGCTATGCGCTGTACTACCTTTTCTGGGGGGTCGTGGCCTCATTGGTTCATACCTTGGTTTACCCTCACTCAGAGGCTTACCTGCTGGGGGCATCCGGTGCGATCGGAGGCATCATGGGTGTTTATTTTCTGCTCTATCCTGCTTCGAAAATTGAGGTTATGTTTTTTCCTATTTTTTGGAAGACTTTTCCTATTCCAGCCGGTCTGCTTATTGGTCTTTGGTTTGTGCTGCAGCTTGTTTTCCCGCAGGAAGGCGTGGCTAACTGGGCTCATATTGGGGGGTTTGCCGCAGGAATGTTGACCGTAATGGTCTTGGGGGGACGGTCGAAGGCTTTGGAAACTTTAAAGCCAGAATGGGAGACTAGTGAATTCGCAGACGCTTAAAACCGCCGCCTTATGGTCCGCAGCAGTCGGGTTTCTGCTCCTGATCGGCCCTCTGCTCAACAGGCACAAGGCAGAATCCGCCAATAAGGCCGTCGGTTTGGCGGTTGAGGCCCAGATAGTTCAGGATCTTGCTTCAATAAGCGGAATCACTTTTTCTGCTGCACTCGAAGATCTCAAGCTGCAGGGACTTGTCGGCACAGCTTTCAGCGAAGAGACTGTCGCAGAGCTTCAGGCCAAGGGAGTTCTTTCCTTATCCACAGATCAGGATGGGACAACTGTAACGGGCAGTGAGATTGAACTGAATCGAATTCTAGATTTCGGTGTAAATCGTCTGCCAGGCTTGAAAAGGGATTCTTCCGGCACTGCGTTAAGGTTTGAAGGCAGTTCTGACCTTCTGCGCAGCCTCTCTGTCGGCCTCAATTCTAAGGCAGTCCAGCAGGCAAAAGAAGCTGGTGTCGAAATCATTGCCCGCCACTCGAACAGTCAGGGGATGGATAAGGAGGCGATAGACAAAATGCTTCGTTCTTCAAAGTCCTACGGAGCCAAGTGGGTTCTCCCCAGCGGCGACCAGGTGCTGGGCCGCAGGGCGGCTCAGAACGATTTTATTGAATCAATGCAGGAACTGGAGCTGAACTACCTGACTCCAGAGTTCGCAAAAATGGGGGGGGATGCTGCCGTTCGCGAAAAAATCGCGGGCCAGACTCTGAGACTTCATTCTGTTCAGCAGGCAGAAGCAGACCGCCTTACCGATGCAGCCGTGATCGAAAGATTTGTGAAGGCAGCAAGAGAAAGAGGCATTCGCTGGCTGCTGGTCCGCCCTATATCGGTGGGTGGTGACAACCCCTTGGGCGGCCTAGAGGAACTGCTGCTGAAGATCAACAAAGGACTTCAGCACGAAGGCCATACAGTAAAGGTGCCACGTCCCTTTACAGATCCTCAGCCGTTTGCTGTCCCTATTTTTATCGCCTATCTGGCATTGGCTCCTTTCTTTTTCTGGGTTGTCACTGCCGGGCTCAAAGGCATCAAGCTGCCTGGCGATCAGGTAATCCCTGGCCTGATTGTTCTTGTGACTGTAACGGCATCGATCTCAGAAGGAACTCGTCATTACGCTGCTTTGGCGGCGGCTGTCCTCTGCCCTATGGCATCACTGCTTTGGGTTCTAGACCAAAAGGAAGTCAAGCCCTGGCGTGATTTTGTCATCATGTCGGCCTTTGCCCTTTTGGGTGGCTTGATTGTGGCAGCAAGCCTCACAGGAGTTTCTTGGATGCTGCAGAACGATCAGTTCAGCGGCATCAAGCTGGCTCATTTCTTCCCGCTTTTATGGGGAGGAGTTATCGTGGCCAGTCAGGTGGTGGACCTTAAAAAAGCGGCTTCATCGCCCATTCTTTACGGTTCAGCTCTTATTGGGATTATTGCCCTGGGTGTTGTCTACTTTATGATGGGGCGTACAGGCAACGACAGCCCGGCCAGTGTCAGCGGCCTAGAGCTTCAGTTTAGGTCTCTGCTGGACAAGGTTTTGTACACACGGCCTCGCACCAAAGAGTTCTTAATCGGCCACCCCCTGTTGATTACAGGACTATTTTTATGGGCAGCCTCTGTTAAAAAGCCTTCTCTTAAGCCTCTTGGCGGCTTTGCTATTGTCATAGGAATGATCGGCTTGACTTCAATTGTCAATACCTTGTGCCATCTGCACTCTCCTCTAGAACTTAACATAGTCCGCATCCTCATTGGCTGGATAATCGGCGGTATCCTTGGAGCGATTCTGGCGGTGACAGCCCTTAAGCTGACGGCCGGGTTCGGGGAAAGGGGCTAGGGCAAATGAAATCGAACCTGCTGTTGGCAGGCTACTTGGGCTGCGGCAATTTTGGCGATGACGCCATCCTGCTTGGGTTTTTAGAAGGCATTTCCGACTACGGCTATAATTTTTCGGTTCTGGCCAGCCAGCCAGAAAAGCTGATGAGAACTTATGGCCTTTCCAGCGTGGCACGATTCGATGCCAGTCAGGTCAAAAACGCGATCGCTGAATGTGACGCTTTGGTTTTTCCGGGCGGAAGTGTTTTTCAAGATGTCTCTTCGGTTCGCAGCATCATTTACTATGCGGGCCTTGTCAAAACCGCCAAGAAGGCCGGCAAAAAAGTAATCATGCTCGGCCAAGGGGTAGGGCCGATCAACACCTTTTTCGGAAAAAAGTTTGCCCGCAAAGCGTTTGACAGTGCTGATGTTTTGATGGTTCGAGACCCCCAATCAGTTCAGACAATTCGCAGCCTGGGGTGCCAAGTGACTCCCAGAGTCGCGGCAGATATGGCATTTCTGCTGCCCGACCCTGCGAAAGATGGCGCTCCTGCTTTTTCGGCAGGGGGAATGAAGACGGTGGGAATCTCTATTCGTCCTTACGGAAAGCTGACCAATCAGATCGTCGATACTTTTTCTGATCTTTCTCAAATGCTGTTTAAGGCTGGCTGGATGCCAGTGCTGATGGGGCTGGACGAAAATGAAGATTTTGCCCTGATGGAGAAGATCTCCAAAAAGAATGGAGGCAAGGTGCCAGACCTTAAGGGAGTAGGGGGACCGGTTCCACTTCAGCAGCGCATCTCTAGAATGGATGCTGTAATCGCCATGAGGCTGCACGCAGGAATCCTTGCCGCTACGGTGGGAGTGCCCCCTTACATGGTGAGCTATGACCCCAAGGTGAACGCTTTTGCGAACTCTCTGGGCCTTGCCACCCCTCCTTCTATCGAAGGCCTCACCGCCCAAAGGCTGTTTGATGGCTTTACCACCTTTGTCAAGGATAGGGATCGCATTGCAGATTCACTTGTGCGCCGACGCGAAGACCTGCGGTCGCAGGCTCAGGAGAACATCAAAGCCCTTCATGCGGCCTTGGGTTAGCCTCGTCGTTTTTGCCCTGCTCCCTGGCGCTCTACTGGCTCAGGATCAGCCGGACACAACGTCTGACCTTCAAGCAGGGGTTCAGGCGGGTGTGAACTCAGAGACGAACCAAGCGAAAGGGGACCAGAAATCAGATCCTCCCAAAAAGGAAGACCCCCCAAAAAAAGAGGATCCTCTTAAAAAGCCTCCGATTCCCACGACTGATCCTTCGGTCAAGCCGCCTGATGGCAAAACTCCGGGCATGATTTCATCTCCCACCCCCACCCAGCAGGGGGGGATTGATGATCCGAGCAGGAAAAAAGGCAGAAGCCTTGTTGACTGGTTTAAAGAACAGGTGCTGCAGAGAATCACGGCAACTGGCTCGCGCAGGCTTCGCTATCAGGTCAATGCTGTCGATGGCGATACAGAGGCTTTCAACATTCAAACCTCCTATGGCTTAGGGGCCAAAAGGTGGGTGGATGTCGGCAATATTTCTCTGCAGGGGCAGAAGGTGCTTGGCGTCTTCAACTTCAACGCCACTATTCAAGACAGCCGCTTTAGGGACCCTCAAGATCAAAAGTTCAGCTTGGACTATACGACGGGGCCGGTCACCCTTAACCTTGGTGATATTCAGGGCAGGCTGCTTAACACCAACCAGTTCGCCACATTCAACAAGTCTCTGCGTGGCGGCTCGATTGCCTATGTAAAAGATGGGGTCGAAGCCCGCTTTCTACAGACTGAGGTTCGGGGCGAAGCGAGAACGATTTCTATCGCCGGTGCCAACACCAGCGGACCTTACTACCTTCAGTCCAGCCAGATCATACGCGGGTCAGAAAGCATCCAGGTCGATGGAGTTCATCAGGAATTTGGCCGCGACTACACCATCGATTACGATTTGGGGGCAATCACCTTTGTCAATCGATCTACGGCTGAAGGCAAGGTTATTTCTCCGACATCAGTCATTGTTGCTACTTATGAAACCTTGGGAATCTCTGGGATCAGAGGCAGGCTGCTGGGCGGCTCTGCTGGCTATTCTATGGGCAACTTTGGCCGAATTGGCGCTACATACCTTGCGCAGAAGTCAGGCGGAGACAATCGTTTATCTACACGCTTGGAATCTTTTCAGGGTTTTGGCGCTCCCGGAACACCCTATGTTCTGCAGTTCACGCCTCTGCCCGGAAGTCCATTGGTTGTCCGCATAGACGGTGCCCTGCAGGTGGAAGGGGTGGATTACACCATTGATCTTGGCAACCGCGCGATCTTTTATTTCACACGGTTTGTCCCTTCTACATCGAACGTCGATGTGCTGTACACCCCTAACCCGACAACAACGGTGAATGGCGATAGAGAGGTTATGGGGCTTGACTACAGCCTCCCACTTGGCAGGGGTGGAAGCGTCAGTATCGACTGGGCCAGAGGCAGGCTGACCAACACTCCCACCCCTTCAGCAGGTGACGCCAAGGGGGTCGAAGTCAGGTACAGCGCGGGCAAGGGCAGTCTTTACAGTTCCCTGCGCGATATTCCATCCAGCTTTGTCGGAATTGAAAGCATCGGTTTCAATCGAGCTGAAAAGACAGGCGATGTGAGGCTTGAATACCGTCCTCTTAAGGGCTGGACTACAGGGCTTAGCCACCGATCCAGTTCTATTACCCAGTTTACTTCTGGGGCAGGAGGAAAGGTAAATGAGATCGGAACAAGGTTTATTCTCACTCAAGCTGCTGCCAGATTTCAGCCGACCCTGCCTAGTTCCAGTCCATTGGAATTCACCCAAACACGCACAGTCAGCCGGGCCGCAGCGGGAGAAACACAGTCGGACACAACGGCGTTAAGCACAGCGCGTCGGTTTGGACGTTTGACCTCAAGACTGGAGCTTTCTTATCTTAACGCCAAGGCCCCTGATCCAACGGCCTTGGGAACAAGGCAGACTTTGACCAGACAGGGCATTGAGCTTCGATCGAGTTATGATGCGGGCGAAACCTTTAATGCCAGCCTCAGCGCCTCAATCAGCCGTCTGGCCTTAAAAGGCGAACAGGGCACTGGCCGCGATCTTCAGGCCACTTTGGCATGGAGGCCGAGGCAGGATTTTTCTGCAAACTTCACCTGGTCAGATTCTGATGCTGGCAAGATCAGTCAGATTTCTGGCTTCAGTTCTGGCTTTGGGTACGGATACGACGGCAATTCATTCAGCTCTGGCTCAACGGGCAGCTTTATCGGAGGAGCTTCTTCCCAGAGCAGAACTGGATTCAACGCCAACTGGAGGCCAAAAGACAACCTTTCACTTGGGCTTGGCGCTTACCTGACACGCAGCCGCGGATCTGTGACTTCCAACTCAGAAACGAAATCTGGCCTTGTCGGTCTAGATTGGGATCCTATAGAGTGGCTGAGATTCAACGGAACGCTTAATGTCAGCCAATCTCGTTTTATTGGGGCGGCTTCTGATTCCACCGCCTCCGGCTGGAGCTTTGGCATTGATGGCAGTCCTCCTGGCCGATTAAGCTTTTCGATGGGCGCCAACGGATTGACAACAGGAGGCAATGCAGGCGCCTTTCAGCAGGATATTCTGCAGTATGATGCTTCGGCTTCGTGGCGACTGAGGCAGAGGCATGTGGTTTCCGCTCTTTGGTCTGGCGGCGAGACCAAGGGGTATCTGCCTCAATCCACCGGGGATTTAAGCCTGATCTACCGCTATCAGATTTGGCAGTCCCTTGCCCTCAACACTTCCTATCGCTGGTCAGATGTCTCCAATCGAGATGGAGGGGGCGGGTCTGGCGCTTACAAGGCCCGTGGGTTTGCTCTCGAATTGGCCTTTAACTTCGGGCGGTTTTAAGAATTCAAGCTTTTCTTGATTTTGAAGATGCTGCTTTTATTTTCTGCTGCAAAGAGTAGAAGCGATTGAGCTGCCATGCAGCCCAGCAGGATCGGCCAGGATGTCCAGGCTAGGTCGCCTCGAAGAGAGTCTTCGAAGGCAAGAACATCCCACCCCATTGAACCTAAGTACAGTCTCCAGTTAAGAAGAAGCAGGCCGAATATGGCGGGCAGAGCCACAAACAAGGGGGCTCGGCCTCTTTCCCAGGCAAAGTAGGCTGCCAAGGGCATCATCATCATGATGGAAAAACTAGGGGGCAGCAGAGCCAGCAGCAGGGTGAAGGGCTGTTTGGGCCCCGCCTGCCAGGCAATGTAGATGACTCCGCCCGCAGCAGGAAAACTGACGAGCGCGATGGCAGCAAGAGACCTGAGAATTTTTGGCAGAAGCCCTTCTGGCTCTCCCACAGGTAAATTTGAGCTGTGTCTGTCTCTGCCCTTGGCTTGGATGTCCTTCTCTCCGACGACTGCCGCTCGATTCAAGGGCGCCGCATTGGCCTGGTCTGCAATCAGGCTTCTGTCTCTAGAGATTTTATCCATATCCTCGATTGTCTGCTTCCGCACCATAGGCAGGGGCGCATTAACATCGTTTCAGTTTTTGGCCCTCAACACGGCATTTGGGGCCACACCCAAGACAACATGATTGAGTGGGAGGGCTATTTAGACCCTCGCACAGGCCTGCGCTTTCATTCTTTGTACGGTCAGCACCGCCAGCCGACACCTCAAATGCTGGATGGAGTTGATGAACTGGTGGTGGATCTGCCTGATGTAGGGGCAAGGTACTACACCTTTATTTGGACCTTGGCTTTGTGCATGAAGGCCTGCGAGCCGCTTGGCATACCTGTAACCGTTCTTGACCGCCCTAACCCCATAAATGGAGTCACGGTCGAAGGGCCGGTGCTGGACCCCGCTTTTGCCAGCTTTGTCGGACTCTATCCTCTGCCGATCAGACATGCCATGACGATGGGTGAGGTGGCTAGGTTTCTTAAAGAAACCCAGTTTCCAGGGGTTGATCTTAGGGTTGTTGAAGCACAGGGCTGGGATAGGCAGAGTTATCTGGATGAAGGAGATTTTCCATGGGCTATGCCTTCTCCCAACATGCCAACGGTCGAAACTGCTGTGGTCTACCCAGGGATGTGCCTGATTGAAGGAACTCAGATGAGCGAGGGACGCGGCACAACCAAGCCCTTTGAAATCTTCGGGGCCCCCTACATTGACGGCTGGTTTTTAGCAGAAGAACTTAACAGACATGGGCTGCCAGGCTGTATTTTTCGTCCCTATCAGTATCAGCCCACCTTTCACAAGTTTGCTGGCGAAATCTGTCAGGGCTGCCACATTCATGTCACCGACCGTCGGACATTTAAGCCTTTTTTGACTGCCTGTGTGCTTCTTCAGAAAATGATGACTTTCTACTCCGATGACTTCAAATGGCTTGATCCGCCTTATGAGTATGAGGAAAACCTGATGCCAATCGACATTCTTTTAGGGAATGGCTGGCTGAGAGGAGTTATAGAATCGGGCGGAAACCTGCAGGAAGCATTGTCTGGTTAGCCCCGATTTGGCATGGAGCAGCTCCCCCTCTCCATTGGAGGAGGGAGCTGCCGCTGTCAGCCTGCTTTTGGCTGACCAGGACGGGCTAAAGCCCAAAGGCCAGGAAGAATTCCAGAGGCCACCGCGATCTTGACCGCATCTCCAGGAAGGAAAGGAAGAACTCCGGCAAAGATGGCGTTTGTCAGGCCGCCAACATAAAGGCTGAGCATCAAGGTTCCCATGACCCAAATGATCGCTGAGCCAAGGAGCATCATTGCGACTGACTTGACAAGGCTGCGGTCCCAGCCTTTTTCAGCGAGAAGGCCAATGATGAACGCCGCAGGAATAAAGGCTAAAAGGTAGCCGCCGGTGGGTCCGAAGAGAACCGCAGGACCAGCCTTGAAGGATGCAAAAACAGGGAGTCCTGATGCTCCGGCCATGAGATACATAACCTGACTCAGGGCGCCAAGCCGAGAGCCTAAAAAGGCGCTAAGCACCAAAACTGCCAAAGTCTGCAGAGTAATCGGAACAGGTTCGAGTGGAATCTGAAGCTGGGCGGAGAGAGTCATCACCGTGGCTCCAGCCACAACGACCCCCAGTTCCTTTGCGCGAGAAAGCGAAGGAGAAGATTGGAGAAACAGGGTTGATTGCTCCATCACAGCTTCACGTTAGCACGAGATGGTAGATCGAATCTTACAGCCCGGGCCTCATTTGCTGACATCGGCTCTAAAGACCCTTTATGCTGGATGCAGATATCTGCGGAAACAAGACATTTAGGCTGCAGAATCGTCTATAACCCTGCAATGACCAGTTTGATTGCCATGGTTCTGCTGGCTTCACCCATTCAGAACAAGCCTCCAGTCTTTCCCGATATTGTGACTGGAAAAACTCTCTATGCTAAAAATGATTTGAGAGGGAAGCCTGCTCCTAAACTTGAGTTTGGAGAATGGCTGCAGGACAAGCCTAAATCATTTGAAGGAAAAACGATCTTGATTGACTTTTGGGCGACTTGGTGCGGTCCCTGCCGCGACCTTATCCCCAAGTTGAACGATTGGCATGACAAGTTCAAAGATGATCTCATCATCGTCGGGCTGAGCGATGAAAAAACAGATGTTGTCAAAACATTTATGACGAAGACCAAGGTCAGCTACCCCATGGCGGTTGATGTCAAACAGACTCTTTTAAAGATTCTGGGAGTTGAAGGAATCCCTCATGTGCTGGTGATTTCGCCAGATGGCATAGTGAGGTGGCAGGGCTTTCCTTCATTGTCACAAGACTCCTTGACGACGGAGAAGCTTGAACAGATCATCAAGGCGGGCAAGGCACTTCCGGCCACTGTCCCGCCAACTCGATAGAACCCGAAAACAAAGGTCTGGGGGCATTGTTTATGCCCCCAGACCTGTTATTTATGCCCTGTTCTAGTTTTATGGTTCATTTGCTGACTAGGCTTCGTCGGAATAAGTTAGGAGCATGATTGCGTCCCTAGCTGCCATCGCAATAGTTTCGGGCACGGAAGCCCCGGTCAACCTTTCTCTGCGCGAATCTGCCGGAGTCAAGCTGGTGTATAGAACCAGCCTGACCTACAACATTAGGTTTGCCCCTGGTTCTGAGCCAGATATTCCCCGGGTTGATCCACCTGCTGGTCAAAAAGCGCAGGCTCCCAAACATTCGGTGATTTTCTACTCAACTACTTTTGTCGAATACATGAAGTGGGAGGGAAGCAGCCTTCTTACTGACATTCGCACATGGTCAGACGAGAAGGAATCAGAAGGCTGGCTGGCCAACCCGGATAATCAGCCCCAGGGGACAACTCAAGGCGGCGGGTTTGGACGAAGAGAACGAAATGGCGCCTGGACTCAGGTTCCTAGAACAACCGATTTTGCTCCTGAACTGCCACTCCCCGTTTTTCCGGGCTATCAAGTCAAGCCAGGAACAACCTGGTCATCTAAAGTGCCCTTCGAGGGAGCCCTGCAGGATATTAAGAGCACCTACATTGGCCAGGAGGATAGGAACGGCATTTCCTGCGCCCGCATTGAAACTACCGGACTCACCTTTAGCCGCCTGGCTGGTTCTGGCCCCGTAACAGTCTGGGTAGATCCTTCTAACGGCAGGACAATTCGCATTGAAGGGCTTTTCAGAAAATCTGAAAACAACACCCTTGCTTCTATTCATTACGTAAGAACTCTTCTGCGGGAAGACTCAGGACCGAAACCCAAGCCTGCAGCGGGCAAACTCTAAGAACGTCCATTATGCGGAGTCTTTATGATCGCCGCTGTAATGTTAAGCACAGTTGCCTCTGCCCCCGTGGGCAGCGAGGTGACTATTTACAACCAAGGCTTTGCTCTTGTTAAAGAGCAGAGAGAGCTGAACCTCAAAGAAGGAAATCAGGAGGTTCTGGTTGAAGATGTTGCTCAAAGAATCGAGACTGACAGCGTCGGAATCAGGAGCCTCTCTGCTCCTGGCTCCTTCAGCGTTATTGAGCAGAATTATCGTTTTGACCTGATTAATGCCCAGGAGATACTGAATCGGTCGGTTGGCAAAGAGATAATTCTTACCCGCTACTCGGCTAACGGCAGCAAAGAGGAAACCCGAGGCACCCTGCTTACCGCGCCATCAGCCATCATCGATGGCCCCAATGGACAGACCCGCACCTACAATGGCTTGGTCTTAAGGGCAAATGATGGAAGGGTTCTCCTCAACCCTTCTGGAGAAATTACTGTTTCCAGTATTCCCGAAGGGATGATCAGCCGGCCATCACTGGTCTGGCTGCTCAACAGTGGCCGAGCTGGCAGCAACAAGATTGAGCTGAGCTATATCACTCAAGGCATGAGCTGGACAGCAAATTATGTTCTGGCCCTTGATGGAACGGGCAGGATTGGAGACGTAAAGGGCTGGGTGACACTGGTCAACACCAGTGGAGCTAATTTCAAAGATGCAAAGCTGAAGCTGCTGGCTGGCGAAGTTTTTAGGCAGCCACAAGGAGGAGGTTTTGGCGGAGGCCGTGGAGGAATGGCTCCCGCAGCTGCCCTCAAGATGGCCGATGCTGGAATGAGCCAGGAACAGTTTGCGGAGTATCACCTTTATTCAACTGCGCGCCCAGTGACTATGGCTGCCAATGAGCAGAAGCAGATTTCACTGTTGGAAGGAACCAATGTTCCTGTCACCAAGAAGCTGGTCATTGATGCTACACGAGGTCTTGGCTACTGGCGCTCTCAGGAAGAAGGAGTTGTAGGATCTGGACCGATCAAGCCTCTGGTTTTGATTGAGTTCAAGAACGATAAGGCTTCTAACATGGGAATGCCTCTTCCGGCGGGATCAATCAAGGTGTTTCAGAGAGATTCAAGCGGCAGTCTGCAGATGCTTGGCGAAGCTGGAATCAACCACACTCCACGAGATGAAAAGATCAGCCTGCCTGTTGGACGATCTTTCGATATTGTTGCCGAGAGAAAGAGGATGAACTTTGAGTGGCTTGGTCGGAAGAGGCCCCGTGATGGCACCCGCGAGGTCTTTGAGATTGAAGTGAGGAACCGAAAAGAGACTCCTGAGACAGTTCACTTGATCGAGCGATCTTGGGGTGAGTGGGAGATTGATAAGACCAGTGATAAATGGGAAAAGCTGGATTCAAACACTTTTCAGTGGGTGTTGAACCTCAAGCCAGGCGAGGTGAGAAAGGTCACCTACACTCTGGAAACCTATTGGCCGTAAAGCGGCTATGTGAAAAGAAAATCCCCCTCTCTGGATCTTCCAGGAGGGGGGATTTTTTTGCTGATTGTCTAGAGAGCTTCCTGTTCTAGCTCAACAAATGGCTGACCATCCACTCGGTAGCCTCTCATTCGTCTTGCTTCACCTGCCGGGCCACGAAGCACGCCGCCGGTCATTTCCTCTGGTTCATACCATTTCATCTGACTTGGGTTTCGGGTGTCGTAGTCAGGGCGGTCATCCTGGCCAAAGGCGATGATTGAGTTGGGGCGGGCCAAAAGGGGCAGGCTCTGCAGGCCGTGAGTCTCGGTAAACCACTTTGGTCCTTCGTAGATTCTCCCGTCGATGATCGAGGTCCATCGGCCTTCGGGCACATAGAAAGTCACTTCACCTTCTGGTGTAAAGACAGGCGCGACCAGGAGGGAATCGCCCAGCATGTATTGGCGATCCAGTGTTTCGCAGGCGGGGTCCTCGGGGAACTCGCAGTGCATGGAGCGCATCATGGGAATTCCCTGCTCATGAGCTTGGTAAGCGGCAGCCCAAAGGTAAGGCATGAGGCTGAGCTTAAGCCTTGTAAAGAACCTAAGCACGTCCACGGCTTCATCTCCGTAGACCCAGGGCACTCGGTAGCTGGTGCTGCCGTGCAGACGGCTGTGAGAAGAGAGGAGGCCAAAAGCGACCCATCTTGAATAGATTTCCAAGGGCGGTCTTCCTTCAAACCCGCCGATATCGTGGCTCCAGAACCCAAATCCGCAGAGCGAAAGGGAAAGGCCGCCGCGCAGGCTCTCGGCCATCGCTTCAAAAGTAGACCAGCAGTCGCCGCCCCAATGGACGGGCATTTTCTGCCCCCCCGCAGTGCCAGAACGGGCAAAAACTACGGCTTCTCCCCTGCCTTTCTTAGCTTCTAGAACTTCAAAAACAGCTTCGTTATAAATCTGCGTATAGTAGTTGTGCATTCGGCCAGGATCGCTGCCATCGTGCCATACAGCATCGGTCGGAATCCTTTCACCAAAATCTGTTTTAAGGGCATCGACCCCCATATCAATCAGGTCTGCCAGTTTTTTTTGGAACCAGGCTTTAGCCTTTGGATTGGTGAAGTCAACTATCCCCATTCCTGGCTGCCACATATCCCACTGCCAGACATCTCCGTTTGCCTTTTTAACTAAATAACCCGCCTCGGCGGCTTCAGCAAAAAGGCGGGATGCTTGAGCGATATAGGGGTTGATCCAGACACAGACTTTTAGGCCGCGATCATGAAGGCGTGAAAGCATTCCCTCGGGATCGGGGAAGACGGCGGGGTCCCATTCAAAATCGCACCAGTGCAGACCCCTCATCCAGAAGCAGTCGTAGTGAAAAACGCTGAGAGGAATATCTCTATCTGCCATGCCTTGAATGAATTCATTGACAGTCGTTTCATCGTAGCTGGTGGTGAAGCTGGTTGACAGCCATAGCCCGAATGACCAGGCGGGAGGCAGGGCTGGGCGGCCAGTATAGGCTGTGTAGCGTGACAGAACATCCTTGGGTGTCGGCCCATCAATGACCGAGTATTCGACTGTCTCGCCAGGGACGCTGAACTGAACCAGATTGGTTCTTTCTGTTCCAACTTCAAAGCTCACTCTGCCTGTGTGATTGACAAAGACTCCGTAGCCTCGGCTGGTTAGGTAGAAGGGAACATTTTTATAGGCTTGGTCGCTGTTGGTGCCCCCGTCTTCGTTCCAGATTTCCACGTTTTGACCATTTTTGACAAAGGATGTAAATCTTTCACCAAAGCCATAAACCTGTTCGCCGACAGAAAGGCCAAGCTGGCCCATGGCAAAGCTCCCCTGGCCTTCTACTTCCATCCAGGCCGAACCTCGGTTGGGAGATGTTGTAAGAACTCTTCCGCCCGACTCAAAGCTCAGGCTCCAAGGATTTCGGCGGATAACGGCGGTTAGGCTTCCGCTTCTAAACCTCACCTCTTCTTCTGTAATCTGCCAGTCAAAGTCTTCTGGTGATTCGTAGGTTTCAAAGTGGGGACCATGATCCTTTACGCCTTCGAAGTGGGTGATTTTGACTGAAATGATTCCCGGCCTGGGGGCACGCAGCTTGATCGTCAGGAGGGGACCGCCGAGGGTATCGCCCCTATGACGAATGGCATGACAGGGGACAAGAAGGGTCAAGCCAGAACCATCTTCCTTGACGATATGGCATTCAGCCGCATAATGCGGGGTCACTCCTTTCTGGTGCAGCCAGTTGCCATCAGTAAATTTCATAAATCAAAACCTTTATTCATGAGGGAAGCCAAAGAGCTATAGGACACTTTGAGCCATCAGGCATCATCCCAGGAGCATTTATCTTACTGCGGTGCTGGGTTTTGACCGAATCTGCATCGGAGCCGTAGCATTAAAAAGTCCTAACAGTGTGTTAGATAGAAATTATCTAGGATAATCATGGTCTATGCGTCAGCATCAGCAGACGTTTGTTCGATGGGTCTTGTGCGCGGCAGTTCTTTTGAGCTGCATGGCCGCTGCAGCTGCACCGCTTAGATTCTGGGCTGTGACTGGGAGCGTAAAAGATGCTGACCTTTACAAGCGGCTTGCAAGGAGCTTTGAGGCGGAGACCGGCACAAAGGTAGAAGTCACTCCATTAGCGTGGGGGAACTTTGCTACAAAGTACTTTGCTTCTATGGCAGCTGGCCTGCCCCCTGATATTGGGGTGACGAATCTTGGCGGTCCATTCGACTACGGCTCGGTTGGAGGCTTGGTAGACCTTAGGGCCGATTTCCCTGCAGAAGCCAAGGAGCTTGAGGCCAAGTTCAATCCTGGACTGCTGGACATGTTTACGGTCGGGGACAAGCTCTTTGGCATTCCCAGCGATCTAAGCACTTTGGTCATTTACTACAGGACAGATATTTTTGAGAAGCTGGGACTGAAAGCGCCAGCCACATGGAGCGAGCTGAACTCTGTGATAGCCCGTTTGGAAGCATCGGGATACAGATACTACTTTGGCTTTACAAACAACGCTCAGTGGGCTGTCAACATGTACAGTCTTCCTTTTGGCCTTCCTGGCTATGAAATGGGACAGGATGGCAGCCCACGTGTGAACTGGAACGAGCCTGACTACCAGAAAGGAATTCTTCAGGCTCTAAAGCTATGGCACTTTCATGATTCCCCTGGCAAGGATCTTGGGAGCAGGGCGATTGGCATGTTTCGATCGGATGATAAAGAAACTGCCCTGCCTTTGATGATTGATATTCATGCTTTTGCCGGAAATATTGTGCAGTCGGCCCCAGAGCTGAATGGAAGGTGGGCTGCCGCACCCTGGCCCAAGGCTGATGAAGGGCAGCCATCTCATGTTATGGGAGGCACGGCCTACACCATTTTTCGCCAGTCGACAATGAAGCGAGAAGCGATGGAGTGGCTTATGTATCTTCATCGCCTGGATGTTCAGAAGGAAATAGTTTTGGATCGAGCTGATCGCGGTGAGGAATCTACCCTGACAATTCCGCCGATGAAGGAGATTTGGGCTCAGGAGAATGCTGATCTTTTTAAACAGAAGAACCTGGCCCCTATGGCAAACCTGCCGGATGTGATAAGGCAGATGCTGCCTCACTTTAAGACTGTTCCTGCACTTTTTGGATCATCTGAAGTAGGAAGGATGGAAGCGAATCTGCTTGACCAAATGGGCAGCTATATTCGATTTGAAATTGATTCTTATGCGGCAAAAAAGAAGCTCAGTCGTTCTGTGTTTATACAGCGCATGGGGGCCGGGGAATATAGAACTGAAGAAAGAAAACTGACTCAAGATGTGGCCGCAAAGCTGAAGACTGAATATGCAAAGATTCAACCGAAAGCAGTCGAGTCTTTGCAGGAAGAAAGTCTTCGTTATGAAGAGAAGTACGGATCGATAATAGCCGACCTTTCTAAATACGAAAAACAGGCTAGTGTTCTAGATTTTGTTAAATGGGTTTTTGGCTTAGTTTTTGCGGGAATTATCGCCTTTATTCTTTTGAATAAGAAAACAAGGCCCCATTTGGCTTCTTATTTTTTTGTTGCTGTCCCGGTTGTTTTGGCCGCGATCTTTGTATTTATTCCTGCCGTCACGGCCCTCTATCTTTCTTTCAGCGATTATCACCCTGTTCTCCCGCTTTCTACGGCGCGATGGGTAGGGGTTAAAAATTATGCTGAAGCTCTGCCATCTGAAGATTTTGCAAAGAGCTTAAAGCACACATTGGTTTATGCAGTGGGAACCCTGCCGATTTCAGTTTTGATTTCACTGGTGTTTGCCTATCTGCTTAACCAAAAGCTGAAGGCAGAAAAGTTCTGGAGATTTTTATACTTTTCACCTCTGGTTACGAGTGTGGTTTCAATCGCTCTTATTTTTACTCAGCTGTTTTTGGGGGGCAGACAGGGCTGGCTGAACGCCATGCTGTTGGGTCTTGGCTTGGTGAAGGACCCTGTTCCTTTTTTGACCAGTGAATACACGTTTCTTCAGTGTGTAATAGTTTTAGCTGTCTGGCATGGACTCGCTTTTTCGATTCTGGTTTTCTTAGCCGGGCTGCAGCAGATTCCCGAGCAGCTGTTCGAGGCAGCCTCGCTTGATGGCGCCTCCTCTTCTAAAAAGTTTATGAAAATAGCAGTTCCTGGCTTGAGGCCACAGATATTTTTTGTATCTGTGCTTGGGGTGATGGGAGCCTTTCAGGTTTTTGAAACCATATATGTGTTAGCGGGAAAAAGCGGAGATGCCGGGGCTAGATTCGGACCTAATGATTCAGCCTTAACTCTCGTGCCGCTCATTTATCACACAGGATTTGAAACATTTGAGATGGGAAGAAGCGCCGCCTACGCTTATCTGCTGTTTATCATGATATTGGTTCTCACTATCATTCAGTTTCGATTTTACGGAAGAAAGGGGGCAGCGTGAAGCGTCGAAAATCAGAAGTTCTAGCCGTATACGCCATTCTCACAGTAGGGGCGATTCTTCTCGCCATTCCTTTTTACTTGATGATTGTGACTTCTCTAAAACCAGCGGCAGAGGTTTCAAAACCAACGGTTTCTTTAATTGTTGAGCAGCCAACCTTGGCGAATTTTAAGGAGCTGTTTGATGCTGGCCTGATTATTCGTGCCACTTTTAACAGCTTTATTGTGGCGGTTTTCACCACATTGGGTGCAATGTTTTTCTGTACTTTGGCTGGCTATGCTTTTGCCAAACACACGTTTCCTGGAAAGAACATTATCTTCATGGCTTTATTGGCTACCATGATGATTCCTGGGTCAGTTCTTTTGGTGCCAGGATTTCTGCTTCTTCGAGATTTTGGCTGGCTGGATTCCTGGCAGCCACTTATCATTCCTGGCCTGGCAGGAGCGTTTGGGGTCTTTCTAGCTCGCCAGTTTATAGAGCGTATTCCTGACAGCTTGATTGAGTCAGCTAAGCTGGATGGCGCAAAAGAAACCCGCATCTTTGGTTCTGTCATCTTTCCCCTGACAAAACCGCTTCTTGCAACGCTAGGCATCCTCACTTTTTTGGGTTCCTGGAACAGTTTTGTTGGTCCCTTGGTGATCCTTCTTGATGAGAAAAAGTTCACCCTTCCGCTCATTGTGGCAATGCTTCAAGGCAGGTTCCCTGGTCGAGACAATATGCAGATGGCAGGAGCAATGATTTCGATTCTTCCTGTACTGATCCTCTTCTTCTTTTTCCAAAAGCAGATCGTTCAGAGCCTCGCTTCAAGTGGATTAAAGGATGGCTAGCACTGTTTTGCAGGCCATGCCGTGAAGGACCAAGCTTGATTTATTGCTGAGGCTGTTTGTGCGGCGCTTCTGCAGGGTCCAATACAATCTCGCTGCACTAGAACCATGCAGAGTCTTCAGGCGTGTTTCAGGTTAAGGGTTTTTTGTGATGATCCGTTTCAACCGCATTGCCGCGATTGCCGGAGTCCTGACTTTGGCGTCAGTTCCTGCCTACGCTTCCAAACTTGTGGAAGTTCAAACGTTGGATGATGAGCACATCATGCTTCGGTTTCAGGATGCCTGGGTGCATCATGATGAAGATGCTTCTGCGCCTGGAGCCAACCAAGGTCATGAATCGAGGAGCAGCGACCGAATTGAGGTTTTTGGCACGCCTCTGGACCTTGCTGCTGCTGTGCAGAACGCATCCTATAGCCTAATTTCGTCTGATGATGCCGGATATGCGCTGCCTGTCGTCCCGGCAAAGGTTTACAGAAAGACCAAGGTCAGCGGCACAGCCTGGAAGTGGCCTGATCCTGATTTGACATACGAGCACACCATTTACCTTAAGCTCCCTAAAAAGCTGCAGCAGAAAAAAAGCTACAAGATCGCCATCAGCGGGGCAACTCAGTCTGATTCAAAAGAAACAAGCATCACGTACGACTATTACAAGAATCTCTCCGAAGCGGTTCATGTTAATCTTGTCGGCTATCAAAACACTCAGACAGCCAGCAAGGCTGCTGACCTTTACCTCTGGATGGGTGATGGAGGGGCAAGAGATTATTCGGCCTATGTCGGCAGAAAAGTTTATCTAGTCAATGCCAAGACGGGGGCCGCAGTCGAAACTGGCAGGGTTGCTTTTTGGAAGAAAAGCGCTCAGGATTACGGAAACTGGAATCTGACACGGTCTGATGTGTGGACGGCTGATTTTGATAAGTTTACAGGCACTGGCACCTATAGATTAGCTGTTGAAGGAGTGGGAGCCAGCCCAGAGTTTGAGCTGAAGCCAGACCTTTACTACGAGCCCTTTAAGACATCGACAAGAGGCTTTTACTACATGAGGATTGGCGAGCCAATGACAATGAAGCCGACTCCTCGCCAGCCTCGCTTTATTCCGGGCAAGGACCCTCAAGGGTTTACCGTCTATCTGACAACCTACTCGCCCTGGCATCCTGATTGGAAGAAGGGGCAGGGCGATCAGTGGGATGTAAAGGACTGGTCGAAGTATATGGAGCCAGGCAGGCCGACCAATCCTAATGCCTACGGCGGCCATTCAGATGCTCTCGATTGGGACAGGCACCTGGGGCACCAGTCGATTATTTGGGACATCCTTCTGCCTTATATCATCACAAATGGCAAAGGGGGTGAAGACAGCCTGGGAATTCTAGAGAGTGGAAATGGGATTCCAGACATTATTGATGAAGCCCAGAACGAAGTTGACTTTTGGCTGAGGCTGCGCGACACCAAGGGAGGCTACGCTACTGGTCTTAACAACCCCAGCAATGACCATAAGGTGATGTATCAGGGTGCGGCTAGGCCTTGGATGGCATGGTCGAACGCGGCCAACTCTGCCATGCTGGCCGATGCTTTTAGAATCGCCAAGAAGCCCGACTTGATGAGGAAGTATAGGGATGCCGCACTCTCCGCGTGGAAGACGGCTAATGAGCTGGACCTTGATGAAAACTACCATGTTGGCAATGGCAAGATTCGAGGAAGGGATCTTAAGCAGCTGGCTGCCGCCTGTCTTTACAATGTGACAGGAGAAAAGAGATTTGAGGATATAGTGGCGGCAGAATCTGTTGTAAAGAACGCCTCAAGTGATACTGAGGTTTTAGATGAATACAATCAGCTTTGGGGAACTGCCGTTTACCTCAGCACAGAAAAGTATAAGTGGCGTGCTGTTCGCCATGGAGGATTAGTCAGCAATATGAAAGCTTCAGTGCTGCAGGAAGCACTGAAAAAGAATATCGTTCCTTCAGAAACTCTGCCGTCAAGAAGGTCTGCCGATTCAGCCTTTGGGTGGTTCCAAGCTATTCAAGAGGTTCAGAAGGCTGTGGTGGCCCACAACTTCAGCACAGACCCGGCCATGAAGCAGAGAATTCTTAAGGCTCTGATACTAGAAGCTGACTGGGGGCTTGGCCGAAACCCTATGAACATGTCTCAGATGACAGGCATTGGCAGCCGTCGGCCCGACCGCATCTACACGTCAGGCCAAAACGATGGCTTTCCGGAAGTTCATCCTGGCCACACACCTTACATGAACTCAGAAAACTGGGGAAGCGGCTTTATGGCCGACCCGCGCTACTATGCCAGCAAGGGTTATCCCGATTGGAATCAGTGGCCCCAAGGCGAGGCTTTGTGGCGGGCGCCTTACTGCTACTCAAACAATGAGTTCACGCCTCAGCAGAGCATGAAGGGCAAGCACATGCTTCTTGCCTACCTTTACACCTTGGGCAGCGCCAAAAAGTAGAAGGATGAGTTGAGTTTTCGGCGCATCGAGTATTTTCGATGCGCCGAAATGCTTTAGACCATGCGCCTTATTGGCCTTGTCCAAGGCTGTAGCCAGCCTCTCCATCAAAGGTACAGAGATTTTCAGTTTTGATAATATCAAGACCTTGATCCAGGATGCTGGACTGGAGGGCAACCACATCTCTCAAGCTGATCTCTCTGCCATTCCTGCCCATAAATCTGGTTCGGTAGTGGTCAGATAAAAAGGTTTCAGGGAAGCCATCGGGCCAGACCTTAACGCCTCGATTGGTGATCATCAAAAGCTCAATCTCAGGCAGTTCGGCGGCCTTCAGCAGGGCAGCCAACTCGTCAGGAGAAATGGCTGTATTGTCTATAAAGACGTCAACTCCTACCGTAGCCTTGGTTTGGATTGGTCTGGAGTATTCAGGAATTTTGATTCCTTCTGTATCGGTTAAGTCGTAATGGACCGGAGCCATTCGCAGAGGGTTTTGACCCAATCGGGCAATCACTGCCTGGGCAAAGGCTTCTGTTCCAACTGTTTCTTTAGTCAGATACTGGGTGGAAATATCGCCAGTGTGAATTCCATCTTCAATGGTTTTCAGCCATGCGTTGTGAATTTTTTGGGCGTGGTCTGGCAGTCCTATATGAACCAGCATCATGACCGCGCCGAGAATCAGCCCAGAAGGGTTGGCGATTCCTTTGCCGGCAATATCGGGCGCGCTGCCGTGGATGGCTTCGAACATAGCGCATTGACGGCCAATATTGGCGCTGCCTCCAAGTCCGACCGAGCCGGTGATTTCGGCGGCAATGTCGCTGATAATGTCGCCGTAGAGGTTTGAAGTCACGATGACATCAAAAATCTCTGGCCTATCGGCAAGCCTTGCTGATCCGATATCGATGATGTAGTGCTCTTTTTCAATATCAGGGTACTCGGCGCCAATTTCATCAAAAACCTTGTGAAACAAACCGTCGGTCAGCTTCATGATGTTGTCTTTGCTGAAGCAGGTCACCTTGCGGCGCCTGTTTTTCCGAGCGTACTCAAAGGCATAGCGGATGATTTTTTCACTGCCGGGGCGAGTGATGATTTTGATGCTCTGGTAAACGTCGGTGGTCTGCCTGTGCTCAATTCCTGCGTATAAATCTTCTTCGTTTTCTCTTACGATCACCACGTTCATGCTGGGGTGGTGAGTGTCAACATAGGGGTGATAGCTGACACAGGGGCGGACGTTGGCAAAAAGGCCAAGTGTCTTTCTTATGGTGACGTTGAGGCTTTTGTAGCCTCCGCCCTGAGGTGTTGTAATGGGTGATTTTAGAAAGACTTGGGTTCTTCTCAAAGATTCCCAGCTGGAGGGCTCAATGCCGCTTGAAAAGCCCCTCTCATAGACTTTCTTGCCGATTTCGATGGTCTCGAAGTCTAGGGGCGCCCCTGAAGCTTCAAGAATCTGAAGTGTGGCGGCCATGATTTCTGGACCAATGCCGTCTCCGTGTGCGACCGTGATAGGAATTCGGGACATGAGGGGTTCTCTATATTGTGCCTGAACTTATCATCGGCAGGCGGGTGCTGGTCTCATCACACAAAAAAAGTCTGTTTGGGTCAGCTGGGCTTGGAATCAAAGCTTGTTCGGCTCTTTAGCAGATCTTTCTGCTGCGGAAGCTGCTTTCTGCCAAGAGGAAGCAGAGGAAAGCAGGCAGCTGCTGCGAAGAAGCCCGAGAAACTATGGCAGGAATCAAATGATGCCTGGATTTTCTCGGGCTTACATATTTCAGGCTTCTTTACTAAAGCCTCGGGTCGACTGGTTCACTCTCCAACGCCAAGATTCCGAAAACGCACTCATGAACGGCCCTGAGTCCATCGCCTCGAACAAACCTTTCAAGAGATTCAATTCCCAAGCCAAACTCTCTTATTGCCAAGCCTCTTTTTCTGCCCAACCCTCGTCGGCGAAGCTCGTTGAGATTTTCTTCTGACAAGTATTCTGGTCCGTAGATGATGCGAAGATATTCCCTGCCTCGGCACTTGACCGCTGGCTGCAGAATTCCTTCTTCACCATGAGCAATGAAGTCCAGGGGTTTAACCACCATTCCTTCTCCTCCGCTTGTGGTGAGGTCCTCCCACCATTTGGTTACAGATTCAACTTCTTCTTCCGAATCCAAGTTCACCAAGTGCCAGGGAGTCTTTTTAAGCAGTGCCGGGTCGGCATCGCAGAGCTTCGCCAGAGTTTCCATGTGCCAAATATGGTTCTTATCTGCATGAACTCTGCTTTCGCTGGCGAGCAGATGAAAAGGCGCAAGGACATAGTCTTCCAGGCTCTTCACATTCCAGCAGTAACGGCGGTAGGCATCCCTGAATTTGGCGGCGGAATCATGAAAAGCATCAGCTGCTTCCACTAACTGATCGGCGTTTTCTACACCCCGCTTTTCCGCTCCTCGGGCGGACATCTGCCAAAAGTCAGCCATAGCTGCAGAAGCGGCTCCGACTGGCGCGTACTGCTCTTTTAGCAGGCCAATGGCTTTAGCAGACCAGGGCATAAGCTCAAGATCAAGCAGAATCCAGTTAGATTCCAGTTCAGCAAAGAGTTCAGATTTTTCAGCTGCTGCAGCAAGGCGCTGAACGATCTGCTGTTCAAGGGATAGATCATCAAAAAACCTTCGACCGGTTCTAGTTAAAATCGCTCCCTGCTCTCCAGGCGGCACGCCAAACCTTTTGCCCGCAGTTTCCTCATCTCGACAGATGACTGCCAAAGCCCGTGAACCCATGTGCTTTTCCTGGCAGACGGCCTGTTTGATTCCTGCCTTTCGGTAGTAATCCAAAGCCTCGTAGGGGTGTTCTAAATAGCCTTCTTTAGTCGAAGTCCGGCTGGGCGACATGGTGGGAGGCAGGTGGATAAGCCACCTTGGGTCGGCGGCAAACCGGGACATAACCTCCAGGGCGGCGATGGCGTTTTCTTCCCTGATCGAAACCCGTCTGGCCAGACGAGTTTGAATGTGCCTTCTGCCCAGCACATCCTTGATATCTAGCAGATCATCTCTTTCGGAGCTCAAGACGGCATCGGCTTTCCAGCCAATGGGTCGGGCCGGTTCAGCGTAAGTTGCGAGAGCCGCAACGCTCACCAGCTCTCTTTCTGGATATCGAAGAGCAGTCAATGAACCGCCAAAGCAGCAGCCAGTATCAATATCAATAGTTCCGTTGATCCACTCTGGCTCTGGGACGGGTGTGTGGCCATAGACCACCATTGTTCGGCCTCGATAGCTTTTAGCCCATTCGTATCTTACTGGCAGGCCAAATTCATCTATTTCGCCTGTTGTTTCTCCGTAGAGGGCAAAATCTCGCACGGCTTTTGAACCTCTGCCCTGCATTTCTTCTCTGAGTCCGGCGTGGGCCACGCAGAGCTTTCCTTCATCCATGACGGCATGGCTGACCAAGCCCTCGATGAAGCTTTGGACTTCTTTCCTGAACTCTTCCGATTCTTCATTCAGCTGAGCAAGTGTTTCCCTTAATCCATGGCCAAGAGAAACATCTACTCCTTTTAGGGCTCGTGCCAGTTTGGAATCGTGGTTGCCAGGCACACAGATGGCTCTGCCATCCTGCACTGCCTTCATGACAAGCTTAAGCACCCCAACGGAATCTGGCCCTCTATCAACGAGGTCGCCAACAAAAACGAGCTTCCTGTTTTCTGGGTGACTGAGTTCTGGTTCTAGGTTCCAGCCCAGCTTTGCAAGCAGCAGCTTCAGTTCTTCCAAGCAGCCATGAACGTCGCCGATGATATCGAAGGGCCCAGTTTCTTCTGGCCTGCGGCTCCAGATTCTTTCTGTCACCACTTCGACCGAGTCGATTTCGTCAGGTGAGATGACGTACCACTTATGCCAGCCTTCTTTTTTCAACTGGCCAAATGATCGGCGCAGATCTCTGGTTTGGTTTCTGACAACGTGAGGGCCGAACTGTCTATTGGGCCGCAGCTTGTTGCGTTCTTGGCAGACTTCCTCTGGGATATCGAGGATGATGGCTACTTTGAGCGCGTGCCATTTGGATGCTATCTGCAGAAGGCTGGCTCTGGACCCCGATTGAACGTTGGTGGCATCGACAACTGTCAGCCTGCCAAGTTCCAGCCTTTTAGCCAGCATAAAGTGCAGAGCTTCAAAGGCGGGAGTTGTGGCGTCTAGGCTGTCTTCATCATCCATCACCAGGCCGCGGAAGGTGTCGCTGCTGAGCACCTGTGTGGGCAGAAAATGCTTTCGGCAGAAGGTGGATTTTCCTGATCCGCTGGGGCCGATAATGGTCACCATAGCGAATTCAGGAATGTTGATTGTCATCGTGTGAATACCCCCATCTGGCTGGGTGAACCATGCTTTTCATCCGCTTCACCAATGCCTTCAAATCTCACCGAATAGCCATATTTTTCAGCGATTTCTTCAGCCCAGGCAGCGAATTCTGCCCGAGTCCATTCGAACCTGTGGTCGGAATGTCGAAGCTCTTCCAGGTCATAAAGAACGTTGTACTCCCGGTTAGGAGTTGTAACAATGACAGTTTGAGGGCGTGCCTGGCTGAAAACAACCTTTTCAAACGATGCAAGACGGGGAGGATCGAGGTGTTCAATCACCTCCACCACTGCCGCCACATCAAAGCCAGTCAGCCTGTCATCCTTGTACATAAGGCTGCTGTGAAAGATCTCCACTCTATCTTTTAAAGCAGGTCCTGCATCTTCTAGTTTTAGGCGCCGGATCGCTTTTTCAACGTCGTAGTAGCTCACATCCATTCCTGTGATCTTCTGCAGACCCTGAATCGGCATAAGCCTTCTAATAAGGGTTCCCTCTCCGCAGCCAAGATCAATAACGCTCTTAGCCTTAAGTTCTCGGACAAGTTCTACAATTCTGTCGTGCCTCTGCTGATGAAGGCTTGTTTGGTGAGCTTGGGCTGCAGATGGTTCCAGCAGCTCGGCTTCTTCAGCTTCTGGTCCGACTCCAGCTTCGGCCAAAAGGGCTTCGTCCGTGGCTGCAAGCTGGGCAAATGCTTCGCGCACCAGCGAGGGTTTGCGGCCGAGCGAGGCTTTGACAATGGCTTCTCTTTCCGGATGCTTGGCAAGCCATCCTTCACCCTTGGCCATCAGCTTGTCAACCTCGGAAGGGTCCATGTAGTAGTGCTTTCTTAGATCCAGCACGGGGAGCAGAACGTAAAAATGCCTCAGGGCATCTTTAATCAGCTGGGTGCTGGTAAAGGTGGCATCGTAATATCGGCTGTCTCCCCACTCATCAAACTGGGGGTCAAGGGGCAGCACAGCAGCTTCAACTTTCCAGCCTAAAGGTTCAAACAGACTGGCAATCCACTCGGCCCCTCGGCGGCAGGGGAGAACCGGAATTTTGATTTCGAGCGGTATGGGGGTTTCGGCGAGATCCTGACGATCTTTACTGCGGCCAGACATGGCAGTGCTGAAGACTTGTCCCAAGGCAACGCTGAGAAAACTGGAAGCCACATAGGGTCTATCGTTGACATATTGGTCAAGAGTGCCGCTGTCTCTGCCCTTGCCGCGTACAAGGCGGATAGGATCGATTTCTACCAAGAGTGCCGCAGACGCCTTTTCTTCACTGACTTCTGGATAAACAACATGGGCCGCACCGAAAGTCAGGCTGGTGGAATGAATTCTATCTGGATGCTTGTGCAGCAGGTAGCCAAGATCGGTGGCTGGCCTGTGAGTAGTGGATATAAGAATCATCTTGCTTTTTACTGATTTTACGCCTATGCCAGGCTTGGCGGACGGACTAGGTTTTGGCTAAGGCAGCATTGCGCCTGGTTCAACCAAATGGTTAAAAGGCTTGCCCTCCAGCCAGCATTCCAGCTCGTCCAGCACCAGATCAGACATCCGCCAGACTTCCTGGCCGATTGCGCCAGCGATATGAGTGCTGATGTGAACGTTGGGCAGGCTCCAGAGAGGGGAATCTGCCGGGAGCGGCTCGGGGTATGTGACATCCAACAGAGCGGTTAGATCTGGCCTTTGACTAAAGGCATCGAAGAACTCATCGTTTCTTAGGGTCTGTCCACGGCCAGTGTTGATAAAGGTTCCTCCTAAGGGCATAGACAGCCACTCACTGCCTCCGATCATGCCTTTGGTTGATGCGTTGTTGGGGGCGTGGTTGGAAACGATATGAGCCTGAGTGAAGGCATTTTTTAAGTCCGTTTTGGTGACTCCTAACTCAGTGGCATCATTATCAGAGAGATAAGGATCGACAGCAAGAATTTTGAAATCGAAGTTTTTAAGGTGGCTGATGACAAGCTTGGCAATGGCTCCTGTTCCTATAAGGGCGACCGTGACACCCCTGCATCCCGGGCCGACAAATGCGCCTTCTCTGCTTTTATTCCGCCTGTAGTCAGATGAGTTTTTGAACCAGCCTTTGGCCGAAAGCAGAATTTGAGCCAAGGTGAATTCGGCCACAGGCACAGCGTTGGCACGCCATGCGCTGACCAAAGGGATGCCGCGCTTGACAAGAGGTTCGGCAAAACTCCGGACGTCTCCGGCGGCGTAAAGAACCAGCTTGAGGTTTGGCATAAGGTCCAGTTCAGCTTCTGTCAGCAGGGGCATTCCCCATGTGCTGAGCAGAACCTCGGGGCTTCCATATTCTGCTATGTGGGCTGCAAGCTGGGCATGGGTGACTGGCTTGGGCGGCAGGGCGGCCAGACTTGCCAGCCTCTGCATTTGGACTGGTCCATAAACGGCGGCAATATGCTGTGGATCACCCAAAAGCAGAGCCTTAACCTTTCCAGAACCGGGTGAGGTGATGGCCATTTCTTAGAATAGCCGCTATTTGAGTCTGATAACCGGTCGATCTCTCGCCAAACATACGACAAATGAGCCAAGATGATCTCTAGTGCCAATCATGAAAGTTCAGGGTGGAATCTGGATCGGCATTTTGCCTGCTGCCCTGCTGGCAGTTGTGGCCAGTGGCTGCAGCCGGGCCACTGCCTGCCCTAGCGGCAAAACATGTCTAAGATACATGGCGTGGGGCAACCCCGAACAGCTGGAAGTTGAACGCGGCATGGTGGCGGATTTTAATGCCAAAAACCCAGACCTTTATGTAAAGCTTTTCACGGTTCCTGGCAGCAGCTATGGCCAAAAAATGACAACCATGCTGGTCTCTGGCACTGCTCCTGATGTGCTGAGAGTAGACCACTATGCTTTTCCGGCAATGCAGAAAAAAGGCTACTTTGTAGATCTGACACCTTATGCCGAAAGCGACCCTACTTTCAACAAAAGTGACTACTATCCGGTGACTATAGAAGAAGGGACCGTTGATGGTCGGCTTTATGGCATGAATGCCTTATTTGGTGGGATAATTATTTACTATAACAAGAAACTATATAAAGAAGCTGGTTTGGAAGACCCCTATGAAAGCTACAAAAAAGGGACTTGGACCTGGGAAAAATATAAAGAGAATGCCAAGGCGATAACCAAGTTTAAGAATGGACGTCCTCAAATTTTTGGCACAGATATTCCTCCCTTCCCTATGACTTCCCCCGTTGTTTGGGCGCATGGGGGTGAGCTGCTGAACGAAGATTTTACAGAGAGCCGCCTGAACTCACCTGGAACAGCTAAAGCATATCAGTTTTTGGCAGATCTTGTATGGAAGGATAAAGTATCGGCCACTCCTGCCCAAGGCGCAAATGCAGCCTTTACATTTGAAAGCGGCAAGCTGGGAATGACGATGAACTGGATGGGAATGACCCCCAGATTTAGGAGCCTGATAAAAGATTTTGAGTGGGATTTGGTGCCAATGCCAAGCGCCAGCCATAAGGGGTCTACGATACTAAAGGGCAACCAGCTTGTGGCTGCCAAGAACAGTCGTCACCCAGAAGCTGCTTGGCGATTTATTAGATATCTCACTTCTTTTGAAACTGAAACCGAGTTATACGCGGTTATTCGACGCTGTTTTCCAACACGAATAGATGTTGCTGAATCTGAGACATTTTTGAAGTCAGATGAATCTCCCCGCAACCCAAGGGCTTTTGTAGATGCTGTCGAATCTGGCCGACCACTGCCCATAAATGAGAGATGGAACGAATGGCTGCAGGCCTTGAGTTCTGAGCTGGATAACTTGATGTCTGGCCGAGAGAAATCAGCAGAAATTGTATTGAAGCGAGCCCATGAGAAAGTGAACAAGGTGCTTTCAGAGGAGCCAGGGTTTTAATGATTAAAAAACTTGGCATGAAGCAGCAGCATGTCTTGTGGGCTTATCTTTTACTGCTTCCGTGGATTGTCGGCTTTCTGGCATTAACTGCTGGACCTATGATAACAAGCTTTTGGCTTTCGTTTCATAAGGGTGACTTTGTTGAACTTGAATATGTAGGATTTGAAAATTATAGAAGGCTGTTTACAGAAGATCCTTTGTTTTGGAAGTCTCTTAAGGTCACCATTCTCTATGCACTGGTATCTGTTCCTTTAGGAATAATGGGTTCGCTTGGCTTAGCAATGCTGCTAAACACCAAGGTGAAAGGGATTCCTTTGTTTAGGACCTTATTTTATCTGCCTTCCCTTGTTCCGGCAGTAGCGACTGCTGTTCTTTGGCAGTGGCTTTTTAATTCTGATAATGGCCTGCTTAATCAGATTTTAGGTGTGTTTGGATTCGTTGGCCCTCAGTGGCTGCAGGACGAAAAATGGACTCTGCCTGGCTTCATTATCATGTCTTTGTGGGGGATTGGGGGAGGCAGAATGGTGATCTTTCTCGCTGGCCTTCAAGGGATACCAGACTCCTATAAAGAGGCGGCTATGCTGGATGGCGCCAGCCCGGCAATGGTCTTTCGCCATGTAACATTGCCTCTTCTTTCACCTGTTGTTTTCTTTAATGTTGTTTTAGGAATCATTGGCACTTTTCAATATTTCACCCAGGCTTATGTTATGACAGGTGGCGGGCCGAACAATGCCTCTCTGTTTTATGCGCTTAACTTGTTTAGAAATGCCTTTGAGTACTTTAAGATCGGTAAGGCCAGCGCCATGGCTTGGGTTCTCTTTGCTCTTCTGTTAGCTATTACTGCGATTCAGTTCGCTATGAGCAAGAGATGGGTGCATTATGAGGGTGACAAAGCGTGAAGTCAAACAAAAAGCTGGAGGCGGTAAAGCAGTTTTTTATTTATTTTGCTTTGATTTTAGGCTCTATCGCCTTCATGATTCCGCTGATTTGGACATTTGCCACAGCGCTAAAATCCCAGGAAGAGGTGGCGTCGCATCCAGAGCGTCTTATTCCTCAGAATCCTACATTTGATAACTTTGCCAGTGCATGGGTGGCTCTGCCATTTTCAGATTTCGTCTGGAATACAGTTTTTGTCACTGTTATAGCCACAACTGGAACGCTGCTTTCGGCATCACTTGTTGCCTTTGCTTTCTCACGATTCGAGTTTCCAGGCAAAAAGTGGCTGTTTATGGTTCTGCTCGCCACTATGATGCTGCCAGGGCAGGTGACCATGGTGCCTGTCTTTATGATTTGGCGATTCTTTGGTGCCATCGATACTTTTGTGCCATTAACTCTTCCGGCATTTTTAGGTGGAGGAGCTTTCAACGTTTTTCTTTTGAGACAATTCTTCTTAACGATTCCTCGTGAGCTGGATGAAGCCATGGTGATAGATGGAGCCACTCCGTTAAAAATTTGGTCCAGTCTTATTCTGCCTCTTAGCCAGCCCGCCTTGGCAACTGTCGCGATCTTCAGCTTTATCGGAAACTGGGACAGCTTTGATGGGCCACTGATCTACCTTAACTCGCCGGAAAACTATACAGTTTCAATCGGTTTGCGGCTTTTTCAGGATTCGTTTGGCACCAACTTAGGACAGTTAATGGCGGCATCGCTTATTCACTTAGCCCCGACTTTTCTGCTTTTCCTTGTCGCTCAGAGATTCTTTGTAAAGGGCATCGCTGTTTCTGGATTAGGTGGAAAGTGAAGGAATTTCAGCCTGGTCTTGTGTCTATCACTTTCCGCAGACTGAGCCCAGAAAACATTATTAGCCTGTGCAGAAAAAGTAATTTGAAGCTTATTGAATGGGGGGGTGATATTCATGTGCCGTCTGGTGATGTACAGAGGGCTAAAGAAGTTAAAGTGTTAATGTCAAATGCTGGCCTCGAAACATCATGTTATGGGTCTTATTGGAGGGCGGAAGAGGCTGTCTCATTTGATCCAGTTCTTCAGTCAGCTATCGCATTGGGAACCCATAAAATTCGCATATGGGCAGGAGCTAAATCATCTGAAAGAACAAGTGACCTTGAATGGTCAGATATTAGGGATCGCATATTATCTGCAGCAGATCAGGCGGCAGAGCATGGGATTGAATTGACGCTTGAAATCCACCCTAATACACTGACTGATCATCCCCACTCAGCTCAGCGGCTCTTATCCGTTTTAGAGAAGAGGGTGTCAGCTCACTGGCAGCCCTCGCCCTACCTAAATCCTGAGGAAAACTTGGAATTTATAAGGCTGCTGTCACCTTATATTAGCGGTTTTCATGTTTTTCACTGGGTCACCCAGCAGGGCGAAGTAGATCGACGGCCTCTGAGTGAAGGCCTTAAAGATTGGCAGCACTTTCTATCACTTGCTCCGCCGGGCCGCCATCCTCTGATGCTGGAGTTTGTTCGGGATGATTCACCAGATCAGCTTAGGGAAGATGCCCTCGTACTTCATCAGCTTGCTGCACAATTTAACCCCAATGGTTCAGCTTGAATCAAAGGCTTTGGCGTCAGCAGTTCTTGCCAAGTTCGGGCTGGCTGGGGGACCTCTCAAGCGTTCGGAATTTGAAGGCATCGCTAATGAGGTTTGGATGAATGACAGCTATGTTGTCCGAATCAATAAAGATCCTGAGCTAAGAGAAGACCATTTCACTGAATCCATAGCTGCTCCAGCTGTGTGGAAAGCGGGTGTTTTAACACCGGAGCCATTAGCATTTAGCTCAGATGATGAGCTGGCTTCTACAGCCTATAGTGTTTTTCGTCGAGCGGCAGGCATACCCTTGGGTCGTTCACCTCTGTTGACTAACCCGGAGAGGTTTTATACAAGGCTGGCCCAGGAAATTCGGCTTCTGCACCAAATGGTTATGGTAGTCAACGATTCTGATAATTATCTTGATCCAGCTTGGGTGGTGAGGACAGATAATATTCGTGATAAATGCCTTCACCCCGCCAACAGTTTTTTGGCTTATGAAGCAGGCGGATTAGCCGAATCGCTTGATGGTCCAGACTTCTTTGGTTTTATGTTTTGTCATCAGGATCTGCACCCGGAAAACATATTGGTTCTAGATGGCGATTTAACCGCGATAATTGATTGGGGAGATGCAGGATGGGGTGATCCTGCTGCCGATCTTCGTTTTATTCCTGCTCAACATCTTCCAGTAGTTTGGGATGCTTATGGCGCCGATTCCGATCTTCGTCGTCGATCAGCGCTTCATGTTTTAGATCAATTTTTATACAGTCGAATGATGGAAGTCAGCTATGGAGTCAACGGCGATTCTACTTGGGAAAACATAAAGCTCCTTTGTGCATTGGCGCTCAGCTAAACTGGCTGTTAAGCTTTATTAGTTTTTAACTTTTCAATCAATGCTTGTGCCATATCAACAGCTGGCTGCGCCATAAGTGGCAGGGCGCCTTCTTTTTTGCTCATGGCAGCCTGAGCGTCAGAAGCATACATCAAGCTTTTTTTAGCAGCATCTAGGTTCTGTAAGGCCTTGGCTGCCTGCAGCCACATGGCAGATTTGAGCAACAACATCGAATACTCTTCGCTGTTATCATTAACATTGTCCAGCACTTCTGCGGCTTCCTTGGCGTCTTGAATGCTCTCGCTTAATGTGTATCTAATCGATAAGGCTGAAGAGAGAGCAAGGTAATCTTCTGATGCTGGAGATGGCTTGGATTCAAGAGTATTTCTAGCAAAATTAACCGAAGCTTCTGCATCTTCTATCTTCTGAGAAATCATAGTTTTCTGCAGCAGAAGATATGATATAGAATGCCGCAGAACAGACCATCTTTTTGGAAAATCTTCTTGTGTAAAAACTGTCAAGGCAGATTCATATTCTGTATGGGCCAGGGTTAGGTAGCGAACCTGCTGAGTTCGCCTGCCTAGCAGCTCGGCCACGTTGGCTGTGCCTGCTCTGTGTTCAGCCCAAAAAGTTGGGTCATCTGCCTGGTTAATTTCTGGGATGAGCTGCAGGCAGAGGTGCAGGGCTTCCTGCAGGCTTTCTAGGGTGCCTTCTTTTTCAGCTTTTTCTATCAAGGCTGTAATTTTCTTTTGCTGCACCACTATCGCTGCTTTCTCTGTACCGCTGCATTCCATTTTGCTTAAGGGCAGGTTACCAGAGCCGCTGATAGAGCCAGAGCAGGAGTCGTTGTGGGGCTGCGTCATAGGGCGGCATTTAGGGGTAAACCTACGCTTATGAAGTTTTGCTCTTCTGCCCGCCTCATGGCAATGGCCGCACTTCTCTGCTCGCTTCCATCGCTAGGGGTCACGGCAGCGCAGGAAAAGCTGCCCTTTGAGGATGAGATCAAGGCGTTTGAAGCGCAGGATAAGGTGAAGATGCCAAAGAAGGGCGGCATCCTTTTCATCGGCAGCTCTTCTATTAGGCTTTGGAAGACTTTGGATAAAGATTTCCCTGGCCAGCCTGTCATCAATCGAGGATTCGGAGGGAGCCAGATTAGTGACTCTATCCGCTACATTCCGCGCATCGTTCTTCCTTACCAGCCCAAGATGATCGTCTTTTTCGCTGGAACAAACGATATTGCTTCAAACAAGACAGCAGCAAGGGTATCCGATGATTTCCGCACCTTTGTCCAGACTGTTCGCACCGATCTTCCTAAGGTTAAGGTGGCTTTTCTCTCTATCACTCCGGCGCCTTCCCGCTGGTCTATGCTGCAGGAAATTAATAAGGCCAACCAAATGGTTAGAGATTATTGTTTTGCCACAGAAGGCCTGATCTATATTGATGCTTATCCCTACATGGTTGATGCTCAAGGTGGACCAAGGCCTGAATTTTTTGTTTCAGATCAGCTGCATATGAATGATAAGGGCTACGCGGTATGGCGCAGATTGGTTGGTCCTCTGCTGCCGTGGAAGCTGTAAAGACTGGCCGTGCTCGGGTGGAGAGGCTAAGTCGGGAGAGGTTGAGCATAGATGAGGGTGCCTGCCTCTCCTGGCGCTGCACCTTGGCTGGGGAGAAACAAGGTAAAGACCATGCCAGGCTGGCCATTTGGAAGGTTAATGTATGTGCCTGTAGGGTTGGCGAAAGATTTGGACCCGCCTTTTGTTTTTGGGCTGATCCTCAGCCATTCGTCTCCTCTCTGTCTCATTAAAATTCGCCACCCCGCCCAGTCGTTTTTGGCGAGCTGTGCTTCCAGCAGATCAAAGGTTGTTCCCTGCAGTCTAAAAGTGTCTCTGTCGCCGATATTGCCTTTGTAGATTGGCTCTAGAGGGGTGTTGTCAGCACTTTCAACCTTTGCACTCCATTTATTGAAGGATGCAAGGGTGCCAGATGCCTGGCGGTCAACATCACCATCTCGGTAGTAATGAAATCTAACCAAAAGGTCAGTATCTTTCCACGACTGCCCTTTTAGGTGGGCGTCATCTATTGAAGGTGTTCCTTCAGCAAAGGTGCTCAGCTGTCTTGGCAGGTCTTTAACAATCGCATGGCGGCCAGCTTCCAGGTCTTTCAGTGAATCGTAGCCCCGCACTTGAATCCAGTTGCCATGGGGACCATCTTTTTCCAACGCCATAACCCACCTTTGGTCCAGCTGGTAAAGGGTGCCTTGGTGTGTGTGGTCCTCAAATTCATGCACCACTTTCCATGTTTTCAGGTCAGAAGATTTCACCAGTCGGGCGCGAAAAACTTGGCGGCTGTCCATTGAGTGGCAGATTCCTAGAAAGCTGCTTCTGCCACTCATGACAATTTTCAGACAGTCCATGCCTCTTCCCGAATCATCCTTTGCCGCGTAGACCTTTATCGGACTGGATTCCACATCTTCCAGCAGGTTTACAACCATGGGCACCTTTGGGGGGGCGGCCAAGTGTATGGCTAGGCAGATGCTGACCATGACTGAAGTATAGACCCTGCTTCAGAAGCTAATCTTCGCTTGTACGGTGAACAGTCGCCCAAATCTCCCTCTTGGCATCCAGATCTCTAAACACCTTACGTCCAGGGACAATATCCAGGTAGAGAGTGGCAATTTCGTAGGGCTGCATAGTGAGCTTGATCTGGCAGGCTTCTATTCCAAAGGGAATTAAAGAATCAACTTCAGGAGTAAGGAGGGTTGAATCTCCGGGCAGAACTTCTAGTTCTTCAATGATCTCTCCCATTAGGTTTGTTCTGCTGGCATGGGCAATGGGGCCAGGGAGAGTCACCGCCACCTCGCCCCCCTCACCATTCACTTCAACGAGACGAAGAACAAATGGGTGCTGAATTCCATCGCCCGCGTAGTTTTCTAAACCACGTCCACAGGCAGCCGATTCCTCACGATAGAAAGCGGTGGCCAGCACATGGGGGCTGTGGAGTGTGACGGCGGTAAAGGATCGCGGCAGGGGCTTTGAGCTGCTGGGTGGCGTAGATGCCATCCATAACTCGGCGCCTGACTGCTGTTTGGTTCTTGAACTGAATTCTAAAGCTTCTACAGCGCTTAGGCCATTGTGGGGGGCTAACAAACATTCAGCTTCGCCCTGCGACAGATAGACTTCTTCATCCCAGGGGTCGAAGCTTTGGATGATCATTTCCAGGCAGTCTGGCTTGCGGAACCATCCAAACCCTCCCTCGTGACAGATTAGCAGCCCAGAGCCTTCTTCTGGCTTCCAGTCGACAAAAGAATGTGAAACAAAGGCACCTTCAACCGACTCAAACCATTGAGGGCTGGTCATCCAGTCGCCAGAAGGATATTTGCGTCTGCCGTTGGAGCCCTTTTCGACCTCGTACACTTGGCAGGGGAGGTCTGCCCTGACCGAGGCTTGAGATGGATTGAGTGGCAGCCTCATTCGCATAGAACCGCCATATCCAGAATCGAACCTCACATGATTCGTTTCCAGCTCTGCCGAGAGATTGATTCGCAGGCATCCTAGATCGGGGCAGGGAGAGTAGGTGGCGCAGAAGCTGCCGTCTGGTCCAAAAATGAGGCTGATCTGGTCTGAATCAATCTGCAGGCCGATGGGGTCGTAAGGGTCTACAGAGATGTTCACGTAGTCTTCTCCCTGCCTTCTCCCCACAAATTCTGGGCGGATATTGTAAACAGAAGCCTTGCCTTTTGTCAGCTCAACAATCTCTCCATCATTCAGGCTGATCTTGGCGAAAAAGTCGCCTTGACTAAAGAAGGCCGTGCTGCCTTCTACCGTCCAATTGTGAGATTCTTCCTGAGCTGATTTCACCTGCCAGCCAAGGGTTCTGCTGCTGACAGCCGCTAGTTCAAGAGTCTCGTCAGCTTGGCACTCAATCCTCGCAGCCAGTCGATCACGAGGACTGCTATGGCTTAAGAGCGTTTCAACAAAGGCAAACTGAGCTTCGGCGACATGCCCGCAAAGGCCTTCGCACTCATGGTTGTCGTGATGCTGGGCAGCCAGCAGATTCCGCCAGCATTCTTCCATTTCCCAAGTGGGGTAAATATCCCACGGCTTGTATGGCCGGCCAAAGAGGCTAAGCAGGGCTGCAGCCGTTTCAGATTCAAGCAGCCTTTGTTCAAGATAAGCCGATGTCTTGGGGTGGTTGTCTCCGTTTTTGCCCAGAGTCATGCCGTGCCATACATCGTCTGGCTTGTACTGTCTGACAGGCAGATTTTTTCCCTGCCAAAGAGCCAAGTAGTCGGTCAGCAGCATGGGCTGCAGATCAAAACGAGGGTCGTTCTTCAGCTGCATCAGCATAGGCGTCATCAGCTCAGATCGGCACATCCAATCCTGGGTTGGCATGAGTTCCAGCCACTGCAGAACCAGGCTCGGCGGGGTTCCTTCATCTGCACTGGGAGGGTTGGCGGCCAGGTCGTTCAGCAGAATCCTAAAGTCTTCTGGCCATTGGTGAAGATTCATTCTGCCGCGGGCTGCGGTCGGAATTTTTGTGCCGTCAACCCCCTGCCAGTCAATGACCGGAGCTTCTTCAAAAGGAATTTCCGGCGTGTGCCAAGTCCATTGAAAATAGAGTGATGCCCCAGTAAAGCCAAGCCCTTTCAGCATTTGGGGCAGCTGGGGGTAAAAGTCAAACTCCTCTTCCCAAAAGGTGCGAGGACGGTGATTTAAGAGCTTTATCGAGGTGCGGATTCCGTAAATGCGCTGTCGGATATTGCTTTCTCCCCCATGGAAAAGCCCGTATGGCTGCCCGTAGCTGCCCCCAACAACTTCTATGATTCCTTCTGAAATAGCCTGTCGAAGCATGGCCAAATGCTCCGGTGCTTCTGAAGCCATTTTTTCCAAACCGATTCCATCAAAGTTGAGGCAGCCTTTCGCTCCGGTTTTTTGGCAGTAGGCCAGCATGTCCTCGGTAGAGCCGGGCAGAACCCCGTATCCCCACAGCCACTGCATATCGACCCAGTGCATGTGGTTGCCAAATGTGTAGACAAGAGGTATGCGGCTCTGCATGTAAAGGTGAGTTTACCGAGCAGAAAGTCTTGTGTGTCTGGGAGAAGTTCAGATCATAGAGTGTTAAAGAATGGAGTGCTTAAGATAAGCTCTTTGCTGCCCAATGTTTAGGCTGGCATAAACTCCCGCTCCCAGCTGCAGCTGCCAGAGACAGTGAAGCTGGAAGCGGGATGAGTTGTGACAGGAGAAAGAACTTAGTTTGAGTTGGTTTTCTTCATTACTTCGTGAATCCAGTCCATCATCATTTTGGTAAAGACGGGGCTGAACTTTCCTTTCTGAAAGTTTTTCATGCTTTCCTGCTCTGTGGCAAAGGCGTGAAAAAGGTGGTCGGAATGAGGAGCAATTTTGAAGGTGCCCAAACCAGGCGAAACCTTGTTCATTACGTCGGCAATCAGCTTGTGATCGGCGTCGTAGGTGACAAAATCGCTTTCTCCCCTAACCGAAAGCACATGAGCTTTGGTTTTTGCCCAGTAGGCAGGGAAATTAATTTGTGCCAGCTGCCGCCAAAAGTCGAGGTTTTTGCCATTGAAAAGACCCCCTGGGAAAAAGGCATCGGCGAGCTGTGAAAGCTGGGGATGGGATTTTTTGACTTCTTCGGGCGATTTGTTCTCAAGAAAAACTAGGGCCATAAGGCGGGCACCCTGCCGCGAAACTTCATCCGCGTTTTCAAAGGTGTCTCCTCCCACTAATCCCTGATACCTAATGGTATCAAGCAGATATTCAAACCATGTTCGCGAGGCGGTTCCGTAGACGGCAATGCCCTTGACAGGATTTTCCGCGGCAATCATTGGGCCAAAGGCTCCTCCCATGCTGTGGCCAAAGATAAAGACATTGTCCTTATCAGTCATGGTCAGACTTTTTAGCTGCTTGAGAGCTTCTTTATAGATTCCGATTTCAGAGTGATAATCCATAGGTGCAAAGGGACCCCCTTCGCTGTCTCCTACCCCCGGCTTTTCTACTCGAATTGTCACGAAATTGCTGTTGGCAAACTCATAGAGCAGAGGCCCATCGAGAGACGAAACATCGCCAGTTGAACCCTGAAGTGTAAAGTCATAGCTGACGGGCGAAAAGCCTTGGATGAACATGAACCCAGGGTGTTTTCCTGGCTTTTTGGGGGTTGTAATGATCGTCCGCATCTTTTTCCCCTGGTCGACAATGTGACTGTAGGTGACCATGTAATTGGGGCCGCCCGGATCACGCGGCTTTTCTGATAGTGATGCCGTGAGAATCAGCTCCTTTCCATCTCTCAGCACAGTAAAGGCAACAGGGGAACCATTCTGCAGCTCCCTTACGTAAGGTCCAAGAAAGCCGGGAAGAATGAGCTTGTCGTTGATTTTGATGACAACATCTCCTTCCTTGACTCCTGCCTTGTCTGCCGTCAGTCCAGGCAGTGGCTTTAGGGCCAAGATTCCTTCGCCGCCTGTCAGCTTCAGGTCCGTACGTTGAGAGGCAGAAAGGGGCTGAAAAGCGATTCCTAAGGTGCCTCTTCTCACCAGACTGTCATTTGGCTGGACAGAGGCAGAGAGAGGGAGATCGGATAGAAGGGGAGCTGAGCTGGAAACTGACTGCCCCATGGTGGTCAACAATAACGCGGAAAGAGAAGCTGCGATCATTATTACAAATTGTAATACATGAATTGCCCGCCGCACGTTCCTTAATGTGCAATCCTCTTTTTACAGTTTGATGCCTAAAAAGCTGACTCCTGCTGCTGAAAGCCGCTCCCTATCAACCTTGGAACTCACTGTGATAGGGCTGGCTTGGCTGCGTGGCCCCTGCACCATCTATATGATCATGAAGGAGCTGTCTCTTTCTGCCTCCAGCTTTCATAAATCCAGGGCGGGGACGGCCTACTCGGTTTCAAATCGGCTGCTTAAGGCAGGCCACCTGGCTCGGCACAAGGAAGGACAGGAAGAGATAGTGGTGACAGAGAAAGGAATCTTGTCTCTGCAGGAATGGCTATCTCCTCCTATAGACCAAAAAGACATCAGTCATTCTGCCGACCTTCTGCGGCTAAGGTTTTTCTTTTTAGGCGTGGTCGATCAGGAAAAGCGTCTGGCGTTTATCGACCAATCTATTCAAGGCCTTAAGGAGTTTTTAGCCCAGTGCGAGGCCCTAGTGCCCCAGAATGAAGAGATTGGGGACTACTTTGGCGTTTTGGCCACCCTTTCGACGATTCTGGAGACAAAGGCCAGAATTCAATGGCTGACTTTAGTGAGGGAATACGTTCTGCACCCCATAGAAGATGGCATTCCCTGGACTGAAACTGTCTTAAAACGCCTGACTGAAGAAGGGCATTAGCCGATCTGCGACAACATGTGCGGGAGCAGTTCTCTAAGGGGTTTTGCTCGTCCTGGCGCGACGGATATGTGTTTAAAGTCCAGGTTGCCAACCCGTGTGATGACAAGGTATTCCCCCAGCACGCCATCCAGCATCGAGAGCCCTGCCTGGCTCAGGTCATCGGCTCTGATGGGACTCTCCATGGGGACAAAAAGAGTCAGGCTCATTCTTTCTTCATCCCAGCCTTCTTCAACCCATAAAATATCGTCTGGCCCTAAGGTCTTGTTCTGCAGCTTGGTGGTGGGTTCTGGCTGAGGCTGACGAAAAGCCACTGCTTCCCACCCGGGCAGTTCAGGGGCGGCATCGACAAGCTCCGCAGCCTTTGCGGCGAGGCGCGCTTTGCCTTCTGCGCTGATTTCAAGCCGCCAGTTATCAGTTGGATTCTGCCCTGGCTGGATGCCCCATCCTAAATCAGGATGGAATCTGCCGAGCATTTTCCATAAAGCTTTTACCTGAGCTGCAGGCAGGTGATCGGATCTGAATTCGTGTGAGTGAGCCTGAAACCAGGCCCAGAATTCAGAGGGAGAGATGGGTCTGCCGCGAAGCCATCTGAGCATCAACCTATCTCTATTGTAGCGGCAGAGTGAAATTCCCCTTGGGAAAATCTGCTGTTTCTTGATGCTGATAAAAAGTTTTTTCTGGCGGGGGCCTAAAGTTTTTACCTGTGCTGCCCAAGGATAAAAGCATTAAAGGCTCTGCCATGAATGCAGAGCTGACCACGCCCCAACGGGGTAAGAGGGTAAAAGCAAAGAGGGTTTGGGCGCGCCATTGAGGTGCGCCTTTTTTTGTAAAATGTGCCTCTCCTGCCAAGACTGGCCCTCAGCCCCCCACTGTAACCCCCATTCTGAGCCAGAATCTATAAATGCTTTTAGAAGGCAAGAAAGGTTTGGTCGTGGGTGTGACCAATAAGAACTCAATTGGCTGGGCTGTGGCCGAACTGGCTGCCCACCACGGAGCTCAGGTTGGCATCACTGCTCAGAACGAACGACTTTTGCCTAAAGTAGCCGAGCTGGTTGAAGACAAGGAGAATATGCTGGTTCACCAGCTTGATTTTTCCTATGACGATCAGCTTGATGCCTTTGCCAAGATGGTTGAAGAAACTTACGGCAAGATCGATTTTCTTGTCCATAGCGCCGCGTACGCTCCCCGTGAAGCTCTCGAAGGCAGGTTTATCGATACCAGTCGCGAGGCCTTTGGGATCGCCCTTGATGTCAGCGCCTTTAGTCTTGTTGCTCTCTGCAACAGGCTTGAACCCCTTTTTAACGAAGATGCCAGCGTGGTAACCATGAGCTACCTGGGCAGCACTCGCGCCGCCGGCAACTACAACGTGATGGGAGTGGCTAAGGCCGCACTCGAATCGGCTATCCGCTACCTGGCAGTTGATCTTGGCGACAAGGGAATCAGGGTCAATACGGTCAGTCCTGGCCCGATCAACACTGTTGCCGCCCGTGGAGTGAAGGGCTTAATTGGCATGATTGATTATGTGCAGGACCGCGCTCCACTAAAGCGCCCTTACGGACAGGATGAAGCGGCTGCCACCACTCTTTATCTCTTAAGCGATTTGAGTCAAGGGGTGACTGGTCAGATCATTTTTGTGGATTCTGGCTTTAACTTTGCTGCAATCTAAAAGGTGAGATTACAGGGCTGCTCTGCAGCCATTGAGAGTAAAACTCTGCAAGTCGTGGCCGCCATAATGGCGGCCTGCTGGCTCTTGGCCGCCAGGCTTTTATCCCGCCAGAAACTGCTCTAGTGGAAAGGGTGAAGGACCAGAGAGCACAAGTTTATGTGCCAAGTTCAGAGCTGAGAGGACGAGCATTCCTGATGCGCTTGCCTTTTACAGAATAGCTGATGCTTTATATCCTTTCTGTGTGGAGCTGATATCTTGCCCCAGTCGTGATCAGAACGTTGCTGCGGAAAGATGATGGAGAACATGAAGTTCTTGTTAGTCTATAAGAAAGCTATCTTATTCCCGCGATTTATAGTTTTAGGACGTGTGGAATAATGGTGTGCTTGGTCACTTAGATATGTTCTGCTGCCAGCATGAATAAATAAGTGATTGTTCTTAAGACAGATCTCAGTGAAAAAAAGTGGGGAAAGGATATTTTTTACAATTGGAGTGGTGGAGGCTTATGCCTCCACCACTTTGCCAGGCTCTAGCTCTCTTATGCGCCCCTTCCAATCAAGAATGAAGGGAACAGGACATTCAACTGTGAGTCTTCCTTCGTTAAATGTCACGGTTATGTCGCCTTTGGGGTGGGGAACCGAAGCGGAGAAGCTTGTGAGGCGGCCAGGCGACGGCGCGATTCTAGCTCTGCTCCAGCCTTGGGCAATGCTGGTGATTCCAGCTGTTCTCTGCAGCCATCCTAAAGTCAAATGCGCCGACCAGGCATGGCAGTCGCTGCGGGTGGGATCATAAGTTTCGCTGAAAGTGCTTAGGTTTTTAGCCAGCATTTCTCGCCATGGGTTAATCAGTTCTTCGTAATCTGCATGAGGCTGAGCCTGGTGCAGATACCATGAGTAGTAAGGTGTTGCCCTGCAGGTGGCATCTGGCAGAGATTGGGGCCAAGAATCAAGGGGTCTGCCAATCTCTTTTTGAATCATTCTTCTCAGCGCCAAAGTGTGTTCAGAGGCGGGAGCCTCTTTATCCCAGTCTGGATGAAAAACCCTGCCCTCTATTTCCTGAAATTCATCAAGAAGCACTCCGAAATGCGAAAGAGTTGATCCTGGTCTTTTGATTTTTTCTAGTACGATTTCTGTCCATAAAAGATGCAGAAGCTGCACTGTCCCGGCCACACCTCCCGGGTTTACGCCAGCGGGCCAAGAATCTACCCAGTCTGAAAAGGCCCAATAAACGTCTTCTCGACCTTCACTGGCAGCCTTCTTCCACCAGGTCATTATCTTTTCGGCCTGCTTCAGCCATTGTGGTTCAAGGGGTTCTTCGTCATAAAGATAGGAATCATAAAGCATATGAATCCACCAAAGACTGAACCCGGGGATCACCTGGTTGATTCGTGAAGGATAGCGGCTTTGCAGGAGGCCGCTTGGAATTTCTGACCAGGAAAAGGTCTTTATCGCCTGCCTCTGCAGCCTTCTATCACGGCTGAAGTATCTTCCGATTTGAGCCTGAATTCGAGTGTCGCCCGTGTACTGAAGCTGTTCGTAATAAGGGCAGTCGAAGTAGGTTTCTCCGGCACATCGGCGGCTGGTTCTTAGGGAGACTTCCCAAAGATGGGCATGGTCTGGTTCAGAACTTTTCCATGCCGCTTCATCAATAAGAGGATAGCCTGTTTCCATCACATCAAATGATTCAATGGTGCAGTCTGCCTTGGCTTTTATTAAAACATATCTAAAACATCTCCACCAAAGAGGTTCAAACAGGGCGCCAGAATCTGTCAAGATGACAAGATCGTTCATTCCTACAAATTCCTTGTCTTTTACACTTCCTCTATCGCCTTTGTTATGGTCCCCTACGCCAAATAAAGCTTCGGCGTAAAAAACTTCAACTTTGCCGCCGTTTGACCCCTTAATTTTGATTCGGGGGTAACAGTTAAGAAGTTCGGAAAAATCGAGGAGAACTTCCTCGCCAGCTTTCAGAGTCTTCCCCAAAAAGAGCGATCTTTCATCGGTGCTTCGGTTGACGATAAAGGGCACCGATTCTCTTCGTTTATAGAGCATCGCAGGGATGCTTCGAGGAAGCATCCACCAGGGCATGTCTCCTACTCCAGAAGTTTCTTCCTTGCCTGGGCCAAGTGTGACGGGTCCCTTAACTCGAGAGTTGTCTTTGCGCCCCAGCCAAACCGATTCGATCTTCTGCCAGTCTCCCTGCAGTCTGCCTGCTTCTTCCCAGCTGGGAATCTGGCCTCCATCAATGTTTTCTCCAGGACCGACCACCAGATAGCTTGGCCTCATCCCATCAAAATTGAACTCAAATTCATAGCCAGGAACAGGAAGACATTCCCAGTCAGTGGGGGTCGAAACTCCATCTCCTTCTAGGATAAAGGCAGTCTGAAAGGTCATCTGAGCCATGGGGGCCGCGTGGCCAAAGCTCCAGACAAGAGCGTGAATCAGGTTTTCGCCAGGGGTCAGGTAGGGGGCAATATCCACCTGATCAAAAAACCAATGGCGCAGGTCGCTTCTTGCCGGGCCATGGGCAGCCAGTATGCCGTTGACGTAAAGCCGAAAGCGCTGATCAGCTGAGACTTTGACAATCAGCTTATCGGGGACCGTGGCCAGGTCAAGATGCTTCCTGAAGATGAAGGCTCCCACATCATCTTTAGGACTTCGACGAGGAGCTACCCACTGTGCTGACCAAAATCCCGGCTCGGGCATGAATCTACTTTAGCCCAGTCGGAGCATTATCACAAGGGGCGTAGCTCCGCATCTGCCGGCCAGTCCACTTCGACCCCTTGTGAAGCAAGAAGATTTCTAAGATCTGCCGTTTCTGAAGTGCTTTCTGCAATCTGCTGAGGGCTCAGACCCAGTCTTAGACATTGGGCTGCCAAAACGCCTGCTGCTTCACCTACGCACCATTCAACAGGGTGCAGCCTGGTGCAGCCATTGACAATGTGGGTCACACCTATGTTTTTGCAGGCGGGAATCAGGTTGGTGATCCGCACCGGAACCAGGCAGCCCAGAGGTATCTGGTAGGGCAGTGACGAGATATCCAGAGTGGGGTCGCCGTTTATGCGGGGGTGAAGGTCCAGGCGATAGGCGCCTGTCACCACGCCGTCACTGCGGCTTGGCGTTCTGGTGAATCCGGGGTTCAGCTTGGCCGCAACATCCTGCTCCACCAGACGGGTCATGGTTATGGCTCTACGAGATTCGCGGATGTAGGGGGCCATGGCAAAGCCATTTTTTGTGCCGAGTATGTCAGGAGCCATGAAAAAGCCCTTTTCGCCGATCTCGGTCTGCAGCCAGTAGAGCAGAGACAGGGTGAGCTGTTTAGATTGGCTGAGAGTCTCTTTCTGTTCATCCTTTCCTAAAAGCAGGCTCCCTACGAGCAGATCGTTTTGGGGCCAGTTGACAAGGGTAATGGGCAGGGGCGGGGTAATCCAATGGGCTGGCCAGACAATCTGCCGGTAGCTGAACCACCCAAGGCCGCTTTCGACAAACAAAGGAAGTGTTGCAGGCTGACCAGTTTGAACATTGGGGTAGGTGAAGCTTAAAAGAGGTCCTGGCCAGTTGGGAGGCGTGAAGCTTCGCCATTTTTCATATTCGGCAGGCTTTTCTATGGTGTGGTTGGCTGCAGGATCATAGCCAAAAGCAGCGCACCAGGTAATGCCCTGCTGGCATCTTTCGTCTGGCGTTTCTGGGGCATCGGGTTCGCCTGTGTCGGCTCGACTTTCGCTTCCTACAACGTGTTCCGCTCCAGCAAGAACCAGCAGGTCCCCCAGCTCTGTGGCATCTAAAAAGATGTCCGCTTCCAGCCTATGGGTTTCTGTCTCAAGCGCCGTGATTCGATTGCCTTTGGTTTCTGCCCTCAAGACTGGACCTGCAAAACGCTGAAGCTGACCAGCCTCGGCCAGCATCTGTTCCAGCATAAGCACTCCGGCCCTTGGGTCGTGGCAGATTCTGCTAACCCAGCCCCCTCCGGGGTTCAGTCGTGGGTCAGCCTTTGCTGCCTCTGTCATGGGCATTGTGCGATAAAAGGATCTAATTCTTTCTCTTAGTTCGCGGTAGCGGCGGCTGGAGCCAAATTCCTCGATCCAAGGGTGTTCATCGGGTGGAACAGCCTGGCTGGTCATCTGTCCTCCCACCCATTCGAAGTCTGTAGTCATGGCCACTTTTAGGCCAAGGTCCAGCAGCTGAAGAGCAGCGGCACAGCCGCCTAGGCTGTCACCACAGATAACGACATCGAAGCTTTTTCGGTGCATGGCGGGCTTGTCGGGTTTAGGCGTTGGGTCCGGTTCTTACCGGGTCAGGAAAATCGCGATAAAGACCGGATCTAAAGTTCTTCACCCGCCTAAAAACCTCGGCATGAAGGGTTTCATACTCGCCATCTCTAGCTGCGGCATGGTTGAAGGCTTCATCCAGCTGGGCGAGGTCTTTGGTTTCAATCTGGATAAACCACTCGCCAAGCTCACTTGGGCCAAATCCCAGCTTGCGTCTTTGGAGCCTGTGGCTTTCAATCAGACTCTGATCTTTCAAAAAGCCAAGGTAGCTGTTAAGGGCTCTGCTGAACTCAAGGTCTCCTACCCCGCTGGCAAGGTCCACCCAGATGGCGTAGGTGTTCATTTCTAGCCAAATGCTACCTGTGTAGAGGTGAAAAAACTCTCGCCAGTCTTGGGCAGGATAAGAGAAGAGCCTTTGAAAAACAAGCAGCAGAACCATACAAAAAAGCAGAGATTTGATAGGGTCCCACCGAGCACAAATCAAATAGAAACTAGGTTATGCTCAAAGGGTCATGGCATCTGGCGAATCTCATCTCGACCATTCAAAAGCAGACAGCAAGCTTGGGCTTCCAGGCTCAATCCGCCGCCCTATCAACGTCACCATGATCGGCGCTGGTTCGGGGTTCACCAATGCAGTGCTGAAGGATGTTGTGCTGATCCCCAGCCATCAAGGGGGCGAGCTTCGTTTGATCGACGTGGATGCCGAGAGGCTGGAACTCAGCCGCGGCCTGATGGAAAAAATTCTTGAGAAGACTGGTCAATCTCACCTATGGACTTTGAAGGCCAGCACAGACCGCCGTGAGCTTCTGCCCGGAACCGACTACATTGTCAACTCAATCGAAGTCAGCGGCATTGACTGTGTGCGATGGGATAACGATATTCCCTTGAAATATGGGGTCAGCCAAAACATTGGCGACACGATTGGTCCGGGGGGCTTGATGAAGGCTCTTAGGACGGTTCCTGTTTATCTGCAGATACTAAAAGACGCCGAAGAGCTTTGCCCCAATGCCTGGGTGCTTAACTACACCAATCCCATGAGCATCATGTGTCTGGCTGCCGCACGCACCAGCCGGATGAAAACAGTGGGACTCTGCCACTCTGTTCAGGGGACAAGCCAGATGCTTGCTGGCTATGCTGGAGTGGAATATGACCAAATGCAGTGGACCTGTGCCGGGGTCAACCATCTTGCCTGGTTTGTTGAGCTGAACGGTCCTGATGGCGGCAGCCTTTATCCTAAGCTGATGGAAATGGCGGAGGATCGCGAGAGTGAGTTTGCCAAGGCAGAACCTGTCCGCAGCGATATGATGCTGCACTTTGGCGCATTTATTACAGAAAGTTCTGGCCACCTCAGCGAGTACCTGCCCTACTACCGAAAGAGAAAGGATCTTTTGGATAAATACACTGATACAGGCTATCGAGGTGAAGAGAGCTTTTATGCCAATAACTGGCCCAACTGGCGCCAGAAAAACGATGAGAATCGCCGCAATATCATGGCTGGAGAAGCAGAGCCTGATATCAAACGGTCATATGAGTATGGGGCCTGGATTATTGAGTCCATAGAAAAACACGCTCCCACCTACATTCACGGCAATATGATAAATGAGGGCTGCATCGAAAACCTTCCTTACGATGGAGTGATCGAGGCGGCTTGTTTGGTCAACCACAACGGAGTTCAGCCTATTCGTTACGGACGTCTGCCAAAGCAGATGGCCGCCATCTGCGACTGGGAAATGAGAATGTACGATCTGGCAGCCGACGCCTGTATTCATCGCAGTTTTGCCATGGCCGAACATGCCCTAATGCTCGACCCCCTGACCGCTGCCGTCTGCTGCCCTGCCGAAATACGAGCGATGGCCAGAGAACTCTTTGAGGCTGAGGAAGCCTTTCTGCCTGGCTTCAAATAGTCGGCAGAAAGGTGTTATATCTGGGCAGAAGCTGGCTTTAGCCAGCTTTTGCCTTAATCTGGTCGATCTCCTTCAGCACGTAGTCGAGAGACTGCTGAGAAGTCTGGGGAGTGACGACAGTGCAGTCGCGGCCTGTGTTGAGGCAGTCGACAAAGTCGGCTAGTTCGGCGGCATAGCCGCCCAAATCGCTTAAGTTTCCTCCGCCTTCTGCTGCAATCTTCACCATTTCGGGGAACTCAGGCTCGGCGTCAGGTCGGTAGATGCCGATGGGGCCGTTATCCCAGATCACAGCGCCATTTTCAAACACAGCTCTGAAGGCCATTTTGAAAGGTGATCCAGTCGGAAGATTCCAGCCTCCTTCCAGGTGAGCGATTGTTTTTCCGCCTCGATAAGTCATGGTGGTAAAAACATGGCCCGGCCCCTTGTCATCCATTGTGCCCCAGGTGTCCATGGTCTCTGGTTCTCCAAGCAGATACAGAATGTAGTCAGTATCGTGGACGTGCATATCCAAAACACCGCCTCCGGCTCTATTTTCTGACCTCAGCCATTGGTCGCTGGACCAGGCGGGGAAGCCGCCATATCGGGTGAGGTTGACACTGAGCAGCTCTCCCAGTTCGCCGCTGTCTTTAAGTTCCTTTAGCTTTACGTACTCGGGCCAGTAGCGAATGCAGTGAGCGATAAACAGCTTGACTCCCTTTTCCTCGCAGACCTTCGCCATTTCTGCCGCTTCTTCACGCGTTCGAGCCATGGGTTTTTCGCAGACAACGTTTAGCCCCAGGTTTGCAGCGGCAATCGTGAGGGCGGCATGGGTGTCGGTGGGGGTGCAGATATCTACTACTGTGCAGTGTTCGGCAAGCTCCTCCAAACTCGAAAAAGTTCGGATGTCGAACTGCTCAGCAAAGGGTTTTGCTCTGGCAGATCCGTGGTCAAAAACACCCACGAGCTCCACGCCTGGCAGCCCTTTGTAAACCTGGGCGTGCATTTTGCCCATAAAGCCTGCTCCGGTGATTCCAATCTTCTGCATTCTGTTCGGAACTCTACCCCTAGACTTGGCCTTGCCACACTCATATTCAGATTCAAAGTCGCTTATAATAGGCTGATATATGGGCCCTTTTTGTCCTCGCCGTCTTAGTCTTGGTGTTAAGGGGCTGACCATTGCGGCACTCTTTGCTGTTCCCGCTTTTGTGCTCAGCCAAAGCCGCCTGGGGGAAATGCCAGGAACTGGCCCTGCCCGTCAGGTTCGCAGCGAGCTCACCAAGGGCCTCAAGATCGCTCAGCTATCTGTCAGGTGGACTTCTGAGGGATTCCCTGCCTGGCAGAATGGTGCAACCTGGACGGCGCTCAATCCTGCCAGCTTAACGGAGCAGCCGCTTTCTTCCGCTCCTAATGTGGATCGGCCCATGAGAAGGCCGGGCCGAGGCCGTCAGCTGACAGAAGCTCTGGCTCCCCTGGAAGGCATGAAAGCCCTTTCGAAAGAGGGGCATGTCTTTCTTGTTAAAGATGGAAGGGAAAGGCAGATTTCCAAGCCAGAAATGGGCGGCCCACGCATTAAGCATGGTCAGGCCTCTTGGGTTTATGGAGAGGAGCTTGGGCAGAACGATGCCATGGGCTTTTCATCAGATTCCAAATGGCTTTGGTTTTATCGTTTTGATGAAACTCAAGTCAAGGACACCCATTTAGCTCTTAGCCAGGCGACTCCGCAGACTCGTCTTGAAATTGAAGCCTACCCAAAGCCTGGCCAGCCTAATCCTTTGGTTGACTTGTATATCGCCAACACCGAGACAGGCGAGCTGCACAAGGTCCAGGTCAGGCCAGGAGAGTTTGACGACGGAATCGGCCACTACGTTTACAACATCAAGTGGCGGCCGGGTGTCAGCCAGCTTATTTTTCATCGCCTCGATAGAAGGCACAAGGCAAGGGAAATCTGCTCTTGGGACCCACAAACACAGTCACTAAAAGTGCTGGATAGGGAAGAGAACCCCTCTGCGTGGGTAGAGGATGCATCTGCTTTGACCTTTCTAGAGGATCTGCCCGGCGCAAGGGAATCTGATCTTGAATCGGCTCTGATTTTAAGCGAGGCTAGCGGATTTACAAATCTTTATCGCATCAACCTTAAGGAGGGGGGGCGAACTCCGCTTGTGAGATCTGCCTTTGACCTCAGAAGCGTTGCAAGAATTGATTTGGTCAAGAGGGAGATAGATGTCATTGCCATTCCTGGCAGCAGGGGGATGAGGCAGCTTTACCGACTGAACCTGGCAACGGGGCAGTTTAGGAGCCTTACCGATTTGACCCTGCATCATGATGTGCAGATTTCACCAAATGGTGAATGGATTATAGACCGCGCTTCAAATGCTGCCACGCCGCCCAGTGTCAGGCTGCTGAACAGCAGAGGCGAAGTGCTTAAGGTGCTGGCAGAATCTGACGTTTCAGTTCTGGATGCTCAGAACTATCCTCGGCCAGAGGCTTTTACTTTTCGGTCAGCCGATGGCGTGACGCTCTTGAATGGCACGGTGTGCCTGCCCCCAGCCAGCTACCAGGGCCCCCGCCCGGTTTTGGTCCAGGTTTATGGCGGTCCGCTTGGCCTCTCGGCTGATTCTTGGAATGAAGATTTTAAGGCTCCCCCGTCGGCGGCAGACTATGGCTTTGCTGTAGTCAGGCTGGAAGTGAGAGGCGGTGGAGGCAGAGGAAGAGCTTTTAGAAATGCTCTGTATCAGAAAATGGGGCAGATTGAGATAGATGACCTGGCCGCAGGCGTTAAGTCTCTGGCAGGAAGAGCGCGCATCGACCTGAGCCGGGTAGGGATTGAAGGAACTTCTTATGGCGGCTACGCTTCATTGATGGCTGTTCTTCGCCATCCCGATGTTTTTCACGCAGCGGCATCGCAAAGCTGCGTTTCAGATTGGCGTAACTACGACACGATTTACACGGAACGGTATATGGGGATTCTGCCGGAAAGCAAAGAAGCCTATGATGCTGGTTCTGGCGTGGTGCTGGCAGACAAACTGACAGGCTGGCTGATGGTTTACTACGGCACGGCAGATGACAACACCCACCCAAGCAACAGTCTGCAGGTCATTCGGGCTCTACAGCGTGCCAACAAGAGCTTTGAAGTTCAGGTGGGGGTTGATGTTGGCCACAGTGGAATGAACACCGCCCGCATGATGGAGTTTTTTATAGAACGTTTGGTGATGGGCCGTGAATGAACCTGATCTAAGCAGAGTTAAGGCGGTTCTGCTTGATCTCGATGGCACTGTCTATAGAGGTGCAGAGGTTATTCCTCGCGCAGCAGAATCTGTCAACCGTATGGTTGATTCTGGGCTTCAGGTTCGGTATCTGACCAACAACTCGGGGGTTAGACCTCAGGAAGTAAGCCAAAAGCTGAACAATATGGGGCTCCCTTGTCTGCCGGATTGGGTGGCTGGCACGGGCCCTGCTGCCGCCGCAAAAGCGGACACTCTGGGGTTTTCAAAAGCCATGGTTGTAGGCGAACCTGGCCTTAAACAGACCTTTATCGAATCTGGGTTTGAGCTTGTTGAGGGCGAAGGCGCTCCTCTGCTTGTATCTGGAATCTGCCGCAGCTTTACCTATTCACTGCTGGATTCAGCAATGCAGGCGCTGCTTGGCGGCGCCTTTTGGATAGCCACCAACCGTGACGGCAGCTACCCGCTAGAAGGCGGAAGGCTTCAGCCAGGGGCAGGGGCAATAGTGGCGGCCATTGAAGCAGCTGGGGGCAGGAGTCCTGATTTGACTGTTGGCAAGCCAGAACCCTTGATGATTCAGCAGACCGCTGAAGGGCTTGGGCTTAAGATGGATCAGGTTATGATGGTTGGCGACAGAGAAGACACGGATCTGGATGCTGGCCGCAGGGCGGGCTGCTTAACCTGGCTGGTGCTTACTGGCTATCAGCAGCAGCCTTTGCCTGGTCAGCCTGGCAGTTCTGATCTTGCTGGCCTTGCCGTGGCTCTTGGTCTTTAGCGCTTTATCAATAGCAGAAAAAGACAAAAGCAGCAGGTATTCAGATAAAAAGACAGCCTGGCCATTTTGGCCAGGCTGTCTCTGCATGGATTTCCTTTTCTATCAAGCCTACTTTTGAACAGGCGGGGTGGAAAAGAATGGCTTGGGAAGTTCTTCCTGAACTGGGGAAGCGAAGGGTGAGGGGTCTTCTCTGCTTTCTGCTGCCGGAAGCTGGGGCTGTTCTTGGACTCCATCCAGAGGGGCAATCTGCTGGAGTTTGGCCACTACATCCACACCGAAGATTTCCTTAAACTGCTCGGCTAATCCCACCAGTTTAGAAGCGTCTGTGCCCCCTGAACCAGAATCGATGACCGTGTATTTCTGCACGTTGGTCTGGCCGATTGTTTCGGTCAGCTGCTGAATGATGGGTTCGATCTTTTGGATCAAAAAGATCTCTCGGGCGTTGTCGCCTGCTTCAGTCCATGATTCGGAAAGCTGAAGGAGAGCCGAGGCGCGTGCTTTGCCGTCTTCGACAATGCTGGCGACACTGGCTGCCGCTTGGGCTTCCATGGTTTCGCATCTGGCTTTGGCGGGGGCTATAACGTCGGCATCCAGCTGGGCACGCACCTGGTCGAGCCTTGCCTTTTGTACGTCAAGTTCAGCTCTGGCCCTTGCCACCTGGGCGGCAACAGTGGCCTGCTCTTCTGCAATCACAGCGGCGCGGCGTGTGATGGCATCCTGAACCGACCTTTCTCCTTCAGCTTTTGTGATCTCGATTTGGGCCGCGATGCGGGCTTCTACCTCTCGCTCGTTGTTCTCACTGGATCGAACAGAGGCGTCGGCTCGGGCGATGGCTTCGGCGACTCTTGCTGAGCTCAAGAGCTCTGCATTGCGGATTCGACCGATGGAGTCCAGGTACTTCACATCGTCTGTGATGTTCTGGATTCTCAGGGTATCTACCACCAGGCCAAGGGCGTTCATATCCTGTTCGCCTTCCTGCACCAGCTTTTCCTGAAAGAGGTTTCTGTCTTCGTTAAGCTGTTCCGGGGTCAAGGTTGCCAGGACTCCTCGAAGGCTGCCTTCAAGGGTTGCCTTCGCGACCTGCATGATTTCCGCTCGACCCTTGCCGAGAAAACGCTCAATGGCGTTGTTGACCAAGGGTTCGTGGCTGGCAATTTTGACGTTGGCTACCCCGACAACATTTACTGGCACGCCGCCTTTTGCATAGGCGTTGTTGGCGTTGAGTTCAATAGTCATGTTTGTCAGGTCAACCATGTCGACCCTTTCAACAAAGGGACGCCTGACTCCCAAGGTGCCCTTGACAAGCCGGTAGCCTCTGCTGCCCGATCCGCCCGAGAAGACCAAGATTTGGTTGGGAGGACACTGATGAAGGTGTCCCCAGATTCCCAAAGCGATGAGAATAAGAACGATGACAATTGCGCCGATGACGATCAGTGGCATTATTTTTTCTCCTTGACTGCTTCGAGTGCGGCGGCCTGTTTCAATGCCAGGTCATCGCGGCCAGAAATTGAGCCTGGAATGTTGATTCCTACTGTGCGGTCAACTGCATCAAAAACTGACTGCAGCATTTCTGGGTAGGCGGCAAGATAGTTGGGAAGGGTCTGTCCCTTGCCTCCATCGATGATGGAAAGGTTCTCGACCTTGATCTTAGAAACACCGCTGACAGCAGCTGCCAAAATCTTATCCAGCTCTTCGATAAGGGCGATCTGTTTGGCAGCAGGTCCAGCTTTCTGCCAGGAATCGTGAAGCACAGACAATGCTTCTGCGACAGCGCGGCCTTTTTCACGAATCTTTGCTGCTTCACCGCGAGCGAGGAATTCTTGAGCGGTTCTTTGCGCCTCGGCAGGAAGGACTTCTTCAACCTGCAGCCTCAGTGCTTCAAGCTGGCTTCTTACCTGCTGAAGTTCCTTTTCAGCAATGGCTCGGGCTTCTCTGGCAGCGGCGGAAGTCTTTTCTTCTTCAGATTTAACCTGCGAATCGACTTCTGCCTTGACTCGGCGAAGATCGTTCTGCATGGCGAGAACCTTTGAATCTACATTGGCGCGGGTGACGCTGCTGCGGCCAACGTTGACCGATTCAGACTGTTCTGCACCTCGCTTTGCATCTGATTCTGAGATTTCAGCTTCTCGCAGCACAGAGGCGATGGCTTTTCTGCCTGTGGCATCAAGGTAGCCCACCTCGTCGCTGACATGGAGAATCTTAAAGGTATCAAGATGAAGTCCAAGCTTCATCAAGTCTTCTTCTGTTTCTTTGGCCAGGCTGTCAGCAAAGGTCAGGCGGTCTTCGTTCACCTGTTCTGGGGTGAGGTTGGCAACAACTCCTCTCAGGTGTCCTTCAAGGGTTTCTTTGGCGCCTCTTCTCAGTTCAGCAATATCACGGTTCAGCCATCGCTCAATGGCGTTATGAATAATGCGCTCATCACTTGAGATCTTGACATTGGCAATGGCTTCAAGATTCATGGCGATTCCGCCTTTTGAATAGGCGTTTCGCACCGCAATGGGCACTTCCATCAGGTTAAGCGACATGCGGTCAACGCGCTGAAGTCCGGGAATCCTGAAGCCTAATCCGCTGCGGATTTTCGGTCTCTTTTTGCCCAGACCACTGATAACCATTATCTGGTTGGGAGGACAAATGACAAACATCGTCCTGATAAATAGGACGAAAAGGATGATTAGTGCAAGAGCACCAATAGCTCCTGCCGCAAACTGCGCTACCGGACCCATTCCGGCTAGAGCAGTTGAGCTGTAAACGTGGTTCTCCATGACAATCTTTCGCCTTACTCTACGTTTTAATTGTTTTCTTGGTTGAGTTCTTTTAGAATTTCTCTATTAGAAATGACTTTTGCAGTTGTACCGTTAAGGCTAACGATGACAACTTCTTCGCCAGCCGGTATTTCCACATCCTCATCACAGACAGCAGTCATGTCAATCCATTCATCTTTGACAAAGAGCCGAACTCTTCCCATGCTTCCAGGCTTGATGCCTACACTGAGCTTGCCTGCCGTCCCAATAAAGTCATTTGCCTTGGTGGAGGCATCCACTTGTGAGAGGCCAAGAATTCTCCAAGCGTAAGAGCCAACCAAAGCGACAAAAAGTCCAGCGAGAAAACTAGCGATGAAGGTGACAGGTTCGCTGGAGGCTTTAAAGAGGGTGAGAGCTGCGCCAGTGATGCCTAGTGTGGCTGCCAGATAGATCCAAAATCGGATGGTGAGGAAGGGAAGCCAAACCGCTGGATCGCGAGGCAGCTCGGCTGTGTGGTGGAGAATCGAATGAAGATCGTGGGTTGAACCATCTCCTGGCGCTGAGGCATGGTCCAGATCCAGCTCGGGACCATCGACATGGATATCAGTCTCGACAGACGATAACTCGGCGTCATGGCCTCCAAAGACTCCTCCAAGAGCAGCCAATAGAACGAGCCCGCCACCCACAATTGCGAGTGCAAGATAGATTCCAAGCACCATTCATAACTATGACCTATATCAGGTTTAGGATGCCCGGTTGAGTCTATTGCGTCTCGGCGAGGGCTCTCATCCGGCTTCAGGGCTGGCCTTTTTTGCGGTGGATTGAGAGAAGAACAACGATGTCCAGGGGGCGAAGCATAAAGCCGTCATTTACCAATTCGGAATGGTAGATGACGGCTTTTATTCCCAACTTCTGCTCTTGGTCCTCACTAGAGGGGGCACTAAGTTTCACTTTTTAGTGAAAGTTCGTGGGGTCGGCGGTATAAACCGTAGCTAGAGACTTATTCATGTCCACTCCCCAAGAGGCCCCCTGGCTGGCTGAAGGTGAGGCGAAAAGGGAAGCTGTTCGGTCTTTGTTTGCCGAAATAGCTCCCAAGTACGACCTCATTAACGGGCTCATGAGCTTTTCCCTCCACCGCTGGTGGCGTGAGGCGGCTGTTCGTGCCCTAAAGGTGAAGCCGGGAGCCAGGGTTCTCGATCTCTGCTGTGGTACAGGAGACTTTCTTATTCCCCTGCGAAAAGCCGTTGGCTCTGAAGGCTATGTAGAGGGCTTGGATTTTTGTGCTCCAATGCTGGAAGGCGCGGCCAGGAAAAAGGGACATGAGGCCAGGCTGATTGAAGGAGATGCCTGCGAACTCCCTCAGCAGGATAAGGATTTCGATGCCGCCACAATGGGCTGGGGATTAAGAAATGTCCCAGATGCCGCGCTCGCCCTGCGCGAGGCTGCAAGGGTCTTAAAGCCAGGCGGAAGGCTGGCTGTTCTAGATATGGTCCGCCCTGTCACTCCTTGGGGATTGTTCGGCGCCTGGGTTTTTAAAACATTCGTTCCCCTTTTGGGAAAAGTTTTCCGATTCGGCAAAGCCTATGCTTATCTGCCGGAATCAACCGGGCGGTTTTTTACTCTTAAAGAACTAGCCGAAGCGATGGAAGCAGAAGGGTTTGTTATTACTAAAACCAAAGGATTCATGCTTTGCAACATTGGCTTGGCGGTAGGAGAAAAAGTTGAGGAAGGCCAATGAGTTCAGCTCTGTTTGAGAAAGTTCAGTCCGAAGTGGCCCCTCAGGCTCTGGGGGATATGGTCATCTTCGCTCAATCGGTCGAGGCAGAACTCAGCTGCCAGATGAGCAGCGCGATTCATCTGGTCGAACAGATTGGGCTCCTGACATTGGAAGGAGGTGGAAAGCGTCTGCGTCCACTTATGGCAGCAGCAGGGGCAAGAGCCGTCAACCCTAATGTTTCGCTTGAAAGGGCTGTCAGGCTGGGGGCCTGTTTGGAGATGATCCACATGGCGACACTGATTCACGATGACGTGATTGATGGCGCAGCCACCAGGCGCGGGAGGCCAACCGCTGGGACAGTTCATGGAGGCACGGCATCAATTCTTTCGGGCGATGTGCTTTTAGCCAAAGCCATGAAAATGCTGGCTGAGGATGGCGATCTTGCCATCATTCGCCTTGTCAGTCAGTCGGTAGTAGAAATGGCAGAAGGTGAAGTGAAGGAAGTCGAAGTCAGGAATGATTTTGATCTCCTGGAAGAAGATCACCTTGCGATTCTTCGGATGAAGACGGCTGCTTTTATTGAAGCCTGCTGTCGAACTGGGGCAAGAATTGGCGGAGCCAGTGAAGCTCAGGAAGAGGCCTTGGGGCTCTTTGGCCATCATCTGGGCATGGCATTTCAGATTGCCGACGACATTTTAGATTTTCGTGGCGACAAAGTTAAGACAGGCAAGCCCTTGGCTACTGACTTTAAAGAGGGCTGTGTCACTTTCCCACTTATATCCTTAAGGGGGCAGCTTTCAGAAGAAGAAATGCTCTTTGTTCGACGAAAGTTTGGCAGCTGTGTGACTGATGAGGAGATCGCCGTCATCAGTCAATGGATGGAATCCCGGGGAGCCTTTGCCGATTCTGTGGCGAGAGCCAAGGGACATGTGGACTCGGCTCTGGAACAGCTTTCTATTCTAGAGCCAAGCCCCTACCGCACGATGCTGGAATCTGTCAGCAGCTTTGTCGTTGCCAGGGAATCCTAAAGGTCAGGTCCTTGCCATCATGATGGCGGCAAGGGTCGGACCTGGCCTTTCATCTCTTGCCTCAAGCCTCAGGCGAACTTCGTCCTTCGTTTGAGTGAGGGCAGCAGGAACCTTTACCTCTAGGTTGAAGAAGACATTTAGGGGGTGATCGGCTAAATCGAGCGATGAGATTTCCACACCATCTATTAACAAAGCAAAGCGTGGCTGAGTTCGATCATTGCCCCAAAGGTTAAGGACCAGGCGGTTTTCCACACCACTATCCACCTTTAGGTTGATTTCCATCCATCCTCCGGTTAAGGGGGTGCGAATTCCCCTGCCATTCACCTCCCGCACATCGTTTTTCTCGCAGGTCAGGCTGTGGTCTCTTTCCGGCTGCATTTCGCCTAAAGTACAGCTGTCCACTGTCATCGATTTCAGCAGCCTTTCTTTTTCTTCCGCTGATCTGTATTCGGCTTCCTTTGCCTCCCATTCGGCTAAAGTGAACTTGTCAAAGTAGACTGCGGTACGGTTTTGACAATGATCGTAGAAGGGGCGGAGATTGAGAGAGTCGGGTCTGGAAGCGGCGGGAATAGTAAAGCGGCCAAAGCTCTCGCCATCTTGGATGATCCAGCTGGAAAGAGAACCTTCTTGATTGATAAGGACCGGACTCCATGGCGCTGGCTCATCAATCGGACCAAGATCGGCAGTCAGCACTAGCGGACCATAGAGGAGGGCAGACTTGCGGGGATTATCCGGAGCGGCTGCCTCTTCGAGTTCAAAAGGCATGGAAAACTCGACGAGGTCGCCTTTTTGCCAAGTTCGCTCTATTGAAACATAGCTGGATGGCTGGTCAGAAGTCGCAGCCGTGATTCCGTTGATTTTGATCTCCAAGGGAGCCTTGATCCATTGGGGGTGACGGATAAGAAGCGAGAAGTCAGCCTTGCCTTCTTCAATCTCAATAGAGATATCTCCACCAAAAGGTTGGCTGCTGGCTTGCACAAGGGTGACTCCGGCTTCCTTCCAGGTGAGTCGGCTGGGAAGAAAGAAGTTGACCCACAGCTTTTGTGCTCCCTTGTGAAAATAAGCCAGCTCTCCGTGTTTAGAATGGGTTTCCATGCCTGTGCCATGGCAGCAGGTAAAGGAATCCAGCGGATCGCTGAAGGTGCGGTGCGATCCTGAAGCCAAAGGGACGAAGTAGGTGTAGCCGCCCTTTTCTGGGTGCTGAGAAGCAAGAATATGGTTTAGATAAGCTCTTTCGCTGCTCTCGGCTAGGTCTGCTGAAGGCGACCAGCTGAAAAGCTGCTTGGCAAGCCTCAACATGTTGTAGGTGCAGCAGGTTTCGCAGGTGTTGCTGCTCAATCTTGTTGAAATCTGGTCCGGTGGACCAAAATATTCGCCGTTGCTGCTGCCCCCTATCACATAGGTGTGATGGCTGATAACCCGATTCCAAAAAAAGAGGGCTGCGTTTCTGTCTTCTGCCCTCCCTTCCACTTCATAAAGCCGAGCCAAGCCCAGCACTTTGGGAATCTGGGTGTTGGCATGTTTTGCCGCCAGTTCATCACGTCCTTCCTTTAAGGCATCAAGAACCTTATGGTCATAAAACTTTCGGGCGAGGCTTAAAAATCTCTCGTCGTAGGTAAGGGTGTAAAGGTCTGCCAGGGCCTCGTTCATTCCTCCGTACTCGCAGTTCAGCATCGTCTGCCACTGTTCGTCCGAGAGATCTTTTGTAATCTCTACCGCCCATTCGGCAAACTTCACTGCGGCTTTCAATCCCAAAGAAATTCTGCACAGGCGCCAGGCATCCATCAATCCGACAAGAATTTTGTGGTGGACATACCATGGAGCCCACATGCCGTTGAGGTCGAAGCCGCCGCTTGTCAGGCTGCCCTGACTGATCTCCTGCCATGTCTGATCAAGGCTTGCTCTATCAAAGCCATTTGGACCGCGAAAGGCAGAAAGAAAGCCATCGCCTCTTGATTCCTGACACTGGATAAGTCCAGATACGACTGCAGATGCCTTGGCGTAAAACCTTTCATCGCCAGAGCGTGAATACTCTTGAGATATGGCTGTCAGGAAGTGTCCGACTGAATGTCCGGCCAGCCCCATTGATTCCCAGCCGCCGTAGATATCTGCCTCTGGCTCCAGCCCGCTGTTGATGCGAAATCCAGCCAAGAGTCGGTCTGGATCAAGGCTCAAAAGATAGTCAGAAGTCAGTTTTCTGGCTGTCAAAAAGGGACCATCCAAAAGCTCTATGGCAGAAAGAGGAAAGGCCGAGGCTTGAGGCGTAAGCACAGGAGCAGTTTATTCAAGGGGGCGAAGCGAGCGCATTATAGGAGAGAATAGAAGGGTCTGCCAGCCGGGTTAGCTTCATGTCTTTCTCTCTTGCCTTTGGAATTCTGCTGTCCTCTTCATCAATAACTATGCAGGCCGGTCAGCCCGTTACCCCACCCTCAAACCTTTCGCTAGAGAAGGGTTCGGTTCAGCTTGAAGGCAGCCAGTTTTCTCTAAAGCTTGGGGCTGCCTCTGGAGTGGCTTTAGAGCTCAGGCCAAAAAACGCAGGATCATTTGATTTTCTCCCATCAGACAGGCTAGGAAAAAGGTCGTCAGATGGCTTCGTTCATCTCGGCGACGCAAGCTTGAGAGTGAGGGAATCAGGCTCGCAGGCTTGGAGCAGCTTTACTACCTACCGGGGGCGAACCGCCCCAGTGAGAAAACTGTCAACTCCTCACGAAGTGCAGGATGAGTTTGCACCCTCTCCTCAGCTTAAAGTCACTCGAACATGGAAGGTGGTCGATGGAGCGTTTCAGCTGCATTTCACTTTGGCCAACACTGGCAGCAAAGATATCCAGGTGGGTTCGTTTGGCATGGCAATGCCTTTCAACAACATCATCATGGACCGCAGTCTTGAAGAAGCCCATTCGGTCTGCTCCTTTACCGACCCCTATATCGGTCAGGATGGTGGATTTCTGCGTGTGGCTCAGCTGAGCGGGTCTGGCAGCAGCATGGTGGTGACCCCACTTGGCAAAACACCTCTGGAAGCCTGGCAGCTGATAAGAGAGCCTTTAGCTCCCAACCAGGTTTTCGAAGGAATGATGGAGTGGATGGTTCACACAAAAGCCCATGCAGAAAATGAGTGGAAAGGCGTGGAACAGTGGAACGAACCAACCCTGCTTTCACTAAAGCCTGGCGAGTCTTCCCACTATGGAGTCCAGTTCACTTCAGTGCCAAGCATTAGGGAGATTGAAGAGACATTAGTACAGCTTAAGCGTCCTGTCGCGGTCGTTCTTCCTGGCACGATTTTGCCAATGGATCAGCAGGGAAAGCTTTTTCTTAAATATTCAAGCAGGCCAGCATCTATAGTTAGCTGCCCGGCGGGGGCCGTGACTGTCAAAGAGACAAAAGAAGGCTCCGCAGACTGGCGGTCTTACAAAGTTGAAGGCAGAAAATGGGGCAGAGCCAGGCTGACTATCAGCTATGAAGATGGCACAGTTCAGACAGCAAGTTTTTATATAACAAAGCCTGCCGACAAAACCGTTGCTGATCTAGGAAAGTTTTTGACAACCAAGGCCTGGTTTGATGATGAGTCTGATCCTTTCGGGAGGGCTCCTTCGGCGGTTTCCTACAATAGAGAAGAAGACAGCCAGGTTCTGCAGGATTCGCGTGTTTGGATTGCGGGCTTGGGAGATGAAGGGGGTTCTGGCAACTGGCTGGCTTTAGCCATGAAAATATACGGCCAGCCCAAAGCCGATGAAGTCAGGAAGTTTGAATCTTTTATTGACAAGGTGATGTGGGGAAGGCTGCAGTACAAAGATGGCCCCAATCAGTACGGAGTCAGAAAAAGCGTCTTTTTCTATGATCCTGCTTTGATGCCGGGCTATAAATACGACTCAGACAGAAATTGGACGAGCTGGACAAGCTGGAACAAGCAGCACGCCGATGACATTGGTCGAGGATACAACTATCCCCATGTTGTGGCTGCTTATTGGGCGATGTACAAAATCGCCAGAAACTATCCCCACCTTGTCAAGTCGCATGACTGGAAATGGTATCTGCGTCAAGCCTACAAGACAACGGAGTTCATGACAAGCCAAAACGAAGCGGGTCATGACAGGGTGGGTTACTGGCGGCTTGGCCTTATGGAAGGCACAATTTTTACCTGCCTTTTAGATGACTTGAAAAGTGAAGGCTGGAAGCCTGAAGCTGACTTGATTTTAAAGAAAATGCTGGAGCGGGCCACGAGGTGGAAGCAGGAGGCTTACCCCTTTGGCAGCGAAATGGCCTGGGATTCAACAGGGCAGGAAGAAGTTTATGCCTGGTGCCGTCGGTTTGGGTTTGAGGATAAAGCTCAGGTGACTTTGAACTCAATTCTTGCCTATATGCCGACTTTGCCTCATTGGGGCTACAACGGAAATGCACGCCGCTATTGGGATTTTCTTTATGGGGGCAAGCTTTCGCGGATTGAGCGGCAGATTCATCATTACGGATCTGGCCTAAACGCACTTCCTCTCCTTACCGAGTTTAGAGATCATCCCGACGATTTCTATCTGCTGCGGGTCGGCTATGGGGGAGCCATGGGTGCCCTTTCAAACATTGACCAGGGTGGATTTGCTTCAGCTGCTTTTCATTCCTTCCCCTCAACGCTAAAGTGGGATGCCTATTCTGGCGACTATGGCCCCAACTTTTTGGGCCACGCCCTTAATACCGGTACCTATCTAGTTAAGACCGATGACTTTGGCTGGCAGGCTTTTGGCGGCTCGCTTGCAGTATCACGAGATTGGGTGACAGTGAAGCCGCAGGATTCTTTTAGACGAAAAGTCTTTATCGCCCCTGCCAAGCTGCAGATTGCTTTGGAATCAGGCCAGATTGAGCGTGTTTCTTATAGTCAAAAGAACCGTGAAGTAAAGCTGACATTAAAGCAGGATGCCGGAGTGGCCTCTGCCCGCCTTCGCTTGGATTTGCTGGCCGGGGTTGAAGTGGTGGGAAGCTCTCAGTTTAAGGTTGAGGCAGGCTGCCTTGTCGTCCCCTTTGTGTCGGGCCGCCGGGATCTTGTCTTAAAACTCTAAGGTTCGTTGCTCTGTTGAATGTCGATATACTAAGAGAGAAAGGCTTGGTGTTGTAAGAGAGATTAGCCCTAGCAGCCTGGCAAAATAACTCGTTCAATGAACCTCCTGCCATGCAGAGAGAGTCAGATTGAACCGAAGTTAAAAGACTGGTGTCAGAACGCGCTTCACTTCTTGAAATCCTAAGCGCTCTCAGTTGTGCCCTTGATCTTGTCGAAGGCCAGACGGAGGGGCATGCTATTAGGACGGCTATGGTCAGCGCCAGATTGGCCGATACTCTGGGTCTCAATGAGATGCAGCAGAGAGGCGTTGTGCTGGCATCCCTGCTGAAAGATACTGGCTGCTCGGCTTCATCCAGCCGCGTTTACCGCATCTTTGGCGGAGAAGATCACATGGCCAAAGCGGTGGTTAAGTTCATCGATTGGTCTTCGGCTCGTCGCAGCTTTCAAAGCGGAATCCGTTATACCGAACCAGGTTTTAACTGGTCGGCATGGCTGCACCGAACCAGCAAGGGAGTGCGCTGGCCACGCCAGGTCATGATGGAGATTGGCGAGGCACGCCGCCGTCATGGCGCAGAAGCCGCTGGTGAGCTTGGCTGTCCTCCTGATGTTGCCCAGGCTATCAGGTGTCTTGATGAACATTGGGATGGCAAGGGTGTGCCCCAGGGCTTAAAAGGAGAAGAGATTCCGCTTAATGCGCGCATGATCGGCGCGGCCCAAGTCTTTGATGTCTTTGCTTCGAGATTTGGAATGACGGTTGGCTTTGCGGTTCTTATGGAAAGGTCCGGCCGATGGTTTGACCCAGAAGTGGTGAAGGCCCTGGATTCGTTTAGCTACGACAAGAATTTTTGGAATGAGTACCAGAGGGTGCTTCAATCTGGAATTCGCAATTACCCCTTTGAGACCAGTGATCCACCTGCTACCGATGGTCAGATGGATTTGATCTGCAGCGTTTTTGCCCGCATTATTGATGCCAAGTCCAGCTATTCGGCGGGACACTCGACAAGGGTCTCCCACCTGGCTGATTCTTTGGCAGAAAGACTGCGATTCAGTGACCAGAGAAGACGTCAGTTAAGGTGGAGTGCACTTCTGCACGACATTGGCAAGCTGGGGGTTCCCTTCGCAATCCTAGACAAGAAAGAGGCCCTTCAGCCTCATGAGGCTGCAGCCTTTCGAGTCCAGGTACGTTACACTCAAACAGTTCTCCGAAGCCTTAAGGGTTTTGATGAGATCTGCAGGCTGGCCTTTGCTCATCATGAAGGCTTGGACCAGAGAGGTTTTTGGCGTGGCTTGACAGCCAGCGATCTCGACCTGGACCAGCAGATTTTGGCTGCCTCCGACATATACGACGCATTGGTCTCAGAAAGACCCTACAAACCCGCCCTCCCTCCCCACGCTGCCCTGGCTGCCCTCACCGAATCTGCTGGCGATGAACTTTCGTCCGAGCTGGTGCGTGAGCTGGAACCAGCCTTCTTGGGGCTTGGAAGAGTGGCTTAACAAAAGGTTAATCCTGGTGCGCCAGGCTGACCATGAAAACTGAAAATGAGAAGAACTCGATTGAAAAGAGCTCGGAGACGACGTCTCCTTACTACCGCTATGGCTTTTGCTCGACAGCGAAGCCTCCAGTCAGCCTAGTTTTAACAGGCAGAAAAACAGAATCCCTTTCGGCATCAGCCGAGAGGGATTCTGTTTTATTAGGAGGACAATCATTCTGCTCAGCCTGTCGGCAAAGAAAAGCTAGACAGCTGTATCGAATCTGCAGAATCCTTGGTCCCGGCTTTAGCCTCAGCAGCAGCAGGCTGGAGCCTAACTGTGTAGACTCGCGCAATGATCCGAACCTCTTGTCTCAACGAAGGTTGGAGTGTAAAAGCGGCTGGAAAAACGATTTGGCCCGCTATGCCAGCTTCCGTTCCGGGCCATGTTCACCTCGATCTGATGAAGGCGGGAGTCATTCAGGACCCCTTTTATCGAATGCAGGAAATCGGGGCTGCCTGGGTTGACGAGGAATCCTGGATTTATACAACTCAGTTTAAAAGGCCCCAGGCTCTGCCAGGCGAAAGAACAGTTCTGCGGTTTGAAGGACTCGATTCTGTAGGCACTATTTTTCTTAACGGGGAATCTGTCGCTTGTTTTCAGTCAATGCACCTGCCTCTTGATTTGGATCTGACTGACAAGCTGCAGGAAGATAATTCGCTGGAAGTGGTTTTTGAATCTCCTCAAAAGATGGGGCGAGCCTGGCGTGCCGAATACTTTAGTAAAGAAGGCCTGCCCGATGACACGGCCTGTTTTGATCCTCGCGCTTTTGTTCGAAAGGCTCAGTACATGTATGGCTGGGATTGGGGCCCCGTACTTGCTTCTGCCGGAATCTGGCAGCCTGTCTCGATAAGAGTCGGTAAATCTTGGTTTGAATGGGTTTGGCCTCGACAGCAGCATCGAGAAGACGGCTCGGTTATGATCTCGCTGACTGCGGGCGTTGAGGGCGAAGGGAGCATTCGATACCGCCTAACCTCTCCAACGGGCGAAAGCTGGCAGGCCGAAGATCCCGAGCCCCAGATTCTTATCTCCAGCCCTCAGCTTTGGTGGCCCAACGGACATGGCGCCCAGCCTCTGTACACCCTTGAGGCTGATTTGGTCTCTGACGGCGAGGTGCTTGATACCTGGCGAGGCCGAATTGGCCTGAGGACATTTGAGCTCAGAGAGACTCCTGATGCTGATGGCGCCAGCTTTGAGTTTGTTGTCAATGGAGCCCCGATTTATGCCGCAGGCACAAACTGGATTCCCGATCACTCCTTCCCATCCATCATCTCGCGGGAAAGGGTTTTCAGCCAGATCAAGATTGCTCAGGAGATGAATTCCACCATGATCCGCATTTGGGGAGGCGGCCTGATGGAATCAGAAGACTTCTATGACGCCTGCGATGAAATGGGAATATTGGTATGGCAGGATTTTCCTTTCGGCTGCGCCTATGCTCCCGAGAATCCCGAATTTCGTGATCTGGCAAAGACTGAAGCTGAGCACCACGTAAAGCGGTTAAGGTGGCGCACCTCCCTTATCCATTGGTGCGGCAACAACGAAAACGAGATCATGTTTGATGGTCCGTGGGGAGGAGATAAGGCTCCTAAAAAGTTCTATGGCGAGGCTATCTGGCTGGAAGATTTGGCCGAAGTGGCAGCCCGTCTCGACCCCGATCGCAGCTATACCACTTCAAGTCCCACCGGAACGAGGGGCCATTCGAACGGCGACGATCGAGGTGATGTCCACTACTGGAACGTGTGGCATGGCGAAGGCGACTGGCACAACTATCGCAAGTCGAAATCCCGCTTTGTCAGCGAGTTCGGGTTCTCTTCTTCACCTAGTCATGAAGTATGGGAATCCTGCCTGGGACCAGAGGATTACAATCCTCGGTCAGAAGTGGTCAGGTGGCACGATAAAACCCTTAAAGGATACGACGTCTACTTAGGCTACATTGAAGCTCACTATCCACCCGTTCAAACCATGAACGACTTGGTTTATTACAGTCAAATGAACCAAAGAGATGCCATGAGGTTTGCCCTGCATCACTTTAGGACAATGGCGCCCTGTCGAGGAGCGCTTATTTGGCAGCTAAATGACTGCTGGCCAGTGCAGAGCTGGGCCTTGGTCGACTTTCACCAGAAAGTAAAGCCAGCAGGGAACGAAATGGCCCGCTGCTTTGCTCCCGTCATGACTGTTATTCAGGTGACTCAAGGGGTTGTCGAACTCTGGATTGTCAATGATTCTCGCGAGACAGTGATGGGCGATGTGAAGGCTGTCGTTTTCTCCACAGAAAAAGGTGAAGCTCAAGGAGCCTGGTCATTCCCAGCCCAAAGCCTTGCTCCCTGCGAAAAGAAGCTGATTCATACTTGGCAGAGAACCGATTTCGGTTCTGACAGCCTGGTGATGGAAGCCGTTTGGGGAGATGTGACTCCTTGTGTCGCTCTGCTGCAGCCTCCTAAAGAAACGACTGCGGGAGGGGCAAAGCTCAAGGCCGTCAGAAAAGGCGAGTTTGTTGAAGTAACAGTCACAGGGGCGCCCGCCATCGATGTCCTTCTGGTTCGGTCAGATTTGACTCCAGGATCCTTTACTGTTCTGCCTGGCCGATCAGTGTTCCTTAAGGGTTCTGGCGAGATGCTGGAAGGGCTGAGCCTTAACGGCGACGTTAAGGTTCCTATAAAATAGGTTCAAACAGGCCGATGCTGAGTTTGGGGCCCTTCATCAGAGGAGGGCCTCATTCTTTTGGCTGCCTGAATCAGCTGGAACCTGCCCTCAAGTTTTAGCTTCACCCCAAGGCTGTGGACCTGCCTTTTGACTGTTCCTTCTGTCACTCCAAGCAGATCGGCAATCTCTTTATTAGATTTGGCATCGCTCAGCAGGGCAAAAACCTCATGCTCTCTGGGCGTAAGCTGGTGCAGTCCTGTTAGGGATGCTTGTCCAGATCTGGGGTGCAGCAGTCTTTCTCTGTCGATCATCAGCTGAGAAACAATCTGCTCGGCTGGAATCATGCTGCCTGCCTGTTTTAGGGTTCTTGCCTGGGCTGGAGGAACATTTTCTATGCTTGGCTTCAAAAAAAACTCAATGATCTTCTTCTCGCCATTGCTGAGTGATCTGCCGGATCTTTCCCAAAATGTTTCTGCGGCTCCCAGCACCATGATGGCCAGCTGGTGCTCGCCTCTTCTTCCTGCCTGAGCCGACATCAGTGCCAAGATAACGGCAGCCGCTACTTTGTGCTTGGCGTGCAGAATAGTTGAAGCCGTTTTGTCAATCAGGCTGTCTGCCTCTTTATCCCTGCCCAGCCCCATAAGGCACCATGCCTGCTGAACCATGGCGTAGGTTTGTGTGAGGCTGGCTCCAGAACGTTCGGCAAAGCTTTCGGACTGTCTGCCGTAGAGCAGCCCGGAACTAAACTTGCCTTTTATCACGCAGACAAGAGCAAGCATCATGCTGGCCATGGCCGCATCTTCAATAAGATCTTGTGACAGCAGTTCTGGCAGAACTGCTTCTAAATCGGCTTCTGCTTGGTCGATGTTGCCAGCGTAGCAGCTGATTCTGGCGTAAGAGAGCTTGGCATAGGCTTTGGCCGCTGGCAGGTCGTCAAATGATTCCCACTCTTTAACCGCCTTCAGCTGTAGGGCAAGGGCGTCTTCGTACCTTCCCTGGTAGCAGATGGCAAAAGCCTGTCTCGATAAGAGGTCGGGATAAATTGGATGGTTAAGCGGGGCGGAGAGGTCGGCTCCCTGCCGGAAGGCAAACTCTGAAGTGACAGTTTTGCCCATGTCAAAGTAGGCTATCCCAAGCTGATAAAGGCCAGCGGCAGCCAGCATGCTGCGTCCTGCCGCCATTGATTCTTCTATCCCTTTATGCAGGTGGTCAATGCTCTCTTCAAACCTGCCTTCAAGACAGTTAAGCCAGCCATGGCAGAGGCCCAAAGCGCCTTCCTGTCCAGGTGGATTCTGCGTTACGGGGTCCAGGAGGTTTGATGCTGTATGAAGGAGCCCAGAAGCAAGGCAGCGGGCGGCTGCTCCTAGAATCAGGCGGGTTTTGTCATCTTGTTCCATCCCTGCTGTAGATGACCAAGCTGTTGCTTTTGCCCAGGTTTTGGCAAGGCACTCTCTGCCCTGACTTCTGACTTCGGTGGAGGCGAAAACAACAAGCTCGTGTTCGGTGCTGAACTGCAGGCACCACTTTGCAAAGCTGACCCAGGAATCCTCTTCCTCCTTCTTCCACTGTTCTCTTTGGCTGCGTGTGTGCCAAATCAAATGAGGCAGGGGCGTCAGCCATTCCTCTTCCCATGTCGCAAGGCCAGCATCAATAATGAGGTTTAGAGGCCCTTTGGCAAGGGAGTCGATGAGGCCAGCTCTTGAGTCTGGCCTAAAGGGACAGCCTAAGAATCCCATTCTTCTCGCCGCCATTTTTAAGTCGGAGCTTAGGCCTGCCATTGTTTCTTCCACAGCTTTGCCTAGTTCGACACGGCGGGGGCTAAGCTGCAGGAGTGACTCGGTGCTGTCACACCTTGCGCTTAGTTCAGAAGGCGGAAGTGCGGCCATGGCCTCGGCGCCGGCTATCACAGTTAAAAGGTGGCCCCCAATTTTTTCTGCAGCTCTGCGATGAACCGCCTGGGGTTGGACTCCCTTTTGAAGAAGGATGCTCTCTGTTAGCCCCCACGCTTCTGCTTTGTTAAGTGGACCGAGCCAAAAAGAGTTTTCTGCTGGGTGGCCTGTGGGCTGCCTGCCAGTAATAAGCACTCTATGCCAGTTAAGCGAGAGGGCTTTGGAGATAACTGCATTAGCTTTCTCAGGGGGATAATCTAGATTTTTGAGATAAAGAATTCTGGTTACTGCTTGAGGTCCGTGTATTTCCAAGGACTTAATGACTTCTTCGAATGTGTGGGACTTTCGAGTATCAAGGACTAGTGTAGGCTGGGCACTAATTCTTGTTCCTACAGTCAATAACTTTTCTGCCAGATATTTTCGGCCAGAACCAGGCGCACCCCATAAAGCTGTAACTTTTTGAGTTGAAAGAGACTCCCATGAGGCTCTAGCCTGGTATGAATGCGGGCCGGAAAAAACTTCTTCGAAGGGTTGAATGAACCACCTCTTATAGCAGGCATAGCATACCAAATAAAAATCAACCCCCCTTTCAACCAACTGTACATTTCAGCAGTTCCGCCATCTGCCTTTAATGAAATCAGATAGCGTGATCTTCTTTCCTTTTACTGAAAAGGTGATGGTTCCGCTGGTTCTTTAGGTTTTTGAAATGAATAGACCAGACAGTTCGAATGCGATTGTCCAGACAAACGTGTTCCCTTTTGTAAAGGCAATGTCGCAGGTGGATGAGGGACTTCCTTGTCTGATTCTGTGGCGATGCAGTCTTGATTCCCTTGAGGGTTTTGATGTCACGATTGTTGATCCTAGAGAATCTTGGAGCAGTGTTGAGAGGCTTGGCTTGTGCGAAAGGTCGGCAGCTGTGATTCTAAGGCCGAATGGAGAGGAGTTTGCCCGCCTTGAAGGACCAAACGTGACACAGGATGGTTTGAACACCTTGGCTGAGCTCTACAGATGCGAGGAATCGATTCGATCTGCGGCATCGGATTGGAAGACAACCAAGGACTCAGTCAGGCTGATTCAGCTTTATGCCGCTCAGAGAAGGCTGAGCGCCAGTCTTGTTGCTTTTCAGGAAACCAGCCGACGCCACGAGCCATCAAGCGAGATCTGCCGCGCGGGCAGGCAGATTGCTGAGCTTGCTTTAGAGATGATTCGGCACGAAGATGCCATTCCTGTGCTGGAATATGTGAGAGAGCATGAGAAAGATGAGGTTGCCAAGCTCGAAGCATGGTCTCGACTAATCTGGTGCCACCTGACTCTTGGAAATAAAGAAGAGGCCAGGAAGCTTTCAGAAGATCCTGGCCTGCCCTCGTCTCGCTTTGGTTCTTAAAGCTTTACTTTTTCACTGTTTTTGCCAAAGCAATCTCTGGTGAACAGTTGGAATCTGCATCACACATCCAATCTTTTAATAGGGCGACAGCGCCCCTGCCATCTGCTTTGATCCATTGGCTTCGCCGCCGCTTATATTCTGTAAAAATGGGTTCGGCATTTCTACGAAGATCTGCATCTTCCTGCCGTTCGACGTGGTCAAAGGGGACCGCATAAACAAACCCATTAGTGGGAAGCCTATAAGTAGGAATTGAGAGAAAACGACGCGGCACAATTTTCTTCTCAGGATCATTCTGCTGTGTGTCGGCAGATTGTGCAAAAAATTCTACTGCATAGTCGGGATAACCAAAAAAATGGCCATAGGCTCTAAACCTATCCGATGTTTGATCTGATTCGTATGCCATGACTGCTTCGCCTGGCGGCATGCTTGGAGTTATTCCAAACTGAGAAAAGAACCTTTGTCTTTGGCTTACTGTCCTGCTGAATGAGGCTGAGTGAAAAATGTGGCCTTCTAGTGTTCGGCGGCTGTTAAAAGCTTTTGAATAGGGCAGCAGACTAGATTGGATAAGGTTTCCGACTCGAAGCTGTTTTATGATCCTCTGAGCTTGGTCGACTTCAATGCCAGTCAGGCCCTTTTGCGTATCAACAGACATCCATCCGCTGCTCATTGGCTTCATGCCGCCAATAAGAGTGTAAAGCCCTTCTCGATCTAGAATGTTTAGCAGCCATTTTTCAGCAAGAACCTGCTCTTCAGTTGAGAGGCTTTCGATTGGAAAGACCTCAGATTTAGCCACACCGCCCTGATTGCTCAGGACGGCGGCAGAAAAGAGTGCTGCTGCAAAGAGAGAGTTCATCGGCCAACCGCCTTGTTTAAGGACCAATAACGGTTGTACTCGGGAATATTGGGGTCTCCGGCCTCAATGACTGAAGGCAGGGCGATTGGCGAAAGCTCACCTATATTGGCTGCTTTTCTGGCCTCCTGCCTGGCGGTTCCTCCTGTTCTAAAGGTGGGGCGGCGAGAAGATACATGGCTGTCAAGCCACAAAACCACTGCCTGTCCGCTGTGTCGTCCGTGGACCCTTGGCGCAAAGCAGTCTGCTGTGCCAGCCCCTGACCCGTTGTCTCGGTTATTGCCTGGGGCGGCTAGATCAACATGATAGGAGGGATTTGCAAAAAACGACTTGGTTTGACTGATGCTGGATCCTGAGATGCTGCAGGCATTGACGGCATCGAGCATGGAGATTGTTTGAGCATGCTCTTCGGCTTGTCCCAGATTGACTGCAGAAACCTCCGCTAAAGTGC
>CAZSIM010000006.1:76754-85538 GCA_964607175.1 uncultured Fimbriimonadaceae bacterium
ATTCAGAAACACTGTACCAATGCCTGAACTGGACCCCTAGTCGAATTATTTGCCGTTATTTATCCGGGACCCCTCGGTACCTGTGTACCTTGTGGCTGGCCTGGGCTGAACCCACAGGTAGCTGTTGGTTCCATAGGCGGGAACTTCCTGCCCTCTTTCCCAGGCAGTGAAGGGGGTTGGAATAGATTTGCCTACGGGGCAGTCTTGAATATCGGCATTCTTCATGTAGGGATAAAGCAGTCCCTGGCTTCGGTGGTAGCTGAGTGCAAAGGCGCCTCCTTCACGGATTGTTCTTCCATGCCACCACATAGTTCCACTGCCCGTGCCAGTTGTCGGCCCATCTCCTGGCAGCGTGTATGGCACCATGCTGTCATCGTAGTCGGCGACATAAAGCAGGCTGGCGAGGCCAATTTGTTTAAGATTAGATGTATTTGCTGCCTTTTTTGCCGCCGCTTTCGCCTGGGCAAAGACGGGGAAAAGAATGGCTGCCAGAATGGCGATGATGGCGATGACCACCAGCAGTTCGATGAGAGTGAAAGCTCTTTGTGCCATAATCTTGCATTATATAATGCAGTAAAATTGCATTAGGGCCTTTTGGTGTTTGACTTTCTGCTGAAGGACAGGGGGAAAAAATCCATCAAGACGATCGGCGGTAGCATTCCATCTCCCCGTGTTTCCAGGTCTCTCCGCACTGCAGCATAAAGAATTTAGGCAGCTCTATTGGGCTCAGGCCATTTCTATGCTCGGAGATGGCCTTTACTACCTTGTCATTTTCTTTATGACAGACAAGGCTTCCAACTCAGACCCTCTGATGGTGAGTTTGGTTGGATTTGCTACGGCTGTTCCTTATCTGCTGTTCAGCCCCTGGGCGGGAAGGCTTGCCGATAGGATGGATCGCCGGATGATCATGTTCATGTCAGATGCCATGAGCGGAGTGATTACGGTGATTTTGGCTTTGTATGCTCTGCTTCAGCCAAATCTTTCCGTGCCGATATTGGCCTTAGTTGGCTTTTCGCTCAGCACGGTCAATACATTTTTTGCCCCAGCACGAACAGCGGCCATACCTAATCTGGTTCCGGAAAACCGCTTGATGGAGGCAAATGCCCTTATTGTTTCAACCCAGCAGATCGTTTTTATGCTGGCTCATGCGGTTTCCTTGACTCTGCTGGCCACCCTTTTTGATAAAGCACCTGAGATGGCTTTTCTATTGGCCTGTGCTGTCAATACGACGACCTTTTTTACTTCGGCGATTCTGCTGGCCAGGCTTCCCAAAATCGTTCCGGTGATCGATCCCAACAAGGCTTCTTCGGCCATGTCTGACCTTAAAGAGGGTTTTGCCGCCATCATCGGCAACGGCATGATGGCTCCCGCCCTTCTCGTCAACGGGATCTGTCAGCTCTTTATTTCAGGGTGGATGGTCTGCTACCTAAAAACAAACAGCAGCTGGTACAGCGGCAGCTATAGAGATCTGGCTCTTTTTGAGCTGAGCTTTTTCGCTGTTATCGCAGTTTCGAGCCTGGTTGTCAGCCGGCTTAAGATACGGCGTATTGGGCTGGCTTTCAGCCTTTCATGGATGTCAACAGGGCTGCTCTGCGCTCTTATGTCCTTTGGCGAAGGCCGTTTTTGGCTCTTTGTTTTTCTCAATGCCCTTTGTGGAGTGACAGTCGCCTTTGCCTGGCTGCCCATGGCCACTTACCTGCAGGCTGCCTTTGAAGATCAGGTTCGGGGCAGAGTTGGCGCAGCTTGGAACATGGTGCAGATGGGAGTCGGCCCCTTTGGCTACGCCGTTGCTGGTCCCTTGATTATTACTTTCGGACTGCAGGGAATGTATATTTTTATGGGCTTAGGCATGGCAGGATCAGCCTTTGCAGGATTGTTCTTTAAGGGAATGAGGGAGGCTCAGATGCCAGAATCAGTCCTGGCAGAAACTTCATCCAGCTGAACAAGCATCGCTCGGCATAATTGTTCGGCAAGGTAAGGCGGCACAGCCATTCCAACCTGTTTTCTTACCGCTTCTTTTGTTCCGTAAAAGATGTAATCATCAGGAAAAGTCTGCAGTCTTGCTCTTTCCCTGCTTGTTAGAGCTCTATTTTCCTCCCAGTGGTAAAGGTGAGTGCCACCCCCGCCCGAGCCTGTCACCGTGTAGCTGGGCTGATCTGGGTTAAGCCTTCGGTAGATTTGGCTGATAGTGGCTCCTTTTACCTGGAGTTTTAGCTCTTCTGGCAGATCAGCGGTGAAGGCGTTTTGTCCAGGTTTTATGTGTTTAAGCCTTTCTATAACACGAGAATGCTGCCTTGTTTTTTCGTGATTTGGGGCTGAAGGAGGAATATCTGCCAAGGCCTGTCTTGAAGATCTTCTTTGAGTGGCATGAGGCGTAATTGGAGCAGGAGGTTGAAAGATATGATTAAGATCAGATCTGAATCCAACAAAAATAACTCGGTGTCTGCGCTGAGGAACCCCATAGTCCTCGCACTTGTAAAGCTGGGCGTGGACTCTATAGCCAGCCGCCTCAAGGTCGGCCAAAATCGCGATAAATGCCTGTCCTGCGTTGGCGCTCAACAGGCCTCCCACATTTTCGGCCAGAAAAACTAACGGCTTGTGGCGTTTGAGCACAGAAACGCCTGCCTGATAAAGGGGTCCGAAGCTGCCGTCAAGCCCCTTCTGCTCTCCGACTAAGCTAAAGTCATTGCACGGAAACCCGAAAGCCAGGGCATCAATGGCAGAAAGCTGGGCAAGATCCAGCTGGGTGACATCACCACAGATTACAGAGTCTGTAGTGGCGCCTGGTATGTTGTTGAGATAAGTCTGGCAGGCAGAAGGATCTAAGTCTACAGCCCAAGCATGGCTGAATCCTGCACGATGAGCGCCTAATGCTAAACCACCGGGGCCAGAAAATAGTTCGCCCAACCGGGGTTGATAAGAGGGCCTGCTCACCATGGGTAAGGACGTGTTTCAGGCTAAAACAGCAGCTGCTATGTATAAATTGAGGCTTAATCTGATGGGAGATCTGCTGTTAGGAGGCAGAGGCATTTTACGGGCAGCATAGGAAAAAGGCTGAGGTCAAGTAGACTCCCGTCATGAGCCGCTTTGTTGTTCCCGCCAAGGCAGAAACTTGGGTTGAAAGTGCAAAAGGGAGCGATTTTCCTATTCAAAACCTGCCATTTGGTCAAGCTGATCACCTAATTGCTGCCATTGGCGACCAGGGATTGGTGCTGCAGGAGCTGCTTGATGCCGGGCTTCTTGACTCAGAAGAGTTTCCTGCACTTTGGGGATTTTATGATCTGCCCGAAGGGGGAATATCTTCGCTGCGTCGACAGATTTACGACCTCTTGAGGGAAGATAATCCCACCCTCAGAGATGATAAAAAGCTTCGCAAGCGTGCTCTCAAACCACTGAAAGAGTTTGAGCTTCAAATTCCTATTCCACCCAATGCCTTTGTCGATTTTTACAGCGGGATTCATCACGCTTCCAATGTGGGAAGGATGTTTAGGCCAGACCAGGCGGCTTTGCTGCCCAACTACCGCCATGTGCCCATTGCCTACAACGGCAGAGCATCCACTGTAATCGCCAGCGGCACCGATATCCGTCGTCCTAAGGGGCAGGGGAAGTCGCCAGAGGCGGCTTCCCCCCACTTTGCTCCGACCAAAGAGATGGATTTTGAACTGGAGATGGGCTTCTATCTATCTCATGGTCAAGATGCTGGCCGTAGGATCACCTGCAAAGACGCAGAAGACCACATTCTGGGCATGGTTATCGTCAACGATTGGTCGGCTCGCGATATGCAAAGGTGGGAGTATCAGCCTCTTGGACCCTTCTTGGCAAAATCATTTGGCACAACTGTCAGCCCTTGGGTTGTGACCCTAGATGCTTTGGAGCCCTTTAGGCAGCCGGGGATGGATCAAGACCCTGAGGTGCTTCCATACCTAAAAAGGCAGGGCGCCCAGCATTTTGACATCAATCTTGAAGTGCTTCTTCGCACGGCAAAGTCGCGCCAGCCCCAGGTGATTGCCCGGTCAAACACTCTCAACCTTTATTGGTCAATGGCACAGCAGCTGGCACACGCCACCAGCAACGGGTGTCAGGTTGAGTTTGGCGACCTTTATGCTTCGGGCACAATCAGCGGAGAGAACGAGGGTGAGTTTGGCAGCATGCTGGAGCTGACCTGGCGCGGACAGAAGCCCATTACCATTGCAGAAACGGGCGAAACACGCACCTTTTTGGAAGATGGTGATGAAGTCACCATGCGGGCCTATGCTCAGGGAGATGGCTTCCGCATTGGCTTTGGCGACTGCCATGGCCGTGTCATCAAGGCTTGGGATTGAACTCCCTTCAGTCTGGGTCACCTTTTCTGCAGAAGAGGTGACCCAGATCAGCGCGTCCTTTAAAACCTTTGAGTCAATCTGAGGCTGGCTGTGGGCCGCCCATCGAGAAAAGTCACGCGGATGCCTGCCGGCTTCACAGGGCGAATCTCAAACCCGGCATTGATCTTTCCAGAGGCTGTCTCGGCGATAAGCCTAAACTCTTCCGAGAATGGCAGAATGATGCTGGCAAACATCTGCCCCTTGTTACGAGACCAGACTCCCAATGAAAATTCAGTGGGAATGTCCATGTTTCTGTCTCCAAAGTTGCCGAAATACTGTGTGAGGGCCAGGTATCCGGCTCGGCCTTCGGGGCTGTTGTTGGCAAAATCAATAACCCCAACCGAGAGCCCAGGAGCGATATCTGTGATGGGAAGAAGGTAGTTCCAGGTCATGTCTAGCGAGGGACCGCGGCCAGATTCTGCCACCCAGGTCAGGCCAAGATCCAGATGGCTTGTTATTCCAGCTTCAAGCCAAGTCCTGGCAGGCTGACCCGCCGCTGCCATTGTTTCAAGTCGAATTGTGCCTGGCCGAACTCGGTTTCCGTTGGGGGTTAAAATCACCCTATCTGCCAGAGCTGCCCCGCTGGCGATTGACAAAACTAAAAGAAACCCGAGCCTCACAGATTCAACTCTACCCCCAGGCTGACCTGCTAACCGGCCGCTCTGCCTTTTGCCAGCAGCTGTTTAAGGCTGGCGTGCATGATGGGGGTGGTTTGGGCAGAGACACTGTAAACAAGGGCTTCGCGGTAAACCCTCTGCGCCGGGTGGGCCAGGGAGTTTGCCGCTCCTGAACTGGCAATGACCGCGCCATGGGCACAGCGGACGGCTAAATCTATCACCCACGCTCTGGCCTTGAGTCTTTCTTCTTCAGGGTCATCGGCCCGCTTCAGAGCTTCGCGGCACGCAAGCCGTTCTGCCTCAAGATCCTGAACAGCATCCAAGATAAAGTCAGATTTTCGCCTGTTCCATGCTTCTTTCATTACTTCTAGGCCCGCTTTAGCGCAGCCAAGAGCAAACCACCCCTGAAGGGTGATGTTGATCATGTCGTTAGTCTGAATCCAGCCCGGACGCTTTACAAAAACAACCTGATCGGAGGGAAGAAGAACATCTTTTAGGTCCGCTGTCACGGTTTGGGCAGATTCAAAAGCTGCCAGCTTCATGGGCTGGCTGAAGACCATGCCTTCGCTTGTTTGAAAGGGCAGAAGGCCAAAAACTGCTCTCCCATCGGGAAGGGAAGCCCCAACAATCCAGGCGTCAAAAATTCCCCATCCTGTTATCCAAGGGGCATGCCCCGTAATGAGATAGCCCTCGGGGGATTCAACTGCCTTCATAATTGGCTCGCCGGGGCGGCGCAGCTGGCTGAAGCCCAAACCGAGCATTCTTTCGCCCCTTGGCAGCAGAGGAACCAGGTTTTGAACCAGGTCAGGGTTGGCTGCCTTCATCATGATGTTGGCGCAGCTTTGGTGCTGGGTCTGCAGAAAGGCAAGGGCTCCCGAATAGCAGGCGATCAGCTCTTGAAACTCCCTAAACACTTCCTCAGAAACTCCTGGCCCTCCCTGCGCTTCTGGCACCCTTAGGGCCAGCCAGCCTTTTTTTGCCATGCCTGAGTAGGTTTTGGCCAGCAGAGCAGGGTCGCTGTCCAGCTTGTTGGCAATCGGCTTGACTTCAGCCTGCAGCCAGTCTTCGGCTTCTATCAAGAGGGGGTGGATCATAACTGAATGTGGGGGTTAAATCTGTGTTCAGGGTCAAAGACCTGCTTGGCTCTTTGTATAAGGTGTCGAGGTTGAAGGTCTGTCGAAATCAAACCAGCAGGACCCATCAGCCAATCATGGTCAATTCGGGAGGGCTCTGTGCCGTGCCACAGGGTCGAACTATCCTCGTCACTGGCTATTAAGGACCTAGATTTCTGGCGACACTTGGCAAAGGCCGACCTGAAAACTCTTTGAATATAAACAGCATCAGCATCTAAACATGGCTGTATTATGGTGGATAAAGGGGGAAGTCCTTTTATTGGGGCCAGCTTTATAAAGGCCAGAGCCATGGTCATAAGGGTCCCCCGAGACCCGCAGAAGAGGCGGTGAACATCGTATCCCGCAACGCTTTTAACAGCAGTGCTGCCTGCCTTTGCCACTTTTCCATCGGCCAGTAAAAAGGCTCCGCCAAGCAGCCAGTCGCGGGGAGATCCAAATCGCGCCGTGTAGCCGTGGGGCAGATTGCAGGCAAAGAGTCCGCCTATCGAACCAGGACGGCCATCGACCCAAGAACATCCGGAGCTTGGCAGAGGCAGGCAGAGTCCGCTGGGTTTCAAAGCCTCCTGCACTTGGCTTACCTTGGCTGAAGCCCAAACGACTGCGACCTGGTCATCTGGCGAAAAGCTAAGAAGGGGGCTGTCATGCAGAGGGAGAGACCAGGGCTCGCGCCAGGGTTCTGGCAGCATCCCGCTTTTAGATCCTGTTCCGACAAGGGTGAAGGCGCTGGGCATGGCAGCAGCAGTTTCGATCAGCTGGGGCTTGACCGACCGCCACAGTTCGGGAGTCATCATGTCGCGGCCCCCCGCCATCGACGCCGATGCTCTGTGCATCCTTTTTGGTGGGGAATCATTTTGCAGGGGTTGACCAAGCCATCATCATGAAAAACGGATCGAGCCATGTTTTGAAGAAAAAGGTCATCCTCGTCAAACATCAGCTGGATCATATCGAGTTTTTCTACCCCCACCCCATGTTCGCCAGTGATGCTGCCTCCCAGCTCAACGCATCGCCTAAGGATTTTTTCACCTGCTTCTACAACCCTGTCAATCGAGCCTGGAACTCTTTCATCAAAGCAGAAAATGGGGTGAAGGTTTCCGTCTCCGGCATGAAAAATGTTGCCGATTCTTACCCCTGCTTCCTCAGCCACTTGGGCCGCATATTCCAGCATGTCGGGCAGCTGGCTGCGGGGAATAACTCCATCGTGAGTGACGATTGTCGGGGCAAGACGGCCAAGGGCTCCTACCCCCTTTTTGCGGGCGGTCCAGAGCTTTGCCCTCTCTTCTGAGTTTTGGGCAAGCGAGATCTCAAAGGCTCCTTTCTCACGGCAGATCGCTACGGCTTCTTCAATTTCGGCTCGGCTTGCTTCTTCGCTGCCGTCGCATTCTATCAGCAGGAGGGCGGCAGTGCCGGGGGCTGTCGCAATGCCGAAGGCTGCCGATACGGCTTCCAGAATAAAGGCATCCATCAGTTCGAGGGCAGCAGGGATGATTCCTGCCGCAATAATCGCCGCCACAGATTCTGTCGCGCAGCGGAGGGTGGGAAAAGCGGCCAAAGCCGTCTGGACCGATGCCGGGTTCGGGGTGAGATTGATGACAGCTTCTGTCACAAAACCCAGGGTGCCTTCGCTGCCTGCCAAGAGGGTGGTCAAATCCAGCCCTGGCATATCCTTCATCAAAGATTTGAACTCAAGAACATCGCCCTGGTGGTCAACCAGGGTCAGGCCCAAAAGGTGCTGAGCGGTGACCCCATATTTTAAGGTGTGGGGTCCACCCGAGTTCTCGGCAATATTGCCTCCTAGGGTGGCGACCGATTGGCTTGAAGGGTCGGGGGCAAAGTGCAGGCCATCGCCCGCGGCCGCCTGAGACAGCTTGATGTTGACCGCTCCGGCCTGAGCCCTCATCAGCCTTTCAACCGGACTGTATTCGAGAATTTTGGTCATCTTTTTGGTTGAGATGACCAGTCCTCCCTTGGCGGCCAAGGCTCCCCCGCTAAGGCCAGTGCCGGCTCCTCGTGGGGTGTAGGGGACTTGGCGGCTGCGGCACCATTTAATAATCTGTTGAACTTCTTGGGTTGATTCAGGAAGAACAACAATCTGGGGCGAGCTTTTATCGACTGTGTAGGCATCGCAGTCGTAAGCCCGTTCCACTGCTTCGCCGTGGAGAACCCTATCTGGTGAGAGAAGGGCAGAAAGCTCCTTGACCCCTGCCTTCATGCCTCTATCATGGCCTATTCTCTTCGTCCCTTTCGAGGCTGAGGGTCAGGCGTCTTCTTCCTGATCTAGTTCAGCCAGCAGGCTCTGCATCTCTGGAGAGAGGCTGACACCCAGATCACGACAGATCATGAGGCAGTAGTTCCTTGCTTCAGTGGCAAAATCGATAATAGGTGTCATTGATGATTCTAAGAACCATTCAAGAGAGTCTGTTGCTGCCTTCAAGGCTTCTTCAGCGGTGGCTGAGTCGTTTCTAAGTACAGCAAGGTATGCGAGGGAAATTGAGAGTCCCAGTTGAGCTTTCGCCCATTCAGTAGGGAACGATTCCTTTGTGTAGACCTCAAGGGCGCTTCTAAAGGCTGAGACAGCCTCCTGAAATGTTTCTTCAGAGCAAGACCTCTTTCCAAGGATGAACAGCACAGTCCCCAGGTTGTTCAGTGTTATCGCCCATTGGGTAGGGAAAGTTT
>CAZSIM010000006.1:85638-205338 GCA_964607175.1 uncultured Fimbriimonadaceae bacterium
TATAGGCATCTATGGCTTCCTTCAGTGTTTGATCAGAGCCAGACCTCTCTCCAAGAGTGTAAAAGGCATTTCCCATGTTGTACTGCGTCTTCGCCCAATCAAGTTGGAAAGTTTCCTTCGTGTAGACCTCTAGGGCGCTTCTACAGGCAGAGACAGCTTCCTGCAGTGTTTCTTTAGAGTCAGACCTCTCTCCAAGGGTGCGAAGGACAATGCCCAGATTGTTCTGGGTCATCGCCCATCGGAAAGGGAATGATTCCTTTGTGTAGACCTCTAGGGCACTTCTAAAGGCAGAGACAGCTTCCTGAAGTGTTTCTTCAGAGCCAGACCTCTCACCAAGGGTGTAAAGGACAGTCCCCAGGTTGTTTTGGGTCGCGGCCCATTCATAATGAAATGATTTCCTCGTGTAGACCTCAAGGGCGCTTCTATAGGCAGAGACAGCATCCAGCAGAGTCTTATCTGAGCCTGACCTTTCGCCAAGAGTGTAAAGGGCATTTCCCAGGCCGATCTGTGCCATCGCCCAGTCATGTCGAAAAGTTTCCTTCGTGTAGACCTCAAGGGCGCGCTTATAGGCATCTAAGGCTTCCTTCAGTGTCTCATCAGAGCCAGACCTCTCGCCAAGGGTGTGAAGGGCATTTCCCAGGCCGATCTGGGTCGCGGCCCATTCATAATGAAATGATTTCCTCGTGTAGACCTCAAGGGCGCTTCTAAAGGCTGAGACAGACTCCTGCAGTATTTCATCAGAGCCTGTCCTCTCTCCAAGGGTCCAAAGCACATTCCCCAGGCCGATCTGGGTAGCGCCCCATCCAGGAGGAAATGATTCCTTTGTGAAGATTTTAAGTGCATTTTTGCAAGCAGAGACAGCCTGGAGTATCAGGACATTGGGGTCGCCAAGGGTGGCATTACATGCTTCATTGGCCCAACTCACTCGCCATGAAGCCCAGGTAAATCTAGCTGACTCAATATCTGTTTTTGGAGGGTCGTCTGACAGCCAAGCCCCTGCCATCTGGACCAAGGCGAAATGGTCATTCATCCTCAAGTTCTTTCGTGCCTTGTTGGCATCGGCGACCCATGTCGAGCGCGCTTCTTCAGGATCCAGGCAGAACCTATGCCACCAGGCAGCTCGACCAGCTGGATTTAGAAAGGAATTTATCCGAACCTGCCAGTAGGCAATCCATTCCTTATGGCGTCTCTTCGTGTCTTCAGCTTCGCTCGTTTCGTACAAAGCCTTTCTCATTATGGAGTGGAGGGTAAAGCCGGGGACATCAGTTTGAGGGAAGCTGGCGGGCTGGACGAAGCTGAAGCTCATGAGCCAATCAGTTTTTGCCTTGGCCCTTTCGTGGTCGTTATAAATGGCAAAGGCAAAGGCGGCGGCGTCCTTATCCCAGACGGGGGTGAGGGCTAGTCTGGCCAGATAGTTTGCATCACCTGTTTCACCTTGTACGATTTGACGGAGGAATCGTTGGGCAAGTGCTTCTTCTTTAGAAAGATGCTTCCATTCCTCTTCAACGGGGGCGAGGCCGATGTTGTGGGAGTATGAATCGCCTAGCAGCCCGAGAGAGAAGGCGTGATAAAGAGGCTCATCACCAATTTTTGCTGCCTCAAGCATTTGTGGCACAAGGTCACGGGGAACCTTTCTTTTCTCGGTCAAATAGATTATCGCGTCTTGCTCGGGAATTCCACCAAGAGAATGTTCTTCAAAATGGCCCTCCGGCACGCGATGGTCAACTTTGCTGCGGCCAAACGCGGCTATGAGCAGCCTGGGCATTGAACCATCATCTGAATCGTGACAGGCTTTGTAGAGCTCACTGATCCAAAAATGGGCTTTACGTTCGGTGGAGGGCAGGGAGCCGGGAGCATCAGCCTCCAGAGTGTCGATAAGAAGGACTGCCTTGGCGGCCCTGCCTTGTGTGCCGGGTTGGCGGTGGTTTTGCAGGTCGCGGCTGAAACGGCTGTAAAGGGTTACTTTTATCTCCTCTAGGGAATCAGCTATCTGCAGCCTGGCCCTGTCGGCCTGACCTTCTTCCGTTTTTAAGTATTGCTGGAGGGGTTCTTTTAACCTCTGATAGGTGTCCCAGCCAGATTTGGCGAATGCGCCCAGAAAACTGCCAATGCTGATGCTGGCAAAACTGCCTTGCAGGCTCTGCACAAAGGCATCTGCTGCCTGCCCAAGGGAATTGACGGCCAAATCTTCAGCCAGAGCTTTGCCATCGATGGCGCCCTTGGCTTCTTCCATGGCGATGTAGAGGAGAGCAAGCTGGACCCGGGGAGCCTCCATCTCCAGCTCATAAACCAAGCGGAGGACCAGGGCGGCAGGGTCTGGCCCTTTTTGCTCCATGCCCATGCTTTCCAGGTCCAGCACAAGGGCGGGGACGCCGTCTTTATTGGCCAGCTGCCTAAACTGGCGTCTGAGAAAGGTTTTCCCTTCTCCTGAGACTCCGTGGTAGAACTGGACAGGGAGGGGCTTGCCTGTTTTTGCGCGGAGGAGCTCCTTCCATCTTGCCTGCTGCTCTTCGCGATCGGTGAAGAGATCTTCGAAGCTTAGTGTTTCCTGGTATTTTTTCGGCCCGAAGTTCATCCTCATTGAGGGTACTTAGAAAACAGAGGGATTGTCTAGTCTAGTGTTTGGGTGACAGGCGGGCTTGTCATGGCACCTGGTCTGTTACATCGGTTAAGTCGAGCGGTTTTTCTGAAGTGCTGTAAAAGCTCTTAGCAGGCAGAGCTTCCAGCCCCTTTGCCCCCATGGCTGTGAAGAGCCTTCTGAAGGTGTTTACAGAAGCATCACCATCCGGCACCTTGAAGGGAATCTCTTTGGGAGTGAAGTAAGCGTAGAGGTTGGGAAAACCTTCTGCAATGTCAGTTTTGGCAAGGCTCTTGTGGCTGACTCCCAGCTTTGGCCCGTGATCTCCTTGAATGATGATGATGGGGGGGCGGCCTTTGTGGTTCGCCATAACCGCATCGATTGTTTTGATTAAGGCATGGGCCGTGAACTGAACACTGCTGCCATATCCTCGGCGGTAGTCATCCGGACCGGCCACTCTTTCCATGTAGTCATCTGCATCAGAAACTGCAAATTTTTCCTTGGGGTCGTAGTGGCTTCCGTCTGGCTTAAAGACAAAAGGAGGATGAGGGGTTAAAAGATGAACCGCTGCAAAAATGGGCTTATCTGGCGATCCTGATTGGTCTGCAGTCTGGCTTAAGGCTCCCTTTAAAAAGGTTCTGTGACGGTTTCTTTGGCTTTTATCAAGCCAGGGCATGAGGCTGAAGGGGGTTTTCTGCAGGAGGTCTCCTTCGAAAAGGGTGACATCAGCCGACTTAGCGAGGGGAAGAACTCTGCCGCCAAAGCGAACACCGTTGAATCCTGACCCGATTGAAACATGGTCGTAGCCAGAGGCGGCAAGGATCGCCGCTGCCTGGGAATTCTGCATTAAGTTCTGAAAGATTCGCTTTTCCTTTACGGCTTTATCATCCTTAACCAGCTCGGACAGCTGATTCATGTTGAGGGTCGATGATAAGGAAAGCTGGGTTTGTATGTAGCTGGATCTGCTTTTTGCGACAAGAGAGAAGCCTCTCTGCTTCAGGGCTGATTCAAACCAGGCCAAGTCTATTTTGTGCTTGTCTTTCAGCACATCCAAGCGTCCAAAGCCATCTGCGATGATAAAAAAGATGTCCGGCCTTGGACCAGGTGGGAGAGGGGTGATGTTCTGCGCCGTGGATTCTGCTCCTGACCTTGGAGGAAAAGCCAAGGAGAAGCCTGTACGTCCGACTATCAGCAGAGTTAAAATCAGCGTTGCTGTGTTAAAGAACTGAGGTTTTGGCGCGAACCTGCCTGCAAGATAGGCTGCCCCTAAAGCGAGGATGAGCCCAGTCCATAATGCCGCTTGGCTGCCTAAGTAACCAGCAGCCACACGGTTGAATAAGCTGAAACCCCAAAGGCAGGCAAGACCTGCCAAGGCGGCGGCGGCTCCTTTGCTTTGATCGCCAAAGGCAAAGCTGCCCAGACCCCAAAAAATGGCCCCTATCATGAGAGCGCAGAAAAAAGGGCGCAGAAGATCGTGGAGTTGAAAGAGCCAAATATTGGATGAGAAGGCTGCCAGAACGGGGACAGCTGCAAAAAGTATTGGATGCCAAGCTAGAGGCTCTTGGTCAGGCAGTTCCTTTTCTGTCAGCTTCTCCCTCTCGGTCATTCCTCTGCCGCCCAGTAGAGTATGCGGCCCGATTCTGGGATTCTCTCTTTCTCCTTAATCTTCCAGCCTGCAGGGAGAGCTGCTTCGAAAGAAGATTCTGTATAGCTGTCGAAAATATCCCGGCGAGCGTGCATCATTCGCGCCACCTGTGAGTCATCTTTGGGCACCCATTCAACAATGACTTCACGGCCCAGCTCGGTCAGGGCCTTCCAAACATCTGAAAGAGGAACGTTGCTACCAATCGCCAGATGATGGATCAGAGCGAGGGCCAAAGCGAGGTCGGCCGGACCTCTTTCTTTGAGGCTGGCTCTCTCCTCGCAGCGCCATCCTCGACCGGGAGAGGGGTTTCTGAGATCAACCAAAAGAGGGTGAAGATTGGTGACTTTGTTTTTTGTGATATAGCGGTAGGCCTGTTCAACCGCCGCAGGGTCAATATCGGCTGCCACAGTAAACAAGCCTGCTTCGGCGGCAATGCGGCTGTATCTGCCGTCGTTTGCGCCTAAATCCCAGCAGACAGCGCCGGGTTTTGCCAGGCTGCTGATCCAGCCCTTTAGGATCTGATGCTTGCTCTCGGCTGCTTTTGAAGAATAGTTGGTGTCGTTGTAATAGTCAGCCCATTCTGTGCCTTGGGGCTGCCATTCTAGACCCTGGATTGCTTTTGTCAGGCTGGCCACAAGCCCCCTCATAGCTGCTTCAGAGAAGGTCGGCTTTTTGGCTTCGCCTCCCTGGCTGTTTCCGCCGGATTTTTCTGCTTTGGCGTGAAGGTGCAGGTGCATCAGCAGACCAGAGTTCAGCTTGGTTTTTCCTGGCAGCAGATTTGCGGCAAGATCAAGGGGAATACCGTCAAGGTTTTCGCTCAAGAGGGCCTGCAGCCTGACATCGGTGCATGACATAAGAGCCAAGGGCGCTAAAAAGTGACGGCAGAACTGGGCGTAGGCTATCCAGGGTTCTGAAGGCACATACTTTTCAAAGGAAAGAGTATCAATGAAGATTGGTCTGCCCTTTTCCAGCTGTACGTTAAAGGCAGAAGCATCTTTAAGACTCATGCCATGATCCAGCGCCAGGTTTTGAAGCTGAAGGGTCAGCAGGGCAGCCTGCTTAAGCAGGGAGAAAGACCATTCCCATGGATGGCTGATGAAGGGCAGAAGCTGTGGCTGCAGCACTGCTATGGCCCCGTGTGATTGGGCCAGGTGCAGGTCTGCTTCATTGTGGCGAACCATCAGTTCCTGCTGCCAAAGGGCTGCCAGCAGGCCAGATGACTTCAGCAGATCAAAATCTTCCTTGTAGGATTCGTTGACCTGGCGTAGAAGCACGCCATCACGGCGAAAAATGAATCCGCTTGGATCACGAAATGAGGCCGAGTGCCTTTCTGGTTCTGACATTACTCGCTGCCGGGGGCTTTTTTGGTGAAGGAGTTTCGCACTTTCTGCCAGATCATAGCGATCTGATTCTTCATCATAAACCCAGTGGCAAGAATACCGGCGATTACTGCCTGAAAGAAGAGGCTTGCCGACCCGCCATCAATGTAGGCTAAAAGAAAATTGAGATCCGAGACGAGATGCATTGAGTTCTCCTTGTGTGATCTTTGGTTTGATTTAAAGATTCTCCGCTGAACATTTACTGAAGCGGCTATGTGCTGCCTATTTGCCTTGTAAATCTACTTGAACTCAGGATTGAAAGTTAAGGTTGTATTAAGAAATCTGGTAGTTTAACCAGCTGCTGGATAAAAGGTGGACGGCTCCTATCTGCGGCCAGCTAGGCCCTGGGGAACCCAGTTTGGACTCGGCGCGTCAAGTGATATGTAGAGAGTGGGGGCGACAGGCTTCGACAGGGTCGGTCCGCTCACTGGCTGCGAGCCGAGGACCCGCTGGCCTCGTAAAAAGCGGGAAAAAAGCAACTGCGAACGATAACTTCGCCTACGCTGCGTAATAACCAGTGTCGTCCGGCTGACTCGATTCGGTAGGGTCTTTCCCGGGCGTAGATAAATCCGAATCGCGTGAGGACCCCCGTCTGAGGTCCAGAGCGTTCAATCAATCAGGCTAAGCCTTTTTCAGCCAGCCTCGCGGAGAGAAGAAGGTCGAAAATAAAAGTCGAGGACACGCTCGTAGATGCCTCTGACACGGCGATTTTGGAAGGGAGTTCAATTCTCCCCGCCTCCACCAGCTTCTCTTACACGCCTGCTATTGCATTCACACGATCGTTGATTGTCTGAATGGTCTCCACCCCAAGCAGCTTAATCGGCAGGGCTGGAATCAGCTTCCCAAGTGCCTTTTCGGTTTTGTTTTCAATCTCAAGCCCAAGGGCATTCAAGATTTGAAGCAGGGTTTTAGCCTTAACGTGACTTTTCCGCGCCCCTATGTAATCTTTGCATCGCTTGCTTCCCTGTTTTCAACTTAAAAGGCGATTGTGAGATTTTTAAGTCACAATCGCCTTTCTGTTTACATTTATGGTCCTGCTTGACCTTATTTGTGACTTTGATATCACAAGTAAAGAGAACTTACTTCAGTTCGCGAAGCTTGATGTTTTTCCAGGCCGCTTCATAAGGGCCTTCGCCGGCAGGAATGCCATGAACCTGCAGTCCGATAAAGCCTTTGGGATGGGTAAGGACAGTATCTTCGCGGACAACATCACCGACTGGCAGTCCGTTGATCCAGGTGCGGAAGTGTGCTCCCTTGACGACGACCCTAAAGCTGTTCCACTCGTCGTTTCTAAACACGCGGTTTGTGTTAAGGGCGGGGATAGGATTGCTGGGTTCTTTGCTCAGCCAGCCTGTGTTCATTCCGGCTCCCCAGAAATGTCCAGAGTGGCCAGGGGTCAGCATGATTTCCACCTGAGGGCCAGTGATGCCAGGATCCATGCGTGATCGGAACTGGATTCCGGAGTTGAGCTTAACGTGGCACTTGGCGTCAAACGTCATTTCAAAATCGACATATTCCTTGTCGGTTCTTAAAAAGGTGTCGGGTCCTCCCACGCTGGTTGTGCCGACAATCGTGCCGTTTTCCACCCGGTAAGTGGCGCTGCCTGCAACAATAGACCAGCCTTTTAGGGTGCTTCCATCAAACAGGCTGACCCATTTTCCGCCCTTTAGGTTTTCTTTCGGCCTGCCCAGCATTTCCTGGATTTTTTCTCTTACCGCTCTGCCCCAAATGTCATAGCCTGCTGGGCTAAGGTGCAGATAATCTGGCATCAGCTCTTTATCAAGGGTGCCTGCTTCGTTTAAAAAGTGTCTTCCGATGTTGAGCATCTGAACATTTTTGTCCCACTTAATGCCGCGCAGGGTCGTGTTGATCTTGTCAACGTAAACTCTGGGTGCGTCTGTTTCCTGCACTGCGCGGGGGAAGACATCAAGAAGCAGAATTTTGGTTTTGGGGCTTCCCTGCCTGATGGTCGTGACAATGTTCTTGATTGATTCTGCCGTGTTTTCTGGCGTGTATTCGCGGGAAGCAGTGTTGTTGGTGCCGATCATGATCACGGTCACCTTGGGTTGAGAGGGCAGAAGCTCCCCGTTCTGCAGCCGCCAAAGAACGTGGCGGGTTTGGTCTCCGCTAATTCCAAAGTTGCCCACCTTCATCCCGCTGAACTCCCTGGCCCATACGTCTTTGCCTGCTCCCTCCCAGCCTTGAGTGATCGAATCTCCCAAAAAGGCGACATCAAGCGGGCCCTTGCTTCTTTCAAGATGCAGCTTGTGCCTATCCTGCCACCAGGCTTCGGTGCGGGGGGCAGAAAGCGCAGCCACGTTGGGCTGAAGAATCAGGGCTGCCAGAAGGCATGAGGTCATGATCTGATTCTATCTGGTTGGACCGCCCTTCAGCTTGAGGGGAGGCTACAATTTGGGCCATGGCTGGCTGGGATGCAAAGCTCTACGATGGAGCTCATGGGTTTGTAACAACCTTGGGGGAATCCCTGATTGACCTTCTTAATCCTCAGCCCGGCGAAAGAATTCTGGATATGGGCTGCGGGACAGGCCGACTCTCTTTTGAGATAGCAGAGAGAGGGGCCCATGTTGTGGGTTTGGATTCATCGCCGGAAATGATTGAAGCCGCATCCGGGGATTACCCCTCTGTTGATTTTATTCAAGCCAGCGGGGCTTCCTTTGATCTGGGCACTGATTTTGACGCTATTTTTTCCAACGCTGCCCTTCATTGGATAAAGCCTCCGGCAGAGGCAGCCAGGTCGATGGCCCGCGCTCTTAAGGCAGGTGGAAGACTGGTCTTTGAAATGGGGGGCATTAGGAATGTGGCGCGGATAGAGGCGGCTTTGATGGAAGCAGGCGGGCTGTCAGAAAGCCCCTGGTACTTTCCATCTCTCGCCGAATATGGTTCGGTGCTGGAAGCCGAAGGGCTTGAGCTGGTTCAGGGCAGTCTTTTCGACCGGCCCACTCCGCTGGATGGCCCCGATGGGATGAAAAACTGGGTGAGAATGTTTGGCAGCGCCACGGGCCTGCAGTTTGATGAAAGCCAGCTTGAGGCAATAGAGGACATGGTGCGTCCCCACTTGTGGGATGGTTCTCAGTGGGTGGCCGACTATCGACGGCTGAGAGCTTCAGCGGTCAAGCTTTAACAAGCCTGCTGCCTAAACTAAAGAAGGCTCCTTTTCCGCCATGACTTCCATGGAATCTTCTTCGACATCAGGAAGGTGGGCAAGGTAATCCCTTAAAGCTTCAACAGCTTCAGGCGCGACGGTGCAGAGAATCTGCCTTCCACTTCGGCTGGAGTGAATGAGCCCTGCCATTTTCATCTCCTTGAGATGAAAGCTCACTGCAGAACTGGTCTTGACGCCAAGAACGTGGGAGCAGACGTCACCAACGGTCGCTCCTTTGTGCAGAACGCTGCCACCCGGACAGTCACGGGTTTCCTCCTCGGCTACTGCACACAGATAGTCGAAGATCCGCACCCGGGTGGGGTCACCCAAAGCGCGGAAGAGAGCGACGAGGTCGGACCTCTCCTCCATAGCATCACACTACCAGATGAACAATGGCACCTTCTGCCAGCAGAGGTCCCTTGTGCTTACCGCTATGCTGCTGACTATGAAATCAGGGAACTTTGAAGCTAAACAGCGACCTCTACGGGAACTCCGTTTTGGGCAGCCGACCGCCATGCCGCTTCGGTGAGGTTCATGGCTTTTAAGCCGCATTCAAACGGGGCCGCAATCTGAGCGGTTCCTCGCAGGGCTTCCACAAAGTTGGCAATCGGGCCTGTGCCGCCATCAGGGAATTCCATCGAGAGCTTTTTGCCAGAGTTTTCTGTAACAGTCAGGCGGCCATCGACAATCTGAACTGCTGCCCCCTCAAACCAAAAGGAATGGCGCTCCTGCCACATGGGGGCGTCGCCAATAACCGTCAGGCTTCCCAAAGCGCCATTGTCAAAAACAATATTGACCACTGAGTTGATGTCTACCTGGGCGCCGCGCGTGTCTATGAATGCGCTGACCGTCTTGGCTTCCAGCCCTGTCATCCATAGCAGAATATCCACCATGTGGCTGCCAGAATCATGAAGCTGTCCACCTCCGCTAAGGGCTGGGTTTTGACGCCATGTTCCCTTTGTCAGCTTCAGCCACTGCTGGCTTAAGTGGCTGTTCATCATCAATAGCTGGCCATAAGTTCCCCTGGCAATCAGGCTTTTAATCTCTTGAAAAAGAAGGTGTCCATGCCGTTGGTAGGCAATGGCTCCCGCCAGCCCGCTGGCGTCACGGGCGGCAATGATCTGGCGGCATTCTGAAACTGTGTTGCCAAGTGGTTTTTCCACTAAAACATGAGCGCCGGCGGCAAAGGCATCCAGAGTCTGCCCTAGGTGCATGGCGTGAGGAGAACCAATCAGCACTGCGGCTGGGCGTACAGCAGCCAGCATTTCGCGGTGTTCAGAAAAAGCCGGAACGAACTCCAGCTTGGGATCGGTTTTTTTGGTGCGCTGAATCTGGTCAGTGCTGGGGTCGGCGAGCCCCACAATTTCAACCCCTTCGATTTCTAGCATCTGAGGAATGTGCGCGCGGGTCATTCCTCCACAGCCAATCAGGCCAAATCTCAACTTTTCCACAATGTCTCATGTTACACCGCAAACATCCCTGGGCTGCCTAGTGGAATATAGGGAAAAACCTTGACGTGATGAGGTTTTTCTGCGCTGCTCTGCTTGCTGGCTTCGCGGCACTTGCCCTGCCCTTTTATGGTCAGGAGCGGCTCCTTCCTAAAATGCTGAAGGACCTTGACACAGCCAGAGCGGCCGCGGAGGTGGGTGACTACTCCAGAGCCGAGGCCCTGGTGCACCTTGTTCGATGCCCAGACATCAAGGTGGAGCTCCCGGCCAACGCGACCCAGGTGCAGAAAGAAGCTCTAGAAGAAGCGGCTGCCGTCTGGGAAGACGCCCTGCAGGGAGCTGTCGATTTTCAGATCGTTGAGCCTGGCCAGGGGCAGGTAAGAATCAGCTTTATGCAGGATGTCTTTTTTGCTGGTGTTGCTTCTATGGGGCGAGCCACATGGAACAGACAGCTTGTCAGCTATGGATGGGGAACCTACGGCACTCACATTTCTGCCAGCATCGAAGTGAGAACTCAGCTGCTTGGCAGGGAATGTCGAAAGGAAGAGATCCGGCACGCTTTGGCTCATGAACTTGGCCATGTTCTTGGTTTAGATGACAGCAGCAGGCTGGGCGACATTATGGGCCCCCACAACCCGGCAAGCCCTGCTGAAGCTCCTTCCGGCGAAGAAACGGCGGCCTTGGCTGAGCTTCATTGGGAAGCCTATCAGATTGAAATGGTGGCGAAGTTCGGTATGCCAGCTAAATAGAGGCTGATTCAAGAAGGTTATTTACGGGCTGGTGCAGTGCACCGGCCCTTTTTAGTTAGATTGTGGGTTAAAAGCCGGCCGAGGATGTCTGTCTGGTGCACAAGCTCTAAAGAATTGGACCTACTTTAAGCACGGAATCATCCTTGATTTTTGACTTTTCCACACATTAAGTACTAGCTGGTAAAAGAAGCACTAAAGCTTTATAAATATTCAGCCAAAAAAATTTTTACCATGAAATTTTTCTGCGCAGTTTGTGTATTTTGTACTGCTGCACTCGCTTCTTCTTCTCCATGGGAAATGAGAGTTTTGCCCAAGATGGTTCAGAACCTTAGTGCTGCCAGAACCGCCGCCGAACATGGGCAATGGAGCAAGGCTGGGGCACTGATTGAGCTGGTAAGGATGCACGAAATCAAAGTAGAAGTTCCCGGTTATGTTTCTTCAGAACAGATGACAGCTTTAAACGAGGCTGCCAGAATGTGGGAGACGGCCTTGGATGACTCTATTAGGTTTACAATGGCTGCGCCAGGGCAGGGGCAAGTCTCAATAAGGTTCTCCGAATCGGTCAGCTATGCCGGCGTTCATTCTATGGCTAGAGCCACATGGTCAAGGCAGCTGGTGAGCTATGGCTGGGACAGCTATGGAAGCCAGACAACAGCTTCGATAGAGGTTCGATCACGCCTTAACGGCCTTCCCTGTTCACTGCCGGTCTTAAGGCACGCCCTGGCTCATGAACTGGGTCATGTGCTTGGGCTGGATGACAGCCGTACTTTGGGCGATATTATGGGCCCCCAGGTAAACGAAAGGATTCCTGCTGCTCCTGCCAGCGAGGAGAGAGCGGCGCTGCTGGAACTGAGAGATAAGGCCTACGAAGTAGAGGCCCTCTCTCAGATTCTGTCCGCCGTTGTGTGAGCCGCCGGGGGTAGCCTTTATAACTTGAAGCTGCTGCCCCTTTTGGCGGGAATCGCAGGCGCTTCGGCGGGAATTCTCGCCTATGGCGCTTGGACCAGTGACCGTTTGACCGCTGAACGCCGCACCCTCCACTTAAAAACCTGGCCGAAATCTCATAAGGGGTTCCGCATTGGACTGGTGGCAGACCTGCACTTAAGAAATGATGGCGAAACGCTTCGTCTTAGCCTGGCCGCATGTGAATGGCTGAAAGATCAGGCGCCGGATGTCATCGTGGCTGCCGGAGATATCATTTCTTTTTGGCAGCCAGGAGTTATTGATCTTGTTGAACAGGGTCTGGCCCCTTTAATGGACTGTTCCAGCAGGGTTGTTGTATCAGCAGGGAATCATGAATATGCTGGACCAGGCACGGCAGATGATTTAGCCCCAATACTTCAGCAGATGGGTTTTGACTATTTAAGAAATGAATCGCAGTTAATAAGGAATGTTAACTTTATTGGAATAGATTCTGGCAACTCTGGCCAGGCTTTGCCTTATTCAACAATCGCCCAAGCAGATTTTGCTTATCCCACCGTTGTTTTGTGGCACGAACCCGATTATGTTAAGTTTCTTCCTGACGGTCTAGATTTAATGCTTAGCGGTCATAGTCACGGAGGTCAGTTTGTGACTCCTTGGGGATGGGCGCCAATGACTTCGCATGGCGGAAGCGATTATCTATCTGGCTTTTTTCCTCAAGCGCCTTGTCCTTTGTATGTGACAAGAGGGCTGGCTACCACTGGTCCTCCATCCAGGCTTTTCTGTCCTCCTGAAGTCGCTGTGCTGACTCTTGAGCCGAGTGAGACCGGTGAGGGATGGATGCAGCAGAATGGGTCAGAAAGATTGATCTGAAAAGGCTAGAATCAAGGCTGCGCCTATGGCTGAAGGAACTTTGTGGTACCGGTTCTCCCGCTGGGTTGTTAAGACCTTTTTCTTTGGGGCATTGGGCGGGCTTAAAGCTGAAGGAACAGAAAACGTTCCCAAAACCGGAGCAGTGCTGATCGCTCCTATTCATGTCAGCCTTATGGATCCTCCCGTCATAGGCTGCTGCTGTCCTCGTGTTCTCTGCTTTATGGCAAAGAAGGAGCTGTTTAAGAACCCAATCTTCGGGCGGATCATACGTTCCTATGGGGCTTTTCCGGTCGAGAGGGGAGCCAACGATTCTGCCGCCATCCGTCTTGCCATTGATATTCTTAAAGAAGGGAGGTGCCTTCTTGTTTTTCCTGAAGGGACCCGTGGCGATGCAGTTTCAATGGGAGAAGTGAAGGCAGGAATTGCCATGCTGGCCAAGCGATCGGAAGCAGTGGTGGTTCCGGTTGGGGTTTATGGCAGCCATATCATGATGCCGCGAGGAGGAAAGGGGCTTAAGCGTTCGCGGGCTTTGGTGGTTTACGGAAAGCCTCTTAAATACTCAGATTTCGAAGGAGTGGATGGCGATCCCCGCATCGCCTTTACTGATGCCCTGGTGGCAGGGATGCTTAAAGCCAATGAAGACGCAGGGCTAAAGCTGAAGCCCTTTGCTGCCGAACCAAAGTAGCTTGTACTGCTGGCAGCTTATATGCCGCCCGCAGAACGATGGGGAGCACTCTATGACAGGAGGCGAGAAGTTCAAGAATCTGCCTTGGGCATCTCCGGTACTCTTCTGTAAATGGAAAAGGCTCGACTGGTGAAGCTCGGAGAGAAGCTAAATCTCAAAGACGAGGCGACAAAGCCGCCAGAGGGGCTGACCAAAGAGGAGGTTTTATCGCGGCTGAGTGCCTTGGCGCCAGAGTTTTCGCGGCTTCTTGATCTTTTTGCCTTTAGTGCGGTCCACCCTTTGCTGCTGGTTTTTCAGGGAATGGATACTGCCGGAAAAGATGGAGCGGCTCGTCATCTTTTTGGCATGAGCTCTATACTTTCTGCCCGAGTCGCTGGGTTCAAGCGTCCGACAGATGAAGAGCTTGCCCACGACTATCTGTGGCGGGTTCATAAGCAGACTCCTGGCAAGGGGGAACTGGTCATTTTCAACCGATCTCACTACGAGGATGTTTTGGTTGTCAAGGTTCATGGGCTTGCTCCTTCTGAGGCAGTAGAAAAACGTTACGATCAGATTAAGGCTTTTGAGAAGCATCTTGTCGAAAACGGCACAATGATCCTTAAGTTCTTCCTGCACATTTCAAAAAAGGAGCAGGAAGAGAGGCTTTTAGAACGTGAAGATGACCCGGCTGCCGCCTGGAAGCTGGCAGCTGGAGACTGGAAGGAGAGAGAAAAGTGGGGCAGCTATCAAGAAGCTTATTCATCCGCCCTCAGCCGATGCAGCGCAGAGTCCTCTCCCTGGCAGATCATCCCAGCTGACAAAAAGTGGTACAGAAACCTGCTTGTCACGGAGGCTATTGTGTTCGCACTTCAGAGCCAGGAAAGAGCCTACGTCCAGGCTTTGGAGAGGCTGGGAGAGGCGCGAAAGGCAGAGCTTGTCGAGTACAGGTCTCGAACGGCAGCTCAGCAGCAGGCGCAGTGATTTCACTCTCTGCGCCTGCCGCTGAGGCTTAACCTATGCCAGGTGCTTTTTCCACCATGCCAGAATCTCAGCCAGCCTGTGCTGCCTCATATCCATCGGTCCGTTTCGAGAAAGGCCGTGGCTGGTGTTGGCTGGGTATCGCACAAATCGGCTTTCAATTCCTCTTGCTTGTAGGGCGGCAAAGACTTGGTCTCCCTGTTCAATGGGGCAGCGCAGATCGCCCTCTGAATGGATGATGAGAGTGGGTGTCACCACCTTGTCAAATGCCGACATGGGCGACTGCTTCCACAGAGGCTCAATTTTAGAAAGAGGGCCGTAGGCTGTGCCGCCAAAGTATTCGTCTTTGTTCATGGGGAAATCGGCTGTGGCAGACATGGAAATCCAGCTGCTGACACACCGATCAGTGATGGCTGCCTTGAAATCCTGACAGTGGCCAATAACCCAGTTGGTCATGTAGCCGCCATAGCTGCCCCCCATGACTCCCATTCGATTCACATCAATCCCGGGGAGGGTCTTCATCCATGCTGTCACAGTCTGGATGTCCTCCCAATCTTTATTGCCCCAGTCTCCTGCAATCACGCGGCAGAAGTCTTCGCCGTAGCCGCGGCTGCCTCTTGGATTGCTGAAAACCACTGTATAGCCCTGAGCGGCCATGAGCTGAAATTCGTGGAAAAACGCCCATCCGTATTGGGTGTGAGGTCCACCGTGAACAGTAAGCACAGCTGGGCGGCCTTTTTTCTTCTCCTTATCTCCCTTCAGCATTGGCGGGTCCATCACCCATGTTTGAACTGAAATCCCGTCGGTCGATTTGATTATCTGAGATTTTGGTTCGCTGAGCTTTATCTCCTCGTTGACCCATTTGTTGAGAGAAGTCACAGTCTCCAGATTGCCCTGGACAAAGCTGTAGATGGCAGCTTCGCCGAGATGGGTGGCGTCGCCGTAGATCCCAATCACTTTGTCGCCATCTTCGCTTAGCTGACAGGGAATGAAGAAGCTGTCACCGGATGTCAGATGGGTGAGGGTTTTTGCTTCTATGTCAACACTCACCAGGTGAACCTGTCCTGTCATTCCGACAGCAGAATAGAGGGTGCTGCTGTCGTGCGACCAGGCCAGAAAGCCAGAACCGCCTCCGTCGGCGCTGAAGCCGTAGTGGCAGTCGCTGAGAGTGAGATTCTCAAAATCGAGGTCGCTGTCACGGGTAACACATTCGGCAGATCGAGAGCCGTCAAGCGGCATCACCCAGAGACGGGATGAAGGAGCCCCCCAGGGTTCAACTAGGTCAGTTCCCATCCAGGCCAGCATCTTTCCATCGGGAGAAACGCGGGGAGTTCCTTTCGGTCCCTTGACCCCAGATTTAAGAGATTTGGCTCTGCCTTTTAGGTCAACACGGCTGAAATGAGATTCAGCCAGTTCCATCCAGGGTTTTTTTCCGACAGAATGGCAGACGATGATGCCGCTGGAATCAGGCAGCCAGTCGGCTGAAGCAAAGCCCAGGGCATCTTTGTCGAAAAGAACCTTGTGTTCGCCTGTTTCTGCATTGATTAAGTAGAGGTGAAATCTGGCATCACCAAAAAAACCATCGCCATCCAGTCTGTTCCAAAGGCTTGTCAGCTCCCAGGGGGGAGATGAAAGGCCTTCTTCTTCCCGCTTCTTTGCGGCTGCCGATGTGCGTTCCGCAGGCTGTTCTCGAAAAGAAGCAAGAATCCATTTCGAGTCGGGCGAAAACTTAAACCATGCCAAGGCGCCTTCTGGCAGCTTGACAAGATTTTTGGCTTCTCCGCCCTTGGCAGGCATGACATAAAGTCCGGGCAGAGGCTTTGACCTGCCGCTTAAGAAGGCGACGCTTCTGCCGTCAGGGGTCCATCGGCCATGAGATCCTCCTTCGCCTTGTGTCCATTGAACAGTTTCTTTTGTGGTGAGGTCAATAAGGTGAAGCTGCGTGACGTACTTGTTTTTTTCTCCGCAGGATTTGACTGCAAAAAGCGCCTGTGAGCCATCTGGACTCAGTTGGGGGTCGCCGACCAGCTTAAACGTTTTTAAGTCCTCGGCTGTAATGAGGCGGCGTGACATAGCTTATATTACTGCTCTTCAGGCAGAAAATGGTTCTGTCAGCTTCGGCAGCAATGCTGCATTGGCTCTGGCTTAATCTTCTTTGTCAGGTTTTGGCCTCGATTCTTCAGCCTCTCTGCTTCGCCTTTGTTTCAGCTCCAAAAGACGCTCGGCGGTTGTTCCCGAATCCTGTGTCTTTGGGCTAGGCTGCTTTTTAACCTCAGGTTCTGGCGGGGAGTTCTGCCATGTCGGTGCAGGGATCTTTACAGAGGTGCGGCTGCGCTGCTTGGCCTCCTTCAGCCGTGTCAGAGGAGCTTGGTCTACAGGGGGAGCCTTGGCTCTTTTCAAGCTGAAGCCTTTCAGCACAAGCCTTCGTGAAGCGATATCTATCGGCCATAGCAGGCAGCCTGCCAGGAGGCACCAAAACCACATTTCGACTGGTGTGACAACAGATTTGGCAGAAGGGCGAACCGCTTCCTTCTCATCTTTCAGCAGCCTTCCGCCGGTTGAATATGCCGCCTGCTGAAGCAGCGGCATATTGGCTGCCGCTGCCTGATACTCGGCGGGATAAGCGCGGGAGATGCTTTCCACCTGCACCAGTGAACCGGTTGGAGAATCTTCAACGACTGAAACAACGTAGCTGCCCAGCTTTGAGGATTGGAATCTTCCCACATATTCCCCAGGAGCAGATGGCTCGAGCGTCACTGACTGGGGCTCGCCGTCTGGCCCGATAACTCGGACAGAATTTGGCGCTTTTTCATCAGGAGATTTCACCAAAACCGTGCCGATTCCGCTGTTTTGGCCGATCTCAACTTCGTAGCGGGTTTGAGTGGTGCGGCGCGCCATGCCCCTCACCAGCTGCGACCAAAACACGTCGAAACCTTCCCAGCCAACCCACTGCCTGGCCCAGCGGGGCTGGGAATCTGAAGTGAAAGCCAAGCTGGTTCCCAGGCCGTACTGCCACCTTGCTAAAAGAGGGTCATCCTTGTGTGTTCTCAGAACGGTGCGGGCAAGGGGACGACTGTCGGAAAGGCAGTAGGCAAGCAGGGCGGGGAATTCGTCCAGACCTCGAATCGAATCATCTGAACCAGTCTGTTTGGGATAAAAAGCGCCCTCTTCAATGGCAGACCGCGAGACGATAGCTGCATCCTGTGAGAAGATGGCGGGGAGCTGCCGTGCTTTTTCGGCAAGATAAAACCTTCCCCCTCCAATCGCGGCAAGACGGCGGAGGTCGGGCAGGTACTGCCCCTTGCCGAAGGCAATGACAGAGGTGGTGATTCCCCTTCTTCTCATGTCAGCGGCCTGAACCATCGAGTCTCGCCAGTCAGTTGAGTCCGCTCCGTCCGCTAAGATCAGCAGGTGTCGAACCTTAGAATCATCTGCCGAGAGGGCTGTGTTTGCTTTTGAAACCGTTGGGCCAATGTAGATGCCGCCGCCCGTTACGGCCAGTCTGCGAATTCCCGCAATGGCCTGCTCTTTAACGAGAGGGCCAACCGGCACCACAAACTCAATGCCATCGGATGATCCAGCGACTCCCAGGCGGTCGTAGGGGCCAAGGAGGGTGGCAGTGACCTCGGCTGCCTTCTTCGCCAGCTCGATTTTAGGAAGGCCGTCTTCAATCATCTGCATGCTGCCCGAGCAGTCCACCATGATGAGGATCGTCGTGCTGGGCAGATCTTTTCTTTTACGGATATTGAGGTCGACAGGGAGGGTGTCGGCTATGGGGGTCATGTAGTAGCCGCCGGGCAGAAAGCTGTTTTCACCCCCCACCATGGCAAAGCCTGTTCCTGAATCTCGGACAGAGGCCTGAATGGCCTTCATCTGGTTATCGGTCAGGCTGGTGGCATTAACATCATTAAGCAGGATCGCATCGTATTGGGCAAAATCTGCCAGCCGGGTAGGAATCGATCCTGGTATGGCTCTTGAGACAAGAATTCCTCTGGCTTGAAGAGCTTTGTAGAGAGCGGAAGGCTGAGGCGTGCTTTCAATAACCAAGGTGCGGCTTGGCCCCTTGGCGTTGAGAATGGCCAAGCCGACATTGTTTCGTGGGTCGCCATCTTCTTCGGTTTCCAGCGTCACCCTGTAGTTGGAGAGCCCGAGCTTATCCACCGGCTCTTCAAAAATAACCAGATTCTCGCCTTCAGTTAGCTGCAGGGTCCTTGTGGCCCGCTTGACTCCATCTCTGTCAAGGGTTAAACGGGCAGGCATGGCTCTATCGGCTGTGATCCTGGCACGGATGATGGCCTTGCCCCCCAGCCTGGCATCGTTTGGAGCCGTGGCTTCGGCTACAAATGCCTCAGCTTTTTCTCTTTGTGAACCCAACGAAACGACATCGAGTGTGATCCCTTCAGCCGCAGCGACTTCGGAGGCTTGAATCAGATCTCCATCTGTTTCATTGCCATCGGTCAGCAGAACAATGCGGCGATTCATGCTTCCGGGCAGAGAGGCGATTCCCAGCCTGACAGCGGCGGCAAGGTTGGAGCTAGAAGGGTTGACTTGGCTTTGAATAGTTGGAATGGGGCGGCTTGGCCCGGCCGAAGATTCCAGCAGGGGATCGGCTCCGGCGACAACAACCGATCCTACATCTCCCCCTTTCAGGCTCTTCATTGCCTCATCGACAAATTCTTTGGCCCTGGCTTTATCTTTGCTGGGGATGGAGTCAGAAAGGTCTAGGATGAAAGCAACTGCCTGTCCGCTGGTTCTAAGCCGAAGCTCGGGGCCAGCCAGGGCCCCAACGATGAGGGCGCAGATGAGCAGCCGCAGAGTGAGGGCGGTGATTCTCTGCCCCCGGCTGAGGCCCTGCATCCTGCCTGCCATCCAAAAGGTGTAGGCAGAAAGAGGCACTAATAGCAGCAGCCAGAGAGGAGAGTTAAATGCCATCAGCTTCTCTTGGCGTAAACCCACCACTCAAGACAGAAAATGCAGAGGGCCAATAAAGCGGCCCAGCGCCAGACATCACCGAATCTTTGTTCGTTAAGAGGGGCCGTTTTAGTGCGTCCAGATTCACCGAACAGAGGATTTCCAGGGGTCAAGATCGACTCTTTAGAGTTGATCAGTGACATGCCGAGTTCTGAAACATTGTCTTCTTCCCTCAGCCGATACCACCCGACCTGGCTGAGGCTGGCGATCCTCAGCGAACCTGAATCTGAGGAAAGGCTCTCTTGTTTTCCATCTGGATAAAAAAGCGTTCCTCTTTTCCAGCCAGGGTTCATCCAGGGCTGACCCGGCTTTAGAATGGCAGCATGTCTCTGCTGGCCTGCTCCTTGAGCGCTGGCCCAGGTGATCATATTGCTGATGAGAATAGGAAAAGAAGGCTGAAGAGGGAAATCTGAATCGAGCAGATTGAAGGGGAGGATCAGCCTCTGCGATGCTCCCCTTGCGCTCTCGACCATAAGCGGCCCCGTCTTAGTTTGAACAAGCACTTTTGCGCCAGGACCAGCCTTTAGCTTGTGTCCTGATTCTATGTAGATTTCCGGCCAGGTTGTGCCTTCGGTAAGGGGTTCTGCCTGAGTGAAAGACCACTCGCCTGGCTTGAAGGAGCCTTCTACAGAAATCCCTCCTGCTTCCAGCGGCTTTCCGAAAGTCACTGCATAGGGAGCTTTGACAGCCTCTTCTGGCCTGTCATCAAAGATCACCAAATCGTAGCTTGAGCTGCCCTTCCCTTTTTCAGATTCCGGCAGATCATTGGCACGATCGAGCGTGACCCTGGGGTCAAGAGCCAGGGCTCTTTCTAGAAACATGTTTCCCGGTGAGACAAGCAGAACCCTAATGGCAGACTTATCGGGACCAAGGGCAAAGGCATGGTTGTCTGCCTCAAGGCCATCTTTTATGCTCAAGTGCCCCTCCAGCTTCACAGCTTCTTTTTTCAGTGGGATTGTCCTGGTCCAAGCCTCGCCTGGTTTTAAGCTGACTTCAAGTCGGGCAATTGTCTCTCCATCGCCTTTGATTTCAAGCGGGATTGATCTTGCCTCGCCAAAGGTTCCTTCTACTGAAACAAGAAGACCAGCGCCTCCTGTGTTTGTTCCTGCGGCAAAGGCTTTGAAGTAGGCGTTGCCAGCAGGCCCTCCAATGGGTGAAAATGCAACGGGCACTCCTCCCGCGTTGAAATCGGCGATGTCTAAAAAAGCACCATCGCTCAGAAGAACGATTTTTGCTCCTGGCTGACTGCGCGATATGGCGGAGGCAAGACGCATAGCCTCGCCCATATCAGGCTCAGTGTCGGTGGCTTTAAGCCCTCTTACAGCTCGTCCAAGTTCTACTTCGTCGCTGGTCAGTCCGGCTGCTATGCGGGTGGAGACTCCCGCTTCGATGATGGCTATTCGGGAGGCACGAGATTTGGTTTCAACGGCCTTTCGCAGCTGATCTGTGGCGCTGGCGAAACGGCTGGGGGCGATATCTGTCGCCTTCATGCTTGCACTGGCATCAAGGACAAAAATCGTTGATTCTGAAAGGAGGCCTTTTTGTGGAAACTGAGGCCGGGCGAGGATAAGGATGAGCAGAAGGCAGAGGATGAGCTGAAGCAGCAGAAGCAGGCTCCATTGAAGCTTTTGAAAAGGAGCATCAGCCCGCACTGATTCTGTGTGTTCGGGCCATAAAAACGCCCCTGTCACTTTTACCTGCCTGCGTCGAACCCGCAGGAAGTAAAGAAAGAAGACGAACCCCCAAAGTGGCAGCAGGCCAAGCAGGGCGGCGGGGTTGGCAAAGTTCAACCTATCCACCTCTTAGGCCGCCAGACTTCCTTTACCAGTGATTCAATTGATGTGCCTGCCGTCACCTTCATGGCTCTGCCGCCGCTTCTTTGGGCGGCAGCCGCAAGAGCGAGGCAGTGTTCTTCCAGTCCTGCCATGTAGGTCTGTCGCGCCTCTTCGGTGACGGTGCAGATTCTGGCCTGGCCTGAATCGATATCTATCAGTTCCAGATCGCCGACTAGCTGAGGGTTGATCTCTTCCTCATCCAGAACTTGAATCCACCAAAGCTCCTGCTCTCTTCGTACAAGGGATAGGAGGGCTGATTCAGCATCATGTTCCAGCCCATCCGAGACGACAATGGTCAATCCTGGTGCCTGAAGGCGGGAAGCCACTGCTTCGCATCCTTTTTTCAGCGAGCTGCCTTCTTTTTCAGGCTGAATTCCGGCCAGCCAATGCCCCCACTTGCCCATAGCTGCTGGGCCGCGAAGTGACCTGATTGAGCCGCCCTGGCCAATAAGGAAGGATTGAAGAAGATCGCCTCCATGCAGGGCAGCCGCACCCAAGGCAGCAGCGATGGATCGGGCCGTCTGCCACTTGGCTCCTTCTTGAATGGTCATGCTTGCCGAGCCATCCAGCAGCAGGGTTACCTTAAGTTCCTGCTCGTCCCGGTAGGTGCGGACGACCCTTTGCCCGAGCCGAGCCAGCACATTCCAATCAAGGTGCCTCAAATCATCGCTTTCGGAATACTCGCGGAAGTCCCTGAACTCCAAACTCAGTCCGGCGGTCTGGCTTAACCTTTCGCCCTGAGTGCCCGAACCTCGCCGCCTAGGAAGCAGCCGGCACTTATTAAGCGCCTGCTGTTCTTGGGGGGTAAGACCGGGAAGAACCGCCATTCTTCTTTAGACCTTCACCGGGTCATGATCTCTTTGGTCAACCCCGGCAATAACTCCATCTAGAAGGTGATCTGTGGTGACCCCTTCGATTTCCGCATCAAAGTTAAGGAGGATTCTGTGCCTGAGCGCAGGCTTAACTGCCTTTTTCAAGTCTTCTTTGCTGACATGGGGGCGCCCGGCCAGCAGCGCGTAGACCTTTGCGGCAAGAACCAGACTTTGCGCTCCACGAGGTGAAGAACCATAGCGTCCGAACTTTTTCACCGAGTCCGGTGCATTTTCATGGGATGGATGAGTGGCAGCAATCATTTCCAGGCCGTAATCCAAAACATGATCGGCGATGGGTGTCGAACGGACCAGGTTTCTCATGCGGATCACATCATTGGCGTGGGCGACAGGAGTCAGTTCTGCCTCGGCTGTGCCTGTGGTTTGGGTGACGATCCTTTTAAGGGTTGCCTGATCGGGAAACCCTACAACCAGCTTAAAAAAGAAGCGGTCCATCTGGGCCTCGGGGAGGGGGTACGTGCCTTCCTGTTCGATGGGGTTTTGGGTGGCCATAACCAGAAAGGGATCTGCCAGGGCGTGCCTGTGCCCGGCAACGCTGACAGACTTTTCCTGCATGGCTTCAAGCAGGGCTGACTGGGTTTTAGGGGTGGCACGGTTGATTTCGTCTGCCAGGAGAACCTGGGTGAAAATCGGCCCTTTTCTGAACTCGAATGTGCGTGCTTCGGTAAGAATTGTCGTGCCAGTCACGTCGGCAGGCATCATGTCTGATGTGAACTGGATGCGGCTGAACTGAAGATCAAGGGAAGAAGCCAGGGACCTGACCAGCAGGGTTTTGCCGAGGCCAGGAAAGCCTTCCAACAGGACGTGGCCGTTGGCAGCCAGTGAGACAAGCACCCCTTCGACGATGTCATCCTGACCGACCACAGCCAGGCGGACATTATCGCGGACCTTGTTGAAGGTTTGTGAAAACCACTGAAGTTCGTTCTCGATGCTCATTCCTGTTCACTTGATGGAATTAAAGTAATCCCTGACTCGGTTTTGATGTTTTTTGGGGATCTGCTGCCTTTCAATGGCTCTGTCAGACCTCTGCTGATATCGGGGCAGCACTTCGTTGTAGGGCACCGATGACCTTTTGCCGACAAATGACGGCGATTTGATTTCGACATAGCGGGATGGCCCGCCTTCAGGTCTTGGCTTTCCGCGGACGGCAGATGTTTTTGCTTCACCGCCAGGCTCAACATTCTTGCCGCTAGTGTTGACCTTGCCGGAATCGTTGAGCATTCGGTCTTCACCGCCTGGACCACCTGGAACCCCTTGACCTGGCATATTCTGCAGGCCCATAGCCATCAAAAGGGGCAGGCCTCCATCTCCCATTGTAAAGTCTCCGTTTTCAAGGGCTTCTTTCATCTGTTCCAGCAGTTCCTGGGCAGCGGCATCATCTTTCAAAAGCTCCTGCAGCTCCTTAATGCGTTCCAGCATCTCCTTCATTTCTTCTAGAGACATGGGCTCTCCTTTTTCGCCTTGTGCGGCTTCTCCATTTTCGATGGCACGCCTCATCATTTCTTCTGCCATCTGCTGCAGCTCTTGAAAGGCTTTATTCTGCTGGAGTTCCTGCATGGCCTGCTGTATCTCAGAAGCAAGCTTGGCCGCTTCTGCCAGCTCTTTCATCTGCTTTTCAAGCGCCTCCTGCTGGGCTTGGTTCTGCCTTAGCTGCTCTTCAAGCTTCTGTCTCTGCTGGGGTGTTAGGTTGGGGTTTTGCAGCTGCTGTTCTAGGCTGGCCTGCTGCTGTTCCAAGGCTTTGAGTTCAGTGTCAAGGGCTCCTGCTTCCTGCCTGAGTTCCTCCAGTTTTCTCAGCTGGTCTAGTTCTTTTTGAAGGTTGGCCATCTCAGCCTTGATCTTTCGCTTTTCTGCTTCGGATAGGTTTGAATCCAGCTTTTTCTGAAGGCGGTCCAGCTCCTTCATCAGCTCTTCTTTTCTTAGCTCCTCGCGGGTTTGTGCTGCCTGATCTGGTTCCAGGGCATTCACCTCTGGATTTCTTTCGGCAATCTCCTGCCGTTTGGCTTCAATAAGGCTCTCTCTTGCTGTGTTAAGGTTCTCTGCTCTCTGCTCTAGATTCTTTTTGCGGTTCTTTTCTAGTTCGTCAAGCTGACTGGCAAGCTCAATAGCTTTGGCTTCGGCTTCCTTGGGAGCAAGCCTGTTCTGTTCAAGCTGTTTCTGCAGTTTCTCAAGCTCCTGAGCCAGGCGCTTGGCTTCCGCTTCCGCTTCTTTAGAAACTTGAGGCTTCTCCAGAGTTTCTTTAATGATTCGTTCAACTTCAGGAATAGCTGATTTGAGTGCTTCTCTTCTGCTTTTTTCAGGCCCCGAAACCCAGGGCTGCAGCATAAAGAGTGCCGCCAGAATTGAGGCGGCAAAAAACGAGGTGAAGGCGTGAGTGCTGTGCAGCCCCCATCGGTAAGGGAAGGCGAATTTAGGGTTCACCGATTTGACTGCTTTAGTGGCTGAATCTTCAATGAGAGATTCGAAGCTGGTTCCTGATCCTGAGAGTTCCTGAGCCGAACTGATTCGGTCCTCTAGGTTCATTCTTTTATCCAGACTTAAGGAGATAGCTTTGTCGGTGGGCCGGTTTTTCCAGCCCCAAAAAGCGCCGAGACAGAGGCCGGCACAAGCCATGACTCCGGCCAGCAGCACAGGCAGTCCCGGGCGGACAAACCAATCGTAAAGAAGATAGAGACAGGCTGCCCAAGAGCCTATGGCAAGGCCAATCAGACCTCCTCTTCTGACAGAAAGGAGGTGGACTCGCCTTCTAAATGGGTCAAGAAGCTTTTTTTCCAATCTTTAGCTCCAAATGCCAATAGCCAAGGGCTGTAATAAGGGTCAGGACTGCAATGTGAATCAGAGCCATGTAGGTGCTGGGTTCATCAATTCCAAGCCAAGGGCGAACTGGAGTGATATCCATGACCGAAAAGGTGAGGCTGCTGAAGTTTGAGTAGATGTTGGCGCCTACGCTGGCAACAGCTGTTAAGATAAAAGCTCCCGCTACAAGCATAAATGTCGCGGCTCTACCCATTACAGCTGTTTTAAAGAGATAACTTGCGTACCTCATAACAAGCAGCCAAAAAGAGGCAAATACCAAAGAGTGGAAGGCCAGCATAAAGCCGTGCGGTTCGCGGACGTATGTTTTAAGGGCAAACCATGGCAGCCACCAGGCGGCGGTCACTATCCACATATAGGGCAGGGCGCTGGTGCTCGATCCTCGTAAAACCGCCTTCCATTCAAACGAGGTCCTGTCAGGCGTCTTTGCTTCTTTATCTGGTCCAAAGGGAGCCGTGTAGAAAAGTATGAACAGAAAGGGAAGAAAAGCGCAGGCGGCCAGAATTGTCCAGGAGCGAGACTCGGCAAAGCTGGAAGCGGTGGCAGGGACAGAGACAGCCAGCAGTGTCGAGAGTAGGGCGACATAGCCAATTCCATGAAGGCGCAGCCAGACTGAACTTCTTCCTGGGGGGAATTCCAAGGCCGCTGCTGCCGCGACCATGGCGAATCGGGCTATAAGGGAAAGAATGAGAAGGGCAGGAATCCAGGCTGGAACTGCAAGACCAAATAGGTTCACAGTCTGGCTGGGGGTGTTGAAGCCCAGCCCCAGCCCTGTGCTGGCCAGGGAGTAATACCAATCGACGGTTTGGCCTCTACCCGCACCAGCAGACATGCTCCCCATGGCAGAATATTGAGCGGCTGAGCTGGTGCCCCATGCAAAAATATTCCAGAAAAAGGCCGTCCCTGTTGCTGCCGCAAAAGGAAGGATGAAGTTTTTGCTGTGTCCGGCAAAGGCGACGCCTACCGCGCACCAGGCAAAGGCGTTGCCGGCTAAAAGCAGAGCGTGAAGCAGAACATCTTCAACAGTTGCACCGCCAACAGCAGCCATGGTTGTCATGGCGGGAAGAGCTAAAGCGATAAGGATTCCTGCATAGCGCAGCCCGCCAAGAACCTTGCCTAAGACATATCGACGAGGAGAAAAAGGAGCGCTGAAAACAAGGTCCAGCGCCTTGCGCTGCCTTTCTGAAGTCACAGAAAAGGCGGCGCTGTAAGCCGAAATGGTGCAGACAAGCACATAAAGACAGACCAGAATGCTGCCGTATATACCTGTCAAAGTTGACTGAATTTCGGAGATCTCTGTTCCAAAATTTTCTGTAGCGCCAGAATAGCTTGCGTAGGCTATTAGGGTTAAGATAAGCGTGTAAATGATGAGCAGAGCCGCAGTTCTGCCATTGCGAAACTGGACACGAAAATCTCGCAGAGTAACAGGGTTGTCTCTATAGCCGCCAAAAGATTCTTTCAACCACTCAGAGAGCATTAGTTCACCGCACCAGTCGTGACATGGAAGAAGACGTCCTCAAGGTCCATCTTCTTTTCTTCAAAGGAAAGCAGAGGAAATCCTGCTTCGATAATTGATTTAATCAGTTCAACCTGAGCGGGTGCGTCGCCATCAAAGCCACACTCAACTTTCTTATCTCTATTAATTATTGAATCTGAAATGTGAGGTTGATTCGATATCCATTCCAATACCGGTTCTGGCGAGCAGAGAAGAGTGAGGGTAAACCGTTTTTGGGCTCCCAGGGTTTTTTTAAGAGTGTCGACTGCTCCGTATGAAACAAGGGAGCCTTTTTCGACAATTCCAATTTTATTGCAGAAGCCTTCAAGCTCTGGCAGAATATGAGAACTGACGATAACCATTTTGCCCATGCGGCCAAGTTCTAGAATCAGTTCTTTAAGTTCAGCTCTGGCTCGGGGGTCCAGTCCACTGGCAGGTTCATCAAGCAGAAGAAGGGCGGGGTCATGCACAAGGCATCTGGCCAGGCACAGCCTCTGCTGCATGCCTCTGGAAAGACTCTGCACAAAGGCATCCTTCTTTGCCACAAGATCGGTCAGTTCTAGAACATTGTCAACAACTTTTTTCCGCTTGTTAATTGGAACATCGTAGATGGCTGCGGAAAATTCAAGGTATTCCCAGACTTTGACATCGTCGTAAAGGCCAAAAAAATCGGGCATGTAGCCGATTAGCTTTCTAATGGCCATAGGGTCTTCTGTGACATCAACGCCATTGAGAAGTGCTGTGCCAGATGTGGGTTCCAGCAGGGTCGCAATCATCCTGATGGTGGTTGTTTTGCCTGCGCCATTGCTGCCAATAAATGCAAAGACATCCCCTGGCTCCAAGGTAAAGGACATGTCCTTTACTGCCTGAAATCCGTGATACTCTTTCTTTAGGTTTTTGACTTCAAGCATGGCTATTTTCCTTTGTTTTTAATGAATTTCAGGTCCCGGTCAGGATAGTCGAGAGTCAGGGCTGCCCACGTTAAAAAAATCACTGAAAAAATAATATAGATGAGGCAGAAAAGCGGCCAAGAAGTAATAGATGATTGGGAGTTTCGCTCCCAGCCGGCCAGATGGGATACCTGATTCATTGGCTGAAGTGACAGCCACAGGTCGCGCAGGTAGTTGTCATTGCTTGGCAAGATGCCAAACACAAAGGGCAGAAGAATGGCCGCCGCCGCCGATATGCCATAGGATGCGATAAGCGCAGAGAATGGTTTTTTCATGCGCGCTGAAAGAAAAATTGTGAGTGAACTAAGAATCAGCGCTTGAGAGAAGATGACAGCGAAGCCGCCAAAGAGCGTTTCAGCACTAAAAGGTCGTATGTAGCTGCTCGATGAATTTTCAGTTAATGATACAGCAAGAACCGTAAGGACGGACAAAATAAGCGTGACAAACCATGGGAGGAGAATGATGACACCTAATATAAATTTTCCAGTTAAAATCTGTACAGTTGTCACAGGGGCCGCACGTAAAAGTTCCCAGCTGCCTCTTTCCCTCTCTCCCGCTATCGAGTTAAAAAAAATGGCGGGAATAATTAGGTATTGAGCGATTACTGCCACAAAAAAACAGACTGATGCGACTTCCATGCCTGCCGAGGCTCCGACAGAGATGGTGAATACTACTATCAAGACCAAGGGAATACAGGCCAGAGCAGCCAAGAGAGTCCCTGACTTTGATCCAGCCATAGATCGGCCAACACGGCGCGACCCGCTGAAGCAGGCCATGACGAAAGGGTTTGCCGTAAAAAGGCTCTGGAAAAACTTCATTTCAGGCTCATCTTCGTGCGGTATTTCAGCGTGATAAGGCTCGTGGCTTTGCCCACTTTAGGCCCGAGAAGCTGTGAATCGAAAACTGCTGAGATGACATCGAAGTTTTTCTGTCCGGACGTCAGTTTTACTGATGCTGACTGACCTGGCCTAAGCGCACCTGATTCAGCGCCGCTGCCGATGCGTACAGACTTCATCACATGGGGCGACTTGTTCGTAATCAAGACTGTCCCCTTGGCTGGGTCGGTTTTATAGGCAATCCAACCAGAGGGACCATCCACAGTCTCTCTAGTCATAAGGGTTCTGAATTCTAGGTTTCTTACTGTAATCGGAGGGACAATGTTCATTCCCACATCATAAATTGTCGATGCGCCTGACATAAAAAGAGAACTTCCACCTCTAAGTTCTGCCCTTTCAACTGGCTCAAGTTTCAGGTCAAACTGGCCGGATCGGGGGAAAAAGAGATAGGTGGTTAACATGGCAACGGCGGCATCCATTCCTTCCTGCGCCGCAATGATTCCCGTTGTTTCTTGGGCCTGCAGTGAGTTCCTGAGTGTGGTTTGACTGCTCATGGCAAGCACCGCTGCGCCAACTGCAGCTGCCGGAACGAAAATCCAGGCGAGTTCGGCCCGCTTTAGAAATCTGGGGACCAGGATTGCCAAGGGAGTGAGGACTAAGGCAAATATCCAGACAGGGGCAAAGAGCTGCTCAGCCGGTGGAGGCTTGTATTGAAAGACACCCTCCTTCTTCACTGAAGCTTCTGACGGATCGGATGGCTGAGAATAGTTCGAGTATTCATTCCGCTTAAACCCGCCGGCAGAGTAAAAGAGATCATTGTCACTCCGGGTGGGTACAAGTGAGTGAACCTTGGCCGTGATTTGAGAGGCAGTGCCAGCGTTGGTGAAAACTTGATCGAAGGGTGAGAAAAGCAGAATAATCGCTCTGCCTTCGCCAAGGCTCTTGTAGCCCCCTAATCCTTGAAACTGCGTCGTTGACCACGCTGGCGCAGAGAGGTTCACACGGCCAAACGTGCTTGGTCTCAGGCCCGTCAAAAGGGCGGCATTCACGTTGGTTAAGCCTTCTGCTTTGGCGCCGATCAAGTCCTGCCATCGTGGATCTCGCAGGGCGCTGCTGCTGGCTCCTCCTGTAAAAACAAGGCAGCCCCCCTGCAGAACATAGATCTTAAGGGCAGAAATCTGGGTGTCGGTAAGGCGATTAGAACCTTCTGCCAGCCATACCGATGAATAATTGTCGTACCCCGATGCCCTGTCTGGGGCATCTTCTGCAAGGGTTGGAAAAAGCCCAAGTGAGATCTTTTTGATCGGCTCAGCCATAGATATTTGGCGGATGGCGTCTGGCTGATCGTGTATCAGGGCAGATTTGTTTTGGAGATATTGGCTGGGGTAGTCAGCAGGGCGTGCTATGACTCTGGCGCCAGCTTCAAACTGTATTTGGGGTGGGTTGTAGTTTTCACCCAATGGCGTGACAACCACCTGCTTTTCGCTGCCCGTAGGCAGTTCAACTGGGTAAAGCACCGTGGAGTCTGCTGTGTTGACGCGGATCTGCCCCTTTACGCCACGCCCGGGATTTTTGAGAGCCACGCGAACTGGGCCTGTTTTGTCACCCTGAAAGACGGGAGAGAAATCGACTTTTAGCCCTTGACCAGGCGCTGCTGCTGCTAGGCACCCAGCGCTGAGAACCACAGCAAGTATTCGGTTTACTAGGTTCATTGGTCTTCTTCTCACTACGCCTTACGGGGCGATGCCTCTGCCTGATGCATCGAGAGACATCATTCGATGTCTAAAAAAGAGATTATGAAGCCTGCGGTACTGAATAGACGCAGGTTTTTTGCCATGTATAAAAATCTGAGCTACTTCTTGAAAATGTGCTGTGGAAGGCGATATAGATTGTGCTTTTTGAGTTCAAAACTATGGCTGCCAGGCTGGTGATGGAAACCAAAATCGGTGTTAGTTGGGCCAAGCACTCCATCATATTACGAGAAAACAGCTTTCAATGGCAGCGATGGCATCTTCAGGCAGGTCTGCAGATTGCTTTTTTAAGCAGGAGCCGAAGGTGGGATTTTTCATTCTCTCCCTTTCCGTTTTTGGGTGTCAATTAGGTCAGTTATGTGAGTCAAGGCCTGACCCCTTGAACTCAAAAGGGCCACAATAGGCAAAGAGCCAATGAAGCTCGTTCGGCCCCTTCAGTCGATCCTCCTGGTCATTATGCCTTTGGCAGTGGCCTACACTTTTTGGGTCGGCCCCGCCAAGGGTTTTTTGGAACCTGAGCTGGCTCGAATCATTTTCTACCATGTTCCCTGCGCCATTTTAAGCTCGGTGTGGGTTGTCTGGTCTGGCGTCAGTGGAATCCAGTTTTTAAGAACACGGAGCCTGGCTTGGGACCAGAGAAATGCTGCTGCCCTGGAAATTGGCTTCCTTATGGCCATTTTAGGAATGGTCACTGGCATCATTTTCAGCAAGGTCCAGTGGGGTGAATGGTGGCATTGGGATCCAAGGCAGACCTCTTTTCTTATGGTGCTGCTCATTCTTGCCGGAGCTCAGGCCGTAAGAGGCGGTTTTTCTGACGAGCAGAAGCGGGCAGCTGCCACGGCAGGCTATACCGCCTTGGCCATGATTCCCATTATCTTCCTCACCTTTGTCTTCCCTCGAATTCAAACGGTTTCACAAAGGTCGGCTCACCCCAGCCAGACTCTTCCTCAAGGACAGCTCGACAGTTTTTACAGCCTGGGCTTTTTTGGGATGCTTGTGCTGATGCTGGGGCTGACCCTGGCTTTATATATTGTTCGTACCAGAGTGGGCCTGCTGGAAGTGGCCCTGAATCAACATGGATTGGATAAAGCTCGTGGCGGCAGTCCCGCCTCTCATCGTGTGGTTCGGCCTGTGGATCTATCTCAGCCGCCTGGGCCGTCGGCTTGATTCGCTTGAAGAGCAGCTCAAGGGTCTTGAAAGGGACTAGAAGGCCGAAGCCTTCAGTCCACTTCTGCGGCGTCTTCTACCGGACCCACATCCATGCCGTCATAAGAGGTGATTCCTAAGTTTTCGGCGATGGCCTCAAGCTCTTCTCCTCTGGCAAAGAGGCTTTCTGGGGTGTGGACTTCAATTTTTTCAACATGCAGCCACCAGGCCGAATCTGTGTCAGGCTCATCGCCTTCTTCTTCATCAAACTCTGATTCGTAGAGGTCAACGACTGTATAGCCTTGGCCAGCAAGAATTTCTGCCACCTGCTTCAGTCCGGCTTCAGAGTCGTTTGTAAAGTAGTAGCCCCACAGCAGGGGTTCAGTCACATCGAGCTCGGCCTGGATGCTGACAAAGAGCTCTTTGATAAGGTCAAGCTGAGATGGTTCCTGCACAAAGTCAGACATGGTTTCTTTTCCTAGATAAGCTTCATTGGCAGAATTCTTACCCGCCTATGGGGGTCCTGCCCGACTGCTTCGACCGCAAGCTTACGCCCTTCTGCAACAGAATGCTGAATCTTTCGGGTCCTGGCGTCGGCAGGTGAAAGCTCAACAGGGCGGCCTGTGGCAATCACCTGCTCAACAGCTTCCTGAGCTTCGCGAATAATCGTCTGATCGTTATCCTGCCCTCGCCCCTTGCCCCGAATCACTTCTTCAAGAGCTCCTGCAATCTGAGTAAAAGTGTTGCTTTTGATGACCACGGTAGGAACGCCTTTAGGAAGCTCTCTTAGCTTTGCTGGCTTATGAGCGGCAGTAGACCGGATGGCAATGACAGCATCAGCCTGGCTGAGGTCGTTGGTGATAAGGGCAGGAGCCTTGCGTTCGCGGATAGCTCTTTCCAGTCTGGTTCTAGCTATTCCGTAGGGGTAGACCCTTAAGAGCCGCTTTTCTGTCTGTTTGGGTTCCTGCCTTTCCGCGTGCCTTTCGCTGGGGGTGCGCCTGTGCTCACGGCTCTTTCCTTCATCATCAAGGTCTTTTCTTGGCGCGAGAGAAGGGAACTTGACGTTGAACCCTGGCTCATTGACTTCGGCTGAAGATTCCTCCTGCACGACCTCCATTTGACCAGCGCTGGTTCTAACTCGGATTTCGGGTCGAGGCATGATCCCTCGAAGAATGAGGTCGACTGTCTTTTGAACTTCATGATGGACAGCCAGCCGATCGAAATCCAGCAGCTCAATGACGACATCGAAGGTAGGAGGCGCTTTTCTTTCCAGGACTGTCTTTTGGGTGCCTCGCCGGCGGGCTTCATCGTCGGACAAAGTGACCGCCTGAATCCCTCCGATAAGATCACAGAGAGAAGGGTTCAGCATTAGGTTTTCTAGGCTGCCTCCGTGGGCCGTGCCAATAAGCTGGACTCCCCTTTCTGCGATGGTGCGTGCAGCTAGAGCTTCTGCTTCATTGCCGATTTCATCAATCACAATGACCTCTGGCATGTGGTTTTCCACTGCTTCGATCATCACGTTATGCTGAAGGGCAGGCCGTGGCACCTGCATTCTCCGGGAAAAGCCAATGGCTGGATGAGGAATATCGCCGTCGCCGCCAATTTCGTTGCTGGTATCGACAATTACGACACGGCGTTCAACTTCATCGGCAAGAACCCTGGCAACTTCTCGCAGCTTGGTGGTTTTGCCAACACCCGGCTTGCCCAAAATCAGAATGGATTTGTCGCTGCGGACAATATCGTCGATGATGTCGATGGTGCCTTCCAGGGCTCTTCCAACTCGGCAGGTCAGGCCAATAATCTTCCCTGTGCGGCTTCGGATGCCAGAGATTCTATGGAGCGTCCGCTCAATGCCTGCTCTGTTGTCTTCGGCAAAATCGCCTATGCCCTTAATGACATGTTCAATGTCTTTCTCTGTGACCATGAACTCCGGCCACCTTTCTATCCTGTCTAGGAATCTGGCTTCAACCGGTCGTCCGTAGTCTAAAACAATCTCAATCAGCGATCCTTGTCCAGACGCTTCGCGCAGACGCTCTTGAATTGTGGGGGGAAGGATCGCCAAAAGCTCGGTCAAGCCGTCGGTGTACTGAGGCATAGAGGCCTATAATTAGGACGCCGTGGCGACCTATAGGATTTATGATTATAGGGCATTCGTGGCGACTTTCTCCACATTGGCCTGTGAGACTCAGGCTTCTGATAAAGGAGCTTTGTCTCCTGTTGAAGAGTATGAGTCATCTTCAGGGACCCTTCAGCCCCAAAGTTTGTTAACAAGTCACTGCCGGGAGTCAGGCATAACCTTCTGTTAACTTAGCCGCGCAAGCATCGTTCTCGGCCAGGAAGTTTAGGTTTCCGTGGTCAGCAAGCAAATGCGTCGCGCCTTTACACTCATCGAGCTTCTTGTGGTTATTGCCATCATTGCCATTTTGGCTGCCATCCTTTTCCCTGTTTTTGCCCAGGCAAAGGCAGCGGCAAAGAAGACCACCTGTATCAGCAACATCAAGCAGCTTGGGCTTGGCGTTCTTATGTACACCGCTGACTATGACGACTTTTATATGCAGCGGCTGGCCGGAACCAACACGGCTGGTGTTGACCATTGGGTTGATTTGGTCCAGCCCTATGTAAAGAACAAGCAGATCACTCAGTGCCCAGACTATGTTCGACCTTTGAATCGAGACCCATCTTTGACTTGGTGGGGGTATGCCATGAACACCCATGTGGTGACAGGTTTGGGCGACCCTAACTTTTCAACAACTCAGTTTGTTGACAGTGCAGCAACCGCCCTGATGGGTGACGGCAGCTTGGGCGACTTTTACGCTCGCCCCAACCGCAGAACAAGAATTGCCTTTGCCAACTCTGCCGAGACAAGCCCAGATCGTCTGCTCTGCAGCCAGCAGAAGAGCCGCCATGGCAATGCGACAGGAGAAAACATGAACGCTGGTGGATCCACCATTGGTTTTGGTGATGGCCATGCCAAGTTCCTTACTTCGTCACACATCATGTTCACCTTGGGAATTCATCCAGAAGGCCCCAAGAAGGGCGACCCTCTGTTCTACGAAGGTTCATCTGGCCGCTACTGCTCAGATGGCCCCGTGATCGGACCCTAGTCATAGTCTGACTTTACAAACTGCTTGGCCCTTCCTCCTTTCGATGATCGAGCAGGGCAGGAAGGGCCAAGCTGTGGATAAACTTGACTTATGACAAGCGCTCAGCAGGCTGCTGCGTGGCTGGAAGGCAGCTCTCCTGCAGGCAGCGAAGCTGTGGCTCAGGTGCAGCTTAGGCAGAATCTTGCCCAGCATTGGCAGATAAGTCGGGGAGAAAGAATACTGGAACTCGGGTGCGGTCAGGGCGACTGCACTGCAGTTTTGGCTGATCTCGTAGGCAGTACAGGAAGAGTCACAGCGATCGATCCCGCTCCGGAGACTTATGGCAGTCCCTTGACCCTGGGGCAGAGCCAGGCAAAGCTGCTGGCCAGTCCTGTGGGAAGCCGAATTGAGTTTCGCAATGATTTCAGTCTTTCTGCCCGGTCAGGCGAGTTTGCTGATCTGGCTTTTGACGCAGTGGTTATGGCCAACTGTTCCTGGTACTTCGCTGGGAAGGAACAGATTTACGAGACCTTTGTTGCCCTTAAGCGTCTAGCGGGGAGGCTCTGTTTTTCTGAGTGGGATTTGAACAGCGGTGGCGCTCAGCAGGAGGCCCATCGAAAGGCGGTGCTGGTTCAGTCTGAAGTGCATAGGCTGGGAGGTCTGCCTGAGGGCAACATAAGAACTCCATTAACGCGGGCAGAGCTGCTAGAACTGATAGCCGCCGCTGGCTGGCAGACTGATAATGTGCAGAGTGTTTCGCCAGGCATGGCAAGTGATTATCTGTGGGAGATCAGCTTGGCGCAGAGCTTGAAAGATGAAGTGGCACAGCTGCCAGGAATCACAGATGAACAGCGAAATGACCTTTTCGCCAAGATAGAGCAGCTTCGGACCTGGAGTGATGAAAAACAAAGTCTTGACTGTTTCAGCTTAACGGCCCGTTCTGCCAAAGGCCTGCAGTCCTAATTTAGTCAAATTCACCAAAAGGTTAAACATAAGCGATTCTTTTTTGTCAAGTTACATTTGCCCGCCGTGTGCGTCTATCACACTGTGCGATTTCCTGCTGGCCTCGCAGCTGCTGCTCTTTGTATGAACGCTTTCGCTCAAACTGATCGCTGGGAAACCTCACCAGAAGGAGGCATCAAATCCAGCTTCGCCAAGCTCACAAGGGGCGAGTCTCATTCAGACCATATTGAAATGGGGGGACGATCAGTCAATGCCATTATCAAGTGGCATGTCAGCCAGACAGGCGAGGTTTACCTGACGAGAAACATTCGATGGCCAATGCTTCGTGAAGCCAAAGATGACACTCATGCCGCCATGCAGGTTAACCTTTTGGATAAAAATGATCCATGGCTGACCGTTGACGGGGAGCTTTATCAAAGGGGAAAAGCAGAAGAGTTCCGTATTGACGGAATGCTGCAGTGGAAGGAAAAAAACCCTCTTCTCACTGTCACCCGCACCCTCTTTCCTTCGGTCAGCCTGCCGGCTCTGATTGAAAAGTGGGAGATCACAAATCATACATTAAAGCCAGTTGAGCTGGGTGTCCCTCTTTCTCCTCAGCTGACGTCACTTGACCGCAGAGATTTTGCCTGGGCGGCTCATAAGGTGAAAGTTGAATGGATAGGGGGAGGAAGAAAGGTTCTCGCCCCTGGTGAGAGTCTTGTTACGGGGATATGTTTTTCTGCAGCTGAGGAAAATCAGCCTCTGCCTTACCCAGATATCGAAGCGGAATGGGCTGGGCGTCAGGCCTTTTTGAATCAGATCAAAAACTCCCTGACCTTGACGACAGGCGATAAAGAGGTGGATCAGCTCTTTGCCTTTTCCAAGATGAGGGCCGCTGAAAATGTGCTTGCCACAAGAGGAGGCCTCATGCACGCTCCTGGCGGGTTCAACCGCTATCTGGCCGCCCTGTGGTGCAACGATCAAAACGAATACGCCAGTCCTTTCTTTCCCTTTTTAGGCGATCCGGCAGGGAATGAATCGGCGCGCAGCGCCTATGGGTGGTTTGCCAGGTACATAAACCCAGAGTTTAAGCCCATCCCTAGTTCTATTGTCGCCGAGGGGCGAGGAATCTGGAATGGGGCGGGGGATAGGGGCGATGCAGCCATGACCGCCTATGGAGCATCACGCTGGGCTCTGGCTTCTGGCGATCCTATTCAGGCGAAAGAGGTCTGGCCCTTGGTGAAGTGGTGTTTGGACTACAGCCTTAAGCAGAAAACTGCAGAGGGGGTTATTGCCTCTCAAAGCGACGAACTTGAAGGCAGGTTCTCTTCCGGGAAGACGAATCTAGCCACGAGCTGTCTTACCTACGATGCCTTGATTTCGTCAGCTTATTTGGTTGAGGCGATGGGAAGTGATGTGCCAGAAGGCAGAACTGTGGCTGCTGTCTATCGAAAAGAAGCTTCTGACCTTAAGGCAGCGATCGACAGGGTCTTTGGTGCAGAGGTTTCTGGTGAAAAGACTTATCGCTATCACGAAGGGCTGGAAAAACTGAGGTCATGGATCTGCATCCCTCTGGTGATGGATATTCACGATCGTGCCTTGGGGACGGTGAAGACACTTTTCACTCCCGATCTTTGGACCGAAGATGGCCTCTTGACTGAGGCTGGCTCCACCACTTATTGGGATAGATCGACGCTCTATGCACTGCGTGGAGTGTTTCGAGCGGGGTTCCCCGACCTCGCCCTAGAGCATCTTGATAAGTTCACCCAAAGAAGGCTGCTGGGCGACCATGTCCCCTATGCTCAAGAAGCTTATCCAGAGCAGAATCAAAGCCATCTCTCGGCTGAATCTGCCCTTTTCTGCCGGATTCTAACCGAAGGAGCCTTTGGCATCCGGCCAACCGGGTTCGATTCTTTTTCGCTCAAGCCCTCTCTGCCTCAAAAATGGCCCTCAATAAAGCTGACCGCAGTTCACGCCTTTGGCCGCATCTGGGATTGTGAAGTGAGCAGAAAAGCTTCTGATTTGGAGGTGACTATAAAGGTCGGGGGAAAAATTCACTACCAAAAGAGCCTGCCTTCAGGAAAAGAACACGTCATCCGTCTTGGCTAGATGAGGTGATCTGCGTCAGAGCGTAGGGCTGCCTCTCCTGTTATCGGCAGGTTGAAACTCAGGCCTCAGGAGGCAAATTTTGCTTCCAGAGTCCCACAAACCTAATGAACCCAGTAATTCTGCCGAAATCCAAGGCAGGATGCAAAGAGGTGTTTATGCCGCGGCTGCTGGGATGACGGCAGCGGAGCAGTACCTCGATGTGATTGCCCACAATCTGGCAAACGCTTCGACGACTGGCTTTAAAAGAGAAGATGTCAGCTTTAACGAAGGCCTTCTTCGTCTGATGAGAGACGAAAAGGGCAAGGGCCCTTCCATCGGCGAACTGGGAGCGGGTCCGAATCTGCAGGAGCGGATGATTATCTGGGATGTCGGAAACGCCATCCACACGGGAAATCCTCTCGAAGTCGCCATCCAAAACCCTCAGGGACTCTTTGCCGTTCAGACTCCCAGCGGAATCAGCTACACCAGGTCGGGTTCATTCACCCTCAACGATCAAAAGCAGCTGGTGACACGAGATGGTTATCCCGTTTTGGATGCTGAAGGATCGCCAGTTCAGTTTCCTTACGAAGCTTCAAAGCTTGATATTTTAGAAGGCGGCCAAGTCATGGCCGACGGAGTTCAGATCACTCAGATCGGGCTTTGGCAGGGCGAGGCTCAAAGGCTTGGGAACAGTCTATTTAGCCTGGCCAACCCCACTCAGGTTGAAGGAGCGCGGTTTGTGGCCAGAGCGGTCGAAGCCAGCAATGTCAATGCGGTGGAACAGATGATCGCGATGATCAAAGTTCATCGTGCCTTTGAAATGTCGCAGAAGTCAGCCACAAGCCAAGACGAAGCCACCGGAAGCCTTATTCAATCGCTTAACCAGCGGTGAACCATTTTTTACTAGCCAAACGAGACCCTGACCTATGATGAGAGCCCTAAACACCGCCGCCAGTGGAATGGTGGGACAACAGACCAACCTGGATGTGATTGCCAATAACTTGGCCAACGTCAACACGACCGGCTTTAAGGAGCAGCGCGCTGAGTTTCAGGATCTGATGTACCAGACCATCCGCTCGTCTGGCGCCCCGACAGGAGGAGAATCATCCAACCCGGAACCAGCTCAAATCGGCCTGGGTTCCAAAGTTATCTCCACCGCCACTACCTTCAGCCAAGGCAGCTTTTTAACCACTAACTCGCCAACCAACATGGCGGTCAGCGGCGAAGGTTTTTTCCAGGTGGTTAAAGATGGCACCACGTTTTACACCAGAGACGGAAGCTTTAAGCTGGATGCCAACGGCCTGATGGTGACGAACGACGGCTATCCCATTGAGCCTCAGATCACGGTTGCTCCCGGAACCACAAGCCTTAACATTTCACCGACAGGGGTGGTCACGGGAATTCTGCCTGGCGCAGCCGATGCCACTGAGCTTGGCCGAATTCAGATTGCCAACTTTGCCAACCCAGCCGGATTGACAAGGATGGGACAGAACCTTTTTCAGGCGGGAGGAGCCTCTGGTGATCCTGTCGTTGGCGACCCTGGTCAAAACGGCACGGGGCAGATTCAGCAGTACGTGGTTGAAGGCAGCAACGTGCAGCTGGTCGAGGAAATGGTCCGCATGATCACAGCTCAAAGAGCCTATGAGATCAATTCTAAGGCCATCCAGACCGCAGATGACATGCTTTCGCAGCTTAACCAGCTTAAGAGGTAACCCTGATGGCCGCTAGTCTGATTTTTGCTTTTCTTGTTTCGGCTCCCCAGCCCCTTAACCTTTATGTTGAAGGTGAAGGCTGGCTGAGATTTGAGCGCGAAGGGAGAGCTGTGTTTGCCAGGGAAGCAAAGCTGACCTTAAAGGAGGGCAGGCTGGTGAATGAAGAAGGACTGAGTCTTCTGCCTGCTGTCTCCGCTTCTACGACAGAAGGCTTGAAGGTAGATCTAGAGGGCCGACTCACTTTGGGTTCCAGTGAACTCGGACGCTTGGTTTTGGCTCAGTTCCCCACTGGCTCAGCCATCACTGAAGTCAAAAAGATGTTTGTCGCTGCCGAGCGTCCCACTTTGGGGTCGGCCGGAGAAGGAAACTTTGGAGTGATAAGGGTCGGAACGCGACCCGGGGCGGGAACACAGATTCCCAAGACACCTCCTCCTGCTGGGGCGGCCAATCAGAGCAGTCAGGTCAAAACGCCAGACCCCAAACCTTTGCCGCCAACAACGGCTCCCCAAACTGGTGTGCTTGCCATCACAGTTCGAGGTGAGAGTTCAGTTTCGAGCGAAGCAATCAGGCTCAGGGATATCGCTGACATTTCTGGTTTGGGAGCAGAGAAGGCGGGAGAGATTGTCCTTGGCACAACCCCTGCCTTGGGTGTTGCTCGGCCAATCGCTGTAAGCCTGGTTGAAACGCGGCTCGCTGCCTCTGGGTTTACCCGTGGATCGTGGCGTCTTAGCTTTCCCGATAAAGTCGTGGTCCGGCGTCTTGGTCGGGAAGTCACTCACCAAGAGTTTCTGCAGGCAGCACAGGAAGCGCTTGAAAAGGTGCTCCCGCCTGGATCAACAGTGGAAAGCGAAGGCACAGGCCTTCCTATGTCCTGCCCCTTAGGCGACATTCAGCTGGTGGCTTTGAGCCCCAAGGTCAGCCGCGATAGGACGACGGTAGAGGTTGAAGTCCGCTATGAAGGACGCCGATTCAATGCCAAAACTCTGACCTTTAAGGTGACAACTCCCTTCAGCGGCCTTCGAGTTGGACAGGAAGTTCAGGTGAGAGTCAAGTCAGGAGGAGCTTCTGTGATGGCAAAAGGAAAGATTCGGCTGATCAGCCCCTTGACAGGGGAAGTGATGGTTGACATGGAGAGGTCTGTAACCCTGACCGCTCGGCTTGGTCAGGACGGAATTTTGGAGGTGGCTTTGTGATCACTCAGTTTATAGCAGCATTTGTCCTCTGTCAGGCTGGCGTGCCAGCTGACGAAGCAGGGACGACTTTCATCCCAGATGATGGGGGAAAAACTAACTCTGGCAGTCTTTACGGACCTCAAAGCGGCAGCATTTTTACCGACCGAACGGCAAGAAAAGCCGGCGATTTGCTGACTGTCGTTATTGATGAGCAGTCCTTGGCTAACTTTGCCGCGAACACGAATTCGAGCAAGAGCGATTCCAACAAAGTGGGGATTAAAACCTTTGTCAGTTTTATTGATGACCTTTTTAAGCCCCTGACAGCAGGGACAAATGCTTCCAGCTCGACCAGCGGCCAGGGAGCGACCCAGCACACAGGCCGCATGTCCACCCGCATGAGCGTGATTGTCAAGGCAGTGCAGGCCAACGGAATTCTTGTTATTGAAGGGAGGCGCACCCTGGTGACCAATAAGGAAACCCAGACTTTTGTGCTGGGCGGCCTGGTTCGCCTTCAGGATATTGCGGCGGACAACACGATTAAGTCTGCCCAAATTGCCGAAGCCGAAATCCGCATGGAAGGCAAGGGGACGATCATGGACAGGCAGAGAAAAGGACTGGTGACCCAGGTGCTGGATTGGCTGTTTTAAGTGGAGGATTTGATGAGACACCTTAAATTCGTTAAGCTGGACCCCCGGTTTGCCTTTGTGGTCTTTGCTTTGATCCTGTGCGCGGTGGGACCGGCTCAAACAGGGGCCAATCTTCCGCCTGTGCAGCAGGGGGGCGGTTCGGCTGGTCAAAACGGAGCCACAACAGAAACCTTGACCCCTGAGGAAAAGAAGATTCTGGAAGCCCACAGGCTGCAGCAGAGGCTGGACGATCAGAAGAAAATTGCGGCAGCCCTTAAAGATGGCATCGAGGTTCGCATGGGGGATATCGGCGGCTTTAGGGGCGCCCGCAGCAACGTTATTTTGGGCTACGGCCTGGTAGTTGGCCTGGCCGGAACAGGGGACACAAAGCAGACTCCCATTACCGCCAAGCTTCTTTCAAACGCTCTCAGCCGATGGGGAACCATTGTTGATGCCAAGGACCTTCAAGGCAAAAATGTCGCGACCGTTACGGTCACAGCAGAACTGCCTCCTTTCGCTGCTCCAGGCCGAAAGATTGATCTGACAGTTTCATCTATAGGCGATGCAAAAAGCCTCGAAGGAGGCTTCCTTCTTCCGACTCCTCTTGGGCCAGCCACGGCTCCAGATCAGGTTTATGTGATGGCGGCGGGCGCCTTGAGTCTGGGAGGATTTCAGGCTTCATCGGGTGGAGCCAGCGCCAGAAAGAATCACCAGACAGTGGGCAGAGTTCCTGATGGCGGTGATGTGCAGCAGACCGTCGCCACACAGTTTGTTTTTTCTGGCGGCAAGGTCTTTTTCGATCTTGACGAGCCAGATTTCACGACTGCTCAAAGAGTGGCAGCTCAGCTGATGGCTCGGTTTCCTCAGGCTGTCCCCAGCGCGGTTGATGCTGTGACGATTTCTATGACAATCCCCGAAGGGACAAGCCCGGTGGAGTTTCTATCAGGAGTTGAAGGAACTCTGGTGAAGGCAAACCTTCCCGCATCGATTGTGATCAATGAACGGACCGGAACCATCGTTGCTGGCGGCCATGTCAAGCTCGGCCCAGCCATGATCGCCCATGGATCGCTGCAGGTTAAGATTGAACCGGATGTGGTGATAAGCCAGCCTGCTCCCCGCAGCAATGGGCAGACCGTGGTGGTCGAACTTCCAAGGGTGACGGCTGAGGAAACTCCGACTCAAATTGCCATGACGGCGGGGGGGGCGACGATTGAGGACCTCAGCAAAATTCTGCAGACCCTTAAGGTCAGCGCTAAAGACATTATTGCGATTCTTCAGGCATTGGCTGACCAGGGCGCTCTTAAAGCGAGGATCAGGATTCAATGAACTTAGAAGTAGGGGGAATGAGATTCTCAACTCCTAAATCTGACTTGAGAGACGACTTTAAAAAGATTTTGAAAGAGGAGTTTCGAGGGATTTTAGGTTCAGAAAAGTCTCCTGCCCGAGCAGATATGGAGAAAGCCTTTGCTGCTCTGCTGGATGATTCGACAAAAGAGCTCAGCCTGGACAAGCTGCCTGAAAAGACGGCAAAGGATTTGAAGGGGCTGGCAGCTTCGGCGGAATCTTTCGAGGCTGTCTTCGTGAAAGGCCTCCTGACTCAGATGAGAAAGTCTTCCTTTGCTGAAAAGCAGGGACCCTACGGCGAAATGGCAAGAGACTTTATGGATCAAGCCTTGGCCGAACAGACTGCCTCAAATTCGGGAGGGATGGGATTGGCCGCCACTGTCTTTAGGTCGATGGCTCCGACACTGCTGCGCGAGGCTCCGAGCCTGGCCGCCAAGGCCGCAGCGGCTGCATCGCCCCTGCCTAGACCCACAGAAATGACGGCTGAAACGAGCCCGAGTGGCGATGCCCCCGCGACATTATCCGGCGAGATCGGTCTGCAGGGCCGCTAAGCCGAGAGCATGACAAACAAACAAGATTTTCAACAATAGGAACTGCGAGAGAATGAGACAGACAAAAGAACTGGAAAAGCTATGGTGGGATTGGCTGAGCACAGCCGAGAGGCTTCTGCGAAGCCTTTACGAGCAGACTGCCGCCCTTACCTTGAGAGACATTGCCCGAGTGGAAAGGATTCAGCCCGAACTCGATTCGATGATGGCTTTGATGGCTGACATTGATTTGAAGGCCGTTGAATGTGCCCGCGAACTTGCCGAGCAGAAAGGATGTGAACCTCATCTGCGCGCCCTTGTGCTGTCACTTCCGAAAGATGAAGGGATGCAGCTGCAGGCTGTTGCCAACCGCGTGATTGTGGTGGGACGCAATGTGCAGGATGTTATTGCCAAAAACAGGCGGCTGATTGAGAACGAGCTGGAAACAGTTCAGGGAACGATGGCTGTCGTTGCCAGAGAGGCAGTCGAGCAGAACAAGAAGTACACAGGCAAAACCAAGGAAGCCAACGTTTTGGTAAATCAGGTCGCCTAAAAAGGGAGCAAGCTATGCCAGGTTCTTTCCATAGCATCGGGTCTCTTTCGTCTGCTCTGAGCGCGTTTCAGAGGGCGATTGATGTCACGGGCAGCAATATTGCCAATGCCAATACGGTCGGATATTCACGCCGCAAGGTCAATATGTCCAGCCTTAACGATGTGACGTTTTGGCAGAACGGACCTCGGTCTGTGGGGTCTGGCGTGAGCATTGCCTCAATCAATCGAGTGCGCGATGCCTTTCTGGATAAAAATGCAAGCCGCAGCCAGTCGCTTTATGGCGAAGCTCAGGCGAGGGCTCAGCATCTTGCCAGTTTGGAAGGGATTTTTGGCGAGCCAAGCAGCGAAGGAATCTCGGCAGCTTTAGGCAAAGTATTCGATTCATTTTCTGCCCTAGGCGCAAACCCAAACAGCGCTGCGGCCAGGGCGGAAGTGAGGTCGGCGGCCATCACTTTGACAGAAAAAATCAGAGACGCCTCCTCTCGCATCTCGCAGGAGAGGAGCCACGCCTCTGAGGCTGCCACGGCAGACTTCAACAAGGTGACCGAGCTGACGGCCAAGATCGCTGAGCTCAACAAAGAGATTGCCAAGTATTCAGTTGACGGGTCGCCAAACGAGCTGATGGACCAGAGGAATCTGGCTCTTGATGAGCTGAGCGGCCTTGTAAAAATTGAAACTTTTCTGCACCCTAACAACAGCATCACGGTATCTGCTTTGGGAGTCGTGCTGGTCGATCAAGGCACTTCAAAGGGTTTGCCTGATGGTTTGAACCCTGCCTTGGGCAGCGTTGATCCGGCTTTGGCTGCCAGCCTGCGCGGGGGATCTTTGTCTGGGCATCTTCAGGGGATTCAGGCGGCTGATCAGCAGTCTGACTGGCTGAACAACTTTGCTGCAACCTTGACGACAGAGTTCAACGCGATTCATTCAACGGGGACGAACGCTCAAGGCGCGACAGGCATCAACCTTTTCAATCCATCTTTGACCAGCGCGAGCGATATGGCTGTCAGCACCGAAGTTTTTGGTTCGGCCCAGGCTATTGCTGCTGGCGTGACTGGTGAACCCGGTGATGGCGGGCTGGCCCAAGCGATGGGGAATCTGCGTCAGACAGGCCTGGGCGCATTAAGCGGCAGGACCTTTGAATCTTATTTTAAGGATGCTATGACCGCTTTAGGTTCGGAAGTCAGCCAGGCTCAAAACAAAGCTGATACAGAGCTTTCTGTGCTGAATCAGATTGAAAACCAAAGAGCCTCGCTGAGCGGTGTAAACCTAGATGAAGAGTTCTCAGACATGATTCGCCTGCAAAGAAGCTATCAAGCTGCCGCTCGTGCCCTAAGCATTGCTGACCAAATGACCGAAGATTTACTAGGAATTATCCGGTAAGCGAAATTTTCTGTAGAAATTGCGGGGAACGATGAGAATCAGCACCTTTCACCAATCAAGAACCTTGAGCAGTCAAGTCCTTAACGCTCAATCCTTGATGGCTGACGCCCAGCAGAAGGCACTCTCGGGAAAGAGGTTTGATAGGACTTCACAAGATCCTCTTGGGTCAGGCCAGGTTCTGCAGTCCACCAGGCTTAAAGAAAGGCTGGATGGCCTGGCGAAGAATCTTGCTTTGGGCAAGGAACATTTAGGATTGGCTGAAGGCGCTTTGGGCGAAGTGACTACGCTTTTGAATCAGGCCAAGCAGATTGGGCTGCAGGCTAATAATGCCACATTATCCGCTGACCAAAAAAGCGCCTTATCAACTCAGATAGATTCGATAGCGGACCGCCTAAAAACCTTGGCCAACACAACAGATGCTGAAGGTCTTGGAGTCTTTTCAGGACAAAGCCGCAAAAGCAGCGCTTTTCAAATAGATCAAGCTACGGGAGCCCTCACTTTTAGCGGTGATGATCTGCCAAGACAGATGGAGCTTCGTCCTGGCGAATGGAGCCGCATGAACCTTGAAGGGGCGGGCGACTTTTTTACAGGAATTCATCAAGATCTGCTTAATCTGCGGTCGGCAGTTGAGTCGGGCAGCACGACGGATGCCCTGACGGCTATTGAAACGCGCCAGAAGCAGACCTTGGATCAGAGGTCGATTGTGGGCTTTAGGCTGCAGCAGGTGGATAAGCAGCAGCAGATTCATTCGGCGCGAGTTGATGACCTGACCAAGCAGATTTCTGACCTTCAAGAGGTTGATTTAGCAGAAGCATTTACCGAGTATCAGAGGGCAAATCTGGTTTACACTTCGGCGCTTCAATTTTCGGCAAAGGCCCAAGAGCTGGGCCTCATGGACTTTCTGAGATGAACGACCAGCAGCAGCACTTGACGACTCGAATTGGAGTCATCGCTTACGGACCAGAGGACGTCGTCCACTTCCCAGATGGGTTGTTGGGTTTTTCTGGGCAGAAGAACTACCTTGTGGTTGAACACAAAGAAGGCTCGCCCTTCCGGTGGCTTTTGTCGGTTGAGGATACGAATCTTGCCTTTTTGGTAGTCGATCCGGCTCTTTATGTGCCTGAATACGCTCCTCCCATGCCTAAATCAGCGGCGGAAGCCTTGAAGCTGGAGGAGACGACCCCAATGCTGGTCTATACTATCGTGACTATTCCTTCGGGTCGTCCTGAGGATATGACGCTTAACTTGGCTGGTCCAGTGGTTTTAAACTGCGATGCCAACCTAGGAAAGCAGATTGTTCTTGACAACGAAGCTTATTCGGTTCGACATCGTGCCTTTGCGGTGAAAGAACAGGAAAAAGCGGCCTGATCGGATGAGGAACTGTCCGTTTTGTGCGGACGCCATGGAGGGCGATAACACATGCTTGTCCTGACAAGAAAGGTCAACCAAAGCATCATGATTGGTGATGGTGTTGAGGTGGTGGTGCTGGATGTGAGGGGCGAGCAGGTTCGCCTTGGCATTAAGGCGCCAGATGATGTTAAGGTTCATCGAAAGGAGATCTTTGAAGCAATCAAGACTTCTAACGAAGATGCTTCAACGATTGACCCAACCGATATTCCTGAATGAACTTGCACTAAGTTCAAAGTCTCATATAGTATCTTAGCCACGTGTCAGCCGGAGCCTATACCCGCCGCCTTCACTTAGCGGCTCAAGGCCCTTTTCGATCGCTCATTGTTCGCGGTGCGTTGATTCTTGGGCTTATGGCGTTAGCTTGGCTGATGCTGTGGCTGGCCCGAGATGGGTTGAAGGATACTAGGGGCACACTGCTTGGCAGTCTGGATGTTCTCTATTTTTCTGTTGTCACCGTTACAACTCTGGGCTACGGCGATATCGTGCCCGTTTCTCCCGAAGCCAGGGCCATCATCACCTTTGGCATCACTCCCTTAAGAATTCTGGTCTGGGCTCTGCTTGTTACGACAGCTTATGAGCTTGTTCTCAGGAGATCCATAGAAAAAATTGAAATGGAAAGACTCAAGAAGACACTTAACGGCCATGCCGTGATTTGTGGGTTTGGTGTTAAAGGCAGGTCGGCTGTCAGTGAACTGGTTGATAGGGGGACTCCTATTGAGAAGATTATCGTTATCGATCAATCTCAAACTGGCCTAGAAGCGGCAAATCGCTTGGGTGTCAACTTTCTGCTGGGCAATGCTTCCAGCGAGCAGCTTTTAAGCGATGCTTCTATTCAGACTGCTGCGGAAGTTATTGTTGTTCCTAACAATGATGAAGCCTGCGTCTTAATCTGCTTAACCATTAGAGAGCTTGCGCCGAAGGTTAAAATTCGAGCCGCCGCTAGAGAAGATGAAAACATTAAGCTTATAAAGCGAAGCGGAGCAGATACAGTCATCGCTCCATCGGTCAGCGGGGGCAGACTTCTTGCATCGGCTGCCACCTCGCCTGTTTCGACAGATCTGATTGAGGAGCTGTTTGAGCACGGACGAGGGGTTGAGATTTTTGATAAGCCAGTCTCTTTCGATCAAGTTGGATTGAAGCTTAAAGATATCCTTGGATCTGCAGAAGCCATTGTTTTGGCTGTGCGAACAGAAGCAGGGGAAATGATCTACCTTGGACAGGCTCGCGAAAGGCTTTTGAAAAAAGGCGATGTTCTTATCATTTTTACGCCTCCTATAAAGTAGCAGCCTTTTGTAAAGCAGCAGAGGGTGAAGACACTTTTCTTCAGTCTGCCTGCACCGAGACTTGGCATTTAAGCCTTTGCGCTTCCTGCTTTCTAGCCTTAGTGTAGAACCCTGTGAAAACCACAGAATATTTTTCGCGCTCTGAGGGAACTTGTTGATATTCAAAGGCGATTGAGTTGGAACCGGAACCAATAGAGGCAAAACAAACGGCCTGTCTGGCAGCGCTCGATTTCTCCAGCATTTGCTGTCTTGCATTCTTTTACTCCATCGAACTCATGCCGTCCGAGCTTTTCAGTATTAGGAGAAGCTTCTCCTAGCGTGGAACTCTACGGGTGCTGCGGAAAGTTGAGGAGATGAGTGATTTCTGGCCTGCCGTTTTTGACCTTCACCCCTTGGAAGTTTTAGTGAATATCTGCACTGCAAACTATAGGATGTTCACAATCTCGCAGTTTGGCGATGATTAGCAATCAAGCCACTCTATCATGTTCACAAGAATGGAGAGGTTTTGCAGTGATTGAAAAGATCAATTCTCTGCAGGAGTTTCCAGATGGCCCGGCCATATCGATTGACGCAGGCCATCTAGATTCGCAGCCCAAAACTTCTTTTTAGTCGTGCTTAGCTGCAGGTTTTGGCGGATTCTGCCCTCCGGTTAGGGGTGGGTCAGAATCCACTTTTCTTTTTTCGCCTTGTCCCAATCAGAAACAAAGGTCCACCAGTTCCTAAGGGGCTTTCCTTGGTAGGTCAGTCCGTTGTTGATTCCAGGGATGGCCTGAAGCCAATAGACGCGCCAGCGGATGCCCTCGCCAGCCCATCGGTCGCTGCTGATCTGCTGCACCTTTCCGCCTCCATCTGGCTTCCAATCTTCAATGTCGCTGTTCACAAATCGAGGGTTGGCCCAATCGTAGTCTTTTTCGCTGTTGGGAGCGTAGTGAGTCCAGCCGCAGCGTTTGGGCTCTGTAACAAGCTTGTGGCTGGCATCACTGCCGACAAATTTGCCCCAGAAAAGCAGTTCGTGCCATTTGTCTTGTGGCGTGTGGTCTCGTCCATCAACATGGTTCAGTAGATGCTCCAGCTGATGAAGGTGGTTTTCCAGCATCTCTCCCACCCCGCGTCCATAGTTGTAATGGTAAACCGTATAGGTGCTGTTCAGCACAGGCAGGTCGGCATTGTTTCTGTCAGAGTTGCTCACGTCGCCGGTTGGGCTGGACATGTTTGATTCCCACAGATTTACAACTCCACCGTGGTAGCCCCAAATCCAGACCTGCTTGACTCCTTTTTTCTCAACCCAATCTTTGATGTTGATTCGATTGACAATGGAGGCGTAATCGGTCATTGGCTCTCTTTGACCTGGTTTTAACGGCAGAGTCGGCAGAGCTTCTTTAAACTCGTAGCTTCCGATTACCTCGTAATCCAAGGCAGGTTTGGCTAGGAAGTCTTTATAGCCTCTAAAGCGGGTTCCTTCTTCCAGGGCTGCCATAGCCGCTTTGGTATTCAGTTCGGTTTTGGCCTTCAGGTCTGCGTAGCTCCCTCCTACATCTCCGGTTTTTGTCCGGTCGATTTGATCCCCCACAACTGGGAAGTAGCTGACCACGACAATGGGAATGTGAGCAGGGTTTTGGGGCTGCTTGACCGCACTGGCAGCCTGGGGGGCCAGGGCCGCAGCCAAACATAAGCTGATAAAACTGGTCATTGTATTATCCTGGGGAAACAGAAGCTTACCAAGTTTTGTCATTGCTCTGAAAATTTTCTGTATCGATAGATAAACTGCCTTATCCGACTGCTCGGCTGAGACGCCACCGGTCGAGAGCCACGGCAGCCAGGATGATGACGCCCGTCATGATTTCCTGCACCCAGTTTGGGATTCCCATTTGGGTGCAGCCCATGCCAATCGTGGTCATGATAAGGACCCCAAGAGCCGCTCCCCACAAAGAGCCTTCACCGCCGTTCAAACTGGCCCCCCCGATCACCACAGCAGCGATGATTTTAAGCTCATCCCCGACCGATGATGTGGGGTCGCCCAGAGTGGTGCGGCTGAGAGACATGAGCCCTGCCAGGCCAAAGAAGAATCCGGCCAGGGTGTAGACCCCGATCTTGACTGCCTCCACCTTGACACCGCAGAGACGGGCGGCTTCTTCGTTTGAACCGACAGCCACCACATTTCGCCCAAAGGCCGTATATTGCAAAGCCAGAGAAAGGAGAAGGAGAAAAGCAAGCCACACCCAGGCTCCAGGAGCAATAATCAGCCACTTTTGGTCGGGGCTGAGAGCCGAGGCGAGGTTGAAAAGCCAGGATTCTCCCCCTGTGCTGACGGTTTTTTCCCCTGCCAAACCTTTAGCCAAGCCGCGAATGGCCAGCATGGAGCCCAAGGTGACAATAAAGGGTCCAGCTTTCAATGATGCGGTGCTGATTCCGTTGATCAATCCACAGAAAAGCCCTGCTGCGATGCAGGCCAGCAGAGCTGCCCAGGGGCTGCCAGATGCGTTAAGGGCAAGGGCTCCGCAGACGGTGGAAAAGGCTGCCGCCGAGCCGGCGCTTAGGTCAATGCCTCCGCTCATGATCACGTAGGTCATGCCGACTGCGCCAAGGCCGATAAGGATCGATTGGCGCATCATGAGCTCCAAGCTGCTGACGCTTAAAAAGGTCGCCGGCTTAAGAATGACAAAGAGCAGATAGATGGCTGCCCAAGCAGCAAAGACTCCCCAAATAGAACCTGGCTTCTTCATTTCACACATTCCCTTAGCAGGCTGGCCTGAGTGGCTTCTTTTGCATCAACCAGGCTGACCAGGCTCCCCCGGTTCATCACTCCTATTCGGTCGCAGACTCCCAGGAGTTCAGGCAGATAGCTGCTCGTCATAAGAATGCCGCAGCCCCGAGCCGCCGCTTCATCTATATGTCTGTAGAGATCGGCCTTGCTGCCAACATCAATTCCTCTGGTCGGTTCATCCAACAGAAACAGATCGCAGCTGGCGTGGAGAAGGCGGGCAAAGGCCACCTTCTGCTGATTGCCCCCGCTGAGGCTGCCGGTTTTTTGGTCTGAATTTCTGCATTTCACCCTCATGGCCTCAACCCATTTTTGGGCTGCCTCACTCTGCTTGGCAGGGTTTCTGGTCAGTCCTCTTGCTGCCGGAAGGTCAATGTTCTCGGCGATTGAAAGATCGAGGATGAGGCCGTCTATCTTGCGTTCTTCGCTGACATAGCCCACCCCTCTGCCCCAGAGCTGCGATACCCCTTTGAGGCTGTTTCCCTTGACAGTTATCTTTCCGCCCGCCACAGAATCCAGCTGCATAATCGCTCTGAGCAGTTCGGTTCGGCCCGCCCCGTTGAGGCCGGCGATTCCCACAACCTCGCCTCTTCTGACCTGAAGCGACACATTCTTGGCTTTGTTATTTTTGGCAAAAACCGAATCAAGGTCAAGGATCACTTCTCCTGCCTGGCGGTCTGATCGTGGGAAGATTTCAGAAATGCTTCGTCCCACCATGAGGTCAAGAATCTGGCTGTCAGTAAAATCTGAGGTTCGTCCTTCTGCTGCCTTGGCTCCATCTCGCAGGATGAGGATGTCGTCTGAAACGGTCCTCACCTCTTCAAGAAAGTGGGAGATATAGATCACCAGGTTTCCTGCCGCCTTTAGTTTTCTGACCAGTTCGTAGAGTTTTTCTTTATCAGAGGAAGTGAGGCTGGATGTTGGTTCATCGAAAAGAATGACAGAGGCATTGCGGGCTTCGGCTCGGGCAATTTCCAGAACCTGTCTTTGCGATACAGGGAGGCTGCCGCACCGCCGCGACGGGTCGATGTGGCCAAACCCCAGCTTGTCAAGGATATCTTTTGCGGCTTTGATTCTTTTTTGGGGAGAGAAGAAAAGCCCCTTCTCCAAACCGAGAAAGATATTTTCTGCCCCTGTCAGGTGAGGGCAGAGGGTCAGTTCTTGATGGACAAGAAAAAACCCTCCTGACTGGCCGCTTTTTCCTTTCCAGCTGACAGCGCCCTGATCGGGGACTGTTTCTCCGGCCAGCACCTTCATGAGGGTGCTTTTCCCGCTGCCATTTTCTCCGACAATCGCTAAAACACGGCCAGGGTCAGCTTTAAAGCTGACCCCATCGAGGGCTGTGGTGGCCCCGTATCTCTTGTGGAGATCCTTGACCTCAAGCATTGGGTTTGGCTCGGTTATTTAGGCAGAACAGCCTTTACTTCATCAGAATCTAGGTTGTCTTTAGCCACAAAAACAGCTCCAGAATCGACCTTGGCTTCCAGCTTTTCTCCTTTGAGGTGCTTGACCATGCCTGTGACTCCGGCGAAGCCCATTTTATAGGGGTTCTGCAGAAGCAGGCCAGTGATTTCTCCCTTCGAGACTGCTTCAATCAGCTCTTTGCTTGAATCGAATCCTACGAGCTTTACCTTTCCAAGCAGCTTGGCGCTGCCAAGAGCCCTTAACATTCCAAAAGTGGTGCTTTCGTTGGGGGTAAAGATTCCATCTACGCTCAGGGCTCCCCCTGCGGCAAACCTCTGTATCAGGTTTTCGCTGGCTGTCTGGGCGCTCTCTCTTGTGGCTCCGCCGTACTGTTCGTCACTGACGATTTCCAGTCCAAGCTCCTTGGCTTTTTCGATGAAGCCTGATTCGCGGGCCATAGTGCTTGCGGAACCCTCCTGGTATCTGAGCACAAGAATCCTGCCCTTGCCGCCAAGCGCCTTTGCCATCTCTTCTGCACATTTGGCGCCAGCGGCATGGTTGTCCGTGCTGATAAAGCTGACTGGCTCCATTCCCTTTATGCCGCTGTCCACGATGAGAACTGGAATTCCAGCCCCGACTGCTTCCTTGGCTGGTCCCGACAGGGCATTTTCATCTAGGGGGGCCAGAACTATGCCGTCAACCTTTTCGTTGATAAAGCTTTCGACGACCTTGACCTGCTCGGCTCGGTCGTCTTCTTTAAGCGGGGATTTCCAAATCAGCTCAACCCCCTCATCTTTGGCAGCGGCCTCTGCTCCTGCCTGCATGGACTTCCAAAACTCGTGGGTGGCGCCTTTAGGAATAAAGGCAATGCGCTTCGTCGCGCCATCTGATTTTACGGCTTCACCTGAGGCAGAGCCAGAATCAGCAGCCGGACCTCCACATCCGGCGAGGAGGACGAGAAACAGGGAACAGGCGGCAAGAGTCCGCAGCAGCATGTTGGGACTCTACCACTACAGAGGGAGATGAGTGGAGCAGAAGCAATGGTGAACCTGAATTCTTTGATAGAATCAGCTCTTCTGCGTTCAAGTTGACGCAGAGTTTTCCCTCTCGAACTGTGCGAAGGATGGCCTGCCCTTCATCTTCAAACCCTGATCGCGTTTGAGGGTGTTTAGCATAAGGGCTCCTGTTTTGAGCCACAGTTGTTCGTCCGTGTTCTTTTGCCTAAAATTCACAGCCAAAGCTCTGCCCGTGGGCAGTGCCGCCAATTTTGACCTCTTGTTTGACTGCCATTTTGATTAAAGAATCAATAAAGTTTGCAGCCGTGAACCCACATAATGATTGTGTCGCTTATTCATGGTTTCGCTTGCTGGAATGGGGAGGTATTGAGCTTTGAAACACTTATTACTTTGACTCTCTATGTCGCCTGTTTAGCCATTTTATCAGTCAACAAGGCTGATTTTTAAGTTTTAAACAACTGCGTTTTTTTGTTTAATTTCAGGCGGAAACTCTAAAAAAATACAAATAATAATTGGTGGTCTATAAAGGAGGATTTGTTGAATATTTTTCCAGTAAGGTCAGCAGCGCCTCGCAGGAGTGATTCTTAAAAATGGCGGTCACCTTATTGTTGTCGAGCAGTCAGACAATGAAGGTCTCTCAAGATGACTGAGGTTTTTCTAGATTCTTTCGTTTTAATCAGGCGTCAGATAAGAACGGAGTTCCTGGAACCCTTATCCCGGTTGAAGAGGAGGCTCTATTTCATAACAGTTAGTGGAGCTGGGATATTACTGCTGGCATCGCCTAGTGGCTGATGAGCTGAAAGCCGTTGCGGCCTTCTACCCAGTAAAAAGACGAAAGACTCCAGAGCTTAACCCAGCTGGCCAAGATGAATTTCGCAGGTCAGCTTAAGTGTAACTGTGCCACCGTTTGAAAACTCTTCTGCGACGGAAAGCAGCTTAGCTTCAAGCTCCTTGGCTGAATCTGACTGCGGCTCTGGCCAATAGCTGCGCGATCGAGCATAGGGAATGATGTCTTCGATCTGCAGCGTTTGGCTGTGCTTCATCACCTTGGCTTCATAGGTTTTTGAGCCGTACCAGCTTCTCAAATCCTTGCGGTTATTTCTGGAAAGCTCCGGCAGCTTGCCGCCTTCAGCCTCCTTCAAAATCTGGTGGACTGCTTCTGCTGCTCCACCGGCGGAATCATCAAGGCTGTTCCACAGCACCAGAACCCATCCGACGCCATGGAGGGTGCGCTGAAACTCTTCTCTCGCTTTGGCTTGGTCAAACCAATGAAAGCTCTGTCCGCAGACTATAAGGTCCAAGCCGCCATCATCAAAGGGCATTTCTTCTGCCGAGCCATCGAGAGAAACAAAAAGGGGTTCTTCGGCAAAATCAGCTTCTGCTACGCTGCGCATGTCGGGGTTTGGTTCAACACCGTAGACAACCGCACCTGACCGCAGAATCAGGCGGGTAAGGATTCCTGTTCCAGAACCGACGTCGGCGACCCTGGCTCCTGGTTCCAAGCCGGCCTTTTCTCGCAGGTAGGGAAGAAGCGGGGCAGGATAACCCGGCCTTGCAGCCGCATAGTCATCGGCTCGACCCAAAAACCTTGAAACACCGTCCATCTGGTTCAGTATGCCGCAGAGCATGCCCGGCTCTTCTCCCCCTTCGCCCAAGAAGCCCAGGCACTGCCTCTCTTCTGCCGCCGGTGAGTCGTGAAGCATCGCAGCGAATCGCTGACGCCAGAGCTCTTGGTGCCTGTAAGCCACTTTGACTGCTGCTTAATAGATGCAGCCGATTTTGCTGAGATGAAGCTGTATATTTTTGGGCATATTCAGATTCAACATGACTTGAACCTGATGAGGCGAGTTTTTATGGACCCAGCCTTAGAGGGCCTATTTCAGAGTCGGTAATCTGACTTCAAGGTCCGCAGAGCCGCGTGCCAAATAAAGGAGTAATAAAAGAAACTATGTCGGTTCGAGTTGGCATCAACGGGTTTGGTCGTATTGGAAGGCTCACTCTGAGGGCCATCATGGAGAGGCATCCGGAAATTGAGGTCGTTGCGATCAACGATCTTACCGAGCCATCCACCAACGCCTACCTTTTTAAGTACGACACCACCTACGGTCCTTTCGCTGGCGAAGTTCAGTCGGATGAAGACGAGATGATTCTGGGAAGCCACAGAATCAGAGTTTTCAAGGAAAGAGATCCTGGCGCTATTGACTGGTCCAGCCAGAACGTTGACATCGTTGTTGAATCCACCGGACTCTTTACTGATGCGACTAAGGCGAACGCTCACCTTAAGGGCTCGGTCAAAAAAGTCATCATTTCTGCCCCTGCGAAGAATGAAGATTTGACCATCGTGCTGGGTGTTAATGAGGGAATGTATGATCCTGCCAAGCATCATGTCGTTTCCAACGCCAGCTGCACCACCAACGGCCTCGCTCCTGTCGCCAAGGTGCTGCACGAAACATTCGGAATCGAAAAGGGTCTTCTCACCACCGTTCACGCCTATACCAACAGCCAGGCGATTGTGGATACCGCTAAGAAAGATCTGAGAGATTCCCGAGCAGGAGCTGAGAATATCGTTCCCAGCAGCACAGGCGCCGCCCGAGCCGTTGGCTTGGTTATTCCTGAGCTGAAAGGCAAGTTCACAGGGATGGCCTTCCGCGTGCCAGTTCCCACCGTCTCGGTTGTGGACTTCACCGCGAATCTGAGCAGGTCAGTTTCTGCTGATGAAATTAATGCGGCGATGAAGAAGTATGCTGATGGCCCCATGAAGGGGATTCTTCGCTATTCTGACGAAGCCCTGGTTTCCAGCGATCTCAAGGGAGACTTCCACAGCTCCATTTTCTCCTCTGTTGATACAGTGGTGCTGGATGAAATGGTGAAGGTTGTTGCCTGGTACGACAACGAGTGGGGTTATTCCTGCCGCGTTTCTGACCTTATTTCCTTCCTGTCCGATAAGGGACTTTAAGCTCTAAAAGCCGTCATGCCCTTTGAACCTCTTCAGACCGACGAACCTAAGGCCCCAGGCCAGGAGAAGCGGGAGAAGGAGTTTGAAGGGCAGATACTAAAGGGCTCCATGATTATTGGGGTCACAAGCGTGGTCATCTTTGTCTTGTGCGGATGGCCATTTTTGATCATTGAGGAGTACCGAATTGCGGGTCTGGTTCAATGGGCTTTATCTGGGGCGCTTCCTGCCTTAATTGTGGGGTCCATCGCCGCCTATAGGTTTAAGCTGGCCGGAGCAAGCGGCTTTGCCGGTGGATCTTTGGCTGCGGCAGTTTTTATCTTTCTCAGAATGGACACTAATCTGCTGAGAAACTTTGTCAACGATGTGGCTAAGCCGGATTATCCAGACAACTGGAAGTACCTAGTGCCCCTGGCCTGGGTGGTTTTGAGCCTGGTGATTTCGGTGCTTTTTGCCGCTGGCGACAAGGACTTTGATCACGATGCTCCCCCAGAGCCATAAAGAGGCCTTTTCCCCTTAAAAGCCAGAATCAATCTGCCGATGATTTAACTGGCACGAAGCCTGGCTTGGTGTCGTGAGGATCAGGACTTGGCGCAGAACCCATACCTAGACCAGTATCGAAAGTCAGCTGTTGCTGGCGCAAGCCCGATTCAGCTGGTGGTCATGCTTTATGACGGCTGTTTGAGATTTATGACCGCCGGGCAGAAGGCAATGGTGGACAAGGAGCTTTTCAAACAGAACGACAGTCTGCAGAAGGCTCAAAAAATCCTTGCTGAACTCATGTCCACCTTGGATATGGATAAGGGGGGAGAGGTGGCTGCCAACCTTTTCTCTCTTTACACCTTCTGCTACAACCGGCTTGTTGAAGCCAATATCGAAGACAAGCCTGAGTACATCGACCAGGCCATTCAGGTCATGTCGAATCTGCGCGAAAGCTGGGTTGAACTTGAGGCACAGCAGAAGAGAGGGCAATTTGCAGAATCAGCCGCAGCCTAGTCTTTTTGAACGATTGGAAGTTTTGACTCTCCAGGTGGAAGCCTGCCTGGATGAACAGAAGCCAGAAGAGATGAGGGCGGTCCTTGAAGCCAGAGAGTTGGTTCTGCAGGAGGTTTTTGCCCTCGATTCTCTGTCAGCATCCGAGGTCTCACAGCTTCTGAGGATTCAAGGTGATCAGCAGAGGATTTTTGACAGGATGAAGCTGGAGCAGGCAGAGTGTGAAAAAGGCTTGATTCACATGTACGCCAGTCGGCAGGGCCGGCGCGCTTATCGGCAAGGCTGAGGCTCGGCCTTAAGATTCTCGACTTGATAAGTCGGCTGGGAGCAGGCGTGGAATGCTGATTCCCTTGGCACCCATAAACAGTTTGGCCTGCCCGGCAGCTTTGCCGGGCAGGCCAAATTAGCTTTGCCGACTAGACTTCAAGCAGCAGGGTGATGATCTCAAAAGGCTTGAAGCTGAACTTCACTCGGCCTTCTTCGACTTCCAGTTCCTGAAGAGGTTCTTCATTCATGTCAGCCAGCCATGCTCTGCGGACGGGGGTCGCAAGCTTGAGTTCGGTGCGGCCACGAGAAGAATGGGCTTCGTAGACTCTGGCGATAATCCTGCTGGAGTCTTCTGCTTTCTTGAGGGTTTCAATCTTGACCGCAGCATCTCCAACCTGGGCCAAAAGCGGGGTGGCAGAGGCTGCTCCCTCGCTGGGGGTGATCCAGGCATGGCGGAGAGGCGAGTTGAGGGTGTAGGCAGCTGCCACAACCTGGCTGTGCTGGACTTGGTCAAAGTGAGGCAGAAGCACATAGCTGAAGAAGTGCTCGCCTCTATCAGCAGTGGGATCTGGAGCCTTGGGCGCCCTGAGAAGTGAAATTCTCATGACATTGCCCAAGGTATCGCATCCATACTTGCCATCGTTGAGGATGGCGACCCCCTGGCCTCCTTCGCTGAGGTCAAACCACTTCTGGCAGCAGACTTCAAACCGGGCGACATCCCAGCTTGTGTTCTGGTGAGTCGGCCTTTCGACGTGTCCCCATTGGATTTCGTAGGTGGCTCGGCTGGAATGAACGTTGACCGGGAAGGCAGCCTTCAGCATACGGTGGTCTTCCTGCCAATCCACCCAGGTATCGAATCTGATTCCCGGCGTGGGGCCGAGACTGATTCGCTGCCTGATGGTGGATTTCCCAAACTTGCGGACAATTTCTACTGCAGCACGGACAGGCCCCTTTTCGACGATCTCAAAGGACTCGCACTTGGTGATTTCCGTGTGCTTTTCAAAGGAGTAGGCGTCCACATCCCAGGCATCCCAGTAGAGGGGGGTGTCTTCGAAAATCTGGAAGACATTGGCAGGAGATCCAGGGGCGATGAACTCGATTGGGTCATCGTCAAGGCTTGAAATGGAGGTGATATGTCCATTGGAATCGAACTTCATCACCCACTGATCGTTTTCCAGCCTGCGGCCACTGGCTTTCAGCCTGCCGCTGGCGGCAGGCTTGTCGCTGAAGCCGCCGACGGCAACAGCGCCGAGGGCGGCCTGGGGCGTTTCGAAAACCAGGCTTCTGCTGCCGAACGCTTCGACAAGCTGGACCGGCTTGACTTCATCATCCACCACAATGCTGGCAGGGACTTCGTCACGGTTCCAGGGTATTTCACCCTGCCCGGCCAAAGTGGCGTTGTGGAAGAGGGCCAAGGGTTCAGCATGGCCTTCTGTGTCTAGGCGGCTTCCGATCTCCTTTAGGGCTGCCTCGACCAGCTCGGCTCCTTCGGTGCGGACAATGGCGTAATCCCTCTCTGAGTCTTCGTAAACTTCCTTGACCGAAGAGCCAGGAATGATATCGTGGAACTGGTTCAGAAGGACCAGCTTCCACAGCTTTTCGATCTGCTCTTGAGGGTAGGCGATGCCGCCGGCAAAGAGGCTGAGCCACTCAATATCCCTCATAAGGAACTCAGTTTCTCGGTTGGCCTTTTTGTTCTTTGCCTGAGTGGTGTAGGTGCCTCTATGCTTCTCAAAATAGAGTTCCCCTCTCCAGGTGCAGAGGTCATGGCTCGCCTCTTTGGCTGACTTGAAGAAGTCAATAGCCTTCGCCTTCTTTTGGAAGACAGGGAGTCCAGCGGCAGCGCGGGATCGGCGAAGCCTTTCGATGTGGTATTCGGTGGGGCCGCCGCCTCCATCACCATGGCCGAAGAGATAAAGGCTCTGGTCGCAGCGGGCGTGATCCTTGTAGTTCTTCATGGAGTGAAGAACTTCTTTGGGGCTGCAGTTGGCATTGTAGGTGTCGGCGGGGGGAAAGTGAACCCAGACCCTGCTGCCATCGATGCCTTCCCACCAGAAGGTCTGGTTCTGCGGCTTGTTGGTGTCGTTCCAGCTGAGCTTTTGGGTGAGGAAGTAGCTGATTCCGAACTTGGATAGGATTTGAGGAATGGCGGCTGAGTAGCCAAAGACATCCGGCAGCCACATGTCTTCGGTGGTGACTCCCAGGTTCTGCTTAAACCAGCGGCGGCCATAGAGGAACTGGCGGACGAGGGCTTCTGACCCGGTCAGGTTGCAGTCGGCTTCGACCCACATGCTTCCTACCGCTTCCCATTGGCCCTTTTTGATCGCCTTCTTGATTCTTTCAAGCAGGGCGGGCTGCTGGTCTTTCAGCCATTGATACTGGCTGGCCTGAGAATGGACAAAGACGTAATCGGGATAACGGTCGATGTTGTTGAGCTGGACCGCAGTTGTGTGAATCATCTTCAGCTCTGTCACCCTGAGGGGCCAGAGCCATGCCGTGTCGAGGTGGGCGTGACCGACAGCGGTGATTTCATGGGAGACTTCGCCGTTGAGCGCGCTGAGCGCGTCCCTCAGGCCTTTTCTTCCTGCGAGGAGTCCTTTGCGTCCGGCTCCGGCAGAAGTGTTGATCGCATCGTTGAGTGCCCTGAGGATGTGGTGGCCGAGGGGATCATTTTCAGGCAGAGCTTCGTAATGGTGAAGGGCAGCCTCAATGTCGTAGGCAAAATCTAGGACATCTGTGTCAAGCGTGGCAAGCAGGAAGCCCTTGTAATCTTCTGGCTCGGGAGTTCTGGGCTTCTCCGGAGCGTGCATGGTGGTTTCCTTGTTGTGAGCGTAGGTTTGAACCAGGAGGTCGATGGCTTCGCCGCCAGCCGCTTTATCCGTAAGTCGGAAATATTGGTGGCCAAAGTCCAATCCCCCTGTGGGCTGGCCGTCCTGCCAGATGGTTCCTTCCACCATTCCCCACCTTTCCCACTTCAGTTCGGGAACATCGTAGGTAAGGACAACGGTGCGGCCATTCCACTCAGAGGGGATCTGCCCCTTAACCCAGTACCAGCCTGGCTGGTAGGTGGGGCCCCAGCTTTCGCCCTTCTTAATCGGCTTCCAGCCCTCTGCCGACCTGGCCTCTGCCTCGCCGGCACAGTCCTGGATAAGGAGATCAGCTTCCAGGGGCATTGAGTCCAAAAGGACATGGTCGAAGAGATCCCTTTGAAGGTACTGGCGAATTCGGTCGTGAGTAAGGACAGGATGCTTGAGCATGGGCTGGCTCCCCAAGTTGGGGACTTGAAGAGTGAGAGTACAATGAGGCCTATGGTTAACGGCGAAAGATTGGTGCTATCGACCCTATTAGCTGGCATTTATCTGCCTGGAATAGAAGAGCTTTATCTTAGTTCAAGGAAGAAAACTAAGGCTAGAGGGTCAAGCAGTGGCACGAAGGAAGCGCCGCCTTTATATAACATAGGAGGAGCGATATCACCCCAATATGCCTCCATAGCAGATTTATTGTCTGAAGGCCTTGATGAGCCAGCACAGGCTTCTCCTCCCACTGGGCTGTTCAGTGATGCCGGCCGGGCAGAGGGGCCAAGAGGGCCGGTGAGCTTTCAAGAAGGGATCGTGAAGGAGAGCCCTCTCCCCTATGGGGCCAGGCGGGTGATAGAACTCCTGAAGGAAAAGCTGCCCTCCCCGGCTGAAGCACCGGATCTTCTGCGTCGGCATGGCTTGGCCAGCGCGGCTCTGCGTCTTGAAAATACTGGACTCATGGCCCTTGTGAGGCAGCTTGCGGTCGAGGGATCTTTTTTGACTCCCTTTCATCCGGAAGCGGAATGGATTTGGGAAGGGGGGGCTTCACTGCCCCCCGCCCTCTGGTGTGTCCGTCCCCAGACTGATTTTCGGCCTTGTGAATTTCCCCGCCGTCTTTTTGCCGTGGTGGGCAGCCGTGAAGTCGATTTGTTAGGGGCCAAGGGCGCCAAGGCTGCTGCTCGGGCTCTGCACCAAGGGGGCTGGACCCTTGTGACAGGGGGAGCCAGAGGCGTGGACGTTTTGGCGCTGGAAGAGGTGGCTGAATCTCTGACCCCGAGGGGCGTGGTGCTGCACCCCAGCGGATTGAGTTCCCTAGGTGGGAAAAAGCTTCGGAATCGATTTCCCTGGGCGTGGCATTTGAGTCTCTGCCCCCCTTGGCAGGGGTTCGAGGGGCGCTGTGCCCACCAAAGAAATAGGATCATCTTTGCCTTAAGCGAGGGGGCGATCTCGATTTCACCTCGTCTGCGCCGTGGCGGCACTTGGTCGGGGGCGGTGGAGTGCCTGAGGGGCAGGCTTGCTCCCTTGGCAGTGATGGCCGGAACAGGCGACCCTGAGGCGGCGGCAGCCTTGAAAAACCTGGGGGCAGCTGAAGTCTGCCTGGAAGAACTTTTGGGCTCAGGCGGACAAGATTTTATGACTCGTTTGGCGGCAAAGGGACGATCCCAGGCAGGGTCATCTCTACAGGCTGCCCTTTTTGAAGCGGCTAACTTCGGTTCAACGGCTGTTCTGTCCTCCTTGAAATCTGGCGTTAGGCCGGCTTCAAAAGGATCTCTCTGGGCAGGGGCGGGTCAGGAGATATCTGGGATTGAGCCTGGCTGTGATCGCCATGATTCTTGCCTGGAGGACCAAACTGATCTGAGGAAGAACCTGGTGAAGGAAAGTGTCAGCCGCTATGGGTATGACCGGAAGAGAGTGAGAGAGGCGGCGCTGGCTGGTTGTTCTACTCTTTGAAAGGTTTGTCATGCCGCCGCTTAGCCTGAAATGCTCTTGAAGGCATAACTGTTTTTGCTGCATACTCGTTTCATGGTCAAGCCGCCGGATCAAGGTGGGAAAAAGCCTGACCATGGACGAAAGGTGGTGGTGGTGCTTTTTATCCTTTTCACCACTGTTTTTGGCCTGGTGGCAGGAAGGCAGAGGCTTGAACAGAAGGAGTCTCAGCTGGCGCCCCCTGTCACGGTTCCTGAGTCACCAGATGATTCGACACAACCGCCAGCTCCTGATTCCACCCTGCCGAGTGTGGGGAGGCAGTCGAAGCCCAAGGGGTGGGTTGATCTGAAAACCGACGATTTAGGCGAGATTTTGACCCTGCCCGGAATGACCCGAGCCAGGGCCGTGAGAGTTTTGGAACTCCGCCAAAGCAAGCCAGACCTCAAACTGAATGATCTGCTGCTCGTCCCGGGAATTACCCAGGATGACCTTGACCTCTGGCAGGAGCATATTTGGGAGGGAGCCTGACCCCAGTGCCTCCCGCCAGTTCTGCTTCTCGCTTACAATGGGGCAGATGAGGCTGGTTGACACCCACTGCCATTTGAACGACGTCAAGGCTTTTCCTGACCCTGCCGAGGCGGTTGCTCTGGCAAAGGCGGCTGGCGTGGAGAAGCTGATTGTCGTCGCGGTGGATAATGAATGGAGCCAGATCGCTTTGGACCTGAGCGATCAGTTTGGTGAAGTCTACGGTGTGGCTGGCTGGCATCCCAGCCACTCAGCAGAGTTTAGAAGCGAAGATATCGAAGTGATTCGCCAGATGGCCGCCCATCCAAAATGTGTGGCCATCGGCGAGGTGGGCTTCGATTTTTACTGGGATCACGCCACGCGCCAGCAGCAGGAAGAGTGTCTTCACCCTCATCTCGACCTAGCGGAGGAGCTGGGCAAGCCCTTGGTCTTTCATTGCCGCGACGCCTATCCCGATCTTTTGAGGCTGCTGGAGGATCGACGTCCTCAAACAAAAATGCTCTTTCACTGCTTCAGCGGCAATGAAGAAGAGGCCGACCGCGCCCTGGCCTTGGGCTGCTGGTTTGGGGTTGATGGTCCCCTGACTTACCCTAAGAACGAGGCGGGGCGAACCCTTTTTGCCCGCCTGCCAAAAGAGAAGGTGCTTCTTGAAACGGATGCGCCCTGGCTCGCCCCTGTTCCATATCGAGGCAGGCCGAATCACCCTGCCTACCTTGTTCATATCAACCAGTCCCTGGCCGACTGCTGGGGGATCTCGCCAGAGAAGACTGCATCAATAACCACGGCCAATGCTGAGGCGTTTTTTGGCTTGACCTGAGGTCGCCCCAAGAGCAGGCAGTCTGTCGCCCAAAGCGCCCCTTGATGGAAGGATAGTCATAGAGTTTTTAAGTGACTAGGGGCATGGAAAATTAAAGAACTTGAAACTTCTACAAGTGTTGAATGGTCAATCTTTACAAAAAAGTGAACTCAAGAAGGCGCTAAGTCACTGGTCCTGACAAGAAGTTAGAAAATCGGTTTTCAATCTGGACTTTAATGGGTCCTTAGGGGGATTCTTGATAGTTTCTTCCCTGACGATGGCTTGTCTATCTTGACGAAAGCGCCTCTGGCGAGCTAGAGTAGGGACTTAAATGAGCGAGGACCCAGACAGTAAAGTCCGAGAAGCACAGAGCGAAACATCAAATCTCTCGCTTCAAAGCGGATTTACCGAATCAGCTGCCCTTAAATTCCACAAGGCGGCTCTCTGGATTCTGGGCTACTCAGTTCTTGTTATTATCTTCGGAGCCTTCGTCCGAGCCTCTCTTTCGGGGGATGGCTGCGGCGTTCACTGGCCGGACTGTTACGGCTCGATTCTGCCCAAAGGCGCCCCTCTGCAGACCTACATAGAATTAACACACAGAACGACTTCTGGGTTCCTGATTATTCTTTCTGCCGCCTTGGCCCTGGCGTCTTTCAGAATCTTTCCCAAGAGTTCTCTCTTTCGCAAGGCTGGCTTATTAACCCTTGTCTCAGTGCTTGTTTCGGCAGCGATCGGGGCAGCATTGGTGCTCAACCGCTGGGTCGAGTTTGACCGGAGCATGGCAAGGGCCATCACCATGCCCCTCCACCTGGTCAACAACTACTTTCTTATAGGGACCCTGATTCTTCTGGCCATGCCGGGCGAAGTGGTTAACAAGATCCGGTTTAGAAAGCAGGGAGAAGTCGGGGGGCTGGTATGGGGATCCCTGGCAGCCATGTTTATTCTTGGTGGAACTGGCGCTCTTTCTGCCATGGGCAAGACAGCCTTTACGAACGAGCTCTCAGCGGCCCAGGGGCTTTCTGACCGCCTTCAGCTTCACATGGCTGCCGATGCCCACCCTCTGCTGAAAGGGGGCATTTCTCACCCTCTCATCGCCACAGGGGCCTTCATCCTCATTCTTCTTACCTGCCGCCAGTTGGTAAAGAGGCGTCCCTCCGACGAGGTTGGTTTTTGGTCCAACATGACGAGCGGAAGCATGGTCTTCCAAATGGTTCTTGGCTTGGTCAACTTGGCAGCTTCTGCTCCAGTTGCTCTTCAGCTTTTTCACCTCGCCGCCGCCGTCTTTACTTTTGGATCTTTTTCGATGATGAGCTTTCATGCCTTTGCTGTGACTGATTCAGAAGAAACTGTCGGTGGAAGCACAGCGGAAACATTTGAGTCTCAGGCGGAGGAGCCTGCTGTCATAAAGCCCAACAAAGGCTTTATGGCTGTGGTCAAGGATTACATCGCCCTCACCAAGCCAAGGGTTATCAGCCTTCTTCTCTTTACAACAGTCCTGGCAATGATCATTGCCAATGGCTCTTGGCCGCCCCTCTGGCAGATGATTCTGGTTGCCATTGGGGGCTATATGGCCGCTGGCGCCGCCAACACCCTTAACATGATTGTCGAGAGGGATTTGGATGTGGCCATGGAAAGAACGGCCAGCCGCCCGACAGTGACACAAAGGATCACCAACGCCAACGCCCTGATCTTCGCCATTGTTATGGCTGTCGGGTCATGCGTGATTCTGACCCTCAGCTCAAACGCCCTTTCTGCCCTTTTGGCTATGGCAGGGCTGGTTTTCTATGTTCTCATCTACACCCTTCTTTTGAAAAGAAGAACGTGGCAGAACATTGTAATCGGGGGAGCGGCGGGCGCTTTTCCCCCCCTGGTTGGCTACGCCGCTGTAAGGGGTGAGCTTTCGGTTTTTGCCTGGATCCTCTTCGGAATCATCTTTTTCTGGACCCCAGTCCATTTTTGGGCTTTAGCGATTTTGATCAAAGACGATTACGCTAAAGCCGGAGTTCCTATGCTGCCTGTTGTCAAGGGGGATAGGGTCACAGTCATTCAGATCGTGCTTTATGCCGTTCTCACATCAGTCATTTCTGTCATGCCCCTTTTCATGGGGGAGGCAGGAATGCTCTATTTGGCCGGGGCAGTCGTCCTCAACATCGTGTTGCTCGTGCAGAGCCTGCAGCTGATGAGGAATACTTCAGCCCCACGGGCTCGGGCGCTTTTCAAGTACTCGATGCTTTATTTGGCTTTATTGTTTATTGTCATTGCCGTCGACCGGTCTTGGGTGATCGGATGATGGTATCGGAACTTGGTTTATCAGTTATGCGTTCAGGAGCGCTTAGTTAAGGAATGGCCCAGCTCTTCAAGCCAGCCGCCAACACCATCGCCACGCTCAGCCTTGTGCTGGCAGCGGGGATCCCTTTCATTTTCGTCATTGGGTCTGGCTTCAGCCGGTCACCCTACAACACGAAAGTGGGAATTCCTTTGGAACAGCCGATTCCCTTCAGTCACCAGCACCATGCAAAAGAGCTGGCGATTGACTGTCGGTTCTGTCACTGGACGGTGGAAGACTCTGCTCACGCATCAGTTCCTTCAACTGACGTCTGTATGACCTGTCATAGTCAAGTTTGGACCAATAGTCCCCTGCTTGAGCCCTTGAGGCAGAGCGCTGAAACCAACACGCCTCTACAGTGGGTGAAGGTCAACTCGGTCCCTGATTTTGTCTACTTTGACCATTCAATTCATGTAAATCGTGGGGTCTCGTGCAACAACTGTCATGGAAAGGTGCAGGACATGCACATCACCTGGAAATCACAGCCCTTCTCGATGTCATGGTGTCTTGAGTGCCACACAGACCCAGAAAAGTTTATGTACGCCACTCAGCCCGATCCAGAGCAGCCATCTCTCTCGCCCCGCGAGCAGGTGTTTGAGCTCTATCGCAAGGTCGCGGCTGGAGAATCTCTCAGTGATGTAGAAATCAGGCTCGCTAAGGGGCTTTCCCAAAGGGTGCCCAACGACGAGCTTCATAAGCGAGCCAAGGAAGGAACGATTCTGATCAAGGACCGCAAAATCGCCACCAAGCAGCTTGCGGACTGCTACATCTGCCACAACTGATTACCCCTCGGATAAGAATGGAAAAGACGACCAGCAGCGACAAGGCCGCCCATAAACCCTTTTACGTTAAGGGAAGGGAACAGCTTGAGGGATCGCCCGAATACACCCAGTGGGTTGGCGACGAATTCCCCCATCGCCGATCCATACCTGACATTTCTCGACGAGACCTTCTGAAGCTCGTCGGGGGCACTGTGGCCTTGGCCGGACTCGCATCTGGCTGCCGCTTCCTGCCCGAAAAGAAGATCGTTCCCTTTGTGGTTCAGCCCGAAGACGCCATGACCGGCGTGCCGCGGCTGTTTGCTTCTTCCTTCTCGCTTTCTGGCTACGCTCAGGGAATCTTGGTGGAGAGCCACGAAGGCAGGCCGACCAAGATTGAAGGCAGTCCTCTGCACTGGGCTTCTTTGGGCTCTGTCAGCTCCTTCGGTTTGGCTGAAACCTTCAACCTTTATGATCCTGACAGGGTAAAGAGCCCAAGCTATAAAGGTGATCCTTCAAATTGGGAAGACTTTTTGATCGAGATTCGAAAGGTTTTGGGCGAATCGAGCGACGGCCTTGTCGTCATCACAGAGACAGTGGGCAGCCCCACCCTTGCCTCGTCCCTGCAGAAGCTCCTTGCCGATAGCGGCGGCACCTGGATTCAATATGAACCGGTCAACCGCGACAACCGCCGAGAAGGCGCGATTCGCGCTTTTGGGCAGGATGTCGAGACCATCTACCATTTTGACAAGGCTAAGGTCATTGTCAGCCTCGATTCCGACTTCATGCAGTTCGGTCCAGCTCCGGTTCGCTATGCCCGCGACCTCATGAGCGGACGCAGGGTTGAAGATTCGACCGAGATGAACCGAATCTACGCCCTGGAATGTTTCCCCACCCTCACCGGTGCGGCCGCAGACCATAGGGTGCCAGTCAAGGCGACTCAGATCGCGGCGGCAGCAGCCTGGATCGCGGCTCAAGTGGGTGTTGCTGGCGCCACGGGAAGCATGCCCTCTGCGCTTGATCCCAAGATTGCTGCAGCTCTTATAGAGGATCTTAAAGCCGCGGGAGGAGATTCGATCGTCATCGCTGGCGATCATCAATCGCCAGAAGTCCACGCTTTGGTTCACCTTATCAACCAGCAGCTGGGGAACAGCGGCAGAACGGTTCGATTGACCAGCCCTGTTCACCCTGTCCCAGTGAACCAGCTGGCTGAGATTAAGAAGGCGGCTGACCTGCTTGAAAGGGGCACAGCCAAAGCCTTGGTGATTATGGGTGGAAACCCTGCCTTTACCGCTCCTTCTGATCTCAAGCTTGGAGATCTGATTGAAAAGGCAGCCTTTTCGGTCTATCTGGGAAGCCACGAGAACGAGACAGCTCATCTTTGCCACTGGGTTCTGCCCGAAAGCCACTTCCTAGAATCCTGGGGTGATGCTGTGGCTGTCGATGGCACCATTTCCATCGTGCAGCCCCTTATCGAGCCGATTTACGACAGCAAGTCCGCTCTTGAGCTGGTTGATTCTTTAAGGTCAAAAAGCCGCCCTGGTCTGGAGGTTCTTCGGGCCGAGTGGTCTGCAAAGCAGACTGCTCTTTCTGGGTTTGGGGCATCCAAAGCGCCTGTTCCCGCTGATGGCGAACCTCTGATTGAAAGCAGTTTCGATCGAGCCTGGAGACTGGCTTTGTCCGAAGGAATTCTGGTCAAGGGCAAGGCAGACCATCTGGCTATGACCCCGGTTGCCAACGCGGCAGCAGCCCTCAGTGCCGCTCCAGCGCCAACCGAGATGGAGCTGGTCTTTCTGCCAGACCCCACAATCTACGATGGCCGCTATGCCAACAACCCCTGGCTGCAGGAACTCCCCAAGGCGATCACCAACTTCACCTGGGATAACTGCTTCTTCTTTGGGGCAGAAACCGCCGTTAAGCTGAACTTGGAGCGAGTTGAAGTTATTGGCACCAAGGAGATCCAGCAGCCCATGCTTGGCCTTGGCCGCCCCATGGCGGTCGGAACAACTCCTGCCGGGAACCTTAAAGCTGCCACTGCCACACAGCTGGGGCAGGCAGAAGGAGTCGTGGTCATCCACTTTGGCGGGGGCCGCACCAAGGGAGGCGAATATGTCAAGGGAGCTGATGCCAAAAAAGGCGGGGGATTCAATGCCTTTGCGCTTCGGTCTTCAACTGCGCCATGGATTCAGCCCGGAGTCAAGATTGAGCGGGCCAAGGATTACTATCCTCTGGCCAATGTTCAGTTCCACAACGCGCTGGAAACTGAAGTCTTTGACAGCAGCCGCAACGTGATTCAAGAAGCCAGCCTGGCCAGCTACATTGCCGGAGGGGCCTTGGCTCACCACAAGGAATTCCACATCAAGGGCGCCCACCATGATGAAGGGCATGATGCCGGAGGCACAGCTCACGATTCCGAGCACGGAGACGGCCACGCTGCGCCGGGCAAACATCCACTGCCTGACATGTACGACGCCAAGGAGTTCGATTTCAGCAAGGAACACTACCAGTGGGCCATGACAATCGACCTCAATCTCTGCACCGGATGCGGAGCCTGTGTCATGGCTTGTCAGGCAGAGAACAACATTCCTACTGTCGGCAAAGAACAGGTTCAGAAGGGCAGAGAAATGCACTGGATGCGCATTGATCGCTACTATATGGGAGAAAGCGGAAAGCTGAACGAAGCAAACCCTCCCATGAGGTTTCAGCCCGTAACCTGCATGCATTGTGAAAATGCCCCCTGCGAGCCTGTCTGCCCCGTGGCAGCAACGGTTCACAGCCACGAAGGCATCAATCAGATGGTCTACAACCGCTGTGTTGGCACGCGCTACTGCAGCAACAACTGTCCCTACAAGGTGAGGCGATACAACTTCCTTCACTTTACGTTAAGGAACGACCAGATTCCTGTTCTGCAGATGGTGAACAACCCGGATGTAACGGTCAGAGGCCGTGGCGTGATGGAGAAATGCACCTACTGCGTTCAAAGAATCAATAAGGCAAGAATTACTGCCAAGAAAGCGGATCGTGAGATTTCTGACGGTGAAGTCGTGACAGCATGTCAAGGCGCCTGTCCAACTCATGCCATCGTTTTTGGCGACATGAGAAAGCCAGAAAACGCTGTGGCAAAGACCCGCGAGAGCCGCAGAAACTACCTGTTGCTTGAAGAGGCCAACACCAAGCCCCGTACCACCTATTTGATGAGGGTGAACAACCCCCATCCAAGTTTGGCTCCCGCAGCGGAGGAGAAGCACTGATATGTCGGCTGATCCAGCACAGGCACCTATCGACAAGGAACTTCTGAAGGGCAATTTCACCCTTGCAGATATGGACCGCATGGTCGGAGACATCGTTCTCGATCAGTCAACCCATAACAATCCTCCCATTTCTATTCCTGGCCTTACCAAGGCAACTGGCATTAAGGCAAGCCCTTGGTGGGTTGCCTTTGCCTTCGGGTTTTCGGTTCTTCAGCTTCTGCTGTTGTCAGTTGTCTGGCTGCTGATGAAGGGCATTGGCATTTGGGGCAACAACCAGCCGGTCGGCTGGGGTTTTGACATCATCAACTTTGTTTGGTGGATCGGAATCGGCCATGCAGGGACCTTGATTTCAGCCATCCTGCTTCTGCTTAAGCAGAAATGGCGCAACTCGATTAACCGATTTGCAGAAGCCATGACGATTTTTGCCGTCATGTGTGCAAGTTTTTATCCGCTTCTGCACACAGGACGGCCCTGGGTTGCCTACTGGCTCTTCCCTTACCCCAACATGCTCAACATGTGGCCGCAGTTTAGAAGTCCTCTCATTTGGGACGTCTTCGCGGTCAACACCTATATCACCATTTCGGTTGTCTTTTGGTTTGTTGGCCTGGTGCCAGACTTCGCGACCCTGCGGGACAGGGCTGCAAACAAGATTGTGAGGATGGTATTCGGCACCCTTTCAATGGGGTGGCGGGGCGCTGCAAGACACTGGGAACGCTACGAGCACGCCAGCTACATTTTGGCTGGACTCAGCACTCCCCTCGTTCTCTCGGTTCACACAATCGTTTCCTACGACTTTGCCATGGGCATTGTCCCTGGCTGGAACGTGACTATCTTCCCGCCTTACTTTGTTGCTGGCGCCGTCTTCGCTGGGTTTGCAATGGTTATCACCTTTGCCATTCCGCTTAGAAAGTGGTACAAGCTCGAAGCCCTTATTACCGACAAGCACCTTGACTGGATGGCTAAAGTCATGCTGGCGACAGGCATGATCGTTGCCTACGGCTACTGCATGGAAGTTTTCTATGCCTGGTATGCAGCCGTTCCGCTGGAAAGAAGCCTTCTGTTCAACCGTGTCAATCTTTTCGGAGCTCCCTATTCATGGGCGTTCTGGGTTCTGATTCTTACCAACGTCATTGTGGTGATGCCTTTGTGGCTGCCCAAGATGCGTGCGAATCACAAGTATCTCATGGTGGCCTGCTTCTCAATCAGCGTGGGCATGTGGTTTGAAAGGTACGTCATCATCCCTCTCTCCCTGACACGAGACTGGCTGCCGGGCAGCTATGGCTTCTACACCCCGACTGTTTGGGACTTTGCCATGTTTGGCGGCACAATAGGCCTCTTCATCTTCCTCATGTTCCTCTTTATTAGGTTCATGCCCATCATCAACATCTACGAAATGAAGGAGCTTGTTCACCAGCTTCACGACCAAGAGCACGGAAACTCTGATTCAAAGGAGGGAGCCTCGGCTCACTAAGACCATGTCGCACGGTAGAGACACATCTCCCAAACCCTACGGATTGGTTGCCGAGTTTGACTCGGGCGAAAAGCTTTTGGCTGCCACTAAAAAGTGTTACTCAGAAGGCTACAGAAAAATGGAAGGCTATTCGCCTATCCCTGTTCATGGCCTTACCGATGCTTTGGGACATAAAGACAACCGCCTAGGCTGGGCAGTCTTTTTTGCCGGCATTACCGGCGCCTGTCTCGGCATGGGTCTGCAGTGGTACACCTCGGTTGGCATAAGGGTCAGCGATTACTTTTCCTGGTGGCCGACGCTGGAGAGCTTTATTGCCTACTCTGGTTTAAACGGCTATGCCCACAACACGGGTGGCAAGCCTCTTTTTAGCCTGCCTGCCTTTATTCCTGTCACCTTTGAGCTGACCATTCTGCTTTCTGGATTGACAGCGGCCGGAGCCATGTTTGCCTTTAATGGTCTGCCTAAGCCTCACCACCCTATTTTTAATGCTGAGTGCATGAGCCGCGCCAGCCAAGACCGGTTTATTCTCTGCATTGAAGCAGACGATGCTCTTTTTTCATCAGAGGAAACAAAGACCTTTGTGCAGGGACTTGAACCTCTTTCGATCGAAATGATTGAAACCTCGGAGGGCTACTAATGAAGCGTTCAGCCAGCCTCGCCATTTGTGGCCTGGGTGTCATGGTTCTTGCTGCTGGCTGCCACTTGGATATGTGGGAGCAGGGCAAGGTGAAGCCGCAGAGCAAAAGCCGCTTTTACTCAGACAATTCTGGCAGCAGAATTGAGCCATCAGGAACGGTCAGTTTTGGCAAGCCTAAACTCGATACCGAGTTTTACACTGGCTACACCACCACCGGAAAGCTGGTGACCCAGATTCCGGGCAAGATTGATGAGGAGTATCTGAAGCGAGGCAGGGAACGGTACATCATTTTCTGCGCCCCATGTCATGGACAGGTCGGAGACGGCAATGGCATGATCGCTCAGAGAGGCTTCAATGTCGAAAGGCCGATCGCGAGCTATCACACTGAAAGGCTGAAGGAAATCCCCATTGGGCACTTCTTTACTGTCATCACCAACGGTCAGGGAGCGATGTATCCTTTTGGCAGCAGAATTCCTGCCGCCGACCGCTGGAAGATTGCGGCCTATATTCGAACTCTTCAGGAAAGCCAGGCCATGCCGGCTGAAAAGCTGACCGACGAAGAAAAGGCTAAAGCTGCCCTGCCTGCAGTCGAGCAGCTGAAGTCAAAAACCGACGCCCACAAGGAGGGCGCCCATTAATGAGCACAGAGACTCTTAAGCCAACCAAGTTTCGAGAAGGACTGCTGACCTTTGGCATTGTCCTGCTTGTTGTGGGCATCATTGCTGCCTTCATTGGCACAGGCGGAGATTTTGTTGGCAAAGGAGCATCCAGAGCCTACTTCTTCGGCTGGCTCTTTTGGGCATGCTTGACTTTAGGAATGACGGGTCTTGCCCTTCTGCACCATGTGGTTCGCGCCAAGTGGACTTCTCCACTTTACAGAATTTGGGAAGCAGGCGGCGGCTACAAGATGCTGGCCCTTATGGGACTCTTCTTTATTCCTTTGGCCTTTGTTTTTGGACCAAACATTTGGAAGTGGATGGATCCTCAGGTTGTTGCCAGCGACCCCGTTGTTGCCGGCAAGATGCCCTACCTGTCAAGCTGGTTTTTCAATTTCCGCTGGGTGCTGTACTTTGCCGGTCTGGCAGGCATTATGTGGAAGCTGCAGTCGATGCTGAGAAAAGAAGAGCTTGGCGGCGGCAGAAAGATGAATGTTGCCAGAAGCTGGTTCGCTCCGCCTATGCTGGCTGTCTATGTTCTTTTCTTTAACTTCGCCATGACTGACTGGGCTATGTCGCTTGACATTCACTGGTTCAGCACCATTTATGGCGTATGGATGATGAACGGTTTTGGCCTGGCCGGACTCAGTTTTGCTATGGTCATTTTCTGCACACAGGCAGAAAAAGCCCCCTTCAAAGGAGCGATCAGCCCCAACCTGATTCGTGATCAGGGGCATATGATGCTGGCTCTCACAATGGTTTGGGCTTACTTCAGCCTTAGCCAGTACCTGATCATTTGGTCAGGAAACCTGCCAGAATTTAATGTCTACTACATGGCGCGGTCTATCAACGGGTTCGCTCCTCTGGGTCTGGCAATGATTTTGGGCTGCTTTGCCATCCCCTTCCTGCTCTTGATTGGTCCTTTCTCACCTTGGCTGAAAACCAACCCCAAGACTTTGGGATTCATCGCAGGCTGGATCTTTCTGTTTAGATTTGTAGACTTCCACTACATCATTTCTCCCTCTCTGCACGACAAGCCCTTTGTGGTTCCACCCATTGCAGATGTTGGAATGCTTGCAGTTTTTGGCGGCATCTGGTTTGTGGCCTTCTCCTTTTTCTCAAAGGAGCTGCCCCTTCTGACGACTGCCGAACCTTATCGAGATCACGAACCGGAGGCAGAACATGTCGGGGCATAACGAACAAAGAGATGATCCAGCAATGCTGGAGAAGATGGGCTACGATTCGCGGGACATGGCGGCAGAAAAAGTTGGCAAGTTCGTCAGCGTCAGCGCTGGCATCGTTGTCTTGACTTTTGTCGTGGCTTTTGGAGTCATCCGGGTGATGGAAACTGTTCATGGCAGAACCTTGATTGACAAGGCTGGTGATTCTCGTCTGAAATTTAGAAGGATGCCCGCTGAAGGACATCCTCTGCTTCAGACAAACAGAACGGCACAGGGTGATACATACATTCTGAAAAAGCGTGATAAGGAGATTCTAAGCACTTATGCGCCGAGCAGCACGACCCCTGGTTCATACCAGGTCCCCATTGACAAAGCCATTAAGAAAGTAGCCGAAAAGGGGCTTCCTTCGCGATCCAATCCGGTTAACGACAAGGATCCTTTGTGAAAATAGAAATGAAGAGACTCTTTCCCACTCTGATCTGTCTGCTTGCTGCTGGCTCTGCTTTCGCCCAGTTCTATGGCAAATATGAAGAGCTGCCCGGGCTTGAATCAGGCCGCATTCCATCAAATGCCCTGAATGCGGGAGTTCGTGTCGATCAGAAGCTGAAAGATTTCATTCCCCTTGACCTCAAATTCAAAAATGAAAGGGGTGAAACTGTGACTACGGGCAGCCTAATGCAGGATCGTCCGGTCATTCTTCTGCCAATTTTCTACGAGTGCACTGGCATCTGCAGCATAGAGCTTAACAAGCTGATGGAGAGCCTTAATTCCATGAAGCAGGCAGAGCATCATGTTGGCCGCTTGGCTGATGTGGTCGTTTTTTCAATAGACCCTACCGAAGGGCCAGATTTGGCAAAAAGCAAAAAAGACACTTATCTTGACCTTTATAAGGTGAAGGATGGAGTCAGCGTAAGGGAAAAGGCGTTTGACAGAAACTGGACCTTTTTGACAGGCGACAAGGATACTGTTCAAAAGCTGACTGACGCTATTGGCTTTAGGTACAGAATTGACGGACGCAACGGTGACATCACCCATCCTGCCTGCCTTGTTATTTTGACTCCTGAAGGACAGATTTCCCGCTACTTTTTAGGACAGGAATACCCTCAAAAGCTCATGCTTCTTGCCCTGGATGATGCCAGCAGGGAAGTGATCGGAGAGAGATCCGTCGTTGCTGAATTTTTGAGCTGTGTCAGCGTTGATCCCCATTCAGGGCAGGTCACAGTCAATGTTATGAACCTGATTCGCCTTCTTGGCGTTGCGACCTTGATCGGAGTGATCACTGCCGCGATTGTCTGGGAAAGGCGGGGCAGAAAGGCCAGAACACTAAATCTCGGAGGCGGAGCCGACGCTTAGGCCTCACCGATAAGAAATGGATATCTTCAATTATCTTCCGGGCGGCAAGAATTTTCCGATGGCCCCACCACAGGCCTCGGAGCATGCTGGGCACTACGATAACCTTTTCGGCGTTATTACGCTGCTGACCATCATCTTTACTGTGTTGGTTGGCATCGCAGTGCTGGTCCTGGCGCTTAGGTACAAGGCAGGCAGCAAGGTTGATCGCACAAATCCTCCAACTCACTCGGTAGGTCTTGAGCTCTTGTGGACCGGCGTGCCTTTGATGTTGGCATTGGCCATCTTTGGCTGGAGTGCCAGCAACTACATTAGCGTGCGAACCATGCCTAAAGATGCCATCGACATGTTTGTTATCGGCAAAAGGTGGATGTGGCACGTTCAGCACATGAACGGCATTAGGGAGAACAGCGAAATAACGATTCCTGTAGATCGTGACATTAAGCTGACCATGATCTCTCAGGATGTCATTCATGCCATGTACATTCCAGCTTTTAGAGCTCAGTACCATGTTGTTCCTGGGCGCTATACCCAGATGGCATTTAAGGCGACTAAAACCGGACGCTTTAAGATGCTGTGTGCTATGCACTGCGGAACTCAGCACAGTGAAATGGTGGGCTGGGTAAACGTGTTGAGCCAGAAAGATTTCAGCGAGTGGGAAGCCAAGGGCGGCAACCGCTACAAGCCTACTGTCAAAACAATGACGGAAAAGGGCGCTCTCGTCTGGAAGGAAAAGAACTGCGGCTCCTGCCATGGAGCGGAGAACACTGTCAAGGGGCCAAGTCTTAATGGCGTTCTGGGCAAGAACCGCAGGTTTACCAACGGTTCAACAATGCCTGCCAGCGAAGATTATTTGAGACAGTCGATTCTTGAGCCTTGGTCTCTGATTACGGCGGGATGGGATAAAACCATGCCGGCCTATAAGGGGCAGATGACGGAAGAGGATGTTTTGGGCTTGATAGCCTATATTAAGACCTTGGGAGTCAATGGCGGCGTCGATGCCGCTAAGAAGCCTTACAACCGCGAAATTCCTCGCAGCTATAAAACAAACGATCAGCCAGACAATCAAACCGATGCTGCCAATAAGGAAGTTTCGGCTGGCGATGCCCATGCAAGGGAGATCAACACTCGATGAGCGAAGTCCTTCACGGGCCAGAATCTGAAGTTAAGACAACCAAGAACTACCTTAACGCAGACCACACGATAAAGTCGTGGCTGCTGACCGTTGACCACAAAAGGATCGCCCTTTTGTATCTCATCGGGGTCACGTTCTTCTTCTTCCTTGGCGGTTTGGCCGCAGGCGTGATTAGAGCCGAGCTCACCAGCCCCCGTGGCTGGCTTTTGAGCTCGGAAATGTACAACCGGAGCTTTACCGCTCACGGAATCTTGATGATTTTCTTCTTCTTGATTCCTGCTGTTCCGGCGGTGCTGGGCAACTTTCTACTCCCACTTATGGTGGGGGCAAAAGATCTTGCCTTCCCTCGTCTCAACCTAGCCAGCTGGTATGTCTACATGACCTCTGGCATCATCGTGCTTATTTCGATGGTCATTGGCGGAGTTGATGTTGGGTGGACCTTTTACACGCCTCTCTCAAGCACCTATTCAAACAGCGCTGTCGCCTTGTGTCTAGTCGGACTCTTTCTGTCTGGCTTTTCCTCAATCATGACGGCGGTGAACTTTATTGCCACGATTCATAAGATGCGTGCGCCAGGAATGACCTGGTTTAGGATGCCTCTTTATGCATGGTCTCATTATTCAACAAGCGTCATCATTCTTCTTGGAACGCCTGTTGTTGCCATCACCCTTTTCTTGGTTCTGATTGAGAATGCGCTTGGGTTTGGTGTCTTTGCCCCAGAACTGGGCGGCGACCCCGTCCTCTTCCAGCACCTTTTCTGGTTCTACTCACATCCAGCTGTCTACATCATGGTTCTGCCAGCAATGGGAATCATCAGCGAGATCATTACCTGCTTTAGCCGCCGTAGAATTTTTGGCTACCACTTTGTGGCCTTTTCTACAGTTTCTATCGCTGGTCTCGGATTTTTGGTGTGGGGCCACCATATGTTCGTATCAAGCCAGTCGGTGTATTTGGGAATTATCTTTTCTCTCATCAGCTTCTTGGTTGCTATTCCCTCCGCTGTTAAGGTCTTTAACTGGAGCACCACCATGTACAAGGGTTCGATTCACTTTTCGAGCCCCATGGTTTATGCTCTCAGCTTTATCGGTCTATTTGTGGTAGGCGGCCTAACAGGCCTCTTCCTGGCCTCGGTCGATACTGACATTCACCTGACCGGCACCTACTTTATCGTTGCCCACTTCCACTATGTTATGGTGGGAGGTTCAATCGTGGCCTACCTGGGCGGCATCCATTTCTGGTGGCCCAAAATGACAGGCCGCATGTATCCAGAGTTCTGGGCGAAGCTGAGCGGAATCATCATTTTTGTAGGATTCAACCTCACTTTCTTCCCTCAATTTATTCTGGGGTATCTGGGAATGCCGCGACGCTACCACTTTTACTACCAGGCTCCTGAGTGGCAGATTTATCACATTCTGTCTACTGCGGGCTCAACTGTTTTGGGCGTGGGCTTCCTGCTTCCTGCCCTTTATCTCAGCTGGTCCTTCTTTAAGGGACCCAAAGCTCCTCAGAATCCATGGGGTGCCAAGGGCCTTGAATGGGAGAGAGCGGCAACTCCTCCGATCACAGAGAACTTTGACGAGAAGATCATTGTTACCGAGGACGCATACAACTACGATTCAGAGTCAGACAGCCAGCTGACCCGTGAGCGAAGAGAAAAGGTTCTCAAGGCTACTGGTGGGACTGATTGGTGGAAATCTGAAGCAGGAGAGGATGAAGACTGATGGCTCACCACGCCGCAGAACCAGCAAAGTACGGTGAAGAAGTAGTCTTCCAGTACGAAGATATCGATCAGCAGCAGGAGAGCTATCAGATTGGCATGTGGGCCTTTCTGGTCACCGAAGTCATGTTCTTCGGGCCCCTCTTCTTTATCTACTTCCTCTATCGTTGGAAGTATCAGCCCGATTTTTATCTGGCTCATAAGAGTCTGGATATCGGGATTGGGGCCTTTAATACTGTCCTGCTTCTTGTCAGCTCATTCACTGTCGCCTTGGCAGTGCATTACGCACAGAAGGCTGAGTTCAGAAAGCAGCTGATCTGTCTTGGTACAACGGTTGTCTGTGCCGTAGGCTTTCTCTTTGTCAAGATAGTTTTCGAATACATTCCTAAGCTGCAGCACGGCTACTTCCCAGGGCCTCAGTTTGGTCAAACCTATCATGGTGATGCCAACCCTGAAGTCGCGAGGATTTTCTACTCCCTCTACTTCATCATGACTGGAATTCACGGAATCCACGTTGTGATCGGAATCGGAGTCTTCTCTGCCTTAATGTTTTTGGTTTGGCGCAGAAGCAAAGGCGTGCACAATTCGATTACCGACTATATTCCGACTGAAATGGTCGGACTCTACTGGCACTTTGTCGACCTGGTCTGGATCTTCCTGTACCCCTTGTTCTATTTGATGCCCAAGTAAAGCCATGGCCGAACACTCAAACTCACACGGTGGCGGACACAGTCACCACGTTACGCCGATCAGTCAGCTGACAAAAACCTTCATCGCTCTTATGGTGCTGATGGTTCTGACCATTGCAGCAGCTGTAGCGCCTTACTATGTGCCTGCCCTGAGCTTTCTACATAGCGATTCACCAGGCATCAGAGTCATCACAAATGGCATCGCCTTGGCTATTGCCTTTGTGAAGGCTGGCTTAGTCGTTCAGATCTTTATGGGAGTTAAGTTCTCCAGCAAAGTGATCAAGTTTTACGCCTACGGCGGATTCTTGTGGTTCACCCTGGTTTTCATTATTCTCATCGACTACTTTAGCCGTCCTTGGGAACCGGTTCAGGGCTGGGAGCAGGCTCCTTCGACAGCTCTGCCGCGAGACCAGGCAAGGCCAGATGGTCTTGACCCGAATTTCAAGGTTCATAGAACAGAAAAGAAAGACGATTCGCACTAGCACTGCCCGCAGGCAAGGCTTGGCAAATAAGTAAGGAGCTGCCTTAGCAGCTCCTTACTTATTTATTATCTAGTGACTTGATAAAACTCATTTCCGAGTGAGCTGTCAATAAAACGTTCTGGGGGGCTGGTCTACACAACCTTACGGCCAGTGATTAGGTTGACAATAAAGATCACCAAAGCAATAACAAGCAGCAGGTGAATCAATCCACCAAGTGTTGTGGATGTGAGCATGCCCAAAAGCCACAAAACTGCCAGAACAACGATAATTGTGTAAAGCATATTATCTTCTATGCTCATGGTTCAACGTTCTGTTTTACTGGCAGATAAACAATTTATGAACAATGTATGTTTCTGTAGGTGGTTTTTGACACCGGCATACACACCGTCTGAATAAGACATCTCCTAAAAAAGGCGGCTTCCGTTTGGCACCTGGCGGTCGGGCGAGAGAAGGACGACCTGCCCCATGTCGTCGGCTGCACCAGTTGTCAGACATTCTGATATAAAGGGGCCGATCTGTTTGGGGGGAAAGTTCAGGACTGCTAATACCTGCTTTCCTACCAGTTCTTCTGGCTGATAGTGCTCCGTAATCTGGGCGCTGGATTTCTTGATTCCAAACTCGCCAAAGTCGATCTTTAGCTTGTAAGCCGGACGCCTTGCTTCAGGAAAAACTGCTGCTTCAATGATTGTGCCAACCCTCAGTTCAACCTTCTCGAAATCCTGCCAAGAGATCTGTTCCATGCCAGACACAATCATGCACCAAGCTGGTGTGAAGGAGAGAGCATCTGCCATACGTGCCGAGATCTTGTCTCGGCACGCATAAGGTTTAACTAGCTTCTGTTAGAGCCTGTCCCGGTGCCCGAACCAGTTCCTGTCCCAGTTTTGGGGTTGACAGGGGTCTGCCCTAGCCTTCTTCTTGCCTCGTCGTTAAGGGGGATAAGCTTTCCGCCTTCGCCAACCTTATAGATCGGCATCTCTCCCCAGCAGGATCCCCAGCCTGAGTTCGATGGGCCGCTGGCTCTGATGACACGGCTGACCGTTTCAATTACTCTTAGGCGAGGGGTGCCAGTCGTTCTCTGCACCTTAATCACCACCCAAGGGCTTGTGGTCATCTGAGGCATCACAGCCTGGGGGTTTGGCTTTTCAAAAACGACATCAATGTCGTAAACGCCCGTCTGCCTTCTGGCAATGGTAGAAACGTTAAGGCTGTAGCCGGGGGTTGGCTTTTGCCCGGCATGAATGGCGATGACAATTTCCTTAGACCAATCCGCAATTCGGGGAATATCTCTTCTTGTTCCGGGGTCGGCAGGGAAGGCGCGGTTAAAATGAGCCTGCCACTGAGATTCTGATCCCAGCACCCTCATTTCAGACTGGGTGATGGCACAGTGGACGCCTTGATTAACCTGAGTCCATTGCACGATTGGCCCAAAGGCAGTCTGAGAAGGCGGGTTGGCTGCACTCTGAAACTGAGCTGCAGCTGTGCTGGCCAAAACAGCAGCTCCTACAAAGGCAGATAAGGCTTTCATGATAAATAATAGACGGTTAATACCTGTCTCGGGTTCATTTTGGTCCTTAACTGCTGGCAGGCCTGATAAATCTTCCATGGCTAAGTTTTATCAGTCTAGGAACACTCACTTCCAGGACCTTGGCAATAAAATCATTCTGTGATTACGGCCTGCCTGCTTGCTGCCTGTGTCAATCTTAATTTTATGAGCTTATTTCATGTTCAGGAAGTGAAGGAGACAGATTTTGTCTTTTTGTCTGGCTCATGGGAGGCCGAAATCTGGGGAGGCGTTTTTGAAGAAACCTGGTCTATTCCTAAAGGGGGAACCATGACTCACATGGGGCGCCATACCAGGGACGGCAAAACCAGCTTTATAGAGTTTGCCTCGATTGAACAAGTGGAAGGAAAGTGGGCCTTGTACATCATGCTGGGGGCTCCATCAAAGGGGGCAAAAACTCCTGCCGTTTTCGCGTTGGAAAAAGCATTGAAAGGCGACATCACCTTTTACAGCCCTACCAACGACTACCCGACAAGAATTCGATATCAGGGTGATGGACTAAGCTCCATGACCGCGACCCTGACTGGCAGAGAAGACGGAAAAGACAAGTCAGACATCTTTCGCTTCAAAAGGAAAAAAATTGACTAGTCTTCGGCTTCAGTGGCTGTTTCAATCACCCAATAACGAGTGACGTCTGGTGTTCGGCCGAGGAGCCCCATATCGTACATTTCACGGCGGAGCAAAGCCCAATCACCAAAGGTGTGATGAGACTTAAGAATCATATTGACTTCGACTTCTGTTAAGTTCTGTCCCTTAGGGAAAAACTGCAGAAGATAGCGGAGAGCGGCGATTTGGTCCGCTCTCCTTTTTCTAGATGGCCAGGCCGTAAGGCGGCCTTCTTCATCAATAAACTTTTCCAGTCGTGGGGGGATTTCTACACCGTGCACAGCTCAACTGCTCTCTGTAGGGAGGTCATAGGGTCCCTGCGTGGAATAAACTCGTGGGCGAGAAAGCCAGTGAACTTCATGTCGGCAATGGCTTTGGCAATTCTTGGGTAGAAAAGCTCCTGGCTTTCATCAATCTCAGCCCGGCCAGGGTTGCCGCCTGTATGATAATGGCTGATGTAATCCTTATGCTTTTCAATAGTGCGAATCACGTCACCTTCCATGATCTGCATGTGATAAATATCGTAGAGAAGCTTAAATCTGTCTGACCCGACTTCCTTGCAAAGCGAGACTCCCCATTCTGTGCGGTCGCACTGGTAATCGCCGTGATCAACTTTTGAGTTCAAAAGCTCCATAATGAGGGTGACGCCAAGCTTTTCAGCCAGAGGAGTAATCTTCTTCAGCCCAAGAGCGCAGTTCTTAATGCCTTCTGCTTCGCTGATTCCGGCTCTGTTTCCAGAAAAAACAATCATCTGGGGGATTCCGGCGGCAGCCACTTTGGGCAGCATTTCCTCTGCTCCCTTAATCAGCTTGTCGTGGTTTTCAATTCTGTTCCAGCCGACTGTAATTCCTCCCGGACCGTTTGCCGTGCTGCAGACAAGGCCGGCCTTTTTCACCACTTCCCACTCATCTTCGTTAAGAAGATCAATGGCGGTGATTCCCATGGCCTTTGCCTTGACTGCGAGGTCTTCCAGCTTCATGCCACCGTAGCACCATCGGCAGACAGACTGCTTTAATCTTCCCGCCTTTGGCGGCGTCTGGGGAACTGTACCGGCAGCTGCGGCAGATGCAGGAACTGAGAGAGCGGCGGCGCCTGCAGCAGCGATCCCCAAAACATCGCGACGAGAAAGACTCATGTTTCTATCTTAGCGGATTTAGCGGGTGAATCGGGCAGACTGAAGGAACATCCAAATGCAGGCCGAACTTTGTACTGCATCGCTTGTCTAGTCGGATTGCTGACTTTGCCTGGCAGTCCTGGTCAATCGTGGCACGCTGATTTGGCTGCAGTCGGTATTGACAACCAATTGGTTAAGTTTTCCGCAGCCTTTTGACTGGCGAAAGATTAACCATAAGGTTTGATATCATAAGCGGATTTGGCTGCTGACAGGGCTGTCTGTCTGCAGGGTGTCATGCAGATTAAGGGCAGTCCTTTTATGTCAGCTGATCCTCTGGTAGATTCAAACGTCACTCTGCCTCTTGGCACGCCAGCCAGCCTAAATGCGCCTATTATCGTGAGCCAGCCTTCCTCTGCCCAAATAACAGAAGCCGCTAAAAAGCGTCGAACCTTCGCCATCATCTCTCACCCAGATGCGGGCAAAACCACCTTGACAGAAAAACTGCTTCTCTACGGGGGTGCTATTCAGCAGGCCGGGTCGGTTAAAGCCAAAGCCAGCCATAGAAAAGCGACATCGGACTGGATGGAGTTGGAGAAGCAGAGAGGCATTTCTGTCACTTCAACAGTGCTGCAGTTCCCCTACCAAGGGCATATCATCAACCTGCTGGATACCCCGGGCCATAACGACTTTAGCGCGGACACTTATAGAACCTTAACAGCGGCTGATAGTGCTGTCATGCTGGTTGATAACGCGAAGGGAGTTGAAACACAAACACGCAAGCTTTTTGCTGTCTGTCGCAGAAGAGGGATTCCTATCTTCACCTTCGTTAATAAAATGGATCACGACGGCATGGGCCCCCTCGCTATCATGGAAGATATTGAGGAAGCTTTAGGCATTAGAAGCGTGCCAATGAACTGGCCAATTGGTCAGGGAGTGGATTTTACAGGCGTTTATGACCGATCAACCAAGCTGATTCATCTTTACGAAAGAACAGCAAGAGGCGCAACAAAAGCGGGGCTTAATACAGTTTCGATTGATGATCCTGAAGCTAAAGAAATTGTTGGTGAAAAGCTATTTAATACTCTTATAGAAGATATCGAGCTCTTAGATGTTGCAGCGGACCCCTTTGATGCAGAAAGAGTTCAGTCAGGTGAACTGACTCCTATCTTTTTTGGCAGCGCCCTTACCAACTTTGGTGTGGAGCCCTTTCTGCAGACTTTTATTAAGATGGCTCCTAAGCCAGCGGCCAGAAAGACTGAAACGAAGCAGATTTTACCTGAGGATAAATTCTCTGCCTTTGTCTTTAAAATTCAGGCCAATATGAACCCAGACCACAGGGATAGGATTGCCTTTTTAAGAATCGTCAGTGGCGAATTTGAAAAGGATATGGAGGTGGTGCATGTTCAAACCGGCAGGACACTTAAAATGTCACGTCCTCAAAGAGTGTTTGCTCAAGAAAGAGAGATTATAGAGGAAGCTTTTGCTGGAGATATTATTGGAATTCCAAACCCAGGGTTTTTAAGGCTAGGTGACACACTGGCTCTTGAAACTTCGTTTAAGTTTGATGAAGTGCCAGGCTTTACTCCTGAAATTTTTGCCAGCATCACCAGCATGGATGCTTCGCGATTTAAACATTTTGATAAAGGTGTGCATCAGCTTTCTGAAGAAGGCTTGATCGACCTTTTTGAAGATCCAGAAGGGTATCAAAAACAATATATTTTTGGAGCGGTTGGCGTGCTGCAGTTTGATGTTGTCAAGTTTCGTCTCGCCACGGAATATGGCGTGAAAACACAAATGATGCCCCTGTCTCAAAGTTTGATAGCTTGGGTTGAAGGAGACGTTAAAGAACTTGAATCTTTTTATCTGGGTTCAGATATTAAGAAGCTGCTGGATTCACAGGGCAGAACAGTCCTGCTCTTTAACTCTCAGTTCCAAATGAATCACATGGCAGGCAGAGCCAAGAACTTTAAGCTGCTTGCAGAACCTGGCGGAGCCGCAATCGGGCTGTAAAAAGGGTTTAAGTTTGAGGCTAGAAGCAGGATTGCCGCAGACTCTGCAGAAGGGAAAATGGTGGTCGGTACAGGATTTGAACCAGTGACCCCTTCGGTGTGAACGAAGTGCTCTACCGCTGAGCTAACCGACCTAGCAGAACCATATTATGACATGCCTTCGGGGGAATCGCGGCGATATGGACCTAAACAGGCCAGAGTTCGGCACGCATTCTGTTGTCATGGAGTCATATTAAGCAGAGCTGTCTGCAGGCTTCTGGGCTGCAGACAGACTATTCAAAAGCATCTGCTTCCTGACGAGGGCAGCCGTACCAGGTGAGAAAAGACGGCGCATAGGAAAACTATGGCGTGGTTCGTTCTCGTTCTTTCTGGCATTTTGGAAGCTGTTTGGGCAGGGGCTCTCGGCAGATCTGACGGCTTTACCAAGCCGGTTCCCACCACGATTTTTGCTGTCTGCTTGATATTGAGCATGGCCGGTCTGGCTTATGCCATGCGTTCTCTGCCTGTGGGCACAGCTTATGCAGTCTGGGTGGGCATCGGAGCTTCGCTGACTGTTGGATATAGCATGGCCACAGGAATAGAAGCTGTTTCTTTGGTGCGTATTTTATTGGTGCTTGGTTTGGTTTCCTGCATTATCGGGCTTAAACTCACCGCGCCAAATCATTGATATCTGCCTTCCCAATGTCCAGATTCTTTTCCAAGACGCGGACAGGTGTCATTGGAGATAAATGACAAAGCCTCACGGTAAGATTTCGAAATGGCTCTCCCCAAAGGCGCTCATGATTTTGCAGGGAAGTGGACTGGCAGATCAAAGCTGCATCTTTCGTGGCTGGAGTCTGATCTGCGAGTTCAAGAGTCAGATTCCAGCCTCTCCCTGGAACTCAACAAGCAGGGTGCTTATCTGGTGCTCAGCTACGATTGGACCTATGAAGGAGAGGTTAAGGAAGGGGTCCTCATTATTGCCGGTGAATCAGAAGGTTCTGGCGTTCAAATGGCATGGGTAGATTCATGGCATCAAAGCGGTGGAGTTCTGCATTTGGAAGGCAGCACCTCAGAAGAGGGGGTTGTAAAGGCTAAGGGCAGCTATTCGGCAGGTGAAGAAACTTGGGGCTGGACAATTGCTTTGTGGCTGGAGGGTGACCAGCTGAGTCTGAAAATGGAAAATGTCACCCCAGGCGGCGATGCTGAATGGGCGGTCATGGGCGTCTACAGCCGAGCCTAGTCTTTGGTTTTAAGCCATGCCGATCAGGAGTTTTGATCGGCATGGCTGGCAGAAGCGTCAGTTTATGGAAGAGCGATCAATCTGACTCGGTGGAAAGGTGCTGAATCATTCCCGCCTGTGCCATCGGCAGCGACAAGGCTGCCGTTTGGCATCATAGAAATGCCTTCGAGGCCGTAGAACTGGGCAATCGATCTATCCCCGTCAAGAAAGCCTTTGACTCCAGATCCCACGGCAGTGGTCACGTAGCCGCCTTGAATCCTTCTCACCCGGCTTCCTCCGGTATCAGCCACATAAACCGATCCATCAGCCCCTAGCGCCAAAGCTTGAGGGGTGTTAAAGGTGGCATCGGCTGCAAACCCGTTGGCGCTGCCCTGAGCTCCTGTTCCGGCCAGAGTGGTGACCGTGCCATTCATCTGAACTCTTCGAATCCGGTTGTTGCCCGAATCAGCGACAAGAATCGATTGGTCGGCTAAAACCACCATGCCGTAGGGGCGGTTAAACCGGGCGTCAGCTCCGACACCGTCAACATAACCAGAAACGCCCGAACCTCCGGCCAGAAGGGTGGATGCGCCAGTGGTGGGGTTGATCAGTCTAAGTTCGTGGCCAGTTGAATCTGCTGCCACAAGCTGACCTGTAGGGTGGTAGACCAAGCCTCGTGGCCGGCCAATGTTTTCTACAAGCACGCTTAAGGTCGAACCGTTCAGTGTCCAAATAGTGCCGGTTGTGCTGTCTCTTGCACCGGTAGAGTTGGCATCTGTCTGGACAAACAGAACTCCAGCAGGAGAACGGGCCAGGCCAAAAGGACGTGAGAAATCAGGGTCCTGAATAACAGTGGTGACGATTCCGTCGTTTCCAATTTTTCTCACTAAGTCATTGTCAAAGTCAGCGACAAAAACAGAACTATCCGGCGCAGCCAAAACATTGGCTGGGTTTCGAAAGGTCGCCAAGGAAGCAGGGCCATCAATGGCTCCCGGAACCGATCCACCGGCAAGGGTAGCCACCTCAGAGGTGCTGTCAGCGACCTGCGTTCCGGTGCCGCCGCAGCCAATACAGATCGCAATAAGTGGGATCCAAAGAGCCTTTTTCACAAAGCTAAGTATAGAAGCATCGAGCCAGTTAAAAGGAATTCTTCAGGTTTAATAGCCGCCGAAGGTTAGGCCAAATCGGGCTGTGCCGGCCAAGGTTCAGCTTTCTCTCTTCGGCTTCATAGATGCTATGGGTTGAAAGAGGACCTTAAAAGAATCAAGGCAGATTTTGCCGCTCTTTCTTGGACGGCTGACCTTAGGCCAGAAAACTGGCCTCGAGTCACCACAGTTCCTTCTGGTCCAGAGTGGGCCACATAAACCAGTCCAACTGGCTTATCTTGTGTGCCTCCGCCCGGGCCGGCAACGCCTGTGATGCTGAGAGAGTGGGTGACACTCCATCGTTCTTTCAGTCCTTCGGCCATGGCGATGGCGGTTTCTTCAGAAACCGCACCGAACTCAGCGATGAGGCTGGGGGGAACCCCAAGCTCTCGTGATTTGGCCTCGTTTGAGTAGCTGATCACTCCTCCCTGAAAGACCTCTGACGACCCAGGGATGGCGGTCAGCATGGCCCCAAGACCTCCACCCGTGCAGGATTCTGCGACAGCCAGAGTTTCTCCCCTGGCGGAAAGATCCCTGATGACAGAGGAAGCCAATGTTTCTTCATTAAAGCCATAAACAAACCGTCCGACTCTGGCCTGCACCTTTGAAAGAAAGGGGGCCATAAGGGACTGTGCGGCCGTTTCTGTGGCCGCAGAGGCAGTCAGCCTTAGGTGGACCTCGCTGGTCTTGGCGTAGGGGGCAAGTGTGGGATTGGCTGAATCCATCAGGTCAAGCAGCAGCTCTTCCAGGGCAGCCTCGCCAATTCCGGCCACTTTGATCGTCTTAGAGTGGATTGTTGTGCCGTCGCTTAGCTTGGCCAGCAGCCTTTCAATAGGGCCTTCCAGCATGGGCACGAACTCATTTTTTGGCCCAGGCATGGCGATGATTGTCCCTTTGGGGCTGGGGCAGATGAGTCCAGGCGCAGTGCCATTGGGGTTGGGGACTGCTTCTGCTTCACTTGGCCTTAGAGCCTGACGCAGCTGGCTTTCGGTCCAGTTGAGGCGGCGCTTTTCAAACAGCTGAATCAGATGCTGACGAAGATCAGGATCTTCAACAAGAGGCTGATCCAGAGCGGTAGCTATTCCATCCCGAGTCATGTCATCAAGAGTCGGCCCCAGACCGCCAATGGTAAAAACCAAGTCCGCCCGACTAAGGGCAAGGTTGAGGGCTTCGGTCAGGCGGGGCAGATTGTCCCCTACTGACTGTCTCTGCATGTGGCTGATTCCATGTCGGGCAAGGGCCCTGCCCAGTTCGGCTGAGTTGGTATCGACAATGTCTCCCAAAAGAATCTCTGTGCCCACTGCGACAATTTCTGCCCTCATATGTGGTCAGGATAGCCGACTGACGGGGTGTAATCAAGCCATGTTTCTCTGCGGCATCGCTGCCCTTGCTTCAGTTTCCACACAGCAGCCTGCCGAATCAGCCAGAACAGCGAGTGCGGCAGGGGTTTACGCCACACACAAAGTCACCAGCAGGCACTTGAACAACACAAGGGAGATTACGGTTCTGCTGCCGCAGGATTATGATAAAGAACCGAGGGCTCGCTACCCAGTGCTCTACATGAACGATGGTCAAAACATCTTTAGCGGCGCGACAAGCTTCATACCTAACCAGGAGTGGAGGGTTGACGAAACATCACGGGCTCTGGCCAGAGCGGGGCTGGCTAAAAAGCTCATCATCGTGGGGATTCCAAACATGGGGGCTGATAGAGCCAATGAATATCTTCCGACCCGGGCCAAGTTCGGACGATCTGGCCAGCAGGAGGAAATGGGAGGCAGAGCAGACCTCTATGGAAGTTTTTTAATCGAGGAAGTCAAGCCCTTGATTGACTCTACTTATCGTACAAAGAAAGGTCCGGCTGACACGGGCCTCTGTGGCAGCAGTTTTGGGGGAATCATCACCCTGCACCTGGGCATGACAAGGCCAGATATCTTTGGCAGGCTGGGTGTTGTCTCCCCTTCCCTTTGGTGGGATGAAGGGGTGATGCAGAAGCGCATGGAGCAGCACAAGTTTCCTTGGAAGGTGAAAATGTGGATGGACATGGGCACCCAAGAAGGCGACGGGGCAGTGAGAGCCCAGGCCATGCAGAAGACACTGATTGGCAGGGGCATGACCCACAAGGACTTCATTTACTATGAAGAGGAAGGGGGGCAGCACAACGAGGCCGCTTGGGCGAGAAGGTTTGGCCAAGTCTTGACCTTTTTGTTCCCGGCAGAATAGCAGGAACATTATATGACTAGATTTTGGCTTGCCCTATCTGCTCTTTTGGTTCTGGCTGTATCTGCCTTTGGGCAGGCTGAACCTCAGGCTGGCACGCCAGAAAATCCTGTCACCATTCGCATGCTGGGCGGTGCCTTTGGGCTGCCTGCTCCAGATGCCAGCGACCCACGAAGCCTGGCGAGAAGGGCCGTTTTTGACGAGTTTCATCGCCTTAACCCTGGCATCAGAGTGGTAAATGCAGGGGGGCTGGAACTTTACGGTGACCGAGCTGAAGCGCAGGTCATGATGGCAATGGCGGGTGATACGGCACCAGATGTTCTTTATGTTAACTTCCGCACCTACTTTGACTATATCGAACAGGGGTTCTGCCGTCCGCTGGATGATTTGATTGCGGCTCAGCCGGGCAGCTTTGACCGGGTTCATCCGAGAATTCGAGAGACCTTGATCAGCTTTGACGGCAAGGTTTACGCTGCTCCCTTTTATCAGGTAGCTCAAGCTCTCTATTATCGGAGAGATCATTTTATCAAGGCGGGGCTTGATCCTTCAAAGCCTCCTCGCACATGGGATGAGTTTATTGCTGTCGGCAGAAAACTGACCGAATCGGCAAAGGATAGAAACGGATTTGTTTTTGCCAGCGGGCTTGGAGGCAAAGCCTATTGGTGGACAAACTTTGTCTGGCAGGCAGGGGGCAATGTTTTGGAACCCGCCGAGCGCGGCTATGCCAGAAGCGTGGTTGGCACGCCAGAAGCAGCCAAGGCTCTCGATTTCTTTAAGCGCCTGACCAAAGAGACTTGGACAGACAGCAGGGGCAGCCAAAAAGGACCGATAGCCAAGGTCAGCACTTCCTGGTCAGATGATGTCAACCAGGGCAAGGTGTCGATGTGGTTTGGCTATACCAACGACCTTCTGCTGAGCATTACAGAAATCCCTCCCAGCGTTTTAGGAATCGCAGCCATGCCTGCTGGTCCGGCTGGTTCAGTGGGAGAGATCAATGCCGGGATGTGGGCGATCAACTCCGCAGTGAAGGACCCCAAAAAGCTTGAGGCCTGCTGGAAGTTTGTTCAGTTTTTTGTCAGTCAGCAGGCAGCCAAGGTCTCGACAGATCAGTTTGTCAATCAGGGGCTGGAGAGTCTTGTCAACCCTCAAACCTTGATTGAAATGGGCTACGAAGATCTGGCAGGAAAGGTGGACCCCAGCTATGTTGAGGCAAACAAAAATCTCTTTGAAAGGGGTCATCCTGAACCTAGCGGCAGAAACTCTGGTCAGGTTTATGCTGTTTTGGACAGCGCTCTTGATAGAGCTTTGATCGAGCCAAAAACTGACAGCCTGCAGATACTCAAGGAAGTAGAAGCAGAAATGAACCGCCAGCTTTTGGGCTACATTCCGCCTGAAGAAATGCAGGCCAAGCGGGGATGGGCGGCTGGCATCGCCATATCCCTGGGGGTGATTTTGTCAATCTTGGGTGGTCTTTGGGTGAGGCGTTTTTGGGCTGCCAGAACAGGAATGCAGTGGGATCTCCCCCCTGCTTCACGCGGGCCGAGAGTGGCAGCTTTTCTCCTTACCGCTATTCTTCCCGCAGCTCTTTCTGTGCTGGTTTGGTCTTACTATCCTCTCATTCAGGGGCTGGTTATTGCCTTTCAGGATTATCGAGTTACTCAGCCTCCCATGTGGGTAGGTCTTGATAATTTTATTTCAGTCTTTACCCAGCCCATTTTTTGGCGGAGCCTTTTCAACAGCTTTCTTTTTGTTGGCTTAAGCTTGGGAATCGGCTTCTTTCTGCCTTTATTTTTGGCTCTTGCCCTCAACGAAATCCCTCGCTTTGGCACATTGTTCCGGGTGCTGTTTTATCTTCCCGCCATGACCAGCCCCTTGGTTATCGCCTTTATGTGGAGATGGTTTTATGACAAATCTCCCGAGGGGCTGCTGAACTCTTTGGCTGCGCCGGTGATGTCCCTGCTGAACGGCGTGTTTGGCCAGTCTTGGCCCACTGCCTTTGACTGGCTGGGAGACCCTAAACTCGCCATGCTCTCGGTAGTTCTGCCCGGCATTTGGGCGGGAGCAGGTCCTGGCAGTCTTCTTTATCTTGCTGCTCTTAAGAACATTCCCGAAGAGCGCTACGAAGCGGCTGATCTTGATGGGGCGAACTGGTGGAAAAAAATCAGTCGGATCACCTTTCCATCACTGACTCCTTTGATGCTGATCAATCTTCTTGGCGCCTTTATCGGGGGCTTTAAGGCAATGGAAAATGTTTTTGTTCTGACAGGCGGAGGACCCCTTTATTCAACCCACACTATTGGCTTGGAAATCTGGACCAATGCCTTTATGTTCCTTAGGTTTGGCTATGCTTCTGCCGCTGCCTGGGTGATGGGGGGAATCCTTATTGGCTTTACCGTTATTCAGCTGCGTCAGATGACGAAAATGAAGTTTTCTACAGCGAGGGGGACATAAACCAAGTTGAACAAGTGGTGTAAGTTTTTTTGGTAAACGTGTTGATTTTTATTGCATTGATCCTGTATTGTCCTGCCTATGAACCCAGTTACACAGGTTGCAGGGAATATCACATTAATAAGGGGGGCTAGCTTTTATGCCGAGTTCAGACCGGATGGTTTAGAGCAGTCATATATGGTTAGCCGCAGATCGACAACAAGGAATCGATTTCGCTCTGCCTATGATTTTGTTGCCGGCAGGCTATACCCAGAAACAGGTGGACCAATCACGATTGATGTTCTTTCGTATGACGGGGATATTGTTGAGATACCATGAAATTTGCCTCAGCAATCCTCTTTTTCAGCATGGCTGCTGGGCTGCAGGCGGCTCCGCCAGTGCCAGTCCAAGACAATGGCATACACGTCGGCAGATTCAGAATCCTAAACAGCGAATCATTTCGCCGAAGGATTCAAAATCAGCAGCAGATTATTGCCAGCTGGAATCTTTCACTTAATGCTCTTAGTGGACAGATCGGTGCCGTGAATGCTGGCTCCACTCTTGTCCAAAACCAAGATACGAATCTCTCAACAGCGGGCTCTGTTCCGCCTCCTGCACATCAGCTTGCGCTTCCTGAGACGGGTGCTCCTGCCGCCTTGTCGGGCATTAGTCCGGCTGCCGCAAGTCTAAACCCAGCTCAGCTTCTTCTTCAAACTCTTAACGCCCAGTATGAAGTCATCAATGCCGAGTTTCTTTTGGCGAGAGCGGCTAATGAAGTCATGCAGTCTAGTGAACCGGGCAAAAGAAACACTCTTCTTATTCAAGTCCCAATTACGTTAAGTCCAAGCTTGCGACATCAGAACTTAGTTGCAGAAGTAAGGTGCGATGTATCTATGCCGCGAGCCAAGGACCCTTTGAGGGTGACTGCCTTGATGCCGAGAGAGAGAACTTACAATGTGCAGAGAGTCGTCTCGAAGCGATCTGCTGTCAGTTTGGGTTTAAGCTATGTGCCTTTGAGTCTCTTTTCCGGAAGCTCAAAAATCACAAGCGATCAAGTCCTTGTGCAGGATCATGATGTTATAGCGTTTCAAGTCACTCCTCCCTCAGAACCGAGCCATCACCAGTCGCTGCTGGGAGGGAATATAGAGAAAGGAGGCGTAAAAGAGCCGACTTCAGCTTCTTTCATGTGGCACTTTAGGCCAGTTTTCGAAGATGCTGTGGTACAGCCAGGGCAAAGAGATCTTCTTGTTGTGCTCTCCGTCCCTTCATCTGAGATTGCAGAGAGCCTAAAGAACTTATCAGTTGCTGTCAATACGACATGGCGTCCTTATTCAAGAAAAGAACGGACTTTGCTGGATGACAAAAAGAAAATTGAACCAGTTAGCACTCACAGCATCTTGGCGCTCAAAAACCTTGTTCCAACTTTTAACAAAGTAGAAGTGAGCCCAGTAAAAGAAGATGCGATGCTTGTTAAAATTAAAGGAACTGGAATTTACGAGGATCTTGCGATTATCGCGGGAGGGAAAACGATAAGAACTGATGTCAGCGGTTCAGATGTTTTCACATTCGAAGCTCCGGCCTCGGTAATTGCTGGTTCTATGCTTGAGTGTATTGATGCTTTAGGAGTGAGAAGGTCTATAAGCACAAGCACTCTTGAAAAAACTCCGAGCAAGTTTGAAGCTGAGATTATTGCCAGCAATGAAGCAAACACCAGAATCCGAATGAGGCTTTACGGTAAAGGCGACTTTCTTGCCACAGCAGCGACCGCCTTTTCGGAAGCTTGTTTTTATAGAATTGCTGGATCATTGGTCGGACCGAGGGGAGGCATTTCCTGGACAAAAACTGACGACTATATTGAGCGGATCATTGAGGTGCCAACAAAGGCGCTGGCAGGCTCGCCAAGAATCGAGGTTCTTGCTCCCTTTCTGCAGAACTCTGACCAAACTTCCTTTGCAGTATCTGCTCCTCTTCAGGCAGAGAGCCTCTTTTACATAGATTCAGTTTCGGTAGTAGGAAAAACAGCATCGGAAGTGAGCTATGTTGTGGCCGGTTCTGGCCTGACGGATAGCCTTAATTTAGTGGTGCTGGGCAGCAGCAAGGATGCAGACAAAGTCACAGTCAAGCCGCTTAAGGATGTTCCGGTTATTGGCCCTGGCGTTCCTGCGCTTCTCTCGCTCGGAGGAGGTTCTTCCACTGCGCTGCTTGTGACAGTTCCTGTATCAGTGGTGAGTGAGGGCAGAACTATCTTAATCTCAAGCAGTATCTGCAGTCAGATTATCACTCTGCCTGATCCAAAAGTATTGGCTGCGCCTAAAGAGCCTGATCTGAAGCCTATTGAGGTTGACCAGTTCTTTGAAGGCGAGATTGCTCTTGCTGGCGGAAGGGCTCTGCACGTAGTTTCTGCTGCAGTTGGCACTAAAGCATTCACTGTCAATCTTCGAGAAAAAGTAAAGACGATTATTCTTACCCTGGATGTAACAAGCAAGCCTGGCACAAAGAATATTTCGTTTATTCTTGAGCACGAAGGAAAAACCACCTTCATCTTGGTGCCTTTGATCGTAAAGGATACAGGGCATTCGGGGCCACGAGACTGACAGGGGCCTTTGCTGCAGAGTCCTGAATTTCCCGGTCTCTGCAGCAAAGACCTTCAGGTTAACGTCATATAAATCAAGTCTAGTCTGGCCGAGAGGGCCAGAGCGGGGGAACCAACAACTTGGGGTGAATCTTGGGTGAAACCAAGAAGAGTAACTTTCGGCTCTAACCCGGCAGCTAACCTCGCAGACACATCGGAAGAGAATGTTCACATTCTCCTTGACCTTGGAACACACGTGAACGATGAGACTGCTCCTTGAAGCCGAGCGATCCTTTACCGAAGGGATTGTTGAAGAGACACGCCTGCTGCTGCAGAGCCACAAAACACAAGCCGAAAAGCTTGACTTTCTTAAAGCTGAAGCCAGCCGTCAGCATGAAAAACTGATTACTCTGCAGAAAATGATGTGGCTGGCAAAGCACAATCCCGACCGCCATGCCAAGCTGCAGAGGCTGGCAAATGTCAGGGAAAAAACTTTGGTTTACCTAGAAGCCATGACCCGGTTTTTGGAAGCTAAGGAGAAAAAGGCAAGAACGCTCAATGAGCCTCCTCAGGTCTTTGCGTCTCCTGATTGGAGCGAGAACTAGCTGAGCTTTCGGCAGTTAAAAGGGAGATTCTGTCTGCTGGCCTGTCTTGCTTTTAGGCAGGTGAGGCCTGTTTTTTCGCGACAGCATCTTAACGAATAAGCCAGCTAAACTGAGTCTGCAATGAAGCCAATTGGTCTCATCGGAACAGCCCATATTCACACCCCTGGATTTCTTGGCCAGATGAAGGAGCGCGGAGTTCCTTTGGCCGGACTTTGGGATCATGACGCCGAACGTGCGGCAAGGAACAGCGAAAAGACAGGGGCTCCTGCCATGGAGCTTGATGACCTGATCAACCACCCTGAGGTGGGTGGGTTTGTCATCTGCAGCGAAACCAATCTCCACCTTGAACTAGTTGAAAAAGCCGCTTCCCGCGGACTCCCCATGTTTGTAGAAAAGCCCCTTAGCGCTTCTCCAAGCGATTCGGCAAAAATGGCTGAACTGATGGGGCAGAGCGGAGCCGCATTTCAGACAGGCTACTTTATGCGTGGCGTTGCCACAGTACAGACATTGAAGAGGCTTCTGGCTGAGGAGGCATTTGGCCAGGTGACGAGGGTGCGCCTTAGCAACTGTCATTCGGGAGCTTTGGGCGGCTGGTTTGATGGGGAATGGCGGTGGATGGCCGACCCAAAGCAGGCGGGAGTCGGAGCCTACGGCGACCTTGGCACCCATGTGATCGATCTTCTTCTTTGGCTTTTTGGACCAGTTGAATCTGTGACAGCTGCTCTCAGCATGGGGACAGCAAGGTATGAAGGCTGCGACGAACTGGGAGAAGGGCTCTTTAAGATGAAATCTGGAGTGATTGCCACCCTTGCCGCAGGCTGGGATGACGTGGTGAACCCCTATATGATTCAGGTTTCTGGCACCAATGGGCACGCCCTGCTTGGCAGCACGCTGCAGGTGGCTGGCGCCGATGGAAAGCTGGCTGAAGTTGAACTGGACTCTGTCGCTCCCTCTGGGTTTGGGGCCTTTTTAGATGTCGTCGAAGGCAGGGCTGCAGATTTAGTGACCTTGTCTGAAGCGGTTGAGAGGGATTCTGTGATGGAAGCCCTTTATCGTGGGGCCGCCACGAGTTCCTGGGTGACCCCTATTTAGTCAGTTAATAAGCCCCCCCCCCCGCTTCACCTGCTGGACCAGAATGGTCTGTCAGCCGGCTTGTGAAGCGGGGTTTATCCTTTCTGCAGAAGCAATGCTTCACCCTGTGACGTAGCTTAAGACGAGTGGCTTTGGCAGTCTGGCAGCCTGGTCCGGCAGTTCGATTTTTATCCTGCCCGATTCATCAATCTGCCAGGCAGCTGGTTCGTTCGCGCCGAGGAGGCGGACTTCGCTTTTTGGCTTTGGAAGAAGCGCAGAAAATTGGAGGTTCTCTTCATCCATTAAAAAGGCATAGACTCTGCCTTCTTTGCAGGTGAAGCGCACTGCGCCATCTGAATAGGGAGCAATGGCTCTGGAACCGTAAATGGCCTCTGAGTTCACTTTCATCCAGACTCCAATTTCCTTGAGCCTCTCTACAGCCTGGGGAGTGAATTCACCTTCGGGAGTCGGCCCCACACCAAGCAGGAAGTTTCCACCTTTCGAGACGATTTCGATCAACATCTGCAGGATTTCGCTTGTCGGACGGTACTTGTCTCGGGGGTGGTACTTCCAGTTTTCAGCCATGCAGAGGCAGGATTCCCACGGCTGATCGAGAGGTTCGTCCGGAATCTGATGCTCAGGAGTAATGAAGTCTTCATAGTCATCGCCAACTGTTCTATTGGCAATGATTAAGCCGGGCTGAAGCTCGCGGGCCATAGAAGCCATGCCTTCCATATCCAAATCTTCATTTCGCTCTTTCTTTACCCATCCGGCATCCAGCCACAGAATGTCTATTTTTCCGTAGCCTGTCATCAGTTCGCGAATCTGATCGTGTGAGAACTTGACAAACTTATTCCAGGCTGGCGTGCCTGAAGTATTGGCCTGCCGCGTCGTGATGGGCTTAGATTTATCCCAATAGGTTTCTGTGTGCCAATCTGCTTTAGAGTAATAGGCAGAAACAGCCAAACCTCTGGCTTGAAAGGCGTCGCACAGACACTTAAAGATGTCAGCGCGAGGATCAGTGTGGAAAGGGCAGTCTGGTCCGGATGCTTTGTAGTCAGTGGTTTTTGTGTCCCACATGCAGAAGCCGTCGTGGTGCTTGGTTGTCAGGGAAACGTACTTTATTCCGGCTTCCATTGCCAGTTCTGCCCAGAGGTCTGGGTTGTATTTATCAGGATTGAACTGTCTGTTAAGAGCCCAGTAGTCTTTTTGAAAGAGGTCAAGATCCTTGCTGCGGCTTGTCCAGCACTCCATATCATCGTTTCTGGCCCATTCGTCTCCAGGCGAAAGCGGCCAGGATTCACAGCAATCCCAGAGGGAATAGGTTCCCCAATGAAGAATAAGGCCGAATTTTTGGTCTTGAAACCACTCTAAGCGTTCTTTCAGCCATGCTGGCTTCTCGCTGCTGACTTTGGTGGAATGGTCGATGACATCCTGCCGATCACTTGACATTTGTAGGTCCAATTCTATTCCAAGCCTTCAGGGTGGTGCATTGGTGTCACCTATCTTCTTGTTATTGGCAGGCACTGCTTCGGAAAGCTGCTGAATTTACTGGTTGATACGACAACCAAAGGCTTGGCAATGGCAGTCTGCTGGGACCAAGTGAAACCGTATCATAAAAATGCTGCGGAAGCTGCTTGACTGCACCTAGAGATTGAAAAGTATAGATTTTATTATTTTCCTTAATCTTTTAATTCTTTGCGGTTGGGGCTGCATTGAGGAAAATGCTGCAATTATTACGAAGATGTGGAACTTTTGCAGAAGCCGTGGTATCGTAATAAATGACGTTGTCGCGTCAACCCTCAAAGTTGAGGAACAGGCATGAGCCAGACAGCACACAAAACTGCGACCATTCGCGAAGTAGCGAGAAAGGCAGGCGTAAGCCGAGCCACGGTCAGCAATGTTCTGCATGGACGAGACAGCAGAGTTGGATCTGCTACCCGCGAATCAGTGCTGCAGGCCATCAAGGATCTTAACTATCGGCCGCCTCTTTCCACCTCTCAAGGCGCCGAGCTTTCCTATAGTCTTGGTCTTCTGATTCAGAATCAGGACGCACACCCTCTCACCCGTCACGGTTATTACGTTCCCTTATTCGAAGGGTTCCTTTCTGGGTCAATTGCTAAGAACCGAAGCGTGACGATTATGAATGAGAGCCTTTTGAACAGCGCCCAGAAGGGAATTCGCCAGTACTGCGATGGCAGAGTGGATGGAATCCTTATTGCTGCGCCGCCGCTTGGCTGCACTTTTATCGAAGAGCTTAAGGGCAGGGGCTTTCCCTTCATCGTGATGGGTGGCTGCCAAAACGACCCAGAAATCGCCTCAGTCAACTGCGAAAACAAACAGGGGGGGCGAAAAGCCGCCGCTCATCTTGCCGACCTTGGCCATGCCAATATCGCTTATATCGGACTTGGCACAGACAATTACGATTCGGATCTAAGGCAGGAGGGATTTGTTGAAGAGCTGGCATTGCGCGGACTTCCTGCCCCAATGATTCACGTCATTCCGGGGCTGCCAAATGCTGAATCCGCAGCAAGAACAATTTTCGCTTCGGGCGACCTTGACCAAAGGCCAACAGCGGTTTTTTGCTTTAACGATGAAGTCGCAAGAAAGCTGGTCGAGAGCTTAAAAGAGCTTGGAATCAGGGTTCCGGAAGATGTTTCGGTCGTAGGGTTTGACCATACTTTTGAAGCCACTAAGGGACCAGAAAGGCTGACAACAATCAGGCAGGAGATTTTTGACATGGCTGTACAAGGGGCCATTCTCTTAGCCGATATGACGACGGCAGCGGCTGAAGGCCGCCGATCGCCTATTACAAAACTTGTTTTTCAACCCGACTTGGTGCAGGGACACACTACTGGCCCTGCTCCATCTCGACACTCGTTAGTTTCTCAACAAAACCCTTTAGGGGCAATTACTAAGCAATCAGAGAGTCAATGCAAATGAAGAAAGCCTTCACACTCATCGAACTGCTCGTGGTTATCGCTATTATTGCGATCCTCGCAGCCATCCTCTTCCCGGTCTTTGCTCAGGCAAAGATGGCAGCCAAAAAGACGGCCGCCCTGTCCAACATCAAGCAGATCGGCACAGCCACTCAGATCTACATGGCCGACTATGACGATCAGTTCCCTATGGGACTCGGCATCGATTGGTGGGCCCCCAGAGATGGCGGCTGGACGATTGACACAGCGCCATATATCAAGAGCTACGCCATGCTTTTGGATCCAAGCGATACCAAGACTAAAGCTGGATGGGATCAGTGGATGAAAGATGATCCCGGCGTTCTGCCCATTTCCTGGGCAATGAACGGAGCCATGAGATGGGAAAACTCTATGAACTCATGGGCTGTTTACGGCATTTCAGGAATTCAGCAGCCAAGCTGGATTCAGAGAATCACCGCCAACAGCACTGCTGTCACCAACCCTTCCTCCACCATTGTTTTTGCCACCAGACATAATGGCAACAACGTCTACGGCAACGGCCTTTACATGCCCGGTGTCGACTGGTGGGACTGGCCCGGCAACGGTGGTGCTCCTGGACTTGTTCCTGATGGATCACGAAATGGCAATGTTTATGAAGCTTCTCCTGTGGTCTTCAACAAAGACAACCGAAACGGAGGCGTCTATGTTGGCTATACCGGAGGCTCGCCTTTCTCAATGGCTGATTCAAGCGCCAAGGTTATGAGACCAGTGCAGACCAACCCTAACTCAGAGACTCGACCCGCAGACAATATGTGGGACGCTTATCGATAAGGAGCTGCATGAAAAACACACTCCTGGTCGTTTTGGCTCTCGTTGGCTGTACCGTTCTTATGGGCGGCTGCATCAGTGGGGATACCAAGGCGACTAAGCAGGAAGAACAGGCGTTCAGGAATCCATCTAAAGAGCCTCCTTCTGGAATGGCTGAAGGGATGAAGAAAGCGGCAGAACAAGCTGAAGCAGCCAGAAAATCTGGCAAAGCCGAAAGCCGTTGATCGCTGACAGCTGATAAAAAAAGAACATGCGCTCTGAGAATTTAGAGCGCATGTTCTTTTTAGCTTATAGTGTTATAGATGCCGCACGCAGAGGAAGCTTAATGAAGCTAGTCCTGACTGAGACGAGAAAACTGCGTCGGGTGAATGGACAAGAAAAAGGGCTCAAGTGGGTGAGAAGTCGAACACTGCTGTCTTCATTCAAAGCCGTATCTTTTAAGGTGCATGAGTCCAACCGCAGCTTCCTCAACCGAGCCGCGTCGCAAGGCAGAAACTTGATCCAGCCTTACCAGCATTTCACCAGCTAAGGAGCCATCTTCTGACTGAATAAGCTGGACCAAAACAAATTCATCGGTCAGCCTCATTACCTGCCCCCAAACATGGCTGCCGTCTTTTTCTGTCAGCCTGACAACCTCGCCGCTTTGCTGGGCATCAAAGAGTCCGGCTCGTACAGCATCGGTGGTTTGGCTGACGAAACTTTCAATGCCAGAAGGGAGCAGAAGTCTTTCCTCAAAAAGGATAGCCAAGCCCTGCAGGTAGGGAGTATCAGCTTTGATCCAACAGATTTCTGAAAGACCAAACTCTCCCCATTCCACTGTCGGGTCGTTTATGGCGTTGGCATCGTTGATGTAGCGCAGAGTGATGACGTCATCATCAATAGAGGCCACCCGACCGCAGAAGAAGGAGCCAAGCTCTTGGTCTTCAACATGAAGAGCCACGACCCTGCCTTCCTCCATCGCTTGATGGATAAGGGGCAGAAGTACTTCTTTCAGTTCGCGGTCCATTGGGTCTCCTATCTTTCCTAGAGCTTCGTTTACTTAGAAACAGCAATTTTTGCAGATTGTTCCCGTTCTACGCTTAGCTAAGCTGATAAACCCAAAGTTTTTTTAGTAAATGCACAGAAAAGGAGGTGAACAAACGCTTGGTCACCTCCTATCTGCTATCTGCCTGCACTCCGCTTAGTAGCGGTAAGTGTCAGGCTTGTAGGGGCCTTCTTGAGGAACGCCGATATAATCTGCCTGACCAGGAGCGAGTTCGGTGAGAACAGCGTTCAGCTTTTTAAGCTGGAGCCGGGCTACCTTTTCGTCGAGAATTTTTGGCAGAACGTACACGCCAGGAGCATATTCACCCTTCTTGGTCCAGAGCTCAATTTGGGCGATAACCTGGTTGGCAAAGCTGCTGCTCATCACATAGCTGGGGTGGCCTGTGCCGCAGCCAAGGTTGACCAATCGGCCCTTGGCAAGCATGATGATCTTTTTGCCATCGGGGAAGATGACGTGATCGACCTGGGGCTTGATTTCCTCCCAGGTGCAGCCTTCAAGACCAGCAACATCGATTTCATTGTCGAAGTGGCCGATGTTGCAGACGATGGCTTCGTCCTTCATGGCATCCATGTGGGCTCTGGTAATGACATTTTTGTTGCCTGTGGCCGTGACAAAAATGTCAGCTTCGGGAGCAGCCTTTTCCATGGTGACGACTCTAAAGCCTTCCATTGCTGCCTGAAGAGCACAGATGGGGTCGATTTCAGTAACCCAAACTTGGGCGCTGAGGGCACGGAGGGCCTGAGCTGAACCCTTGCCAACATCGCCGTATCCGCAGACGACCGCGACCTTGCCTGCCACCATCACGTCAGTGGCTCGCTTGATGCCATCAACCAGGCTCTCTCGGCATCCATAAAGGTTGTCGAACTTGCTCTTGGTCACGCTGTCGTTCACGTTAAAGCAGGCGAAAGGCAGTCTTCCTTCCTTCTGAAGCTGGTAAAGCCTGTGAACACCAGTGGTGGTTTCTTCGCTGACACCCTGAATGTTGGCCTTGATTCTGCTGTAGAAAGTGGGGTCTGTGGCCAGCTTGGCTCGAATTGAAGCGAAGAGAATGGTTTCTTCTTCACTTCCGGGGCTGTCAAGAACAGTGATGTCTGTTTCAGCTCTAGAACCGATCAGGACAAGCATAGTGGCATCGCCGCCGTCATCCAAAATCATGTTGGGGGTGCCTCCATCCTGCCACTCCATCAGCCTGTGGGTGAAGTCCCAATACTCTTCCAGGGATTCGCCTTTGTAGGCAAAAACGGGGATGCCCTGCGCGGCGATGGCAGCAGCGGCGTGATCCTGCGTGGAGTAGATGTTGCAGGAGACCCATCGGACTTCGGCGCCGAGTGCGACCAAGGTTTCGATGAGAACAGCGGTCTGGATCGTCATGTGAAGAGAACCAGCAATCTTGGCTCCTTTCAGTGGCTGGCTGGCAGAATACTCTTCGCGGATGGCGATAAGGCCAGGCATCTCGTGCTCGGCGATCTTGATCTCTTTGCGGCCCCAATCGGCTAGGTTGAGATCGGCGACATGATAGTCTGTCTTGATCGGGTTCATTGTGTTCATGATCACGGTCCTATTCACTGGATTCCGTCGTGTCCGAACACTAAAAAGCACTCGCAGGCGGAACCCTGCGAGCGCCGTTTTTGTCCCCCTTGCGGGGCATGTCGAGCCTGGTCCTCATTGCTGAGTTTGCAGCGCTCCTCGACTGACTTTACTTATTATGATTTGAGCAGTTAAAAAGCTCGGGACTAAGGTCAAAGAGTCCTGGGAAGATCTGCTGTTAATCCACCATTGGCAGGGCGTTGAGTTTGGCAGCCTTCGCATCCAGACGATCAAGCCTTTCCTTCATAACTTTTTCGCTAAATGCGATGGCGTTGTAGCTGCTTCGTATAAATGGCCCCGAAGCGACAAAGGCAAATCCTAGTTCCTGACCAATAGTTTCGTATTCGGCAAAGACATCCGGATGCACATATTCAACAACCGGAAGATGCTTCATTGTGGGTCGTAAATATTGACCAATTGTAACGGCATCAACATCATGAGTACGCAGATCTTTAAGTGTCTGCACCACTTCATCTTTTGATTCTCCTAGGCCGAGCATAAGGCCAGATTTGGTGTAAATCGTAGGATCAACTTCCTTAACAAACTTTAGAAGCTGCATTGTTCTGGCATATTTGGCAGAGGGGCGAACAATGGTGTGCAGCCTTTCAATAGTTTCGATATTGTGATTGTAGATTTCGGGGTGAGCCTGGCAGACGATTCGAATCAAATCTTCTCGGCCTCGAAAGTCTGGCGTTAAAATCTCAACAATCACATCGGGCTGTCGGCGGTGAATGGCACGCACGGTCGAAGCGAACTGCTCAGCACCCTGATCTGGCAGGTCATCGCGAGCCACAGAAGTGACAACAACATGCTTGAGGCCCAGCTCTTCTGTGGCTTTAGCGACATTGGCTGGCTCAAAAATGTCTACATCCTCGCCTCGGCCTACCTTGATGGCGCAGAACCCGCATGATCGCGTGCAGGTGTCGCCCAGAATCATGAAAGTGGCGGTCTTTTTAGACCAGCATTCGGGGAGGTTGGGGCACCGGGCCGATTCACAGACAGTGTGAAGGTTTTTCCCCCTCATCATCTGTTCGACGTGTTTGATCGTGTCAGGTCGGGGAACCCGAATCGTCAGCCAGTCCGGCAGCCTCTTGACGGCCATGAGTTCAGTGTAGCCCAGTTGAAAAGGCAGGGCTGGCTAGGGTCCCTTAGGTCTGGGGCAGTTTGGCAGAAATCATTTCGGACCATTTGCCCCTCCCTGCCTTGAACAATTCTGAACAGGGTGCCAGGATGAAGCGGTAGGAGGACGACCCTGCGACTTTTTTACCAACCCCAAGGCCGATTAAGGCTGGAAACTGAAGATCAATGCTGGCTGGATGTCAAGCCAGTCTGGGCTTCTCCTCTTAGCTATCCAGGCCAATATCTGGCTCTGCTTGATGCGAAAGACAAGGAAATTCTGATGGTTGATGCCCCCCAGACTCTTCCGCAGGAATCAAGAGAGATTCTTTTGGGAGAACTGGACAAGCGATATCTGACAGCGCGGGTTCTCAGCATCGTTTATGTCAGCACTGAGTTCGGTTCAACCTACTGGCGGGTCATTACAGACAGGGGTGAGAAGGACTTTATCACCCAAAGCCTGCAGGAAAATGCTCAGTGGATGGGGCCGCGTCAGCTGCTGCTTATTGACGTGCATGGCAACAGGTTTGAAATAGCCGATACCGACAAGCTGGACGAAAGATCTCAGAATCTATTAGTGGCCACAGTTTAAGCGCAGACTATCCCGCATCTGGCACCTAAGGCGTCCGATCGGCCACACTTGACCCTGTGGATGCGACAAGGGAGACGTACCTCTTTCTGCCTGCCTGGCAGAAGGGACTCTTTTATCTGCTTATTTTTGCCAGCTTGGGCTGGATGATCTGGCAGATTTTGGAGAAGGCAAGGGTTTGGCGTAAAGGGCAGCCTATCTCTTGGAGAGCCGATTGGATCGGCAGCGTTCTTACTTTCATCCTGGGGCAGAAAAAGGTTCAGGGCAGCCGCCCCAAAGATGGCGCTCCCATGCACCTGATGATTTTTTACGGGTTTTTGGCTCTTATGCTGGCCACAACCCTGCTCAGCATCGCCGAATACGGCCCCATGATCGGGCTGCCAAACTTCCATAAAGGCGGCTACTACCTAGTCTATGAGTTTGTTTTCGACATCATGGGGCTGGTCTATACCATTGGCGTGGCCTGGGCTCTTGTTCGTCGCCTGCAGATGATAAAGAAGCATGGCGTTCCCCTTGTTGATGAGGAAACAAAGCGGCCAAAGTGGAGCAGAAACCCTCTTAGCCACGACTGGCGCGACCTAGCCGCCTTGGCACTGCTGCTGACTTTAGGCTTTACAGGCTTTTTTGTAGAGGCTGCCAGAATGGCGGCAAAGCCAGGACCCTGGGATTCGGCTGCACCCATTGGCTATGCCATCAGTCAGGTGCTTCCTCCTCTCAGTCCGCCTGCCTACATTTTTATCTGGTGGGTTCATGCCCTGCTGGTCTGCACTTTCTTTATTGTTCTGCCTCAGATGAGGCTGAGGCATATAGTTATTGCTGTTCTGACTGCTGCTGGAAGGGAAAACCAGCCGCTAGGAGAACTGAAGCCAGTTTCTATGGAGTCTGTTGAAGAGACAGGCAAGATTGGGGTTTCTGATGCCAGAGATTATTCGCGCTGGCATCTGATGAGCCTGGATGCCTGCATGGAGTGTGGACGATGCACCGAAGTCTGTCCAGCACATGGCGTTGGCAAGCCGCTTAACCCCAAGCAGGTGATTCAGGATCTTCATCGAGCCATTCGGACAGATGAGGCTGTTCCCGCTGCGGTTACAGAAGAAGCTCTGTGGGCCTGCACAACCTGCAACGCCTGTGTCGAAGCCTGCCCTGTTCTTATCCGGCACGTTGACCTAATTGTTGATGCCAGGCGGTCTTTGGTGGCAGAAGGCTCTCTATCAGGAACAGGCGCGGTGCTTCTTAGGCAGGTCGGCAGCACTTCTCACGCTTGGGGGCAGAAGGCCGACACGAGAGAAGAGTGGATGAAGGGCTTGGATATTCCTCTCGCCCGCAGCGGAGTTGAGTTCGATTATCTCTTTTGGGTGGGCTGTGCCGGATCGACCGATCCCCAAGCCGTCAAGACCACAAAGGCAGTGGCTGGTCTGTTGAAAAAGGCAGGGGTCAAGTTTGCCTGTCTTGGCAAAGAAGAGGCCTGTACCGGAGATCCGGCTCGCCGAATGGGAGATGAGTTCCTCTTCCAAGAGAAGGCAGGCATCAATCACGCCGCTTTCGCAAAATACAAGGTTAAAAAAGTTGTCACTGCCTGTCCTCACTGCCTTAACACTTTTAGGAACGAATATCATCAGTTTGGCCCTCAAATAGAGGCTGTCCACCACACCCAGCTTTTGGATGAGTTGATTCAGCAGAAGAAGCTGCGTCCCGTTCCTTTGGCCAAAGGGGAAGTTACTTACCACGACCCCTGCTACCTTGCCCGAGTTAATGGAGAAAGCGATGCCCCTCGGCGTTTGGTGGGTGAAGAAAGCCATTTGAACGGCGATGAACCTGCTTTGGTGCGAATGGCAATGAGCCCTCCCGGCGGCCCTCAGGTGCTGGCAGAACCAGAACATCATGGACGCAAGACCCTTTGCTGTGGTGCAGGCGGCGGCCGAATGTGGATGGAGGAAGAACCAAACCAAAGGCCGAGCAGCAGAAGAGCTGAGGAGTTGATGGCTACAGGCGCTAAGACAGTCGCTGTCTCGTGCCCCTTCTGCCGCATCATGCTGGATGCAGGATTGAAGCAGCAGTCGGGTGGAGATGAGATTAAGCTGATCGACCTGGCTGAAATGCTGCAGGAAGCCAACTCGAACCCAACCGATGCCTAGCCATGACGATTAAAGGAATAGGAATGGACCTCGTTTCGGTGGGGCGGATCCGTCGAGCGATGGAAAAGCCTGGTTTTATCGAAAAGGTTTTGACTGAAAGCGAGCAGCGAATTGTTAAGACTCCAGAATCTGTGGCAGGCAGATGGGCGGCTAAGGAAGCCTTAATGAAGACTGGCTTTGGGGTTAAGACCTTTAGGGAGATAGAGATTCTTCCCGATGAAACTGGCCAGCCCAGGGTTAATAAACCCGAAGGTGTCTGGATGGTGACCATCACTCATGAGAAAGAAATGGCGGCGGCTGTGGTGCTCTGGCTGGGTCCATAGCCGCTGATCGGGGGCTGATGGCGCAAGGTCCCACCATGAAAAACGCCTCTTTTCCCGATAGTCCAGCTTCTTAACATTCTCTTAACATTTGCTCGTAAACTCGCGTTTAAGGCTTTGCCAATCAGCGGGCCAGCAATGAGGATCAGCTAAATGAAGCATTTTTCTCTCCTTCTTTCCGGAGCACTTCTTGGAACACTAATTCTTGCCGGCTGTGGTTCTGGATCAGCTGGCGCCGTTAAGGAAGGAACCTCCGGTGGGGAAATCAAGATTGATGGTTCCAGCACCGTTTATCCAATCGCTGCGGCTCTTGTTGAAAGCTACAAGATGAAGCTTGGAGATAACTCTCCCTCCATGTCGGTCAGTCAGGCTGGCACGGGAGCCGGGTTCAAGAAGTTTGCCAGCGGCGGTCTCGATATCGCCACGGCCTCAAAACCGATCAGTGATGACCAGATGAAGGCCTGCGCTGATGGAAGCGTTGAGTTCGTTGAACTCCCCATTGCCTACGACGGACTCAGCATTGTCGTCAACAAAGAAAACACCTGGGTGACAGGCATTACCACCGCTCAGTTAAAGAAGATCTGGGACAAGGATTCCACTGTCAAGCTGTGGAGTGATGTTGATGCTTCCTGGCCGAAAGAGCCCATTCAGCTCTTTGGACCAACCAGTGACCACGGTTCCTATGAATACTTTAACGAGGTTATCAACGGCGACAAGAAGAACAGCCGACAGGACTACCAGCAGAACAACGACTACAACACCATGATTGCTGGAGTCGCCAATAACAAGAACGCTTTTGCTTATGTCGGCTACGCCTACGTCATGCAGAACCAGGGGCAGATCAAGGTCGTCCCTGTGGACTCTGGCACTGGGGCAGTTGCTCCTTCTGAAGCCGCGATCGTCGATGGCAGCTATGCTCCGCTTTCACGGCCTCTGATGCTTTATGTCAGCAAAAAGGCTCTCGATCGACCTGAAGTGAAAGGGTTCCTAGAGTTCACGCTAAAGGAAGGCAGCGAGGCAGTTTCGGCCACCAACTACGTTGCTCTCCCCAGCGAGCTCTACGCCAAGGTTCTTGGCCGATTGGAAGCAGGAACGACTGGGACCGTTTTTGCCGGCTCAGTAGGAACGAAGCTCAGCGAGCTTCTTGCCAAAGAGTAGACTCAGCACCGGCATAAGATCGTGCAAAGCCAGGATCAATTCAAGCAGGGCGGAGTTTCCAGCCTCGCTAAAAAAATGACGTTTGGCCGCCTCAGTGAAGGGGCGGTCAAGCTGCTTTGCTTTGGGGCAGCTCTTTTCAGCATCCTAATTACAGCGGGAATTCTTTACGTCCTGCTTAGTGATGCTTTTGTTTTTTTTAGGGATGTTGCCGGACCTGACAAGTTCTTTTTTGGAACTACCTGGCAGCCCAATGCTTACGAGCCTAAGTACGGTGTTCTTCCCCTTGTTACCGGCACCTTGATGATCACCTTGGGAAGCCTGGTAATCAGTGTTCCTCTTGGACTTTTTTCGGCCATTTATCTCAGCGAGTACGCCCCCATTCGGGTGAAGCAGATTTTGAAGCCAACCCTCGAGCTTTTGGCTGGCGTTCCTACTGTGGTTTACGGCTATTTTGCTTTGGTGACCGTCACTCCGGCCTTAAGAGGCTTGGGGTGGGGAGTTGATTTTCAGAATGCTGCTGCCGGCGCGATTGTCGTCGGCATTATGACTCTGCCCTTGATTTCATCAATGTGTGAGGATGCCTTGACTGCAGTCCAGAGCGGATTGAGAGAAGCCGCCTATGGGTTGGGCAGCACTAAATCGGAGGTGACCATGAAGATAGTTGTGCCTGCCGCACTATCAGGAATCGTGGCCAGCTTCATCCTGGCTGTATCTCGTGCGATTGGCGAGACAATGGCCGTAACCCTGGCTGCTGGCTACCGTCCCACAATGGATTGGAACTTTGCTGGTGCGATCCAGACGATGACAGCAACTATTGTCAATCTAAGCAAGGGGGATCTTGATAGGGGTGACCCTGCATATCAGACAATCTTTGCTGTTGGCGCCACCCTCTTTTTTGTCACTCTTGGGCTTAATCTGGTGGCCCAGCGATTTGTTAAGAAGTTTAGGAGGGTGGGAGGCTGATGAGCTTTGCTGCTGGAAGAAGTCTTTCTGCAAAGCGGAGGATGAAGAGCACGCTTTTTGGCGCTTTTTGTTTTTTTGCGGCAGCTTCTGCGGTTGTCCTCCTGCTCATTCTGCTTTTAAGCATTTTTTCCCAAGGGTTTTCGATGCTGAACTGGTCTTTCATCACCAGTTTTCCGAGAGAATTGATCAAGCCGCCAGGGGGGATTTTTCCTGGCCTTGTAGGCAGCGCCGTCTTGGTGATTATCTGCGGCAGTCTCACCATTCCTTTTGGCGTAGCCGCCTCGGTTTATCTTGAAGAGTTTGCCGACCGCAGAAGCCGTTTCAGCCAGTTTATTGAAGTCAATATCAACAATCTCAGCGGCGTTCCATCCATTGTTTTTGGCATGCTGGGCCTGGCGATTTTCAGGGAGATGTTTGGGATGGAGGCAGGGATTCTGGCTGGCGCCCTTACCATGTCACTGCTTATCCTTCCTACAGTGATTCTTGTTTCACGAGAAGCTATCCGGGCTGTGCCCCAGTCTCTTCGGGAAGGATCATTGGCTTTGGGCAGCACTCAGGGCCAAATGGTATGGCGCATGGTACTGCCCAACGCTCTGCCAGGAATCCTGACCGGAATCATCCTTTCGATTTCCAGGGCAATCGGTGAAACTGCTCCTTTGATTGTTGTCGGGGCGGCTACATTGGTAACTAATCTGCCTAAAGATTTGAACTCGGCCTACACTGCTCTGCCTCTGCAGATTTTCGATTGGGCGGCGCGGCCTAACGGGCAGGTTCACTTCAGTCAAGGTGCAGCGGCTGCAATCATTGTTCTTATGGGGACTCTGCTGCTGCTTAACTCGGTCGCCATCATCATTCGTGCCCGGGCGCAGAAGAAGCAGAGGGCATAATCTACTCTGGTTTGACGAGTTTCGGGCCTCTGGCTCCCCATTACGACATTCTTATGTCACAGGTCCCCTACGATATGTGGGCGGGCTACCTGAGGCTTCTTTTCGCCCAGATGGATTCATCTCCCGAAGAGATTCTAGATATCTGCTGCGGCACAGGAACGATTTGTGAGCTTTTGGCAGCGGATGGCTTTGCCATGACAGGCTTGGACCTGAGCCCGGGCATGATCGAATCGGCCAGGATGAAGGCGGCAGAGAAGGAGCTGGACATTGCCTACCACGTTGCCGATGCGAGCGACTTTGATTTAGGCGTAAAATTTGAAGCTGCCTGCAGCTTTTTTGACAGCTTCAACTACATTTTAGACCCTAAACGTCTGGCAATGGCCTTTAAGTGTGCTGCCAGGCACCTCCTTCCGGGCAGTCCATTTATCTTCGATCTCAATACGGCTTATGCCTTTGAGCAGCAGATGTTTGATCAATCGGACACTCGCAAAAAAGCAAAAATTCAGTACGAATGGAAAGGAAACTACGATGCTGAATCGCGGATTATTAGAGTGGAAATGTCCTTTAAAAGAGGTGAGGAAACTTTTAATGAAGTTCACATTCAGAGGGCTCACCCTCAAGAAGAAGTGGTCGGCTTTCTGAAGGATGCCGGCTTTGAAGAGATCACAGTCTTTGAAGCCTACACGCTCGACCCCCCCAGAAAAAGGAGCGATCGAGTTCATTACTCCTGCCGTCTGCCTTTTTAGAGCGCTGATATAAAGCGAAAAGCCTCCCGGAAACTGCTTGCAATGGGAGGCTTCTTTTGAGCTCTGGCAGAAAGTTAATCTTTCTTGGCGCCAGCCTTGATCCAGTTGGCGATCGTATCAATATCGTTCTGACTCAATCGCGGGCGGCCTTGCGGCATGAGTTTGGCGCCGGAGCCGCGAACTGATTTAAGGATCATACTGTCGTCTGGACTGCTGGGGCGCACTCCCATAGCGTTGCCAGTAACAGCTTCGTAATTGGTGAGGTCGTAGCCAGAACGTCGGTTTTGCGAGTTGTGACAGGGCATGCAGTTACGTGTTAAGATCGCCTGCACATCCGCGTACTTGGGGCTGGATGTGCCAGGTTCATCGATCTTGGCGAGAGTGGCTCCGGCAGGAGGAACGAAGACGAAGAGGCTGGCTTCCGGTTCAACGGCGCTCACAGTCAGCTCCTGGGTGAGGATGATAGATTCCTTGTCACCTTCTTTGTAGGTAAAGCCTTTGGCAAGACCTTTGTTATCCGTGAGCAGGGTGACAAGCTTGGTGGGAGCTCCCGTGAATCTTAAGCTCAGCTCTGTGAGAGCCTGGCCTGAAATGGTGCGGGAACGACCTTTGGTGGCAGAAGCGACTTCTCCCATGAGGGCAGGGTTGAAAAATGCGCTCCATGCCCAGACTCTTGGCTCTGAAACTGCCTTCTTCCAGTCGGCTTGTTCAGCGGGAATCACCTTGTAGGTTCTGCTTGCAGCTGAATACTCAGTCAGCGTTTTTCCGTCAAAAGTGACGCTTCCCTCGGTGCTTTCGATTTTAAAGCTGCCGCTTTTAGAATAGGTGAAGCTGAATCGCGAGGCGGCTCCACCAATAGGAGTCATGGTGGCTTTGCCTGTCAGCGACTTGGCATCGGTTAGAGTCTGCACATGAGGCTTGAGCAGGGCAGGAATGGTGGGTTGAAGGACAATGCCCAAGATGAGAATGCCAAAGCCTGAAGCTGCTGGCCAAAGTGCACGCATGTGTCTAGTTTACTTCTCCCTCTCGTTTGAGAATCTGTAGTTTTCTTTAAGGCTGCTGGAGGCTCTCCTGAATCTCTATAAGGCTGTTCATTGTTTCATTCATCTGCCTGGCCGACTCCGCTGACTGAATAAGCTGCAGTTGAGGAGAATCAAGATTTTTGATCATAAACAGAATGAGGCTGCAGGCGAAGGCAAGGGAAAATCGAGTGATTCTCTGTGATGTCTTGGATTCTGGATGAAGACGGCCTGTGACCCAAGAGCAGAAAAGGGCAAGCAGGATCAGGGTTCCCTCTAGGGGCCAAGGCAGATGAACCTGGTTTATGGCCTGCCTTTTGTTGGCATAGTTGAAGGCATCGTTGAGCGGAGGCAGAACCAGCGCGGCGGGCGACTGCTTATCCTCTGGGTCAATGGAAAGAAGGACTGTCTTCCACAGATCAGACTGCGATGCCTGACCTGCGATCCAGGAATCATGCAGTGAGCTTGTCCCGAGCTTTGACCCGTAAACCAGCCTTGTTTGAATGTAGTCTTTCAGGGATGCCCGTGAAAAGGTGGGGTCTGCAAGCAGGCTTAATCTTAAGGCTGCTGTGCTGAGGGCATTGGCTTCCTGAATAACGAGGCTGCTTTTGTCTTTTAGGCGGGCGGAAGCATCGGCAAAGGCGCAAGTCAGCAGGAGTCCGAGCAGGATGAAGAGGAATGATTCGAAAAGGCCGCCTTTGGTGGCTTCTCCCGATTTTCGTACTTGAGCTGCGCCGGCCTCAGCAAGAAGGATCATGCCTCCAAGCAGGGCGAGCAGAAAGGCAAGGCTGGCCGCATCGATTCCCATCTTTCGACAAACTCTACACCAGATTGGTTTTGTGCCAATAGCCCCGTAAAATGCACGAACCAGCAGCAATGCTGGGCTGACCTGGGTTCGCACTCGCCGAGAATTCTAGCAAGGCTAGGAGGGCCTCCCGGATTTGTCCGGGGCCGTATACGGACGATGTTCGCATTCATCGGGATCATTATTGGAACTGTCGCAACGCTGCTGGGCTACACCATGCACGGCGGCAACATTGGCATTCTTATTCAGCCAACAGAATTTATCATTCTGGGTGGAGCCGCATTTGGAATCTTTTTAGGTTCAAACGGGCTTAGCGGCCTTACTTTGACGATTAAGGCTGTCATCGGAATCTTGAAGCCAGATCCCACAAAACAGGCTTATGTCGATCTGCTGCGCATGATGTATCAGCTTTTTAGCGTTGCTCGAAAAGAAGGCCTTCTTGGGCTGGAGAAGCATGTTGAGAATCCTGAAGCAAGCGATATCATCAGCAGGTTTCCCACCTTTATCAGCAACCATCATGCTGTCCACTTCTTCTGCGACACACTCAAAGTGATTCTTACAGGCGCAGTAGGGCCACATGACCTTTCTGAAATGATGGAGCTTGACCTTGAGACAGCCCACCATGAAGAAATGAAGCCGGCTGATGCGATTCAGAACGTTGCTGACGCGATGCCTGCTGTCGGAATCGTCGCTGCCGTTTTGGGTGTTGTCATTACAATGGGCAAGATCGGCGGCGATCCAAAAGCCATTGGCATGTCTGTTGCTGCGGCCCTGGTTGGCACCTTCTTTGGAATCTTTGTGGGCTATGTTGGCTTTGCTCCTTTGGCTAAGGCCATCGCCAACAAGGTTCATGCCGACGGAATGTACATGAACTGCATCCGTCATGCTCTTTTCAGCTTCGCCCGCGGCGAATCTCCTATTACATGTGTTGAGTTTGCGAGGCGCAATATCGAACCTAGTCTTAGGCCAGGTTTCGCTGAGCTCGAAGCCGCTGTGAAGCAGAAAGAGGCAGCCTAATGCAAGACGGCACCCCGATTATCATTAAGAAGGTAAGAAAGGCTGCCCATGGCCACCATGGAGGCGCATGGAAGATTGCCCTTGCCGACTTTATGACGGCTATGTTCGCCTTCTTTCTGGTTATGTGGCTGGTTGGCCTTAGCCCAGAAGACAGGTCGGTGATACAGGCTTACTTCAACGATCCCATGGGGTTTGGTAAAAATCCGCCCAATACGCCGATCAATCTGCTTAAGCCAGGTGGGCCACGTCACACAAGAGAGGGTGATTCGGGCAGCACAAGAGCCAGGACTCTGGCCGCTGATGCTGAAAGCCAAGTGGAAGCTGGCATCAGCAAGGCTATGCAGAACGACCCTCAGATTGCCAAGCTGCTAAAAGAAGGCAAGATGCAGCTGAGGGTTACCAATGATGGCCTGGTGATTGAATTTGTTGAGAATGAAGAGAAGGGAGAGGTCTTTTTTACTCTTGGCAGTGCCGAGGTGCGCCCCCAGGCAAAATCTGTTGTTGCCAAGGTTGCAAAGATTTTGACCTCGATGAAGCGGGATATCAAAATTCAGGGCCACACAGATGCTCGCCCCTTTAATGGCAAAGGGCTGGATAACTATGATCTTTCGGGGCAGAGAGCCAATGCGGTGCGGCGGATAATGATGGCCAGCGGTCTGCCAGAAAGTCAGATTGCGGGGGTGGAGGCCTTGGCCGCAACCCAGCCAAGAAAACCCGAAGACCCCAACCACTTCAGCAATAGACGTGTGACAGTGCTTCTGCCATTCCAGCGCAATACATCAGAACTGGGATCTCTGCCTTCCAGCGGGTTTGCAGCAGACCGTGAAGCTCACTTCCTGCTTCCACGAGAACAGGCCGCTGCTATTCGGCCGGACCTAAGAGGGCAGTCGGACGCTAAAGCCTCACAGTCCGGGGCTGCTCATGCTTCTGGCGGACATTGACCATAGTGGTGTGGTGCTTCCAGCTGTTTCTTCAGCTGGAAGCACCACTAGAAATAGACCCCTGACAGCCCTGTTCAGGTCGGCTGTCTGACCGGAAGTTTATAAGGTCCTCAATACTTTTACAGCCGGGTACCCTGGCTGGACATGTCCCGTCAGCGACTGGTGATTATCGATGGCTACAGCCTGCTCTTCCGAGCCTTTTACGGAAGCCGCATGTTGAGCACCAGCGATGGCCGCCCCACCAACGCGCTTTTCGGGTTTTTGAACATGCTCTTCTCCCTTTTCGGAGATGAGAGCACCCGTCCCGATCAGATCCTCGTAGCCCTTGATGCTCCGGGCAAAACGTTTCGCCATGCTGACTTTCCCGAATATAAAGGAGGGAGACGAGAGACGCCTGATGAGCTGGTAAGCCAGCTGATTTTAAGTCGAGAGCTTTTGACAGATTTGAATATTCCCATCTGCGAGATTACAGGCTACGAAGCGGATGACATTCTCGGCACACTTTCGCTAAGGGCAGAACGGGAAGGGTGGGAGACTCTGCTTTTTACGGGTGACCACGATTCGATTCAGCTGGTCACTGAGACTACAAATGTTCTTATGCCGCAGAACGGACCAGTGCCTCCAAAGCGTTATGGACCGGAGGAGGTGAGGGAGCGCTATGGCTTTGAGCCAGACCAGATTCGTGATTATAAAGCGATGGCGGGGGATTCGAGCGACAATATTCCTGGCGTTCCTGGCATCGGTGAGAAGTCGGCAAAAATCTTGATTGACCAGTTCGGTTCTGTAGAATCAATAGTTGACAGAATCGAAGAAGTCGAACCCAAGTTTCGCAAAAAGATAGAACCTGCCATTGAGGCAATGGTTTTGAGCAAGAAGCTGGTGACCATCGATCGAAGCGTGCCGATGGAGTTTGATCTCTGTCGCTACACAGTCACACCCACGGGCCTCGAAGAAGCCAAGCAGGCCCTGCTGGACCTGGAGTTCAAAAGCCTGGTCCGACGCATGGATAAAGCCTTTGGCCGCTACGTTATAGGGGGCGAACCGAGCATAGATGATTTCGCCGGAATTGAAGGTGATGAGAAGAAGAGCAGCACGGCAGGGGTTGAGATTCAGCAGGAGACCATAAAATTTGAAGAACTGCCTGAGATAAGCGGTGTTCTGCTAAAGAAATGGCTGGGCACCAGCCCCTTTGCTATTCATCCCCAGGAGAAAGGGGGGCAGGCGGATCTTTTTTCCACCGATGAGCCAGAGCTTTGGTGGATAGCAAAAGACAGCGAGGTGAGGCCGCTTAAATATGACGCAGTGCTTAACCTTTTGGAAGAAAAAGCCAACCAAGTGGTTGGTTATGATTTAAAGGGTCTATACCATCGTTTAACAAAGCTGGGAGCCACGCCTAAAAACGACGTGATGGTTTCGGCTTACGTCCTACAATCTGGCCGCAGCACCTATGATCTGCCGAACCTATTTTCTGCCTGGCTGGATGATGCTGCTGTTCCCAGCGGAGCAGGGACGGCTGCAGGGCTGCTGCTGCTGGACAAGGCGATGACAGAGAGGCTTGAGAAGGAGTCTCAGACAGCAGTACAAAAAGAGATTGAACTGCCTCTCATTCCTCTCTTGGCCGAGATGGAGAACTTGGGAATTCAGGTTTCAGCCTCAATGCTCAAGGAATTTTCCGCCTCGCTGGAAGTTGAGATTACTGCCGCTCAAAAAACAGTCTGGGAGCTGGCAGGGCAGGAGTTCAACATCTCTTCACCCAAACAGATTGGCGAAATCTTGTTTGAGAAAATGGCTCTGCCTGGGGGACGCAAGACAAAGACTGGGTGGGCTACTGGGGCAGAAATCCTTGTAGAAATGGCTCCGACAGTGCCCCTGGCAGGAAAGATTATCACCTATCGCGAGCTGACCAAGCTCAAGTCGACCTATGCTGATGCTCTGCCAAAAATGATTGGCGCAGATGGCAGAATTCATACTAGCTTCAACCAAACGGTTGCAGCAACTGGGCGCCTTAGCAGCAACGAACCCAACCTGCAGAATATCCCTGTTCGCACCGAGCTGGGCCGTCAGATCCGACGCGCCTTTGGGGCTCCCGAGGGGAGGGAGCTGCTTTCTTTGGATTACTCTCAGATTGAGCTTCGTATTCTTGCGGCCATGTGCCGAGATGAAAACTTGGTTGAGGCGTTTCAGAAGCGGGTAGATGTTCACACAGTCACTGCGGCCCTCATGTTTGACATTACAGAGGATCTTGTGAGCAGGGAGCAGAGGCGGCTGGCGAAGATGCTGAACTACGCTGTGCTTTACGGTGTTTCTGGCTTTGGCTTGGCGAATCAGCTGGGCGAAGGATTTAGTCAAGGCGAAGCCAACAGCCTGATTAAGCAGTACAACGAACGCTTCCCCAAGATTAAGGCCTTTACAGAAAGCGTGGTGGAAGAGGCGAGATCAAAAGGATTCACTGTGACTCTGCGGGGCCGCCGCCGCCACTTTCCCGATATTCATGCCGCTAACCGCACCATGCGCAAGTACGCCGAACGACAGGCTATGAACGCTCCCATTCAGGGCACAGCAGCCGACATGATAAAGCTGGCAATGATAAAGGTCAGACCCCTCTTGGCGGATAAGGGGTGGGACATGCTGCTGCAGGTCCACGACGAATTGGTGTTCGAAATCCCGGCGGGAGACAGGTCATTGGTGGAGCCCATCCGGCAGGTGATGGAAGAAGCTTTGGTGCTGGATGATGTTCCGGTGGAGGTTGATGCTAAGGTGGGCCTCAACTGGCTTGAAATGGCTCCGATTAAGGCAAAATAAGCTGTTATGGCCTTGACCAACCTCAAGTCGATCAACTATTGGAGCTACCCCGGCGGATTTGACGGAAGCCTTTCTGTCGCGGATTTCGCCGCAAAGGCAAAGAGAGATGGCTTTGAGGCCATTGAGCTTTGTGTAGGGGGCGAAGGCGCCCTTACTCCTGAAGCCACCCAGGCTCAATGCGAAGACTATGTGGCTGAGGCAGAAAAGGCGGGAGTCAAGGTGGCAAGTGTCGCCAGCGGTCTTTACTGGGGAGCCTCGCTCGGTGATCCAGACTCAGAAGTGCGCGCCAAGGCTCAGGATGAGCTCGGAAAAATGGCTCGCATTACAGGCTGGCTTGGCTGCAGGTCGCTCCTGACCATTATCGGGGCCGTTGATGTCTTCTTTCTTCCCGAAAGGCCGGTCCAGCCGATTGACAAGATCATGTCTCATGCCAGAGAGGGCCTGCATCGTGTTCTGCCTATCGCAGAAGAAGCGGGAGTGACTTTGGCTCTCGAAAATGTCTGGAACAAGATTCTGTTGACGCCAGTTGAAATGGCCGACTTTATTGATTCGTTTGGTTCGGACCATTTAGGAGCCTATGTCGATGTAGCCAACTGTCTGCCATGGGGCTACCCTGAGCAGTGGATCCGCACCCTTGGCGATAGGGTTGCAGGCATCCACTTTAAGGATTTTCGCAGGGCTGTCGGCACTGCCGAAGGCTTTGTTGACCTGCTTGAAGGCGATGTGAACTGGCCTGAAGTTGTGGCGGCTATTGAAGAAATCGGCTTCCAGGGGCCCCTGGTGGCAGAGCTGATTCCTCATTACCGTTTCTATCCAGAGGTGCGGTGCGCCAACACCAGCCGCGCGATGGATGCCATTTTGGGCAGAGGCTGAAGCGGTGCCTGCCCTGCCTGATGTTTTGACCTTTTCGGATGGCCGCCCTGTCACTTCTCATAATGAGTGGCGGGAGCGGAGATTAGAGATTGTTAAATGGCTGCTGGATGAATGTTTTGGCAGGACTCCTCATGCTCTGGGCAGGGCAGAACCGCTTGGCTGGGGATGGCACCGTATCTGGTCTGAAACTGTGCCGACCGCCAGTTTTATTTTGAGGGCTTATCTGCCAGAAGGTGCCGGGCCTCATCCCTGCATGATTTGGGGGGATGCCTGCTGGGATGGCATGACGCCTGAGGTCATTTTTGACTTTAATCAAAGAGGCATAGGGGTGCTGGCCTTCAACCGCTTGGAGCTGGCACCCGACGATGCCAGTCTAGGGTCAAGCGGCCTGAGAAGGGCGATGGCAGATAAAGGCGGAGCCGTTCCGGGAGCTATTGCCTGCTGGGCCTGGGGAGTCAGCCGAACTGTTGATGCCGCTGGTGATATTCCTGGCGTAGATCCTCTGCGTCTTGGGGTGACGGGCCATTCTCGTGGAGGAAAGACGGCTCTGCTTGCCGGCGCTTTGGATGAAAGGCTGAGCGTGATCTGCGACAACCAGTCGGGCTGCATGGGGTCGGCCAGTCTTCTTCATGTCGCAGAAGGCGGTGAAAGGCTGAGTGACATTGTTGAGCACTTTCCTTTTTGGTTTAGTCCGGAGCTGAAAAAGTGGGTTGGGAGGGAGGAAGAGATGGGCTTTGATCTTCACTCTTTTAAGGCATTGATGGCTCCGAGAGCGCTGCTTTATACAGGCAGTGATGATGACCTTTGGGCGAATAAAGAAGGGGTCGAAGCGACCCACGCAGCAGCGGCTAAGGTCTGGGAGCTTTTGGGGGCAGGATCAAACCCGGTGATGGTGTGGCGCAAAGGCGCGCACGGACATTGGCCAGAGGACTTTCGGGTTCAGGCCGAGTTTGCAGCTCGTGTCTGGGGCCTTTAGGTTTGCTTATGAGTGGCAGGAGCGCCCAGCCCTGGGGGCCAGGCACCTCCTGCCCTCTGTCGATTCACCGATCGATAAAGATTCCCAGCTGACTTTCTTCAGGAAGGCTGTTCTGCTGTCTCCAATTGACAGACTGCCGACCGTTCTGAGCCCAGGGAGCGCTGCCACGGTAATCATCTTTTCCACCGAGATCGAGCAGGACGCCAAGGGTTAAAGCTCTTTCACGCAGTGATCCCTGTCCTGCTTCGGCGCAGTAGCCAAGACTAATTCCCCCTGTTTCGTATATGTCATTTCCGGCGGCATCGACAAGAACCCCTATGCCATTTTCGCTGGCGGCCCCGGCAGAAACGGCCCCGGCGGTGTAGCGGTCATCTCCTCCGTTGTCGATCAACATTCCAAAACCGAAGTCATGTCCTGCCCCCTGGGTTAAGAATCTGCCGCCAAAGTAGGTGTCGCTTCCGTCAAAGTCCTGAAGAATTCCAACTGAGAAATGGGCAGCGGCTCCCTGGCCGTACCAGTGAGTGCGGTAGGAATCGGCTCCTTTTTCATCCCAGAGAATTCCCATTCCCATCCAGTAGCCAACACCCTGGCCAAAGACGCCTGATTCGTAGCGGTCATCACCGCTTTCATCGTATAAAATGCCGATCCCCCCTGCGAGGCTTTTGCCTGTCAGATAATCGGCTCTAAAGCCGACTCCTGCCCCTTGAGCCATGCTGAGATTGTGTTCGGCAGACTGGGCGCTGGGGAAATCAACAACCGTGCTGGAAGCGAGGTAAACATCGCTGCCGCTTCGATCGAACAAAGCTCCCACGCCACGGACAAACCCGCAGCCTTGAACTTGGTTCTGGCCTTCGTAGGTGTCATCCCCCTCAACATCTTCAAGAATCCCAATGCCAAAACGACCAAACCCAAGACCCTCTGTCAGGGCTTCATAGCTGTCTCTTCCTTTGAGGTCCAGCAGAACAGCGGCGCCAAAAATGGCGCTGCCTAGTCCTGGCTGAGCGGATCGGTAGACATCATCGCCATCGGCATCGATTAAAACTGCCACTCCAAAGGCGGCTCCTGCCGGACCCATGCCAGTGCGCTGGGTTCGATTGGGCCAGTCGTTTACCCTGGTTGATCTGAGGCCAGAGTGGGAAACATAGGTGTCTCTGCCCGCCGTATCTATGCAGACTGAAACCCAGTTATCCCATGATCGATTGGAAGCGGAGTTCACCCATAGGTCATCTCCTCCCGTATCAATCGCCACAAAATAAGGGGCATTGACATGCTCGTTTTGGGCTCGCCCCGTAAGGCTGATTCTGCCCCAGGTGGTGTCGAGCTGAAAGTTGTAGTCAACGCTCTGCCCTATGGGGCCAATGATCTTCTGAGCTTCTGTCGCTGCCGCCGCAATCTCTTGAGCGGCTGAGTAGAGGTAGCTCATTTCTACCTTTCGCGCAAATGCCAGGCGTCTCTGGCCAAGGGCGGCATCATCCTGAGCTAAAGATTGAGTTGTTTCAATTTTAAAGAGGCTTTGGGCTTCTGGTGCATTGGCAAAAGCGGCAGATCGATAGTTGTGAGCGTCGAGGCTGGCTTCAATGATAAGGGCTGCGCCTCGCTGCACCTCTTCTGGGACGCCTGTGGCCTGGGGAACAGCGCCAACAATCAATCCCAGCTTTTTCATCCTCTCCAGTGCCGCTGTCAAGGAGGCAGACCCCTTGGTGCGTTCCATGGCGCTTAGAATCGGATTGCCTGTCAGCTCACGGCTTGATCCGTCTCCAAGCATCCTGCTGAGAACGCCTATCTGCTCGATGGGACGAGCCAGGGCACCCTTTAATTGAGTTCGCGGAGCTGACGTGAGGAAGGGAATTCTCCAAGGATCTTCGTAAGCTGCCTGGGCAAATGGTGTTTGGAACTCTCCTTGGCGATAGAATGGCAGGATGCTGGCATCGAACCTCGCAGTTTGGGGAGTTAGCCGAGCTGCGCCCAAGGTTGTGCGCAGGGCATCTTCTAGTGTGATGGCCTGGCTTTGTGAAGTCAGCAGCAGGGCGGCAGCGGCTAGGCTCGTCATGGGAATTCTGGCGGTGGGGCTGTGCGCCTTCGCCTGGTGCCAGCAAAGGTACCAGGTTAAGCCGGAGGATGTGCTGCAGGCCCCGCCTCCTTATACTTTTGAC